>NZ_LPVF01000010.1 GCF_001517105.1 Bacillus halotolerans
GCTTACGAACATCAGGATTACCCGTTCGAAGAGCTTGTCGATAAGCTCGGCATGACAAGGGATATGAGCCGAAATCCGCTGTTTGATGTGATGTTTGTGCTTCAGAATATGGACCAAGAATCCATGCAGCTGAAGGACCTGTGTCTCCGGCCCGCAACAAATGTGGAACATCAGGTCTCAAAGTTCGATTTAACCCTATATGCGTACGAGGAAGCTAATGGTTCTATGATGTTTCAAGTGGAATATAGCACTGATCTCTATCAGAAAAATACGATTGAAATGTGGCTTCAATATTTAATGAATATGCTGCGCGCCATCATCCAAGACAGCGAAGCAGCACTTGGAACAATACATGTATTGGACGAGAATGAAACCCATTTCCTTATCCATGAACTCAACTGTACAAAAAGAGAGTATCCGAGACATGAAACCATCAGCAGGCTGTTTGAGTTACAGGCTGCACAAACGCCTGATGCCATAGCTGTGGCCGGCGATGAACAAACATTAACGTATAAGGAGCTGAACATCCGGGCAAACAGGATTGCTGCTGTTCTTCGGAGAAAAGGGGTTGGACCTGAAACTGTAGTTGCATTATTGACAACACGAACTCCAGAAATTGCAGCAGGAATGCTCGGCATTTTGAAAGCTGGAGGAGCCTATCTGCCTATTGCTAAGGATCTTCCCGCTGAACGAATATCATATATGCTGTCTGACAGCGGTGCAAAAATACTCCTTCAATCTGAAAAAGCAAACAATCAACGATTAGACTTAGAGCTTAAATGTGAGAAAATCGTCATCGAAGAGATTCAAGGGCAAGGAGAAACGAAGAACTTTGAATCTCCAGCAGGGCCACATTCACTCGCTTATATCATCTATACCTCGGGATCAACCGGCAAACCGAAGGGTGTCATGATTGAGCAGCGAAGTGTGATCCGTCTTGTCAAAAACAGCAATTACATTGAATTTACACCTGAAGACCGGCTTCTGCTGACTTCTTCACTCGGTTTTGATGTCGTTACATTTGAAATACTCGGGCCGCTGCTAAATGGCGCTGCTTTGCATCTCACAGATAAAGAAACATTTCTGGATTCCCATCAGCTTAAGAGATACATAGAACAAAACGGAATCACCACAATGTGGCTGACTGCATCTCTTTTCAACCATTTAACAGAACAGAATGAGAAAATATTTTCCCGGCTCATAAATCTGATTATTGGCGGAGAAGCTCTGTCAGCCAGTCATGTCAATCGAATCAAGCAAGCATGCCCGGAATTGTCAATCTGGAACGGATATGGGCCGACTGAGAATACAACATTTTCGACTTGTTTTCACATTGAAAAACTGTATGAACATTCTATTCCGATCGGCCGGCCGATTGGTAATTCAACCGCATTTATCTTAAATAAATGGGGAATGCTGCAGCCGATCGGAGCTGTCGGTGAACTGTGTGTCGGCGGAGATGGTGTGGCAAGAGGCTATCTTGGTCGACCAGACCTGACGAAAGAGAAATTTGTGCCAAATCCATTTGCGCCCGGCGAACAAATGTACCGTACCGGTGATCTGGCACGCTGGCTACCGGACGGCACAATTGAATATGTAGGCCGTGTCGATGATCAGGTAAAAATAAGGGGGTACCGGGTTGAGCTCGGTGAGATTGAATCAGCGCTTCGTCATATAGACGGTGTCAAAGAAGCAGCCGTATTGGCGCGAACAGGACAATTAGGCACCAAGGAGCTTTACGCCTATATAAGCGTAAAAGAGGGTACTGATGCTGAACAAGTGCGTACTCACCTTTCTCAAATGCTGCCAGGCTATATGATGCCGGCCTATGTGATAGAAATGGATGCTCTCCCGCTCACTGCCAACGGAAAATTGAACCGAAAAGCACTGCCTGAACCAGATATTACATCTAAACAAACGTACGTCCCGCCTCGAAATGACCTTGAAGAACAGCTTGCGATCATATGGCAGGAGGTTCTCGGGACACAGAGGATCGGAATAGAAGATTCATTTTTTGAACTAGGCGGAGATTCAATTAAGGCTCTTCAAGTATCCGCGCGCCTCGGACGTTATGGATGGAGCTTGCATGCAAGCGATTTATTCCGCCATCCCAAAATAAAAGATTTATCAGCAGTCATCCGGAAGACAGAAAGAGTAATAGACCAAGGATCTGTTCAGGGAGCTGTTCCATGGACACCTATTCAGCATTGGTTCCTCTCTCAGGATATAAAAGAAAGACACCATTTTAACCAGTCTGTCATGCTGTTTAGCCCTGATTGTTTGTCGGAAAATGCACTGCGCGCATCATTAAAAAAACTGGCAGAGCATCATGATGCCCTGCGGATGATTTATCGGGAAGATAGCGGACAACAGATGCAAATCAACCAAGATATTCATGAATCCAAACTGTACAGCTTAAGGATTTCTGATTTTTCAGATTCGGGAATCGATTGGGAAACGAGCATTAAAGAAGAAGTGGCAAATCTTCAGCAAAGTATCAATCTCCAACAAGGACCATTACTGCATGCCGCTTGGTTTAAAACGCTGTCCGGAGATTATTTATTTCTCACGATTCATCATTTGGTCGTTGATGGGGTATCATGGAGAATTTTACTGGAGGACCTGTCAGCGGCATATCATCAAGCAGCTTCAGGACAGGCTATACAGCTTCCGCCTAAAACAGATTCCTATCAGGAATACGCACGGCGAATTCAAGATTATGCCCAAAGCAGCAAGCTGATTCGCGAGGAAACGTACTGGCGGACGGTTGAAGAGGAACAAGCAGCGGAACTGCCATATGAAATGCCTTATATGGAGAATATGAACAGCAGTGAAAGGGAAACATTGCGCTTTTCACTCACTGAAGCAGACACCGCGGTCTTGCTGCAAAAGGTAAACCACGCTTATGGAACAGATACACAAGATATTCTATTGACGGCGGCTTCCTTAGCGATTTGTGACTGGACAGGGGGCAGCAAGCTCCGTATGGCAATGGAGGGACACGGAAGAGAACACATTCTGCCGGATTTAGACATCAGCCGGACGGTTGGCTGGTTTACATCCATTTACCCCGTCCTTATTGACTTTGAAAATCAAGCGGATGAGCTTGGAACCGCAGTTAAAACCGTGAAAGATACATTGGGCCGGATACCGAACAAAGGGGTAGGGTACGGCATGTTGAAATATCTTACACCTCCCGAACATAAAAGCATGGTGTTTTCAAAAACACCTGAAATCGGCTTTAACTATTTAGGGCAGTTCAACGACATAGAAAGTCAAGACCGTTTCCGCCCATCCGGTCTTGGGAGCGGTAAGGACATCACTCCTACTTGGAAGCGGGAGCAGCTTATTGAGATGAGTGCGATGGCAGCAGAAAATCAGCTTCATTTTCAGCTCAGCTATCCTCCGGCACGGTTTCACAGGGGTACAATGGAGCGGCTCATCACCATGATTGAATGCTATTTGCAGGATATTATGAAACACTGTGCTGAAAAACAGAACACAGAAAAGACGCTGAGCGATTTCAGCAGCCAATCATTAACGGCAGAGGATTTGGACAGTATATCCAGCTTGGTGGAAGACTTGTAGAAAATCGTGACAGGGAGATATGAACATGACAAAAGCGAATTCAATTCAGGATATTTATCCGCTGTCTTATATGCAGGAAGGAATGCTCTTTCATTCCCTCCTGCAAAAAGATTCACGGGCATATGTTGAACAAGCCTCTTTTACAATAGAGGGAGAAGTCAATTTGCAGTTTTTCCAAGAGAGCATCAATGCTTTAGTAGCAAGACATGACATTTTCAGAACGATTTTCATCAGCCAAAATGTCTCTTCACCTCAGCAGGTTGTCCTGAGGGAACGGAGTGTCAGTGTACTGGAGGAGGACATTGCTCATTTAGATGAAGCGGGCCAATCTGCGTTTGTCGAACGAATAAAAGAAAAGGACCGCGCCAAAGGGTTTCATCTGCAAAAAGATATGCTCATGCGCATCACACTTATTCGAACCGGAATGCGGCAATATACTTGTATTTGGACCTTTCATCACATCATGATGGACGGCTGGTGCCTCGGCATTGTACTAAAAGAATTCCTTCAGATTTATGCATCAAAAATAAAAGGGGCTCCATTATCATTGGAGCCCGTTCAGCCATACGGAACTTATATCAATTGGCTGATGGAGCAAGACAAAGAGAAAGCTGTTTCCTATTGGGACAATTATCTTTCCGGCATTGAGCAGCAAACCTTGCTCCCGAAGCAGAAAAAAACAAAGAGCACAAGCAGGCAGGAGCAAATTACATTTTCATTTTCAAAAGAAGACAGCAGCAGGCTGTCAGAGCTTGCCGTAAGAGAAGAAGTCACACTCAGTACAATTTTCCATACTCTATGGGGAATTCTTCTTCAAAAATATAACAATAGTGATGACGCGGTATTCGGTTCTGTCATTTCAGGAAGGCCCTCAGACATTGAAGGAATTGAACAAATGGTCGGGCTTTTCATCAACACGATTCCCATACGGCTGCATGGATCAAAAACGCCATTTTTACAGCTCGTAAAAGACATGCAAAAGGATCGCCTTGCTGCAGAAGCATACAGCTACCATCCTCTATACGAGATACAGTCCCGTTCAGCAGTCAAGCAAGGTTTGATTGATCACATTCTTGTATTCGAAAACTATCCGGTGCAGAAAGAAATAGAAATGCTGAACAGCCAGGAGCTTGATTCAGATCTTTTTCAGATTCATAACTTTACAGTAGCGGATGAAACCAATTACAGCTTTTATCTTATGGTGGCGCCAGCGGAAGAAATCCATATAAAAATGAGCTATGATGCAGCACTGCACGACCGATCCTTTGTGCTTTCTGTTAAGGAGCATCTTTTGAACACTGTTTCCCAAATCTTAGATCATCCGCATCTCTCACCCGAAGACATCGATATCACAACAGACACTGAAAAGCTGCAGCTGATTGGGGAAATCAAAGATCACAAACCAGTTTACGAAACCATCCATGCCATGTTTGAAAAACAGGCAGAAAAGACGCCTGACGCGCGGGCTGTGATTGATCAAGCGCATTCTCTGACCTATAAAGAATTGAACGAATCCGCCAACAGATTGGCACGGCATTTGCGGAAAAAAGGCGTTATGAGGCAGGAACCTGTCGCAATCATGATGGAACGCTCAACTGAGTTCGTTACAGGTATTCTCGGTATATTGAAGGCTGGAGGCGCCATTGTTCCAATCGATCCCCATTATCCGTCTGACAGAATAAATTATATTCTGAATGACTGCGGCTGCTCTCATGTCGTTTCACAAGCGCATTTTGCACCTTTGCTTGAGACTGGCCTGAATGTTATCTATATGGAAGATATTCAAATCGAAGACGGCAGCTGCTTACATTCAGTGAATAGTGCGGACGACCTGCTCTATATGATTTACACATCAGGCACAACAGGAAAACCAAAAGGCGTTCAATTTGAACATCGAAATATGGCTAACTTGCTGCAGTTCGAATTCACTCGCTCTGGCATTGATTTTGAAAATGATGTTTTGCAATTTGCAACTCCTGCCTTTGACGTCTGCTATCAAGAAATATTTTCAACATTGCTGGGAGGCGGCACACTTCATATCGTGCCAGAAGCTATAAAAAGAGACGTACCTCAGCTGTTTGCATTTATAAAAGAGCATCAGACGACTATTGTGTTTCTCCCAACGGCTTTTATCAAAATGATTTTCAGCGAACAGGAATTTGCGAACGCGTTTCCTCATGATGTAAAACACCTGATTACAGCCGGTGAGCAATTAATCGTTTCCAGTCTTCTCCAAGATGTTTTGCGCCAGCGCAGCATGTACTTGCACAATCATTATGGACCTTCAGAAACTCATGTAGTGTCGGCATATACCATACATCCGGGTGACCAAATTCCGGAGTTTCCTCCGATCGGAAAACCGATTGATTGTACTGATCTGTATATTTTAAATCGCCAAAAACAGCTGCAGCCTCGGGGGGTATCAGGAGAACTATATATTTCCGGTTCAAGTGTCGCCAGAGGTTATATCAATAACGATAAACTGACGCGAGAGAAATTTTTACCCGATCCCTTCAGGTCCGGAGCGGTTATGTACCGAACGGGAGATGTAGCGAGAATTCGTGAAGACGGCAGCTTTGAATATATCGGTCGAGCCGACGATCAAGTGAAAATCAGAGGTTATCGAATCGAGCCGCAAGAAATAGAAATCGCGTTAATGAATCATCCAGAGGTCAAAGAAGCTGCTATTCTTATCCGGCAAAATCAAGGTGAAGAACATGAGTTATGCGCTTATTATTGCAGTATGCACAGGCTGGATTCCTCGGCTTTACGACAATATCTGGCAAATAAGCTCCCGGAATATATGATTCCGGCCAAATGGGTCTGGGTTGACAGCATTCCTTTGACGCCGAACGGAAAAGTCGATCAATCAGCTCTTCCAAAACCGGAAGCTTCAATCAGCAGTAATACATACGCTGCTCCGCGGAACCTGTTAGAGGTAAAGCTTTCGCAGCTGTTTGAAGATGTGCTGAAGGAAGCCCCGATCGGCATTCACGACAACTTTTTTGACCGCGGCGGACACTCGTTAAAAGCAACGGTGCTTGTGTCGCGAATCGCCAAGGAATTTCATGTTCAAGTCCCGCTGAAGGACGTATTTGCCCATCCGACAGTGGAAGGATTGGCTCTCATTATTCGACATGCAGAGGAAAATCCCTTTGCGTCGGTTGCACAGGCAAAAGAACAACCGACGTACCCAGTATCATCAGCTCAAAAGCGGATGTACGTGCTCCAGCATCTAGATAATGGAGGAGTCGGCTACAACATGCCGGCAGTTTTAGAACTGGAAGGGAAGCTTGATCGCGAAAAACTGGCTGCTGTATTCAAGGAACTGATCAGCCGGCATGAGCCGCTTCGAACGTCCTTTGTGCCGGGAGAAGATGCCGAGCCCGTACAGCGTATTCACAGTGAGGTTCCGTTCACGTTAAGTGAAGAAGCCTCTGCTGCTGGATTTGTCCGTCCATTTGACCTCAGTCAAGCGCCGTTATTCAGAGCTGGCCTTGTGAAACTGGCGAACGAGAAGCATTTGCTGCTGGTGGACATGCATCATATCATCTCCGATGGTGTATCCGTTCAGCTTTTAATCCGCGAATTCACTGAGCGCTATGCAAATCGGACGCTTAAGCCGTTACGAATCCAATATAAAGATTACGCCGTTTGGCAGCAGGAATTTCAAAAGGGAGACACATACAAAAAGCAGGAGACTTACTGGCTGAGACAGTTTAGCGGTGAGCTGCCGGTGCTCGAGCTCCCAACAGACAAGCGCCGACCGGCAGAACGGAATTTCACAGGCGGCAAAGTTTTATTTCAAATGAATGAAGAAATCACGTCCCGCCTGAAGGAGCTAGCCCGCAAAAATGAGAGCACGCTGTACATGACGCTACTCGCATTGTATTCAGCTTTTTTGTCGCGGTTAAGCGGTCAGGAAGACATCGTGATCGGTTCACCTATTGCCGGACGCCCGCATGCCGATCTTGAAGCAGTCCTTGGTATGTTCGTCAATACATTAGCGCTCCGGACGCACCCAGCCGGCAATAAGACATTTACGGATTTTCTGAAGGAAGTCAAGCAGACTGCACTGGAAGCCTATGAGCATCAGGATTATCCGTTTGAAGAGCTGGTTGATCAACTCGGTGTGCAGCGGGAAATGAGCCGGAATCCGCTGTTTGATACAACACTTGTGCTGCAAAATATGGAAAAGCAAACGCTGAAAATGAATGATTTGCTGCTTAGATGGAACGATTTGCAGCATCCGATATCTAAGTTCGATATTTCCCTGTATGTCACAGAGCATGAAGCTGAGCTGTACTGTCAGTTTGAATACAGTACCGCTTTGTTTGAAGAAGATACCGTTCAAAGGTGGGCCGGCCTTTTTACGACACTTGTGGAAAACACAGTTTCCAGTCCTGACATGGAATTGGACGATATTCCGATCCTGACTTTAGAAGAAGAAAGGTCTTTCATTGACTCATGCCAGCCGCTTGAAGAGACAGGCTATCGGTTGAAACAGACCCTGCACCATGCACTCGAACAGCAAGCGGCAAAAACACCTGACCAACCGGCCGTGATCGTTGAAGACGAAGAGATAACCTACAAGGAATTGAACGAACAGGCTAACCGTGTAGCCTGGGAGCTGATCGACCGGGGAGTAAAAGCCGAAACGACTGTTGCCATTATGGGAAGGCGTTCCCCTGAAATGCTGATCGGGATTTATGCGATTCTAAAAGCAGGCGGTGCTTATCTTCCTATTGACCCGGATTATCCAGAGGAACGGATCCGCTTTTTGCTGAAGGACAGCGATTCTGACATTCTCCTTATTCAATCTGACAATCTAGACATTCCGGCTTTTGATGGAGAAATCGTTCATCTCAGTCAATTAAACAGCGGGCTGAAACGTCGTCTGTCCAATCCAAATGTTGAAGTCTATCCGGATTCTTTAGCCTATATGATTTATACATCCGGCTCTACTGGAAGACCTAAGGGTGTACAGGTTGAGCATCAATCTGCAGTGAATTTTTTAAATTCCCTTCAGTTCCGCTATCCTTTGAACCAATCGGACGTCATTTTGCATAAAACGTCGTATTCCTTCGATGCTTCGATATGGGAGCTGTTTTGGTGGCCGTACGCTGGCGCCTCTGTTTATCTGCTTCCTCAAGGAGGCGAAAAAGAACCTGACATGATATTGAAGGTCATAGAAGAACAGCAGATTACAGCGATGCATTTTGTGCCTTCTATGCTTCATGCGTTTTTAGAATATCTAAAAAATGGCCCTGTACCGATCAAAACGAACCGGCTGAAGAGGGTGTTTTCTGGAGGCGAACAGCTGGGGGCACATCTTGTCTCTCGGTTCTGTGAATTGCTGCCAGATGTTACATTAACCAATTCCTATGGGCCTACCGAAGCTACTGTAGAAGCGGCATACTTTGATTGCCCGCTGGATGAAAAACTTGACCGCATTCCCATTGGCAAACCTATTCATCATGTCAGATTGTATATTCTGAACCAGAAGCAGAAGATGCTGCCTGCTGGATGTATCGGAGAATTGTATATCGCCGGAGCCGGCGTCGCCAGAGGCTACTTGAATCGTCCGGAATTAACAGAAGAACGTTTTCTTGATGATCCATTTTATCCGGGTGAACGCATGTACAAAACGGGTGATCTGGCGCGCTGGCTCCCAGACGGACAGGTTGAATTCCTCGGCCGTCTGGATGACCAGGTGAAAATCCGCGGCTACCGAATTGAGCCGGGAGAAATTGAAGCGGCGCTCAGAAGCATTGAAGGTGTGCGGGAAGCGGCTGTAACCGTTCGTACAGAAAGCGGCGAGGCGGAATTATGTGCGTATGCGGAAGGACTCGGCAGAAATGAAGTGCGCAAGCAGCTTGAGACTTTGCTTCCGGGCTACATGATCCCTGCTCATATCATTGAGATGGAACAATGGCCGGTTACCCCAAGCGGAAAGCTCGACCGAAAAGCGCTGCCTGCTCCTGACGGAGCGGCAGATCGGGAAACCTACACAGCGCCGAGAAATCTGACAGAGATGAAGCTTTCCCAGCTGTGGGAGGAAGTGCTGAAAAGCGGCCCTGTCGGCATTCACGACAACTTTTTTGACCGGGGCGGCCATTCCTTAAAAGCCACCGCGCTTGTCTCCCGGATCGCCAAGGAATTCGGCGTCCAAGTGCCGCTGAAGGATGTGTTTGCCCATCCGACAGTAGAAGGTTTGGCTTCTGTCATCAGCGAAGGAACGGAAAGTCCGTATGAAGCCATTAAGCCGGCTGAAAAACGCGAGACCTACCCGGTTTCCTCCGCCCAAAAGCGGATGTATGTGCTCCAGCAGCTGGAGGATGGGGGCACAGGCTACAATATGCCGGCAGTCTTGGAGCTGGAAGGAAAGCTGGATCTTACAAGAATGGAGGCCGTATTCAAAAAGCTGATCAAACGCCACGAGTCACTGCGCACGTCCTTTACAACGGCCGCAGACGGCGAGCCTGTTCAGCGCATCCATGACGAAGTGCCGTTTACATTCCGCACCTCTGTGCTCGGCGGACAAACTGAACAGGAAGCCGCGGCAGCGTTTATCCAGCCATTTGAACTCAGCCAAGCTCCGCTGTTCCGAGCGGGGGTCGTCAAGGTATCAGACGGGCGGCATCTATTACTGGTCGATATGCATCACATTATTTCAGACGGTGTGTCAGTCAATACGCTCATTCGGGAATTCGGGGAGCTGTACGCCAATCAAGAGCTACCTGCGCTTCACATTCAATATAAAGACTATGCCGTATGGCAGGAGGCCTTTAAAAAAGGAGACACGTACAAGACGCAGGAGGTGTACTGGCTGAAGCAGCTCGAAGGCGAGCTGCCCGTACTGGACCTGCCGGCTGATTACGCCCGGCCGCCGGTGCGAAGCTTCGCGGGTGATCAAGTCTCATTTATGCTCGATCAAGAACTCACAGCCGGACTTCACAAACTCGCACGCGAGAACGGAAGCACCCTGTACATGGTGCTCCTGGCAGCTTACACAGCGTTATTGGCGCGCTTAAGCGGACAGGAAGACATCATCGTCGGGTCACCAATTGCCGGACGTCCTCACAAAGACCTTGAGCCGATACTTGGAATGTTCGTCAACACCCTGGCGCTTCGGACACGCCCGGAGGGCGGTAAGCCATTTACGCAATTTTTGCAGGAAGTGCGCGAGACTGCATTGGAAGCTTACGAACATCAGGATTATCCGTTCGAAGAGCTTGTCGACAAGCTCGGCGTAACAAGGGATATGAGCCGAAATCCAGTGTTTGATGCGATGTTAGTCGTTCAAAATACAGAGCAACAGACTTTTGAGCTGGCTGACATACAACTCCAGCCGGCCGGCGTTTCTCATCATGTTTCTAAGTTTGATATCACATTGCAGGCTTCTGAGGGTGACGAGCAAATTCATTTGAAATTTGAATATTCGACTGCACTTTTTCAAGAAGCAACGATAAAACAATGGACATATCACCTGACAAAGTTGCTGAGTCATATTGTCAAAAATCCGAACACACGTCTTAACAATATCGACATTCTGACTCATGAAGAGCGAAACAAACTGCTGAATGAGTTTAACAGCGGGCAAGAAAATGAACATAAAGTGCAAACAATCGATCAGCTGTTTGAAAAACAAGCAGCGCTGACTCCGAATGCTCCTGCACTCGTCAGCAGAGAAAACACGCTCACCTATCAGGAACTGGACGAATGGTCCAATGGCATTGCATGGGCCCTGCGAGACCGCGGGGTTAAACCGGACACACCAGTCGGAATTATGATGCCTCGTTCATTCAGCATGATTGCAGCCATTCTGGGCGTTTGGAAAGCCGGCGGCTGTTATGTGCCGATTGATCCGGAATACCCGGCGGAACGGAAACGCTATATACTGGGCGACAGCCGAACCAAACTGCTCATCACTTTACCTGCTGCGGACCAAGAAGCACTTAAAGATTTTGAAGGTGAGATATTCGCCATAGAGAACGCGAAGACATACGACGGATCACCGCTTCCGCAAGTGTCACGCCCTCAGCATTTGGCTTATATCATTTACACTTCAGGAACGACAGGCCAGCCAAAAGGAGTGATGGTCGAGCATAAAGGAATAGCCAACACCCTGCAGTGGCGGCGAAATGCTTATGCTTTGAATGAGACAGACACAGTCCTTCAGCTCTTTTCTTTTTCGTTTGACGGCTTTTTAACAAGTATGTTTACACCGCTTTTGTCAGGTGCAAAGACAGTGCTGCCTGATGAAAACGAAGCGAAAGATATTTTGTCCATTAAGCATGATCTATCTCATCATCGGATTACACATATGATTATCGTCCCTGTTTTATATCGGGCACTTTTGGACGTCATACAGCCGGAAGATGCGAAGACGCTTAGAGTAGTCACGCTTGCAGGAGAAGCAGCTGACCGGGAATTGATAGACCGCAGCATGGCAATATGCCCGAATACAGAGCTAGCAAATGAATATGGGCCGACAGAAAACAGTGTGGCAACCACAGCCATGAGACATATGGAACGGCAGAAAAACGTATGCATCGGCCGGCCGATCGACAATACTGAAGTGCTGATTTTAAACGGGGATCAGCTTCAGCCAATCGGCGTTGCCGGCGAGCTTTGCATAGCAGGAACAGGGCTTGCGAGAGGGTACGTCAATCTTTCGGAACTGACAGCAAAAACGTTCGTTCAGCACCCATTCCAGCCCGAAAAACGGATGTATCGAACAGGTGACGCAGCCAGATGGATGGCAGACGGTACAATCGAATACTTAGGACGGATGGACGATCAAGTCAAAATCAGAGGCCACCGTGTAGAAACGAAAGAAATTGAATCGGTTATCCGCCGTATAAATGGAGTAAAAGAGGCTGTTGTCCTTGCTCGAGAAACAGCGCCTGCTCAAACCGAATTATGTGCTTACATTGTGGCAGAGCAAGACTTTAATACAGAAATGCTGCGTGCCGAATTAAATAAACAGCTGCCTTTATATATGATGCCGGCGTTTATTCAAACGCTGGACTCGCTTCCTTTGTCACCAAATGGCAAGCTGGATCGCCGGGCACTTCCAGAACCTGCATTCAATCAAGTACGTACATTTCATGCACCGAACAGCGAGATGGAACAAAAACTGGCAGATATATGGGGTGAAGTGCTCGGTGCAGAGAAAATCGGAATTGATGATTCGTTCTTTGAGCTCGGCGGAGATTCCATTAAAGCGTTACAGGTGTCAGCTCGGCTTCATCGAATCGGGAAACAAATGTCGGTTAAAGATTTATTCAGCCATCCGACCATTAAAGAACTGGCAGCTTATATCCGTGATTCCGATACTAGTGCCAGCCAAGCTCCGGTTGAAGGGGAAGTACAGTGGTCACCGGTTCAGAAATGGTTCCTTTCTCAAGATATAAAAGAGAAACACCATTTTAATCAATCTGTTATGCTGCACCGGAGCACCTCCATCCAAGAAGACGCGCTGCGCAAAACGTTAAAAGCCATCACAATCCACCACGATGCGCTGCGAATGGTGTTCACACAGTCTGAGCAAGGCAAATGGGTTCAATATAATCGGCCGGTCAGTCATTCAGACGACGCGCTGTACAGCCTACAGATCATCAATCTTAAAGGTTCAGAAGTCAATGAATATGAATCTCTGATTAAACATCATGTACGTGACATTCAGCAGAACATCAATTTGGAAAAAGGGCCGCTATTGCAGGCCGGACTTTTCCGTACAGATGATGGAGACTTTTTGTTCCTAACGGCTCATCACTTCATCGTTGACGGCGTCTCATGGCGTGTCCTGCTGGAGGATTTGGCAACCGGATACCGTCAGGCTGTAAACGGAGAAGACATTGATTTGCCGCCTAAAACAAGCTCTTTCAAAGCATATACGGAAAAACTCGCTGACTATGCTGAAAGCCGTCAGCTTATGAAACAGCTCTCATATTGGCGCGAAGCTGAAGAGTATCAGGCAAAAGCACTACCGTTTGATCAAATGGACGCTCAAACGGCAAATGAGAGAAAACGGGACACAGTTTCATTCTCTCTAAATACAAAAGAGACGGAGGCGCTTTTAAAACGTGTCAACAGCACATATAACACAGATACGCAAGATATGCTGCTGGCTTCCGTGATTCTAGCTTTGCGGGATTGGACAAACCAATCCGCCGTCAAATTGTCATTAGAAAGCCACGGACGCGAGGATGTGTTAGACGGTATAGATGTCAGCCGCACGGTTGGATGGTTTACCGCCATTTATCCATTATTCGTCAAACTAGATTCAGACTTGACCGACAAGGATCAAGAAGAATACTTGGTTCATGTGTTAAAAACAACAAAAGATACACTGAGACGCGTTCCGGACAAAGGATTCGGCTACGGTGTACTCAAATATTTGACCCCGCCTGAGAAAACTGGCGTCGATTTCACCGGCACGGCGGACATCAGCTTCAACTATCTGGGTCAATTTGAAAACAGCCGTACAACTGAAGCGCCTGATGAAAACACCTTCTCGTTTTCTCCGCTCGGGACCGGAGAAGATATCAGCACTTCTTGGAACCGTGAGCAAACGCTTGACATCAGTGCGATGGCAGCAGAAGGAAAAATGACAGTCAACATGACGTATGAAACATCCCGTTTCCAGCATAAAACAATCGCACAGCTTTGTGAGAATTGCCATCACTACTTACTGAAGCTGATTGATCACTGTCTGAACAAAACAGAAACAGAAAAAAACCATCAGCGATTTTGATGATCATGAACTGACCGAGGACGCGCTCCAAGAAATCGCTGATATGCTCAGTTTTCACTAACTAATGAAACCGTATAGAAAGGTGCAGGCGATATGGTTAAAACCAAAAAAATCAAGAATATTTATCCTCTGAGTCATATGCAGGAGGGAATGCTGTTTCATTCCTTCCTCCATAAAGAGGAGGGAGCTTATGTTGAGCAGTCGCTCTTTACGATAAAAGGAAGCCTCAGCTATGAGATATTTCAGCGCAGTATTCAAGCCATCATCGACCGCCATGATATTTTCAGAACTGTATTTCTGCCGCACGTCCCCAATCTGTCGGGGCCTCGGCAGGTCGTGATGACAGAACGGAATTTCCATTTGCACACTGAGGACATTTCCAGCCTGCAAACGAATGAGCAAAATGATTATATTGAACAGTTTAAGGAGAAAGATAAGAAAAAAGGGTTTGATTTGCAAAAAGACATGCTGATGCGGATTTCTCTGCTCAAAACAGCGGAAAATGAGCATGTCTGTGTCTGGAGCCACCATCACATCTTAATGGACGGCTGGTGTCTCGGAATCATTCTGCAGGAATTTATGCAAATCTATCAATCTATCCATACAGGAAATCACCTTGCTTTGGAGCCTGTTCGTCCCTACAGCACCTATATTTCTTGGCTGACAAAACAAGACAAAGAAACGGCAGCAGACTACTGGCGTGCTTATCTGAAAAACTACAGCACCCCCTCACAGCTGCCTCGGGTGACGGACAGAGAAGCAAAAGAAGGGTATTACCGTGAAGAATTAATTTTCACTCTAAATCAAAAGCTGACGGACAAGCTGAAAGAGACCGCCAAACAAACAGGCGTCACGCTTGCCACCTTTATTCAAACGGTCTGGGGTGTCATGCTCCAGCGCTACAACCGAACGGACGATGTCGTTTTTGGCGCGGTCGTTTCAGGCAGACCATCTGAAATTCCGGGTGTTGAGTCAATGATCGGATTGTTTATCAATACAGTTCCGGTTCGTGTTAAAACAGGCAAAGAAGAAACGTTTGCAGAACTGCTCAGCCGCTGTCAACAAGATATGCTGGACGCTGAGCCGTTTACCTGCCATCCTTTATTCGATATTCAGGCAAACACCGCCTTAAAACAGGAACTGATTGACCACATTATTGTCTTTGAAAATTATCCGTTACAGCAAAAAATGGCTGACTCAGCTGATCAGATTGATTCACCTCTGCAAATAGACAATGTAAAAGTGTCTGAACAGTCAGGATACAATTTCAACCTTGTCGTTGCTCCCGGTGATGAACTCGTCATCAAGTTCAGCTATAATGCGCACGTGTATGATGCTGCCTGGATGACCTGCATCCAAAGACAGCTGACTCAAGCGTTACAAGCCGCTGCAGATCACCCTGACATTCCCGTTGCAGACTTTTCCTTTCTTGATCCGAAAGAAAAAGAGCAGATTTTAACACAATGTAACGACACTTCGACGGCATATCCGAAAAACAAAACAGTGATAGATATATTCCGCGAACAGACAGTAAAAACACCAGATCAAACAGCTCTGGTTTACGGAAATAGGTCCATTTCGTATCGTGAACTCGATCAAAAATCGGATGCACTGGCCAGAACATTGTATGAAAACGGGCTGCGCCGAAACGGAACAGCCGGTATTTTGGCTGGTCATTCTCCTGAATTCATCATTAGTGTACTGGCTGTTTTAAAAGCAGGGGGGACATACCTTCCTCTTGACGCGGAGCTTCCGCCTGAACGGATCAGCTATATGCTCGGCGAAACAAAAGCCGCTATTCTGATTGTTCAAAAAGGACTGGAGCCAAACACAGCGTTTGCAGGAACCTTTATTTCTGCAGATGCGGAGGCGATGATTGAAGAACATACGAAACCTTTGGAAATCGTCACTGGCCCGGATGATCTCGCGTACATCATGTATACTTCCGGTTCGACAGGCCGGCCTAAAGGCGTCATGATTACCAATCGCAATGTCGTGTCCCTTGTTTGCAACAGCAATTACACATCAGCTTCTGTAAATGACCGGTTTATCCTGACAGGGTCCATCAGCTTTGACGCCGTCACCTTTGAAATGTTTGGAGCGCTTTTAAAAGGAGCAACGCTGCATATCATTGATAAATCAACAATGCTGACACCAGATCGTTTTGGCGCGTATTTAATTGAAAACAACATCTCTGTGCTGTTTTTGACAACCGCTCTTTTTAATCAGCTGGCACAAGCTCAAGCTAATATGTTTCACAGGCTTCATACGCTATATGTCGGGGGCGAAGCGCTGTCGCCTGAGCTTATAAATGCTGTCAGGCGCGCGTGTCCGAACCTTTCGCTTTATAATATCTATGGACCGACAGAAAACACGACGTTTTCAACCTTTTTTGAAATTAAAAGAGACTATGCCACTCCTATCCCGATCGGGAAACCGATCAGCAATTGTACCGCTTTCATCTTAGATGCAAAAGGATGTCTCTTGCCAATAGGCGTTCCCGGAGAGCTATGTGTGGGCGGTGACGGGGTGGCAAAAGGCTATTTAAACAGAGATGATGTAACAGCTGCCGTTTTTTCTCCTGATCCTTTCATATCTGGAGAAAGAATATACCGTACCGGTGATTTGGCGCGGTGGCTGCCTGATGGGAACCTAGAATATATCAGCCGGATTGACAGACAGATTAAAATTCGCGGAAAACGGATTGAACCCGCTGAAATTGAAGCGCGGCTGTTAGAAATCGAAGGGGTCCGTGAAGCAGCAGTTACTTTGCTGGAAACAGATGGAGAGGCGCAGCTATACACGCATTATGTTAGTGATGAAAGCAGAAACGAAAAGGAAATTCGCGCTGCATTGGCACGTGTGCTTCCTGACTACATGATTCCGCAGCGCTGGGTTCGGGTTGACCGTATGCCGCTTACCGGAAACGGAAAAATCAATCGCAGCGCACTCCCTGTTCCAGAAAACGAGTCTGAAAATCGTCAGGACCTCACACCGCCCAGAAACTGGGTCGAACAGGAATTGACGCAAATTTGGAAAAGCGTACTCGGCGTTAAAACGATCGGAATACATGATGATTTCTTCGCTCTTGGCGGACATTCACTAAAAGCGCTTCAAGTGATACACATGCTTAAACATCATCAGCATGTTGATATACCGATTGATGTCTTATTCGAAAATCCGACGATCGCCCAGCTTGCGGAAAAGCTTTATTCTAATCAGCTGTCAGCGGCCGGTGAACAGCATGTGATCCAACTGAACCAGCAAGGCGGAAAAAACCTGTTCTGCTTCCCGCCGATTTCAGGCTTCGGGATTTATTTTAAAGACCTGGCATTGCAGCTGAATCACAAAGCAGCCGTGTATGGCTTTCATTTTATTGAGGAAGACAGCCGCATCGAACAATATGTCAGCCGCATTACCGAAATACAGCCAGAAGGGCCGTACGTTCTATTAGGCTACTCCGCGGGCGGAAACTTGGCTTTTGAGGTTGTACAGGCTATGGAGAAGAAAGGATTAGAAGTCAGTGACTTCATTATCGTAGACGCCTACAAAAAGGATCAGTCTATAACAGCAGATACCGAAAACGACGACTCAGCCGCATACCTGCCGGAAGCAATCAGAGAAACAGTGATGCAGAAAAAAAGGTGCTATCAGGAATATTGGGCTCAGTTAATAAATGAAGGCCGCATTAAATCAAACATTCATTTCATTGAAGCTGGCATTCAAACCGAAACGAGCGGGGCTATGGTATTACAGAAATGGCAAGACGCCGCTGAGGAAGGCTATGCTGAATACACCGGGTACGGCGCGCACAAAGACATGCTGGAAGGTGAATTTGCTGAAAAGAATGCAAATATTATCCTCAATATTTTAGACAAGATCAATTCAGATCAAAAAGTGCTGCCAAATAAGCATTAAACAAATACTTGCCGGACAGAAGCGTATCTCTGTCCGGTTTTCTTTTTGCAAGAGAGTCGCGCATAAGAATGGATGCAAAAAAGCGGGGAATGATAACATCATCCTTTTTCTTGGAGGCTTGTCATGGAACATCTTTCTTGGCTTACTTTTTTTATGCTGATACTGGCGAGTTACAGGCTGACACACTTAATTGTATTCGACAAAATTACAGAATTCATCCGAAAACCTTTTATGAAAAAGAAAAGAACCGTTGATGCAAACGGGCACGTGAATGAAAAAAACGTGCCGGCCTCAAACTTTGGCTATATGTTAAATTGCTACTGGTGCGCCGGCGTTTGGTGTGCCATCCTGATCGGGCTTGGCTATCTTTTTTTACCTGATATCGCTGTTCCGGTGATTTTCATATTATCGATCGCAGGCGCACAGGCCATTCTTGAATCAGCTGTCGGCGTAGGCGTAAAACTCGTAGACGTGTTAAAAAGTGTCCAAATTCTCATAAATGATAAAAAGTCCTAAAGCAGGGTAAAGAGGCTTCGGGACTTTTTTACGTTCAGCCGGTTATAAATCCGGTTTCTTCAATCCGATTAAGCACCCTTTTACAGCCCGGGAATACCGTAATAACGAATAGTGAAAGCGATGTAATGGGGGAGAAGAAACAGAATGAAGGGTTGTCAAAAGCCGATTGTACGTATTCTTGTCAGCTTGCTCATCGGAACGTTAATCATCTCCGTTCCGTATCTGGCCAAAGCACAAACGGACAGGGAACTGAGAGCCGTATGGATTGCATCCGTACTAAACCTTGATTGGCCGTCAAAAAAAGGCTTATCGATTGAAGCGCAAAAACAGGAGTATCTCAGCCTGCTAGATGACGTTCAGTCAATGAGAATGAATGCCGTCATTGTTCAAATTAAGCCGACGGCCGATGCCTTTTATCCGTCCGCTTACGGGCCTTGGTCTGAATATTTGACTGGTGTTCAAGGAAAAGACCCAGGTTATGATCCGCTCGCTTTTATGATTGAAGAAGCCCATAAACGAAATCTTGAATTTCACGCTTGGGTTAATCCTTACCGCATTACGATGAACCATACAGATCTCAATAAATTGTCTGATGATCACCCGGCAAGAAAGCATCCGGACTGGGTCGTGGCTTACGGAAAGCAGCTTTATTATAATCCCGGCATTCCTGAAGCAAGGGATTTTATCGTCGAGGGCATTGAAGAAGTCGTAAAGCATTATGACGTTGATGCCGTTCATATGGATGATTATTTTTACCCTTATAAAATAGCCGGACAGGAATTTCCTGATACCATACAGTATGAACAATACGGGAAAGACACGTTTCCCGATATTGATGACTGGCGAAGAGATAATGTAAACCAGCTTGTCAGCCAAATCAATCAAACAATCAAAGCTGAAAAACCATATGTCAAATTCGGCATCAGTCCATTCGGTGTATGGAGAAACGCAGAAGACGACCCAACCGGATCGAATACCAAAGCAGGCGTCAGAAATTATGATGACCTTTATGCAGATACGAGACACTGGATCCAGCAAGGCGACATCGACTATATTGCCCCGCAAATTTACTGGAGCATCGGCTTCAACGCAGCCGCTTATGACGTGCTGGCTGATTGGTGGAGCAACGAGGTCAAAAACAGACCCGTTCATTTATACATCGGGCAGGCAGCCTATAAAATCAATAACAATTTTGACCCGCCTTGGTCCGACCCTGAAGAATACGCCAAACAAATCAACCTCAACCGTCAGCTGGAGCTGGTGAAAGGAAGCATGCATTTCAGCCTCAAAGACCTCAATAAAAATCCGCTCGGCATCAAAGACAGACTCATTACCGACCTGTATAGTCAGCCTGCATTGGTACCCGAAATGCCTTGGCTCGACAGCAAAGCGCCAAAAAAACCGAAACTGACCAAAGTAACCGCAGACGATAACGGAAACCTCCTGCACATACAAGACCACCCATCAAATCGAAAAACAAAGGAAACAGCCTATTATGCAATATACAGAGCTGAAGGAAAACAGGAGCAAACATTGCTGGCCACAGCAAGAAAAACAAGCGACAAGCAAACCTTCCTGGATGACACGGCAGAACCAAATAAAACATATTCGTATTATGTCACGTCCGCAGACCGGCTTCATAACGAAAGCAAGGCCTCGAAAAGAAAAATAAATCAATAGCCCGCAGAGAGACGGCTGTTTACTAGCCGTCTTTTTCAACAAATTGCATTTTTTATGAATGAGACAAGAAACGTATTGCCGGTGCTGAATTACTAAGAGAAAATGATTTTTAACGATTTCCTGTATTGGAATCTGAGCATTTCGTATTAAAAAAGATCGAAGAGACACACTTGCAAAATGTATTTTCAATCTATGATCATGACGAAGTATTTGAAAACTGCGGCATCATTCCTAAACATAACATAAAAGACAGTACATAAAATGATTAGCCATTTTGATCGAGATGATCAGAAAAAAGCGGGGGATTTATAAGAAGTATCAAGGAACTACAATGACGTTAAAATCAGTTGCCGAACAAGCAAATGTTACGCAAGGAACGGTTTATTATCATTTTCGCACAAAAAAGAACCTGATGCTGGAGGTGGTTCGTCATGTGTGCGACAGTTCATGGGCAAACGTAAAGAACAATCAGCGTCCGCCAATCGAAAAGCTAAAATCAGCAAAAGCCCGAACGAATGAAAATGCTTATTATCACCGTTTAATTTTAATGCTGACGTTTTAATTTTCAGACTTCTTTTGTCAGGGAATGATTCCTGAATTCACTTAATAGGATGTTACAAAGATGTGAAGGAGGAAACCAAGTGAATTTTGAGCTGACAAAAGAACAGCAAATGGTTCGTGAAATGGTAAAGGATTTTGCAAAGAAAGAAATTGCTCCTCACGCAGAACATGTAGATCAAACGGGTGAATTCCCGATACAAACGTTTCAAAAAATGGGTGATCTCGGACTGATGGGCATCCCCTTCCCTGAGGAATATGGAGGATCAGGCGGAGATACGATTTCCTATGCCTTAGCTGTTGAAGAAATCGGCAAAGCATGCGGCAGTACAGGATTAAGCTATGCAGCTGCAGTTTCACTCGGTGCAAGCCCTCTATATTACTTCGGGACAGAAGAACAAAAACGGGCGCATTTGATTCCTCTGGCTTCCGGAAAAGCACTCGGATCATTCGGCCTGACAGAACCAAATGCCGGATCTGATGCAGGAGGCACGCAAACGAAAGCGGTGATAGATGGTGATGAATATGTGATTAACGGCGAAAAATGCTGGATCACAAATGCCAGCTATGCACGTACGGTGATTGTGACAGCAGTGACAGGCAAAAATGAGAGCGGAAATAATATCATCTCCGCATTGATTGTTCCGACTGACACACCCGGCCTTACGATAACGAGCCCGTACGATAAAATGGGCGTGCGCGGATCAAATACAGCGGAAATTTTGCTTGAGGATGTCCGTGTACCCGCAAGTTACCTGCTCGGCGACCCTTCAAAAGGATTTAAACAGTTTCTTCATACCCTAGATGGCGGACGTATTTCTATTGCCGCTCTTGCAGTCGGCATTGCCCAAGCAGCACTTGAAGCCTCCTTAGCCTATGCGAAAGAACGAAAGCAGTTCAGACAGCCGATCTCTTCCTTTCAGGCCATTCAGTTTAAACTTGCCGACATGGCGATGGAAATCGATCTTGCCCGGCAAATGGTATTAAAAGCTGCCTGGCTGAAAGATCATAAGCGCCCGTTTACGAAAGAAGCGGCTTATGCCAAGCTGTTTGCATCTGAAATGGCAACAAGGGCATGCAACCAAGCGATTCAAATTCACGGCGGTTCCGGCTACATGAGAGAATATGCGGTTGAACGGATGCTGCGGGATGCAAAATTGATGGAAATTGGAGAAGGCACATCAGAAATACAGCGTATCGTGATCGCCAGACAGCTTCTGAAATAAAATGTAAACGCTTTCTGATCTCGTGAAAGGAGGACCGTCACATGTCCGAACTCATCCATTGCACAATCGGCAGGCTGCTGGAACAAACGGCAGCAGCCTATCCTGATCAAGAAGCGGTTGTCTATCCCGACCGGAATATTCGCTACACGTACGCGCAATTCAACAGGCTGTGCCGCCAAACCGCTAAAGGTCTCATGGGGATGGGGATTGGAAAGGGAGACCACGTAGCCATATGGGCCTCGAATATACCGGAATGGCTTGCTGCTCAATTCGCCACCGCAAAAATCGGGGCCGTGCTCGTTACCGTAAATACAAATTGCCAATCCCAAGAGCTTGATTACTTGCTGAGACAATCAGATGCGGATGCACTTATCGTCATGAATTCATATCGCGGCACTTCTTATACTGAGATCCTGAACAGCTTAATTCCCGAGCTGAAGGAAGCAGAGCCCGGGCAGCTGCAATCAGAACGCTATCCGTGTTTAAAAACATTGATTTATATCGGTGAAAAACGTTTACCTGGTATGTATCATTGGGACGATACAGAGATGTTGGCACAAACAGTGTCAGATGCCGAGCTGGAAGCAAGAATGAGCAGCCTTGAAAAAGATGATGTCATTAACATGCAATACACGTCAGGAACGACAGGATTTCCTAAAGGAGTGATGCTAACTCATTTTAATGTCATCAACAACGCCGCAAATATCGCTGAATGTATGAAATTAACCTCATCTGACCGCATGTGCATCCCGGTTCCGTTTTTCCATTGCTTCGGCTGCGTGCTTGGCGTTTTGGCATGTGTGTCCGTCGGAGCAGCCATGGTACCTGCTGTAGAATTTGAACCTGCCACAGTCCTTACAACGGTTGAAAACGAGACATGCACAGCACTGCACGGTGTTCCGACGATGTTTATCGCGGAGCTTCATCTTCAAGATTTTGATTCTTATGATCTGTCATCGTTGCGAACAGGCATCATGGCAGGATCATCCTGTCCGAGTGAGGTGATGAAAGCTGTCATTGAAAAAATGGGCATGACAGACATCACAATCGCCTACGGACAAACGGAAGCTTCGCCGGTGATCACACAAACAAGAGCTAATGATTCCTTCCAAAGAAGAGTGGAAACAACCGGCCGAGCCTTGCCAGAGGTCGAAGTGAAAATTGTAGAGCCCGGCACGTTTAATGAGGTTCAAAGAGGCGTACAGGGAGAGCTTTGCACCCGCGGCTATCATGTGATGAAGGGCTATTATAAAGACGAAGAAGCTACCCAAAAGGCAATCAACCCAGAAGGATGGCTCTTTACCGGTGATCTCGCTGTGATGGATGAAGACGGATACTGCCGCGTCACCGGGAGATTAAAAGACATGCTCATCAGAGGCGGTGAAAACGTTTATCCGAGAGAAATAGAAGAATTTTTATACCGCCATCCTAATATTTTAGATGTACAGGTAGTTGGTGTGCCTGACGAAAAATACGGGGAGGAGGCAGCTGCCTGGATTAAGCTGAAAGAGGGAAAAACAGCTTCACCCGAAGAGCTGAAAACCTATTGCAAAGGGAAAATCGCCCGCCACAAAATTCCGCGCTATTTCATCTTTACAGACGAGTATCCTATGACGGCCTCAGGCAAAATTCAAAAATATAAGCTGCGTGAAAAAACGATTCAGCTGTTTCGCTTACCATCAAGTCAATGAGGGGTGATTTCATTTGTTTACAAAAGTGCTGATTGCCAATCGCGGAGAAATCGCAATGAGAATCATACGTACGTGCAGCCGCCTTGGGATCAAAACGGCAGCGGTATATTCTGAAGCAGACAGAGATGCGCTCCATACAAAGGCAGCAACAGAGGCTTATTATATCGGAGAATCGAGAGTCAGTGAGAGCTATTTAAATATTGAGAGAATCATAGAGGCGGCGAAAAAGGCAAATGCCGACGCCATCCATCCGGGATATGGATTATTGTCAGAAAACAGCCGTTTCGCGCAACGCTGCAAAGAAGAAAACATTGTATTTATCGGTCCTTCACCCGCTGTGATTGCCAAAATGGGAAGTAAGATTAAAGCACGAAAGGCAATGGAGGAGGCAGGTGTTCCTGTAGTGCCGGGTGTTTCCGAATCCCTTGGAGATATTCAGGCAGCCTGCCTCGCCGCGAGTGAAATCGGCTACCCCGTTATGCTGAAAGCTTCAGCAGGGGGAGGAGGCATCGGAATGCAGCTCGTTCCTGACGAAGAAGCATTGATAAAGGCGTATGAAGGAAACAAAAAGCGAGCAGCAGATTTTTTCGGAGACGGCTCCATGTATATAGAAAAGGTGATTGAACACGCCCGCCACATCGAAATTCAAATTCTTGCAGATCACCACGGGCATGCCGTGCATCTGTTTGAACGTGATTGTTCTGTCCAGAGGCGCCACCAAAAGGTCATTGAAGAAGCCCCATCTCCATTTGTTGATGATGAGCTGAGAATGAAGATAGGAGAAACGGCAGTGAAAGCAGCCAAAGCGATCGGCTATGCCAATGCGGGAACGATCGAATTTTTAGTCGATGAGAATAAAAACTTTTATTTTCTGGAAATGAATACGAGATTGCAGGTAGAACATCCCGTGACTGAAGAAATTACAGGTTTAGATTTAGTTGAGCAGCAATTAAGGGTTGCGGAGGGACAGACTCTCAGATTCTCTCAGCAGGACATAAAACGAAACGGGCATGCCATAGAGGTCAGAATATATGCGGAAGATCCGAAAACCTTCTATCCGTCACCGGGAACAATCACCGCTTTTTCTCTCCCGGAACAATATGGAGTCCGACACGAATGTGCAGTAGCAACAGGGAGCGCAGTTACGCCTTTTTACGATCCGATGATCGCCAAAATGATCGTCAAAGGCCCAAACAGAGAGGAAGCGATTGAGAGGCTAAAGGAGGCGCTCCGTGACTATCGGATAGAAGGCATCAAAACGAATATTCCGCTTCTCTTACAGGCTGCTTCATCAGAAGCATTCAAAAAAGGAGACGTCACGACTGATTTTTTGAAAAACAACTTATAAGGAGGCAGCTGTCATGACGATACACATTCAAATGGCAGGGAACCTGTGGAAGGTGCATGTCAAAGCCGGAGACCACGTTGAAAAAGGCCAGGAAGTCGCCATTTTAGAATCAATGAAAATGGAAATCCCGATTGTTGCAGAGAGAAGCGGAACAGTCAAAGAAGTGAAAAAAAAGGAAGGTGATTTCGTGAATGAAGGTGATGTGCTGCTCGAACTGAACGATCCAACTCAATAATCGGGGAGGCTTACCATGTCCTATCCTAAAAAAGTCATGTTAAGAGAAGTCGGCCCGCGGGACGGCTTGCAAAACGAACCGGTGTGGCTTGCAACAGAAGACAAAATCGCTTGGATCAACCAGCTTTCCCAGACAGGACTCTCCTATATCGAAATAACATCCTTCGTTCATCCAAAATGGATTCCCGCGCTTCGAGATGCTCTAGATGTGGCAAAAGGCATCAGCCGGGTAAAAGGCGTCACGTACGCAGCACTTGTCCCTAATCAAATGGGACTGGAGAATGCGCTGGAAGGGGGTATTGACGAAGCTTCTGTCTTTATGTCCGCAAGCGAAACACACAACGTAAAAAACATCAACAAATCCACTGCTGACACTCTCCAAGTTCTCAAACAAGTAACAGACGACGCAAAAAAAGCAAATCTTACAGTAAGAGCCTATCTCTCCACAGTTTTCGGCTGTCCGTATGAAAAACATGTACCGATCGAACAAGTGATTCGCCTTGCAGAATCTTTATTTGATTTCGGAATTTCTGAACTATCGCTTGGAGATACGATCGGCGCCGCAAATCCTGTACAGGTTGAAATCATACTTGAAGCGCTTTTGAAACGATTCCCGGCAAGCCAGCTCGCCCTCCACTTTCATGATACAAGGGGAACGGCTCTCGCCAACATTCTCACCGCTCTGCAAATGGGCATCACCACATTTGACGGTTCAACGGGCGGTCTTGGCGGCTGCCCATATGCTCCAGGTTCATCGGGAAATGCTGCGACAGAAGATATCGTGTACATGCTTGATCAAATGGGAATTGAAACAAACGTAAAGCTCGCCAAGTTGCTTCCAGCAGCCAAATGGATCGAGGAGAAAATCGGGAAACATCTTCCGAGCCGAAATTTACAGGTGTATAAATCATCTTTATAAAAGAAAGGAAATACCAATGGGAGAATCTATTCTTTTCACTGCAAAAACAGAACAAATTGCTGTCATCACCCTTAACAGGCCCCATGCGGCAAATGCCCTTTCGGCAGAAATGCTTAGAGACCTGCAATCCACTCTCCAAGAAATCGAATTCAACACGAAAATCCGCTGCGTCATCCTGACAGGCGCCGGTGAAAAAGCGTTCTGTGCGGGAGCAGACTTGAAAGAAAGAATAAAAATGAAACAAGATCAGGTTCTCAAAAGTGTTTCCCTCATTCACAGAACCGCTGCTTTACTCGAAGCCTTGCCGCAGCCGGTGATAGCAGCCATAAACGGAAGTGCTTTAGGAGGCGGGCTTGAATTGGCATTGGCATGCGACATCCGAATAGCAGCCAAGAACGCTACGTTAGGCCTTCCGGAAACGGCTTTAGCCATTATCCCGGGCGCAGGAGGGACACAAAGACTTCCGCGTCTGATCGGCAGAGGAAAAGCAAAAGAACTCATTTATACAGGCAGACGCATAACCGCACATGAAGCCAAAGAGATAAACCTTGTAGAGCATGTTACGGCTTCTTGTGAGCTTATGGCGAAAGCAGAGGAACTGGCAGAAGCCATTTCAGCTAACGGACCAATTGCCGTCCGCCAGGCTAAATTCGCGATCAATAAAGGATTGGAAACAAACCTTGCAACGGGATTATCAATTGAACAAAAAGCATATGAACACACGATCCCGACAAAGGACAGGACAGAGGGACTTCAAGCCTTTCAAGAAAAAAGACGTGCCGTATACACGGGAGAATAAAGATCGGAGGGAACGCCTTATGGATTATGAAAAAGAACGAACAGAACGGGCGGAAAGAATACAAAAAGGCGGAGCGGAGAAGTATCATCGCAGCAACCAAGAAAAAGGCAAGCTCTTTGTTAGAGAGCGGCTTGCCCTTTTATTTGACGATGACATCGAGCTCGAGGACGCTTTTTTTGCAGAATGTATGTCAGACGGGCTTCCCGCCGACGGAGTCGTAACCGCCATCGGTAAAATCGGCGGCCAAACCGTCTGCGCCATGGCAAATGATTCTACAGTGAAAGCAGGCTCCTGGGGAGCAAAAACAGTCGAAAAAATCATCAGAATACAAGAAACAGCAGAAAAATTAAACTGTCCGCTCATTTATTTAGTCGATTCGGCAGGCGCCAGAATCACCGACCAGATCAATGTATTTCCGGGCAGAAGAGGCGCAGGGAGAATTTTTTACAATCAGGTCAAATTGTCAGGGCGCATTCCCCAAATCTGCCTTCTATTCGGCCCGTCCGCAGCTGGGGGTGCGTATATTCCTGCCTTCTGCGATATTGTCGTCATGGTAGACGGTAACGCATCTATGTATTTAGGCTCGCCGCGGATGGCAGAAATGGTGATCGGCGAAAAGGTGTCACTTGAAGAGATGGGAGGCGCCCGCATGCATTGTTCAGTTTCCGGCTGCGGAGATATTCTCGCAGAAACTGAACAAGAAGCCATTCACTTGGCACGCTCATATTTATCTTACTTTCCGGCAAATTATAAAGAAAGAGCGCCTGTACAAGAAAAACGGCCGCCAAAGCCCTTTGAGATACCGCTTTCCGACGTTATTCCGCAAAACCAAAATGCACCTTTTAATATGTTTGAGCTGATCGATCGTGTAATAGATGAAGGCTCTTTTTTTGAAATCAAAGCTTTATTCGCACCGGAAATCATTACAGGTCTTGCGAGGATTCACGGACAGCCTGTCGGAGTTATCGCGAATCAGCCGAAAGTAAAAGGCGGCGTCTTGTTCCACGATTCTGCAGACAAAGCCGCTAAATTTATCACATTATGCGACGCCTTTCATATTCCATTGCTGTTCTTAGCGGACATTCCCGGCTTTATGATCGGCACAAAGGTAGAACAGGCCGGAATTATCCGTCATGGAGCCAAAATGATTTCAGCGATGTCAGAAGCAACCGTCCCCAAGCTTTCTGTAATTGTCAGAAAAGCCTATGGAGCGGGATTATATGCTATGGCCGGACCGGCTTTCGAACCGGATTGCTGTATAGCGCTTCCAACCGCACAAATCGCCGTAATGGGCCCTGAAGCAGCCGTAAACGCTGTCTACGCCAAAAAAATCTCCGAGCTGCCGAAAGAAGAGAGGGCTCAATTTATCAGCAGCAAACGGGAGGAGTACAAAGAGGACATCAATATCTACCGCTTGGCTTCAGAGATGATCATTGACGCGGTAATCCCAGCCAATTCATTGCGCGAGGAATTGCACAAACGGCTTATGGCTTACATGACAAAGGAAATAACATTCACCAATCGAAAACATCCGGTCTATCCAGTTTAAAAGGAAGTACCAGGAGCGTGAAATAAGCGCTCTTTTTATTGTTTTAGATAATTTTATTATGTAAACTAATCAACTGTGCATAAAACCCTCTGTTTTTTACAATAGTAAATAAAGGCTGCCGCACACCTATAGCGGCAATCTCCAGTATGATAAAAAGGGGCCTTTATTATGTACCATTTATATTCACATAACGACTTGGACGGAGTAGGGTGCGGGATCGTTGCGAAATTGGCTTTCGGGAAAGAAGTTGAGGTCCGTTATAACTCTGTCAACGGCTTAAACGCTCAAGTCCAATACTTTTTAGAAAAAGCAAAAGAGAGCAGCAGACACGATGCCTTATTTATCACGGATCTGGCTGTCAATGAAGAAAATGAAAAGAGGCTGAACGAGTATGTCCATGCGGGCGGAAAAGTGAAACTGATTGACCACCATAAAACAGCCCTTCATTTGAATGAGCATGAGTGGGGATTTGTCCAGGTGGAATACGATGACGGACGTCTTGCATCGGCCACATCTCTTTTATACGACTATCTTGTCCAAAATGATCTGATGAAGCCGACAAACGCCTTAGATCAATTTACAGAGCTCATCCGCCAATACGACACTTGGGAATGGGAGCAGTACGATCAAAAACAGGCAAAGCGGCTCAATGACCTTTTCTTTTTGCTTTCAATCGATGAATTTGAACAAAAAATGATTCAGCGGCTTTCTGCCCATGACGAATTCTTCTTTGATGAATTTGAAGTGAAACTGCTTGATTTAGAAGAAGAGAAAATCGAGCGCTACCTTCGCAGGAAAAAAAGAGAAATGGTGCAAACCTTTGTTCACGAACACTGTGTAGGTATCGTTCACGCAGAATCATACCATTCTGAACTCGGAAACAGACTCGGAAAAGACAATCCGCATCTTGATTACATTGCCATTTTAAGCATGGGATCAAAACGAGCCAGCTTGCGTACCATTCATGATTACATTGATGTTTCAGAAGTAGCAGGCCGGTACGGAGGCGGGGGGCATGCGAAGGCTTCAGGCTGTTCCATAACGGACGAAGTATACGATTTGTTTGTAGCTGAAGCATTCCGAATGGAACCGGTCCGCCCAGATGCATTCCGTAATTTCTATAATCTGAAAGGGTCGGCAAACGGCTCATTATACGAAAATCGCGAACAAATGAGATTCTTCCTGTTTCCTTTGGACAACGCATGGAACATTCAAATTAACGGGGAGACACAGGACGAAACCTTCGCGGCTTTTGAGGAAGCAGAATGGTTTATTAAAAGGAATTACGCGGCATCTCTTGTACGGGATGAAGTGTTTGTCGCATTTTTAGCGGAACATATGAAGCTTTCAAATCATCATCGAAAATAACAAAAAATATGCATAGGGGAGAGTCCTCCCTATGCATATCCATAAGCTATCGTTTAAAAATGGCTGTGCGTTTTTTTATGACAAAATAAAGTGCAATGACCACTATAGCCAGTATCATAATCGGTGTTGTATAAGTGCCTGCAATGTTCTCAACGTCATCCCACTGGCTTCCGAGCTGAATGCCTAAATAAACAAACAGGATAGACCACGGAATGATAGCAAGTACAGTCAGTACCACAAATTTGAGAAACGGCATTTTGGCAATGCCTGCGGGAATTGATATCGCATGTCTGACAACCGGTATAAAACGTGCCGAGAAGACAACTCCCGTACCATACTTTTGAAACCAGTTTTCTGACATGTCAATGTGATGCTTTTTAATCAATAAGTACTTCCCGTATTTGTCCAAAAACGGCCTGCCGCCATAGCGTCCGATCCAATAAATAAAGATCTGGGCAATGGTGCCCCCGATAACCCCCGCAATGATGGCGCCGATAAATCCAATCGTGCCTTCCGATACCATATAGCCGCCATAGGCCAATACAATTTCACTCGGTATGATTTCGATCATCAACCCAATTGCAATGCCCGCATATCCCATATTCGTCAGCCAAGTTAAAATTTCGCTTATCAAACTGCCCACATTCTTCACAACCTGTCCTTATCTTTTTCACTATTATATGACTGATTGACGAGCAAGATGGTTACAAATTTTTTTATCGCAGCACTTCTTTTGTTTCCCGTTTGAGCACTTCTTCTAAATAAGCTAAAAGCTGAGATCTCATTTCAGGACGCATTAAGCCGATTTCGGTGCTTGCTTTAAAACAGCCCAATTTATCGCCAATGTCATATCGTTTTCCTTCCAGAAGCCGCGCATGAATAGGCTGGGTACGGCAAACCTCACGAAGTGCATCTGTTAATTGAATCTCATTGCCTGCGCCTCTCCCGATCGACTTCAAAACAGGGAAGATAGAAGGATTCAGTACATATCGTCCCATCACTGCAATTTCGGAAGGGGCTTCTTCCGGAGACGGCTTTTCAACTAAATCGTTCACTTCATACACATGGCCTTGAGAGCCTGATGTCTGAATAATGCCATATTTGCTGACATCCTCAGGGAGAACAGGCTGTACGCCGACAATCTCTGTGCCATAAGCGGCGTATACATCCATTAATTGCCGAAGAGCCGGCTTTTCAGACACCATAATATCATCACCTAATAGAACGGCAAAAGGCTCATCTCCGATAAAATGCTCCGCACACAGCACCGCATGGCCTAAGCCGAGCGGTTCTTTCTGGCGGATATAATGTATGTTGGCCAAATCAGCAATCTGCTGCATTTCCTTAAGCGTCTCCGTCTTGCCTTTTTCCCGCAGATTGAATTCCAATTCCGCCGACCGGTCAAAATGATCTTCAATCGAGCGTTTGTTTCTTCCTGTAATAATCAGTATATCTTCAATTCCTGACTCTACGGCCTCTTCTACAATGTATTGAATGGCTGGTTTGTCGACGATCGGGAGCATTTCTTTCGGCTGCGCCTTTGTCGCCGGCAGAAATCTCGTTCCTAAACCCGCTGCGGGAATGACCGCTTTTCTTACTTTTTTTCTCATTCATCTTCACTCCTGATCCTGTATGTTTTTCAGCGAATCTCCAAATACCCAGATTCGGTTTCCGATAAAATTCATCATCATTCCGCCGATAGTGGCGGCGAGCTTACTCACCAAAAGCGAACAGCCGCCTTTTTGAAACAAATAAAGCAGCAAAAAGGTGATCCCCGACGCGGCAATATTAATCATGAGAAAGCGCACGATCTCTTTTCCGTCAGCCTTACGTTTTACACGAAACGTCCAATTCCGGTTCCACACATAGCTGTTGATGATACCTGCCGAATAGGAGCAGATCTGTGCCGGAAGATAAGGGACATGACAAGCGGTGAGAAGAAAGAAGACACCAAAATCTATCAGCGTATTGCCGACGCCCACGGTGCAAAAACGGCCTAATGTTTTTATTTTTTCTTTCAACATAACGGCACCCGGTTTTGACCTCCCTTCATAAAAGATGCATATGGCTGTCATATTTGTTGATATGGATTACTTTAGCGGACAGTGTTGAATAAACAATTAATAAAATATGAACAAAACATGAAAAAGTAATGAGGCCTTGCAGATTCATTAAGTTAACATTTTGCTAGGAATTTTAATGTTCTGTATAAGTGTTAACTTTTAATCATTTTTTTCAAGATGGGAGAGGACGTCATCTTCCAGGTCGTTCCCCAAAAACATCTGCTGTCAGGGAAGGAGAAAGAGATCGCTGCTTGAGCAGCGACAAAGCAAAAGGCGCCACAGGTCATGGACGGCGGGAATACTGCTCAATAGTTCTTATGATCTTGAAAAAAACAGCCGCTCTGAACGCGGCTGTTTTATTGTGCCTGAAAACTTTGTTCACAGAAAGATGACAAAATATGACGGATTTCGAAAGGGGAATGCGGAATGATAAAGAAGTGTCTTACAAAGAAGAGAACAATGGAAACAGGAATCAGCAGAAGAAGTTGTCAAAATTCAATAGATTGAGAAGTTCCGCGCGCAACATCTATAATCAGCCACAATCAATTTACAATCCTTCACAAATATACAAATTAACATTTACAATAAAAAAGAAAATATGTAATTTCCGACACAATTATGTCAATAGCCCTAAAACAATGAACATCAAGGGCGCTATCTAAGTGAAGAAGAGTCGGTAACAGACTTCCATCCCGGCTTTTATCATCTCTCTTTAAGACTGATTTTTCAGTGTCAGCCCACGCTTATATTTCATGAATAAATGTATCCAGGCCCTTTGTAAAATCGAACAATAACTCCTCCAAAAGTATTCTATACACATTTATTATAATCATGCTAGGATGTTAGATATAGGGATATTTTGTATAAAATTGTATCCATCTTCAATGTGATCGGAGGAAGCTCATGAACAATCTTGCCTTTTTATTTCCTGGACAAGGGTCTCAATTTGTAGGAATGGGCAAACCTTTTTGGAATGATTTTGTGCTCGCAAAGAGGTTATTTGAAGAAGCGAGCGATGCGATCTCCTTTGATATAAAAAAACTGTGTTTTAACGGTGATATGAATGAATTGACAAAGACAATGAATGCACAGCCCGCTATTTTAACGGTCAGTGTGATTGCTTTTCAAGTGTATATGCAGGAAATAGGGATTAAGCCTCGCTTTCTTGCAGGTCATAGCTTAGGAGAATACTCAGCGCTTGTCTGTGCGGGCGCCCTTTCTTTTCATGATGCCGTTACACTTGTAAGACAGCGGGGAATTCTTATGCAAAATGCGGACCCTCAGCAGCAGGGGACGATGGCCGCCGTGACTCAGCTTTCTCTTCAAACATTGCAAGAAATATGTTCAAAAGTGTCGACGGAAGAATGTCCGGCAGATGTCGCCTGCATGAATTCAGACCAGCAGCATGTGGTTTCCGGACATAGAGAAGCTGTGGAACGTGTCATCAGGATGGCGGAGGAAAAGGGGGCTAAATATACTTATTTGAATGTCAGTGCGCCTTTTCACAGTTCGATGATACGATCAGCATCCGAACAATTCCAGACTGTATTACACCAGTATTCCTTCCGGGATGCCGCATGGCCGATCATTTCGAATGTCACCGCACACCCATACAGCAGCGGAAATTCGATCAACGAACATCTCAAGCAGCACATGACGATGCCGGTTAGATGGGCGGAATCAATACATTACTTGCTTCTACAAGGAGTCACGGAAGTCATCGAAATGGGGCCGAACAATGTCTTATCCGGTCTGCTGAAAAAAATAACGAATCACATTGCACCTTATCCTTTAGGACAGACATCTGATATTCACCAGCTTTCCAATTCAGCGGTAAGAAATAAACTTGTTGTCCGTTTACGCAAAAAACAACTGAATAAATTGATGATTCAAACCGTCATTGCGCGAAATTACAACAAGGATTCATTGGCTTATTCCAACATGACGACCCCATTATTTACGCAAATCCATGAGCTGAAGGAGAGAATGGAAAGACATGGAGATGAGCTTTCAGAACAAGAACTCGAACATTCGATCCATTTATGCAAATTAATTTGCAAGGCTAAACAGCTTCCGGCTTGGGAACAATTACGGATTTTAAAATAAAGCGCCCAGGAGGGTACCTATGTATACCAGTCAATTCCAAACCTTAGTCGATGTCATTCGGGAAAGAAGCAATATTTCAGATCGCGGGATCCGTTTTATCGAATCCGATAAAAACGAGACAGTTGTCTCTTACCGCCAATTGTTTGATGAGGCGCAAGGGTATCTTGGTTATTTACAGCATATCGGCATTCAGCCGAAGCAGGAAATTGTATTTCAAATCCAAGAAAACAAATCATTTGTCGTTGCTTTTTGGGCTTGTTTATTAGGAGGAATGATCCCGGTACCGATCAGTATCGGAGAAGATGATGACCATAAGCTGAAGGTCTGGCGCATTTGGAATATATTAAATCACCCGTATTTGATTGCCTCTGAAAAAGTATTGAACAAAATAAAGAAATACGCTGAAGAACACGATTTACATGATTTCCATCAGCAATTAAACGGGAAATCTGACATCATTCAAGATCAAACCTACGATTACCCCGCTTCGTTATATGAACCTGATGCGGATGAACTGGCTTTTATCCAATTTTCTTCAGGATCGACAGGAGATCCAAAAGGAGTCATGTTAACGCATCACAACTTAATACATAACACGTGCGCCATTCGGAATGTCCTGTCCATTGACTCGAAAGACTCTTTCTTATCCTGGATGCCTTTAACGCATGATATGGGGCTCATCGCCTACCACCTTGTTCCCTTCTTAGTCGGAATCAACCAACATCTGATGCCTACAGAATTATTTATTCGCAGACCTATTCTTTGGATGAAAAAAGCCCATGAACACAAAGCTAGCATTCTATCCTCTCCTAATTTCGGATACAACTACTTCCTTAAATTTCTGAAAAACGAACCAGACTGGGATTTATCCCACATCAGAGTCATCGCAAACGGTGCAGAACCGATATTGCCGGAGCTCTGTGACGAATTTTTGACCAGATGCGCAGCATTCAATATGAAGAGATCCGCCATTTTGAATGTTTACGGTTTAGCGGAAGCTTCGGTTGGCGCAGCGTCCTCTAAACCAGAGGAAGAATTCGTTCCCGTTTATCTGCATCGCGACTATTTAAACCTCGGTGAAAGAGCTGTAAACGTCAGCAAAGAGGATCAAAATTGCGCCTCATTCGTCGAAGTGGGACAACCCATAGACTATTGCCAGATTCGAATCTCCGACGGAGCAAATGAACGAGTAGCAGACGGAATCATCGGTCATATCGAGATCAAAGGAGACAATGTGACGCAAGGGTATTATAACAACCCCGAAAGTACGGACAAAGCACTAACTTCTGACGGCTGGATAAAAACAGGAGACCTCGGATTCATTAGTGAAAATGGTAACTTAGTCGTAACCGGAAGAGAAAAGGACATTATATTTGTGAACGGAAAAAATGTCTACCCGCACGATATTGAACGGGTCGCGATTGAAATGGAAGAGGTTGACTTAGGAAGGGTTGCCGCCTGCGGTGTATATGATCAAAAAACGCGAAGCGGAGACATCGTGCTCTTTGTTGTTTTCAAAAAATCACCAGAAAAATTCGCGCCGCTAGTCAAAGAGATTAAAAAGCATTTGTACAAGCGGGGCGGCTGGAGCATAAAAGAAGTCCTTCCGATCCGAAAACTCCCTAAGACTACCAGTGGAAAGGTTAAGCGCTATGAACTTGCCAGACAGTATGAGGCAGGGAATTTTTCAATAGAGTCTGCCGCCATCAATCAATTTCTGGAGAGCAGCCCGGAGAAATCCGGACAGACTCCCATTCATGAGATAGAAACGGAATTGCTATCTATCTTTTCCCACGTGCTCGATGGAAAAAAGGTTCACCTCACTGATAGTTATTTTGATATGGGGGCAAATTCATTGCAGTTATCGCAGATTGCCGAGCGCGTAGAACAGAAATTTGGACGCGAGCTTGCCGTTTCAGATCTCTTTACCTATCCTTCTATCACTGATTTAGCTGCATATCTGTCTGAAAGCCGGGCTGAAATCAAGCATGACGTGACAGCGAAACCAAGCCATGTGACGCCGAAAGATATCGCCATTATCGGGATGTCGCTCAATGTCCCAGGAGCATCGACTAAAAGTGATTTTTGGGATCTGCTTGAAAAGGGAGAGAACGGCATTCGAGAATTCCCTGCATCCCGGCTGAAAGATGCGGCGGATTATTTAAAGTCCATCCAAAGTGAATTCAATGGAAATCAGTTTGTGAAGGGCGGCTATTTAGATGAAATCGACCGCTTTGATTATTCGTTCTTTGGTTTAGCTCCTAAAACGGCTCAGTTTATGGATCCCAATCAAAGACTGTTTTTGCAGTCTGCATGGCATGCGATTGAAGATGCGGGCTATGCCGGCGACAGTATGAACGGGAGTCGGGTCGGGGTATATGCAGGGTACTCGAAGGTAGGCTACGATTATGAGCGCCTCCTTTCTGCGAATTATCCGGAGGAACTTCATCAATATATTGTAGGCAATCTTCCTTCCGTGTTAGCCAGCCGAATCGCTTATTTCTTAAATTTAAAAGGGCCGGCGGTCACAGTGGATACAGCTTGTTCTTCATCGCTTGCTGCCGTTCATATGGCATGCAAATCTTTAATTTCTGACGAGTGTGAAATGGCTCTTGCCGGAGGTATCCGGACATCGCTCTTGCCGTTGCGTATCGGGCTTGATATGGAATCTTCGGATGGGTACACTAAAACGTTCAGCAAAGATTCAGACGGCACGGGCTCAGGCGAAGGCGCGGCGGCAGTCCTGTTAAAACCTTTGCAGGATGCGGTTCGCGACGGAGATCATATTTACGGCGTGATCAAAGGAAGCGCGATGAATCAAGACGGAACAACCGCCGGGATTACCGCACCGAACCCGGCAGCTCAGACTGAGGTTATTGAGACGGCCTGGAAAGACGCGGGAATCGATCCTGAAACGCTGTCTTTCATCGAAGCGCATGGCACCGGAACCAAGCTTGGCGATCCTGTTGAATTTAACGGGCTTTGTAAAGCGTTTGAAAAGTATACGGCAAAAAAACAATTTTGCGCGATTGGTTCTGTTAAGTCGAACATTGGCCATTTGTTCGAAGCGGCAGGCATCGTTGGGCTGATCAAATCTGTCCTCATGCTGAATCACAAAAAAACCCGCCGTTAGCGCACTTTAAGGAGCCTAATCCGCTCATTCATTTTCACTCTTCACCGTTTTATATAAATCAGGAAGTTGCGGAGTTCACACCTGGTGACGAGCCGCTGCGAGGCGGAATCAGCTCGTTCGGTTTCAGCGGAACGAATGCTCATGTGGTGTTGGAAGAATACACCTCTCAAAGTGAGTATGCACCCGAGAATGAAAATGAGCCGCACCTATTTGTTTTATCCGCCCATACTAAACATTCACTCTATGAACTCGCACAGCAGTATCGGCAATATGCATCGGATGACAGCCAAGCTTCATTGAAGTCCATTTGCTATACAGCCAGTACGGGAAGAGCTCATTTGGATCATGGTATTGCATTAATTGTATCCAATAAGCAAGAATTACGTGACAAGCTGGCCTCCGTGGTTCAGGGAGACGGTCATCTTCCCGGGGTACACATGGGGTATAAGAACTTGAAGGAAATGCAGCCTGTCCATAAAGAAGAGCTGAATAAACAAGCCGCTAATCTGATTGAGCAGCGAATCCGCACGCATGATGAACGAATCACATGGCTGAATCGCGCCGCCGAATTATTTGTGCAAGGAGCCGTTATAGACTGGCGCACGCTTTATGCCGGTGAAACTGTACAAAAAACGCCATTGCCCCTGTATCCGTTTGAACGGAACCGCTGCTGGGCTGAAGCGGACCATTTGCGCTTAAACAAGGGCGAAGAGAGAGGAGAAGCGGCATTGAATATGAATCAAACGAAGGCGCATATTGAATCCTTCCTGAAAACTGTAATCGGCAATGCTTCGGGAATCAGAGCGGATGAGCTTGATCTGAATGCTCATTTTATCGGGCTCGGAATGGATTCCATTATGCTGTCACAGGTCAAAAAAGCCATTGCTGACGAATTTGGTGTAGACATCCCGATGGATCGTTTTTTTGATACGATGAACAACCTTCAAAGTGTCATAGATTACTTGGCTGAGACCGCACCATCGTCCTTTGAATCCGCCCCGCCTCAAGAGAATGTTCCGGCGCAGGAAAAACTGTCCATTTCGGAAGCACAGCCTGAATCTAGTCACAGAGAAGAGCATCAAGGGCATATGCTTGAAAAAATAATCGCTTCTCAGAATCAATTAATTCAGGATACCTTGCAAGCTCAATTAAATAGCTTTAATTTGCTGAGAAACAGCGGACATTCCAATGTGAAAGAATACGCTAAAGCGCAGGAAAAATCAATTCCTTCTGTCAAGCAGGGGAATCCGACCGTCACTGCAGAAAAGAAATTGGCTCAAGATGCGAAGCCCTATGTTCCTTTTCAGCCTCAGAACTTGCATGAACAGGGACACTATACCGCACAGCAAAGACAATACTTAGCAGATTTCATCGGGAAATACGCAGACAAAACGAAAGGTTCCAAACAATATACGGACAAAACCCGATTTGCTCATGCAAATAACCGCAACTTGTCCAGTTTCCGTTCATATTGGAAGGAAATCGTGTACCCGATTATTGCCGAACGTTCTGACGGTTCCAAGATGTGGGATATTGACGGAAACGAATATATCGATATCACCATGGGATTCGGGGTTAACCTTTTCGGCCATCATCCGTCCTTTATTACACAAGTTATCGATGATTCAATCCGTTCATCATTGCCTCCGCTCGGCCCAATGTCGGACGTCGCCGGTGAAGTTGCCGATCGAATCCGCACATGTACCGGAGTAGAAAGGGTCGCTTTCTATAATTCAGGAACAGAAGCCGTCATGGTTGCCCTTCGTTTGGCAAGAGCGGCAACAGGAAGAAAGAAAGTTGTGGCGTTCTCAGGCTCTTATCACGGCACGTTTGACGGCGTATTAGGATTGGCCAGTACAAAAGGCGGGGCTGCGTCTGCGAATCCGCTTGCTCCGGGCATACTGCAGAGCTTTATGGATGATTTGATTATTTTGCATTACAACAATCCCGATTCGCTCGATGTAATTCGCAGTCTTGGAGATGAATTGGCAGCCGTATTGGTGGAACCTGTACAAAGCCGCAGACCGGATTTGCAGCCGGAAGCATTTTTGAAAGAACTGCGGGCGATCACGCAGCAATCCGGTACAGCCCTGATTATGGATGAAATCATTACCGGATTTCGGATCGGTCTCGGAGGCGCCCAGGAATGGTTCGGCATTCAAGCGGATTTAGTGACCTACGGGAAAATCATCGGCGGCGGGCAGCCGTTAGGAATAGTTGCCGGAAAAGCTGAGTTCATGAATGCGATCGACGGGGGAACCTGGCAATATGGAGACGACTCCTATCCACAAGACGAGGCGAAACGCACATTTGTGGCCGGCACCTTCAATACTCACCCGCTTACCATGAGAATGTCGTTAGCCGTGCTTCGCCATTTACAAACCGAGGGAGAACACCTGTATGAGCAGCTGAATCAAAAAACAGCCTCCCTGGTCGATCAGTTAAATCGCTACTTTGAACAATCACAAGTGCCTATCCGCATGGTTCAATTCGGTTCCTTGTTCCGGTTTGTCTCATCACTTGATAACGACTTGTTCTTTTACCATCTCAATTATAAAGGAGTCTATGTATGGGAAGGCCGAAACTGCTTCTTGTCTACGGCACATAGCGCGGATGATATTGAACATATCATTCAAGCCGTTAAAGATACGGTGAAGGATCTTCGCCGAGGCGGATTTATCCCGGAAGGCCCGGATTCCCCTGACGACGGCGGCCATAAAGAATCCGGGAATTACGAGCTTTCACCTGAACAAAAACAATTGGTTATGGCATCCCATTATGGGAACGAGGCTTCTGCAGCTTTAAACCAGTCCATTATGCTAAAAGTGAAGGGTGAACTGCAGCATCCGCCCTTAACACAAGCCGTGCAGCATATCGTCGACCGCCACGAGGCTTTACGTACGGTGATTCATGTCGATGACGAGGTACAGCAAGTGCAGGAACGGATGAATATGGAAATTCCTGTCATTGACTTTACCGGTCACCCAGATGAGAAACGGGAATCGGAAATTCAGAAATGGCTGACAGAAGATGCCAAGCGGCCATTTCATTTTCATGAACAAAAGCCCTTGTTTAGAATCCATGTACTTACATCGGCTCAAGATGAACATCTGATTGTGCTCACGTTCCATCATATCATTGCCGATGGATGGTCAATCGCCGTTTTTGTTCAAGAGCTGGAGAGCAACTATACGGCAATTGTACAAGGACAATCGTTTCCGCCAAAAGAAGCGCCTGCTTCGTTTCGACAGTATTTAGACTGGCAGCAGGCGCAAATTGATAGCGGACATTATGAAGAAGGAGTCCGTTATTGGCGGGATCATTTCTCTGAACCGATACAGCAGGCAGTCCTGCCGAGCGCCGCTTCTGCCCGTTATCCGAACGGATATGAGGGAGAACGTTGTACCGTCAGGCTTGGACGGCCATTGAGCGAGGCTTTAAGGTCATTAAGCATTCAGATGAAAAATAGCGTATTTGTGACGATGCTGGGTGCATTTCATCTTTTTCTGCACCGGCTTACCAAACAGTCAGGCCTTGTGATCGGGATCCCCGCTGCAGGTCAATCGCATATGAAACAGCATGATCTGATTGGAAATTGCGTCAATATGATTCCCGTGAAAAACACGTCTTCTTCGGAAAGCACTTTATCCGGTTATCTTGGCAGTATGAAAGAAAGCGTGGATCACGCAATGCGCCATCAAGCCGTTCCGATGACACTGGTAGCCAGACAGCTTCCGCACGATCAAGTGCCGGATATGCGTATTATCTTTAATTTGGACAGACCTTTTCGAAAGCTGCATTTTGGAAAGGCGGAGGCGGAGCCCATTGCATACCCGGTGAAATGCATGCTGTACGATTTATTTCTTAACATAACAGACGCAAATCAAGAATATGTTCTTGATTTTGACTTTAATACGAATGTTATCAGTCCGGAAATCATGAAAAAGTGGGGAGCAGGCTTTACGAAATTGCTGCAAAAAATGGTTGAGGGAGGTTCAGTTCCTCTTGACGCCATGATGATGTTTTCCAATGAAGAAGAGCATGTTTTACAAGAACTGTATGCCGATCACCAGCAGCGGGTCTCTTCAATCGTAAGCAAGACGGCTAACTTTTCTGACGCCTACGAGGCGCCGGCAAATGAAACAGAGCGGCAGCTGGCTCAGATTTGGGAGGAACTTTTCGGCCTTGAGCGGGTTGGCAGATCAGACCGCTTTCTGGATCTGGGCGGAAACTCACTCCAAGCGACGCTTATGCTTTCCAAAGTTCAGAAGACATTTCACCAAAAAGTTTCTATCGGACAATTTTTCAATCACCAGACTGTTAAGGAATTAGCGCGTTTCATTGAGAATGAAAAGAAAGTCATGCACCTCCCGATGAAGGCTGCTGAGAAAAAAGCGTATTACCCGACATCATCGGCGCAGCAAAGGGTATATTTCCTGCACCAAATAGAGCCGGATCAACTGGCTCAAAATATGTTTGGGCAAATATCAATTATAGGGCAGTACGATGAGCAAGCCCTGATTTCTTCTCTTCAGCAAGTCATGCAGCGGCATGAAGCGTTTCGCACGTATTTTGACATTATAGATGGCGAAATCGTCCAGAAACTTGAAAACGAAGTTGATTTTAACGTTCATGTCCGAACGATGAGCCGGGACGAATTTGACACCTATGCAGACCGGTTTGTAAAACCGTTCCGCTTGGAACAAGCTCCTTTGGTTCGCGCGGAGCTGATCAAGATTGATAACGAACAGGCTGAGCTGCTCATCGATATGCATCATATCATTTCGGACGGTTACTCCATCAACATACTTACAAATGAATTGCTGGCTTTATATCACCGGAAACCATTACCGGACATTGAATTTGAATATAAAGATTTCACAGAATGGCAAAACCAATGGCTGAATGAGGATGCCATGAAGCAGCAGGAGACATATTGGCTGGAACAATTTGAAGACGAAATTCCGGTCCTTCAACTGCCGACAGACGGTTCAAAAGCGGCGGAACGGTCTTCCGAGGGACAGCGCGTGACGTGCTCCCTACAGCCGGATGTCATCCGTTCGCTGCAAGATCTGGCGAAAAAGACGGAAACCACTCTTTATACGGTGCTGCTGGCCGCCTACAAAGTGCTGCTTCACAAATATACAGGACAAGAAGACATGGTCGTAGGCACGCCTGCTTCAGGAAGAAATCATCCGGATATTGAAAATATCATCGGTATTTTCATTCAAACGGTCGGAATCCGGACGAAGCCGCGCGCCAATAGAACGTTTACGGATTATTTGGAAGAAGTAAAGCGGCAAACGCTTAATGCTTTCGAAAACCAAGACTATCCATTCGACAAGCTTGTGGAGAAATTAAAAGTGCAGCGGGAAACAACAGGAAAATCACTGTTTAACACGATGTTTGTGTTTCAAAATATTGAATTTCATGAAATCCGGCACAATGAATGTACGTTTAAGGTAAGAGAGCGAAACCCCGGAGTCTCTTTATATGATTTGATGCTGACGGTCGAAGATGCCGGGCAACAGATAGAGTTGCATTTTGATTTTAAGCCGGGACAGTTTGAAAAAGACACCATTGAACAGATCACGAGACACTATACCAGCATTTTGAACAGCCTTGCAAAACAGCCGGAGATGATGTTGTCCTCCATTCCCATGCTGTCTGAAACCGAACTTCAGCAATTGCTCACGGAGTTTAATGACACAAAGACACCGTATCCGCATAACGAAATGGTTTCCCGATGGTTTGAAGTGCAGGCGGATCAGCGGCCTGATCATGATGCCGTTATTTTTGGCAATGAGCGGTATACGTACAGACAGCTCAATGAACGGGCGAACCAATTGGCGCGAACGTTACGGACAAAAGGCGTACAAGCGGACCAATTCGTTGCCATTATCTCTCCACACTGCATCGAGCTGATTGTTGGTATTTTGGCTGTTCTGAAATCCGGCGGCGCATACGTGCCCATTGACCCTCAATATCCGGAGGATCGGATCCAATATATGCTGAGTGATTCAAGAACGGAGATTGTGTTGACACAGCGACGCCTGCTGGATCAATTACCGTATGATGGTGACGTTGTGCTTTTGGATGCGGAAAACTCTTATCATGAGGACCGCTCAAATCTTGACTTGTTCAGCAATACGCATGATTTAGCCTACATGATCTATACCTCGGGTTCCACGGGCAATCCGAAAGGTGTGCTCATTGAGCATCAGGGACTGGCCAATTATATTTGGTGGGCGAAAGAGGTTTATGTGAGGGGCGAGAAAACCAACTTCCCATTATACTCTTCCATCTCTTTCGATCTAACAGTGACTTCAATATTTACACCGCTGGTTACGGGAAATACCATCATTATCTACGATGGAGAAGACAAAAGTGAAGTGCTTTCTGCGATTATGCGGGACTCAAGAATAGATATAATCAAATTAACACCGGCACATTTGCATGTACTGAAGGAAATGAATGTAGCCGATGGCACCGCCATACGAAAAATGATTGTGGGCGGAGAAAATTTAAGCACCCGGTTGGCCAAAAGTGTCAGCGAACAGTTTAAAGGACGGCTGGACATTTTCAATGAATACGGACCGACGGAAACTGTCGTCGGCTGTATGATTTACCGTTACGACGCAAAACGGGACAAGCGGGAATTTGTGCCGATCGGCACTCCGGCTGCCAACACGGACATTTATGTGGCGGATGCAAACAAAAATCTGGTTCCGATCGGGGTAATCGGCGAAATGTATATCAGCGGACCCGGTGTTACCAGAGGGTATTGGAACCGCCCGGATTTGACGGCAGAGAAGTTCGTTGAAAATCCGTATATCCCGGGAGCGAAGATGTACAAGTCAGGAGACTTGGCTAAGCGATTGAGAGATGGAAATCTCGTATATGTGGGCCGTATCGATGAACAAGTCAAAATCAGGGGACACCGAATCGAACTGGGTGAAATCGAGGCAGCGTTGCATAACGTGGAAGCGGTGCAAAAGGCCGCCGTTACAGTCAGGGAAGAAGAAGACGGCTTAAAACAATTGTGCGCGTATTACGTAAGTGAAAAATCTATACCTGCTGCCCAGCTTAGGGAACAATTGTCATTGGAGCTTCCGAACTACATGGTTCCTTCCTATTTTGTCCGCCTTGAGCATATGCCCTTAACATCCAACGGGAAAATAAACCGTAAAGTATTGCCCGCGCCCGAAGCGAGTCTGCATCAGACAGCTGAATATGTTCCGCCGGGCAATGAGGTGGAGTCCAAACTGACAGATTTATGGAAGGAAGTACTCGGAATAAGCCATGCGGGGATCAAACATAATTTCTTTGATCTTGGAGGAAACTCCATTCGCGCGGCGGCCTTAGCCGCCAGAATTCACAAAGAGCTGGATGTGAATCTGTCTCTCAAAGACATATTCAAGTTTCCTACCATTGAACAATTGGCTGACAAGGCGTTACACATGGAAAAAAATCGATATGCACCGATCCCGGCCGCAAAAGAAATGCCCTATTATCCGGTTTCTTCTGCTCAGAGGCGGATGTATTTGTTAAGTCACGCAGAAGGCGGCGAGCTGACTTACAATATGACGGGTGCCATGAGCGTGGAAGGGACGGTCGATCCCGCCCGGTTAAACGCCGCTTTCCAAAAATTAATCGAGCGCCATGAAGCTTTGCGGACCAGCTTTGAATTATATGAAGGCGAACCGGCACAGCGTATCCATCAGACCGTCGAATTTACAATAGAACAAATTCAAGCAAGCGAAGAAGAAGCGGAAGCTCGTGTGCTTGATTTCATCCAATCGTTTGATTTAGCTAAGCCGCCGCTGATGCGGGCCGGACTGATTGAACTAGAGCCTTCGCGACATGTGCTTGTGGTTGATATGCACCATATCATTTCTGACGGCGTGTCCGTCAATATTCTGATGAAAGATTTAAGCCGGCTCTACGAGGGATACGAACTCGATCCGCTTCCTGTTCAATATAAAGACTATGCAGTTTGGCAGCAATCGGACATTCAGAAACGGAGTATCAAGAGCCAGGAGGCGTACTGGGTCGATCAGTTTCGCGATGATATTCCTGTACTGGATATGCCTGCGGATTACGAACGGCCTGCCATACGCGATTACGAAGGCGAATCCTTTGAATTTGTTATACCGGAACACTTGAAACAGCGCTTAAGACAAATGGAAGAAAACACAGGAGCAACACTGTATATGATTTTATTGGCCGCCTATACGGTTCTTTTGTCCAAATACAGCGGACAAGAGGATATTGTCGTCGGAACGCCATCTGCCGGGCGGACTCATTTGGATGTGGAGGCGGTCGTTGGAATGTTCGTCAATACGTTAGTCATCCGCAATCACCCGGCGGGCCGTAAAACATTTGATGCCTACTTAAACGAAGTAAAGGAAAACATGCTGAATGCCTATAAAAATCAAGACTATCCGTTGGAAGAATTGATTCAGGATTTACAGCTTTCGAAAGATCCAAGCCGCAATCCTTTGTTCGATACGATGTTTGTGCTGCAAAATCTCGATCACGCTGAATTGACATTCGATTCTCTTGAACTCAAGCCGTATCAGTTTCATCATCCGGTTGCCAAATTCGATTTAACCTTGTCGATTCAGGCAGACCAAGACAACTATCACGGCCTGTTTGAATATTCGAAAAAACTGTTTAAGAAAAGCAGAATTGAGGCTTTATCAAACGACTACTTACACATTCTATCCGTGATTCTGGAACAACCAAGCATTCTAATCGAACAAATCGAATTGAGCGGGAGCAATGAGGAAGAAGAGAACATGCTGGATTCTATTCAATTGAATTTTTAGAGAAAAGTATTTATTTCTTTACATTATACAAAATGAGGTGCTCCAATGTCGGTTTTTAAAACTCAAGAAATGTACTGGGATAACTTATTTGATGAAGATGACGGCCTAAGCGCATTCCCTTACTTTAAAGCGGCGGACAACACGTCATTGTCCCGTACCGGCTATCAGGAAAAATGCATCTGCCGTTCCTTATCTCCGGAAGTATCTCAAAGAATAATGACAATGGCTAATCATTCTGACATGGCTGCCTATTTGATTTTATTGGCAGGTATTGAATGCTTGTTGTATAAATATACGGATCGAACGAGCCTGATTCTTGGCATTCCAACGATATCGAAGCAAAAAAGCAGCCAGTCAGCTGTTAACACCATTGTCCTCTTGAAAAACAGGCTTACAAGCCAGAGCACGTTTAAAACCGTATTCGAGCAATTAAAAGAAGCCGTTCATGATTCGCTGAAAAATCAAAACCTGCCGTTCCGAAAAATGGTTCAGCATCTAAATGTGCAATACAATGACGAGCGTATGCCGTTGATTCATACCGTCGTTTCGCTTAACGAAATTCATTCCTTGCAATTTAAAGAAGATGTTGCGACCGATACGCTATTTCACTTCGATTTGGAGAACGATGGAATTCAATTGAAGCTTTTTTATAACGGCAATCTGTACGACGAGGGCTATATGGATCAAATTGCAGCCCATTTAGATCAGCTGCTTTCTATAATCTTGTTTCAGCCTCAGGCTGCGATCCATACGGCAGAGGTCGTACCCGAAACAGAAAAACAGAAACTATTGTTCGATTTTAATGACACCGGCGCAGATTACTCCGGGAGCAGAACCGTCTATCAATTATTTGAAGAACAAGCACAAAGAACGCCTGAGCATGCAGCCGTCAAGTTCAAAAACAGCCATCTGACCTACAGAGAATTGAATGAAAAGGCCAGCCGTTTGGCAAGAACATTGCGTAACTGCGGCGTTCAAGCTGATACGTTGGTCGCCATTCTGGCTGATCGTTCATTAGAAATGATCGTGTCTATTATTGCCATTTGGAAGGCGGGGGGCGCTTATGTGCCCCTGGACCCTGAATATCCAAAAGAGCGGCTTCAATATCTGCTTCATGATGCGAATGCAGACGTTCTCCTTGTTCAGCGTCATTTCAAAAACAGCCTCACCTTTGACGGACCAACAATCGATCTGAATGATGAATCATCTTATCATACGGACTGCTCATTGTTATCACCCGTAGCGGAACACAACCATTTAGCCTATGTCATTTATACCTCAGGCACAACAGGATTGCCGAAAGGGGTCATGGTTGAACACGGCGGCATTGTGAACTCGCTTCAGTGGAAGAAGGCGTTTTTCAAGCATTCTGCCAAGGATCGCGTGCTTGTCTTATATCCCTATGTTTTTGATGCATTCATTTTAAATTTCTTCAGCCCTCTTATATCAGGTGCAACCTTGCACCTTTTGCCAAATGAAGAGAACAAAGACCTTTTCGCCATTCAAAACACGATGAAACAAGAGAGAATTACACATTTTTCAACTTCTCCCCGTCTTCTGAAAACGATGATCGAACAAATGAACGCAGAGGACTTTATTCATGTTCAGCATGTTGTTGTAGGCGGCGAGCAGCTGGAAATAGATACAGTTGAGAAGCTATATTCTCTGCAGCCTCACATTCAAATCAATAATGAATACGGACCGACCGAAAATAGTGTGGTATCTACATTTCACCCTGTTCAGTCCGCAGATGAACAGATCACAATCGGCAAACCGGTGGCCAACCACCAAGCCTATATTTTAGGAGCGCACCTTCAAATCCAGCCGATCGGCGTACCGGGAGAACTGTATGTCGGAGGAGCGGGAGTGGCCCGCGGCTACCTCAATCAGCCTGTATTGACGGAAGAAAAGTTTGTTCAGCATGTGCATCTCCCTGGTCAAAAGATGTATAAAACGGGTGACCTTGCCAGGTGGCTGCCAGATGGAAGAATCGAATATTTAGGGCGAATCGATCATCAAGTGAAAATTCGCGGCTACCGTATCGAGATCGGCGAGGTAGAGGCCGCCATATTCAATCTTGAAAAAGTTCGTGAAGCTGCTGTCGTTGCGCGGGAAGACGAAGACGGAGCCAAGCAATTGTATGCCTATTATGTCGGTGAGCCTTCTTTGACCGCTGCGCAGTTCAGAGACGATTTGTCCCGTAAACTGCCGGATTATATGATTCCCTCCTATTTTATCCATTTGGAACACATACCGCTCACTTCCAATGGAAAAATTGATTTGAAAGCTTTGCCTGCTGCCGAAGAAAAAACACGGATGGATAACGAATACATAGCCCCGCGAAACCCAACAGAAGAACTGCTGGCGTCTATCTGGCAAGAAGTATTAGGGGCTGAGCGTATAGGGATTCTCGATAATTTCTTTGATTTTGGAGGAGATTCGATTAAATCAATTCAGGTGTCTTCGAGATTATATCAAGCCGGATACAAGGTTGATATGAAGCATTTGTTTAAATACCCTGCGATTGCTGACCTAAGTCAATTTGTAGCGCCGGTTGGCAGGAAGGCTGATCAAGAGGAAGTGAACGGCCGGACAAATCTGACCCCGATTCAGCATTGGTTTTTTGAACAAAAAATGCCGAATGCACACCATTACAATCAGGCCGTCATGTTATATTCGGCGGAAGGCTTTAAAGAGGAGCCGCTTCGCCGGACGATGGAACGTGTCGCATCTCATCACGATGCCTTGAGAATGATTTTTGAAGAAACGCCGAATGGATACGCTCCGCGAATTACAGGGACAGATGAAAGTGAATTATACCATCTGGACGTGATGAATTATAAAGGGGAAACCGATCCGGCTCAAGCGATTGCCGATAAAGCGAATGAGATTCAAAGCAGCATGGTATTAGACCAGGGGCCTTTGATGAAGCTTGGTTTGTTCCAATGTCCGGACGGAGATCATTTGCTGATTGCGATTCATCACTTGGTGATTGATGGGGTATCCTGGCGCATTTTACTTGAGGATTTTGCAAGCGGTTATGAGCAGGCAGAGCACGGGCAAACAATCCAGCTCCCGCAAAAAACAGATTCATTTCCATTCTGGGCGGATCAATTGTCCAAGTATGCAGCGGAAACCGACATAGAACAGGAGATCGCTTATTGGGCTGACCTTACAAGCATAAAGCCGCAGTCATTGCCAAAGGACAACATAAGCGAAGGTTCGTTATTAAGAGACAGCGAAGAAGTAAAGATTCAATGGACAAAAGAGGAAACAGAGCAATTATTAAAACATGCGAATCGCGCCTATAACACGGAAATCAATGATCTGCTGCTGACTTCATTAGGACTCGCCGTTCACAGGTGGACTGGCATAGAAGACATTGTCGTGAATGTGGAAGGCCACGGGAGAGAGCCAATTATTCCGGATGCGGATATCTCCCGCACGATTGGATGGTTTACAAGCCAATACCCTGTCGTACTGAAGATGGAAGCCGGCAAAGACCTGTCGCAGCGAATTAAGAGCGTGAAAGAAGGGCTGCGCCGTATCCCTGATAAAGGGATGAATTACAGCATCGTCAAATATGTATCCGGGCGCCCGGAAGCCGTAAGCCTGCAGCTGAATCCGGAAATATCGTTTAATTACTTGGGACAATTTGACCAAGATCTGAAGCATCAAGCTTTCCGCATATCACCTTTTTCCACAGGGTTATCGATGAATGAAAACCAAGAGAGAACAGCCGTGCTAGATTTGAATGGCATGATTGCAGAAGGGAAATTATCGCTGACGCTGAGCTACAGCAACAAACAATACGAAAGATCGACTATGGCGAAATTTGCACGGAGTTTGAAAGAAAGTCTGCAGGAAGTCATTGCGCATTGCATAAGCCGGCAGCAGACTACCCTGACGCCAAGTGACATCCTGTTAAAGGATATCACAATAGACGAACTGGAACAGCTTTTGGAGCAGACGAGTGAATTGGGCGAAACGGAAAACATTTATCCATTAACACCGATGCAGAAAGGTATGCTGTTTCACAGCTTGTTTGACCCGAGTTCTGGTGCTTATTTTCAGCAAACGATGTTTGATCTGCATGGAGACCTGAATATTGCTTCATTTTCGAAAAGCTTGGATGGCTTATCGAAAAAATATGATATTTTCCGCACGAATTTTTACAGAGGCTGGAAGGATCAGCCTCTGCAAATCATATTCAAAACGAAAAAAATCGGTTTTGAATTCATTGACTTACGCGAAATGAAGGAATCACATAAAGAAGAGATGATTCAGGAATATGCCAGAAGAGATAAGTTACAGGGGTTTGACTTAGAAAGAGGCGCGTTAATGCGGTTACTCATTCTTCGTGCGGATGACGCGACATACCGTTTTATATGGAGTTTTCACCATATTTTGATGGACGGCTGGTGCCTGCCGCTGATTACAAAAGAAATATTCGAGCATTACTTTGCCTTGCTTCAGCAAAAGCAGCCTGAACAATCGTCGATTACTCCGTACAGTCAATACATTGAATGGCTCGGCCGGCAAGATGCAGAAGAGGCCATGCGTTATTGGGATCAGTATTTGGAGGGATATGAAGAGCAAACCATCCTCCCTAAGGATCACCATGCGGCGGAAGATGAGCGATACATTCCGGAGAAAGTGACATGTGAAATAAGCACCGACCTCACTTTGAAAATGAAGCAGACGGCCGGCAAACACCATGTCACGCTGAACACGCTGCTGCAGACGGCATGGGCGGTTTTGCTGCAGAAATATAACCGAAGCCGAGATGTTGTTTTTGGAAGTGTTGTATCCGGAAGACCGGCTGGAATTCCAAACGTGGAAACCATGATTGGCTTATTCATTAACACCATTCCCGTCCGGATCCGATGTGAAGCCGGGACAACGTTTACCGAACTTATGAAAGAAGCGCAGGAAAAAGCAGTAGCGTCTCAAAAATTTGAGACGTACCCGCTATACGATATTCAAGCACGTACAACGCAAAAGCAAGATTTAATTACACATTTAATGATATTCGAAAATTATCCTGTTGATCAGTATATGGAAAGCATAGGCCGGCAAAACGGATCATCCATCACAATTTCCAACGTGCAAATGGAAGAACAGACCAACTATGATTTTCATTTGACCGTTGTACCGGGCGAAGCGATGAACATCTATTTTGAATACAATGCCAGTGTGTATGATCGCTCAAGTATAGAGCGGATTCGGGAACATTTCATGCAAATCTTGCATCAAGTCATGACAGATGCGGATATCCAAGTGGAGCAAGTGGAATTGTTAACGGAAAACGAAAAAAGAACCCTTCTTCATACTCTTAACGACACGGCTGCACCATTTCCGCAGACGCCGGTTTATCAATTATTTGAAAAACAATCGCAGCGTACGCCCGATCAAGCGGCCGTCATCGATAAGGACAGGGAGCTCACGTACGGAGAGCTCAATAAGCGGGCAAACCAACTGGCGCGAACGTTAAGAGCGAAGGGCGTGCAGGCGGATCATCCTGTGGCTGTCATCAGCAGAAACAGTATCGAATCAGTAGTCGGGATCCTTGCCGTTTTAAAATCAGGTGGAGCCTACGTCCCTATAGATCCGGAATATCCGCAAGACCGCATCCGGTATATGCTGGATGACTCTCAAGCCGGAATCGTTTTGATGCAGCGAGATGTCAGGGAACAGCTTGCCTATGAAGGCGTCACGGTTTTACTGGATGATGAAAGCTCGTATCACCAAAATGACTCTGACCTTGCACCGATAAGTGATGCTAGCCATTTGGCATATGTCATTTATACGTCAGGTTCCACAGGCCGGCCAAAAGGCGTATTAATCGAGCACCGAGGTTTGACCAATTATATTTGGTGGGCGAAAGAGGTTTATGTAAAAGGCGAGAAAACCAACTTCTCGTTGTATTCGTCAATCTCTTTTGATCTAACGGTGACTTCTATTTTCACACCGCTTGTCACAGGCAATACGATCATCGTCTATGACGGAGAGGACAAAACAGCACTGCTTGCATCGATTGTGCAGGACCCGAGGGTGGATATCATTAAATTGACGCCGGCCCATTTACAGGTTTTGAAAGAAATGAATATCGCCCATAAAACGGCTGTCCGAAGAATGATTGTGGGCGGGGAGAATCTAAGCACCCGGTTAGCCCAAAGTATTCATAAACAGTTTGAAGGCCGAATTGAAATATGCAATGAGTACGGACCGACGGAAACCGTTGTCGGCTGCATGATTTACCGTTACGATGCCGTGAAGGACAGGCGGGAATCGGTACCGATTGGAACGGCTGCAGCAAACATGAGCATTTATGTGCTGGATGAGAATATGAAACCCGCGCCGGTCGGTGTTCCAGGAGAAATCTATATCAGCGGTGCCGGTGTGGCAAGAGGATATTTGAACCGGCCGGAATTGACGGCAGAGAAATTTGTCGATGACCCGTTTGAACCCGGAGCCAAGATGTATAAGACCGGAGATTTGGCGAAGTGGCTGGCTGACGGAAACATTGAATATGCGGGCAGAATGGATGAACAAGTGAAAATCAGAGGCTACCGTATCGAATTAGGCGAGATCGAGGCGGCACTGCATCAAGAAGAAGCGATTAAGGAAGCTGTTGTTACAGCTAGAGAAGATATCCACGGGTTTAAACAATTGTGTGCATATTACGTGAGCGGCGGGCAAATAACGGTTTCCCGGCTCCGGAAACAATTGTCTCATACTCTGGCAAGTTATATGGTTCCGGCCTATTTTATCGAGCTGGATGAAATGCCTTTAACCTCCAACGGAAAAATAAACAGAAAAGGGCTGCCGGCTCCGGATTTCGGGCTGCAGGACAGAGCAGAGTATAAGGCTCCCCGAACAAAAGTGGAAGAAATATTAGTTTCCGCCTGGGAAGCTGTATTAGGTGCGGAGAACGTCAGTATTCTGGATAATTTCTTTGACCTTGGCGGAGATTCTATTAAATCAATCCAAGTGTCATCAAGATTAAAACAGAGCGGATACAAAATGGAAATCAAAGACTTGTTTCAATATGCAACGATTGCCGATTTGAGTCCGCATATCAAGCAGAATCTGCGTATAGCCGATCAGGGTGAAGTCAAAGGAAAAGTCAGCCTGACTCCTATTCAGCATTGGTTCTTTGATCACATAACAATAGAACCGCATTATTATAATCAAGCCGTCATGCTGTATGCACCGGAAGGTTTTCGGGAAACGCCGCTTCGTCAAACCCTGCAAAAGCTTGCAGAACATCATGATGCGCTCCGCATGACGTTCCAGCAGACGGAAAAGGGGTACGAGGCACAGATTGCAGAGATTGCTCAAAGCGGGCTGTACCACCTTGAAGTCCTGAATCTGAAAGCAGAATCCGACCCGGGGCAGACAATTGAAGCCAAGGCTAATGAGATACAAGGCTGTATGCGTTTATGTGACGGGCCGTTAATGAAGGCCGGATTGTTTCAATGTGCAGATGGAGATCACTTGCTGATTGCCATCCATCATTTGATTGTAGACGGGGTTTCATGGCGCATTTTATTGGATGATATGGCTAATGGCTACAAACAAGCTGAGAACGGGCAAGTGATTCAACTGCCGCAAAAAACAGACTCTTTCCAATTATGGGCCAAGAGGCTTTCAGAATATGCGCAAAGTGAAACCATAAAACAAGAACAGGAATATTGGACAGAGATCGAACAAACCGATGTGAAACCGCTGCCTAAGGATTTTCATGAAACACATACGACCTCAAAGGACAGTCAAACAGAAACCGTGGAATGGACTATAGAAGAAACGGAGCTGTTATTAAAACAAGCGAATCGCGCTTATAACACTCAAATAAACGATTTGCTTTTAACTTCTCTGGGTCTTTCCATATCGCATTGGTCAGGACTTGAACAGATTCCGATACATTTAGAGGGACACGGAAGAGAACAGACGATTCAAGATATGGATATCTCCCGTACGGTTGGATGGTTCACAAGTCTGTATCCGGTTGTGCTTCACGCGCAGCCAGGCAAAGAAATCTCTGATTATATCAAGATGACCAAAGAAGGACTGCGCCAAATTCCGCATAAAGGGATCGGATATGGAATAGCAAGATACTTAAGCGGGTCAATGCCATCAAAACTGAATCCGGAGATTAGTTTTAACTACCTGGGGCAGTTTGACCAAGATTTGCAGCAGCATGCGATTCAATTATCCTCCTACTCCTGCGGTTCAGACTCAAGCGGGAATCAAGCCAGACCGTATGTATTGAATATAAACGGAATGATAACAGAGGGCCGGATGAGGATTGCGATCAGTTATAGCAGCAAACAGTACGCAAGAGAAACGATCAAGCGGCTATCGGAAACGATTCAAAGCTGCCTGCGGACAATCATTACGCATTGCGTTCATAAAGAACAATCGGAACTGACACCAAGCGATATTTTGTTAAAAGGCATGACCATTGATGAATTGGACCAGCTCCTCATTCAACTGCCGTATTCAGGTGAGATCGAAAACGTGTATCCGCTCACTCCGATGCAGAAAGGAATGCTCTTCCACAGCTTGCTGGATGAGGCCACAAGATCTTATTTTGAACAAGCATCATTCGATTTGCAGGGAGAGTTAAAGATTGATTGGTTTAAAGCAAGCTTGGAACGATTATTTGAAAAATACGCCGTGCTCAGAACCCGTTTTTACAGCGGCTGGAACGATACTCCTTTACAAATTGTCTATAAAACGCAAAAACCGCAAATTCATTTTGCAGATTTGCGTGACATAGAGGAGCATCTGCGTGAGGATGCAATCGCAGCCTATGAAAGAGAAGACAAGGCAAAAGGATTTGACTTAGCTCGGGATTCGCTGATGCGCATAGCGATTATCCGTATGGAAGACAGCAAATATCATTTGATTTGGAGCTTCCATCATATTGTTATGGACGGCTGGTGCCTGTCTCTTATCACGAAGGAAGTGTTTGAGCATTATAGCGCCTTGCAAGAAGGCAGGGAAACAGAACCACCATCTGCAGCTCCTTACAGCGACTATATCGAGTGGCTTGACCTCCAAGATCAGGGAGCGGCCAAACGGTACTGGAGCGAGTATCTTGAAGGGTATAAAGGTGAAACCAGGCTTCTTCATAAACGACCTCAGCATGAACAAAAAGCATATGCTTATGCCAATGTGATCTGCGAATTAGACCAAGAACAGACAAAACGGTTGCAGCAGATCGCAAATCAGCATCAAGTGACATTAAATTCGTTGATCCAAACATTGTGGGGGGTTTTATTACAGAAATACAGCGGGTCCGGGGACGTTGTATTTGGCAGTGTCGTGTCGGGAAGGCCTGCGGAAATTCCTGGTGTAGAACAGATGATCGGCCTGTTCATCAATACCATTCCGGTTCGCATCCGCTGTGATGAGGACAGCTCTTTTGCTGATACGATGCAAATGGTTCAACAAAACGCACTGGCTTCCCAAGCATACGATACCTATCCTTTATACGAAATTCAGGCCCAGACGGAACTGAAGCAAAACCTGATTGACCATATCATGATCTTTGAAAACTATCCGATAGGGCAGCAGGTTGAAGAGGCAAGCCGTTATGATACGGAACTGAACGTCATGAATTTTCATATGCAGGAACACTCCCATTATGATTTGAATGTGGTTGTCATTCCTGGCAGACAGCTGGCCGTTCATTTCGGTTTTAATGAAAATGAATATGAAAAATCACAAGTGGAGCAGATCTGCGGACATTTTGAACAGCTCATGCAGCAAGTATTGAAGCAGCCATCTGTCAAATTAGACGAATTGGAGCTTTTGACTCAACGAGAAAAAGAAGACCTGCTCAGCCATTTTCAGTCTGTCGGCAAGAAATATCAGCGCGAACAAACGATTCATGAGTGGTTCGAGGAACAAGCGCATCGTACGCCGGCCCATACGGCGGTTGTATTCGAGGGTAACCAATTAAGCTACGGGGAACTGAATCGGCGGGCCAATCAGCTTGCGCGAACCTTGCAGGCAAAGGGAGTACAGTCCGATCAGCTTGTCGGCATTATGACTGAACGATCGCTGGAGATGATTGTAGGCATCTTGGGAGTTTTAAAAGCGGGCGGTGCATATTTGCCGATAGATCCTGATTCTCCGCCTGAACGCATTCGCTATATTTTTAGTGATTCAGGCATCAGTGTATTGCTTTATCGCGGAAAGCTGCAGGATAATATCTGCTTCTCGGGAACATGTATCGATCTCATGGAGGAACATGCCTATCACGAAAAAGACAGCGGCCTTGCGCTCTCTTATCAGTCGAGTCAACTGGCCTATGCCATTTATACTTCCGGCACGACAGGCAAGCCTAAAGGCACGTTAATTGAACATCGCCAGGTCATTCACTTGATTGAAGGACTGAGCAGCCAAGTTTACTCTGCCTATGATGCGGAGCTGAATGTTGCCATGCTTGCGCCATATTATTTTGATGCTTCTGTTCAGCAGATGTATGCTTCCTTGCTGTTAGGTCATACCTTGTTTATTGTTCCCAAGGATGTCGTGTCAGACGGCGCAGCATTATGCCGTTACTATCGGCAGCATTGCATTGATATAACTGACGGAACACCTGCTCACTTAAAACTTTTAATAGCTGCAGGTGATTTGCAGGGAGTCCCGCTTCAGCATCTGTTAATCGGAGGAGAGGCGCTTTCCAAAACGACGGTAAATAAGTTCGTGCAAGTATTCGGCAATCCTGGGGATGCGCCTGCGATCTCCAATGTATATGGGCCTACAGAAACTTGCGTAGACGCGTCCCTGTTCAACATAGAATTTTCTGCCGAGGCTTGGGCACGCAGTCAAATTCATGTTCCGATAGGCAAGCCGTTAGGCAGCAACCGCATGTACATTTTGGATTCGAAAAAACGGCTGCAGCCGGCTGGCGTTCAAGGCGAGCTGTATATTGCAGGGGACGGTGTCGGAAGGGGTTACTTGAACCTGCCGGAACTAACGGATGAAAAATTTTCTGCCGATCCGTTTGTCTCGACGGACCGAATGTATAGAACAAGTGATCTGGCCCGCCTTATGCCGGATGGAAATATTGAATTTATCGGCCGGATTGATCATCAGGTGAAAATTCACGGTTTTCGGATCGAACTCGGTGAAATCGAATCGGTAATGTTGAACATCCCCGATATTCAAGAAGCCGCCGCAATTGCCCTTAAAGATGCGGATGGAGATTATTTCCTATGCGGATACTATACTGCGGATAATCCAATACAGATCAGTGAACTTCGCGAAAGTATGGCACGGCATTTACCGGGATATATGATACCGGCTCATTTTGTGCAGCTGGATAAGATGCCGCTGACGCCAAACGGGAAGTTGAACCGTCAGTTATTACCGGCTCCGGTCAAAAATCGGGATAAAGGCATAGAATACGTGCTGTCGCAGACTCCTGCAGAAATCCAGCTGACGGCAATTTGGCAGGATGTTCTCGGGTTAGAGCAGGTCGGGATTCGAGATCACTTTTTTGATATCGGCGGCCACTCCCTGCGGGCAACCGCGCTTATTGCAAAAATACAAAAACAAATGCATGTCCAAATTCCTTTGCGGGACGTATTCCGTTTCCCAACCATTGAACAGCTCGCGCGGGAAATCACGACGATGGAGCAAACCGGGTATGCCGGGATTCCTGCAATTGAGAAAAGACCATATTATCCTGTATCTTCGGCGCAAAAACGATTGTACATTCTCAATCATCTGGAAGGCGGAGAACTCAGTTACAACATGCTGGGTCTGATGGCTGTCGAGGGCAAGCTTGATCGTGATAAGCTGCAGCAAGCCTTCCTCACAATGATTCAACGTCATGAATCTTTGCGCACCGGTTTTAAAATGGCCGGCGGAGAACCTGTTCAGTATGTCTTGGATCACGCAGAGTTTGAAGCAGAGTGGTATCAGGCAGAAGAAAATGATGCAGACCTTTATATCCGCCAATTTATTCGTCCATTTGATCTGGAGAAGCCGCCGCTGCTTCGTGTGGGACTGATTGAACTTCAACCTGACCGCGGAATTCTGCTGTTTGATATGCATCACATTATTTCTGACGGAACATCTTTGAGCGTATTGATTAAAGAATTTATTCGGATTTATGAAGGAGAGACATTACCGCCCCTGCGCATCCAGTACAAGGACTACGCAGTATGGCAGACCGGACAAGCGCGTTTAAAACAGATCCAAAACCAAGAAGCCTATTGGTTAGAGCTGTACAGCGGCGACGTTCCTGTCCTTCATATGCCTACCGATTATAAACGGCCGTCGGCACGGGATTTTGCGGGAGCCACGATGCATTTCACGCTTGATAAGCAAAAAAGCGAAGGGTTAAAGCAGCTCGCATCCCAAACAGAATCCACTTTATATATGGTGCTCCTTGCGTCTTATACCTTATTGCTTTCAAAATACAGCGGACAGGAAGACATTATTGTCGGCAGCCCAATAGCGGGGAGACCGCATGCGGATTTGGAACCCATTATCGGAATGTTTGTAAATACACTGGCGATGAGAAATCACCCTGAAAAAGGGAAGACATTCACTCAGTATCTGGCCGAGGTGAAGGAGAATGCTTTGAAAGCTTACGAGCATCAAGATTACCCTTTTGAAGCGCTGGTTGATCAACTGGATATTGCCAGAGATTTGAGCCGCAATCCGCTGTTTGACACCATGTTTGTGCTTCAAAACACGGAGCAGGAACAGTTAGAGATAAATGACGTAACTTTCAAACCATACCCAAGTGAACATACGATGGCTAAATTTGATTTAACCTTAACGGCTGTGGAAGAAGAGTCGGGTATTCATTTCACGATGGAATACTTGACGGCTCTGTTTAAACCGGAAACGATCGAACGTATGATGGGACATTTTGTGCAGCTGATTGATTCGGTTATCAAACAGCCTGAGGCCGAGCTGGCTCATTTGGATATGATGACCCAAGAAGAGAACAGTGAAATCCAGAAACTCTTTAACGATACTGCAACTGCAGAAAAACGTAATCCGGCAGCGATTCATCAACTTTTTGAGCAGCAGGCTGCGCTTAACCCGGATCATGAAGCCGTCATATTTGGAAATCAAACTCTGACTTATCGTCAGCTGAATGAACGTTCCAATCAGCTGGCGCGCATCCTACAAGATAAGGGTGTTGGCACAGATCAGGTGGTTGCCGTTCTCACGGATCGCTCAGCAAATATGATCATCGGCATTTTAGCCATATTAAAGGCGGGCGGAGCATTTCTTCCTATCGATCCGGAACTTCCTGATGAACGGCGGGCTTTTTTGATAAAAGACAGCGGCGCCAGTGTGCTTTTGACTAGTGCAGGTCACGTAATTCCGCCGCTCTTTAAAGGGGAAGTGCTTCTGCTTGATGATCCGTTACTATATCAAGGCGGGACAGACAATCTTAATCTTTCCTATTCGGAAAATGATTTAATGTACGTCATTTACACGTCAGGCACAACAGGGAAACCAAAAGGAGTTCAGCTAGAGCATAAAACGATGACGAATCTGCTCGCTTATGAGCAGGGGCATACGCGGCTGCGCTTTGACAGAGTGCTGCAATTTGCCGCAATGAGCTTTGATGTCTGCTATCAAGAAATGTTTTCGGCGCTTTCAAGCGGAGGAACACTCTGTATCATCAGCAATGAGGCGAAACGGGAAATACGTCAGCTCAATGAATTTGTCAAAATGCATAGGATACAAACAGCATTTCTTCCGACCGCTTTCCTTAAGCTCCTTGCCTCGGAGAAACACCATTTCGAACCGTTTGCCGAGTGCGTGGATCACATCATCGCTGCGGGAGAACAGCTCATCGTAACAAGTATGCTGCGTGACATGCTGGCACGCCACCATGTCACATTGCATAATCATTACGGCCCATCGGAGACACATGTCGTGACCATGTATACCGTTGATCCGGAAACAGAACAGGAGCTTCAGCCAATCGGCAAACCGATTTCAAATACGGAGATTTTCATTTTGAATGAAGCAGGAACGCTTCAGCCTGTCGGAATTGTCGGTGAACTTTGTATTTCAGGGGTCAGCTTAGCACGTGGTTATCATAACAGAGAGCTTTTGACGCTCGAAACATTTGTTCCGCATCCATATGATCCGAATCAACGGATGTATAAAACCGGTGATCTGGCCCGTTACCTTCCTGACGGGAACATTGAATATGCTGGTAGGATGGACCATCAAGTCAAAATTCGCGGTTACCGGATTGAACTCGGTGAGCCGGAAGCCGCTCTTCTAGAGCATGTCCAAGAAGCAGTTGTTCTGGCCAGAGAAAATGAAGACGGGCAAAGCGATTTGTATGCCTACTTTACAGCGGAGCAATCACTCTCGATCAGTCAGCTAAAAGAAAACCTTGCTGAACAAATACCGGGATATATGATCCCTTCATACTTCATCCAACTGGAGAAACTGCCGTTAACCTCCAATGGAAAAGTAAATCGAAGAGCGTTACCGATGCCTGAAGCAGGTTTGCAAACCGGGATCGACTACGTTGCTCCGCGGACGAGTATGGAAAAGCAGCTGATAGGCATCTGGCGTGACATTTTGAAGATAAAAGAAATAGGAGTGAAAGATAACTTTTTCGATTTGGGCGGCCACTCGTTACGGGGGATGACGCTCATCGCCAAAATTCATCAGCAATTCAGCAAAAACATTTCATTAAGAGAAGTATTCCAATGTCCGACAGTTGAAGAAATGGCACAGGCTATTGCAAAAGCGAAAGACATCAGGCCAGATTACATTCCGGCTGCCAAAGAAAAAGATGTCTATGCTGTATCCTCCGTGCAGAAAATGGTTTACCTGTCGACACAAATTGAAGGAGGCGAACTCAGCTATAATATGCCGGGAGTCCTCACATTAGAGGGAAAAATCGACATAGATCGCTTACAAACCGCATTTCAAAAACTGATTTATCGTCATGAATCACTACGTACCGGTTTTGAAATGATCCGCGGAGAACCAGTGCAGGTGATCAAACCGCAAGTGGAGTTTTCTATGGAAAGGTACAAGGCGGCACCTGACGAGGTTGAAGAACTTTTCCGCGCCTTCGTGCGGCCATTCGATCTCAGCCAGGCTCCATTACTTCGGGCCGGACTCATTGAGTTAGAACAAGACAGGCATGTTTTCATGTTTGACATGCACCACATCATTACGGACGGCGCGTCCATGAATATTTTCGTAGAAGAACTGATTCAATTGTATGACGGCAAAGATTTAGCTCCGCTCCGTATTCAGTACAAAGACTTTACTGAATGGAAACATCAAAAAGAACAGAGAGAACGAATCAAGAGGCAGGAAGAGTATTGGCTGGGTGTATTTCATGAAGAGCTGCCGTCATTCGAGCTGCCGAAAGATTTTGCGAGACCGCCGGTTAGAAGTTTCGATGGGAAGCGGCATAATTTTGTGCTCGATAAGACTGTCATCCAAGGTGTAAAACAGCTGGAAGACTTGACCGGCTCGACCGCTTATATGATTTTGTTCTCGGCCTATTCCATACTGCTGGCTAAATACAGCGGACAGGATGATATCGTCATCGGCACACCTATTGCGGGAAGAATGCATGAAGATTTGCAACATCTCATCGGCATGTTTGTCAATACATTAGCCATCCGTACCGCTCCGATGGCGGAAAAGACATTTATGGATTATATAACGGAAACGAAAGAAACAATGCTGAAGGCTTATGAAAATCAAGAGTATCCTTTTGAAGAACTAGTAGAAAAACTGGGTGTGAAACGGGACTTAAGCCGAAATCCATTGTTCGATACGATGTTTGTCCTGCAAAATACGGAACAAACGGATATTGAAGTGGACTCTCTCGCGGTCAAGTCTTATGAACAAACGAATACAACAGCTAAATTTGATTTACAGCTGAACTTTGTAATGGACCAAGATGAGATACAAGGCAGCTTTGACTACTGCACGAAGCTATTTAAAAAGAAAACCATTGCTGTAATGGCCAAGGATTACGTCATGATCCTCTCGGCGATTTTACGAAACCCATCCATTCCTTTAAAAGAAATTCAATTAAGCGAAAAAGTAAACAAAAGGAAACACCTCGCAAGCACAATCGAATTGGATTTCTAATCATGGCCGGCAGCGGCTGTCCCGGCACAAATGCCGCGGATGCCGCCAGCCGCCTTCAAAACAGGAATGAAACCAACTGGAGGGATATGAATGTCAGAATTCAAACAACAGGAGTTGTTCTGGGGCCGCATGTTTCACACGGAAGACCGTCCCAGTGCATTCCCTTCGTTTCAAATGTCCGACTCAACATTAAAGCGTGATGTATCGAGTGCATCTGACTGTATTCACAGTTCATTGAGTTCAGATGTATCCCGGCGCATCCTGACCATGACAAATCAAACGCCGATGGCCGTTTATCTGGTTCTCCTGATCGGATACACGGGGGAAGAGAGCGGGATTACAGGCGTTCCAACCTTTGAAGACGAAACTGATGAAGATCTTCGTTTAGATCAGCTCATGTTAATCAAGCAGAATATCAATGCCGACAGTACGTTTAAATCGATATTCCATGAACTGAAACATACGCTGGACGAAGCGATCTTATATCAGGACGTTCCTTTTGATAAAATGGCCGGACAGCTGCGGCTGAACTATAATACAAATCATTTACCGATCATCCATACGGTTGTTTCATTAGAGCAAATCCATTCTGATCGTTTCATAGAAACGGCTGCTTCAGATGCTTTATTTCAGTTTGCTATGAGGGAAGACACGATTGATGTAAAGTTATTTTTTAATGAACAAGCTTATGACCGCGAGTATATGTTACAGGTGATCAGGCATTTAAATCGTCTGTTTTCTATCATGTTATTCCAGCCCGACCTCACTCTCGGCCAAGTGGATATCTTGTCTGAAGCGGAGACTAATACTTTTCTCGCTGACTATCATCATACGAAAACTGAATATCCGCGGGATAAGACGATTTATCAGTTATTCGAAGCACAGGTGAAACGAACACCGGATCAACCAGCCATTATTCTCGGAGAAAAGCAATTCACGTATCACCAGCTCAATGAACGCGCCAATCAATTAGCCCGAACCTTGAGGGCCAAGAGCGTTAGGGCGGACCGGCTCACCGCCGTCATCAGTGAACACAGCATCGAACTGGTTGTGGGAATACTGGCCGTATTAAAAGCGGGAGGGGCCTATGTGCCAATTGATCCGGATTATCCGAAGCATCGCATACAGTATATAGTAGAAGACTCCCAAGCTGATATTATCTTGACAGAGAGCCATCTCCGAAAACAATTGGATATGGCCGGCACAATGGTTTTCATCGATGACGAAAGCTCTTACCATGAAGACGGCTCTGATCTTGAACCGATCAGCAGTACGAAGGATATGGCCTATGTCATCTATACGTCAGGTTCCACAGGCAAGCCAAAAGGTGTGGCAATTGAGCATCAGGGCTTAACCAATTATATTTGGTGGGCCCGCAGAGTGTATGTCAAAGGAGAAAAAACCAACTTTCCGCTATATTCATCCATCGCTTTTGATCTGACGGTAACGTCTATTTTTACCCCGCTTATTACCGGCAATGCCATCATTGTCTACAGAGGGGAAAATAAGGTGGCCTTGCTTGATTCCATTGTGCACGATTCGAGGGTGGATATTATCAAACTGACCCCGGCTCATTTGCAGTTATTAAAAGAAATGAACATTCCTCCTGAATGCACCATTCGGAAATTCATTGTTGGCGGCGACAATTTAAGCACGCGGCTCGCCCGAAACATCAGCGGGCAATTCGGCGGCAGAATCGAAATCTTTAATGAATACGGGCCGACAGAGACAGTTGTCGGTTGTATGATTCACTCCTTTGATCAGCAAAACGACAGACGGGAATCAGTTCCGATCGGAGCCCCCGCGGACAACATGAACATTTATGTGCTGGATAAGAGTATGAAGCCGGTGCCCATCGGCGTCCCGGGAGAAATCTATATCAGCGGGGACGGTATCGCCAGAGAATATTTGAATCGGCCAGAATTAACAGCGGAAAGATTTTTACGGAATCCATTTGTACAAGAGGCGAAAATGTACCGGACGGGAGACTTGGCCAGACGGCTTGCGGACGGTAACATTGAATACCTCGGAAGGATCGACCACCAGGTGAAAATCCGCGGTTACCGCATTGAAATTGGTGAAGTCGAAACCGCATTATTTCAAATACCACCGATTCAAGAAGCTCTCGTTATCGCACAAGAAACCAACGGGGAAACGACTTTGTGCGCCTATTTCACCGCACTGCATTCTTTAACCGCAGGCGAGATCCGGGAACATCTGTCCCGTCAGCTTCCTGCCTATATGATACCTGCTTATTTCATACAGCTGACAGCGATGCCGCTTACGTCCAACGGAAAAATAGATCGCCAGGCGCTGCCTGCTCCAACCGGAAATCTCACAGGCAATACCTATACAGCTCCGCGGACAGAACTGAAAAAAATACTGGCAGGAGTGTGGGAGTCGGTATTAGGCGCAGAACGTGTCGGAATCAACGATCATTTCTTTGAGCTGGGGGGAGATTCGATTAAATCGATCCAAGTGACCTCAAGCTTATATCAATCCGGTTATAAACTAGACATCAAACACTTGTTCAAGCACCCGACGATCTCCGGGGTAGTTCCTTTTATAGAGCCGGTCACCCAAATCGCAGAACAAGGGGAAATTAAAGGTCCGACACTTCTGACACCGATTCAGCATTGGTTTTTTGCCCAGCAATACCCTGATCCGCACCACTATAATCAATCCGTTATGCTTTATTTTAAAGAGGGTTTGGATGAATCAAAGCTTCGGGGAGTCATGAAGAAGATCGCTGAGCATCACGATGCTTTGCGCATGGTTTATGTTCCGACAGACCATGGGTACGAAGCCCGAAACCGGGGAATCGATGAAGGAGATTTATTCAGCCTTGAAGTATTCTCTTTACTCGAAGAAATTAATCCCGCCCAAACGATAGAATCGATATCCAATGACATTCAGCAATCCATCCATTTAGCCGAAGGCCCGCTCATGAAACTGGGATTGTTTCAATGTCAGGATGGAGACCATTTGCTGATCGCGATTCATCATCTGGTCGTAGATGGCGTATCGTGGAGGATTTTACTTGAGGATATAACGTTAGCTTATGAACAGCTGAAAAACGGAGAAGCGATCACACTTCCTAAGAAGACGGATTCCTACCTGTTATGGGCTGAACGATTGAAACGTTATGCAGAAAGCGCAGATTTTGAAGCGGAAAATCAATACTGGTTCGGGCAGCTGCATATCCCGCAGCATAAATTGCCAAAGGACAATGAACAGGAGAGCGGTATAGCCGAAGACCGGGAAATCATCATCGTCCAATGGACAGAGGCTGAAACCGAATGTTTATTGAAAAAATCGAACCGGGCCTATACGACTGACATTAACGATTTATTGCTGACCGGACTCTGTACGGCTGTTCATCGCTGGACTGGACATGAAGAGATTCTTGTTCATCTGGAAGGACACGGCAGGGAATCTATCTTTCAAGATCTTGATATTTCACGTACGGTGGGCTGGTTCACAAGCCAATACCCGGTTTCTCTTCAAATTCAGGCAGACCAGGACATCTCACAGCGGATTAGGACAGTGAAAGAACAGCTGCGTCAGATTCCCCAAAAAGGAATTGGATACGGCCTGATTAAATATTTGTCCGATCATCCGAAGGCATCTGACTTGACCGTTCATCCGGAAATCAGCTTCAATTACCTCGGTCAATTTGATCAAGATTTCGAAAATGGAGGCATCGAGGTATCTCCTTACTCCGGAGGGAAAATTGCAAGCGACAGACATCCCATTGCCTATACGCTTGACATCAACGGCATGATCTCAGACGGCCGGCTGTCATTGGCCATCAGTTACAGCGGTAAACAATATCGAAGAGAAACAATGGAAACATGCGCCGCTTTCCTAAAGAACAGCCTAAAAGAAGTCATCGATCATTGTACAGCCCAAAAGCAAATTCAGCTGACGCCAAGCGATATTTCACTGAAAGACATAACAATCGCAGAATTAGATCAATTTGCTCAGCAAACAAAGCATATTGGCGACATTGAAAATATATATCCTTTAACTCCCATGCAGAAAGGCATGCTGTTTCACAGCTTAATCGATGCGGCTTCCAGAGCTTACTTTGAACAAGCCTCTTTTGATCTTAAAGGCGATTTGGATATCGAAGCATTTACGATGAGTTTGTCGCAGCTGGCAGACAGACATGAGATTCTTCGGACTCATTTTTACACCGAATGGAAAGATCAGCCTCTGCAGATTGTCCTCCGAGAAAAACCGATCGAAATAACCGTTGAAGATATTCGAAACATGGAAGATGAACAACGCGGCAAATTGATTGCCGACTTTGTACAAAAAGATAAGGAAAGAGGATTCGATCTTACCCAAGATGCGTTAATGCGCGTATCAATCCTTCGTACAGAGGATGATCAAGCCCGATTGATATGGAGCTTTCATCATATTTTAATGGATGGCTGGTGTCTGCCTCTTGTTACGAAAGAAGTGTTTGAAACCTATTATGAGCTCCTTGATAGAAGAAAACCCGAGCAGGAAGCCGTCACCCCGTACAGCCGATATATCGAATGGCTGGAAGACCAGGATCATAAGAACGCTTCAGCCTATTGGCAAAAATATTTGGACGGTTATGAAGGACAAACCGTTTTACTGAAAGAACCTGTCTCAAACCAAGCCGAGGGATATCAAAAACAAAGGCTTGCATGCCGGCTCGGAAAGCAGCTATCAGAAGAAATCAGGCAGACTGCAAGCAAGCATCACGTCACCGTGAATACGTTTATTCAAAGCGCGTGGGGCCTATTGCTGCAAAGATACAACAACAGTCAGGATGTCGTTTTCGGGTCGGTCGTATCCGGCCGCCCGGCAGAAATTCCGGGTATTGAATCCATGGTCGGCTTATTTATCAACACCATTCCCGTACGTATTACCGCTCAGCCTGGAATGACTGTGGAACAAGTGTTGAAAATGAGCCAGGAGCAGGCATTGGCTTCTCAGGCGTATGATACATTTCCGTTGTATGAAATTCAGGCTCAAACCGAACAAAAGCGGCAGCTGATCAGTCATATCATGGTATTTGAAAATTATCCGGTCGAGAAACAAATGGAGCATATGAAACCGAATCGTGACGCACTGGACATTACCAATTTCCATGTGGAAGAGCACACTCATTACGATTTCAATTTTATTGTCATGCCGGCGGGGAATATCGAAATTCATTTTGTGTACAATGGCAACGTCTATGAACATACAAGCGTCAAGCGGATGGAAGAGCATTTTATGCAAATCATTAAGCAAATGGTGAACAGTCAGGCGATTCGCGTCCAGGACCTGGATATACTTACGGCGGATGAACGTTCGCTTCTTATAGAGGCATGTAATGATACGGCCGCGAATTATCCAAAGGAAAAGACGCTTTATCAATTGTTTGAGGAACAAGCTGAGCGAACGCCGGCGCAGGTGGCGATTGTTTTTGGAGATGAGAAACTAACGTATCGGCAGCTCAATGAACGGGCTAATCAATTGGCTCGAACGTTAAGGGCCAAGGGTGTAAGGGCAGACCGGCTCACAGCCATCATCAGCGAACATAGCATCGATCTGGTTGTGGGAATACTGGCTGTATTAAAAGCCGGCGGCGCCTACGTACCTATTGATCCGGATTATCCGAAGCACCGCATACAGTATATATTAGAAGATTCCAAAGCCGAGATCATCTTGACACAGTACCATCTTCGGCAGCGATTTACACATGCGGGCACGATCGTTCTATTGGATGAGGAAAGCTCTTATCACGAAGAGCACTCCAATCTTGAACGGATCAGCGATGCGAAGGATTTAGCATATGTGATCTATACATCGGGCTCCACAGGCATGCCCAAAGGCGTATTAATCGAACATCGCGGCTTAACCAATTATATTTGGTGGGCTGACAGCGTATATGTCAAGGGAGAAAAAACCAACTTCCCACTGTACTCCTCCATCGCTTTTGACTTAACGGTAACGTCTATTTTTACACCGCTCGTAAGCGGCAATGCCATCATAGTCTTCGGAGGAGAAGACAGGGCAGCCTTGCTTTCATCTATCGTACAGGATGCCAGAGTGGATATTATTAAGCTGACTCCCGCTCATTTGCAGTTATTAAATGAAATGAACATTCCCCATGAGTGCAGGATCCGGAAACTGATTGTAGGCGGCGACAATTTAAGCGTGAGTTTGGCCCGGAGCATCAGCGAGCGATTTCAAGATCAAATTGAAATCTTTAACGAATACGGGCCAACGGAAACGGTCGTCGGATGTATGATTTATTCCTTTGATCCGCAGAAAGACAGACGAGAATCGGTGCCAATCGGTACGGCTGCGGCCAATATGAATATTTATGTGCTGGATGGGGGGATGAAGCCAGTGCCGATCGGCGTTCCCGGAGAAATATACATTAGCGGGGCCGGCATAGCCAGAGGATATTTGAACCGCCCGGAATTAACGGCCGAGAAATTTGTTGAACACCCGTTTGCCGCAGGCGAAAAAATGTACAAAACGGGAGATGTCGCCCGATGGCTTCCCGACGGCAATATCGAGTATGTGGGAAGAATGGATCATCAGGTGAAAATCCGGGGCTACCGGATTGAAATTGGCGAGGTCGAAGCGGTTTTATTGCAACTGGAATCTGTCAAAGAAGCGGCCGTCATCGCGATTGAAGAAGAGGGCTCCAAGCAGCTGTGCGCCTACTTAACCGGAGATGAATCATTACATACAGCGCAGCTGAAGCGGCATTTGCTGAACAAACTGCCTACGTATATGATCCCAGCCTATTTTGTACAAGTAGAGAAGATGCCGATAACCGCTAATGGAAAAATTGATCGAAAAGCGTTGTCGGCTCCTGAGGGAAATAGGCTCACCGGAACCGAATACGCAGCACCCGAAACGTTAATTGAAAAGCAGCTGACCGAGATTTGGAAGAACATTTTAGGTCTCACTGACCCGGGTATTAAAGATAATTTCTTTGACGCGGGCGGCCATTCACTTAAAGTATTGCAGCTGATTCATCAAATTAACGCCGGTATGGGGCTCAACATGCATTATCAAGCCGTATACGATTTTCCTACCATCGAAACAATGGCACGCGCCATTCAAGCCGCGGTCTTCGAGTCCAAGACGGATAACGTATTCGTCAAGCTGAACCAGGAAGATTCAATCCCTGTGTTCTGTTTCCCGCCTTTAATTGGGTATGGACTCGTTTATAATGAAATGGCAAAAAGACTTGATGGCAGCTGCACAGTCTATGCGGCTGATTTCTTAGAAGAGCCGTCTTATGAGAAAGAGATCGTTGACCTGTATGCAGAAAGCATGATAGGCATTCAGGAACAAGGGCCTTTTGTTTTGCTTGGTTATTCTTCGGGATCGAATTTGGCTTTTGAGGTTGCCAAAGCCTTAGAGAAGCGAGAGCGCGTCGTATCAGATGTGATCATGCTTGATTCTAAAATCACTGTTTCGGTTACGCATTCATCAGAAACGGAAATTGAAGAGATCGTCCATCTGAATATGGATATTATTCCGGACTACTACCGAGACATATTAACCATTCCTTCGATTAAGGATAAAATCAGAAGCTACCTTGCGTATCACAATGAACTGATCAATTCCGGCGCCGTTAACAGCAACATACATCATTTGTTGTGTGGCGATTTGACTGATAGAGGATGGACGCAATCAACTGTACAGCATTACCTTGAGTACAAATTAAAAGGAGACCACGTGACGATCTTTGAACCTCATAATATCGAAGAAAATGTGGATGCAATTCGATTTATTATCAAAAGGATTGAAGAACGGCATCATCAAGGACTTATTCTTGATGAACAACTGTCAATGGGATCGTTTGCGGGAGACGCAAAGTTTGACAAAATGTAAATGATCAAGTGTAAAACGCCGCTGGCCTGGCAGTCAGCGGCGTTTTTTATTAAAAAGGCGAGAGTCATACTCCTGTGTTCGCAAGGCTTACTCTAGAAGCATTCTCCATGAACAGTTTTCATCAAATGGTAAAAAAATCATCATCCATTTTAAGGAAAAAGGAGGATGTCAAGTTATTAGAAAAAAGTGTAGCGTATGTTTATGGGTTCTAGCTCTATTATTGAGCTACTTCACTGCGGAGTCTGCTTTTGCTGCCGGTACTGCAAATTTGTCATCAAATGTTAAAAGATCCCCAAATTTAAAGAAAAAGGAGGAGCGTTAAGTTATGTCTAAAAAATGTTGCGTATGTTTATGGGTCCTTGCTTTATTATTGAGTTGCTTCACTGGGAAGTCTGCGTATGCTGCCAGTACTACAATTGCAAAACATGCAGGGAATTCAAACCCGCTTATAGACCATCATTTGGGTGCAGATCCGGTTGCGCTGACCTATAACGGAAGAGTCTACATCTATATGTCAAGTGATGACTATGAATATAATAGCGACGGAACGATTAAGGATAATTCATTTGCCAATTTGAATAGAGTATTCGTCATCTCTTCAGCGGATATGGTGAACTGGACAGACCACGGAGCCATTCCGGTAGCAGGTGCCAACGGGGCTAATGGCGGCCGGGGGATTGCGAAATGGGCAGGTGCGTCCTGGGCCCCGTCAATCGCAGTTAAAAAGATAAATGGCAAGGATAAATTCTTCCTTTATTTCGCAAACAGCGGCGGAGGTATCGGGGTTCTCACCGCAGACAGCCCGATTGGTCCATGGACCGACCCAATCGGAAAAGCGCTCGTAACGCCAAGTACGCCAGGAATGTCTGGTGTTGTATGGCTTTTTGATCCGGCAGTATTTGTAGATGATGACGGCACCGGTTACCTGTATGCCGGGGGAGGCGTTCCTGGCGGTTCAAATCCAACGCAGGGGCAATGGGCCAATCCTAAAACAGCAAGAGTCATGAAATTGGGGCCTGATATGACCAGTGTTGTTGGAAGTGCAGCTACAATTGATGCGCCTTTTATGTTTGAAGATTCGGGAATGCATAAGCATAACGGAAAATATTACTATTCCTATTGCATCAATTTCGGGGGCACGCACCCGGCCGATAAACCCCCAGGTGAGATCGGCTACATGACCAGCTCAAGTCCCATGGGTCCCTTTACATATAGAGGGCACTTCCTGAAAAATCCGGGAGCATTTTTCGGAGGTGGCGGAAACAACCACCATGCTGTTTTCAATTTTAAAAACGAGTGGTATGTGGTGTACCATGCTCAAACTGTCAGTTCCGCTTTGTTCGGGGCCGGCAAAGGATACCGTTCTCCCCATATTAATAAGCTGGTGCACAATGCAGATGGATCCATTCAAGAGGTTGCGGCAAATTATGCAGGCGTAACACAGCTTTCCAATTTGAATCCATATAACCGAGTAGAAGCTGAAACGTTTGCCTGGAATGGACGCATTTTGACAGAGAAATCCTCAGCACCCGGCGGGCCGGTCAATAATCAACATGTAACAAGCATTCATAACGGAGACTGGATTGCTGTAGGAAATGCAGACTTCGGGACTGGCGGAGCCAGAGCGTTTAAAGCAAATGTAGCATCCACTATAGGCGGGAAAATAGAAGTACGTCTAGACAGTCCAAACGGTAAGCTTGCAGGAACACTGAATGTACCTTCCACAGGCGGAGCGCAAACCTGGAGAGAAATAGAAACTGCGGTAAGCGGTGCAACCGGTGTGCACAAAGTTTTCTTTGTATTTACCGGAACAGGTACAGGAAACTTGTTTAATTTTGATTACTGGCAGTTTACGCAAAGATAGCAGATGAGAAAACCTTTTGTTTGCAATATAAAAGGAGACAGAAAAAGACAAGGAGAGGAAAAAATGATGTCAAGCGTAAAAAAACCAATTTGTGTATTATTGATATGTTTCACTATGCTGTCAGTTATGTTAACCGGTCCAGGCGCCACTGAAGTTTTGGCAGCAAGTGATGTAACAGTTAATGTATCTGCTGAAAAACAAGTGATTCGCGGTTTTGGAGGCATGAACCACCCGGCTTGGATTGGAGATTTGACAGCAGCTCAAAGAGAAACCGCTTTTGGCAATGGACAGAATCAGTTAGGTTTTTCAATCTTAAGAATTCATATAGATGAAAATAGAAATAATTGGTACAGAGAATTAGAGACTGCAAAGAGTGCGATCAAACATGGAGCAATCGTTTTTGCTTCTCCCTGGAATCCTCCAAGCGGTATGGTTGAAACCTTCAATCGTAATGGTGACACATCAGCTAAACGGCTAAGATACGATAAGTACGCCGCATACGCGCAGCATCTTAACGATTTTGTTACCTACATGAAAAATAATGGCGTGAATCTTTATGCGATTTCTGTTCAAAACGAGCCTGATTATGCACACGAATGGACGTGGTGGACTCCGCAAGAAATACTTCGTTTCATGAGAGAAAATGCCGGTTCCATTAATGCACGTGTCATTGCACCAGAATCTTTTCAGTACTTTAAAAATATATCGGACCCCATTTTGAACGATCCACAGGCACTTAGGAATATGGATATTCTCGGAACTCACCTGTACGGTACTCAGATCAGTCAGTTTCCTTATCCTCTATTCAAACAAAAAGGAGCAGGGAAAGAGCTATGGATGACGGAAGTATACTATCCAAACAGTGACAACAATTCAGCGGATCGCTGGCCCGAGGCATTAGGCGTTTCAGAGCATATTCACCATTCAATGGTGGAGGGAGATTTTCAATCTTATGTTTGGTGGTACATCCGCAGATCTTACGGTCCTATGAAAGAAGACGGTACGATCAGCAAACGCGGTTACAATATGGCTCATTTCTCGAAGTTTGTGCGTCCCGGCTATGTAAGGGTTGATGCAACGAAAAATCCTAATGCGAACGTTTACGTGTCAGCCTATAAAGGTGACAACAAGGTCGTTATTGTTGCCATTAACAAAAACAATACAGGGGTCAACCAAAACTTTGTGTTGCAGAATGGATCTGCTTCTCAGGTATCCAGATGGATAACAAGCGGAAGCAGCAATCTTCAACCTGGAACGAATCTAAATGTAACGGACAATCATTTTTGGGCTCATCTTCCAGCTCAAAGCGTGACAACATTTGTCGCAAATCGTTAAGGGCACCTAAGGCAAGCGGTACCGCAGGAAGAAGAGAAGAAGGATGTGTAACGATACAATTATATGTTCAAAAAAACCCTAATTTGATGGGTTTTTTTGAATTTTTGGTAACACAATTCCGTCACTGAAAATGACAGAATTGTGTTACCCTGATATACGAATGACAGAAATATATGTACATTTTTCTGGATTTTAACTCAGCAACTGCGATTGATACTCTTCTAAAGATATCTCCCCTCCAGCAAATTGTTTTTCTAGTATTGCAGTCTTTTCAGTCTTTGTTAAAGGTCTTTCACTATCGATATTAATAGCATTTTCTTCACCTTCTAGGGGTTCTAATATATGCTCTCGTTTATTATATGCCTCAAAATATCGGAGACCAAATATTCTCTGTGAAGCTGCATTCAAATGAATACCGTCAGGATTAGGTGTTAATCCCAATGCTGTTGCAAAATAACAGTTCTTTTCCTTTTTAGCAAACTCCAATAGTTCCTGGTTAACCTCAGAATGTTCTGGAAAGTAATGACCAAGAAAACCACTTCCCAAATAGTGACCAATTCCGCCTATGATAATAGGTAGATCTGGCTTACAAAGTTCATGACGAAATGCCTCAACAACTTCCAAAAACTTCTCATGATAAAGTTTAGAACGTCCTGAAGAACATTCATTTTCACCTTGATGCCATAAAACTCCCTCTAACTTACTGCTTCGCTTTGCAAGTTTTGCTTGTAAGATAGCATGTTCAAACAGTGGTCCTTCTACTGACCAATCATCTAGACTTGTGCCACCTTCTGCACAAGGTATTAAACCTATTTCTTTATCTTCATTTTTTCTGCACCATGCAGCCGCAAAAGAAGCCGCAGGACCAACCCCTGCAAAAGCTCGATCATAGTTTATAGGCTCCATCATGATTTGCCATCTTCCATTTCGCAGAACTTTTATATGTTCATTACAAATCATTGGAACATCCTTTAAAAATCCACGACCAGCCATATTTGATTGACCAACTAGTAAAAAAGAATGCATCATAATTTTTTATGCCTCCTTGTATTTCTCTAACAAAAAAATAAATTGTTAATCAAAGCTATCTGTTTTTTATAATATTTAACTGTTCATTTTTAATAAACTTTACAGTCATCACGTGTTTCTCCTAGCATTTTGCTGGGGTCTATTTACTGTTTAAAAAATCCGGCAAGATTCTAAAATGGAGAAAATGACTTAGAAACATTTCGCCCCATGCAAAGTATCGCCTTTCCAATAATAGGCTTTTCATGAGTGGAAGAAGTACCAGACATTCAGTGATTATCCATCTGTAAGCATCCCCTTTAATGTGAATTATAGCGAAATTTACTATTAGGTTGAATCGTTTGAGTCAGTTTTTAATGGTATTTTGCTATCCTTCTTATTTAGTCAACAAAATGATCCTTTTCTGGAACAGTCTAATGGGCGTATTTAAATAACTTTATTGTAATATAGGGGAGGGGTCTAAGGCAGGGGAATTACTAGGAGGACTTGGTTAGCGAGTGAACTAATGTGACAGAGACTACGTAGCCTATTCAGCCCCAGTAACTTACGTATAAATTCGACTCCATTCTGAACGACTGATGCACTTTTACTGAGATTATTATGAATATTTATAGAAGGGTATTGTAGAACCTTGTCGAAATTTTATAGAAAAATCGTGTTAAAAGAGGTATGCACATGTATTCGCCCATTCACATGAAAAGAAGCAGCAAGTTTGGAAATAATTATTGGGAATCATATAGTCCTTAACTAAAAAGGAATGTTCGCTTGTTCAGTGATCTAGAATACGATTTTTGGGTTCTTGTTGAAACAGACCCTAAAACAGTTTTGAAAAGCGCTTATAGCGCAATGTATGTATTTGACATTCGCCACTTTTATTAATGAAGGGGGAACAAGAGAATGAAAACTTATGACGCATTTCCAGAACCAATTGGCGGCTATACTGTCGGTCGAACCCAGATGGATTTTGAGTACACGGCATCAGATCACTCAAAAAGAGAACTGACGGCGTTTGTGTACTATCCGTCCGACAGCAGCGAAGGTAAGACTACATCAACGTACATGTTTCCTGAAGTCTACGAGATGTTTCATGAGCAGCCACTTGTCACTGCATATCTTAAAGGGAAGGATGTTTTCTCTATAGATATCAAGACCCAGTGTTACGACGACCTTGCTCTCTCCGGGAAGGAAAAGCGCTATCCGGTGTTATTCTATGTTTGCGGCGGGGGCGGTTCTCCAGAATGGGGTACAGTGATCTGTACAGACTTGGCAAGCATGGGATATGTTGTGGTAAGCATCGGCCATCAGAATAGCACGATGTATAAGCGTAAAGATGGGCGCCTGTTTAATGTATCAAAGGATTTTTCGGATGTCATTATGGCGTTTTCTGAAGATCCGGAGATGCTGGCGTTGGCTGGTAAGATGGAGATGCGGCCTGACGATGAAACTGCCATTGAGATGTGCCATAACGTGCTTACACTGCCGATACTTGCCAAGTTAATAGAGTATAGTGAATTACAGGCAGAAGATGTAAGGTATGTAGCCGATTATCTTTACAAACTGGAATCTGGAGAGCTGAATTCCAGTTTTAAGGGCAGATTGTTGCTTGACATCGGCATGGGCATAGTCGGACATTCTTATGGAGGGCCTACGACGGCGATTGTTTGCCGGGACGACGACCGGTTCGCCTGCGGGATTGACTTGGATAGCGGTGCGTTCGGCCTTCTCGACAGCGACCTTAAGAAACCCTTTTTGCTACTGTTTTGTGAACCTAACTATAATATGAATGCGATAATTGGCGCTAACAATAGCATGGAAACCTATTATTTCGCTGTTGATCGTGTTGCGCATTTAGATTACTGCGACATCGTGTTTACCAGTGTTAATGAGGAACTCAGAGGCGATCGGGATGCTATGGAGATGCGAAATCTTGTTACAGACTATACGAAGAACTTTTTTGATCATTACATACTGCAGAAGGCTGCAAGTGTGGAGAGTCTGGCATACGATGGCGTGGACTTGATCAAGAAGACCAGCAACAAGTGATATATGAAAAACACACTTGTGGGACGGAAGATGCAGATCTAGTTGCTGTAGGGAAAGGGATGCTCCGTAATCATATTGGGCATTGGAAGCAGCAAAACAATTTAAAAAATCAACTGACGAATGGGTTCCAAAAGAGTATGAAGCTGGTTTCTAAATATTGATTTTAATTTAGATAAATAGAATATTATTACAAGCTCAAGGGTGCAATGATTTGTCAAATTTCATTGCACCTAAACAATTATTGTTTTCGTGAGCTACTGTAAAGGACCGAATTCGACTATGTCTTGGCCATGAAAGTTTTTTCTTATACAGAGAATAATCCTGGCATAAGAGAGGCTGAACAACCATGGTGTAGATTTGCGACTTATTTTAGTTAACATAATATATATTCTAGGAAGTAATTAATTTCAAAGAAATTCTGTCTCAATAACAAAGTATACTTAAGCTAGTGAGACGGAATAAAAAATTACTTACAGGTTGGCCAATTTCGATTGCTTTTCATTTCAAGTGTCAAAAGCCTGAGCTTCAGCAAGTCTGATTAAGAAACTTTAAAATGGCGAAGTCAACCCATAATAAACGGCTTCCAGTTCTTCCAATGTCATATCACCGTATGCGCATTTGATCACCGAATCAGCAAACTCATCATAATCATAATCGCTGGTAAAGCCTTGCTGCAGAAGTTTTTCGTAGGCTTCAATCTGTTCTTTTTGGTTTTGGATATCTTTTTCCTTTCCTGGATAGTCCGGTCCGTTAACCAAGTCGCTGTTTTGTTTGAACAGCAACATATACTGTTTCAATGTTTCGTCCACAGCTTGCACCTCCTTGTTCTGCCGCTGATTAGATAATGAAAACGGACACCAATTGTGATGTCCGTCAAAACAGGCACTATTTGGGTTCAGTTCCCCAAATCAGTTTTCCGTTATTATATAATGTGATTTTTTTTGTATCTTTAAACGTATTTGACTGGAAAAAAGAATAATCCCCGGCTTGTGAATAATTGCTCCAGTCCTCATTGTGAAGACGAATTTGAATTTCTCCGGTGCTTGCTCCCGGTGACAGCGTCCCGTTTCTAAACCCAAGTTCCAAATAGGCATCTGCACCTTTTACAGGTTTAGATAATGTCACAAACTTGTGCGTCACATTGCTGCATCCCATCTTCGCATAGTCACAGTCGAAGTTTTGGCCTTTGTTTTTCGTGTTATACCAGTAGCGGACAGTTACATTTTTTAAGTTAACGGTGGTCTTGGTGTTGTTTTTCACATTGATCTGAGGACGGATTTGGTTGCTGTTCACACTTCCATCCCCTGTTCTGTATTGCACAGAGATGCTGTTTTCCTGTGCAGGTTTCTCTTGCTTTGGCGTCTCAGATCTGTCTTCATTCGAATTTTGGGAGCCGCGGATGTTTTCTCTAACAAATGTCCCTGAAGCGGATAAATCTGATAACGGCCAGCCGCCTGTTTTAGATGCCCCCGGCTTTAAAGCTGAGGATGATTCCTGCTTATCAGAAAGGTTCCAGTTTACCCAGCTGATTTTCTTGCTGTCGAAATAATTCAGCCATTCCCTCGACTGGTCAAGGTATACCCCGCCATTTCCGGAAGCGTCACTCGTCCCCCATTCCGTTACAAAAATCGGCGCTCCTTTGCTGAGCGCATAGTCCGCTTTATCCCTTAAAAACTGGCCGTGGGTGCCGGCATAAAAATGAAGCGCGTACATAACGTTAGCATCCTTAAGCTGATCATCCGCAGCATCGTTGACATCCTGGCTCCAAGTGCCTGTTCCGGTAATAATGATGTTATCCGGGTCATTTTTACGGATAACAGAAATCACTTCTTCCGCATACGGTTTGATATCGCGCTTCCAATTTACATCACCGTTCGGTTCATTAGCAATTTCATATATAACGTTTGGTGAGCTTCCGTAAAGGCTTGACATTTCCTTAAAGAATTCCTTCGCCTTCTCTTTATTTTGATTTGGATTGCCGTCATTTAAAATATGCCAGTCAATGATAACATATATTCCGAGCTCTTTTGCCGCTTCAACAGCTTCTTTGACTTTATTTTTCACAGACGGATTCTCGATATAACCGCCGTCAGCCGTGTACATTGCCGCCCGGAAGACGGTAATTCCCCAATCGTCTCTTAGCCATTTTAAAGTGTCTTTATTGACATAATCACCGAACCACTGCAAACCGTGTGAGCTGATTCCTTTCAGCTGCACCGGTTTTCCGTTTTGATTGACTAGCTGAGTACCTTTGATACTAAGCTGGCCATTAAGGGCTACAGGCGTTTTCGCCCCTGCTGCAGAGGCTTCTGGTGCCGCGACACCGCTAATTGTTAATACTGTCATTAATAAACAAGTGATAAAGATAGAGACTGAACGTTTCATATAGCATTCTCTCCTCCTCCAAATAATCATGTAAAATGTCTGCCTATTAGCTGCCGCTCTCCCTCCCTTTCTTTTTTTAAACACGCACTCATTGTAAAAATCTTTCTCATGATTGTCTATCAACCTAATTTCTTGTTTTTAGGCGGCTTAAAAGCCTGTCTATTGACTCTTTTTGTGTTGCTTCCTATACAGCTGACACGTGTATATCAGGGATAATAGTGCTTGTTCAGGACTTTACACGTTATTTTTTGATGAAATCAAAAGATTCCGCTTTTTTCAGCAAATAAAAAGCTGCATTCAAGTCATTGAATGCAGCCGTATTCTTTATGAATTTATGCTTCTTGTTTCTCTTCTTCCCAAGTTTCAGCGTGTTTCAGTCCTGGGATATTTTTCGCTTTAAACACAGGATCAAGTCCTTGTTTGCGCTGTTTCGCGTAATCTTTATAGACTTTGTATGCTACGTTTGACAGCAGTGTGATCACAACTAAGTTAATCAGCGCCATAACCCCCATAAAGAGATCCGCCATGTCCCAAACAATCTGGAACCCTGCTACACATCCAAAGACAACCATAGCAATAACCGCAATACGGTAAATGTTCAGCCATGTTTTGCTTGTTTTAATGAATTCAATGTTTGTCTCGCCATAATAGTAGTTTCCGACAACTGAGCTGAAAGCGAATAAGAACATTGCGACTGCTATAAAACTAGGCGCCCATCCCCCAATATGGTGGTCCAAAGCAGCCTGCGTTACTTGGATGCCGTCACCTTTTGGTGTTACACTGTACAGTAAAATAATAAACGCTGTGGACGTACATACGATAAATGTATCGAAAAACACGCCTAATGTCTGGATAAAGCCTTGCTTAGCCGGATGCGAAACATGAGCTGTCGCAGCAGCGTTTGGCGCGCTACCCATTCCCGCTTCGTTAGAAAAAAGTCCGCGCTGTGCACCGATGACAATGATAGCTCCTATTCCTCCGCCGACAACTTGTTCAATTCCTAAAGCGTTTTTGACAATTGTCGCAATAACGCTTGGGAATGCAGAAATATTTGTGAATACAACATATAGTGCAATAAGAATATAAAGCCCCGCCATGACCGGAACAATCAACTGTGTCACAGCGACAACACGTTTTAAGCCGCCAAAAATAATAAAAGCCGTTAAAACAGCAAGAACAACAGCGACAACTATTTTATTCACATGAAAAGCGCCTTCTAACGCTCCTGCAATTGTATTTGATTGAACAGCGTTAAAGATTAAACCGAATGATACGGTAATTAAGACAGCAAATACGATGCCAAGCCATCTGACTCCAAGCCCCTTTTGGATATAGTAAGCCGGTCCGCCTCGGAAATCGTCTCCGTCCTTCACTTTATAGAGCTGAGCTAACGTACTCTCAACAAAGCTTGATGCCATACCAACAGCTGCTACAACCCACATCCAAAATACAGCGCCTGGTCCGCCTGTCGCAATCGCTAAGGCAACACCAGTCAAGTTCCCTGTACCGACTCGGGATGCGGCAGAAATAAAAAATGCCTGCATAGAAGAAACACCTTTGTTGCCTTGTGGCTTCTCACCTACTATTCTAAACATTTCGATAAAGTAACGGAATTGGATAAAACCAAAACGAAGTGTAAAAAATAATCCAAGTCCTATTAAAATATAAAATAAATATTTCCAGATAAAATCACTTGGAATATTAATCAAACTGTTGAAAAAAGACTCCATATTTACCTCCTGTTTCATCAATTCATTGTGAATTCAATTTCGATGTTAGATTTTTTAACATGACGAGTATTATTATATCACAATATGTCGAATTAGGAAGTTTTTTCGAAGAATATTATGTTAGTTTGATTTTTTATTTTCTATGAATAAATTTATTAGAAATCAATAAGAAGTCTCCCTTTCTATACATTCTCTGCTTGTTTCTCCCTAACCTAAGGGTGTATATCGTGATAATGTTTGAGCTGCAAACATATCTTTAAAATATGTTTTGAATCACACCCTAGATCGGGTATACATATACTAATAAAAGACATTTCACTTTAAAAAGGAACTGAAACGATATATACTTAACAAAGTGAATTTTATTTTTAAATTTAATAAATCAGGTTTACTTTTAAGACGGTCTGGGGTATCATTATAAAAATATTCAGTAATATCGAAGGGGGGAGATCATTTGAAAAAAGTAACGATACTTAAAGCGTCCATCTTATTTTTGGCGATTGCCAGTTTTCATTTGTTCTCAATTCCCCACGCCTTTGATATTGGCCATCATTATAAAGCGGTAGCCGACCAGCAGGAAATGCATGAGATGAAAGCTGGCCAAAATGCAGATGATGAAAAGAAATCCATCACCGGAGCTTTTGCGCTGACTGCCTTCTCAATGGCTGTGCTGCTGATGACCGCGGAAAACAAAGATATATGTTACTCCCGGAGACGGCAGCGAAGAAAAAGCTTTATACTGGCCAAATTCTATCAATCGTCTTATTTCGACAAACTTCATGTTCAACATCACCCGAATATATAACGAAAATATGAGGAGGCTGTTAACATGTTGTTTATCTTAAGAATGGTGATTTTAGGCTTATTCTCTTTCACAGCGCTGAACTTATTTGTATGGCAAGGTATTGAAGTCATTCATGCCGTGACAGACTTATTCACCAGCCATGAAAGCTGATGAAAAACAAAATATACCCGCTCACGATATGTGAGCGGGTTTTTTAATGATTATTCAGTTGTAAGACGCCAGACAGCTGTGACCTTGCCTGATTCTTCTTCATCAATAAAGAATGAACCATTGCTGTATCTGTCGTTTGTTCGCAGCTCTTTAGCCTGCAGTTCTTTTCTGTCCCCTTTTTCCGTCTCTGCCATAAACCGCTCATCAAGTCCGCACGCGAACAGCGAAACGACACGATGCGGATTTTTCTTCAGTTCACGCAGCATAACGACTCCCCGTTTTGCACGGGAGGTCTTTTCAAACTCAGAAAGACTCATACGTTTGACCGCTCCCCGCTGTGTAAACAATACGAGAGAATCAGACTCATGCAGAATTTCTCCTGACACGACAAAGTCTCCATCTTTCAAGTTAATTCCTTTAACGCCAGCTGCACGTGCGCCCACAACATTTACTTCATCTTCTCCAAACCATAGGCCATATCCGAGATGTGTCGCCATCAAGATCTGACTGTCACCATTTGTCACATGTACATCAATCAGCTCGTCTTCACCCTTTAGATTTAACGCCACAAGTGCTTTAGAATAGCGCTGTGCTTTGTAATGGGTGAGTTCTGTCTTTTTCACCATGCCGTTTTTCGTGAAGAATAAAAGATAAGCAGATGGATCAAACTCTTTTATCGGTATGGCCTTTACAATCGTTTCGTCACGTTCAATCGTGATTATGTTAGAAAAATGCTGGCCCATGTCCTTCCATCTGATATCAGGCAGCTGGTGAACCGGACAATAGATATAGCTTCCCTTATTCGTGAAAAGCAGCAGCACATCTGTCGTGTTCATTTCAAACTGGTGCAGCATCCTGTCTGTATCCTTCATTCCAAAATCCTGTCCGTTTGAAGCGGCAAAGGAACGCTGGCTTGTGCGCTTTAAGTAGCCATCTTTTGTAACGGTCACGTATACATCCTCAGAGGCAACCATGACTTCAAGATTAATTTTGATTTCCTCAATTTTTTCTTCAATGACAGAGCGTCTCGTGTCCGCATATTTCTTTTTCAGCGCTTTTAAGCTGTTTGTAATGACCTTTAACAGCTTTTTATCATTACTCAAAATCGATTCAAGCTCTTCAATATTTTTGCTGAGCTCTTCAGCCTCTTCCTTGAGCGCTGTGATATCGGTATTTGTTAAACGATATAGCTGCAAGGACACGATAGCTTCAGCCTGAGGCTCAGTGAATTCATATTTCGCAATTAAATTGTTTTTGGCGTCACGTTTATCGCTAGAGGAGCGAATCGTTGCGATAACTTCATCCAAGATCGATAAAGCCTTCATAAGACCTTCTACAATGTGATGTCTGTCTTTTGCTTTTTGAAGCTCGTAAACGGATCGGTTTGTGACAACTTCTTTTTGGTGGCCGATGTATGCATCTAAAATAGATGGCAGACTCATCAGCATTGGACGGCGGTTGTGGATCGCCACCATATTAAAGTTATACGTAATCTGCAAATCAGTATTTTTATATAAGTAATTCAAAATGCCCTTGGCATCTGCTTCTTTCTTTAGTTCTACGACCACTCTGAGGCCGGTTCGGTCTGTTTCGTCTCGAACCTCGGAGATGCCCTCAACCTTTTTATCAATACGGTACTCGTCCATTTTTTTCACAAGGTTGGCTTTATTGACTTCAAACGGAATTTCTGTAATCACAATTTGCTCACGTCCGCCTCTGATCGCTTCGATCTCAGCTTTTCCGCGGATAATAATTTTCCCTTTTCCGGTTTCGTAGGCTTTTCTAATGCCATCAACGCCCTGGATAATTCCGCCTGTTGGAAAGTCAGGCCCTTTGATCACTTCCATGAGATCGTCTACAGAGCATGACGGCATTTGAATGCGTTTAATGACAGCATCAATGACTTCTCCTAAATGATGAGGCGGTATATCAGTCGCATATCCTGCAGATATACCGGTAGATCCGTTGACCAGCAAGTTAGGGAACATAGCCGGAAGTACAACAGGCTCCTTGCTTGTATCATCAAAGTTTGGGACAAATTCAACAGTATTTTTGTCAATATCCCGCAGAAGCTCTGATGCAATCGAAGACAATTTCGCTTCTGTGTAACGCATGGCCGCCGGAGGATCTCCATCTATACTTCCGTTATTCCCGTGCATTTCAATTAATACATTCCGCACTTTCCAATCCTGGCTCATCCGCACCATTGCTTCATACACCGAACTGTCACCGTGCGGATGGTAGTTACCGATGACATTACCGACCGTTTTGGCCGCTTTTCTGAAATTTTTATCAAATGTGTTTCCGTCTGTATGCATCGCATACAGAATTCTGCGCTGTACGGGCTTTAAACCGTCGCGCGCATCAGGCAGCGCCCTGTCTTGAATAATATATTTACTATAGCGTCCAAAACGGTCGCCGATCACCTCTTCTAATGGTAAATCATGAAATAATTCTGGCTGTGACAATCATTAAACCTCCTCAGCGACCGATAAGTTTTCATTTTCTAAAATATTGCTTTCTTCGTCTAAGCCGAAAGCTACGTTTTTCTCAATCCACTTTCTGCGCGGCTCTACTTTATCGCCCATCAATGTCGTCACGCGCCTCTCAACACGTGCCGCGTCGTCAATTTTGACCCTTACAAGCGTACGGGACTCCGGATTCATCGTCGTTTCCCACAGCTGATCTGCGTTCATCTCACCAAGACCCTTGTATCGCTGGATTGTATAGCCCTTGCCGACTTTTTTCAGTACATCATCCATCTCTTCATCAGACCATGCATATTCAATGATTTCTTTTTTCCCGCTGCCTTTGCTGACCTTATATAAAGGAGGCAGTGCAATGAATACCTTTCCATTCTCAATGAGCGGCTTCATATAGCGATAGAAAAAGGTTAAAAGCAGCACTTGAATATGAGCGCCGTCAGTATCGGCATCCGTCATAATGATGATTTTATCGTAGTTAATGTCGTCGACTGCAAAATCAGCCCCGACACCGCCGCCGATGGCATGAATGATCGTATTAATCTCTTCGTTTTTAAAGATATCAGCAAGCTTTGCTTTTTCCGTGTTAATGACTTTACCGCGCAATGGCAGAACCGCTTGGAATCTGCGGTCTCTTCCCTGCTTTGCTGATCCGCCCGCAGAGTCACCCTCAACGAGATACAATTCATTCTTTGCCGGATTTCTTGAACCCGCAGGTGTCAGCTTACCGCTTAATGTCGCTTCTGATTTTTTTCGTTTTTTGCCGCTCCTGGCTTCTTCCCGGGCTTTACGTGCCGCTTCTCGCGCCTGGCTCGCCTTTATTGCTTTTTTCACAAGAAGAGTAGCGGTGTCCCGATTTTCCTCTAAAAAGTAAGCAAGCTGTTCTGATACGATTGCGTCTACAGCAGATCTTGCTTCGCTTGTGCCGAGTTTTCCTTTTGTTTGTCCTTCAAATTGAAGAAGTTCTTCAGGAATACGGACAGAGATAATAGCTGAAAGCCCTTCCCTTATATCTGTGCCTTCCAGGTTTTTATCCTTTTCTTTCAGCAAAGCCACTTTTCTCGCATATTCATTAAAGGCTCTCGTCATCGCTGTCTTTGCACCTGACTCATGAGTTCCGCCGTCTTTTGTTCTGACGTTGTTAACAAACGACAGGATATTTTCTGAATAGCCGTCGTTAAACTGAAACGCAAAATCCACTTCGATGGAATGATGCTCTCCTTCAAACGAGACCACTTCAGACAGGGCATCTTTTTCCTCATTTAAGTAAGCAACAAACGCTTCTATTCCGTTCTCATAATAAAAGATTTCACGCTGGCCGTTCCGCTCGTCAATCAGTTCAATTTTTAATCCTTTTAATAAAAACGCTGATTCCCGTAAGCGTTCAGAAAGCGTTTCAAAATTATAAGTTGTTGTGCTGAACATTGTCGGATCAGGCTTAAAGTGAGTAAGTGTGCCTGTCTTTTTCGTTTTGCCAATCTTTTCGAGAGATGTGACCGGTTTACCTCCGTTTTCAAAACGCTGCTGATAGACGAAGCCGTCCCGCTCAATCGTAACCGTCAGCCATTCAGATAAAGCATTCACGACAGACGCGCCGACGCCGTGAAGCCCTCCGCTTGTCTTATAACCGCCTTGACCGAATTTTCCGCCTGCGTGAAGCACCGTTAAAATGACCTCAGGGGTTGGTTTGCCGAGTTTATGCATTCCAGTCGGCATGCCGCGGCCTCTATCCTGTACAGAAATACTGTTGTCTTTATGTATTTTAACGATAATGTGATCTCCATGGCCGGCAAGTACCTCATCGACGGAGTTATCTACAATTTCATAAACCAAGTGATGCAAGCCTCTCGCGTCGGTTGAGCCAATATACATACCCGGCCTTTTCCTTACGGCTTCAAGGCCTTCCAGCACCTGTATGGCATCTTCGTTGTAATCAAATTGCTGTTTTCTAGCCAAACGTACAAACCCCTTTCAAAAAACTAACATTCTCTTTTTCATTGTTACTTGTCAATTGTATAAAAGTATTTTTCATAATCCTTGCCCCGGTGCGCTTCTGCCTTGGACTCTTCATTATAACCAATGTCATCCCATTCTCAACATACAGCTAACGAATCATTCCGTAAAACATCCAAAAGTGCTGTTTTTCCGAGATGAGAACGTATGTTTGTTTATTATATATAAAGCAGCGGACCTTCGCAAATCGAACGGCCGGAACCAAGCTTAGCAAGGCATTCAAAAAAAGCTGTTCAAGCTTTATTGTATCTGTTTCACAGTAATTCGCAAACAATATCTTTACATGAAAAAGCAAAAATCCTTGAATTCACAAGGATTTTTGCAGCTCTGAACCTATTTTGTTACAGCGTGTGCCACTTTTATGCACAGATCCATGATGACCGTTCTGCCATCTTCCTTCAGCATCTGATAAGCCTCTTCGTTCACCAGGCCTTGCTGCGCCCAAAATACCGGGGCATCTGTCTCCAGAAACTCTTTAGCGACATCAGGAAGCTGTTCTGAACGTCTGAATACATTCACGATATCAATCGGACCGTCAATTTCTTTTAACGATGATACGGCTTTTACACCAAGCGCCTCTTCGATCGTCGGATTTACTGGTATGATTTCGTATCCCGCATCCTGCATCGCTTTTGATACCATATACGATGTTCTATCGGGACGGTCTGAAAGCCCGACTACCGCTATTCTCTTACTTCCATCAAGAATTTCTTTGATTTCCGCTTTTGAAGGGTTTTGCATGATAGACCACTCCTTTTTGTTTATTCTACACGACCGAAAAGGAAGAAATCAAAACATGATGTATGGCTGATTAGATTTGTAAGCAAACTTTACAAAAAAACTTATCATCAGATCATGACATCTCATGTTAAAATAGAGATTAGGGACATTGAAAAAGGAGAAATGTAGATGTTAATTGCTTTATTGATTATTTTGGCCTACTTGATAGGCAGTATTCCATCTGGCTTAATCGTAGGTAAGCTTGCCAAGGGAATTGATATTCGGGAGCATGGAAGCGGAAACTTAGGCGCTACCAACGCGTTCCGTACACTGGGCGTAAAAGCTGGTTCGGTTGTCATAGCCGGAGATATTTTAAAAGGGACACTGGCAGCTGCATTGCCTTACCTCATGCATGTTGATATTCATCCGCTCCTTGCGGGAGTCATAGCGGTTCTTGGCCATGTGTTTCCTGTGTTCGCCAAATTTAAAGGCGGCAAAGCCGTAGCAACTTCGGGAGGCGTCTTGCTGTTTTATGCACCTCTGTTATTCATTACAATGGTTGCGGTCTTTTTCATCTTTTTATACTTGACTAAATTTGTCTCTCTGTCATCAATGTTAACAGGGATATATACTGTCATATATAGTCTCTTTGTACATGATAAGTATTTATTGATTGTCGTCACGCTGCTCACTGTTTTTGTAATATACAGGCACCGGGCGAATATCAAACGAATTATCAATAAAACAGAACCTAAAGTCAAATGGTTATAAATGTTTAAAAAACTTCTATTTTGACACGAGATAGCGTTATACGTTTATAATAGAGAAAATCAAATGATAACAAAGGGAAAAGGGGGTCCTGTTATGAATATGACAGTTAACGAAGACGCGCTGAACTGGTATAAAGAAGAGCTTGATTTACAAAACGGAGACCAAGTTCGATTTTTCGTCCGCTATGGCGGCTGCAGCAACGTTCAAAAAGGCTTTTCTCTCGGAGTGGCGAAAGATGCTCCTCAAGAAGCAGGAGTCACGGCAGAAGTCGGCGGCATCACCTTCTTTATTGAGGAAAGTGATCTTTGGTACTTTGACAACCATGATCTTCTCGTCAGCTATTCAGAGTCTGCTGATGAGCCTGTATTTGAATACCATTAAGAAAAAGAACGCATATCCTATGCGTTCTTTTTTTATAAATGAAAACGTGTGAGATGGTCGGTCAGCTTTTCTTGTTCTAAGATATATTTTTGCGTCTCGCCCAAAAGATCAAAGTGGGAAAATTCGCTTTTTTTATGTATCCATTCTTCCTTCAAACCGTACGCCGCACCCCATTGAACCAGCTTATCAATATCTGCACAGCCTGCTTTTGTCACGGTTTTAGATTCCGGGAAACGGTCATCCAGCCAATAATGTGTTAAAAATGCGATTTCCCCTCTTTTGACTGCCTTCTTCCATCGGTTAACTTCCTCCCGTTTCACGCCAAATGCCATATGTCATTCACTTCCCTATTTTTTGGCCTTTTCATATGCTGCGTGCCAATCGGGGAAAGCCTTACGAAACTGAATCGGTTTAAAACTTTCTTTATCCACACAAATATGAGATGATTTCGCTTCAATTGATAGCTCACCAGCCGGATTATAAATATGGTAGCCATATATGGTTTTAAAGCCGTTGTATTCCTCAATCCATGTGTGCACCACCGCAGTTTCTCCATAATGGAGGGGTTTTTTGTAGGAAATATTGATATCAACGACTGGAGAAAGCACGCCTTTCTTTTCCATATCACTATACAAAAAGCCTAGGTCTTTAATGAGTGCCGTCCTTCCGACCTCCATCCAAACAAGATAATTCGCATGATACACGATCCCCATTTGATCTGTTTCGGCGTAACGCACTTCTATTTCTGTTTTTGATACATGCAAGATACTCTGCTCCCTTAATCAGTTTAGCCCCATTTTACCACATCCAAATCAGAAAGAAAAAAACCAGGTTTCCCTGGTTTTACGAACGGTATCCGTTTTCTCTCGCTTCGGATTCGTCTTGAATTTCATTGCGAAATGCTTCGATGCTCTCTTCCCGTCTTGCGTTTTTTTCTTTGATGCGCTGCTTATCTTCTCCTGAAGCAAACTCCATTGATTCTTCTGCTTCTTCTATATTTTCGATCGTATTTTGGACCATATCCTGCAGTTTCTCTACGTTGTCGGAACGGTCGTCAGGATTAGGCTGCTGATATTGATTTTGGTTTTTTGTCATTGGGGTGAACCTCCTAGAATAAAATCAATCCGGCGCTATTCGCCTTTCGTCTGCATGATAATTGGCTGCTGACCAGAAGTATCGTGCATTTTTTCCCCTTTATTGCGTTTATATTTAACAGGCTTCGTACCCAAGTGGCTTGGAGCATATTGAGGCTGACCGTTTTTCTTGTTGTTTCCCATGTTTATCCCTCCTCAACAAATAGGATTCTCAAAAGGAGGGGCAAACATGAATACAAATTAAAGGTTATTTTTGCTTAAATCGCTGTTCAAGCTTTTCCTCAAGCTGATTTAAATATTCCGTATTCGTCATCAGCTCTTTTTTGTTTTCCATGACGAGCTCATGAAAAGAACGTTTTCTCATCTTCTTCACTCTTCTCACCTCCGCGTATTCTTTTATTTTTTCCAATTCTGAAAATTTGTAAGCATGTTTGCACATAAAAAAAACTGAATCTAATGAAGATCCAGTTTTTCTTTCATCTCTTTTTTTGTCATGGTCCCGATATGTATGTCTTGAATCACGCCTTTTTCATCTAAAATATACGTAGTTGGGTACGAAAACACATTATAGTCAGCATTAATTCCTTTTTTATCAATCAAAATGGGGAAGGTTAAATGATACGTATCAGCAAAGTTTTGCACCTGTTTCTCGCTTTTCTCAGCTGAAGTGAAATTAACTGCAATAACCGCTACATCTGAGTGCTCCTTTTGCAGTTCCTCCATAGCCGGCATTTCCTGTCGGCATGGTTTGCACCAAGTTGCCCAGAAGTTAAGCAGAACTTTTTTGCCTTTGACGTCTGATAAAGAGGCCCTTTCTCCTGATAGCGTTTTCAGATTGAAGTCAGGCGCTTGCTGTCCCTCTTCAATGCCTATTTCTTTTTTGCTAAATTGCTGATAGACGTTCCAGCACATGTATCCGGCAAGCCCAATCAACAGGATTCCTGCCACCCATTTTTTCAGCATAATGTCACCCCCGGAGCTATCTTATCTCATAAAAAGAAGAGAAAGCAGAGTGCCTTCTCTTCTTCATACATTATGATTGCTTCATTTTTTCGCGAAGCACCATTTGCAGAATTCCGCCATGGCGGTAATAATCAATTTCAACTTCACTATCGAAGCGCACAAGTGCTTCAAATGTTTTTACATTTCCGTCTTCATCAATTGCTCTTACTGTAACGATATCACGAGGGCGTACGCTTTCATCAACATCCACCTCGATCACTTCTTTACCGCTTAAGCCGAGTGTATCAGCATTTTCACCTTGTTTAAATTGAAGCGGGAGCACACCCATGAATACCAGGTTACTTCTGTGGATTCTTTCAAAGCTCTCAGCAATGACAGTTCTAATGCCGAGCAGGTTTGTTCCTTTTGCAGCCCAGTCACGGGAAGATCCCATACCATAATCTTTGCCCGCTAAGATGGCAAGGCCTGTTTTATCTTCTTTATATTTCATGCAGGCATCATAGATTGATGTCACTTCACCAGTCGGCCAGTACGTTGTAAATCCGCCTTCTGTGCCCGGCGCGATTTGGTTTTTGATGCGGATGTTTGCAAATGTTCCTCTCATCATAACCTCATGGTTTCCGCGGCGGGAACCGTAGGAGTTAAAGTCACGGGGTGACACACCTTTTGCTTGCAAGTATTTTCCGGCAGGTGTATCTTTTCCGATTGCCCCTGCAGGAGAGATATGATCGGTCGTGACTGAATCACCGAATTTACCGACAACACGAAGGCCTTTTAAAGGTTCAACCTTACCTGGTTCAACGGACATTTCTTCGAAGAATGGCGGGTTTTGGATATAAGTTGACTCATTATCCCATTTGTATAGCGCTTCATCTGTTGTCTCAATCTCATTCCAGCGTTTGTTGTCATCGAATACTGTTTCGTACTCCTTGCGGAAGAGCTCCGGTGTAACAGTTTGTTTAACAAGTGAATTAATTTCGTCCATTGACGGCCAAATATCGTTGAAGTACACTTTTTGTCCGTCTTTTCCGACACCGATCGGATCCGTCTTCAGGTTAATGTTCACTGTTCCAGCCAGCGCATAAGCTACTACAAGCGGCGGAGAAGCAAGATAGTTACCTTTCACAAGCGGATGAATACGTCCTTCGAAGTTACGGTTTCCAGAAAGAACAGACGTAATCAACAAGTCATTTTTCGCAACTGCTTCTTCAATTTCCGGTGAAAGCGGGCCTGAGTTTCCGATACATGTTGTACATCCGTATCCGACGAGGTTAAAACCAAGCTCTTTCATGTATGGAAGAAGGCCTGAATTAACAAGATATCCTGTAACAACCTTAGAACCCGGTGCAAGTGATGTTTTCACGTAGTTAGGCACTTTGAGTCCTAATTCAACCGCTTTTTTCGCCACAAGGCCGGCGCCGATTAAGACGTATGGGTTAGATGTATTTGTACAGCTTGTAATCGCAGCAATAGCGATTGCACCCGTTTTCATGACTGTTTCTTCGCCGTTAAGCAATTTAAATTTAATTTCTTTGTCTTCCTCTTCGGCGTTTAATCCGAATCCTTGGTTACCCGCAGGACTGACTAAGTGTTTTTTAAACGTTTCCTGCATAGCAGAAAGCGGAATCAAATCCTGAGGACGTTTTGGACCGGAAAGGTTTGCTTCAATTTTAGACAAATCAATTTCGACGACATCAGTAAATTGCGGGTCTTCTACATCTGGAGTGTAGAACAAGCCGTTGCTTCTGCAGTATGCTTCTACTACGTCAATATGTTCAGCATCGCGGCCTGTCAGACGCAGATAATTTAGAGCTTCTTCATCTACAGGGAAGAAGCCGCATGTTGCACCGTATTCCGGAGCCATGTTGGCGATTGTCGCACGGTCTGCCAGCGGCAGTTCAGCAACTCCCGGTCCGAAGAACTCAACAAATTTACCGACTACGCCTTTTTCACGCAGTACTTGTGTCACTTTTAACGCCAAGTCAGTGGCTGTTGTTCCGTTCGGAAGCTTTCCGACGAGTTTCGCGCCGATTACCTCAGGAACAGGGAAATAAGAAGGCTGCCCAAGCATTCCGGCTTCCGCTTCAATTCCGCCGACACCCCAGCCGAGAACACCGATTCCGTTAATCATTGTTGTATGCGAGTCGGTTCCTACCAGCGTATCAGGATACGTAATCAGTTCCCCGTCTTCTTCGACTGCGTGGACAACACTTGCCAAGAACTCAAGGTTTACCTGGTGAACGATACCTGTTGCCGGCGGTACTGCCTGGTAGTTATTAAACGCTTTCTTTGCCCAGCTTAAAAATTTGTAACGCTCTGCATTTCTTTCGAATTCCAAGTCCATATTAATAGCCAAAGCATCTTCTGTGCCCGCTTTATCAACCTGTACAGAGTGGTCGATGACAAGGTCAACAGGAATCTCAGGGTTGATTTTGTCAGGATCTCCGCCGACAGCTGCCATTGCTTTACGTAATGAAGCAAGGTCAACTACTGCCGGTACCCCAGTGAAATCTTGTAAAATAACGCGAGATGGTTTAAACGGAACATCGATTTCCTTTAACTCGGCAGTTCCCCATTTTGCCAAATTTTCCACGTGTTCTTTTTTGATAACGAATCCGTCAACTTGACGCAATACAGATTCTAAAAGAACTTTAATGGAATAAGGAAGCTTCGACACATTTCCGATCCCCAAATCTTCCAATGCTTTCAAAGAGTAGTAATGATAAGTTTTCCCATTTGTAGTAAACGATTTTCTCGCTTGGAAAACGTCTTGTGCTGCAGTTTTTTGCTCGTTTGCCATTCTCCAAAATCCCCCTTCAGATCAGTTCATTCTCAGATGAACATTACATTCCATCACAATTTTCTCACAATTTCATATTAAAACAAAATCATACATAAGTAAATATCAATGTTTTTATTAAATACAATAAGATCGGCTTATCAGGGCAAAAAATCGGGAAATTTTACTGTCTGCACTCTCTCATATTCCTCATTGAAAGAAGCCATATTATGATTGAGGTGATAATGATGGTCAAACGAAAAGCAAATCACGTAATAAATGGGATGAATGACGCGAAAAGCCAAGGCAAAGGCGCCGGCTATGTAGAAAACGATCAGCTTGTACTGACTGAAGCAGAACGCCAAAATAACAAAAAAAGAAAAACCAATCAATAACGTTGAACTCTTTTAAGGAGGTTCTCATTTTATGACCAATAAAAATACAAGTAAAGATATGCATAAAAACGCTCCTAAAGGTCACAATCCGGGTCAGCCGGAACCCCTCAGCGGAAGCAAGAAAGTAAAAAACAGAAATCACACAAGACAAAAGCACAATTCCAGCCATGATATGTAATAAAAGCAGACCTTAGCGTCTGTTTTTTTATGCGTTCACCCATTTCTGACCAACTGCATAAGCTAAAGCAAGGTTGATATATGGAGGAATGCTTCCATGACCCATTCAAAACGAAACGATGCTAATGATTTCGATGGTATGGAGGAATGGCTTCGGCAATTTTTTGAAGATCCGTTCGCCTGGTACGACGAAACATTACCTATTGATCTATATGAAACAAGTCAGCAATATATTATTGAAGCAGATCTGTCGTCTATACAGCCGACACAAATCACAATTACCTTGTCCGGATGTGAGTTTATCCTGACGGTTAAATCCTCAGGACAGACTCTTGAAAAACAAATGATGCTTCCTTTTTATTTGAATGACAAGTCGATTGAGACTGAATGCGAAAATCAAATTCTTACAGTTGCCGTCAATAAAGAGACGAATGATGGCTCTTCTTTTTCTCTTCAATTCCCTCTCAGCTAAAATCAAAAGTCACTTTCATCCCCTATAATGAAAGTGACTTTTCTTCCGTCCATTTATCGTCAAATACCCTCTAGTGACTCTCCCATGGCCAAATAGCAGATTCACTATACAATAGAATATGATCTATCATCTCTTTTGACTAGACGTCTATCAGTTTTTTCTATTTTTTTAAAACATTGTTCTTCTATTCTTTCTTCATATACAATATGGTTAGTATAAGGGGGAATGATTGATGCTGGGAGGCTGGTTTTTGTGGTTTATTCTGTTTTGGGTGATCACGATGATTGTCTTGTTATCAATCGGCGGTTTTTTTATGTTTCGAAAGTTTTTAAAGCGTTTACCAAAAGAGGACGGCAAATCTGAGCTGGATTGGCAGGATTACTATATTGAAAACAGCAGACATCTATGGAGCAATGAAAACAAACAATTTCTCGATGAATTGGTCACACCTGTTCCGGAGCTGTTCAGAGATATAGCTCGAGCAAAAATTGCCGGAAAAATCGGAGAGCTGGCATTAAAAGAAAACGCAGCAGCAATTGATCAGCGGCTTATTATTAAAGGTTATATTTTGGCTACTCCGAAAAGAGACCATACCTTTTTAAAGAAACATCTACGAGACAAGAAAATCGATATTGAACCTTATCAGGCCCTTCTTAAATAAAAAACCTTTCCCGCAAGGAGGAAAGGTTTTTTAATTCATTTGAATGTCTGCTGACTGCAGCTCGCTTTGAAGTTTTCGGTATGACAGATACATGGCGATTCTCCACGGCACAATCATACCGAAAGCCAGAATCCAAAACATTCCGCTCAGTGCGCCGTAATCAACCGATGTGCTTAAAATTGATTTCATCACAATTCTGATCACTAAAAGGCCGACTAATATAAAGACAAATGCCTTAGAGCGTTTCATGTAAATTTCATTATTTTTAATTTCAAACTTTGAAGTTTTTATAAGAAAAATAGAGAAAATCACGCCTAAAGTGATCGCTTCTAAAAACTCTTCACCCGTTACCCAAAAAACCGGAAATAAAAACATTAACGCCCCCGTACTCATAAAAATCGGCGGGAGAATGATTTTTTTCGGTGAAACGGGCTTATCGGAAGACTTAATTCTGACCACCATCACAGCTGCAGCCATTAAAACAGCAACAATTGATGAAACTATAATCATCATACTTATCATTCCTTTGTTTTCTCGGAGTGTTGACACTATATACTATACTCCAAAACAATAAAAAAACCATTTAGAAAAGAAATGACTAGCAATTTCCCATAACGCGGTTGACAGCTTCTAATACTTTGGACTCCTCAAACGGTTTGACGATAAAATCTTTGGCCCCAAGTTCAATGGCTTCTGTAACAATTCTTTGCTGGCGCATTGCGGTACACATGATGATCTTTGCTTTAGGGTCAAAGGATATGATCTCACGGAGCGCCTTAATGCCGTTTTTCACCGGCATCGTAATATCCATCGTCACTAAGTCCGGCCGAAGTTTTTTATACAGGTCTGCCGCTTGCTCGCCGTCCGCCGCCTCGCCTGCTATTATGTAATTTGCCTCTTCCAAGATCTCTCTGATTTTTACTCTCATGAACTTGGCGTCGTCTACAACTAAAACTCTTGTCATATTCCCCTCCAAAAATCGAATTCCTCAGGTAATAGTATTATTGTACCAAAAACAAAAGGATTAGTAGTAGTGCAAAAGTAATTTAACAGTCAGAAACCTGTAAATCCTCCAAAAAGATCCGACAGCAAAATAATGATCAAGTTCATCCAGTCAAAAAATAGCAGGAACCCAATAACAATCATAAGTACACCGCCCGCTTTCATGATCAAAAGCTGATTCTTCCTGATCCACTTCAGCTTCGTGATGAAGAACGACAATAATACAAACGGAACGGCAAATCCGAGAACATATAGCATCATATACGGTATCGCTGAGCCAGGATTAGTACCTGCTAATGTGATAACAGCCCCCAAAATGGGACCGGTGCAAGGCGTCCAGCCGGCCGCAAAAGCCATACCGATTAAAACGGAACCGAAAAAACCGCTTGGCCTATGCTTAAAATGGACTCTGCGTTCTTTCATGATAACCTCAGGCCGAAACACGCCAATCGTAATAAAACCGAACAGAATAATGAGCAAAGCGCCAACTTGCCGAATGGCATCATGATAATCCCTAAACAGGGTTCCAATAAAAGATGTTCCATATCCTAAAGCTATAAAAATCACTGAAAAGCCCAGCAAAAAAAACAGCGTATGGGCCAAGCTTCTTTTTTGCAGCAATAGTTTCTCTGTTTTCACATCATCCATGCTGACTCCTGTAATATATGACAGGAAAGCCGGATAAAGCGGCAAGCAGCAAGGCGAAATAAATGATAAAAATCCCGCGCCGAATGTCAGAAAATAATTCACATCTCCCATATCCTCATCCCTTCATGATTTGACATTCCTTCAAGTTATGACAAAATCATTTCATTTTTTTAACACTTTCACTCGAAGGATTTCTATTTTCAAAAAAAACTTATATAATTTAATTTGACATTGAGACATTGTACTCCTTCTCATTTGAAAATTAGTATAAATATGGATATAATATAAACATTCACTTTTGAAGATCTAATGTATGAAAGGATACATCCCTGTGATTAGAGAGCATCTATTAAATGAAATTGAAAAAAAAGAGCAGAGCTGCTGCAAATTGTCATGGCGAACGGAATGACATCTCATATTACGATAGAACTCAGTCAGGAGCTTGACCATCTTCTCATACAATATCAAAAGCAGCGCCTTCGAGCAGTAGCGGGTGATGAATGATTGCAAAATAAAAAACCCGATAAAGGGTTTTTTATTTTATAACCATGTGTCTCTATATCATAATCTTTACGTATTATTTCGTTTGATTATTCATGGCTTTCATCATTTGATTGATTTTCTTTTGAGAAGGTTTCATTCCCATTTGCATCATCATCATGCGTAACATTTGTTCATTAATAGGCGGATTCTTTTTAAGGTAGCTCATCATATATTTACGAGCAATAAAAAACCCGAGTGCAACACCTATGAGCAGTGCAACAACGCCCACTAGGATGCCAACCCATAAAGTCATTTTATTTCCTCCTTCATGTTGTCTAGTTTAAAGTGTACTAAACCAAAAGCTATTATACAACATTTACATCTCTTTTTCTTCGGTTTTAGACAAAATTTCTTTCTTTCACCGGATTTAACCACCCATACCGCTTCGTATTGAAATCCATTGCGAGAAAGCAAGGGCTTACTTTGCGAAGAACTTCAAAAAATATCGTTTCCGCCTCGTAATCTCCGTTAGCTACAATTTCAATCATGTGTTCTTTCATCATAAAAGACGCTTGTCCCTTAGCTTTTGGGAGAGATAATCTATAAATATAATCCAGCTGTGTATAGTTTGTATTATTCAAATTCATTTTTAACCGCTGATGCATATGTAAAATCGGAATGGGTCTTGTGATATATTGAATTTGTTTCTCTGTCATTTCATACTGCTGCCTCGTCAGGCTTGTCCAATGATAGTCTTGAAACAGCTCAAACATAACCGATTCCCGCCCGAAATAATGATTGGCAAATTCCTCTTTGATCAGGTACGTATAGTAGTGACGTTCCATCTTCTCATCCCCTTTTCCAGCAGCATTTCATTTGCATTCTATTATACAAAAGAAGAGAAGAAAGAATTGTCTATTACTGTTAAACAGCCAATACTATTTTTGTCGGATAAACAAGAAAAAGAGGATGATTTGACTCATCCCCTTTGAAAAACTTATTTATTGATTAATGCTTTGACTCGATCCACAACATTTGCAACTGAGAAGCCATATTCATTGATAATGGTTTCGCCAGGAGCGGAGGCGCCGAATTTGTCAATACCGAGCACGTCTCCTTCAAGCCCTGTGTATTTGCCCCAGCCAAATGATGAGCCCATTTCAATCGCAAGACGTTTTCTCACATCTGACGGAAGCACGGAGTTTTTGTATTCATCCGATTGTTTCTCAAAACGATCTACTGAAGGCATGCTGACGACAGAAACATCAATATTTTCTTTCGCCAATTCCGCCTGTGCTTCAATTGCGAGGCCAACCTCTGAGCCCGTAGCGATGAGAAGAGCGTCAGGTGTTTCGTTTTTAGACTTAGAAACAACATAAGCACCTTTTTCTACACCAGCTAATGCCTCTTCAGCTGTTTGGTCGATTGTAGGAAGGTTTTGACGTGTCAATACAAGCGCTGTTGGCTGATTTGTGCTCTGCACCGCAAGCTTCCAAGCCGCTGCTGTCTCATTACCGTCTGCAGGACGGATTAAAGAAAGGTTAGGCATAGCGCGTAATGAAGCAAGCTGCTCAACCGGCTCGTGAGTCGGTCCATCTTCACCGACCGCGATACTGTCGTGAGTAAAGACATATGTCACAGGAAGACCCATTAATGCTGCAAGGCGAATGGCCGGACGCAAGTAATCAGAGAAGACAAAGAATGTTCCGCCGAATACACGAAGTCCGCCGTGAAGCGCCATACCATTTAAGGCTGCACCCATAGCAAATTCACGAACACCAAACCAGAAATTTTTGCCTGAGTAATCAAGCGCTGTATAATCACCGGAATTTTTAATCGTCGTTTTGTTTGACCCTGCTAAGTCTGCAGAACCGCCGACAAAGAACGGAATTTTATTCGCAAGACCGTTCAGAACTTCACCTGAAGAGGCACGGGATGCCAGACTGCTTCCTTTTTCATAAACAGGCACCTCTTGATCCCAGTCTTTCGGAAGTTCTCCTTTGATAGCCAGCTCAAGCTGTTCAGCGAGTTCCGGATAAATTTCTTTATATTTAGCGAATTGGTCATTCCATTCCTGTTCCTTTTTCTCGCCGGATTCTTTTACTGTTTTTGCGAAATGCTCATATACTTCTGACGGAACGTAGAAATCTTCTTCATACGTCCATGCATAAGCTTCTTTTGTTAATTTACTTTCTTCTTTGCCAAGCGGAGCACCGTGAACACCGGAAGTGCCGGCACGGTTAGGAGAACCGAAACCGATTGTCGTTTTTACTTCAATCAATGTAGGTTTCTTGTCGTTTTGGCGTGCTTTTTCAATTGCCGCAGATAATTCTTCAATATTGTTTCCATCCTCAACGTAAAGAACTTCCCAATTCATCGCCTCAAAACGCTGTTTCACGTTTTCAGAGAATGAACGATCCAGATCTCCGTCCAATGAGATGTCATTAGAATCGTATAATAGGATCAGACGGCCAAGCTGAAGATGGCCTGCAAGTGAAGCGGCTTCAGAAGAAATACCTTCCATTAAATCGCCGTCACCGCAAATGCTGTATGTATAGTGATCGACTACATTGAATGAATCGCGGTTGTAAGTTTCGGCTAAATGGCGTTCTGCGATAGCCATTCCAACCGCCATTGCGATTCCTTGTCCAAGCGGCCCTGTTGTTGCATCAACACCTGCTGTATGTCCGAATTCCGGATGCCCCGGTGTTTTGCTGCCCCACTGGCGGAATCCCTTAAGATCTTCAATGCTGAGATCATACCCGCTTAAATGAAGCATGCTGTATAAAAGTGCTGATCCGTGTCCCGCAGATAAAACAAAACGATCGCGGTTAAACCACCCAGGGTTTGCCGGATTTACATTCATAAATTTTGTCCATAGCGTATATGCCATTGGCGCTGCCCCCATAGGCATACCAGGGTGACCAGAGTTTGCTTTTTCAATAGCGTCTATTGATAGTGTGCGAATGGTAGCAACTGATTTCTTTTCAATTGTATCCATAAAAATCCCCTTCCTTATATGTTGTACCCTTTCATCATAAATGTCTGACGACTTTTTCTCAACTGTTTCAGCTTAAATTTGAGAGAAACTTGATACATTTTGTCACCTGAAGAAAGCGCTGTTCTTTGTAGTATATACAAAAGAGGAATACGATATTGCCGTATTCCTCTTATATTAGTGAAGTCTGTTATTATTTTTTTCTCTTTTTAACTTTTCAGGTGTTACGTCATTGCCTTCAGGATCAATGATTTTTACACTTTTTAATGTGTTTTTCATAGAAGAACGAAATCCTTTTAGGTACTCTTGACGGAGCTTTTGCTGTTCAGCTTTTTCTTCTTCTGTAATAACGCCAGCTTTAGCTTTTGCGGCAAGTTCATTGATTCTGGCAATTTTTTCGTTTGAAATCATGATAAACTCCTTTATTGCATTTTGTCTATATACTACTAAAACAAGAGGAGTTTTACAACTGATTCACTCGCCTGTCTGCTCATTCTCTATGTATTCCTGAAAACGCCGATGGACTGTCGCCTTTGACACATCATAGCCAAAACCTCTCAACGTAGCCGCGATTTCAGCAAACGTCAGTTTATTCGCTCTCAACCGGACAATTTCCGAGATCGGAACTTCTATTCTTTCTTTTCCGCTGTTTTCATGCTGGTTTTTCAGGTTCTTTTGTGGCTTAAAACCATTTTTCACTGCACGTTTCATTCCGCGTTTAATTTTCATGTTGTGGATTTTCCGCTGGTATTCCTCCACAATGCTGACGATTTCCAGCACCATAGAGTCAGCCTCTGATAACTCCAGCTCACCTCTGTGAGCGGTCGTATATACTTTCACACCTTCCCTGTAAATACAATGAAGAAGTGCAATTTTCGCGTTTCCCCGGCCGAGTCTTGTTTCATCCTGAACTAAAATCACATCAATATTTGAATTCTTGATATGATCAAGCAAATCAAATACACCATCCCGGTCCATTTCATATCCGCTGGCTTTTTCAGAAATCACTTTGACGACTTCCATGCCGTTCTCGGCAGCAATGGCCGTAAGCTCCTCCTCCTGCCGCTTTAATGAGGTTTCTTGCTGTTCTTTATTTGTGCTTACTCGGGCATAAATGAGTGCTTTCACCTTTCTACCTTTCCTCTCTATTTAACAGTAGCCAGTTCGTATGCAGCCGGGTGTTCCTTTTTTAATGGAATCACCAATTCATCCCCCGGCTGAATCTCAGACGTCTGGAGATTATTTTTTTCAGCTACCCATTCAACAAAATCACTTTTATTTATCTTTTTTGAGTCATCCACCTGATCAGCGAGCGACCAGAGCGTATCCCCAGACTGAACTTTTATTTTAACATATTGATTAAGCTCCTGGTCGCTGCTTGTATATGACAACAGAAGGATAACCACGCTTAGAATCACAGTGAACAGGCCGACAAAAATAATAGATTCTTTATTCATGATAACAACCTCCGACAAGAATGTTTGTTCGCATTTTTATAATTTCAGTATATACGAACAAATGTTTCTGTCAATTGTTTTTTTCGAACCTATGTTTGTACTGTCAGGAAAATCATGCTATAATCTATTTAAAATCGACGTTTAGAGGTGCAAAAAATGACGAAGCTATCAAAAAGGCAACTTGATATCCTCCGTTTTATTAAAGCAGAGGTTAAATCAAAAGGATATCCGCCTTCGGTTAGAGAGATCGGAGAGGCTGTCGGCCTTGCGTCCAGTTCTACTGTCCACGGCCATTTGGCCCGTTTGGAAACAAAAGGGCTGATTAGACGCGATCCGACAAAGCCAAGAGCGATAGAAATTCTGGATGAAGAAGTAGAGATTCCAAAAAGCCAAGTCGTTAATGTACCGGTAATCGGAAAAGTAACGGCGGGCTCGCCTATTACAGCGGTTGAAAACATTGAAGAATACTTCCCGCTTCCTGACCGTATGGTTCCTCCGGATGAGCATGTGTTTATGCTGGAGATCATGGGTGACAGTATGATTGACGCAGGTATACTTGATAAGGACTATGTTATTGTAAAACAGCAAAACACGGCGAATAACGGTGAAATCGTAGTGGCGATGACAGAAGATGATGAAGCTACGGTAAAACGTTTCTATAAAGAGGATACACACATTCGCTTACAGCCTGAAAATCCAACCATGGCTCCGATCATACTGCAGAATGTCAGCATATTAGGAAAAGTAATTGGTGTGTTCAGGACTGTCCATTAAACTATTGAACTATCAGTTACAAAGAATAAACCCCCTCTTCCTTTGCGGAGTGGGGGTTTTGTTTTTAAAAAAAGCAGGCTCGCCCTGGCTTAGGTGCGAACCTGAATAGGAGGAAAAAGAACATCATGTTTACACCATAATTATCCATCATTTAATTGTTGAAGTCAAGAAATTTTCTTTCCTTAACGAAACTTTTTTAAAAAAAGTGCTGTTTAACAAATTAGACGTTCTCTTCTTATAAATGTTTCGATTTTTGGACGTGAAAAGATGAGGTATACTCTGCTCTTTTATATTGAGCGAGGTAAAAGGAAATATACTGAACATTTAGCACATAGTTTATTTAGTTAATTTATTCTGCAAAAAAAGCTCACTTCTTTTCAAAAATGTGAGCTTCAATCAAAATTAAAATATTCTACACCATAGCGGCCTTTTACATGAACACTTGCACAGTTTTCTGAATGTTCTTCAGCTAATATTCGATACCGGTGATAAGGTTCAATGGAAGCCTTATCTTGAGCGCTAAAGTCAAACCAATTACCGGTGAATTGTTTTGTGCTTAACGTAGTATAATCCCCTGCAAGTTCCATTCGCTGAAGCTTAATGTTAACTGAACAAGTGTTCACTCCTAATATCGTAAATTGGTATCCTAAAAAATAATCCATTGCCGGTACATCACTAATGTTTTCTACATAAAACGCTTTTGTTCCGTCCTTTAGAATAAAGTCGGTTTTATGCTCAAACTGTGAAGTTGCTGCATGAATGGTCCCGGTTCCAAAAACACATAGTAAAACAGCTGTCATGAGCAATATTTTATTTCTCAACTGCAATCCCCTCCTTTACCATATATTAACCCCAGAAGATAAATATGTATATCCCCTGTTACTCTGTTTCCCGTACTTTTTCAATCATAAAAATCCATGTGGGTTTTAGCTTGCTTATAATATTGAAGTCTGTCTTGGAGAGTTCCTGTATGGAATTCAAATTTATGGCCGTCAGGATCAGTGAAATAAATTGATTTTCGATCACGTTCATCTCGTTCTCTCCCAGGCAACATAGTAACATGAAGGTTTTTTAATTTTGCGGACATTTGTTCAAACTCGCTTTCCTCAATTGTAAAAGCGATATGGGTATAAGAAGCGTTAATATCATTTCTGGGAATGTCACGCTCTTCGTTGAGAGCCAGCCATATGCCGTTTAAATCGAAATATGCAGTGCTCCTTCCTTTAACCAGCAGTTTAGCATCAAAGACATTTTGATAAAACTCGATGGAAGTCAGTAAATCAGAAACAGAAAATAACAAGTGATTGATCCCTTTGATCTCCACTGTGTCTCCTCCTTAGTATTTAAAGATAGATGATTAAAAACCATGAAAGATTGATTTGTTTAACAGAAGCTCACCCCCATCCCTTGTGTACGGACATTGCAGCCAGAAAGTTTCAAGCGACCAGCAAAAAATACCAGTGTAAACAAAAGCAATTTGTTCAAAATAAACCATATTACTTCTTCAGAAGGGAATGACCATTATGAATGGCTACGGCCTTCATGAAACGTTAGAATTGCACGAATTGCTTACGTTTAAGAACCTTTGTTTGACAAAATCTTCAACCATGACGGGACTTGTACAAGATGAAGAATTAAAGAGTATTCTTGAGCAAGATGCTCAAAAAACAAAACAGCAGGTTGCGCGTTTGCAGGAATTGCTGTCAGTGAGAGGTGAACAAGCGTGAATGAGTTCTTTCAAAAATTAGCCGGAATGGGCAGTATGACCGAACAAGTGATCGCAACAGATTTTTTAATATCGGCAAAGACAGGCGTTAGAAATATTGCAGCTGCCATCACAGAATCTTCTTCCCCAGAAGTCAGAGAAACGCTGCAGCAATATTTACATGACGCGATGAATACCCATGAACAAATTTTTCATTATATGGCTGCAAAGGGTTTTTATCATTCTAAAGATTTAACTCAGCAAATAAGTGTCGATCTAGAGGCTGCAGATACCGCTAAAGATTTGCCACAAATATAGGTGATCAAATGAAACATATTATCGCTCTTGCTTCTAAGACAGCTTTAACTCTTGCCCTATTGTATGTGATTTTGGATAGAGTTTACCATGCTTCCTTTTTAAGTGTGCTGTTTATTGCATTTTTCTTAAGCTTTGTAACATACCTTTCCGGTGACATCCTGATCTTGCCGAGAACCAGCAATATAACAGCTTCACTGGCTGACTTCGGACTTTCACTCGTTATTCTTTGGGTCTTTCTTGAAACGCAAACTAGAAACGGTTTCTCACCGTTTGCAGCCGCTCTGATTGCGTCTGTCTGCCTTACTGTTTTTGAATATTTTTTTCACCGTTATTTACTGAAAAATGTGCTGGATGAAACATTCCGAAATGAACTGACTGTCAAAGATAACACTTTGCAATATCAAACCGAGGCATCAGATGAATTGTTTCCTGAAGCCAATGATCAGAAGGACGAAAAATAAGGAGGCTTTGCGCCTCCTTATTTTAATAGCTGTTTTCTGTGAAATGGGTCATCACTTCTGTAAAATCATAAAACCTCTCATTTTGAGTCACGGATCTGCTTTTTAAAGAAAAGATGCCAAACAAAGATTCTCTGAAACCTGTACTCATCTCTAACTGGATGCTCAAACCGGTTTTTGATTTATTCGCTATATTGTTTGGACTTACGCCTGCATGCAGATGATCTGTACCAAGCAATTCAGCCGGAAAACCTGCTTTTTGCAGTTTTGAAACTAATTCTGCCGCTCTTGATCGGTCTGTTCCGCCGATTTGTATCTGTTGGTCCTCTCCTGCATATCCATGCAATGAAATGACATACTCATGACTTGCTACAAGCTTCAGTGCCTGAGGCTCGTCAAAATGTGTGCTTGTTATATGCAGTACTGAATTTCCAGACGTCTTCAAACCTTCAAACAAATACATGGAATATTCTTTGCTGAGCTCTCTCGCTAATTCACTTGTGCCGCCTTCAATACCTCCTCCGTGAATAGCTAAAACAAGCACAGAGCTGCCGGTTTCTTTTGTGGCAATGTTATAATCTGAAGGATCTTCTTGATTCTTTAATTCCTCGAAATTCTGATAGATATCCTCTGCATATACAGAAGAAACCGGAACAAACAACAAGAAAATTAACAGCAATTTTACATTTTTTAAAGTTGATGGAAAACGTTTGACTATGTTACAATCAACATGCTTCAAGGAATGGAGCACACGGCGGAGCAGGGATACTTTGGCCGGTTTCATCTACTCCGCCTCAAAACCAAAAACACAGGATGCTGGACTCTTTGAGGCTTTAGCACGAATTATCTCGTCCTCCTTGTTAAATTTTTGTTAAATTCACAATATTATATACCATTAGCCCGGGCGCTGTTCTTCACATTTATGAATTTATACTCCTTAGCAAAAAAGTAAAATCGCACCGGCTTTATTCTCATTCCCCCATTAAATAAAAAAAATGCACCCGCCTGCTGGCTTGTGCACCTTTTACTTTCTGTTATTCCCGCGCTTCTTTACTTTATTGAGCTTATTAATGTCTTTTTCAATTTTTCTTATTCTCCGCTTTTGCGGAATGGCTTTTATTTCACTGTAAACAGCAATAAACCCGCTTAAAGTCACTGCTGCAATATAAATGAAACGGTGTTTGATAAAACGGTCAACAAGATCATGGTCACCTGCTTTTCTTTCAAGCCTTTCGATCACATCTTTATCGAATAGCTGATCGACATAAACTTGCTTCATCCCCACTGCAAATCCCGCAGCCAGCCATACAATCAGAAACAAACTGATATAAAACATAAAAACCCTTCCTTCCCCGTCTGTATGAGGTGCAGCATGAAAATGTGCCGAACCGATTGTTTACCGGACGAGAGACTGTCAGATGAACTATTGTCTTTGTTTTATATTATTCATTTGGACGGGCAATATGTAATGTCATAATCTACAGTTAGAAATTGAATCCCAAACAGCCACATTTCGTGAACAGCTGTTAACCTGTTTGCACCCGCCGGAGCCTTTATAAGAAAGGTTTCAGATAATGGAAGCGGGCAGGTCCCGACTTTTGTTCTAAGATAAATCCCTTCATCCCCAGCACCGCTTTTTCTCCGCCTGCTGGTCAAAATCAGGTTCTCTTTGTGATGATAAGGCTTTAAAATGCCTGTCATGTTACTGAAAGGAAGCGGCAGAGAAATATTCATGTACCCTTCCCCTTTTGAGCGATATACAGAATACAGCGCGGTAAAAATGGTTTCGTTTTTTTCATTTGTTCTGATCCAGGCACGTACCTTTTTTCTTCCGTCTTTTTTTGAATGGACACCTTTTATTGTACTGTGCATCCTATACCAGTCAGGATTCGTTGACAGATGTATTTGTCCGGTTCTTTTGCTGATGTATTCATACATTTTCGCAAAGGGCTGAAACCAAGTGCTCCACGTCACTTTTGCTTTTACCTCATAATCTTTCGTCTGTTCATAAAAAGAAACAATCAACGGTGTCAAATGCTCCGGTGAAAAATCGTTTGAACGAAGGCTTCTCATATCATCCACAAGTCCGCTATATCGAATGTTATTTTCAGCGTGAATGTTGTGCAAAAAGTTCTTTCCGATTGTTCTCTTTCCGTATATACGGCTGAAAACCTTGACACTCGCATCCGAGGATTGAGGATTTTCTTTTCTCCATCCTGCAAGAGCCGGCAAAATAACACCGAATGCGTTCACGATACCGTGTATCCATATCATTTGGCTGATGGTCAACGTGACTTCTTGCCGGAATACACCGAATGAGTAAATGAAAGAGAAACAGATCGTTATCATTAACACGACAGAAGACAGTCGGATAAGCACTTTTCCTGTCTTACTGCGAAAAGCTGTCTTAAATATTAAGTATGAGTTAAGATAAAGTGCCGCCATATAGATACCAACCGCCAAGATATCAAGTGTTTTTGAGTATGTTATTCCGAGTGCGATGAGGAGCGGCGACAGTAAAATAATCCATGTCACCCAACCGTACATAACCCGTTTTTCTCTATTGACTCTGCCAAGTAAACCATTAAAGATCGGGATCAGAAAAGCAGAATAGTGAAAATGAACAGCTGTGAGCAAAATAATAAGAGGACCGAAGTGCAGGATATGTAAATGCGCAGCATAGGCAAAAAACCAAAATCCCCCTCCGCCTAAATAAACGAGTCCTAACAAAATAGATGTTTCTTCGATTCTATGTATTTTTGTTTTCAAGAGCCGCAACACACCATATAAAGCCAACAAAGCAGTGTATATCCACCAGATCAGTGCAAAATATCCTACGTCTGTTACAAGGGATAATACCGCGAAAACAGCTGCTGCCGGATAGATGTGCATCAATATTTTTTCCGAAAATTGAATAGTCCTGTGAGCTGATTGATGAAAAACAAAAGGAAAAATTCCGGGCACAAAAAAGAGAATGGAAAACAAGACAAGCGCCTCCGCAACTGATATGTCGGGAGCTTCAGATACAATAAACCAGATGAAACAAAGCGCACTAATGATGCCGTTTCGTTTTAACATACTTCTCCCTCTGTTTCCTGAAACGTCCCTTTATAATAAAAAAGAGTGCCAAGAATTGCATTTTCCACATGAACTTGAATAGTGAAACAGTTGTTGCTTTCATCAAAAGTTTCGCAAACAGTGGAATTACCGCTCAGCCATTTTGGCAAAGGAATTCTTTTTCCGCATATTAATAGCCATTGCTTTCCTGATGTAATGTGGAGAGACCCGTCAGAGAGTGCTTCAAAAGTTAAAACAGACAGCAGAATATGAGGTTGGCCGAAAAAATCAAGTATTCGTTTTTCATTTTCGTCGTATACCATAACTGCATCAAAGAAACGCTTTTTATCTTTAAAGACAAAAGTCCGATTCCATTCAATCCCCGTATGTTCCTGCTTCGTAAGACATGTTCTGTTTTTAATTGTAAAAGGGATGTCCTTTCCTCTTTCTGAAAAGAAACATCTAAAAAACACCCCGCATTTCAGCAGCATTCTGACAAAAAAAGACCCTCCGCTTATTTCTGACATCGTTCCTCTTCCGCTGAATGTATGTGACCTGTCTAATTGATAACGTTTCTGCAGCTTGGGATGTAATAGATGATAATTTATAATTGTTTTTTTATACATTGAACTCACCATTTCACTTCTTTCTTTTTCGTTTCGTATGCCGAGCACTTGGAAGCCGGAGACTGATCAAGCCGCTTGCCGCAGTAACCACACTTAACAGTAAAGAACATATTCCGGCATCCAGAAAAGCGCAGACAGCAAAGATACAGGTCTGCACAGCATGAAGTGTCCATTTTCTCTTTAATGGACTCAGCCATAAAATGCCCAATCCTATCTTCGCTGCTCCTGCCATATTGTTCGTTTCAAGATCTGTAAACCCGTGGTAAAACCAAAACAGACTAAAAAACAAGCACGTCAGCATATAGACAAACGCATAACGGATCAATTGTTTCGGATGTTTATTTTGTTCAATCCAAAGTCTCAATGAATCAAAACTCCATGCTGTTGCCCAGCCCAACAGCGGCCGAAATAATAAACGGTCAATCCATCTTCCCAGAAAGCCATATGCCGTTTCATATTGATACTGCGTCATAAATGTAAGCTTCCCGTTATCATGCTGTATGTATTTCCAATACCCGCTGCCTTTTTTAATCAGGGATAACGGATGGTTGGAGGAAAAGGCCAGGGAGGATACTCTTTGAGAGGAATGCAATTTCGTTCCCACGGTTTCACCAGCACCTGACACCTTTAATCCAAAGCCAATTCTTGTCTCGTAAAGAAACCTCTGCGCTTCATTTACGCTTCTGTTTAAATATGTAATGTCAGAAAACCGCAGATCCCATTCCTTATGTAGCGAAGGGTTTTGCGTATATTCCCAAAGCTTGTCCAGGTCAGATGTCATCTCGATTTCGACATAAATCGGCTTCTGTTTCACAGCCCCTCCCCCCCTTCTTTTTCTAGCAGTTCCTATATTAGCATATTTATAGTATTAAAATATATTAACGTTAAAATTTGAGTTCAAAGCCTTCTACATCATCTGAAACCTCCACAGGTATCCCCATAATGGTTTTAGGTTTAGAAACATAAACAAAACGCATCTCTTCTTTTAACTGCTGAAGTGTGCTTTCATTAACTACAATTTTCGCGGGTTTTCCCGGACTATTATCAATGGCCGCTTTTATTTTTCCGAGCACGCGGAACCCTCCTTCTTTACATTCTCATCACGATAGAAAAAGCAGAAATATCAGCATAATTACGTTAACTATAGCCAAAATGCCTGAGACATATGCTATGCTCTTCTTTTTTCTCCAGAAAAACAGCACATTGGCCAATAACATAAAACTGATCAGTGCATCAAATACCCGAAATGCTAATTGATTAAAAGAAATCTTTGTTCATAAAAGCCCATTGCAGCCAGATAAATCATCAAGATCGTGAAATTTATAGAATGAAACACCGGACAACAGATTCAGCATAATTCATGCTCACTATGGACATGATTTCGTTAGATGATATAAAATTTGCTTGAAAGTATCTATTGGATAAAGAGGAGCAATATATGGATAAATATCAAGAAAAAACATTACCGGACATTACGAAACATGTAACATTAGAAGCGCCTATTCAAAAGGTTTGGGAGACAGTCTCAACTTCAGAAGGCATAGCCAAGTGGTTTATGCCGAATGATTTTCAGTTGAAGGAAGGATATAAATTTCATTTGCAATCACCATTTGGACCATCACCTTGCAAAGTTTTGACGGTTCATGCTCCCGGAGAGCTTTCTTTTGAATGGGATACTGATGGATGGATTGTTACATTTCAATTAACAGACGTAGGGAACAAAACAGAATTCACTCTCATCCACAGCGGTTGGAAGAAGCCGGATGAAATGATCGGTAAGGCAAACGAGAAAAGCTCAGTCATTCGGGATAAGATGGATGGTGGCTGGACAGGCATTGTGAATGAACGACTTCGCAAGGCTGTTCAAGAGTAAGGTATTTCATTGCTCATACAGTATAAAAAGAGAGAGCTCCCTCTCTCTTTTATTCATGACAAAGTTAAATTCACTGAACTGTATCTCCGAATCAATCATAAAACGTAACTGTTTTTGATTTACCAGAGTAATCAGTAACAAAGAACTCTGCCTTGTTATTGCTTCCATCTACAAATTTCCCGATACTGCTAAAGGTATGACATTCTCCGGGTGAAAAATAATTAGAACCCACATATTCATCAGGGTTGTCACCAGCATCATCCTCATATAGATGCAGCGATACGGAGAAAGGTGTACTTCCTGAAAGACAAACTCTAAAATCACCTCCGCTCGAGTATACCGTCGGACTTGAATAAGTATAGGTGTAAGTCCCAAGCTTATCCCACTCTCCGGCTCCAGCAGTTCCCGCTTTTTCTGCATGTGCAGATAATGGAAAAGCCACAGCGAACATGAAAACAGACAGGCACCCTATTAGCTTATTGCATCTCATAATAATATCTCCTCCTTATTTTGATCATAGCAACTTACAGTTATATATATCACCCCCCTTTAAATAAAATTGCAGGTATGTGTATGGTATTGGAAGCTTCATACGTTTTATCATCAGCATTTTTCCTGAAGAAATCACATCATTCTCCCTTCGCCTGTGTTATACAAAATATTCAAAACAGACGTATTCTCATTTGAACTGCCATCTTTTATAATTTGTTAATAAGGGTTCGTACTTCAAACAAGAGGAGGAGAAGCATCATGGAATTAAGCGTCACAAAAATGTTAGTTATTTTATTTGTAGGTTTTTTAGTGTTTGGTCCTGATAAGCTGCCTGCGCTTGGCCGATCTGCCGGAAAAGCCTTATCAGAATTTAAAAAAGCGACAAGCGGATTGACTCAAGACATAAGAAGTAGTGGTTCAGAAAACAAAGAAGACAAGCAAATGTAAGGTAAAATGATTTGGCCGATGCACATCGGCTTTTTATATTGTTGTTTCTGCATGATCCATCAGTTTTCCTCTGATTATTCCTCAACTTCTTTTTTTGGACAGCCCTTTTTTACTTTTGCAATTTAAACTGTCCAATCCGCAAACTCTAACTTCCATATAATGAAGCGTATGATCATAAAAGGAGGGGTATTTATGGGTTATTACAAAAAATATAAAGAAGAGTATTATACGGTTAAGAAAACGTATTACAAGAAGTATTACGACTATGACAAAAAACATTATGATCACCATGACAAAAAAGATTACTACTGTGATTATGACAAAAAACATTATGATCACGACAAAAAAGACTATGACTACGTTGTAGAGTATAAAAAGCGTAAGAAACACTGCTAATACTCCATTTAATCTCCTCAATTTTGCTTCCCCGGTCAATGGCCGGGGGTTTTTTTGCAGAAAAAACTATGTAACTTCAATGTCTAAACGAATCATAGGTCTAATTTGTTAAAAAAGGATAAAGCTTTTTTACCTTTGGTGAGTGTCTTACAATTATTATTTGCTCCTTAATGCTGATTTTTTAATAAATATTGAACATTTGGTACATAGTTTAATTAGTTTATTTTTAGATCTAGGGTGTCAATATATAAACATAACCCATTCATAAACAAGAGATTTTAACGATTTTGTCGATTTATCTTAATAAAAGAAGTTCCAAAATAAGGTATAATAATTGACGAAACCACTTTTAAAAGGGGGAATTTTGTTGAAAAAAGCATTAATTGCAGGTGCAGTAGGAACAGTTATTCTTTTCGGAACCATTTCTTCAGGAGTTCCAGGTCTTCCAGGAGCAGACACTCAAGTGGCAAAAGCGGCTTCCCAGCTGCCTAAGGGAATCGGCGGACGCGCCTACATAAACAGTACAGGCGCTGTATTGACGGCTAAAATTAAGCTTCCCGACACTGTGAACATCCAAGACTCTGTCTCTACCCCTTATATTTATTCAGGCTTTAGCGCAAAAAACGGAACTGAGGCAGATATCGGCCTTCAGTACAGCAAACAATACAACGTCTGGAAACCGCTCATGAAAGTCGGTTCTAAAAATGATGAAACGTATATCGAAGGAAAAGAGAAATTTACTTATAATAAAGGCTTTCGTCCCGGAAGCACAGTTCAATTGACGATCTACAAAAACTTGAACGGGAATACTCGCATGACCCTCTGGGGAACGAACAATGACGGCTATACCGGACGTATTATCATGGAAATTCAAGGAACAAACATCGGCACTCTGTCGAAATGGAAAACACTTGCCACCGCTGCGGTTTCAGCCGAAAGCCAACGCTCTGCCATTAAAGCAACTTTTTCAACAACTTTTAACAATATCACAATCGACAATAAAGCAGTGACACCTGTCGTAGATACACAGGATTTTGCAAAAGTCCTCCCTTCTGGAAATAATGTCACGATTTCTGTTAATAAATAAGGAATGCTGCAAAGGGCGCCGGCAATGCCGGCGTCCTTTTTTATTGTATAACCTAAAAATGAAATCCACTGGATAAAATGATGATTCCAATACTATGATGTCATCATTTACCACATTTTCTCTTTACGAATTAAAAAATTTCCCTCTCTTTTTTTCTTGTTTAGCTTAAAAGCTATTAAAATGTTGATTAATGCAGCTGGGAAATATAAAAAACCTACTCCTAGAATACCTAAAATTGTACTTGAACTTATGATATAACTTTTTGTCATCTCTTGACTGTCATTAAAAATAAGAAGGGTAATCAATCCTGCTAATACACCTACGAACCATGCGTTACCCACTGCATAAGAATCATCTAACATTCCCCTCAGCTGTCCGATGATTGAGATGACAATAGCAGTAAACTTGATAACACGGCAAGTCTTTTCATTCTTCTGTCACCTTTTTCATATATTTAATCCGGTACATATTAACACTCCTTAACGTGCGTCAATGCTTGAATTTCCCCTACTTAAATGTTTTTCAATTTCTCTTGCCCCTTAATGACTACTACCATTGAATACCGCAGAAGCTAATCAGACTCTTTTAATACCTTGGCTCTCTAACGAAAACGAATAGGTAAAGTGTATTCAAGTCTGCTACGGAGTTGGAGTGAATTTTTTCTTATATTACAAAGGCTAATGACATCTTTCCTTTCATTAGTTTTAGTATTTTTGCTTTTGTTGTAATCCCAGTTTTTAAATCAGCGCTGGAATCTGAGCCACTGCTTTTATGGACATTAACTAATTTCCCTATTTTCCATCGAATTTCTTGTTCAAGACTTACTTATCTTTGAAAACTAATATGGATTTAAAAGGAATTCTAGCAATAAATACAGAATTGAAAAGATAAGCGCAAAATACGCTACAGCAACTGCAATACTGAAAACGGCGCTTATATTAAAAGAAAGAGGTGTCTTTAGAATGGTTCATTTTAAAAACTACCCCGATCCTTCTCTAAACGCCAAATCTGAGTCACACCCGGAATATACATCTGAAATTGAACATGTCAAGGAGAGAATGCAAAACCTTATTAGGCATTCCGTTACAGATCAAAACGTCGAAGTAACTGACGCAAGGATGACGGCAGAAGGAGAGATCACCTCTCTTTTAAAAGAACGTCTTGACAGAGAATACCATAAGCTTTTAAGTAAAATCACCCGGGAAGTAAATGTGGAAGACTTCGGAGCTGTTCCCGATGGACGAGACAATACAGAAGCTTTTCGAAAAGCAATCGGTAATGGTCGCGTCAAAGTAAATGTTCCTGCCGGAGAATATCTGGTTCAAGGGATTAAACTTCCGTCCTGGACAACAATTGCAGGGCAAGGTAAAGGAATTACCGTAATTAAACTTCATGAAGACTCTCCCGCTCATGAATGGGTAATCACAAATGATGATTACCAAAATGGGAACCGCAATATTTTTGTTCAAGGAATGTCATTAGACTGGAATCCTAATAGACAATGCGGTGTGAAAAATCCTGGTGGTCAATTCTCCAGCTGTTTAACTTTTGCTAAAGTTGAATATGGATGGATTAGAGACGTGGAAGCCATTAACGCAGGTCTTCACGGCATTGATATTACATCCCCAACGTACGATCATTTACCTGATACCGACTGGACTAAAGACGGCTCAAAATATATTTGGATTGATAACTGTGTGGCATATGGTTCAGGAGACGACGGCATTACTACCCATTATAGTGAATACATCTTTATTTCAAATTGCCATTCCGGTAATCCGCGAGGAACGGAGTTTGCAGAGGGTGTATCCAACTCCAACGGAATAGAAATCGACGATGGGTCTAAGCATGTATGGCTTTTGAATAACTTTACAAGCGGAAACATTCGTGGAGTAGAGGTTAAAGCGCATGCAATGTGGCCAGCCTCTCAAAATGTCCATATCATCGGCCATGTTTCTTATCGTGATGTCCGGGCATTTGATCTTCGTCATATTGGTCATCATCAAGCCACTGATCCTGAAAGCACAACGGCTTATGATGTCACACTCATTGATTGTTCAGCAATTGAACCGGTTTTCAACTCTCTTTATGAAGCTGTCACGCCAAGAGCTCTAGTTGTTTCAGCATATAAAAACGTTAATGTAAGCGGATTCACAGCAATTGGTGATCCCGACTATGACTATAAGGAAAATCCTGTCGTAGCTTTGCAATACCGCAGTCAGAATATCACCCTTAGCGGTATTAAAATTCGCGGATTTAAAAAAGCCGGTGTTGATATTCATTTATCAGGCGGGTCAAATAAAACTGATTATATTAAAATTTCAAACTTTGATATTTATCAATCTGCTCCAAAAGGAATTTCAATCGGTGGCGGTCTCTATAATGTGAATATACTAAACGGTACAATGATTGCTGATAACGGAGCGGTCGGAATTCAGTCGCCTAATAATCAAACCGTCATTCTCGGTGTACATGCAGAAGGCTATAGTGCGGCGGTCACCATCAAAGGTCAATCATACCAGCATGTACCCATTAATTTAAAAGGCGGCGCACAGCTTGCAACAACCTCTGGCTTCGCCTTTAACCAAACGAGCGCAGTTATCGCTGGTACCGGAGACATTACGGCGAAGGGAGAAAGAAATGCGGTCATCGGCGCTTCAGGAGGCTCTAGCACAGAAGGCTCCCGTGCATTAATCGCTTCTTCAAACAATGCCCATATTAAAGGAAACAATGTTTCAAGGACAATTTTGTCTTCTGAAAGTATTATACTGGAAGAACCATACACCGTGGCAGGAGGCCATCAATCAATGAAATGGCTTCTTGACTCAGTTGGAGGAAACGGGACATTTGCAGGAGCAATCAGTTCTTCCTTAAATGGATATGGAGAGTATTTTGAGAGTTCAACTGGGCAGTTAATCCAGACAGGTACAATCGTCACTTTAAGAGGTGAAAAAATAGCGCCCGCCCACGTGGGAGATTATATGCTTGGAGTTATTTCGGAAACAGCAGCTTTCATTTCAGGAGCATCCAGCTTCGTCTGGCAGGACCGCTATTTGACTAATGAGTTTGGCGGATTCATTTATGAGGATCTGATCGACAAGGAAACCGGTGAATTGATACGTGTGCCAAAACAAAATCCAGACTATGATGCAGCGCTGGAGACCGCTTATCATTCACGGGCTGTAAGGGACGAATGGCATGTGGTTGGACTGGCGGGACAGCATTATGTACGTATTGACGAAACTGTGGGACAAGGAGACTACCTTACTGCGCATAATGGGATAGGAACAAAAGCATCTGAAGGAACCTGGAAAGTAATGAAAATCACTACCATTTACACTCCGGAAAAAGGGTACGGCATCGCACTCACCGTCATTAGATAGTGAGAGTCTGGAACAAGTTCTTTATACTGATGAAAGATTAAATGATATCAGTTTTTTTTATTTCCTGTTGGTTTAATATCAAGATATCTCAAGCTATAATAGCCCAAGATTCAGGCTCATTTTCTTGAAACTTGGGCTTCATGACCACTTCATTAGAAATCAAAAATACGTAACAAACCTAAATCACAATATTTTTATAAACATCCTTGTTTTGATCCCTATTCCCTTCTTCACATTTCCGGGGAAGGAAGGTTAACATTAACCAACATTGCATTTTTACATCAGTATTTAAAAATTCCGTGCATTCCAATTAAGGTGCTAATACTATTCCTCACCTTTTTTATACATTTCATTTTATAACTCTTAAATCTTTGGAACGGCTTTTATATCTGTAGCCTTAAAACTTTCTTGCTACGCATAACGTTAAATGTTTCCGCATCTTTGATTTTCCCTCATTTTTTTATTCAAATAATTCATTCTTCACTTGCTGCATCATACTCCCCTTTTTGATTTTCAGATACCAACCCTGTACAATATTCAAAAAAACAAAAGGATGATGAACATGTGTGGCAGATTCACTTTATTCTCAGAATTTGACGACATCATTGAGCAATTCAACATAGATCACTTCTTGCCTGAAGACGAATATCACCCCAGCTATAATGTCGCGCCAGCACAAAACATCCTTACCATTATTAATGATGGATCAAGCAACCGTCTTGGAAAATTAAGATGGGGTCTCATTCCTCCTTGGGCTAAAGATGAAAAGATCGGTTATAAAATGATCAATGCTCGTGCTGAAACATTGGCCGAGAAACCCAGCTTTCGAAAACCGCTTGTCAGCAAACGCCGCATCATTCCGGCCGACAGTTTTTATGAATGGAAACGCCTTGATCCAAAAACTAAGATTCCTATGAGAATCAAGCTGAAATCATCCAATCTGTTCGCTTTTGCCGGCTTATACGAAAAGTGGAATACACCTGAAGGTTACCCGCTCTACACTTGCACAATCATTACGACAAAACCTAATGCGCTTATGGAAAATATCCATGATCGAATGCCGGTTATATTGAATTACGAATATGAAAAAGAATGGCTGAACCCTAAAAATACAGATCCCGATTATCTCAAAAGCTTGCTTTTGCCTTATGATGCTGATGACATGGAAGCATACCAGGTTTCATCATTAGTTAACTCACCTAAGAACAATTCACCTGAGCTTATTGAAGCCCATTAAGTACCCTGCCAGATTGCTTTATATATCACCTTCGCCTAAGCAAAATAAACGAACGTGTACAGATTCAAAAACACCCCCTTATGTGCCACGCGTTATTTTTAAACCTAATGATTCAGTCAGCTGCCCAATTTTTAAATTGAATCGATTAAAGATATAGAGCGTTTCTCTGTAATGAGGGATGCTTTTTTCTTGTCCAAAGTGAAAAAAGACAGCTCTAAAACAACAAGGAAATAATCTTTTTCAATATTTTTTTATTGTAAAACGATAAATAATATGTTAAATTCAAATCGACATTATTAGGTGAGGTGCTTTTTATGAAACGAGGATCAACACTCTTTTTAAAGATAGCTGTTATTCTTATTGGAATTCCAGTTCTTGCTTTGTGCATATTTTTAGTGCCGGAGATAGCGAACTTTGCAGCGGAATTGTATCCAGATATTTCTTATCTGAAATATCTTGTTTATATCGATTTGTATGCAGCGGCGATACCTTTTTATTTCGCTCTGTATCAAGCCTTTACACTTTTAAGCTATATTGACCGGAATAAAGCTTTCTCAGAATTATCAGTAAGAGCTTTAAAGAAAATAAAATACTGTGCAATCACCATCAGTCTTTTACTTGCGGCAGGCATGCCACTCTTCTATCTCATCGCGGAGATGGACGATGCTCCAGGTATTATACTAATCGGATTGGTCCTTATTTTTGCCTCAATGGTTATCGCAGTCTTTGCTGCTGTTCTCCAAAGGCTTTTGCAAGAAGCTATAGATATAAAATCAGAAAATGATTTAACAGTCTGAGGTGAAAACAATGGCAATTATAATCAATATTGATGTGATGCTGGCTAAAAGAAAAATGAGCGTAACGGAACTGTCGGAGAAGGTTGGAATCACGATGGCTAATCTTTCTATATTAAAAAATGGAAAGGCAAAGGCCATTCGATTATCAACTTTAGAGGCGATTTGTAAGGCTTTAGAATGTCAACCCGGAGATATTTTGGAATACCGAAGTGATGAAGACACCCAAGATTAATAAGTCAGGAATAATCATGCAAGGAAAAGATAGTTACTCGGCGGTGATTCTATGGACATAACCCGATGTCTATTTAGCGACTATACTAAACAGGCCTTCCATATAATCAAAAAAACCTTTGGAGGCAAAATTCATGAAAGCATTTAAACAGCTCGTTTGTTTTGGCTGGGAGCAGGCCCTATCATGTCTGTTTCCTGTCGTTATTTTTGCCTCTTTGGCAATTACACAAATCATGCCGCTTCCCCTCCTGCCACGGTATGACTGGCTGCTCATCATCTGCCTTCTCATGCAATGGTGGATGGTGTATTCAGGGCTTGAAACACGGGATGAACTAAAGGTGATCACAATGTTCCACCTTATTGGACTTGCTCTTGAACTTTTCAAGGTACATATGGGCTCTTGGTCTTATCCTGAGGAGGGATATTCCAAAATTTTTGGAGTGCCTTTGTATAGCGGCTTCATGTACGCAAGTGTAGCCAGTTATCTTTGCCAGGCATGGAGGAGGCTTAAGGTTGAATTGGTTAAGTGGCCGCCGTTTTGGGCCGTTGTACCTCTCGCCGCTGCGATTTATTTGAATTTTTTCATCCACCATTTTTGGATTGACGTCCGCTTTTGGTTATCTGGACTTGTCTTGATCGTCTTTTGGCAATCATGGGTTACATACGAGGTGAACGGGACTCGTTACCGTATGCCGCTCGCCCTATCATTTATGCTCATCGGGTTTTTTATATGGATAGCCGAAAATATCGCAACGTTTTTTGGGGCTTGGGAATACCCAAACCAAACCGATACATGGAGTCTCGTTCATTTAGGAAAAGTGAGTTCATGGCTCTTGTTAGTGATTGTCAGCTTTCTTATAGTAGCGACGTTAAAACAAGTTAAGGGGAAAAATTCCACCAGGATAGATACTAGTCCATTTTTATAATCGTTAAGAATCTTTTTTAATAAAAGTCGAATCCCACATAGTAAGGATGGCGTACAACATTCTGAATAAGATAAAGTGGAAAAAGCAACGTTTGAATTGTTGCTTTTTTCTTTATAAATAGCTGCCGGAATTATAGAGGGTTATTTCAGTAAGATTTCGACCAGGAAGTAATGCTTTAATCAAAATCAGCTTTCGTTTAGAGAGCTCAGTCATGTGGACTCAACCTTATGTCTCTCTAATTCACCCTCCCATAAAAGAAGTCGTCAGGTTGCATAAGGTGAATGAATAGCTTATGTCATTTATCGCTCGGCATTTATTTCTTTTGGTAGCTGTGATGGCGCTTTGGGAACTTTTCGCAGTTTGATATTGATGACATCAGAGGAATAAAGCGTAACAATCATACTTCCCTCATATCGTTTGGCCCGGATTAGGACCGGTTGGTTATATTGATTATGAAAGCGAAAGTCAGGGCCTCCCCAGCTTACGGTTGCATCACGTCCGGACGGCACATATGGTACGCTTCTTGTGTGAGAATAGCGCTGAACGATTTGCAGCCCTGCACGATCGACAGCATTAAATAATGTTGATGACACCTGACAAATTCCCCCGCCTACACCTTCAGACAACTCACCTTTTACGATAATAGGTGCCCGCATGTATCCTTTGTCCTGAGTTCTCATCCCAACTACTTGATTAAATGAAAACGTCTCATTTGGAAAAACAACATGATTGTCAATTGCTTTTGCAGAAAGAGAAATATTGTGTGAACGGCTTTTATTGCTTGAATTAAAATAAGTTACATACTGGCCTAACTGCTGCGTACTGATGTGAGCAAGCAACTCGCTGTCAACTTTCGGATAAATGTTCAATTCCGGCACTTCTATTTTGGATGGGCCATGACCAAAGAAATAGGCATAAAATTTCTCCTTAAACGCCTGTTGATAAAGTCTGTAACCCATTTTCCCCGGGATGATGATTCCTTGATCGTTAAGCTTGGCGTTTATGGGCTCCTGGTAAATTTGTTGATCAAGCTGTTTGATAAACTTACGGTATTTTTCATGATCAATCATTGGGGTACCGGGAAGAGGCATCATAAAATCTTCGCGGTGAACAGTAGCAATCGTCCGTCCTTGTTGTGTGATCGCTAAACTGTCAGATGGCTCGCTGGGCTGAGCCAATAATAAAAGGCCAGTGATCCAAATATGTATCATAAGTCGGCATACCTCCCGACAATTAGTATGAACAGGAGCTTATCCTTTGATGTATCTCGTCTTATCATATCGTTCTTAAGCGTCTGGTCTTTGTTTGAACCCAACGTGAGCCCTCGCTAAGAGAGCTTTGACTTATGTGATTAGTCCATGTCTACTTCAGCATTCATATCACCTAGTGTTAAGAAATCATGTCTTAACCAATACCAATGTTGTCAAGCAATCGTTGAATTAAATAGTAAATGAAGTTACTGCCATAGGCAGCTATTTTTGTTTAGATGTACTATCTGATCCTCGGTCATCGTATCAATCTTCACCTAAGTGAAGAAAATCAATATTGAACTAATCAGCTAATATAAAAAAATAAAAGTGCTGTCGACTCCGGCCATCGGTTAGCATCTTCTCGTTAGATCAAGAGTTTGCTGTTGAATGATTTCAGTTAAGGTTGAATAAAATCAGATTGAAAGCATCCAACCATCAATGTTACAGGATTTATTAACGGCTAAATGCGCTTTACACTATTCTATAAGAAGGAAGGAAGCGTCGATGACAAAGCTCTGCCGAGAAGTTTGGATTGAAGTAAATCTTGATGCCATAAAAAAAAATTTGCGAGCAATACGCCATCATATACCAAAAAAGACCAAAATTATGGCTGTCGTAAAAGCGAACGGTTATGGTCATGGGTCTGTAGAAGTAGCGCGCCATGCACTGGAACACGGGGCTAGTGAGCTCGCTGTTGCCAGCGTGGAGGAAGGAATCGTTTTACGAAAAGCGGGAATTACAGCGCCTATCCTTGTGCTTGGTTTTACATCCCTTAGTTGTGTGAAAAAATCAGCAGCTTGGAATATAGAGTTATCAGCATTTCAGGTTGAATGGATCAAAAAGGCTAACAATATATTGGAAAGTGAAGCGGGTACTAACCGATTGGGTATTCATATTAATGTGGATACTGGTATGGGCCGACTAGGTGTACGTACAAAAGAAGAACTTTTAGCAGTAGTGAATGCATTAACAGCAAGTAAACTCCTAAGATGGGAAGGTATCTTTACACATTTTTCAACAGCCGATGAAGAAGACACCACTCTAACCAGACTGCAGCACGATCAATTTCTCCGTTTTCTCCGTTTTTTAAAAAACCAAGACATTGAGCTGCCCACCGTGCATATGAGCAACACGGCTGCGGCTATCGCTTTTCCGGAATTTAGCGCTGATATGATTCGTTTAGGTATAGGCTTATATGGATTATATCCTTCAGCATATATAAAACAACTACATCTCGTTAAGCTTGAACCTGCACTAAGTTTAAAGGCGCGTATCGCTTATGTGAAAACCATGCTGACAGAACCCCGTACTATTAGTTATGGTGCTACATACATCGCAAATCCCGGTGAAGTCATTGCTACACTCCCGATCGGATATGCTGACGGTTATTCTCGCGCACTTTCCAATCGCGGGTTTGTTCTTCATCGCGGAAAACGAGTGCCGGTGGCGGGAAGAGTGACAATGGATATGATCATGGTTAGTTTAGGAGAGAGTGAAGGCAAACAAGGAGAGGAAGTTGTGATTTACGGTCACCAAAAGGGAGCTGAGATTCCAGTTGATGAAGTTGCTGAAATGCTTAATACGATTAACTATGAAGTGGTATCTACATTAAGCCGCCGCATCCCCCGTTTTTATATAAGAGATGGCGAGATTTTTAAGATATCAACTCCAGTAATGTACGTGTAGATTTTTTCTTTCATTTTTTTGCAAATGTGAGGCCAATCCCTCTTTTATGCTGATTTAAGATCCTATCATAAGAGGGATTCAGTTTTACACACTTATCCCCCCTATCGCTGCAATTTTAGAAAGAGGATCACAATATCAAATAGGAATTTTAGGTATTATTTCTCGATTAATTAAGAAGAAGTATTGTGAATACTTAAGCTACTTAGTCGCTGCCTTTTTCTCGTTTTGCAGAAAAACAGAGTCCCAGATCCAAAAGATTACAGCAAATGATATACTAAATAAGTAAACTTCGTATTCCATTAGAAAGTCTAAGGTGTTCTTTGGATCAGTAATTACAGCGAAGAATAACCATACTAAGAAGGAAAAGAATATGTATATGAGTAAATATTTCGGGTTAAACCTCTTTGGATTGCGATTTACGAAATATTGAACAGGTGCAGCAAAGATTACATAAAAGATAAACAGAATAACACTTATGAAGAAGTATGGAATGTAGCCATCATAATCAATGCCAAAAACATAAACAACAGCAGCTGATAATGCAGACAAGACATGAACAAATATGATTCTTAAAACTTGCATGTTTAAACCCCCTTTCATAATGTAAGCATCACTATGATGATCTCAATTATTGTTAAAACTGACATACCTACTTCCTGAATTAAATCTAGACTAGACTAAAGCTCCGTCACGTCCGAACTTTACAAATAGATTTACTTTGTTTCTTCAAAGTGACAAGAACAAAAACTGAATTGTGATCTCTATCTATAAAGTATGTATCCCGGATGAAGAAATTTGTGTAGCCAGCTGTCTTGAGTATCGCTTTACTCATCATGAGCATATCCATCTGAATATCTTAATCAGTTGGAAAAGCCACATTAGCAGTAAACGCTGCATGTACTTAAAAGAAAGAATTATCAAATTTAAAGTTTAAGATTTTATGGCAATCCTTCCGCACTATTTCCTTTATTGGGCCATTATGTCTCATTAAAACTGCTGTTTTATTCAGATATCAAACATCTTGGGTGTCTTTCTTATTCTTAAACCATTGAATAGCATTTCGGCGAGTTATTGCAACAGGTATTAATAGCAGAGTACCGACAATAAGCAACATAAAAAAGATCACAAACAACGCACCTGTTCCCGGAACAATTTCTTCATAGGTAATAAAGCGTTCCTCTCCCTGCAGGACGAAGAACCGAGAATTTTCGAGAAAGACTAGATGAAAAGCGATTGATGTCCATAAGCTTCCTGTTACAATACGCAGGAGTTGAAGGATGAATCCAAAAGACAACAATAAAACGATGTAATCTAAAGTGATAGCAGGTGACTCAATTCCAGCTATATATTGCAAACCACTTACAGCTATGGGTGCAAGCACAAACAGAATCGGCTGCAGGAGCAAGGCCATGAAACAGTTAAATCGCCTGTTTAGAGCATAGTACACCGCCCCACGAAAAGTTAATTCCTCTGGAAAAGCTTCATAAAAGAAAGCGATAATCATATTTAAGAGCAATACTGTAACTAAATGAATAGAGAAATGAAATTGTGTAATTTTGACCCAGCCCAATAAATGGGCGATTGTGAATCCAGATCCGGATAGAATAATGACGTACATTGCACCCATAATGGCTTTCAGAACGGCTTGCCTCCACCCAGACAGTCCGATAGAGCAGAATGGCCTACTAGACGTCCGTTTGAGAAAAAAGTAGAGTAATGGAACAGTAATTAATGTTACTAAGCCTGATTGGATACCTTGCTGTAAGAGTTTAGAAGCTCCTGCTTGGCGGGCTATTGAACCGATTAAAGTAGCAAAAAACAAAGCAAATACGAACGTTCCCCAGCTTAGCAAGATAGTTATCAACCATTTTGGATGATTGTTTTGATTTCCACTTTTGGTAAGATGAAATTGCATTTGGTTACCCCTTTCACAATATTCATATGAAGCACTATAACCTCTACAGTCACTATACGTTCCATAACTGTTATTGTTTCAAATTACTGCATATCCCACTTCCCTTCTGATTAAAATTGTTGTTTTATTGAGGTGCCATCACAAAAAAAGCGTCCTAGCTTCAGTTGCCGGTACGCTTACTTTCTTAATATATGAACACATAACGACATTTCATAGTTATCTGAATTTTCAAACTATATCTTCTGAAGTTGCTGACTCTTTCTTTAAATAAGCTTCTAACTGATCAAAAACTAAGAGCTGTGTGCATTCAACAATTTCACTCCACAACCACATACCCATTGTCTGTATAGTAAATCCATCAGGAAAATTCTTCATTTTCACAATCATCGAACCTCTAGCCGGTTGTTTTATGTACTATAGCCTGTTCTTCTCCATTAACGAAACGTACAATGGCCTCATCAAATTCAATTGGTTGATTAACGGCATATCCTTCTTTTTTAAGCCCTAATAAACAAATAAGAATCATCTTCTTACAGCTTATAAAGAACATTGGCATATTGTTCATTTTTGTATTTAAGCAATTCGAAATTAATCAACGGTTTGTATAAATCTTTATCTGATAAATTTAATTTATTTCTAAAGTATTTAATTGCTTCATCTTGTTCTTAGAAATAATGTTTGGCATTTTTCTAATCTCCTTTTTATATAATGTTTTAATACACACTAAATTGGGTAAAAATTTGTAGAGGTGATTTCTTTGAATAATGACCATAAAGTTACTCATTACTCTTCATTTATTTTTTCAACAATCATGGTATTGCTAGTCGCCATCTTTCCACAATACACTTCTTGGTTTGTAACAGTTTTCTTCCTGGGTTTTGCACTTATCTATACATTCCAAAGACATAAAACAAGTTCTTCAAAAGCAATTTCTTATATTTCGTATTTTTTATTCATCGTTTCATTGACTTACACTTTAGTTAATATGTAATATTAATCCTCCCTTTCCGGGAGGATTTTTTTGTTTAAACTTATTTATCAGCAGCTTTTGGGCCACCTTTATCTGTAATGATAAAGCTATCTGACCCAATTTTTTTCTTGCGATCTTTGTCTTCATAAATTGTAACATTGTGGCGTGTCATTAGTGTCGCCCCGGCCATTTTAAACTCTTTACGATCTTTAAAATAAACAACAGGATATTCACCTAGAATAATCATATTTGCCAATCCTGCTAAATACGATGACCATCCACCTGAAGGAAGGTTTAATGCAAATCCTAGTGTCTGAACAACTGCAGCCAAAGAATATTTTTCAAACTTTGTGCTTCCATACTCGGTTCCTGCTGATTCCCAGTCATCAGCAGCTATTTTAATGTTTTGACTGTTAAACACTCAGGCTGTTTTAAGTACATTAACTGGTTGATTAACACTTAATGGAGTTGTTTGGTTGTTTCTGGCTTCTTCTTTAGCTTCCGCCCCATCCGCAAAAGGTGAAAGCAACCCACCAATGACCAATGTTCCAACAATACCTACCTTACAAATTGTAGAGTTCAAGGTAATCCTCCTCCAAATGTAAAATTGTGTACATTCGGCAATTACCCCATTTTTATCCATTTAAACCACAATATTGTTTTAGACAAATAAAAATGAAGGAGTCCCCAAAAGTTATATTGTTGGGATAACCTCTGTTCAAGATTATAGACTATTTACAAAAATGGTTTGAGTATTCATATCCAGACTTCTTCGAACTATACGAAAACCTTGGCTGGGCCAATGCCATTTGGATCAAACTTTCCTGAAAAATCTATCTGGATGCTGGTGACTCCGCCAACCCAACCGCCTCTTTTAGTAACCCGCCATGAACCACTTTTCGAATCTCCGTACCAATTCCAGCACCATTCCCTTACATTACCAGACATAGCGGGGTTTTTTTGACCCACAGTTTTTGGTTTACCATGGTTATTTTCTATTGCAGGCCGTTCCAATTGCCTGATAGGTACTTATTTATCTCCAGAGTTCGTCCAATACCATGCTACTTCATTTACCTCATTGCTGCCGCTGTATGTGTAACTCTTGCTCATCTGTCCTCCACTTACAGGCATATTCCCACTCTATTTCTGTCGGCAATCGGTATCCCTTAGATCCTGAATTGATCGTGATTGTTCATTTGCTTATTGAAGTCTTTCTTATTCTTGATTATATTGTAATAGGGTTTTAAGCCCTCTTGGATACTGCGTTTATTACAGTATTCAAGAGCATCATACCAACTTACCATTTCTACCGGCAATTTGTCGCTTTTGGATGGTGAGGGGTTACTTCTGTCCACTCTTTCTGAGTTACCTCATTTTTGCCGAAAAGCTCGATATTTTTACGCCTATTCCATAAAAGTTAGACTTTTTGATCTTAACAGTCTCACCTTTAACTAGTATAAAATTTTGAGGATCTGGTTCAACTACCGAGATATTTTTGTTTTGCTTAAGGCTTATGTTTGATGAAGAAGGGGTTATGTGAAGGTGTCTGTTGTGAGCAAGTGCTGACTACAAAAAATATCCTATTAAACAAAAAAATTAATACTATTCCATTACACTTATAGGGAAAGTTATAAAACCTGATGGAGAATATGCCAAGGCCGTTCGCCTCGTAGAAAGGACCTTTAACGATTACTCCCGAGGCATATAATGAGAATCCAACTAAAAGACCGTCGCCTCTTAGTAAACTCACAATAACAACGATTATAAACTTTCTCAAGGAACGATCAGCAGCCCGTTAGCTACCCTTAATTAAAGATAATCTGTTACCACACTGTTACGTTAGAACTTCCACTACTTTTATATCCCTCTGTCGCTAAGACTTGGTAAGACCAATTACTGCCCAGATTCATCCCATATCTCTTCCATGCGTTAACGTGATTGCTGAAAGTGATTGTAGCGTTGCTTCCAGTTGGTCTCTTCGACTGGCGAACACTCCAGTACTGCGTAAAAGTAGTTTTATCGCCATCAATGGAAGGTGCATCATAACGTGTAGTTGTGTACACGTCATATGTACCCCCATCACTGTAAACCGTACCTTTATACGTTCCAGTAGGTCTATAAGTACCCCATGAATCCACTACATAATATTCAATGAGAGGTGCTCTCGTCCAACCATATAAAGTCAAATATCCATTGCCATTCGGCGCCCAAACTCCGGCATTATAGTTTATTGTTCTAAATGGCGAGCCTATAGTCCAGCCTTTACCAACAACGAAATTTCCGGTATTAGACCAATTCACACTGTAATTCCCGCCAGATCCATTGACTGCGTTTACTGTTCCGCCCCCATCAGTCCAATTTTGCCAGTAATCTGTGCCAGCTGCAAAGGCGGTTGCCGAAAACATGCTGATACTCATTAAAGCTGCCGTTAATCCAACTAAGAAATTCTTTTTAAATTTAAACATATGTTACCTCCTATAATATTATTTCTGACTTTGACATGAGGTAGCACTCGTATATATTTAAAACATTGTTCATTACTAACGCCAAAGCTTTTGATCGTTCCCTTCAATATAATATCACGAATTCACGAGTAAATATTAAGAACATTTGTAATTTAATTACAAATACCTAAAAAATTATATTATAAGTGGTCTTGTTCCGCCATAGCCTGATCCTTTTTTCGCAGAATCACAAATCTTGTTACTAAATCTGATGGAGTAATATCTGTAATTAACTCCTATTCGAACCATTTCCTATAAAGGAAAAATACACTAGAGATTGTGAAGTCATTGTAGCTGCCCCGGGTGGTGCTCCTGACTTTGAAGCTGTAATGGAACATTTCATATCCAAAAAATCAGCTCATAAGATTGTTTACTGTGTCTTCAATGCTATCTGCAAAGACGGTCAGTCAATTGCCTCTAAGCCGCTCACTGTGCGTAAGACAGTTTTGAATCCACTTGAACTGAATCATCCTAATGTCTTTGTTATCAATGAAGGAATTCAAGGTAACGGACTAACTAACTTACTTTACCTTGGCCAAATAAAAAAATTAGAGGGAATCGTGCTCAAGAAAGCTGACTCCCCTTATGAAATCAAAAACGTTCACACAATCGGCTGAAAGTGATCAATTATGATTACACTGAAGTTCTCATAACGGCTACACTAAGAAGGATATAAAATTCCTTCATCCTATCCCGATGGAACTTCAGCTGGATTTATGGAATTCATGCCACGTGCAGAACGAAGTAAGTTCCACTCTATGAAACAAGTAAAGTCTGAATCTGATGAATATGTATTTATTGAGCCCATTTAATGTAAGGTTAATCACAGATTTAAGACTAAACACGGTAAACTCCACATGCCTTCCTTCGAATCCTGAAGAGTATAAACTCTCCGTTACATAACTTCTTAGTGCCAAGCCCTATAAAGCTTAATGAAAATTTAGTACATGGTTTAATTAGTTTATTTAATTTTCATCTATTCAGCAATAAGGGTAAACGATACTTTCTACAAATCCAATCTCCTTTCCCTTATTGCGAATTTTCATTCATTCCTCATAGCTGTACGCCCATATTTCTTTAGAATCCCTCAGCTCGCCACAGTTCCCTGTTATGATGAATTCTCTAAAACTATTGATCATCTGCCACACGTTACCTCCGTGTGAAAAGCCGTTTGGATCGTGGCGTAATTCATACGGATAAACGTCTTTCCCCGTGTAATTATCAACAAAGAATAGCTGTGTTCTGAATTTGACATACGCTTTTTGATTGGATTGTCCTGAGATGTTTTCTTTGCCATAGAAAGTTCGACGCTCAATGCTTGCGATAAGCTTTTTCAGGTCATTAATATCATTCATGCGTTTAATTTGTCCTTCCCTTACCCTCTTTCGATAAAATAAATATTTTATTTTGATTCTAATGTAATTTTTTAAATTCCTTTTTAGTTTCCCATATTTCTTTTACATTTTGTCTCGGAGGTGAAATGTAATGAGATTTCTTCAGGATTTTTTTGCGATTTGGACTTTTGATAAAGTCATGGATTATACAATAGCTGCTGTAATTTGGTTTGTATTCAAGTCCAAATCAAAACAGACTGAGTATCATGATCACTTCGAAGAAAGACGCCGCCATAGAAACTAAATCATCCTTCTATGATTTTTATCGATACGTGTGTTTTTCCGATAACGATCCATGCTTATATGTTTAGTTAAAAAACTATCTTTTATTTAGACTTGTTCAGTTTGTCGTATAGTATTTAACAGTTCTTTCTCAAATGTTTTTATGTGATTGCCTTCGAATCAAACCCTTACTCTTGTTTCGTTTTCAAATTCATTATTTAAAGCAGCTGCCTATTCAGTTTTTACATAAATACATTTATACTTGCTGTCATCAACTACATAAGCGTTCAGTATTTTCACTCCTTCGGATCATGATTTTAGTTAACTTTAAAGTACATCGTCTTGAGAAATTCCCCTTTAATTGGTAAGCTGACACCTAGGATCATACAAAGCAGGTGATGTCTTGAATAAAATAATCGGAATAATTGGATTAATTGTTTCCTTAATTGTGCAAGGGTTTTCAGCAAGTGATTCGTTGACTCATGAGATTGCTATGGCTTGTCTATTTGTATTCTTAATCATTTATAATTTTGAACATACTAAGGATTTCTCTAAAAAATCTCTAATTGTGTTAGGAGCAATCTTTATAGCTCTAATGCTAGGTATTTATCAACTCCTTTCCTTTATCGGTGATTACTTTAATAGGCTCAACTTAAATATTGGACTTATCATCTTACTTGAAATTGCTTTGATCATTGTTTTGGTATCTATTGCAGTAAACTTAATGAAGCTTATTGCGAATCGGTTAAGGAAAACACCTCATGGAAAAGAGTTTTAACTCTTTTCCTTTTTTATACTAAGTGCCCCTTTCTATTGGTCTCTTATGTATGAAATCAAATGCAATGATCAACTTTCTCAGGTTCCATTTCCTCTGTTTCTCGCTGCTAGTTGGCCATTTTCCTGACGATCCATGCTCTGGACTGAATATTCTTTAGCAGCGTAATATTCACTACGTAGTTGCTATGCAGATTCGTCTTTATCACTTCTGTACCATCCACTTATTTTATTTTTATTCTTTATTGGTTTATATGTATTCTATTCTCAGCTGAAATAAGGATTGTCTTTAAGGAACAGTACTTCCTCTATCTGTTGACCACGTGATTCAAAGTGAAAATCAAAATCGCTATAGCTTCTTATTATTCATACTGTAATCATCATTAACCTCCCCTTACAGATTTCAATAGTAATAAAAACATCTTAATATCCGTATTTAAATGACATTAACCGACACACAATTTCCATATGTATGGTATTAATATCACTATTTCCCTAATCCACAAAACCATATAATGTGATTGCAAGAAGAAAATTATGGAAATGGGGGATTTTACATGAGTTACAAAAAAGCATTAACAGGTGTTGCATTATCTGTAGGTTTACTTGTTTCAGCATCTCCAGCGTTCGCTGCAAGTACAAGCCCGGATCAGGTAGTAGCAAATGTTGCAAGTGATGATTTTAAAGCTCAAGCTATCACATGGGATCTGCCTAGCACTACAGGTATTTTTGCCAACACATTTGAACAAGACGGAATCCGCTGGTATTTAAAAAGTATTACAAAAGTCTCGGAAGGATATTGGATTGGCCACTACGAAGGTGTACGAATATAAAATCGTAATTGGGGGCTTCTGGCTCCCTTTTTTAACTTCATCGTCTTCCGCATTCAGATCATTTGTAAATATCCATATGCCCATAGTTCTAATTCACTTTCGCCGAAGCTAGGACAAATAATATCTTCGACCCGCGCCCTTCAATAACTCAGGATTTTGATAATATCGCCGATCATTTTGTTTGTTGCCGTCTTCGTAAATAACGGACGTGCTTCTTTCTTTTTCTCGTTAAAGATGTACCATGAGCCTTCCCGTATTCTTACTTCTCCGATGAATGTTCCCGCCCTGTATGGAAACCATAGCTCCGTTTCCTTCTGCTTGACGATTTCACCCGCATACATTATTTTCCTGATTGCATATTTCTCTTTGATCAGTTTCCGTCATAAGTGCCGCTGTGGAGCTGTCGGTGACACAAACCAAAACACCATTACACTGACGACGCAATACCCAATCACCATCGATGGTTAGGCTCCTTCCTTTATCATCCCGATAATGCATCTGCTCGCCGTCCCATACTCTGAATTCTGTGTTCATTGCGCATCCTCCTATATATATATCTTTTGATCGTTTTTAAAGCGAATGAAGCCGTGTTTTTCATATCTACTTTGTGAAAACACTTTCTATCTTCTGTATCGCACAGAGGAATTTTTATAGCTATGGTGGATTGTTCATAGATTTTGTATGTGCCGGTTTTCTAAAGCATAAAGCACATGGTTTACTTTCTGTTGATGAGATCCTCCCATTTTCACGCTATTTCCTCCTTAACACCCTTGCTGCAGCCGCATTTAGAGCAGCAGGCATCTGGGCGGATTTATATATTTAAACGAAGTTCACCAAACGTTAACAAAAAATTCCTTGGATATTTTTGTATTACATGTAATAATACAAGTGTATTAAAAAACAAAAGGAGTGTTTAAAATGAGAATGAAAAAAGTTTTAGCTGGTTCTGCTTTATCCCTTTCTTTGCTGGTATCAGCTGTCCCTGCTTTTGCTGCTAGTCCAGATGGTTCACATTCTGAAAATAATAGTGTTGCTTCAAGTGATTTCAAAGCTAAACTTTATACAAAAGAAGAAACAAATGACTCCGGCATCTTTATTAATACGCATACCGATGCGGAAGGAATCACTTGGTTCCTGAAAAGAATCAATAAAAACAGCGATGGAACTTGGACAGCATATTATGAAGGTCGTAAACTTTAGCCATTAGAGAGGGAGCTTTGCTCCCTTCTATCATTCTTATTTAAAAGAAAAAATTTTCCACTATGTGGTCTCATAAGTATGAAATCAAATGCAATATCAACTTTCCCTAATTCCTTCTTTTCTGATACTCGCTGAGATCCTCAATGGTCTCGACTGATTCACCCTTAGCTGCAATATAAGTAATTGATCATACCATTGATGTGATTGCTGTATAAGGTTCGTCTTTAAAATACAAGCCTCAATATATGAAAAACGATGGACTCTCCATCTTCATTATTAAAGACAAGATTGAATATATGCAGTGCTTCATCAGAACAACTATTTCTTATAAAAGAATAAATAAGTGTTCGTTTTGCACCTTTCCTGTTACGAAAACTCTACTCAAGCCAGAAATCATTTTGTTTTTTTAAAAAACATTCTTGATTTTCACATTTATATAAGCACTCATAAAATATTAGATCATATCCATTATATATAACTAAAATGCCGGTATAAGAGCTATTATATGGAGATTTAACTACCAAATATATGGGGGCATATTTACATCTAAATACTCAAAAACAAACGTACCTATAGTACTTTCATTCCACACCCTACCCAAATTTTCATTTTCCTAAATACGACTCAAAATCACCTTATTTTACATCGTAAACGCTATCGTAAAACCGTATAGTACCAATGTTTTTCTCTCTTATAATTCCCCCTTTTTCTTCAATACTTACTTAAAGCAGCCACTTCCCTCTACTCCCTCTTACGTTTTACGATCGTTTAATCCCTATTCATCAATCAAATTAGTCAATATCCATATGTTTATCGCCTTTTTATTTTACGATAAGCATGTTATTCGCGTTCGATATATGACTTGATTGTATTTGTTGACAATTTGACAGAGAAATTTAATGCACTTCTAACTTTTTTAATTGCAATAGGAATTGTGGTTGACCCCACAACTCAAGGCATTTCTGACAGTGAACAAGCAATGGATTACGAAGCTCTACAATAAACCCCTATCCTTCTATTAATGAGGAGGGTATTTTTTTCGTTTTTTCAAATGAAAAAACCGCCGAAAACTTTACATCCTTTTACAATTTTTTCAATGACTATGTTATGATTATTTTCGAGAGATTTTTGAAATTTTCAGAAAGAGGGGTTTGAATGAGTAAGATCGCTTCTGAAGTTGTCGCTACTACACTGAATGACTGGTACATTGCTATAAAAAAACAAAAGGTTGATGAATCAATTAAATATTATTCAGAGATAAAAAAACTTTTTGATGAAATGGAAGAAGACCAAGAAGTTCTTGCGTATTATAGTCTTTTAGAAGAAAGACATAAAATGTTGCTGCATTCCTCACGAGGAGAACCTTTGCAAAAGCACACCTATTTTACTGAAGACAATCAAAACTTCATTAAAAAAACAAATGATAAATTAGAATACAACTTTTATTTATTTGAAGCAATGTATGAGGCATACAACAAAAACTATGATCGAGCAATCAACCTATATGGATTAGCTGAGAAAAAGCTTGCAGAAATTCCAGATGAAATTGAAGCAGCTGAATTTTACTCTAAAGTCTCTTACTTATACACTCTTGTTAAACAAAGCATTGTGGCACAACACTATATAAAAAATGCAATTTCAATATATAAGCGACACCCTGATTATAAATGCAAACTAGCTACTTCAACAATGATTGCAGCTGCAAACTATGCTGATATGAAACGATTTGAGGAAGCAGAAAAATATTACTTAGAAGCAATTGATATTGCAAAAGAAACAAAAGATGAATTTTTAAAAGCTCAATTATTTCACAATCTTAGTATCGTTTATTCTGATTGGAACAAACCTGATAAATGCATTAAATCTCTTGAAAAAGCAATAGGAAATGAAGCTTGGTTACATTCGATTTATTATATAAATTCTTTATTCATGATGATTAAAGAACTCTTTAAAATTAACGAAAAAATGAAAGCCATTAATTTTTACAATAAAGCACAGGAAAGACTCATATTAATGGAGAATAAAGTATACGAAGCCAAAATTAGCATCTTATACAACCTTTATTGTGGGGAATTAAAAAATAATTTCAATAACTGTATTAGTAATATTGAGTTTTTAAAACAACAAAATGAACTGGAAAGTGTAGATGAATTGTCCTACATAGCTGCAAAAAGGTTTGAATCAATAGGTGCTTTTGAAGAAGCAACAAGCTTTTTCAATGCGAAAATTTGGGCTGAACAGAAAATGAACCAGGTGGAGGGAATCTTATGAAAAAACTTGTGCTTTGCGTATCTATTTTAGCTGTAATTTTAAGTGGGGTAGCTTTAACGCAATTTAGTACAGATTCACCATCTAACATCCAAGTAGCTGAAAGGCCAGTCGGAGGATAATGAAAGACTAATTAATTTAGCCCTACTCATGATGAGTGGGCTTTTTATTTTATGATTTATGTCCACCAATTAGCCCAGCTCGATGTTCCTGCAGGTGTATAAGAAACTGCTCTCAGGATCGCTTTCGATTCGTATTTGTTTCTTTACCATCCATTACAAACCCGAGCTTTCTTCTATCAAATAGTCTTATTTGCTGATTAGAGTTATCTTCAATATTAGACAGAATAACTGAGATACTTCGTACTTTCATGATTCTAGTAAGAAGATTGTTATTATCATTATTTTGACTGATGTTCCCTTTAAAAGAATCATGTATGATCGATATAGAAAACGTTTTCAAAGAAAGGGGATACCAACATGTCTAATCGTATGAAACGAGTGTTTTTGCTTTTTGTAACTGGATTGTTTATGAGTTTGTCTGCAGTCACTTCTACTGCCTCGGCTCAAACCGGCGGATCGTTTTTTGACCCTTTTAACAGCTATAACTCCGGATTATGGCAAAAAGCAAATGGTTATTCGAATGGAAATATGTTCAACTGCACTTGGCGTGCAAATAACGTCTCAGTGACGTCAATAGGTGAAATGCGTTTGGCGCTAACAAGTCCATCTTATAACAAGTTTGACTGCGGGGAAAACCGCTCTGTTCAAACATATGGCTATGGACTTTATGAAGTCAGAATGAAACCAGCTAAAAACGCAGGGATCGTTTCATCGTTCTTCACCTACACAGGCCCAACGGATGGAACTCCTTGGGATGAGATTGATATCGAATTTTTAGGAAAAGACACAACAAAGGTTCAATTTAACTATTATACAAATGGTGTAGGAAACCATGAGAAGATTGTGGATCTTGGATTTGATGCAGCCAATGCCAATCATACGTATGCGTTCGATTGGCAGCCAAACTCTATTAAATGGTATGTCGATGGGCAATTAAAACATACTGCGACAAGCCAAATTCCGACAACACCAGGAAAGATCATGATGAACTTGTGGAATGGTACGGGTGTCGATGAATGGCTTGGCTCTTACAATGGTGTAAATCCGCTATACGCTCATTATGACTGGGTGCGCTATACAAAAAAATAATGCCAAATGTGAAAGAGCCTGCTGCAATATAGCAGGCTCTTATGATTGTAATGAGAAAATTGTTGGCGTTCCCTATAGTGAAACTGAAGAGCAAATAGAAGTTTAAATTTATATGAGTTTAGTTTCTTAACTAAATGATAACAAAAAGCGAGTTTATTTTTAGTCGCTTTTTGTTATGGCTTATGCCCACCAGTAAGCCCAACTATGTAAAGCGCAGTTCCTCAAGGTGTATAAGAAACTGCTCTCAGAATCGCTTTTAATCCGTATGCTTCTAATTCCATCCATAACGAATCCAGGCTTTCTTCTCTTTTCATTATCCACTTCAAATAAACTCAACTGTTGATTAACTTCATCTTCAATATTTGATAACGTAACCGAGATACTTCTCTCTTACCCGAGTAAAACTTATGAAAGAGCATCAAGCAGCATCTATAAATATCCATCGTGATATTTGTGGGAAGATCAATTGTTTTTGCTCGATGAAATCCCCCCCCAAGCTCATCCTTACTGTAACCAATCCCCAAGCTTATTGTTCGACCAACTTTGTTATGTGTACGTGCCCTTCCTGCAAATCTCCAAGAGAACAGCTTTCACGTCTCCAAATAAATAAACCTCTAAAAATTAGAAGACATAAAAAATAACAAGGGCATTAAGACCCTTGTGAAAGCTTGGTTTCATTACACTCTCTATCTTCCTTTTTTATCATTTCTATATTCTTTTGCAAATTTTGGTAAAAAATAAAAAGGTACCGTTTGGTACCTTTTTTTATATTCATTCCTCATTTCTTGTGAATTTTGGCAGTCCGAATATAATTGCTATGATGCCGCAGATCCCGATTAAAACAGGATAGAAAGAGTAATGCAAGATGCTGACAGGTGAAATATTCCCAAACTTCCCGGCCGATAACATCTGCGCGCCATAAGGAATTAAGCCTTGTACCACGCAGGAAAAGATATCTAAGATACTTGCCGACTTTCTATTGTCGATTTTAAATTCATCAGAGATATTTTTGGCTATCGGTCCGGCTGCAATAATAGCAATCGTATTATTGGCAGTAGCTAGGTTAGTAACACTGACCAATCCGGCAATACCGGCTTCAGCACCTTTTTTCGAATTGATCTTTTTGGAAATGAATCCCACCAAAAAGTCAATCCCTCCGTTTTGTTTCATGACGCCGACCATTCCGCCAATTAACATTGAAAGGATGATAAGATCAGACATTCCGGCAATTCCATCCGTAATTGCTTTAAAATAAGACTCAAGCGTCAAGCTGCCGCTTGCAAACCCTATAATTCCTGTTAAGATCAATCCCCCAAAAATGACAGCCACCACATTAAAACCAATTAACGCAAAGACTAACACGGCAACATAAGGAAGTACTTTAAACCAGCTGTAAGATTCAGCCCCGGTATGTCCTACGTGTCCTGTCGGGATAAAAAATAATAAAATGATAGTTATGATAGCAGCAGGCAAAACGATCAAAAAATTCGTTTTAAATTTATCCATCATTTGTGTTTTTTGTGACCGTACTGCCGCGATGGTGGTGTCCGAAATAAAAGAAAGATTATCTCCAAACATAGCTCCGCCGACAACAGCTGCAATAGCGATTGCAGTAGGCAAGCCAAGTTCTCCGCTCAAACCGGCGCTAATTGGAGCAACTGCGGCAATCGTCCCCATCGATGTTCCCATCGAAACAGAAATAAAACAAGCAATGATAAAAAGCCCTGGCAGTATAAACTGCTTCGGAATAATGCTCAAAGCAAGGTTGACGGTTGAGTGTACCGCTCCCATCGTCTCAGCTGCAGAAGCAAAAGCACCCGCTAATATAAAAATGATAACCATAATAATAATATCAGGATGTCCCGCCCCGGAAGCAAACCATTCTATTTTCTGATTGAGAGATTGCTTCTGGTTAAATGAAAGCGCGAAAGCTGATGCTATAATTGCCGCAATCAATATCGGCAATTTATAGAAATCTCCAGTCAATACACCAGAGCCGACAAAAAGGCCTACAAATAAGACTAGCGGCAATAGCGCCCAAGGATTTCCATTTTGTTTCATCTAAGTAGCCACCTTTAATTTCAGTATCAAGTCGTAAAATATAGTCTAAACAACATTCCATACTTTAAAAGGCTACAGTAAAAAAGTCAAGCGGAAAAATAGTATAGTAATTATTAAATTAAAAACAGAAAAGAAAGAAGGGTTTTTCAAGAAGAGGAAATAACACTTTCATCAACAGATTATTTGGGAAGTTCCATATACAAATACAACTGTTTGATGAGGAGTGTTTGAGGGGGCAACACGCAACGATACTGGCATAAAAACTGTTTTAGCTATTATCAATAATACAATATAAAAAGGAAAGAGTTCATACCCTTCTTCCTCTTTATACACCAGCTCAATCTGCGGTCATAGCAATTGGTATTCAAACAAGAAATAGCAAACATCAGAGAACATGAGGAGCATTTACAAGAAAATAAATTCAATAATTAAAAGAGCACTATTTTCATATTCAAATTGAGTTCTTGTAAGCACTAATTGCTTCGTTACGTAGTAACATGTTATCTTTGTTAACCATGCCTAAGTTGTAAGCTTTTTTAATAATATCTAATACCTTCAAATCCATTGCAGAAAGAAATCCTTTGCAGAAAGACTACCTCCACCATAAAATTGATTTCCAATAATCTAAAGACTTATTTATGTCAAGTGAGCTTTTTTTATTCTCAGGTTCAACGACCTCATTTTTCACAGAATTCACTAAAACTAATGGATGAAGGAGTTGGATTATTCCCTCCATACCCTTCAGTAGCCAAACTGCAAAATGCTAAGAATTTTGGATCATAAATAAGATCACTTGAGTTTACATTTACCACTGATAACCACAATCCTTTCAGAACTTTTTATAATCTTAGAGCACCCTTTCCGTCTTTACACATGTTAAATATCGACAATTATTCAAATGATTTGATAATTAAATAAAAAAAGAACCTGCATTAAGCATGTTCTCTCCCTAATTTGCAAACTTTTGTTTTATGGATAACACCATTATTTTATTGGAACGCAGAACTTTATCGATGTACAAGTGATATTATCCATGATTCAGTTTAAATTCTTCTCTTGTCATCCCAAAGCAAATACCATCATAATAGGCACCTTTAGTGAAAATGATCTTTCTTAGTTGTCCCTCTTTCATGAAACCTAATTTTTCATGTAATCGTATGGATGGATTATTATAAGTTTTTTATTTAATTCTTTGATTTCACGTTCTTTTGCTTCTTCTTTCTTAACGCTAAAGTAAGATTCAGAATGCTTTTCAATATCACCTTTTTTCTTATGTATGTCACTTTATGCTTTTGCATTATAGCGAATCGGAGTGGCGTTTTTCCCTTTCCCTGTTGATTCTGCAGCTTTATAAAATCTTGCTGAATGAATTGTTCGTTAGGCTCTGTTTCAACGTATTCTGTTATTAAATCCTCATCAAGCTTGTTCAGCTTATCAATTGTTTTTTTACGTTTGTCATCTGCAGAAGAAAGTTTGCCTTTGAAATCTTCTGTTGAGTAAATTTCAAGAGATAAGATGTCATTCAGAATATCTTTCATGGCCTTCTTTTTTTCAGACATAATGGATTTTGATTTATAGGCGTTGGTTCAGTTCATGTTCTTAAAAAGATTCTTCAATGTAAGCATCAGACATCTTTGCCTCTTCAAGTTTTGCAGATACGCTGCTTAATAACGCAATTTTCATATCAATTAGATCATCCATTGGTCAGTGACGCCTACATGGTCGTGATAGAAGGCTTTGATGTTATCAGCACCTTTACCAGAAAACTCGCTGTCATCCGGATCAGCTACTGCTTTAAATGCTTTTCTGAGCTTATCCACTTGTGACCTTAGTTCCCTTGTACTCCTTGGTTCTTTTATCCGCTTCAGAGAGCAAAGAATCAGCTTCAAATACCTCATGTCATTCTCCTTTTTCTGCATTCAACACACAGAATTTTACCATAGTTTGGGAGATTCCATAAAACTAAAATGTTTCAAGTATCAGAATTATTTCTAAAGAAATAGTCTTAATTACTCGCTCAATCTTTATGAAGAAAAGGATTTTTCCTTCTTTAAGTTTAGAAAAAAGAGAATAGTACGCAAAAGACACAGAGATATTAAATCCCATTCTTTATAATATAATGAAATAAATATTGAATATGAAAGCGTTTTCTTTTTGTTTTTAATGTGAATTAAATAATATAATGTGAAAGCGTTTTCTTTTTGTTTTTAATGTGAATTAAATAATATAATAGGAAGTGTGATTATTTGAAGAAATTGAGGGCTACTTTACTATTGTTTCTGATTAGCGCTTTAGTTGTAGGTGTTATGCCAGAATTTAAAGCCAAAGCAGTAAGTAATGAAATGTTGGATACATCTGCTCAAGTATCAAGTGATATTGAGGGTAAAGAAGAGCTTGAAATTAATGGAGAAAAGTACACGTAGTTCTTACGACTTCACTGATCCTGCAGTGAACAAGGTTGATGTTACTGATGAAAATGGTGCGAAAACAAAATTTGTATATCACACTGAGACGAATACTCTATATAAGAACAATGAACTTGATTTTAATCTGATCAAGCAAGAAGATGGAATTTTATCACCCTCAAATGCATCAACTATGATGATTCCACAAGGTGGAAAATACATGGGTAAATACAATTTGAAGGGAGTTTCAATTGGTGTTGCTACCACAGCAATCGCCGCAGTCTCAAAAGCACCTTACAATGTCATACTAAGTATTGTATCATTTTTAGCAGGTACACAAACAACTGCATATTATACGGTATTCCAGTATCGTTATGCCTTTAAATGTAATGCATATTCTTATGTCAATAGAACAAAATTCTATGAAGACTCGTCAAGAAAGAAAATCCTAAGAACAGCAGACAGCGCTAAATTCTTTGGAAGCAGACCAATCCGGCAAGTTGTCGGACATAAAAACGAGGTGAAAATATGCAACAAGAAAAAACAACAGTTATTAATAGGCCAATAAAAAGATATATCCTTTTGTTCCTTGTTTTATGTGCGTGCTATTTCGTTTACATGGGGGTACTGGGGAAGAAGTTTACTGTGATTCCACTGGCTATTTTCATTGTTGGCTCTTTAATTGGCGAGTTCGTAAGAATAGCGAGGATAAAAAGATAGGAGGTTCCACCTTCTATCTTTTTTGTTAACAGCTACAAACTCTCACTGAATCTTTACTGGAACTAAGAAAGAGTACCTCACATAACAGTAATGAAGATATTAGTCAACAAGGTGTAACTAATGCTAAGTCTGAAACGAATATGCAACTAGTATTTCGATATTAAGGAGGTGTTTATGTCCTAGATAAAATATAGATTTTATCAAAATACATACTTGAAAGACATAGATAACAAGAACATGCGTTTAGTATTTCTAAGGTTTTATTACGAATAAAATAAAACCTCATCCGCTAAGAACGAGGCTTCTTCCAATCTATCGCTATATTCTGCTTACATTTACGACAAGTTACATTGTGTTTTCCGTACATTACAAAGTTGTTTTTAAATTCACATTGCGGACACTCTAGACGCTCTCCTCCAAAAAAGGCTCCAAAGATAAGAAAGACGCTGAGTGAACCCAGACCCAATCCCGGCAGGATACCGATTATAGAGATAATTAAGATAAAACTTATTAAAAAATCACTAAACCAACAGTAAACATAAACAAACGAGGAATCCATCGTTTTGGAGTCATCCGTCTTCGCTCAACCTCTACTCTTACAAAGTCCATTCCCCTTACCTCCGTGGCGTGATGGTAAAATTATACTACGGAATTTATTTAAACAGCAATGTGTTTTTATGTATTTAAATCGAATATAGAAAGTTTTCTAAATGAGAGATTGGGTCAATCCCCTTCTCTCTTTTTTTGTTCAAATTTTACAAAAGAGAGATGTTTTTTGCCAACTTATACAAATAATTATATTCCAGTAAACAAGTATACTCGACCTGGTTTAAAGTTAAATGGTGTTAAGAAATTAGTTGTTCATTACACAGCCAATCCGGGCGCCGGCGCAGATAATCATCGAAGATACTTCAGCAATGCACAAGTTTATGCGTCAGCTCACATTTTCGTTGATAAAACAGAAGCAATTTGTATCATTCCGTTAAATGAAGTAGCTTACCATGCAAATGATATTCAGCAAAGAGATAGTGCCGGAAATCCTTATCGAGGAGTTGCTGCGCTGAAACCTAACGCTAACTTTTTATCTATTGGAGTTGAAATGTGCCTTGAAAAAGACGGTTCATTCCATTCAGATACAGTTGAAAGAACTGAGGATGTATTCGTTGAATTATGTAATAAGTTTGGTTTAGATCCTATTATTGATATTGTTCGTCATTATGACATCACTCATAAGAATTGCCCTGCACCATGGGTATCTAACGGCCAAAAATTTGCAGACTTTAAAAATCGAGTAAAGGCAAAAATGTCAGGCAAATCTGTTTCAAAAGCTTCTCCAACTAAACCAACAACCCCCTCCCCTTCCTCTTCATCAGCAGCAAGTGGTTCACTTAAATCAAAAGTTAACGGTCTTCGTTTCTATTCAAAACCATCTTGGGAAGATAAAGATGTTGTCGGCACAGTAAATAAAGGTATTGGATTCCCTACAATTGTAGAGAAAGTTAAAGTTGGATCAGCGTATCAATACAAAGTTAAGAACTCTAAAGGTGCTACATATTACATCACTGCTTCTGACAAATATGTTGATGTTACAGGATCAGTTAAAACCTCTTCACCTTCCCCTAAAACAACATCAACTTCTTCAAGTTCCTCATCTATTAAATCCGTGGGAAAAATCAAAATTGTTGGTGTATCAAGTGCAGCAATTGTAATGGACAAGCCTGATCGAAATAGCTCTAAAAATATTGGTACAGTCAAGCTTGGAAGCACTATTTTAATCTCTGGTTCAGTTAAAGGTAAAAACAACTCAAAAGGTTATTGGGAAGTTATCTATAGAGGTAAACGTGGATACATCTCAGGACAGTTCGGATCAAAAATCTAATTATATTCAATTATCTCGGAGAATGTTGCTGATCTATACATATCATCGAATATCCTCTTAATTTAGGAGGTGATGTAATGTCACCTTTCTATATTCATTAAAGGTTGGTGACAAATGGATAACTTTGAGCAAAGCACTATTTCAAGACTAAGTGCGCTAGAAGAAAAAGCTAAACACACTGATAACAAGGTTGACTCCCTTGAAGAAAGAACAAATGTTATCGGTCGTATTGCTACACTGGTTGAGCAACAAGTCGAAATTAATAAAGACTCTCAAGCACAATCAAGAGAACAGTTTAGTACTCTTAACGAAATGAGTAACAGTTTAAAAAATCTAAGCAAATCGTATGAAAAACTGGACAATCGAGTTGAAATATTGGAACGCTCTGATTCTACTTGTAAAATTGATCCCTCACAGTTTACTAAAGACCTTGTATTCAAGGTGCTACCAAGTGTAATTGCCACTATTATCGGTGCATGGTTACTCATACATTTTGGCCTCAAATAAAATGAACAGGAGACGATTTAATGACTAAAATTAACTGGAAAGTAAGACTTAAAAAGAAAACATTTCTTGTTACGATTTTCTCTGCAACGCTTTTATTCGTACAAGCAATTGCCTCTGCATTTGGATACGACTTGATGGTATTTGGTGACAATTTGACAGAGAAATTTAATGCACTTCTAACTTTTTTAACTGCAATGGGAATTGTGATTGACCCAAAACTCAAGGAATTTCTGATAGTGAACAAGCAATGGATTATGATTCACCGAGATAAAACCCCTACCCTCCTCTTAATTGAGGAGGGTATTTTTTTCGTTCTCCACTTCTTAAATTAAGAACTAAAGAAAAGGGCTTTTTTATTTCCACCACTTTCCACAGTATTAAGATTCTTGATATACTTAAATAGGGCGATTTATATGAAATTTCATGGACAAGTTATAATTCTATACAAAGACCACTATGACTCTTTAGGATTCTTCAAAAAAAACTCTACCGGAGCATTTGAATTAAAAAGTTATATAAATCAGATTGATCTTATAAAGAAAAAATTGGGCCGAAGGTTTCTAAAAAGCATACATTATTAATAAAGATAACAGTAAAGAGTATATTTGGAGTTCTTATATTTGGCGAGAAGATTTAAATACCGAAATATCCCGTAATCATCAAAAGTATATTACATATCTTACTGATAACAGACCAGATGTTACGTTTATTGGTCCATATAAGAGTATGAGGACAAGAGGGATGCACCTATGTCACAAAGGCCACGAATGGTTTATTCAGCCAATAAAGGTTAAAAATGGAGAAACATGCCCTAGATGTGAAAATAAAAACGGCTCCAACGGAGAGAAATATATCACGGAATTGCTATCCTCACTCAAAATTGAATTTATAAGGGAATTGTCTCTTAAACGTTTTGGGCACAAGCAAGATTTACGATTAGATTTTGTTATTTTGCAGAACAACTATCCTTTATTTGTAATTGAGTTTAATGGCATTCAACATTATAGACCCTTGAGGTCAGAATTCTTTGGTGGTTATAAAGGTTTTAAAGTTAGAAAAAAACGAGATTGGATTAAAAGAACACATTGTTGGAAAATAGGATTACCAGTTGTTGACATTCCCTATAGTGAAACTGAGGAGCAAATTAGAGAAACAATTCTATACTTTTTAAATTTATATGAATTAGTTTCTTAACTAAATGATAACAAAAAGCGATTATATTTTTAGTCGCTTTTTGTTATGACTTATGCCCACCAGTAAGGCCATCTCTATATAATGCCGTCCCTGCAGGCGTATAAGAAACAGCCCTTAATATGGTCTTTGAACCGTACTTACTTCTTATCCCATCCATTACAAATCCAAGCTTTCTCATTTTTTTCATTGTCTTTTTCAAACAGGCTTAACTGCTGATAACATCCTCCTCAATATTGGATAAAGTAACTGAAATGCTTCTCACTGTTCTGCCTGTATAGAACTAAAAAGCATCAAGCAGCATCTATAAATATACATCGTGATATTTGTGGGAAAATCAATTGTTTTGGCTCGGTAAATCCACCACCAAGCTCATCTTTACTGTAACCAATTCCCAGGCTGATTGTCCGACCAACTTTATTATGTGTACGTGCCCTCCTCGCGACTTCCTCACAAATCTCCAGAAGAACAGCCTTAATCTCTTCTGTTCTTGTATAATCCCTCAGTAAAATCTGACTCTTACCAAAACTAATCTGACCTTGCATCAATGGAGCTCCTATTTCAGATAAATCGATTCCATGTGCATGATAATACAACTGGTTTCTCATTATTCCGAACTTCTTTTCAAGCAACTCTAAAGGAAATTTGGCTAACTGACCTACTGTTGATATTCCCATCCGATTCAAATTTCTTTCCATCCTCCCTCCTATCCACCACATTTTTGACAACGGATGAACATTCCAGAGTTTATTTGGCACATCTTCATATCTCCAACGTGCAATACCACTCTTCGTTTTCTTACTTTCCAGGTCAAGCGCAAGCTTACTTAGCAACATATTGTCTCCAATGCCTACAGTACACATCAAACCGAACTCTCTCCACATACTGCTTTGAATTGCTTTGGCCATTTCTTCAGGATCTTCTTTTCCTGCATCTAAAAAAGATTCATCAATTGAATACGTATGAACACATTTTTCTGGCACAAATCTGTAAAACAGCTTTGTAATCTCAGTTGAAACTCTGATGAAAAGCTTCATTTGCGGATTTACAATGTGTATTCTTGGATCTTCAGGTATCTCAAATAGTCTCGATCCTGTTTTGATTCCAAAATCTTTTTTAAGTGCAGGAGATGCAGCTAATACTACACTTCCCTGTCTCTCCGTATTCCCTACAACGGCAAGATAACATGTTAAAGGATTAAGCCCCATTGTTACAGCCTATACAGAAGCATAAAACGATTTCATATCGACACAAAGTATATTCTTTCGTGAAAATTGTGAGTAATCAATCATTGTATGTAACTCCTATGATGTTATTCATGTTGATATAAACTGTATTGTCATTCTGGTCTTTTACATGAAGCCTGTGTTGTTCAAAATTAATGTAACGGACTCTGCCGGTGACATTTTCAACGAATCCATTGTTAAAGAGTTTGAATTTCAACTCTTTATTAAATTCAAGTGCCTCAGAGACGAGAAGATCTATCTCTTCAATTTGTTGGTCATCTAAGGATGGCTTTCCAATTTTTGATGTATCAATCAAATCTTGTTTAAGCTGTGTTAAATGTTCTGGAAGCATATTTGACGTATATTTAATTGTTCCTCGATCTCTAAGCATATCGACTCACTCCTTTATCGATCTAATATTAACAGAACAAATGTTCCTTATTCAATATAAATAGGAACAAGAGTTCGATGTGAATGTTGGTAATAAATAAAACCCCCTTATAAAAGGGGGTTAATTAGGAGCAAATCAAGTTGCCATATTACTTAGGGTTTCAACGAAAGAAATGTACGACAAATATGCTGTCAAAGTTATCGCAACGCTTCGCTTCTGCTATCATCCTCTAATTAAAGTTGCAATGGATTTAGTTAGAATTCCAGATATAAAACATACAACTGTCATGATAGTCACCCAGATTAAAAAAGTCGGCTCTAACCCTATTTCAATTAGCATAAAAACTAAAGAAAGTACAAATATAATCAAGGTTGTTACCCATACTCTTTTGAAAATAAAGTATCCTATTATCCCTAAGATAAATGATACAGCCGGCAGTACTAGTAGTATTAAAAATGCAGGACCACCCAAATGAGATATCCTCCTAATCTTATTCATTATGCAATAATTCAAAACGTGCAATTTCCCATTCTTTTTTCGCTTTTAATGGTGTTGTGTTAACCTTTTTCCCTGATTTTAAGTCATAGGAGGTTATTTCCCCTAAGACATTCTCTTTTTGCATGTCAAACCCTTTGATAAGGACGTACATGTTACTATCATCAAATTTAATATCATTCAATAACATTTCATTATTGCCTGCATAGAATTCGAAAGATTTTTTCTTATTTAGATTTTCATCAAAAAAGCTAACTTTTCCATTGTATGAGACAGCAACGATCTCATCATTTATTCTTTTTAATTTTGTTGGGATGAATCCATTCTCCATTATAACTTCTTTTTTTGTTTTTAATGTCTCCTTATCAATCAATAGTATTTTTGAAGCTTCTTTTTCATTTACATTATCATTAATAATTAACATAAATGTTCTTTTATCAAAAGTTTGGAATGCATCTTTAGCATCTGTGAAATAAACAGTCTTATTTGGAATGGAGGCCTTCTTTTCCTGCTTGTTCGTTTTTGGATTAATTGAGATGATGGACATATTCTCTTCATCACTCGTAATTGCGTAAATTTTATTATCTAGGGCTTGTGCTGAAACAATCTCTCCATCCCTAATTTCCAGACTTTTGTTTTATGGATAAAACCATTATTTTATTTAGATTGAGGATATTGGTTCGACAAGCAACAATACTTTGCTATTGTGTTAATCGTATCAGCAGCCCTATCTTCAACTAAGCCTACAGTACAGCTTCTCAAGAATAAGAATATTTCCAACTTACAAAAAGTGAGGTTAAGCAAATAGCTTTTTTAAAAATCAGATCCCAGCTTCCATCAAACCTAGCGTATCTTTATAAGTATCCAAAGCATATAAGCACCAAGAGATAATAAACCAACACCTATTAGAAAAGCTAAAATCAAACCACCAAAGAAATAAAATCCTCCCATGAATCTCACTCCTTTTCAGTATCATCCCCATCAATAACCTTGATACCTTAATGTATATCATATGAGCTCAGATTCAATAAGTTTCGGTCTTATTTGCAATACTTTTACTTAACAGTTTAATAAATCATCATCTAATTTAACGTAGAGAATTCCATCATCTTCTTTATCAGATTCAATTGGTTCATCAACTAAACTTAAGATAAACTCCTCAAACGAATTGGCAATCAGGAAAAAGTCTTTATTGGGATAACTTAATTCATGATCCCAAAACAATATCATTTCATTATCGATATCCATGCATATTTCATTCCCACCTGCGGAACTTGCAATAGGAATAATATTTCTAGGAAAGCGATCAGAATATGTATCGATTGCTTTCTGAAGACTGTTATGATCGTTCGCTAAATCATAAAAACCTTCTAACAATTGTGTATTAACGTCCTTACCCATCCAAGGGTCTTTCTCTATAGGTTTATAGCAAACGTCATACTCAATCTCATCTGTTGTTTTTTTACTTCCTAGATAACATCCTCCATATTTCTTCAAAAAGTCCTTATAATCTGAAGGTAATTGATTGCCTATATTTTTTTCAAGCTCTTTAAGTTGTTCATTTGTATTAATGCTAGGGTTTGTTTCAGCATCTATCGTAAACTCTTTCAACTTTTGTTCGATCTTAGTGAAGCTCATTTTAATACCCTCCGCATTGCACATCTTTAGCAATGAACAATTGCAATACTTTTGTTTAATAGATTATTCAATTTCTACGCCATCATATGCATCGCCTAGTGATATATAATCATCCCTTAACCAATACCAATGTTTACCCTTATTCTCAAGCAGTCGTTGTATTAAATCAGTAAATGAACTTGCTATCACTTGTGTTTCGCCGACTATTCCGTGTCGATCAAAAAAGCTGTCATAGCATTTTCCTTTGCGCTCTTCGTTTAAGTCAATTGTTAGGTATTCACCTTTTCCATCAGTGCAAACAATATACCACTCGGATGAAATGTCTTCTTCACAGAGCTCCCCAACAATAATGGGATTAGCCAATTCAAACTCAGCTGGTCGTACTATGTATATTGGGTAATCTGCATTTTCATATAAAACTGCTCCACCACATTGTTCATAAAATCCACTAATATCTTTTGGTAGTTGATGCTTCTCGTCTATTACTGGGAGACCATCAGCTTCAAACAGCCGACAGTCTGATGTGGAAGCAATCTTCTTGATTAACATATCAATGCTCAAGTCCGCACCTACTTTCTAAAGTTGTATTGATTAAATGCGTTATAATATTGCTGTCTCGCTTCTTTAGGAACATTAGCAGCATCAAACATCTTCTCAGTAAGTTCTTGTATTTCCCTAGGTGATACTTCTTTCCAATTTACTTTACCGCCAACCTTTTTCCCTGTTTTTTCGTACAACCATTCTCTATAAACTTTCTTGGTAGCATTGTGCTGCTCCTTAGTTAAAGCTACTGTTGGCGTATTACTACCTCTACTCACATAATTCGGAACATTATGTTTGGCCCATACATCCATTACACCATGATGATTCTCTAAAGGACTGTTACTTGGTCTATAATCAACGACATCGAAAGGTTTTACTTCTTTATCTGACCCTTTAGCAAAACTCATTAGCTGATTTTTTAAGTTTTCTCCATCCACTACATTGTATGGCACGTCCCCTGCCATAGCAAGATCGTACTTAGGGTTATAAGGCAGCAAATCTGGAATCTTGACGTCCTTCATTTTCTTCCCTGCTTGACTAGCTTTATTTATTACCTTGCCTGCTGCATCAGCTTTGTTAATGGCTCCTGCACCTTTGGTTCCAAAAACAGCTACAGCCACTGAACCAACAGCATAGGTTACCCACCTTGATCTAGAATAGGCATCCCCATTCACCATATCTTTTTGATATGACTCTTCTATTGCTGCTGAAATAGCGTCATATGTTTTCACTGGATGAATAACTGCATTCCCCAGTGCTGAGAGTGTTTCTCCCGGATCGGTGATGAAATCCCATATGCCGGTTACAGTGTCTTTGCCAACATCATATAAGCCTACTCCTACACCTTTTACGATGTCCCAGGTGATTTCTCCTGTTCCTTCTAGCTGCTTTGCTTGTTCAATTTGCACTGCAAGCTGAACTTGAGCCGGCTCCAAATTCTCGTAGCCTACTTTCTTAGCAATCTCTAAGTATTCATCAGGATCAGACACACCGTCATTAAGTTTTTTCTTTAATTCCTTGATTTCACGTTCTTTTGCTTCTTCGTTCTTAACACTTAAGTAAGATTCAGAATGCTTCTCAATATCACCTTTTTTCTTATGTATGTCACTTTCTCTATATGCTTTTGCATTATAGTGAATCGGAGTAGCGTTTTTCCCTTTCCCTGTTGATTCCTGCATCTTTTTAAAATCTTGCTGAATAAATTGTTCGTTTGGCTCAGTCTCAGCGTACTCAGTTTTTAAATCCTCATCAAGTTTGTTTAGCTTATCGATTGTTTTTTCACGTTTGTCATCTGTAGAAGAAAGTTTGTCTTTGAAGTCTTCTGTTGAGAATATTTCAAGAGGAAGGATGTCATTGATGTCGTTTAATATTTCTTTCATTGCTTTTTTCTGTTCAGACATAATAGATTTTGATTTTGTGTATGCATTCACTAGCTCATGTTCTAAAAAAGATTCTTCTATGTAAGCATCAGACATCTTGGCGTCTTCAAGCTTTGCAGAAACGCTGCTTAAGAAAGCAATTTTCATGTCAATTAAATCAATCCATTGGTCTGTTACGCCGGCATGATCATGATAAAATGCTTTAATGTTGTCAGCACCCTTACCTGAAAACTCGCTGTCATCCAGGTCAGCTACGTCTTTAAACGCTTTTCTGAGCTTCACCATTTGTGACCTTAGTTCCTTGTACTCTTTGGTTCTTTTATCCGCTTCAGAGAGTAAAGATTCAGCTTCAAAAACCTTCATATCATTCTCCTTCCTAGCTCATTCTATGTAAATTTTACCACAAATCTATTTCAATAACAGAAATGACAGCTAAAGTTGACTGCCTTATACATAGTGCTATCTTGTTCTATAATAATTTTCTGCGGTATAGTAGCGCCATTCCCAAAAAGCTTCCCCATTGGAGAGTATATACCGATCTAGAAATATCTCAAAGTTTAAATTTAAAGGTGTATACTCACCCATTTGAAATATAAAGAGATAGTTGGGATCACCTTTATCCAATATATCTTTGTCAATCATCAAATGGCAACCTTCTAATAAGTGACCAATTGGGATGCCATTTATGCCTTCAAACAAATCCTCATATTTTAATTCTTCTTCAATCTCTTCAAGGCTAAATAAATAAAGTCCTCCACCTATATTCTCCCCATCAGCAAGTATCTGAAAAATTTTCGCACCATTATGTAATGTAATAAACTTCTGATAATCATCTGGAAGGGTAAGCTGGTGTTTAGCCGCAAAGCTTTGAATGTCATTCTGGGTTGCTTTGTCCTGTGAAAATGTAACGAGGAACTCCATGATATATCCTTCAGGACAAAATAATTTAATGGCTCCTTTTTCATCTAAGAGACTTTTCAAACCGTTTACAGTCTTATGAACAAAGTTAGTCAAATAAATCACCCCATATATAAATGATATTATTATCGCAGAATACATGGTAAACGATACTTAAATACTTTAAGCATTAACAATTTTATTCATGATTGAAGCAGCGTTAGTAGTGAACAAAATATAAGTGTTATTTGCTGTTTTAATCACTACCCTATCCGTAGAGCCATAAGGAAACCCAATCCTTACCGCACTTTTTTCCTCTCCCCCATAGTTTGGATCAAGGAATACATCTCGTTAATTTCTTTGATTGGAATTTCAATTTTGGATAATTGCCAATTGATTACTAAGTTTTCTTTTGATTTTTCAACTTTAACTCCTATCATAAGCACGTTCCCCTTTGACTATAAATTCAGTAAAATTTTAACATGACCTGATCAAACATAGACTGAAAAAAGAACATGTTAAGGAAAAATTAAATTCACAATAATTGGATCCCGGATTGTAATTATTCATGTTCTACCGATATAGATAGAGAACAAAAATTCTAAAGAGGAAATGAAGCTGAAGAAAGTAATATTAGGCTTTGCTACATTCACTTTGAGTTTATCATTGGCTGTCTGCGGCTCAAATGATACTGAAAAAAGTAGTACGAATCTAAAGAAACACAACAAGTTTCTTAGGATGCTAAACAAAAGGAAGCTACTAAAGAAAAAACAGCTGACAAATCCGATTCTAAAGACAAAAAGGAATTAGTGGATGTAACCTTAGACAAGGTTGTTGATGGAGATACGATTAAGGTTAAATACAACGGGAACGTTGATACAGTACGTTACTTACTCGTAGACACTCCTGAGAGTAAAAAGCCAGATTCTTGTGTTCAACCATATGGCGAGGATGCATCTAAACGAAACAAAGAATTAGTTAGCGACGGATGGAATTTGATAAAGGTGACCACCGAGATAAATACGGAAGACTGTTAGCTTAGTTTATGTCGATGGCAAGTCTGTTCAAGAGACATTATTGAAAGAAGGAGAGTTGCATATGTTTATGAGCCAAATACGAAATACATAGACCAATTCAGGAAAGATGAGCAAGAGGCAAATCAGAGAAACTTTCAATCTGGAGCAAGAATAGTTTTGTGACTGACCGAGGATTTAATGACTGTGTGAAAGAGAAAAACACTGCAGTTAAAAAAGAAACAACATCTAAACCGGCAGCTAAACAGTCTACTACTCCAAAGGCATCAAGTGAAACTTCGACTACTACTGAAAACGAAGCATCTTCAGCGTCAACTGGAGAAACAGAAACGTTTAAAAATTGTACAGAGTTAAGAAAGAAATATCCGAATGGAGTACCTAGCTCGCACCCTGCTTACCAATCTAAAATGGACAGGGATCATGACAACTATGCTTGTAAACGTTAATTTTGAAAGCCCCTTGTGGCTTTCTTTTTTAGCATGTGATATAAAAAACCCCTCCTCTAAATAGAGGAGAGGAATAATTTACAGAAAACCCCAGATAGATTTACCATCTGTATGTCAGGTTTTTTCATGTATAGTTCTATTTACTAATTGCAATCTGCCTGTATTTTCGTGTGGTGCCATATATACCCTCGTGGAGTTTTCCCATTTTTAATGTCTTGAATCTGATACTTATTGAATTTTTCCGCATGCTCCCAAGTATTAATTGCCTTCTTCAAAGATGCGTTTGCATTCTTAAATTGTGTACCATTTGAAGATTTAATTAGACTCATAGGGAGATTATAATTGTATTTTAATGCGAAAACAGGAAAGCCTTTATAATTAAATTTCACACCAGTCTTAGAGTGCTTCTTTCCTGCAAGCTTACCATTTCTGACTGCAATTTTCTTTGTAGTTGACTTTAACGTTTGCTTAACTAGAAGCTTACCTCCGACCCGACTGACAACAGCAATTGCAGGTGGAATTAACCAAGCCCATTGAGCATGATAAGATTCGTCTTCCCCTACATCATCAGTTTCTGGTTCAGTGGCGCTTTCAGTCGGAGTTACAACATTCTCTTCAAAATCACTATCAGGAACATTTTCGTCTTCAATGATTTCTTCTTACGTAGCTCCGTCCTCTAATAAATCTTCATAAACAAGAGCATCTGCTAAATTATCATAATACGAATCTTCCGAAACATCAGAGTAATCTTCGTATGTATCCTCTTCGTAGTTAAAGTCATCCTCATACTCTTCATACTCGGAATCAACCGGATTTTCATCTGATCCTTGAACTTCTGTTCCAGGTTAAACCGGCTGTTCAATTGACTGCGCTTCAGTAAAGTTCGGCAATACAAAAGTTAGCAGCAGAAGCAACTCAAAAATCTTCTGATAGCTTTTCATTAAATCCCTCTTTTCTTTAGGATTTTTAACACACTTCCATTCCAGTACAAACGACGTTAAAATAAACAATAATAGGAAAATGATACTTATTTTACAAAAATCCTTTAAGTTGATCTAGTATAATCTCAGTATCTTCATTTTTAGACTTTATTAACTCTTGAGCAGCTTCTTGTACGACAGTTTTTAAATTATTTGACTTTATTTGGTGTGAGTATGATGAAACAACTGACATCAATACGTCAGCCAATTCAAAAGCCATGTCACCTTGTGCCCCTAAGGAATTATGTTTAATAATGTTCAGCAACCATTCTAGGTCTTCAACACTTTGGATTGGAAAAAGAGAAATCCTATGAATCTCCATAGGGTTCTTATTAGCAAGAATTTTTTCGACTTCTTCCTTCTGAATAGCATCTGGATCATTTGGATCAATGCTAGGAATTTTATCAAAATCTAAATTTTCGTCTTGAACTTCTTCATAATCATGTGTGTATAGCTTTGATAAAAATTCATCAAATGAAACTGCAATCTTAAAGTCATTATTTAATTCAAGGTCAAAGTAATGAACAGGTGGATTTTCATTAGTTAGGCGATAATCTAATGCAACCCAATTGTGTCCATCCCCTTGTATTAATAATAATCTTTGTGGTAAACCCCACTCTTTTATTAGGTATTCACTCTCTAATATACCTAAATCCTTTCCTATTCCTCTTATATGATCAACTTCAATGTGGTCGTCAGCCCAAGATGTTTCCTGATCTGTTGGGAATGCATTAAAATTAATCAATCCACCATTTTGTTGAATGATCAATTTCTTATATTGATCAGGCAAAGTTAAGTTTAACTTTTTTTCAACATTCTTTATTTCATTATCACTGATGTCTTTTAACCTAAAAGGATCATATTCACTGCTCTCCCAAAACTCACTCATTGTATTACCTCCTATGGGCTATGTAATGATTCTCCAAGACTATACGCTTTTAAATTCGGAAAGTTTCATCAAAGTTGTGATGGAAAATAAAACAGGCGGTGATGTTTTTCACTTGAGGTTTGTCTTAGAAGAAAAGCCAGAGAGTATGTGAGGGAACTCTCTGGCCTATAGTGGCTGATATACCAACTATGATACATATACAGGATCCTTTATATGTAGGATGTATTCAAGATAAGGTATATATGTTTAATGACCAGTTTGAGTTACGCCTGATATCTCCTGCTACTAGAACCAACATTTCTAAAGAGTAAGGAAGCAATCAAAGCTAAAACAAAATAAACAACTACAAACCCGCCCCAGAAGACAAGCGCTTCATCAAATGAAAATCCAAATAGTCTAAAAATAATCCTGTGAACAATACCGGTAATAATAATTAGGATACTTGAAGAAATTGCAAAAGTAATATGTTTCATCAAGAACAACTCCTTACGAAAGATTTATTACTCTATCAGAGCAGTTAGCTATTTCTGGATCATGCGTTACACATATGATTGTTTTCCCCATTTCTTTCAACTGATGGAAAATAGAAAGAATAATGTTCTTATTGTACTCATCGAGGTTTCCTGTCGGTTCATCGGCCAGAATGATATCGCAGGGTTTTAGAATAATCCTGGCTATTGCTACACGCTGTTGCTCACCACCGCTCAACTGGTATACCTTTTTCTTTAAAAAGCTTTTATCTAAGCCTACCATCTCTAGAGCTTCAGATAGCTTGTTTTTGTCAAAGTCTTTTGCGTATGCTGTGGAAAGCAATAAATTCGTTAATACAGTTTCATTATCCATGAGCACATAGTTTTGAAAGATATATCCTAAATTCTCTCTCCTTAACTTCATCACCTCTTTAGATTTAGGATTTTCATAGCCTAAAATCACAACTTCGCCTTCATCTGGATAATCTAAGAGGCTGATTATATTTAGAAGAGTGGTTTTGCCAGAACCGCTCTTGCCAACAATAGAAACAAATTCATTTTCCTCTATGTGAATCGAAAAGTTAGAAAGAACTGATTTTCCATCAAAACTTTTGGATATGCTTTTAAGTTCGATCATAATCTGTCTCCTTTTAAAATCTTATTCATGTTTTTCCTGTTCAAATAAAGGCTTAGGAAATACAGAATAATCATCTCAATTCCAATGAACAATACAATCAAGCCAATTAATTCATAGATTTTATAATAAATACTAAAGCAAATTCCTATCAGACAGTTAGACACAGTCGACAATATGATTAAGCTCTTATTTCTAGCCCAGTATGAATATCCAAATATCTCTTTAAGGTAAAGTCGATAAGCATTTGCGCTGTAGTATGACCATATATAAGAGATAAGGAAGGCTACTGACAATATGAGTGTTATTGTTAATCCAATTAGATTCTGGATGAACTGATTTTGAATTCGTGCTATTTGGTCGCTTAATTCTTGATAGACTGATATCGCAGAACCAATCAGCTCTTTTGTATCTGTTTTATCTAAGTAAGGGATGATGTGGTCATATGCCATACCTTTTGAGGCATCAGAAAAGAATAAACTTGAGGTTGCATATGCACCTATAACTGATGAATCAACATTATCAGTGAATACAGTTGCAATTGGATCAACAATATTGTTTTTATTGTTGCCGAGCGTACTATTATAAGTGAAGTATTCTTGATTATTTTGTGTAAATATTATATTGATTTTCAACTGATCTTTTTCCAGCGTATTTAATGGATGCTGAATTTCTTTGTTATACATATTGTCTACTTCAACCTTATCAAAGAAAAATTGATCTTTGTAAGCTTTGAGGATTTTTTCTTTATACTTAGCATATTTTTTTGGAACAAGTAAATTCAATGTGTTTTGATCGAGAGTTAATTGTTTTTCAGTAATCGTTTTTCCGTTAACTCCTTTAATGGTGTTTACTTTTAAATAATTAGGACTGATCGTTACACTTCTTCCGGATGGTGAATAAATTTCATTTTCTTTGGTAGTATTCAATGTATAGAAATAAACTGGAGTTTTCCCATTCATTTTCAGTATTCCATAGTTTTGAGCATCCATTATAAACGCATCTTTATGTCTTTCTAATTCATGATAAAGCTTTCGTACCTTCTCGTTTTTTTCTCTATCAATTTTTAAGTCACTGTAGTTTAAACCTGTATTAGCAAAACTGGTTTTATAAACTGTTTGTGTCTTATTCCAATAAGATTGATTGTCTAGCCGTTGTTTTAAATCTAACAAATTAGAGAGGGATGAAGCAAAAATATTAAAAAGTAGGATTGTTATAATTAACTTAAAAACCAATGACAGCCATTGAAACTTTTTAAATGGTATGCCGCCTTTTATCGTGGCGTTTATATTGCTGTTGTTATATAAAATCATAGTAACAATAATTGTGTATATCATCATTGAGAATGTCACAATCAGTGCATTTCGCATGTACATTTTAACGTACACTGATAACCAGTCGTTTAGGTTGAATATTAAAGCCAGAATTACAATGAGAAGGGCACCGCAAATTATAATCATAACAAGTGGTTTTAAGAACATTTTTGGGAAAGTTAACAGCGATTTGGTTTTTGAATATCCCCATAGCTTCTGTAAGAGAAGTTGCTTGCGATTCTTAATTGCGAAATAAAGGATGCCAATAAATAAGATAAGCATGGAAAGCAAAGCTAACAAGAGTAATGCGGTGCTGAACACAGCAGAGTCATTTAAACTGATGTTTTCTTCTATACTGACATCGCCATAGTCTGAGAATAGCTTTTTAGCTTGTTCAATCACATCTTCATCCTCGGATGAAATATAAAATCTATTTCCTAACCCTACGTTGTTTATTTGGTTTAAATTGAAGTATCTAATTTTCCATGTTGATAAAGGGAAATCAATAGTACCAATCAAATTTTTATCTGATTTATTTGCTCTTTTATTGAAATTAGATATAAACCTATCTCCTATTTTGATTGAAGGTTCATTCTTAAGGTTTGAAGCGTAGATATTTAAGGTCTTCTCGTCTAAAAAATTGTATTGAGTAATATTCACGTTCTCATTTTTTGAAAATTCAGCTATTTTATTAATGAAATCATCACTTTTAAAGTGTGCTTTGTTGTAATTAATAATTAACGTTTGTTTATTAGAGAATAAAGTATAAAAAACTTGCTTATTCAGAGTATAGTGATAGCTGGATATGTTCATTGAGAGTAAAAATAGAATGAACAATATATAGATCGTTTTCTTCATTGGATAGCCTCCATAAAAAAATCCGGTGCCTTATATTCAAGTTTTGACGGCACCGGAAGATAGATTAGAGATCTCTTTGTTATTGTCTGTTTTATTTCGTATCCCAAAAAGCCCTATTTCCCCAAAGTGTTGTATACACTGAAGCGTAGGTATACCCTTCATCTTTTTTCTTCCATTTAGATGAAAAGTACCTTTCTCCGCCAGCCGCTGCACTTGATTTGTGAGTCTTTTTAGTATGATTGTAATTGGATTTAGTTTGCCCACCTTCGAAACCATGATACCAAGTACCGCCACCCGCTTTTTCTTTAGTCAATTTCATGACTTGCATTAAATCCCTTGTTTCATCCAAGTTTACTTCTCCGTGTGTAGCCTCATCTGAAGAACTAGCAAAAACGACAGAAGATGATACTAGTAAAGTAGCTCCCAACACCATTGAAGCAAAAACCTTCTTTTTCAATATAACCTCTCCTTTTTGTTTTCACAAGAAAATATGCTGCATTCTTTCTTGTCAAGTATGAGTATTACACTTAAAAAATTATGTCACTTCGTGTTGAAAAGACCTTCAATACCAACATGACGAACCACGACAAAAAACTGATTATGTTACCATATCCCCCCTTTCCATAAACCCAATATAAGGAATTATTGGGTTTATTTGATCATTTAATGACTTTTAATCTTTTTCAAGTTCAAATTTCCTATGAGATTCGTAAGTGAAGACATAAGGTGATGTAAGCGTGGAAAGTTGAGTACTTTTCGCTTAAATCAGGGATAGATATGCATCATCTAGTTATAGAGGAAAAGAAAAAAGCCACTCTTGATTAACAGAGTGACTTTATGAATGTGTTCTATATAAAACTCTTTAAAATGGGGATTTTATTTAGAGTCAGGAGGAGAAATTTATTCCAACATGCTAGAAACTTACTTGTCTGAATTTTTTGATTGTCCCTCGACAAACTAAGTACTAAAATGGGATATGTTACTAAGAAAGGTGGAATAGTATGGCTAGTTTCAGAAAAAGAGGAACTACATAGCAATACAGAATAAAACATAAAGACCCTTTAACACTAGAGCAAATCGAAGTCTCCAAAAGTGGATTTAAAACAAAAAAAGAGGCACAGTTAGCTGCAAGACAAGAAGAGCAAAGATTGATAGGTGATTTAGAAATTAACGGAGGAGAAATCCTTTTAAAGCATTATCTTAAAGATTGGCTCGCTCAATATAAACAAGAAAATGTTAGAAAAAACATTTACATTCTTCACGAACGAAATGTTAATACAAAAATTCTCCCTATTTTAAAGATTAAACTAAAAGATATTAAACCCTTACGTTATCAAAAATTCATTAGCTATTTAGCAGACCAAGGATACAGCAAAAGAACAATTGAAATCATTCACGGGACAATGTTCAACGCTTTAGCTACTGCAGTAAAACCTCTTAAAAAAATTGAAGAAAACCCATGTGAAGGGGTAACCATTCCAAGGGCTAAATCTAAGAAAAAAGAAAAGTTAGAATACATTAAGTCAGATGATATTACCCTCTTCAATGCACTCAATCGCATTCTGAAGAAAGCTGGATTAGAAAAAATGCCAATTCATGGTTTAAGACATACTCATGCTGTCCTTCTTCTAGAATCAGGTGCAAGTATGAAGTTTGTTCAAGAAAGACTCGGACATAAAAATATAACCATCACATCGGACGTATACTCTCATATATCTGAGAAGCTTGAAAATACATCAGTGGATGGTTATGAAGAATACATGAATTCACTTAAGTCTTAATTTTTTAAAAATATTTTTAGTGGTCAAAAAGTGGTCAAACTAGTTACTTCCAGTTTCTCACTTATTTTGACCACCAAGATACTAATCTAAAACCCTAATAAATCAAGGTTTATCTGATTAATACTGGGACATATACTGTTCGCGTTCCCAAGGATGAACTTGTGTGCGGAACATAATTTTCAATTTAAATAAATAATGTAGAGCACTGAAAACCCTTGAAAACAAAGGCTTTTTCAGTGCTTCATTATTTAAAATTTGAAATAGAATGTCTACAGTTCTCAACATTTTTTGGTCAAATTTTGGTCATGATTTTGGTCAAAAATAATTTAAGCATGCTTTAATATATTTACAACTTTAATTATAGGCACAACAATTTGAAGGAGTTGTTTGTGGCTGTTCTGGTGGACACTCTTGTTTATTGATTATAGCGTCTGGTAATTGCAATGTCCCACTTACAATTAAAGTTCTACAATTATTATTACAAACAGTAACAGGTGTATCATTATAACCTAACTCTATTAACTTAACACTATCACAGTTTAGATTAGGAATTGTAGGCGGAGTAGTACTTTTTCCAAGTGTTTCATCCACACAAAGATCACCCTTGCAACAGATATATCCTATTTTATTATTCTTTATTTGAGTCACATTACAATTAGCTTCATTTGTAACAACATCCACTCCGCACTCTTTAACTGCAACAGGAACATTGACCAGATAAGGAATACAACCTATTATCTGTGCACAATAACAATTTGCCCAAACTGGCCCACATTTTGATGGAATACATTCTAATTGTGACTGTATTACCGGTTTTAAACAAGTTGGATCATAAAAAAACTTGATTGGTTCATTTTTTTTAAATTCAAAGCATTTTGGTATGTCTATTGTACAGCAAAACTTAACTAGTTTATCTGTCACCGTACATTCTCTATCTTCATTGGAAAGAAGAGGAATTTCATTAGATGAATCTGAGATATTTTTAGGGATTAATACATTTCCTTCACCATATTTTAGGTCAATCATAAAAAACACTCCTTTTGATTTCTGCAAAAACATTATAAGCAAAAAGTTTATTTTGGAAACTTGACTTCATCCTTATTTTTCTAATTATGTTAAATTAAAGTTTTGTTTTCTTTCTGTACTGATACATCGTATTAAGGATTAGAAACATTGCTAAGGCGACTCATTTTACATTTCCTTTTTATCTTCATCATATCCCTTTCATGTGGTAAAATTTTGATATTAGAATTTAATTAGAAGGGATATGATCATGAAGGTATTTGAAGCCAAAACACTACTTTCAGAAGCAGATAAACGTGCAAAAGAATACAAGGAATTAAGAAGCCAGATGGTCAATCTAAAAAAGGCTTTTAAAGCTGTAGCTGATTTAGATGACAGTGAGTTTTCCGGCAAAGGCGCCGACAACATTAAAGCATTTTATCAAGACCATGCAGGTGTAGCAGACAATTGGATTGACTTACTTGATATGAAAATTGCTTTCTTGACAAGCATTTCAGGCACTCTAGAGGACGCCAGCTTATCTGATGCTTATATAGAAGAATCCTTCTTAGAACACGAGCTGGCTAACGCCTACACAAAATCAAAATCTATTATGTCTGAACAAAAGAAAGCCATGAAAGATATCTTAAATGATATCGACGATATCATTCCGCTTGATCTGTTTTCAACTGAGGACTTTAAAGACGAACTCGCCGATGCGGAGGACAAACGCAAAAAAACAGTCGACAAACTAGGTAGTGTGGACGAAGCACTTGTTACTGAATATGCCCAGTCAGAGCCTAACGAGCAATTCATCAAGCAAGACTTCCAAAAGCTTGAGGAATCCACAGGCAAGGGCAAAAATGCTACACCTATTCACTACAACGCCAAGGCGTACCGTGAAAGTGACATACATAAGAAAAAAGGCGATATTGAAAAACGTACTGAAGGTTATTTGACGATTAAGAAGAAGGAAGAAAAAGAACGGGAGATTGAAAAACTGAAAGAAAGACTAAAGAATTACGATTATGCAGATGCCGATGAATTCTATTCAATGGCCAAAACAATAGGATATGAAAATCTGACTGCAGAACAACAAAGATATTTCACACAGATTGAAAACACACGTGAGCTAATGGCTGGAGCCAAAGGTACTGTTACAGCTCTTTATGATATGACAGCTGAAACATTAGACTATATGGCACACAATCATCCTGTCGACATGTTTATTAATTCTGCAGTTGCAGTTTATCACTATGATTCCACGTTTAATTCAATTAAAGATGCAATAATAACCTCCTATGTTAGAGATGTAAAGAACGGAGACACAGAATCAAAGGCTCACTGGTTTACATATGTAGCAGTAAACATCTTTGGTTTAAAAGGTGCTGGTTCAGTTGCTAAAATTGGAGTGAAAACAGCCGGAAAAGCAGCAGTTAAAAAAGTGTCTAAAAAACTGGATGAAACTCCTGATCCACTAACAGCAATCAAACCGTTTGTCATGCGAGAAGATGTTGTTGTAGCAGGCGGCATGCCTTATAATGTCATCAATGATGTGAGCGCAAAAGACAGGCTGCTTCAGCTTGCTAAAAAATTAGATGAAACAAGAAAGCCATTTACAGGTCAGAAAGTAAATGTCCCTTGGTTAAATAAAGAAAAATATGAAGCATACGAAATAGGCGGCAAGGTAAAAGTTAAAGGGCAACCTAGAGATGTAAGCCGTAGAGTCTATACAATGAAAGATATTGATCTTAATCAAAAAAATCGGAAAGGCCTTACGAATCTTCAACTAATGAAAAATGGTAATGCTCCTTTTGCAAAAGATGGTACCCAAATTAATTTGCATCATTTGATTCAAGAAGAGCCTGGCAATATGCTCGAGATACCTGAAAGCTGGCACAATAAGTACAGTGATGTTTTGCATGGATTAAAAGAGAATGGACAAAGTTTTAGAAACGATCCAGTACTTGATAAACAATATAAAAGCTTTAGGAGAAGGTATTGGAGATGGAGAGCTCAGCAATTTGAGAACCAAGAATAAGAGGTGAAAGTTTAATGGATTATTCAAAAGTGAAAACTTTCTTTGATGAAAATAAAGAAAATTCAATTCTCACCGGGGGAGTCACTGAAGATCAGGTTAGAGAAATAGAAGAGGATCTTAATGTAACCCTTCCAGACAGCTATAAATGGTTTTTAACTGAGTATGGTTCAGGGGGAGCATACGGGACAATGATACTCGGATATGACTCTCACGGTGCTGAAGTTGTCGAACAGACCAATGAATATAAAAAATATTATAACCTTTTCGATGGTCTTGTAGTGATCGAATATGTTGATGAATTTTCTTATTGTCTTGACACTAACAAGATGAAAGAAGGAGAATGCCCTGTCATCCTTTGGGATAACCAAGAGGGATATGGTAAACAAGTTGGTAGCACATTCCTAGAGTTTTTAATAGAAGAGCTTGAAGAAGCGAAAGACGACTGGATTGATGATGAAGACTGGAACGATTAAGTCAAAAGATTGCAATTTAGAGCCCCTCATTATATGAGAGGCTCTTTTATTACTTCAATTTCGCTTCAATTTTCGCTTTAGTCTTAGGTCCGTAAATATTGTCCTGCCTAAGCCCCTGTATAGAATAGAAAACTGCACTCATTTTGTTTTAAAATGAAGTATGGAACACATATAGTAGTTATTGCTGGCTGTATGTGCAACTTAATGTCTTTTTACTTTGGAGAAGCATTACGTTCATCTTGAATAGGTCGATCAAAGTTCCAATGAAAATTCTCCTATTAAGTCCTTTGTGTATATATTAATTTTGAGAAAAGGAGGGATTTGTGATTTTTTATTATGAAGTAATTTGTATAAGTTGCAGGAAAAGATTTAGAGTATATGAAGGCACATTGAAATATAAGCAAGTTAAAGAAAACATGAAAGGAAAATATACTTGTGAAGAATGTAGTCATAACATACGTTTAGAGGCTATAAAAAACTTTTTTAGATAACATTTTTTTAAGAATTTCTTATAGTATGTTAACTAGAAAACTGCAAAAGTCTGATCTAATAGGCTTTCTTTTTTTGCATAAAAAAACCCCCGGTTTATTCATCGAGGGTTGATTTTTATGCTTAAATCATCCTTTTTATTCTTATTGGTACAAAAATACGAGATTTTTCAACCTCGTCAATTCACAAACTTATTTTAAAAGCTTTTCAATTTCCGCCTTTGTTTTCGGCCCATAAATACCGTCAGCTTTTAATCCATTCATTAGCTGGAACCGTCTTACGGCATCGGCGGTTTTCGGTCCATAATAGCTATCGATCCCAAAGTTTTTGGCTTTCTTATCCGGATAGAAATGCAATGCCGATAACGCTGTTTGAATTTGCTCAACTGCATCGCTGTGCATCAATGGGCTCTTCACTTTGAAAATGCCGGAAGGTAGATTAAAGGACGATTTCTTTTTGCTTGAGCTTGATTTTTTAACTGCCTTAGATGAAGTTGTTTTCTTGCTAGATGTTTTGCCGCCAAGCGCTTTTAATTCAGCATCAATTGCAGCTTTGACTTCATCCCAGCGCCCTTCTGACAAGATACGATGCGGGCAATACTTTCCGCTCCAATCTTGATGCTTCCGCACACGATCAATACCCCATCCTCGTTCTTTAAGCAGCTGCGCCACAAACTTGATTGCCAGCTTTTCTGCTGCCTTGTATTTAGGGCCTCCTGACTTACTGTAGCAGATTTCAACGCCAATAGACTTACGGTTCCCGGTGCCGTTTGTGCCGTCTCCTGTGTGCCATGCGTTACGATTTAACGGCAGCCCTTGAATAACCTCTTTGTCATCAACTGCAAAATGAAAGCTTGTCGAGCTAGTATTTCCGATCATGTAGCTGATCTCATTAGCAGCTGACGCATCATTCGCTGTATTGTGGATGGTGATGTATTCAGCGTCCATATAGTTCGGGCATTTTAAAGCGTATTTAGCTTCTGATACAAGATTCTTTTTCACTGTGATTGTCATAAGTGTTCTCTCCTTTATTTTATAATAGAAAAAGCCGCCGGTTTATCCAGCAGCGTCATTTTGTTAGATTGTTTTGTTTAAGAACTGCTTTTTGTTGGTGCCCTTTTGCTGTCACATAGTTGTTTTTAAACCATGCAGCAAGTGTCGTACCGATCATGAAGATCAGAGAGTCGGCAGTATACAAAGCATCCGTCAGTTGGTTTACCTGTGCATCTGTAATATCCAGAGGTGACTTTCCGAGCATCAGCATTGTTTGGTTAATAAGTGCAATCAAAAGAAGCACCGTCCGAATGACCGTGCCTTTGTCATAGTTTTTCATATTGTTTATTCCTCCTATTGTACTTTGCTTTCAATTTTGTCTAGCTTTTCAATTACAACATCATACTTTTCACTGAACTTCCCCAAGACTTCATTTTGGGAATCAATTTGATTATAGAGTTTTGCTTCCCTTTCTTTACTCGTTTTCATGACATAGAATAGAAGCCAGCAAAACAACACAGCAAAGGGCCCCTGAGTGATTAAATACTGTGTAATATCCATTTCCATAAAGCCCTCACCTCCCTCATGGCAAAATAAAAACACCTCAATGGGTGTTTGTTAACTTCCTAAATCTATGACAACTGGCTCAGTGTCTGGATAGGTCAAGCCAGTAATTTCTTTATATTGTTCTTCTGTGATTCTATTTAAGACAACAAAACGGGCGACGTCAGCATTTGTGTAATACTGTCTTCCCCATCCATAAATGGTTTGGATATTTTTGAACCAATCCATCACGCTTTCCCTCCTTCAGCCAGCATTAATAACAAGTTCGCGATCATTTTCGACTGAGACTCTATCAAGTTCTGGGCTTCAGCCAGCTGCACCATGATTTGAGCGTTTTGAAACTTTAATTCATCTAAAGGTGACGGAACTCTTCCTTTTTCAACTTGTTTTAAAATCTCATCTTTTTCTGCTTGAGTTGCTACTTCTGACCATTTTTGCTCTTCGGGGTGAAACATAGGTTTAATGAAAGATGGAGGCTGAATTGTTGTGCAATTTTCAGGAATTACATACTCTCCATCCTCCCCCGGCTCTTCAATTGGAATCGGCTCGACAAAAATAAAGTTCTCATCATACCGGTAAACCTGTATCATGCAGTACCTCCTTCTTGAAACCCGATGACGACATCAATATAGTATCCGCCGCCAAGCTTACTTGAATCTGCAGGGTCTGGATATTTGATTTTCAAATCTCCATTTTCATATACAATGAGGTTGGCCGTCCCACCTGTTCCGCTAAGTGGAACTGTTACAACTGCCCCACCGATTGGAGCATATGAAGAAGGAATTGAGCCAAATATGATTTCTGGTTCTGTTTTCACATGCCCACGTAATAACGTTAAAGGTCCCCATTTTGCATAAATAGGTGTCCGTGTTCCGGCTGTTGCACCATTCTTTAAAGTGATGTTAGCGTACGAATACAATAAGTCATCTGTGTTTAAGGATCGTTTCCACCCCTGCCAATACGTTGTGCTGCCGTCATAGTAGTTTGTAAAGACATTATTCTTGTAATCTGTAGCGTAAACCCATCCATACATACCTTTCCCATCAGAAGCAAGGCCTGTAAGATGAAATATTCCTCTTGTTGAAACTGTTGAAGGAGCATTAATCGCTTTTCCGTGCGCGTAAAAAGTACCCATTGTCCGGCCCTGATCAACTATTTTTTTGAGTATGTCCTCTCCTTCATTCGCGGCGATTGACACACCGCCATGATCTGCGGTAATTTTTGATAATTGAGCACCATTCCATTTCGTACGCTCAGCTGCAGTAATGTGCTTAACAGTGTCCGCTGTGTGTTCATCTGTGTAGGCTTTTGCGACAACTAACGCTTTATCAGCTTTACTTTTCGATCCCGATGTCGTTTCCTTTGCGTTCCAGGTTGTTCTCTCATCTGCCGTAATGTGGATCGTTTTATTATTCGCGTGCACATCCGTGTAAGCTTTTGCGTTCGCTTCGGCCTTGTCTACTTTTTCTTGGGCGCCAGCTTTCGTTTCAATGTTTTCAAATTCATCGAACTTCGCTTTTATCTCATCGAGAGTTTGGCTGATCTCGTCCCGTAACATCTCAAAATCATCAATGTAATATTCCGCTACCGGGACAATATTCTGATCCTCCAATGTCTTTGATATCGTAAACGTAAAAAAGGAAGTAGCCAGAGCCTGACCATTTGTGTAGTAAAGCTTTAATTCTGCCTTCACAATACCGGGATGTTTTAATTCTGCATCAGACAAAATATACTCTGCTTTTCCGTTCACTTTGTCTATGATAGTAAGACTCTTTTTATAGAAAGAGCCGTCCGGATAAAGTAAAACGATTTTTGCATCGACCGCAGACAATGGAAGTGGTACCCCGTCTTTTGTAAAAGAAAAGGACAGCTTGGCGCTGCCCGTGTCTTGAGTCATAAATTGGATGTTTGTTGCTCTCCCGTCTGATTTGCGGGAATTGATATCATAAGTCACATTTGCGTCTTTATAAATCAAGGTTTAGCCTCCTTAATGCTGCGGTGTAACGATCATCTTTGCTACTCCGTAGCCTTTTTCTTCGTCGTATGGCATTTCAATTTTCATAACAGTTCCGTATCCATTGGACTCAGCTTTTGTCGCTATTCCATTCATGGCAGATACGCTATCACCTACCCGGACAGTAGAGTCAATACGAACAAACACCTGACCGATAAGGCCGATAACATGCCACTCGTCTCGTTCTTCACGAGGCTTATATTCCTCAGAAGGATCGTAGTCTGGATTTTCCGCCGGGACCGTTATAACCCGTTCACCGTCGTAAACCTCTCGATAAATAATGCCGCCAAACTCATCCCTCAAGTACCGGTCTTTCCAATCGAAAGCAGCACCGCCGAGAACAAGCCCGGCCGTCTTCGATACGACACCGAGAATCTTATCGCCAACGTCAGCTTTCCGAATCTTTTCGCCTTCCAAAGCTACAAGATAGGAAGCTTCAATTTTCTGGCCGTCAGTTGTCTCAAAGTATTCTGCGAAGTCTTTAAGGTCAGAGACGCTTTCCACACGGTTTGTAGCGCGAACATTTCCGCCAATTGCATCTAACTCGATCTTTTTGTTTCCTTCTGATGGATTACCGTCACCATGCCCTAAAGCGATGCTGTATTCTTTGGTATTTATTACATTTTTAGAAGCCATAACAACCGAAGAACCGCTTTCTCCTTTTGTATGAGAGTTATAGGAGAACATAACACCATTGCGCGATCCTTCTGTGGACGCTCCGCCAGCAATACCCGCAATGAAATTCCGTTCGCCCTTCGCGATAATCGTTCCCGATCCAGCTATGATTGCACTTGTATCCGTTAGAGGTGAGCCCGATCTGGCAGCAGCCCGGAAGCCGCCTTTTATGTTTGTAGGTACCGAACTATATTTTTGACCTGCTAAAACTGCCGCATTAGTATAGCCAACAGCCCGAACTGCTGTTATATCAGCCTGATTGTTTGGTGACGAAATCCCTATACTTCCGCCTCTTGTATGAGCGATACCGTTCATTAAAGTGACATAGTAAACCCCGCCGCCGATGGAAATTCCCTCTGGTGCTGAATCATGGATAGTAAAATTCGAAATACGAACATCGTCCGTTCTTTGATCACCGCCATAGATACGGACATCCGAACCCGCCTTCGCAAATCCAGAAATGTTCAAACCATTAATGTTAATCTTGCGGCTTTTATACTGGAAGGCGATAACTGGGGTCCCTTTATAGTCATAGGTAGGATCACCAAGTGCTGTAAAGCCCAGTACTGTAACACGCTGATAAGCAGAAATCACAAGCGCTTTCGGCTCTAGCCCAGCGTACAAATCATTGAATATCGGCTCCTTAGCTGTACAGTCTACTAAAGTGACATCTCTTGCTGTTTCACTCCATGGCTCATTTGCATAATGATGTCCGATATGACGAAGATCATACGCTCTCACATCACGGAATGATTGATGACCGTAAACATGAACATTAGAAGGTGCCGGCCACTTCGCATGTGCCTTTACTTCCACCCCTCGGACATTCCCTTCCGTATAATTGTTAAATAACCACACGTCTTTAGAGCCATCATCTACTTCAATACCATTTGAATTGGCTTACCAAGGGCATGGGCTGTTCCAGAAGGATATAAACACCTATTGTTTGTGATGAAGATATTTTTGCTGTAATGAGTTGTAATTCCATCGTCTCCGTATCCTTCACAAATACATCCATCAATCCAAATTGAGTCACAACCGTTTTTAGTGTAGTCACTATCCGAAATATCGTAAGTAGGTGCGGAAATATCGATTCCATGTAACGCCGGGTTTACAGTTCGAACTCTTTGAACCCAAGCGTTTTTTACCTGTGCTAACAATAAGCAGCTGGATTTTACTCCACCTATGGCTTTCATGGTTCCATTTTGCCGTTCACGATTCCAATCAAGTGTCATATCACGAATTACGATATTTTTGTTACCGCCCTGATGATCAGCGTTCGTAATCACCCATTCATCTGATGGTGTCTCATCATGAAGAATAAGAGTGGTAATATCCATTCCGTCACCCTCAAAGATGACGTTGCTTCTTAGCTTTACACCGCGAACAACATAGACGCCCGGCCCCAGTTTAATTTTCACTTTACCGTTACCCATGGCCTTCACGATTGCATCGGAACTGTCTGTCGCTCCGTCTGCAACGGCTCCGTAATCATCCACATGAACTACACGTTTTATTCGCTTATTCAATCTCATGTAATCACGGTCAAGCCGTTCTTTTAATAAGGGCGCAATATTGCCGTCAGTATCAACACGGGCATCGACGACCTCTTTTACATTTGTTCCGTCAGCATTAAGAATCAAATTACGCATACGATTATAAAGGCTTTCAACATAAGTTCGGAGAGAAAAACCTTGATGGGTAATTTGATCGGAAGTATGAGCAGTTTGAGACGTTTTATGCGTTTTAATCGCATCATCAAGACTGTTCAACCCATCTTCTATAGTTTCTGTGTCTGCTCTTTGCTGTGCGATATATCTTGCGTTTCGGGTTGTGTCATAATCTTTAATTAATCTGAATGCCATGAGATCACTCTCCTTTCTAGACAAAACAAAAAACACTCTGGAAAGAGTGTCTTAGATCATCATTCTGAGTTTTTGCATGTAGCGTTTTTGATCTTTTAATCTTTTTTCTTGTTCCATCCGGATATCCTGTATATCCTTTCGGAAGTTGGCAAAAGTCAATGTAGGTTTTGCATAAGGATTTAACGGCTTATATTGAATCGACAAAAGCCGGACATCGTCTTCGTAGGTGACACCATATGAGGTATCAGCCAATATATGAAGCGTGTCTCCCTTCCAAAAATCTTCTTGTATCTTCAATAGCTTCGGCTCGTAGATATATTCATAATCCACTTCTATTTCCGTCTGTGGATATGGGTTAACATACTTTTTTAGAGCTGCCAACATACTGGACTCTTTTTTATATTTTTCATCCCTCAATGGTTCTGCCCATCTTGGCATACCATCAATCAAAAATTTATCTTCATCTGGATGCTTGTACAATACCGGGTCAAAAACATACTGCGTTTTTTTGCTGTCGGTGCTGCTGTTTTCTTTAATTGCACCATAACCCCTCGCTCTGGTAGAGCACCCTTGAGAAGAGGTTTTGATTGTGATACCAGGCATATTATAACGAGTATCAAGTGTATGATTTATTCGCTTTCCCATTTTCTTATAAACATAGACTTTATAATTATCAACATCCAGCTCCAAACCATAGTCTTCGACAATTTCATCCATTAGCTCATTTCCGAATCTATCTCCAAAATTGTCCTGTTCAACGCTAGAGAACTCACTTTCTTTGTCCTTAAAGATGTACCTTAATTTTGTGCCTTTAAAAACAAAATCAAGCATCTTCCTGACGGTAAACGTCCCACTGATTGTATCTTCTACATAGTGATTATTCAGCGTTACAACAAAAACGTGGCTTGCTGTTACTTTTTTAGAGAGCGTCCCTTCCTGGTTAATCTCTATATCTGTGATGAAATACTTTTGATGATTGAATTTTTTCTCATCCAGATAAAGAATATTGTCATTCACAAGCAAGTCATATTCGGTGCCATTATCAGCTGTCCGGGTGATCGTAAATTCAATATCCTTTTTCCCTGTCGTATCGTCTAATAAGTCCGGATCAGCTCCGATAACTTCAATAGCTTGTGTATTATCCTGACTTGCGACATGTAACTGAGGAAAATATACATCTTTAGGGAGGCTCATATTTAATGTTATGTCTTTTCCGTCAAACTCTTTACTTGGCAGGTCTACGATCGGATCTGGATTACTTGGATCCGGATTATTGGGCACCCCCTCAGTTGTATCATATTGGGTTAATTTGTATGTGAAAATAATGCTGTTGAGCTTTGTTGCATAATTTGGATCAGTTGCATAACCAGCTTTTACGAGTGCAGCCGTAGCTTTTTGATAATCCGTTTCTCCGACAACTGCCCTGTAATGGTCCTTATCCCAACTTACACCATTGAGATACAAGTTAGCCAGGTCTTCAATCGACTCTTTCCATGAAGGGTACTTCCTGAATTTTGCTGGCACTTGAACATTTTCGCCATTGATCACTTCCCATGTCATCATAGTGACATATTGTCCGTTATATTCGCCCTTCATGCCAAATAGGTTGTGCCCTTTTGTCGCAAGTTCACTTGTTCCCCATGCGCTCTCAAGGCACCCTTGCGCAATAATTAGCGATGCAAGGATATGATGATTTTTATAAACGATTTGAGCATCGACACTTATTTCTTTTATGAAATCCTCTTTAGCCACCAAACCACCATCCCTTACAAATAATAAAGCCGAGTATCAAATTGAATGTTGAAGTCATTTGTATTTTGAACTTCAAACTCATTCCATCCAATTTCAAGACTCGGCAGACGGCCAGATGTTTTAACCGGTTTGTTATTGATTATGGTGTACTGTTTTAAGAAAGAGACTTCTTGTGTCTTTTTGATTTCATGCTCAATCGTTAATTTCTCACCATTTGTATGATTGATTAAAGTGATATTTTTCCCTGCAGCTTTCAAGATAACGTTATAGTCATGATCAAGTGGATTGATTTGCACGTCTCCTGCATTAAAAACAGAGAATCGTTTTTTGTTCTTAAAATAATAGTCCAAGTTATCATCCGATCGGAGATTCATCCCGTGATTCCAATTTTCACCGTTAAGATTCTGAGCCGTTTTTGTTGTATATTTCGACTCTGCCATACCTGTGATATTAGTAAATTCAACAGAAAAATCGTTATAAGTTTTCTCCTTCTCTTTTGAAATACTGAAATTACCATCACAGGTAACTAAGAAACGGCGATTCGGCAAAAGATCAGAAGAAATATAATAAGGGAACGGCTTAACCAGCAGTGCATAAAGCTGATGCCGATACATATAAAAATTCTCATGTATGCGAGCATTCAAATAAATTTCAACATCTATTTTTCTTTCCCCGTAAGTCACATCTCGTGGATGCTGCGGCAAAATCAGTCCGTGCCGCCGAGGGATCGTAATTGTTTCCCGATTAATCTTTGGAGCTTCCGGCAAAAAGCTTAATACTTCAAATTGAGGGAGTAAGCTGTCAAGGCTCTGCTCCCCTAGTCCGTTATTGAAATCAATAAACAGTTTTACCATGCAGGCTTACCCCCGTTTCTGTAACGTTTTTTGTTATATCGGTCCGCACTGGTTTGATCAACTCTAGTTCCGTCTATATACGTGTGATTATCTTTCAAAACAAGCTGCTGCAAAAGCTGAATGTTTTGCTGAAGAGCGTCTATTTGCTGGCTCATCATGCTGATTTGCTTCTCTTGATTCTCAACCACACGGCTCATGTCAACATTCACATTGGGGTGCGGCACTGCCTCAGCTTTAGCCATTGAAGCTTTTTGAAGCAGTACAAGAGCCTTTGAAATCATCCCTTGTTGAAGTGATGGAAGAACACCAAGCTCACGCCCTACACGCGCCCATAAACCGATGTTGCGTTCGCGATACGTCGGGTCTGTTGTAATCGTGGTTTCATCAAAGCCCCGTTCGTTTAGAATCGCCCATTTAGAGCCGCCGTGCCCCGGTGAGGTCCCTCCTTTTGCATATCCCACATACGGGCCGCCGCGAGCCATTGATTTTAATCCTGGATGATTGGATATATCCCCATAGCGACCTTTGATGTAATTGATTGCAGCCAAAATGTTATCTACCGGATTCAAAATGTTATTGTGTCCAGGAAACGCATTGGATGAAAACGTACTTGGAATTGTCTGCATCAGCCCACGAGAAGGATGACCGGCTCTTGCATTTGAGTCAGTAAGGTTTATTGCATTGGGATTTCCTCCAGACTCCTTCATTGCAATGGTGATTAAGCCAGGAACCCATGAGAATGGTACGCCCGCAATGCCAACAGCTTCCGCTACCCATTTTTGAACCTGGGCAGACCCTGTCGCTCCCTTATAAGCATCTGCTGTGAAAAGCCCGGCATCCGGAAGAATGCTTTTTAAAAACTGACCAGCTCCATTTTTTAATGTTTGGAGGATTCCAGTTCCTAATGAGTCCACACCTTTCCCTGACTTAAAAGGAATAAAGCCTTTAAACAAGTTCTTAATCATTTTCTCAGGACCATTCAGGATCATTTCCATAGCACCCGAGGCAACATCTTTCGCTTTATTGACAACGCCTTTCCCTGCTGAAATGGCTCCTTTTACAAGCTTCTTTGAGCCATTAAGGGCGTCTTTGAAGAAGCTGCCGACACCGCCTGCATAACCAGGAAGACCGGTTGCCATAACTTCTTTTGACTGACTATGTGGGAGAACCGATGTACCACGCGGTAAATCCCAAACCTGCGGACCGCCCATTCCAACCACATACGTTCCGATGCCTGGTGTATGAGCAAGCTCAAATCCTTCTTCACCGACTAACGCCCTTCCGCCTGGGTGAAAGTCTGTCCCTTTTGCATATGCCCGGCCTGGCGCTACCTGCATTTCAGAGTTGCCGCTGTACCCTTTAGGCTTCCATTCAGGAATGGTAGGAATGTGCATGAACTCAAGAACAGTATTGATTCCGCCTGTAATTTTATTGACAACACCTGCCAGATCAACAAGAAATGTATCCCATTCCCCGAGCACTTCTCCTGTCTCCCAATCTACTTCTTTTATATGCCCGGCAGCTTGCATTTTCGCTTCACTTACTACGCCTTTATGAGTTTTTTCCGCCTGTTTAACCACCTGGTCTTTTTGGTTCTTCGCAGAGCTAACTGTGTGATCATGTTGTTTTTTGGTAATGGATTTCTTGACATAATACTCAAGGTCAGCATTTTTCACGACGCCTTTGTATTGTTTTTCGGCATTACTAATAACTTTATCTTTTGCTTTTTTGCTGTTTTTGACTGTAGCAGCAGCTTCTTTGGCGGATAGTTGTGTTTTGTTGTCTTTCAATTTTCCGGCAATAACGGTTTGCTCATCCTTACTTTTAGTGAGTGCCGTTTCAATATGCTTATTCATTTTGCGTATAATTGCTTCGATTTCCTGCCATTCGCCTTTGGTAATATCCCGGTGTTCACGAGCAGCAGTTTCCCAAATCTTTTTGATGCGCTTGGTATATCCAGAAATCTCTTTTTGCTTGTTTTTATTACTATCTTTGATATTTTGTAATGTTTCAGTCTTCTCTTTTTCGGACATTTCCTTATTTGAAGCATAAAAATCACTTAACACCTTTAAAGATTTATCAGTGCTCTTCTGATAACCATCCTGTATGGTTTGACCCATCTTCTCATACTCGGCGGACATGTTATCAGCAATCTTTTTCGTGATCTTTTTGTTTGTTAAATAGTAATAATTCAGTTTGGCACCGACTTTGGTGTTCATATCTTCATAGGCATTAATCGCTTTGGAAGTGGATTCAGAAACCTTATCGCCAAAATCGATAGTCGCCGGCAACACCCTTTTTTTCAAGTTGTCATAATACTTAAATCCCGCATCAGCTAGAAGAGTGACACCAGTAACAGCTATTCCGATCGGTCCCCCAAGCAAACTAAGTCCACCGCGCAAAAGACCAACAATCCCGGCACCTTTTTTTAGAATGTTAAAAAGACCAAACCCACTTTTCGCAAGCTGCATAAACCCGCCAGCGCCTTTTACTGCATTCACTCCAGCTTTGATGATCCCTGAACCGAACTTGAGCAGTTCAGGAGCAAAAGAAAGGATTAATCCGGCGATCGTTCCAACTGGTCCACCAAACAAGCTCAAGCCAAGTCCTGCTACACGGGAAGCGCCACTAAGGCCACTCATCGCTCTTGCGCTTCTGGTTGTCGTTTGTTCAAGCCGTCCTACCCGGGTTGTGGCAAGTGCAGAGGTTTGATGAAAACGGTCCATTCTTGTGGATGCTACTGCCGCAGCTGTTGAAGTGGCAGTCATGCCCGCTGCTGCTGTTCTTGAAGCTGTGCCGGACGCAATCGCCTCAGCAGAATAAACAGTTAGACTTGTAGAAGCACGATTCACATTTCCGGTTAAATAAGCCCCAGCTGTGCGAAGCATATTCCAACCCGCAGCCATTTTAGGAATAGAACCTAATGTCAGCAGGAAAACCCCGCCCAAGAGCGAGAACACAGTGACCGCTGCACCTGTAATGGCAATTGTGCTTGCCACTGAAGAAGGCAAGGAATCAAACCATGTCACAGCACTTGTAATGACGTCTGTTGTAGCACGTATCACTGGGATAAATTGATTTCCAAGTGTAATAACAGCGTTATTTGTGGCCGACTTTAGATATTCAAATGAACCGGCCAGGTTGTCCATTTGCTTATCAGCGATTTTCTCAGCTGTGCCGCCGCTGTTTTCCAATTCTTTTGTGAAGTCTTGGAGTTTATCCTTTCCAGCGTGCATTAAAGTAATGAAGCCTGATAGAGCATGCTGTCCGGCAAGCTGTTTGGCAATCCTGATTTGTTCTGTCTCCGTATAGTCTTTGGTTTTCTCGTTGATTTGCCCTATGATGTCCGCTAACGGACGCATTTTCCCAGTTGAATCCGTTACTTTAAGCCCCAGCTCTTCGATTGCCGATGCTGCTGGCTTTGGAGGCGCAGCCAAACGAGTTAATGTTGATCGCAAAGCTGTTCCGGCCATATCAGCTTTAATCCCGCTGTTCGCCATGATCCCGGTTGCCGCGGCCAATTCTTCCATGCTCACGCCCGCGGTTTTTGCTGCGGGAGCCGCATATTTCATGGTTTGCCCAATTTCCTCAAGCCTAGCGTTCGAATTGGTAAACGTATAAGCCATAACATCAGCAACGCGGTTCGTGTCCTCTGCTTTTATATGAAACTCCGTTAAGATGTCTGAGACAATATCAGCTGTAACACCTAAATCGGTTTGCCCAGCTGCAGCAGTTGCCAATAACCCAGGCATTGCGCCGATGATTTGATTGGTTTTATAGCCGGCCATGGCTAAATACTGCATTCCTTCGGCTACTTGACCATCTGTGTATTGTGTTACGGCCCCAAGATGGCGGGCAGTTTCAGTAAGCGCGGCCATTTGGTCATCTGTTGCATTTGCTAACGCTGCAACCCGGCTCATTTCCTTTTCAAAACTGGCGGCAGCCTTTACAGTCGCCCCAATGCCAAGTGCTCCAACAGCCCCGATAGCTGTCAGCGCCTTCCCTGTTTCAGTCGCAGAATCATAGACAGCCTTTAATTCTTTTGATACCTCTTGTGAATCCTTTTTAAAGACAGAAAAAACACTTGCAGCTCGGCTCGTGTTTCCTGACAAGGTTTCATATTCTTTGCTGACTTGTTGTAGTTCTCTTCCTAAATTTTGATGAACAGCTATTGCATCATTTAAGCGCCGAGCTTGGATTTGTGTCTCGCGGTTGTCCTTTCCTTTTTGACGGGCCAATTCATCATATCTCTGACGGTGTTCTTGGACTAAACGGCCTTGAATCTTATATTTATTGTTTAGCCCTTCCATTTGCGACTGAAGGAGTTTCGTTTGGTTACCGGTATTTTTATAAATACTGCCGGCCGCCTTCATTTCTGAGTTTGCCAGGCGCATTTGCCTTTTTAGGCCTTCAATACCTCGATTAAAACCTGTATCGTCAAGACCTACTTTAACAACCATATTTCCTATTGGTTGAGCCATATGTAAACACCCCGCTTTCCTGGCATAAACTCAACAAAAAAAGACAGGTGAGCACCTGTCTAAAAGATTTGGTCAATTGTTACCGTCTTAATTTTCGGCTTATTCTTTTCAGCCAAAACCTCTAAGTAATGGTAAATGTCCATGTTATCTATTTCAGTCATTTTCCATCCTTGTTCAAGCAGTGTGGAATAAATTTCATTTATTTGCTGGATTCCTCGTTCGTAGGTGTATTCTTCTCCGTCTTCTCCTGCAAAAAATCTTGATCCATTTCCTCAATTTCTTTGTATCCAGCTACCTCTGAGAGAATTCGGCTGACTTCTTTTGTCACTTCAAATGATTGTAGCCCTTCGGTGAACTCGTCATAAGTGAACTGGTCACGGAATATTTTCACAATAAACTGGATTTGTTTCTCCAATGTTTTGATGCTCTTTTCAAGATTATCTGATGTTTTTTCCGCTTCAGCATTTAATCTCAGCGCTTCAAGAAGTGTCTTTGTATTTGTTCGCGGTGCAATAAAAGTTTTAAACTTTTTTTCGTCTTCAAACCACAATTTGATAGAAATATGTTTCTGAGCCATAATGACTCCTCCTTTTGGTTAAATAGATTTTAACTAAATAAAGAGAAGCTTTTCAGCTTCCCCCTTTTATTTCCCAAGATCAGCACTTACATTTTCTTCTGTGTCTTGTTTATTTTGATAGGCGTCCCCAAAAACTGCCTTATAAAAGTGATCTATATCGAATTTTTCTCCATCTTCATCCGCAACGATTTTGAACACGTCGTCCTGTTCTCTATCAACAAATTCCGCTGAAAGTTTGATCGTTTGGAAATCCGTTTTATCTTGTTTTGTTTTCCATTCATCACCCGGCAAAGAGAATCTCCCTTTTACCAAGCCCACATGACGAGACTTGCCGTTTGCTTTAGGTCCTTGGAACGTCATCGCAACCCATGGAGGAATGATATTTTTCTTAAACAAGTACAATCCGTTTTCATCCTGTTCAATTCCAAGTAATTTAGAGAGAATCTCCATTGGCAGATCCCGCATTTCAATGTCTAATTTAGTTGAACCAGTTGAAACTGCAAGATCGACAAGTTTGTCATCCGCATATTGTTTTTCTGTGGATGTTTCTGTTTCAACTTTCATATTAATTGCAAATTCGTAGTCAAGAATTTCTGTGGGAACAAAAAATTTACCCGCCTTTTTTAAAGGCGCAAATTTCACATTCTTCAAACCTGTAACTGAACTGTATTCAGGCATCTTAAAACCTCCAATTATAATAAAATGTTCGCTTCGAACCGATATCCTTTTCGAATAAGCCGTTCTTTTTGTAAAAATTCATTGATAGGGACCGTTGTCTGAAATTCCAGGCCGCCCATTACGTCCACAATAGGGGCAAAAATAGGATCGCATGAACTATTGTGGTACACATCAATCTGATAAACGGCGCTGTCTTGTATCGGCTTCCCATCAGCCCATTTAGTTGTTCTGTAGTCTATCTCCTGAACCACAATGTAAGGAGGAGAACTTTCAAGCCCTTCTGGTACGGCCAATTCATAAATATTTGCAGGATCAATTAATAATAAAAGCGCCGGATGGGTTTCCAGCGCTTCAAATACCTTGTCCTTTAATTGCATTGATCTTTCGATGAGGTTTAAAAGAGTCATAGCTTATACCCCGCCTTTATGACCTTTTCCATAGCATCAAGCATCTTAACATTTGCCTGAATCATACTGTTTCGAATAAAAGGATTTGCTGCCTGATGAATGGTTCCAAACTCCGGCAAGTGAACACGGAATTTAGTGTCCTTTGTGGGGCCGACAACGGCATATATTTCTCCGTCTTCATCTCGCTTTATCCTGTTTCCAACTATAATGTCCTCGTCAATGTGAGGGTGCTTACCCCCAATAGCTGACCGCGGAGCATTATCATTGATTACTTCCGCCAATACAGCACCGCCTGCTTTTACGGTTGCTTTATGGATTTTTTCGTCCTTGCGGGCTAAGTCTGCGAATGTAGTTTCCAGTTCTTTAAACCCCTTCAATTCCAGCTCGAAATTCATCAACTCACCACATTTGCTTTAATTGTAATGAAATGCCGGCGCGAATAGTTAGGCAAGATCGACTCGATTTCATAAGCTTTTTCACGAAAGATGATTCGCATATGCTCGTCTATGTCTTCGCGATGTCGAATTGTAAATTCCACTGTCTTTTCCTTCTGGATCGCAGCCGCAGCATAATATTCTCGGCCTTTTAAACCCTCAGCTTTAGCCCAGCATTCAATAACCGTTTCCCAGCTGTCCTTTCCATCCACAGGCAGACGACCAGCAGGCTTCTTTTTCTGAAATTGAATCCTGTAACGCATATCATTCAGCATTAGGCTTCACCTCGGGGACCGTATATTTCAATTGATTGATCATCATAGTCAGCACGCCGTCCAAATTGGATGTCGTGCCGGCAATCTCCCTGTTTTCATACCAATGTGTCACAAAAGCTTTTACGCACATAGCTGCCCGTGCTGAGTTATTCGGAAATGTAAGACCGGTGGCAGATGTAATATATTCTTTTGCAGATTCAATAAAGTCTAAAATCAAATCATCCTCCTGGTCACCATCAACCCGGAGGAACTTTTTTGCCTTCTCTAATTCAACTTTTTCTTCTTCTGTCATTCGACATCACCTGTCTTTCATTCGGCAGACTTTGAAGGTTTCAGCTCATCAATTTGTTTTTGAAGCCCATCTAATACGTTTTTCACTTCACTATTTAAGTGGTCCATCATAACGCTGCCCGCTCCAATGTTAATGCTACGGACTGATTTTTCCTGCAGCATTTCATGCGAGATGGATTGTTCACCGATAACAGCAGGATCACCCTTGTCACCCTTTGGACCTTGGGGACCTGGCTCACCTTGTGGTCCAGCACCTCCTTTTGGACCTTGAGGACCAGTATCTCCTTTGTCTCCCTTTGGACCCTGCGGACCGGTATCCCCTTTAGGACCTTGAGGCCCGGGTTCGCCTTGAAGGCCTTTTACATAGAGAGGATTTTGTTCGCTGTTGTCTGCGATAGAGACATCCGTAATTGGTTCCCCTGATCCATTGTCTCTTGCTGATGTTTTTGCTCCGTTACTTTCATTTAAAAAATCTGCCATGTTAAATCAATCCTTTCGTTTTTTATTTACCTAAGTCCGCAGATTCAGTCGATGGTGTTTCCACTTGTGCCTCTTCTCCAACAACAAGATCAGTCACAATGATAGCTGCTTCTGGATCAACAACTTTACCGTCAAAACGCTCAATACCTCGGAAATATGTTTGATCAGTGAGAAAAGCATCTCCGCCCACATCAGTTGATTTGATTTCAAATTTTTGACGATCAAACATGAAATAGCCGCGTTTGAAATCACCAAAAAGAATGTGTGTTTTTTGTGTTTTTTCGTCAGTAACAATTTCGTCATAGACTTCAACTGGACGACCAAACAAAAGGAAATTGTCTTCATTTCTAGGGTCTTCAGCCAAGATACCTCTGCCGTTTTTGTCCTCAATGTTTGCCAGCGTTTCAAACGCTTCTGTGTTCATCACCCATTTTGCATTTTTACGGTATCCTCGTTTAATCTGGTTTTTGACTTTCCGCAAGAACTTAATAGTGATGAGAGACGGTGCCTTGATTGACTTGAATTTCCCGCTAGAAATGATTCCTTCAACGTTCTTCTCGCCGCCTACTCCGTAAAAGATTTCATCATTTTCTGTTACGATAGCAGATTCAGAGAGCCAGTCCACGATCTCACGAACAAAGTTTACAAATGAATCATTTAAGAGCTCGCTAGGCGCAGGCATAAATCCGGCGAATTTCTTCACGTTATACCAGATTTGATCAAATTCCATGTTTTTCAGTTCTTTGATTTGTTCTTTCTCGGCCGTGTTATAAAGTTTTCCAGCCACACCCTTTCGGACTGTATAGCTCCCTGATGGAGCAGTTTTTGGTACAACGCGAACCAAATTACGTACTGAGTTTAGCTCCTGAATAGATTTCAGAATTTCTTTTGAAATATCATCTGGTACAGTGTATCCCCCGTCTTTATCATTCCCAGAAGACAATGAGCGATTTTCTTTTAGGACACGCTGCATCATACTTCTTTCTTCTTCGCCAAGATCATGGCTGCGTCCGGTCAGCACTTTAAACCAAGCATCCCGGTACTCTTTTGTGGCTGTTAAGATATTGCGCTGTTCGGGTTCTTCATCAGGCTTTGGTTCAAGTTCCGGTGCAAAGTTTCGCTCTTCACCCAATGCCGGCAGTTCCAAGCCACGCTCTTCTGACATAAGCTCGATTTGTTTTTGTAGCGCCTTGGCTTCATCAAGCATACTGCGGGCTTCTTCGGACTTCCCTTCATTCAGAAGATTGGATGCCTCTTGTTTTTTCTGTGTGAATTTTTGTCTCAATTCACGTTCTTTTTTCGTCATAGCAACTGTCATTCGTATTTCCTCCTTGAATTTGGACATAAAAAATAGACCTAAATTGTCAGGTCTAAAAGTTCAAGCTCCATTTTTAATTTTTCAATTGGGGCAGCACGCATTTCTCTTAACTGCTCCACTTTAGCCAAGCTTCGTTCACTAACAACAGCCTCCGTATCGTTATAGGCAGGTGTTGTGACCAGCGATATGTCAAAGATTCTATCTATAGCATTGATTCGCCGTTCATAAACTCCTTCTTCATCATTATGCTGCCACTCATCTGGCTCTCCATTTCTGTAATCCAAAGAAAAAGCAAAAGAACACTGATTAACGACTCCGCTTCTAACATTCACCATTAAATCTTTCGCGTATGACGTGTCTGTAGGGATAAAACGGAATTTGAGACCTATTGCATCTGTCTCTAGTTCCAGCCTCCCTACGTCCTCAGAAACGGTATTTCTCGCTAAGGGATAATCCTGACGGTGGTTAAAAAGAGCGACTACGTTAGATAGGTCTGTAGAATCCAGGGCGTTCCGGCTGATGATTTCTTTAAACCACCCTCCCAACGGCTCGGACCATTTTTCGAATTTCAAAGCGTATCCCTCAATAAAATGCCTTTTCTCTTCGCCTTCACCGGCAGAGCGTAACTCAACTTTCGTTGTCAGATGACGTACTTCCTTGTTCACTTTTGTTTTCACCCCCTTTAACTGATCTTGCTTTACTCATTTGATATTGCTCAAGCGTATCTAAGAACGTGTAATTTAGAGAAACAAGATGACGGTCTCCATTTTCTATGGCATTTCGCTCTTCTAATGCTCGGATTTCATTAATATTCAAACCGCTGATCCGTTCCATAATTTCGTAATACTCAGCCCTTGATTTTGCATCACCGCGTAATTCGCTATTAACATTAAATTTGGTATAGTACCCCTTTTTAATATCGTCATCGGTAAACAGCTTAGTAATGAACTCTTGTTCAAACGATACTAACCACGGCTGTAGCGTATTTTTTACATATTCAATAGATTGGTGTTCGATATTGCTAAACGTCGCCCGATCGAGCTCATTGATCTTATGCAAAGGGACTTTAAAAATAGAGGCAATCTGAGCCTTATTAAATTTCATTGATTCTACAAATTGCGCCTCTTGCAATGGCATTGAAATTGATTGATAATCAAGCCCGGCATCAATAATGGCAATATTTCTCCCTGCATTTACCCTGTCCCATTCTCTCCTTGCCCGGTCCTTCGCGCCTTCCTCTAACAAGGTGGGCACTTTCAGAATACCCCTGGGAGTCGCATCATTCTTATACAACTTTGCGTTAAATTTTGTAGCAGCTGATTGAGCCCCGACTTGCTCTCTTATAACGCCTATTGGACTTTTACCGTTAATCCCGTCCTCAGTCATACCTTTGAAATGCAAAACCTCGTCAGCATATAATTCCACTCTTTTTGAATTAATGATGGTTTCATACCACAAAATTCCTGTATTCGGGTCCACATAGGGTTGAGTATGGGCCGGATTTAACGGTAGCAAATCAGTAATAAAACCATTTTTATCAGGCTTTAAATACGAATATCCATTGCCCCAGGTACAAACATGAGTCATCATGAGCTTCTTCCAAGTGAAAGCTGTCATATATTGATTCGGTTTAAGATAAAGTAATGAAGCGATGGGATGATGCATCCCACTTTTGATATTTCCATTAACCTTCTGGAATGTATGAATCGAAAGTTTAGCAATATCATCGGATAAGACATTCACACAGGAAAACACATCAGGATGAACCAGTGCAGTAGCTTCACTTACACGCTCGCCGCTTGCCGTTTTGGAACCGCCAAACATATCAACTATCCACTCAGGTGGATCAGCAAGGTTCCAGGGGGCAGATTCGTTTGATCTTTTTGAAAACAATCCTTCTAAAAACAATTAATCACCCCCTTTTCTTGCTTAAAAGCGCAGCATAAAACATAAAAAAGACACCCGTCAGAATAAGACCGATGTTTGCGTTCAAACGATATGCAGCAGTCAGAACAAAAGCAGCTCCAATGATAAATAGAAAATCATTCAAAAAGAGTAGAAAGCCCTTCAATATTTTCTTCACTCTTACACCACCTTTAGAAAGAGAAAGAAGCTGACTGAATATAAGCATTTAAATCAACTTCATTATTAATCTGAGAAGCGCGCACATACGCATTAATTAAAGCTGCTGCCGGATCAATACGCTGAGTTGATTTGGATTTATCAAGCATGATATTCTCCTGGGCGTCTACTTTTGTTACTGCATTACCCATCGCCCATGTTAACAGATCATTTTTAGGATGAATGATTTTTTTCGCTTTGACTTTTGCTCTAAAATCTTTTGTTGGTTCAGACAACGTGGCTACGCCCTGCCGTATCTCAATCATTGTGTATCCATCCGCTTCCATTTGCTGAGCAAACTGTGTGGCGTTATATGGGTCATAACCTATTTCCTTGATACGCCAGCCGTTTTCTTTCTCCATTTTCTTAATGTAGGCCCTGATATAGTCGTAATCAACAACGGCACCATCTGTTGTCGTTAACCACCTCTTGTTCTTCCACAAGTCATATGGGACGTTATCTGTCTTCATTCTTTCATGGAATGTATCCTCCGGCATAAATCCGTGACTTTCTACAGCAAAACTGCCGTCATCTAATGGAAAGATAAAAGATGCTGCCGTTAAATCAATTGTTTTTGATAAGTCAATGCCGACATAGCACTCTCGGTTTTTCAAATCCGGAATTTTATCAGAACCACAATCTGTCCAGGCTTGCATATCCATATAGCCGTTCTCCCGCATGTTAACCCAGATATTCATGTTCTTTGTCATGAAATTCCGCATTTTCTCCGGGACGGCAAGCGCGACCTCCAACTCTCCGCGCAAATAATTCAATCCATGCTCATTGGCAGCGACAATCGGGTTAGCTTTAATCCAGTTCTTTTCGTCTTTGACGTCATCACCTTTATCAAGCTCATTGATCATCACAAAATACTGTTCATTTTGTTCCACCTTATTCGGGTCCAATATGCGAGACACGTAATCATATTCAACACGATAAGCAGGATTATTCAATTCAAATCCTGCCGTAGTAATAATCAACATCAATGGTTGAGCCCGGGCAGCCATACCGGAAGCCAGGACATCATAAATTTCTGAGGTTTTATGCGCATGGTATTCGTCGATAATGCCGCATTGCGGGTTAAAACCATCGCCAGTTTTTCCGGCATCTTTAGAAAGCGCCTCAATTTTAGACTGTGTTTTAGGGTGTTCAATTTTTCCATATGCAATCCGATATTTTTTCTCCGGCTTGTTCAAAAGGTCAGCTTGCATAATCTGTGCCTTAATTTCGTTCCAACATATTTTTGCTTGTTCTGTTTTTGTGGCACCAATGTACACCTCGGACATATATTCATCGTTAGCCATTGCCTCATAGGAACCGACACAAGCCAGGCTCTGCGTTTTGGTGTTTTTACGGCCGACCTGCCAATAGACTTTTTTAAATCGGCGATAGCCGGTATCCTTATGCACCCATCCGTACACATTGCCAAAGATGAATATTTGAATAGGCTCAGGCACAATGTTTTCACCCTGCAAAGGGCCTTTCGTATGTTTAAATTGGGTCATCCAGTATAGGAACCGGCGGGCTTTTTCATCATCAAACACATAAGGAAACTCCCTTGTGCCTTCCCGACTCACATCATTTAAAAAACGCTCACAGGCCCAAATGTGTTTTTCACACGCCACAATCTCACCCGATATCACTTCGCGCGAGTAATCAATGAGAAACTGTTTGATTGTCTTCATACGTTTTTAAACTCCTTCTCCGCAGCCGTCTTTTCCCGCTCCTCCTGGGTACGGGTGATAGCAAGTTTTGCCCGAGCAGACGGTGTAAGGCCAAAGTCATTCGCAGCTGATTTCATTTGATCAAAATAATTCTTTTGCCGCTTTAATAACGGATGTTCTTCACCAACAAGCTTTATTGGGTTGCCGTCTTCGTCTTTTCCTTCTGTATGAACCATGATCCCGTCTTCTTCAATGATTTTAGAAATTGATACATACTGCGAATATGCGTTACAATAGGCAGCCAACATGCTGATGTCCGCTTCCGTGATGATTTCAACTTCTGTTAATAGAGCAGCAATCCGTTTGAATTCTTTTTTCCCGACCTTATCCAACCACGTTGGCGGTTTTATATTATCGGATCGCATTTTCATTTTCTTCTCGTGCTCAGCCCGGGCGGCCAGCTCTTCCGTATTCTTTTTATTTGGGTTGCCCTGTATCAATTGAAGCGTCGCGGATTTTGCAGGCCTCGGCATGTTCTCACCTCATTTCACATCAAAAAAAATGCATTTTTTGCTTGTTTTTTTCACCAATCGTGATACGATGGAATTAACAACAAAACCAGTCGTACCAAGCCCTCTCGGCAATTTCGCCGGGAGGGTATTTTGTTTTTCTGGAACTTTGAAAAGCGGTGTTTGTTTGCAGAAGAGGGGGCGCCGTTCTCCAAACGTTTCCTTTCCAGAGATTTGGATAGGGGGGAGGGTCACTTGCCCTTTCCACCATGAACCTTGTTGTGACAGGCATTACACAGGCTTACAAGGTTGTCCAAGTCTAATCTTTTCGCCCACTCTTCCTTTACTTCCACAATGTGATGCACCATGTCAGCCGGTGTGAAGCAATGATCTTTCAAACAGTGCTGACAAAGATAATTGTCTCGTATCAATGCAAGTTGTCTTGTTCGTTTCCAATCTGTTGATTTATAAAAACTTGTTATTGTTTTGTTTCTTGAATGTTTGTTGTAATGTTTTGTTTCTTCATGCTGGACGTTGCTATGGTCAAGGCAGTACCCATCCCTGGTAAGGGCCTTACACCCCTGGGCCTTACACTCCCTTAATGGTTTAGGTGGCATCCTTGATCCTCCTTCAATGCAAATCGTTCATTGGTTCAGCTCTTTATTTGCCTAATCTATTAATGGCTGCATAAGTAGGCTAATGCACTCTTTTAAACGTCCATACTCTGCAAGAAGACTCTCAGCTTTCTTTAGTCTCTTGGTTTTCCATATTGATTCTTTACGCTTCTGATACGTTTTTGCAGGTCTCTTATTTGTGGGGTTATCACGAAGAACATGGTTCTATGCTGGCAAGCCGGGCGCTGTGTATACCCAACGACCACACTATTCTTCCTTCTCTGCTCCTACAAAACGATTGTATGAACGTCTCCGCAATGCTCACTTTTTAATTCCATTTGGAATTCCTCCATAAATTCAATAATAAAAAAAACACCCTATTACTATAAGGGTGCATGTGTATAAAACTCATCATCTTCATCTAATTTATTTTCCAATAGCCTATTAATTTTCTCCGAAGACTCAACTTCTTTCAATATAATAATATATGGTGGTTTATACTTCTTTACATCATCTGTGAAATTAATCAACATTTGTATTTGATACATATCATTATTTTCCAATACACCTTTATTCACTAAATTATTTAAGGCAGAAAAAATATCAGCACCTTGTGGAACATTATATTTTTTACATAATAATTTTATTTTCCTAGATATATTAGCTATATTTATCAATAAACTTTTATATAATGAACTAATACTTTTTTGATCTGATTCACTTACAATTAAATAACTAGACAAATCTTCTTTAACATTTTCACTCACACTAGGATTTAAATGTGTGATAAAATCTTTAGGCGTAACATGAGCAAAATCCTTACCAGTCTGCATAAAAAATTCCTCAACTAATTCACGTCTTGCTACAATTGGATTTCCTTTATTATCTTGGTATACCCAATCTTCTTTTTTATCTCCACTAACAAAAATCACATTAGTATCTAATTGTAAAATTGATGACCATATAACATAATCCCCTGAACTGTTTTCTTCTTTTGGATTATCTTTATAACCGGGAGGTATTTTATTTTTAAAACGCTCTTCAGCCTCTTTTATTAGATCCTTATCGGTTTTTCCTTTCGGAGGAAAAAGAATGACACCTTCTGCAATTTCCAGAATGCTGTCCATGAAATGATCTTCATAAAATAGGTTTTTTAGATGATCTCTAAATTTTACTAACTCATCTTTGTATTCGTTAAGAGCTTTATGATAGTTACCTTGTAGCACCTCAATGTTTTGAAGGATATCTATTCCCTCTAACATTGGAACTCGTTTACTTATGGGTTTATTATCTCTTTGTAAACTTGAAATTACCTGGTCAATATCATTCATTCTTTGCTTTATTTCTTTTGTTCTATTCTTTGAAAATTCCTTTATAACTTGTAAGGGTATTCTAAGCCTACCTTCATCTTTTATTCGCCGCAAAGTTTTTAAAACTTCCTTAACAGTCACTTCTCTCCACTGATAAGCGGCTAATAAAACATTAGTATCAATTACAATAATAGAATCTTTTAATAATAACTCAGAGAATGGTTTTGGTTGGTATAAATATTGTTTCCAATCCTTCATTTTAACGCTCCAATTCAATATTTTTCATTTTTTATTATCGGTTAAACCATGTTTAAAAGAAAGTAATTGCGAAATTTGTCGAACGATTCTCTTTAATGTTTATTCTCTCTAAACTACCACCGCACTCAAGCCGTTAACCGCCAATTGTCTATCCTGAGATTTATCGGAAGCAGTTTACAGAGAATATAAAAAAGCGTGCTCTATTTAGAATCACGCTTTCTTTCAATTTTTTTATATTAATAAGTTCATTTAAAAAATAGCCCTGAAAAGCATTCATATTAGATGAATAATGGTTAAATCCTTTTGAAACAATCCATAATAACAAACCAATTATCAAAAGATATAAAACATAACTTATAAAAGATAACAAATAAAATTGCACATCCACAAGAGAGTTAAAATAACATTTAACATTAAAACATATGAAAAGGATTATGTTTGTGATTAATGATAAAAAGATTGATATTCTGAGAGCACCTAAACTATGGATAGTGCTAAGTATATGTCTATATCGTTCTGCAATATAATCTCTTTGATCTTCATTTAATCTCACCAATTCTCTATGCCATATATATTCAAACACATAATAATTTTCAACGTTATTTCGTTGCTCTTCTTTTATTCCTGCCTCTTTTATATGTTTATCAAAATCATCCACTAACTTCACTGCATCTTTAATAACATCTTTTTTCCCAGACCATCTAAATGAAAAATAAATTTGTTGCATAATGTACCCTATTGTTACCCCTATAAAAGCTAGGGAAACTAATACACCAAGAATTTTAGTTATATCAACTTTAAATTGAATTAATTCGTTTTGGATCAGGAGCAAAAAAGAGGGTATTCCAATTAAAAACATAAAAACCCAACCTGGAATCCCCCACCTAATAAGATATTTCGTATCAAAATTCATAACCTCACCTCTATCACAATTATCAGCGAATAGGGTGCAAAAAGGAACAATTTGCAGAATTTGTCGAACGAAAGTACCCTTCATAAATAATTGGTAGTCTTAAAACAAAAAAAGCACCCCGCTGGATGCTTACTATTGTCATCTTTAATTTTCTTTTAACATATAATATTATTCTTCTGTTGGTTCTACTTGACGCTTTATTTTATCATAATCATCTATACACTCTTTCAATAAAATATAGACACTGTATCGTTTATCTATATTTTTTGTTACACTCCTATGATATAAACCCCATACAATTAAGACAATTAAAAATGGTATAGCAACAGCCCATATCACTGAGTGAAAAACAGGTGTGAAATCAAGCGAGGTCAACAGATCTGAAATTTCTTTTTTGCTCATTTTTTTATCATCTAAATATTTTCCAAAAATGCTGTTGAGCAATGCCATAGAAGCAGTCAATACCCCTACAGCTGCAGAAGATAAAACAGTAATCATCACCATGAAAAACGAGAAAGGTTGAACATTCAAAGACTGACTATCTTTTGCAATGTTAATGGCTCCTTCTACTCTGTTAAACATTTTTTTCAGATCATCTTCTTCATGATCTAAAATAATTGTTTTTTGTAGTTCCTTTTCTTCATCCATTGTTAGATTAAAAATTTTTCCATACCGATTTTCTAAATAAGTTAGAATTACTTTGGATTCTCCCAAATTTCTAGTCATAATATCACCCAAATAGAATATCGACCACTCATTTAGAAGTTTTAGCCATTTGGCAAAAAATCCTCATAAAGCCAGCTAATCTTTACCCCCTTATGCTAACAGCTTAATTGAATTGATCTCACACATACTCCGAGAGGAAGCCAAGTATAGCAAGATCGCACAATGAAACACGATATTACTATTCTCCCGATACGGACGCCTCAGACTAGCTGCTATCCAGGCTCAGAATGTTCCTCTCGTTTCGGCTTCATTCCTCAACACCTTTGTTCCGTATCCGAATTCGTCTTGATAAGGGAAAGACGCTTCTCCCGTATATTTTGATAAGTTTTATTTATCGTATTTCGTTGATAGGTTAAGTTTATCGAGATTTGAAACATAAATAGTCCCCCTTTTTGTCCCCTAAAATGTCCCCTGTTTTGTCGGGAAATTGTCGATAAAAAAACCTTCCTTTTCTAGAAAGAAGGTTGGACTCAGCTTAAAGATTCTATTGTTCTTGTTTGTTCAATAAGTGTCAAACGCATTTTTTCTAGATTTTCTTGTTGGTTATCCAATAATTCCAGTTTTGCTTTTAAGTCATTATTATGAAGAGTAATTATCCTCTCGATATTTCTACACATGTCTTGTATTTTAATAATTGTACTTAATTGGTTACTAAAATTCGAACTGAATTCTGTAGTATTGAATTCACAAATTTTATTTATAGTATCAATTGATCGACTCTCTATTAATTTTATAGTATCAGAAATCTTTGGAATCATATCATTCATTTTATTTTTTTCGAATCTGCTAAGCTCTTTTTTTAGATGAATATATCTTCTAATATCCGTAGCCAGGAAGGGTATAGTATCAGCAAGCTCCCATGTTTTTTCTGATAATTTGTTTCCTTCTTCTTTTTTTTCCTTTTTTTTATTTAATTTAGATCGGATAGGATTAATCAATGCAAAACCCACTAAACCAAGTATTATGTAGGTAATTATATCTCCAGCAACTGAATTAAAGATATCTGTCATTTTTTATATTCCTCTCTATGAAATTTTCTCCAATTCCAATTATAGCTCTTATTACTCTTAAATACGACATGAAAAAGCACTCAGATAATTCCGAGTGCTGTGGCAATACGTAGGATGGCACGCTGTTTTATTTCATAATAGGTGTCCTTTTTTATGCCAAGTTCCATATAGATATGAATGTCTTTTGTTTGGCTGGCGGTTAAGTATTTTTTCTCAATGATCAAGCGTTCTTCATCGTCCAGGCTGTTTTCTAACGCCCGTTCCATCTGTTTGACTTTCAATTCATTTAATATGAAAGAGTCTCTGATAGAAGGAAACGGGCTGATGCCAGCGTCAACCGATTCCTTTTTATTCTCAAGCTGTACTTTCAAAGCTCGATAATCTTTGAGTTCTTTGATCACGATTTTTCGGACTGCCTTCAAATCCACAGGATGAAGGAATGAAAGTTGTTCTGTCACACCCGTCCTCCTTTCCTCTATTTTTCGCGTTCCCATTTTTGTATACGACGTTCGGTTAAGCAAATCCACAAGATAAGTGCACCTGAATTAAACATGAAGAGAGTTGCTACAATAGAGATAATCACTTTGTCGCCTCCTGATCCATAATAGCTTTGAATATCGGGTAAATCTGCTGAGGGACAACTGCGTTTCCTAAAGCTATACTTCTGTCCACCCGATTGGGAAACCCATCATCCACTCCAACAGCTGGGGATTGATGTATTTGCCAGTAAGATGGGGAAATTGATGGCCCAAGCCACCTGGCAAGATCACCCCGTGTGTTCCCTTCGCTTCCGAAGGAGTTAAAGGCCTGATCGGTTTGTGATTTTGACTGGCGGCCGGAGTGGGCAACAATAAATGTCCTGTATCTTTGATGCGGCGCACCGACACTGACAGCCGGAAGTACGAATACCCTTGCTTGGTAGTTTTCACTTTCCAAATCGGAGAGGACTGTGTCCAAACCCATTGTGATGTGTCCAGCAACATTCTCTCCAACAACCCAATCGGGTCGTAATTCTTTTGTGAGTCGGAACATTTCAGGCCAAAGCCATCTATCGTCCCGATCTCCTTTTCTTTTCCCGATAACACTTTCACCCTGGCAGGGATATCCTCCCGAAAGAATGCCAATTGTTTCACCTGGTTCGATCACTCCTTTTTCCTCTAAAAGCCGTCTGTTCAAAGCGCAAACATCATCAACGATGAAAACGCCCGGGAAATTCTTTCTTAAAACCCTCTGACAGAAGACATTTCGTTCACAGAATGCTACTGTTTTAATGCCTGCCCATTCAGCAGCAAGCGAAATACCCCCGATACCAGCAAATAACTCGATGCTTTTCATGCCTGATCACCTGTTATTACTTTTGAGCCCACATTCCAACGCATACAAAATGGCTTTAAATTTACTGTTATCATACGGACCGTAAAATTTTATTTTTTATCACCAAAACGAACTCACGTTCGGTTTCGATGTATGCAAAATCCCCTAAAAGATAGTTTCTAACTACCCCCATTTATTTCACCCTCGATAAGCGCTGCACGTCTGAAATGGTCATTTGGTGATCAGCTTCACGGACTGCCTCGGCAAATGTTTCAATACCGGTATCCCATAAACCATGGCGCTCGATAATCTCAGAGAATTCCTCAACGTCATGCTCTCGGATTCCCCAGCTGTCTGGATCAGTGGCAGCGCCGTACACAGTCACCCATTTACTTTGGTCTTTCGGGTCAGGCTCTTCCCATTCTTCACGAGTAAAATGGCAAAGCTCATGATCTACCAGGGCAGCGCGTTGTTCCTCCGGCATCGTCTTCCATGCAGCCTTATTGATAAACACGAATAGCATGTAATCCGTCATATGACGTTCGAATGCTGTGCATTTCTTCGCCTTTCCTGCCCATTTGCTGTTACCCTCACGGAGATAAAAACCTATTTGCTGTTTAGCGTCTTTTAAATGTGGGTGATGCTCGTCAATTATGCTTTCAGCCAGTTGCCGTACTTCCTTCGATTCTTCAAAACCTACAAATGCCATGTTACATCCTCCCTTTGATTGTTTTATTAAGATTTACACAAGCCCGCCTTTCAGCAGTTCCCTAGCCATATAGTGAAAGTGATGATAAATGTAATTGCCGGTAGCATTAGGACTGATAAAAACCGTTGAAAAGTTGTAACGAACTTCAAATGTTTTCAAGCTGCCCAGCAGCGCTTTCGGTTCATACTTTGAACGATATTTTCCATTAAGAATCTTTTGGTACCCTTCCAGGTCTTCCACAAGAAGAGTGAACGGATGCTTGGACGCTCGAATCAATTCATTTTCAAAACGAGAACGGTCTTTAATCGACTGCACTAGCTCGTCCACTCCATTTTTCCGTTCAATTGCTGCATTCAAATACATATCACGGCTGATTCCAAATTCATCATTCTTGGGAATCATGGCCGAGTAATCGCCGGTTTTCATTCCTTTGAACTTGATTGCCACTTTCTTTTTACGGAGATAATCAAGAACATGCTGATTCTTTTGCTCTCTCGTATCCACAATAATGATCATGCTGTCCAGAATTTCTTTTAACTCCGTTTCCGAATAGTTATAGTGAATAATTGTCATGCTTTCTTCCCCTTAAAATACGACATGGCCCGATCATAAATTTCTATGGAAAGCCGGTCCGTTTCCTCACTTTCAAAGTTTGAAACGGATTCCTTTAGCTCCCTCCAGCCGTTCTCCCAAAGGAGAACAAGCAATTTCATCACCTTCATAACTGATTCATAATCATGATTGAACCAGTCATCTATTTTTCTATTTATATCTTGATCAATGCCCATGAAATAATTAATGATTTTATCTATTGTCTGTTTTACATTATGTTCATGATCCGAGTATTCACCTTTCAAATACCGGATAATTCGCTTTTTATAAGATTGGACAAACGCCTCAAGTTCCGGATAGACTTTCTCTGGTTTCTCAATATAAAGATCGTTTCCATCAAGAACCAAACGAGAGCCCAATACCTCTAAGTCGGAACAAATTTGTTTTGGGTGCAATTTTCTCACCTCTTTTTATCAAAACGGGTTAATGAGTTAACGAAGGTTAATGCATTTTGTATTAAAGCCCTATATATATATTTATTTTTTATTAATTAATTTTCATGTGAGGGGAACAAACAAAATCATTAACCCTTATTAACCCTAAAAATAATTATAATCTACAGATAGAGCCTTAACCCCTTGGTACTAAAGGATTTATAGCTTTTTTCTATTTATAGAAGTAACCTTTTTGGAGTCACTGTTTGCATTTGATTCATTAACCCCTTCGTTAACCCTTTCCGAAAAATTCAAGTGGCTCTGATATTTGTTTAGCCCTATACCATAAAAGAAGACTTTATTTTTCGCTCCGTTTTCCTTCTTAAACCCTCGAATTTCAATTTGTCTATAAAAAGCACGATTTTTGAGTTCAATCTCATCATTTTCATAACACCAGTTTTTGTAATCCTTATAGAGCTCTTTTGCTTCAATTTTTGCGGAAGGATGAACAACACATCTTTCTGACATATACGGCCCTAATATATCCATATCCTCGCGGTAACCTTCCGTTGCTTTTCGGATCACTTCTGGTTCTTTAAGCCCTTCCTTCTGCCACTTCAAGCAGCCTTCGACTGCCCACCTGAGAATACCAGGCATTTCTGCAGCAAGTTTCTGCGGAAGCTTTTTGTCCACTTTCTCTTTCGGAATGGTGACAGTGAACGGGACAAGCCGGATACGCCGCCAGATACCCTCGTCGCTTCCCTTTACGATTGGTTTATGGTTTGTCGTAAAGAACACTTTAAATTCTGGCGTAAACTCAAAATACTCCTGGCGCAAGAAACGCGCGGACATCTTTTCGCCCCCGGTGATCTGCTTCACCAACGACTCGGACAGCTGCTGACCTTCTTCACTCTCAACGGCCGACACAAAGCGCGCCCCGTCGAGCCGGGCAATGTCATTGTTGATGCTACTATCATTCTTCTTTTTTATGAATGTGTCGCTGTTCGTCTGCCGGCCATAGTCGCCCAGTAGCTGCTGAACTGTATTGATAAACGTTGATTTACCATTACGACCATTACCAAACAAAAAGAACATGACTTGTTCCGTAGTATCCCCGGTTAATGAATAGCCAATAGCTTTCTGCATAAAATTAATAATTTCATAGTTTGGCTGACCTTGTTCATCTATAAAAATGCTTTCTAAGAATGCCTTCCAGTTTGGACAGTCGGCATCCTTTTGATAAGCCACTGATGAAATTTTAGTGAATAGAAAATCACGATCATGTGGCAGCAGCTCCCCAGTTTTTAAGTCAATCACACCATTCTCACAGTTAAACAGATATTTATGAGAGTCGAGTTCTTGTTTTCTTACAGCAACCATCGGCCGGGTATCCAGGATGGTGTTCATTCGAATATTGCGACGCTCGCATTTTTTAGCCCAATCGTTAAGCTGCTTTTTTCTGTAGCCGTCTTCCGTGGCCTTCGCTTCCCCGTAAATGGCCCGTAGAGTTTGGGCAGTTAATGCCTCGATCTGCCTCTTGCTGTCTTCCTCCCACATCTTCCCGTTCCAGATTAACCAGTCGAGCTCGTTACAGTATCTGATATTCTTGCCATGGTAATATACAAGCCTTTCAGCGTTCCCTAGCTCAGTCAGATGAAAGACCGGTGGCGTGTCTATGATTTCCTCTGTGTCAGCAACCTGTGAGGCCTGCGGCTGCGAGAAATACACTTCATACGGCTGCTCTTGCTGCTCCATCAGGTCGGATATTGTGGGGCCGGTCGAGTAGATAGCTGCAGCAATAGTCATTTCTCCATATGTAGCTCCGTCGGCTGAATGCTGCCGGTCCCACTTTTCGCGAAACAAATTTGATTCACGAAACATAGAATCCATTTTTGATGCGTCCTTGTCCGTCCAGAATGCCAGGTGATTACATAAAGCCATATCCGTGGAAGAATGATCGCCATTAATCAGCTGGCCGTTAAAAAGGTCCTGAATGCTTTTTCCATTTTTACAGTTGAACATCCTTCCCCAAATTTCTTTATTTGAAAGATTACTCATATCGCTTCCTGATTGTGATCGGGCGCTGACTGATTTTGCTTCTTCCCTCTCTGTTAGATATTTATCAAAGATGGTTTTGATCTCTTCCGATCGTTCCTGCACAGGTCCAACATCAAGACTGTTTCCGGTGAACGTGAAATAACGACCATGCCTGTATACTTCCAGGCCTTTATCTATATTTTTTCTCCCTGTGCCCGGTCCGCGTAATGGGAGCTTACCTTTCGCGATAATATGAACACCCTCCCCACTCGGGGAGTATTCAGTATAGCAGCTGATCGTCTGGATGATTTCCTGAGCGAAAGGAGATAGAACACCGTCATTTACACAGTGATCTATATCTATTCCAATGAACGGATCATCTTTAGAAAACATGAAGCCGATGCCGTCATACTCCTGTTCATTGAAAAACTTCATGATAGTGGCAAAGGTGGACCAGGTTCTCTTATTGCTTGATTGAGCCATGCTGCCGTCAATCTGATATGGCACTTTCGTTTTTTTGCCGTTACGCTCTTCCGAACGCCATAGAATCCACTGAGGGGCGTTTTTTAGCTCTTGTGGTATATTTTTAAAATCGTACATGTATTAACTCCCCTTTAAAAACGAGGGAGCCATACACTCCCTCAAATGTATTTCTTGTGATCAAAATGGTACATCGTCATCGCTCACTGTAATTGAGCCGGTATCCGGCGCCGGCGCTTCTGACGGCTTAAACGCTTTAACTTCTGGATATTTTTTGCCGTTGTGCTCTCTTTCCCCGACAACTAGGCGGATCGGTTTATTGAGGAAAGCATTTGCCCATTCAATATGATCCTTAAATTTCATTCCGTTCGGGAAGCCCGCGGCCTTTGATGCTTGATGAAATCTCCACATTGCATTATCTGTAACAGTGAAATTGTCGTATAGGATTTTCTGGCCCTGGCATGCCTGTTCAACGTCAGAACGGATTTCATAATCTACGACAAGTCGCTTATTTCCGGATGAAGCTGCTGTTTTCTCCTCAAAATTAATAACCGTTGCCTCATATTCTCCTGGTTTAATTGGTTCAAAAGCTTCGCCTTTGCTGTGGTCTACTGTGAACATATTTAATTCCTCCAATTTTTGTTTATTTGCCGTTTAGTACAGCTACAAGATTTTGAGTAATTGAATCCACTACATGCGGATCGGTGATGTCTTCATTTCGCAAATCATAAATTACACTGTCTATGCCACTATTCAATCTATCAATCTCTGAGATTAACCAGGGCACATCAGATATAGTCGCATGCCCCCGAATCTCTTCGAGCTTTGAATCATTTTTCACCTGGCTCACCTCCCAAAACGCTGTTTAATCTATCAATAGCAGCATTAGCAAGTTTGATATTCCATTGTTCAAGCTTCTGATTAGCTTTGATCTGGAACTCCTCAATCATTTGCGCAGCCTTTTCGTTGCCATCAATCATCATTTTGATGTGAGTAATCAAGCCGATGCGCTCTGTTTCTTCTTCCGCCTTTACGTCAATGCCAAGCTCAAGCCACTGATAAAGTTTGCGGCCGACTTCTGGGTTTAGCTTGATTGAAGAGCCTTCAAACATCCGCGTATTGTCTTTTGACGTCTCAGCCATATGATCAATATCAATATTGAAGTTGAGCATAAACTCGTATTCCATTTCATCTTTCTGTACAGGTTTTGTTCCAACCTTACGCGGAGCCATTTTGCCGTTATTATCTGGCTCCACTACATACTCCGTTTTTGTTCTCAATGTCGCTAAGATGTGAACGTCATTTTGTGTTAACGTCTTAATAAGCTTGGTTGTTTCCGGTGCAAGCTTACCCCAGTTTTGAAAAGAGTTACCGGACATGCTGCCATGTGTTTCAACTATTCCGCCTTCACCCTGCCAGTTGTGTGAGAGTGAATCAATTACGACAACCTCAGCACCGGCTTTCTTAATTGCTTCGACTGCCATTTGATATCGTTCTGTCGTATACGGCGGTGTAAAATCAATATGCTTAAAGCTGCCGATGCGAATTTCATCAAACTGCAAATTAGCGTACAGTTTTGCGCGTCGGTGCTCGGTATCAACGACACCGATCTTTGACCAGATTTCCTCGTCGCTTGCTTCTGGGTATGCTTCACGCATCATTCCGTAAGCTACCAGCAGGGCGCCGGCTGTTTTACCAGAACCACTTGGACCGATAAAGCCCACAATTGCTTTTTCCTTTTCACGCTGCGCGTCTGTTACTTGAAACATCCCTTACACCTCCACTTTGAAGCTGACTGTTTCCGGCTGCACTTCTACGCCCGGGACAACTTCTCCATTTGAATCAACTACGATCGGTTTACCTTCAATCTCAGTGACAATCAATGTCTTCTTAAGATCACCCCATGCCACAGACTCTTTTATAAACTCTTCCATACCAGCATCCTTCACATGCTGTAGAAGTTTTTCCTTGTCCACTTCTTTAGGCGCTGCTTTTGTTGTCCGGCTTTTAGATTTCCCATAAGGTGTGGAAAGTGTTTTTGTCTTCGGGTCTTCCTGCAGCTGCTTTGTATGATAGACACTAACCAGGTTTTCAAAGAATGAAAGACTGTCAGCTAAAGGCTTAAGCTCCTGCCTTTCCCATTCTTCAATACGTTGCTTTTCTGTGGCCGCCAGCGCTTTGATTTCCTTTTCCTGCGACTTAAGAGCAGCTATTTTTCGGAAAGCCCAGTTCAGGCTGTTCATATCAGTGATTTCAAACTGTGGACGGTCCCCCGGCAGTTCGCCGTTATTAATTTCATTTAGTTCAAAGTCCTGTAGTGGATTCATATGAGACACCTTCCTCTATTTGATTTTGTTGAGAGATCCATTTAAAATGGAATTGTTTTTGTTTATATTAGTCCACATTGCCGTGTGGGCTTTTTTTATTGATCTTCTTCATCGGCATCCTCTTCCCGATCCCGGTCATACTGGAGATACTGTTTTGGATAGCCATAATGGTTAATTTCCGTTATGATTGGATGCTCAAGATTCATATGCTGGCCTCCTTACAATTGAGACATCAAGACCTTTACTTAGAAATTGAGTTGCAATTTCATGTAGCTGAACGACTTGTTCAGGATGATGCATCCGTTTGATGTCTTTGAACATTTCAGCAGCCGATAAACAAAGATCAATACATTCATCAAAATTGTTGTTCTCTATTTCATCTGGAAGCAGTTCGTTTAATAGGAACTGTGCGGATGCCAATTTACGTTTAGCTTTGCCCTTATCTGATGCAAGAAATTGATTTAGTTTCATTCTTCAAATCCTTTCAGTTCTAAGTAGACATGACATTGTCTCACCATTTGTCTATTAGAGAAATTAGCAACCTTTAATCGGTTCTTTTTAATCATTTTTTGCTCAAATTCTGCAAAGAAAGCAGCAAGCTTAAGAGCATTTTTCATCTTAGCCTCCTTTTTAAGAATCCGTGGTACAGAGTACTTCATGAAAAATTCGTAAAGTCTTTCTTCAACATGTGCGGGTAGTTCTTTCATTTTGGTCCTCCTTTAATCTCTCGTCTTTATAGACTCAACAACTTCCATATTTTTTCGAATCCATTCTAAAACCATGTCTCGAGGAAATAATATTCTTTCCCCTACTTTAAATTTAGGAAAGTCCTCCCTGTAAATGACATGTGCGTCAAGCGTTTGTGAACTGACGTTAAAAATGTATTTAGCTAGTTGAGCTTTACTGATCATATAAGGAAGTTCATGCTCTTTTCGATTGTCCTCGATTATTGAAGTTGCTACTTCTTGAAGCAAATCATATAAGTTGTTTCTAAATGAATCAGAATCAGCTTTCATCGTTAATTCAATCATTCTTATTCACCTCCTTACGATGCACGTTCTTCTCGTTCAATTATCGGAAGTATACCTTTTTTATTTTTTAGGGTTTCATAGATAAACAATCGGCCTTTCTGAGTCCAATAAGTGTGAAGCTTGCTTTTATCAGAGTCGATTGCATGAGTCTTACTTTGTGTGTAACCTTTATCAGCGTATTTCTGATATAGCAGCCAACAGTCGCCCTGCTTATATTGAATTCCTAACTCATGGAGAAGTTTGTTCATCTTAGTTCCACTCATCCCATAGTCTTTAGCTATCTTGCTGATTGAAAGTAAGAATTTATTCTGTAAAACCAAATCATAGTAAGATGCTTTAGGTTGTAGCTCATTTATCATTTGATTTTTCTGAGCATTTTCCAAAAGAAGATATTCATTCTTTTCTGCTAGATCAGCAGCTAGCCGTAAAGCTTCTGGTAATGACTGAGGAATGTTGGGCTTAAGTTTGTTTTCCATTTCTTCAAACTTTGTTACATAGGCAGCTGTAAACAGAACACCCTTCTCACCAGTCATTTTGTTTGCAACCATGTCACAGCCTTTACGAGTCAAAAGATAACATAATCGTGTTTCTCCTTTATTGTCTTCATAAGTTGAAGGAACGAAGAATTCTAACGGACGCAATTTTGCGTCGGTTAAAATATCTAAATAACTTTTGATAGCCCTAATTAAGTCTGTATGTCGTTTCCCTGTCAATTTGGCTACCTGTCGACTCTCTACCATCAAATCTCCATTGTTATTAATTATTTTTAAATGCAATTCATTTCCCCTCCATGATGGATAATTTAATTATCCAAAGTAGTAAAAAAAATAGAAAACCGTTGACTAGTGCGATTAAATTATCTATAATCCAAATATGGATAATTTAATTATCGCTTTTGGCATACTTAAGAGACGTATTACAAAAGTAATCCGGAAATAATTTATCTGCCGGTTGATCAAAATAATAACATAATCGAAACATTAGATCTCTGCCAGGAGTAAATGTTCCATTTTCAATCATACGCAGATAGACAGTTGAAATACCGTTTTCTTTTGCCACATACTCTTGTGTGCCTTTGGCTTTGCGACACTTAGAAAAGTATTGGCGTTTTTTGGTCACTTTATCCATCACCTTCCTTTCGGTAGTTCTGATTATAATGGATAATTTAATTATCCGTCAACCCCGAATGGAAAATTTTTTTCTGGAGGACAATTATGAGTTTAGGTAAAAATCTAAAAAAACTTAGATCACAAAGAGGGTTGAGTCAGTACCAAGTGGCAGATAAGTTGGAAATTCAACGTGGAAGATATAATTCATGGGAAAATGATATAGCAAAACCTAGCGTCGAAATGTTAAAGAAGATAGCTGATTTTTATAACGTGGGTGTTGATTTTCTTCTTGGAAGAGATAATAACGAATCTACTTTAAATGAATTTGATGAAGAAGTAAGAACAATTGCAAGAGATATAAACAATTTGAATACTGGACAAAAGGATGCTTTAAAAGCATTAATAAAAACAATGCAAAAACGAGGAAAAGAAGCGATGGATGAATGAAATTTCCTAAAAAAGCTCGGTACACTAAAGTGATGCAGAAAGTCAGTTATTTTTTTGCTAACGAAAATATTTCTGACTTTCCAATAGACCCATTCAAAATAATCAAAAGAAATAAATGGGGATTAATTTCGTATTCTGAATTAGCAGAAATACACGAAATGAGCATCCCTGAAATAATAGAGGCATTTCAAAGTAAAGATGGTTACACCATTTATGATGGGATAAACCACACAATTGCTTATAACGATACAATTATGATACCAGAAAGAATCCGTTTTACTTTAATGCATGAAATAGGCCATATATATATGAACCATCTTGTTGAACTCGAGGAAACTATACTAAGAAGAAGTAAGATGACTGAATCAAAGTATAGAGTATTAGAAAACGAGGTGAACTCATTTGCTAGAAATGTACTCGCTCCTGCTGTATTAGTTAAACATTTAGACATAAAAACGGAAGCTGAATTAATTAACTATTTCAAAATATCTAAGCGAGCTGCAAAGGTAAGATTAAAATCATTAAGTTTTGATTTATACAATACGTTGATGCCAATGATTAACCTTCAATTAAAATGTTTTAAACAATTTATTTCAACTATAAAAAATTCAATATTTTGCCGTAATTGTGCTCATTCTTTTGTTAATAAATCAGCAAAATATTGTCCTATTTGTGGAAATAACAAACTAATAAATAAAAAGGAGAAAACAGAGTTGATATATAGTGGTTACCAATTAGACAAAAATGGAAGAGCACTTATTTGTCCTAAATGCCAAAACGAACAAGTGAATCACGAAGGTGATATATGTAAAATTTGCAGTGCATATTTAATTAATAAATGCGCCGACACATATCAAACAGATGACACAGGATGGAACTTTGTTCAACAAAGTTGTGAATCAATACTAGACGGTAATGCTCGTTATTGTTCAAAGTGTGGTAATGAATCTACGTTCTATCGTCAAGGACTGTTGCAAGACTGGATTGAAGAAAAACAAAATTACGAAAATAATTCAAACCCATTTCCTTTTACAGTTAATTATAATAATTCTTAAAACTCTCTCAGGAGGTAAATATGGCTACATTCAGAAAAAGAGGAGACAAGTGGGAATATCGTGTCTCCTTTAAAGACCCTTTTACTCTCAAATACAAAATAAAATCAAAGAGTGGTTTTAAAACAAAGAAAGAAGCTCAAAAAGCTGCTGCAGAACAAGAAAAGCAAATAGCTGCTGGATTTGAATTTGATACAGAAACCATATCACTTGAGCAATTTTTATTTAGTTGGCTACATGAATACAAAAAAGACACCGTTAGAAAGAATACATATGAACTCCACGAACGAAACATCAAGAATCATATTCTTCCTTACTTCAAAAACATCAAGATTACAGATATTAAACCTATTATGTATCAAAAATTCCTTAACTTTTTAACTGATCAGGGGTACAGCAAACGCACTGTGGAAATTATACACGGTACAATGTTTAATGCTTTTAGTAAAGCTGTCATCATAGGAAAATTAGCAAAAAACCCTTGTTACGGGGTCACAATATCAAATAAGAATGAAAAGAAAAAAGGTACACTCGAATACATGCTTTCTGAGGATATTCCGAAATTTCTTCAGGAAGCATATAAGTATAACTATATATATTACATCTTTTTTAGAACGCTCATAGAGACCGGTATGCGTAAAGGTGAAGCTGCTGCTCTTCAATGGACAGATATCAACTTAAGAGAGAATTACATAGACATTAAAAACACCCTAGATTTTTCTGCAAAAACAGCTGCTGAACTCTTCGGCGAAACTAAAACTTATGAATCCAAAAGAAGAATATCAATTGGCGCTTCCCTTTCTGCTGCTTTACAAAAACATAAGAAGTGGCAATTTGAGAATAAACAAATGTTACAGGATGATTATAAACATGATCTCAATTTAGTATTTTGCAGAGTTGACGGGAATTTTTTACCTAAGTCCACCCTTTTTAATGCGTTTAATCGTATTTTAAAGCGAGCTGACATAAATAAAATGCCTATCCACGCATTACGGCATACACATGCTGTTTTACTTTTAGAGTCAGGCGCTGATATGAAATACATTCAAGAACGTTTAGGACATAAAAGCATGATGGTAACTGCCGATGTTTATTCACATATTAGTAAGAAGCTTGACCAAAACCGAATAAAGGATTACGAGAAATACGTGTCCTCAATTGTGGAGTTAGATTCATAACTTCAAATTTTTTTGGTCATATTTTGGTCAAGGACCAAAAATATCGATCTCTTAATATTATGACCAAAATTTAAAAATCCCCTGACACCAATAGTGCCAAGGGATTGAGAGATTAATACTGAGACATATACTGTTCGCGCTCCCAAGGATGAACTTGTGTGCGGAACATATCCCACTCGATTTCTTTTGCTTCGATGAAGTGCTCGAATAGGTGCTCGCCTAGAGCTTTGACCATCACTTCGTTTGATTTGAATTCGTCTAATGCTTCAGCAAGTGTTGCAGGAAGGTCGACGATTCCGTTTTCCATGCGCTCTTCTTTGCTCATCACGTAGATGTTGCGGTCGATTGGAGCTGGCGCTTCTAGTTTGTTTTTGATTCCGTCTAAACCTGCAGCAAGCAAGACGCTAAGTGCTAGGTACGGATTCGCAGCTGGATCTACGCTGCGCACTTCAACACGTGTGCTGATGCCGCGGGAAGCCGGGATACGGATAAGCGGGCTTCTGTTTTGCGCGCTCCATGCAACGTAGCAAGGTGCTTCATAGCCAGGAACAAGACGTTTGTAAGAGTTCACTGTCGGGTTTGTTACTGCTGTAAAGCTTGTTGCATGCTTCACGATACCTGCAATGAAGTGTTTCGCTGTTTCACTTAACTGAAGATCTGCGTTTGCATCATAGAATGAGTTAACGCCATCTTTGAAGAGTGATAGATTGCAGTGCATACCTGAACCGTTCACACCGAACAACGGTTTTGGCATAAATGTCGCATGCAGACCGTGTTTGCGGGCAATTGTTTTAACAACTAGTTTAAACGTTTGGATGTCGTCACAAGAGCGGACTGCACCGGCATATTTAAAGTCGATTTCGTGCTGGCCAGGCGCTACTTCGTGGTGAGATGCTTCGATTTCAAAGCCCATCTCTTCAAGCTCAAGAACGATATCGCGGCGGCAGTTTTCTCCCAAGTCAGTTGGAGCTAAGTCGAAATATCCGCCTTTGTCGTTTAATTCAAGAGTCGGTTCGCCTTTTTCGTCTAATTTGAATAAGAAGAATTCAGGCTCAGGTCCTAGATTGAAATCACTGAAGCCCAGGTCTTCCATTTCTTTCAGAATCCGTTTTAAGTTGTTTCGCGGGTCACCTTCGAAAGGTGTGCCATCCGGATTGTAAATATCACAGATGAAACGTGCTACTTTACCTTTTTCAGCTGTCCATGGGAAGATAACAAATGTATTTAGATCAGGATACAGGTACATATCTGATTCTTCGATGCGAACGAAACCTTCAATAGAAGATCCGTCAAACACGACCTTATTATCAAGTGCTTTTGGAAGCTGGCTTACAGGAATCTCAACGTTCTTGATTGTTCCAAGAATGTCGGTAAATTGCAGGCGGATGTACTTGACGTTTTCCTCATTTACTAATTTTACGATATCTTCTCTTGTATACTTTGCCATTTCGTAAAACTCCTCCTCTAAAAGGTAAATGTATATAGCAAAACAGTTGCTAACGGATTAATGAAAGAAGCGGGACATGTCGCCTTGACGGAATGTATTTCCTCTTTGAAAACGGCCGGCTTGCATAAGCTCGTTTTTCAGGAGCTGTCTCAGTTCGTCATCAGACAGATCATGTTTCATTGGTTTCTTCGTCTTCTCATTTTGTTTCTGTTCCGGCTCGGCCGATGCTTTCGCCAGAATTTGTTTAATTCCTGCCATGTTTACACCTTGTTCAATCAGGTGTTTAATTTCTAACAGTTTATCTACATCGTGAAATGAGAATAATCGTCTATTTCCTTCGCTTCTAGCTGGAAATATCAGTCCATTTTCCTCATAATACCGAATTTGTCTTGCTGATAATTCGGTCAATTGCATGACAATTCCTATTGGAAATAAAGGCATTGAGCGGCGAATGTTATCACTCATCTCAATTTCCTCCTTTTCTTAACTTAGTTTCATTATAGGTGATGTTATATTTTGTGTCAATAACATGTAAGGATTCTTAACATGAAATTCAGTGAAAATTTTAAACTATTCAAATTAATTTCTTATCCATTAAAGAATCCACTGCACTGCATATGGCATTTTTCACATGCGCATAGGTTAATCCTCCCTGCACATACGCTACATATGGCGGGCGGATAGGGCCATCAGCTGATAATTCAATGCTTGCTCCTTGTATAAATGTGCCCGCTGCCATAATCACATCATCTTCGTATCCCGGCATGTAGGCTGGATAAGGCGTCACGTGGGCATTGATCGGCGATGCATATTGAATGGCCTGGCAAAAGGCAATCATCTTTTCTCTGTCGGAAAACTCAACGGATTGTATCAAATCTGTTCTTTTCGCATCCCATTTCGGGTTTGAAGTGAAGCCCAGTTTTTCAAGGAATCTCGCTGTAAACACCGCTCCCTTTAAGCTTTGTGACACAACGTGCGGCGCCAAAAAGAAGCCTTGATACATTTCCTGGAGCGAGTAAAGAGACGCTCCGGCTTCCCGGCCGATGCCCGGTGAAGTCATTCGGTATGAACAAGCCTCGATCCATTTAGATTTTCCAACGAGGTACCCGCCTGTTTTGGCAAGACCGCCTCCCGGATTTTTAATAAGAGATCCCGCCATGAGATCGGCGCCTACATGGCAAGGTTCCAGCTCTTCTACAAATTCTCCGTAACAGTTGTCCACAAATACGATAAGGTTTTCATTGATTTCTTTTACAAAGCGGATCATTTCTTTGATTTCACTAATTAAGAAAGAAGGACGATTGGCATATCCTTTTGAGCGCTGAATGCCGATCACCTTTGTCTTCGGATTGATAGCTGCAGCGACAGCATCGTAATCTATTTTTCCGTCTTCAGTCAGGTCAACCGCATTGTAGCCGATTTGAAAATCCTTTAACGATCCAGAATTTTCTCCGCCTCTGACGCCGACAATTTCTTCTAACGTATCATACGGCTTGCCTGTGATATAAAGCAGCTCGTCCCCCGGTCTGAGGACACCGAATAAAGCAATAGAAATCGCATGTGTGCCTGATATAATTTGAGGCCTGACAAGCCCGGCTTCTCCGCCAAACACATCTGCATAAATGCTTTCAAGTGTATCTCTTCCGATGTCATCATAGCCGTATCCTGTAGACGGCGTAAAATGAGTGTCGCTCACCTTGTGTTTTCTATAGCTTTGAAGCACTCTCCATTCATTGCGTTCACTGATTTCTTCTATTTGTTTATGAACGCCGGCAATTTCCGTTTCCACTTCCATTGCTGTTTTTTTTAATAAATCTCCGTGTGTTAAAGTTTCGAACATGTCCTTGTATTCCCTTCTTACATATACTTCTTCAATTCACCGATGATACCTTGCTCTTCTTGTACATATCCCGATATGTCGTACTGTTCGTTTTCTTCATTAAAATGAAAACGGTCAACCATCGTTTCGGATTTGATTCTGGAGAGAAGCTTGCCCTCACTTGCCGGTACCTGCGCTTCAAAAGGCGTTAACAGTTCTTGGCGCAAATAACGCTGGATGGTTTCCTTAAACTTTTCAGCATCCTCCTCAAATCTTGCACTGACCATGATATGATTCTTTCCAACGGACGGGATAAAGTCAGGCAGCTTTTGATCGCGTTTGTTATAAGCCGTCAGCACCGGGATATCATCTGCTTCAAGCTCTTCCAGCAAGCGAAGCACCGTTTTTTCGTGCCCTGTGTACTCCTCATTTGAGGAATCAATCAGATGCAGAATCACATCCGCTTCTTTTACTTCTTCAAGCGTTGAGCGGAATGCAGCGATCAGTGTCGTCGGAAGATCTTGAATAAATCCGACCGTATCTGACAGGAGCACGCTGTAGCCGCTTGGCAGCACCATTTTTCTGGTCATAGGGTCCAGCGTGGCAAACAGAAGGTCTTCTTCATAGCTGTCAGCGCTTGTCAAGCGGTTAAACCACGTTGATTTCCCCGCGTTCGTATACCCGACAAGAGCGATTTGCAGCACACCGTTTTTCTTTCTTCTTTCCCGATAGCGGCTTCTATGGCGAATGACAGCGGATAACTGCGTGTTAATTTCATGAATGCGATTTCTAATATGGCGGCGATCGGTCTCCAGTTTTGTTTCCCCCGGTCCTCTCGCGCCGATCCCTCCGCCTTGCCGGGAAAGGTTGATCCCCTGTCCCGTCAGACGCGGGAGAGCATACTGGAGCTGAGCCAGCTCGATTTGAAGCTTTCCTTCTCTTGTTCTTGCTCTTTTCGCAAAAATATCTAATATCAATTGCGTGCGGTCGATGATTTTTACTTCAATCGCAGTTGCCAAGGACTTCAGCTGGCTTGGTGACAGTTCATCATTAAAAATAAGAAGATCGGCTTCAAGCTCTTCAACGAGCGTCTTCAGCTCTTCAACCTTCCCTTTTCCTATATATGTAGCTGCGTCAGCCCGGTTTCGTTTTTGCGTGACGCTGGTCAATACCGTTCCATCTGCTGTTTTTGTCAGTGATGCAAGCTCTTCCATGGAATTTTCAAAATGTTCATCTGTGATATGCGGCAGCTGACATCCGACTAAAATGGCCTTTTCCTGTCTTATTTCTTGTTCGTTCAAATGGATGTTCCTTTCTATTGCATATTGGGCAGTAGTATTATCATACCAAACCCTGCATGTGTATACCACAAATCGATTGCTGTGAAAAGCAAGAAATACATTAGAAAAAAAGACCTCTCACAGGAAGAGGTCTATATCGAGCCAGCGGCGTCTTCTTTGATTGAAAGATCTTGGCTTTTAATGGTCATCAAATCGCTTTTTAAGTATTGGTCGCCCATTAGAAGTCTCATGGCTTGCGCTCTGATCGATTTTTCTATGACATTTCTGACAAAACGGCCATTGCTGAATTTAATGGGACTTGTTGTGCTTTTGACTGTCATTAAGTAATCCTTTAATTTCCATTCGGCTTCCTGACTGAGCTGGTATTCCCGCTCTGCGATCATTCGTTTCGCAATTTCCATAAGCTGATTGACGGAATAATCCGGGAAATCGATGGAGATGGGAAATCTGGATTGGAGACCGGGATTCAATGATAAAAAATGCTCCATTTCCCGTGAATATCCGGCAAGAATTAAAATGAATTCATGCTGTTTGTCTTCCATATGCTTGACGAGCGTGTCGATCGCTTCTTTTCCGAAGTCCTTTTCGCCGCCCCTTGCAAGGGAATAGGCTTCGTCTATAAACAAAATGCCGCCTAATGACTTTTTGATTAAATCCCTCGTCTTTTGGGCGGTGTGGCCAATGTATTCCCCGACCAAGTCCGCGCGTTCCGCTTCGATCAGGTGGCCTTTTGACAGTACGTTCATTTCAAAGAACAGCCGGCCGATAAGCCGCGCAACTGTCGTTTTCCCAGTTCCCGGATTTCCTTTAAACATCATATGCAGCGCTTGCTTTCCCACCTTCAAGCCCTGTTCCGCACGTTTTTGATTGACAAAAATCCAAGCGTATATTTCCTTAATGTTTCGTTTCATTTCCTCCATTCCAACCAGTGTGTTCATCTCTTTTTCTATTTCCTTCAAAATGCCGTGCTTAGCTTCGTTTTTTTGCAAAGCCGCTTGATATTCCGCCTCTGCCTCAGCGTTTGTCAGCACCTGCTTCTGTCCGTTAAGAATAATGTTGATCTGTCCGTTGTTTTTATAAGTCACAGCGCGCTCCAACATTTTCACCTCTCAGTTCTCTCTATATGATATTCAAGCGTATGCCTTATGTGACAAACGCCTATCATGTGTCGAAACAAATGCTTTTTTTCGGGAACAATGGGGAATCCTGCGCTTTCCCGAGAAATACTTTATTTCTTATTGTATTCACGAACAAAGGGTGGACAAACCAAGAGATTTTATTTTCAGCAAATTTGTTAGAACAATCAGCTATGAAGGTGATATTTCTTCGATGTATAACCTCAGTCATGATATTCTCAATGCCAGCCTCTGTTATTTATATTGAAAACAGTATATTGCGCAGATATGCTTGTGATGAGCTGAGGAGTTTGTGAATTATCAGATATATTTCCCTTTCACTTCAGTAGGTTGACATGAAAGTAAACCCGAGTCTGCATGAACGACGTCTACTTCAACAGCTAAGCTTCTCTCTTACTGTTCGTCAATTGTGACAGCTCTACTTTTGGTCCGTCGAATTTGATTTCTCCCTCCTCAATCAGGATGATCCGTTTACATAAACGTTCAACGTCATCAATTTGATGGGAGGTGAGAAGATAGGATGAAGAAATTTCTGTGTATTCTTCCTTTCGCAGGATATCTAAACCGATTGTCGGATCATCGAGAAAGAGGATTTTTTGGGTGATGTATAAAAACCAGCAACTTTTTGGAAGAAACCCGGGTAAACACCCGGGAAATCAACTTTCCTGAGAGACTAAGCCTAGGATGATGTCAAATCCCCATACTTCTTCAAATACAAATGCCAATAATCCGATGAAGAACTGGAGAGAAAATAATGGCACCGAGGAAAAGAGTGAGTATAAACGTTAACCCATGCGAACCATGAGGGATATTAATAGGAAACAAAAAGAATGTCTGAACGCTATTTCCATTGAGTACGTTCTGACTGACCTCCAAAACCACAGTCGGGCCGCAAAAAGACTGAAGCAGCATATGGATGTCATCATCATTTCCCCCTCCGCTTTCTGCTGAATTCGATTGAATAACCCCCTTTTTTAAGCCAATTAGAAGGCACACTTTTAGCAACCTTCCTGTCGCATCCTGTTGAATTGTGCGCTTTCCCGAGAAATAATTTTTCGGGTAATAGGGGTTATTTCCTCATTTTTCTGCCGGATGATAATCGTACAAGCAGAAGCCGTCTTTTTTCATATCCTGTAATGAGGTGATGGAGAATGGTTAAAATTTTTATTGATCCAGGTCATGGCGGGTCCGATCCAGGCGCAACAGGCAATGGTCTCCAAGAAAAAACGTTAACCTTGCAAATCGCTTTAGCTTTACGCACTATATTGACGAATGAGTATGAGGGTGTTACTGTGCTGCTGAGCCGGACAAGCGACCAATATGTCAGCTTAAGCGACCGGACAAATGCTGCAAATAACTGGGGAGCCGATTTCTTTTTATCCATTCACATTAATTCCGGGGGCGGAACAGGTTTCGAAAGCTACATTTATCCGGGAGTCGGAGCACCGACAACGACTTACCAATCAGAGATTCACTCTGAAGTCATACAAGCTGTCGACTTTTCCGATCGCGGTAAAAAAACAGCAAACTTTCACGTATTAAGGGAATCCTCAATGCCTGCCCTGCTTACGGAAAACGGTTTTATTGATACGGTTACTGATGCGAACAAGCTTAAAACGAGCAGTTTTATTCAAAGCTTGGCAAGAGGACATGCAAACGGGTTGGAGCAAGCCTTCAGCCTTCAAAAGACATCCAACTCAGGGTTATATAAGGTTCAAATCGGGGCTTTTAAGGTCAAAGCAAATGCGGACAATCTTGCAAGCAGTGCAGAGTCTAAGGGCTTTGACGCCATTGTGCTCTTAAAGGACGGATTATATAAAGTTCAGATCGGCGCTTTTTCTTCCAAAGATCATGCCGATGCCCTTGCTGCCAGAGCTGAGAATACCGGCTTTGACGCTATGGTCTTCCTAGAATCATAATACTGCTGCGGACGAGCATGCCTGATAAAAAAACCGGTTCCTCTTCATGAGAAACCGGGTTTTTTTATTCAAGAATGTCAACCACGAATTGCGACCATGTTTCCAGACGGTTATAAATGTCTGTTTGTTTTAGTTCAGAAATTTTCATCCATTTACCCGCGATTTGCTCTTTCTCTTTGACTTCCACATGTGAGCCTGGCTTTAATTGAAGCGCAGATAGAATACCGATATGCACTTTACCGACACTGTTGTCATCATCATTTATCAAACCTAATGTGACAATGGCCTGCTTATCTTCTTCTTCGATTTGCAGTTCTTCATCAAGCTCCCGGTCTGTGTTCAGCTTTAAGACCTCGGCAAAGGATGCAGCTCCTTCAATATGATTCATATGGCCGCCAAAGCCAAGAGAAAGCTTATTGTGAAGACGTGATTCTCCGCCGCCAGCCAGCCGCTCATAAAGGAAAACTTCATCCTCGCGTTTAATGACGACATAAGGAATCGGCTGTTTATAATGAGGATCTTCTTCTGCGTCTCCCCTTCTCATTTCAGAATAGGTCGCCTCAATTTGAGCCATAATTTCTGCTACTCGGGCATCTTCACTGTTTACGCCTTGAAAAGTCAATTTTTCTTTTTTAAACACTTCATCGCGCGGAGCGACCAAGATGATTTCATCCATTTTTCCCATGATTACTGCGTCCTCCTATTTCAACCTTCAAGCCGAAAAGAGCAGATATTATATCTGCTCTTTTTCATCATCAAAGAAAAAGTCATCATCTTTGATCGGCTCAACGGTCGCTTTTTTGTACCCGTTCCCCTTCATGGAGAAGAAGTCATGTGATTTTGTTTTTGTATTTAATCCGTTTAGAACGATCGGATTAATGTCTTCCTCTTCAAAGTAAGGATCAAATCCAAGGTTCATCAGCGCTTTATTCGCATTATAGCGGATGAACTTCTTGACATCGTGCGAGAGTCCGACTTGATCGTATAAGTCCTCGGTATACTCAAGCTCATTCTCATAAAGCTCATTCAAAAGGTCAATGGCAAATTCGCGAAGCTCTGCTTTTGTTTCTTCTGTCTGCTTATTGTAGATTTCTTGAGCGAGAAGTCCGACATAAACACCGTGAATCGCTTCATCACGAAGGATCAGGTTGATAATTTCACCGCTTTGCATCAGTTTTCCTTGTCCGTAGAAATATAACGGATAATAGAAACCGCTATAGAATAGGAAGCTTTCTAAATACACAGATGCAACCATTGCTTTGAACAGTGAAATCTCGTCATCTTTTTTAATCGCTTTGTAGAGTCCGACGATGATTTGCGCTTTTTTCTGCAAAAATTTGTTTTGTTTGACCCATTCGAATACTTCATTAATCGTTTCAGTCGGTGCCAGTGTCATGAAAATATTAGAGTACGATTTTGCGTGAACGGCGTTCTCCATCATCGCCATAAAATTCAGCACGGCTTTCCGCTGGTGGCCGTCTACGTGTTCAGCCACGATCGGCATTCCTGTATTCCCCTGCTCTGTATCAAGAAGAGTCAATCCGGCCAGTACCTTCATATACGTGTCTTGCTCGTTTTTCCCGAGGTACTTCCAAGTGAGGAGATCGCCGTTTAAAGCAATCTCTTCCGGAAGCCAGAACTGTTTCACATTTTGGTTATAGAACATTTGGGTAAAGTCGTCTTCATGCTTTGACCAGTTTGCTGCGTCATAAATTTTCGTCACTATAAACTCTCCTTTAATCAAACAACACAAGAAAGGCAGCTGTCTTGCCCAGTATCTTTCGTTCTTGCATAGTAAATGGTTTTAATTCCTCTGTGATGTGCATACAAATCAATCCGGTTTAAATCACGAGTCGTCATTGTATCTTTTAGGAACAATGTAAAGCTGATTCCCTGATCAACGTGCTGCTGGATTGTCGCGATCATATCTACGACTTTGAACATATCCATATCATAGGCTTCTTTGTAGAAGAACCAGTTATTAGATGCAAGCCCAGGCATTGGGTAGTACGTTTTTGAGTTGCCGTATGTTCTTTCTTCAATCCGTTCCATAATCGGCATGACAGATGCCGTGCTTGACTGAACGTATGAAATCGAGCCTGTCGGCGCAATGCATAATCTGTAGCTGTGATACATGCCGTGTTCAGCGACAAATGCTTTTAATTGTTTCCAGTCCTCTGTCGTCGGGATATGCATACCTTCAAACAGATTTGCGATTTTTTCGTATTTCGGCGAGAAATCAGCTGAAACGTATTTATCGAAGTATTCACCAGTTGCATAGGTTGATCCTTCATATTGATCAAACGTCTCGCCCTTCTCTTTTGCGATCTCTGCAGAACGCTGGATAGAGTAGAAGTTCACCATCATAAAGAATGTGTTCGCAAAGTCGCGCGCTTCTGGACTTTCATACGCGATGCCATTTTGCGCCAGGTATCCGTGAAGGTTCATAGCGCCGAGACCGATTGATTTCATCGCTTTGTTTGCCCGTCTTACAGCAGGTGCATTACGGATATCAGTCGTTTCAGATACGTGAGTTAAAGAATCAGTCGCAAGCTTAACAGTCTTTTCGATCGATTTGTGCTCCATCACGTTGAGAATGTTAAGCGATCCCAGGTTGCAGGAAATATCCAAGCCGATTTCATCTTCTACATCGTAGTCTGTGTAAGAAGAAACCTGAGATGCCTGCAGCACTTCAGAGCAAAGGTTAGAAAATTTCACCTTTGAAATATGATTATTCGCATGTACTTTGTTGACATTATCCTGGAACATGATGTATGGATAGCCTGATTCAGAACGAAGCACCGCCAGTTTTTCGAGCAATTTCCGCGGGTTGATTTTCTCTTTTTTCACCCGAGGGTTGTCGACGAACTTATCGTACATTTCATTCATGTCCATTTCGTCCATGTGCTGTCCGTACTCTTTATAGATGGTATGCGGATAGAATACATAAGCCGCTTTGTCCTCACGCGCAAGCTCAACGAACTTGTCCGGAATGACTACACCGATAGAAAGTGTTTTGACGCGCACATCCTCGTCGGCAGAAATCTTTTTCGTATCGAGAAAATCATTGATATCGCGGTGGAAAATGTTTAAATACGCCGCACCAGATCCTTGTCTTTGTCCCATTTGGTCAGCATAACGGAACGCGTTATCAAGAAGCTTCATAACGCCTACAACGCCTTTTGTGGCATTTTCAACATCTTTGATGGCTTCACCTTTCGCGCGAAGCTTGGACAGATTAAGAGAAACCCCGCCGCCCAGTTTAGAAAGCTGCATGGAGATATCGATCGCTCTTGAAATGTCATTTAAAGAATCATTGACTTCGAGCAAGAAGCAGCTCACCAGTTCTCCGCGGCGTTTTCTGCCAGCGTTCAAGAATGTCGGTGTGCTCGGCTGATATTCCTGATTGATCATCAGGTTGACATATTCTTTTGCTTTCTCAGTGTCGCCGTTTGCGAAGAACAGCGCAACAATTGAGATCCGGTCCTCATAACGCTCGAGGATTTTTTTCTTGTCATTCGTTTTCAAAGCATAGTCATTATAGAATTTAAACGCACTCATGAAGGAAGGAAAACGAAACTTCTTAGCGTAAGCTGTCTTAAACACTTCTTTAATGTCTTCAAAAGAATAAAGGCTTAAAAATTCTTCTTCATAGTATTGATTTTCAATCAAATAATCCAGCTTCTCTTTTAAATCGTGAAAGAATACTGTGTTTTGATTGATATAATCTACAAAATAGCTATGTACAGCCTCTTTATCCTTATCAAACTGGAATTTTCCATCTTTTTGGATCATGATTTCGTTATTTAACTGGATCCATTTTGGCACTTGATTTTGTGACAACTCTTTCTACCTCCTGAGTAAACAATTCAACGTCTTTAGATGTGCCGCTGAGTTCAAATTTGTGCAAAATCGGCACCTGATATTGTCTTGAAATGGTATCGGCGCTTTTCGCAAAGTTATCGCCCCATACTTTATTGCCGCTCGCAGCGACTCCTAATAAGAGATGGGCGTATTTTTCGAGAAATGATTGTGTTGATGCCGGTACCTGGCCGAAGTTTGTCGTGTAGGTGACCAAAACAAACGGAGTGTCCTGGTGGTCAATTTCGTCCACCTTGCGTATTTGCTGAAAGTCTATTTTATTCACAAAGCGCTGAACATTCCCTGTTTTTGAATCAAATATGATTTGTACCACGTTTTATCACGACCTATCAAAAAATATGAATCTCTCAACTACTAACACTATATATAGTATACTACCCTCTGGCAAAAACACAATATATAGATTCGTTTTAATAAAAAATTCATATTTTCTCTCTGGCACCCTCATCAGGGCCCAAAAAAGAGAGCAGAACGAGAATCATCTCTCATCCTACTCGAAGTGTCGTTTTTAAGCCGATGTATATCATAACATGAAAAAAACTGCTTAGTAGTCTAGATTTTTTTTTCTTATACTGTCACAGCATTTTTCGCTTTCGACTGTTTCTTCTATTTCTGCGTCAGCGCCGATTTCTTCTAAAACTGCCTTCAATGCGCTTATAATTGAGGCTTCTCTGATTAATTCTTTTCCATTAACAATAATACTCGTTCCATATTCATAGCAGGAATCGTCTTCACAGATTTCTTCCCAGTGATTGACAATAATCTTATGCTTCATCATTTCACCCTCTGTATGTTCTGTGTCAGTATTCAGTTTAGCGGCCTGCCTCTGCTTTGTAAAATTCCATGCTTGTGAATTTTATTCAAGCTCATCAGACGGAAACGCTTTTTTAAGCTTTACCTTGTTATCAGCCTCATTATACTCATAAATTTCTATATTGCCGTCATTTACGATTCCAAAATGATTATTTTCGAGCGGAAATGAACTTGGCTGGGGCGTTTCATAAGAATCTCCGCTATCTGTTTCAATTACTGTTTCATCCCTCCCGCACGCACCAAACAATAAGAACACAGCAATCCAGACAAGTGCAATTCTGATTCGTCTCAACTCCGCTTCAGATTCAGAAAACATTCGTTCACTCCTCTTACGTTCAATTTTTTACATTATATACACTTTCCTCCTTCTTATGTTCTCATTATAAAAAAGACCGCGCAAGATAAAAAACAAGAGAGGCTGCTGTGTTAGCCTTTCAGCCCCTCCCTTTCTTACTTCTGTACATAAATGGATACAGAACCTCCGTTTACATGAAACTCTCCCCATCCATCAGAATGAATCGTAACAGGATCGGAGCGGTTCCCAGTAATGTCATACCATGTCTCGCCGGCATTTTGCTTTCCGACGTACATCCTCTTTGACCCGCCAGGACCGTCTGTGATTAATGCAGCCAATCCTGATTGGGCGGCCGATTGATCACCTTCCCTCGTCCAGCCAATCACATCCTCATGGTCAAAATAATCATGCTGGGTCCCGTATGCATAATGTTTACGCGCTTTTAAAATGGGTTCTATTTTATTTTTGAGCGACGGAATTTCCCTTGACGATGAACCCTTTGTTCCATACATATCCCCATAGAAAACCTGCGGGTAACCAGCCTCTCTTGTTAAAATGAAGGCATAAGCGAGGGGCTTAAACCATGTTTGTACAGTCGACTCCAATGATTGCCCCGGCTGTGTATCATGATTTTCCACAAATGTTACCGCTTGCATCGGATGCTTCGATACGACAGTGCCATCCAGCAAATGTCTCATATCATAGCCGCCCCCCTGTGAGGATGCAGCCTGCAAATGATAGTGAAGCGGGACATCAAAAACAGATTGCTTAAAATCAGTTTTATTCAAATAGTTTTCGAGCTCGTTCAGGTTATTTTGCCAATACTCTGCAACTGTAAACATTTCCTTTCCTGTTGATTGTCTGACTGCCTTTACCCATTCACTCAGAAAAGAAAATTTAATATGTTTAACAGCGTCGAGCCGAAAACCGTCGAGTTGAAGCTCGTTTGCATACCAGGTACCCCATCTTTTCGTTTCTGCGACAACATCTGGATGATCATAGTCGACGTCTGCATACATCAAATAATCGTAGTTGCCGTTTTCCCTTGATACTTCCCAATCCCATGCCTTTCCATCCCCTTGAAACTTATAGATGCGGTTCAGCTTTCGGGATTCGTCCCAATCCGCTCCGTCGAAATGGTACCAATGCCACTTAAAATCGCTGTACGTGCTTCCGCGGCCCGGGTAATGAAAGCCTGTCCATGCTTTTATTTGATACTCTCCTGATGTTTCCTGATTTCTATCGTTTGGATTCACTTCGACCGCGGTTACATCTTCCGTTGCATCCGCGCCTGCCTTATGATTCAAAACAACATCACCGTATACTTGGATGTTTTGCGAATGCAGGGAGCTGATCGCTGACTGAAGCTCCGGTTTTGTACCGTATTTTGTGCGCATCGTCCCTTTTTGCTGAAATTCTCCTAAATCGTACAAATCATATGGGCCATATCCATTGTCAGATTGACTCGTTCCTTTGTATGCAGGCGGAATCCATACAGCAGTGATTCCAATTTCAGATAAATGCCCCGCATCTCCTTGCAAGCGTTTCCAATGTAGTCCGTCATTAGGCAGGTACCATTCAAAGTACTGCATCAGCGTGCCATTTACGCTTGCAGCCCAAGTTTTAGATACCGGCAGCGTGACAAACAGTAGTGTTAAGAAAAACACCAGACCCCATGATATGGCACGTTTTCGTTTGTGATTCATTTCCCTCTCCCCTTTCCAGCATGATCACAAATCATTGTACAACAATAGGAGTTTTACACAAATAACCAATTTCCTATATTTTTTGTAATCTCTATAGGAACTTCTGCGACACAAAAAACCTCGGGCTTTCAGCCCGAGGTTTTTCTATTTCGTTTTTATCTTTATGGTCTATTCTAATTCAAGCTGGACGTTTTTTTGCGGTGCAAAAGTCGAGATCGCATGTTTATATATAAGCTGCTGCTTACCTTCCGATTCTAGCAATACGGTAAAGTTATCAAAGCCTTTCACCTGGCCGCGCAATTGAAAGCCGTTCAGTAAAAAAACAGTGACATACGTATTTTCTTTGCGGATTTGATTCAAAAACTGATCCTGAATATTAATCGGTTTCATGTTTCGTCCTCCTTGATTCTCTATATCATACAGTTTCGATTAAAGTTGCAGTTTTCCTGCTATATGTGTGAAAATTTCCTTTTTTTTCAGCTCCATATCAACAGGCGGGGTCATATCGAACCAGTCAACCGGCATTTTGTTGCGAAACCACGTCAGCTGGCGTTTCGCATACCGTCTGGAGTTTTGTTTTAATTGCTCGACAGCCTCAGAAAGTGTCACAAATCCGTCAAAATATGCGTACAGCTCCTTGTAGCCGATTGCCTGTATCGATTGACAGTCTCTCAATTTTCGATCGTAGAGCTGTTTCACTTCCGGCAGAAGTCCGGCTTCCATCATCAGATCAACTCGCTGATTAATCCTGTCGTAAAGCGTGTCTCTGTCCATTGTAAGCCCGATTAATACAGCATTGTACAGCAGCTCCCGCTTTTGCTCTTTTAAATGCTGTGACATCGTTTTACCAGATGTATGTAAAATCTCCAGTGCGCGAATTACTCTTCTTGTATTATTCGGATGAATCGCTTTTGCTGCCTCCGGATCAGCCGCAGCCAGCTTAGCATGAAGGAATTCAGCTCCCTCCTGCGCCGCAGCCTTCTGCATTTCTTCCCGAAACGTCGGATCGTTCGCCTCTTCCGTAAAGGTATAATCGTAAAGGACGGATTGAATGTAAAGCCCCGTACCGCCTACAATCATCGGAAGATTTCCTTTTTTTGCGATTTCGCTGATTTTATTTCTGACCAAACCTTGATAATCCGCGGTGGAAAAAGAATCTGCCGGGTCTAGAATGTCAATCAGATGATGCGGCACACCTTCTGTCTCCTGTTCAGAGATTTTAGCTGTCCCGATGTCCATTCCTTTATAAACCTGCATGGAATCTCCGCTGATAATTTCCGCGTTCAAATCCTTAGCAAGCTGAATGCTTAAATTGGTTTTCCCCACTGCCGTTGGTCCGACTAATATGACAACGGGCTGTTTGTTATTTTTCACTATGTATCACTCTCTTTTACAAATCTCCCCCCATTATAACATTCATCATATATAACCACCTATCCATTTTGCCCTTTTTTTGCAGCAGTAAACATCTCTTCTACCAGCCAAGAGGCTCATTTCCGACGATTTCCCGTGTCTTGCCTTTCAAATGATGGCGATGCGTTTTTTTGCTGTGATTTCGGGGATCGTACACAACGCCTCCGTAACGGATCTGAATCGGCTCGTTATAAGCGAGATAAGTATTTTCTTCAATTTCGTGATAATGTGTGCCGTCAGCCCTGGGAATGGCAGGGCCCGAGATCCCGTAATAGCGGTGGAAATGGCCATTTTCAAACGAAGTAATCCCAGTGAAGTAGTGTGTATGGCGATCCGTATTCGTTCCGTTTGCCGGCTGAGTAAAACCTTCAATGATATGATAATGCCCCTGTTCACTGGTTGTTTTAGCACGATAAGCATGTACGTGAGGCGGCGCCATGGCCCAGTCAGACTGATACAGGCCCAATCAATTCACTCTCCTTCTTTTTCAGCTGAACGCCCAATCAAATTTGGGTAGGCTGAATACACTGCATCATCTACACTTTATTATTGGAGGAAAGAAAAAATGAACGAAGTGGAATATTTCACTGACGAAAATGATGCAAGAATCTTTGGCAGACCAGGGTTCGGCTACGGCTTTGGACGGCCAGGTTTTGGATTTGGAAGACCTGGATTTGGCTATGGCTTTGGACGGCCGTTTGGATTTTACGGAGGACCTTTTTTTGGCGGGCTGGTAGGCGGACTTGTAGGAAGTGCTTTATTTAACCCTTATTTTTATGGCGGATATCCTTATCCCCCGTACCCATATTACTACTAAACCCGGCAGACCCCTTATAAAAGGGGTCTTTTTTATCCCCCGAATCTGAGTTGAAATGAATCTCTTGACTCATACATAGGTTTGCACTAATATTTTTCTAGCTGATGATCTTTTCATTACCTTACATTTATCATATTTTGAGTGAGGAGGATTACGATGTTGATCGGATACTTATTCCTCACAATTGCCATATGCTCAGAATCAATCGGAGCGGCCATGCTGAAAGTGTCTGACGGCTTCAAAAAGTGGAAGCCGAGTGCATTGGTCGTGATTGGTTATTCCCTTGCCTTTTATATGCTGTCGCTTACTTTAAACCGCATCCCTCTAAGCCTTTCATATGCGACATGGAGCGGCGTGGGTACCGTGCTGACGGCCGTTATCGGGGCAAAATTTTTCAAGGAAAAACTGAATGTAAAAGGATTTATTGGGATGGGTCTATTAATTTCAGGTGTCGTGCTGCTTAATTGGCAGTAAGGGAGTGTTGTATATGAGAGGATTTCTTTATTTGGCTCTTGCCATATTATCTGAGGTATTTGGGAGCACAATGCTCAAACTCTCCGAAGGTTTTACGCAATTCTGGCCTATTATCGGAGTGGCTGCCGGATTTCTGTCCGCCTTCACATTTTTAAGCTTTTCTTTAAGAACCATAGACTTATCAAGCGCTTACGCCACTTGGTCCGGTATCGGGACGGCGCTTACAGCGGTAGTCGGTTTTTTGCTTTTTGGCGAAACCATCAGCTTGAAGGGTATATTTGGGCTGACACTCATTATTGCAGGCGTTGTGCTGTTAAATCAGTCAAAAGCCCCTAATAAAGAAAAAAAGCAGACGGCCTGTCAGTGACCGTCTGCTTTTTTATGATTGCTCAGAAATTTTTACAGCAGCTTCTAGCTGCAGTTCGACGTTTCCTTGAATGGCTCGTGAGATCATGCAGGAAGATTCCGCTTTTTCACAAAGCTTGCGGGCTAACGCAACGTCTTCTTCTGAGGCATCGTGTCTGAGGACTACTGCGGGGCGGTGAATGATTTTTTTGTATGTAAAGATCCCTCTTGTCACATCGACTATGCCTTCTGATTCCATCTGCAGATCTTCTTTTTCCAGTCCGCTTCTTTCCATCATAGCAGCAAGCGTAATAATATAACAGGTTGCCGCTGCCCCAAGAAGCATTTCATCCGGGTTGGTCCCCTCCCCCGGTCCGTCCATTTCTTTAGGAATAGAAATAGACGTGATGAGATTGCCGCTTTCGATTGTGCCGACATCATTGCGTTTTCCCGGCCAATTCGCTTTTAAATAAAAATGATGATCTGCCATTTGATTGCCTCCTTCATTGGATTCCATTTCAAGTCTACTGATCTTCCTTAATTTTGTCCTCTGATTTGCTTATTAGGAATATTCTTTTTCAAGTACATGTTTTATCGCCCGGACATAAGAGTAGAATTCACTGGTTTTCGTGTATTTCCTATCTTTATAGTAAAAATCATCAAAAAAGGCTTCTCTCTGTTCACGGCTGATTTCCAGCTGGATACTCAGCCCGGTTTCCCCCTGGTTATTAATGTTATCTGCACTTAATCCTGCAAGGCCGCTTTGAGAGGACGCTAATTCAGCGGAAAACCCTCTTTTTTCAAGAGCTCTGACAATCATTTTCGCCCGCTTACGGTCTGTTCCTCCGACAAGTGTATTTTTCTTTTCTCCTTTATATCCGTGAAAAGCGACAACGTACTGGTGCTCCTTGATCTTCTCTTCAGCCAATGACTCATCAAAGTTGGTGCTTGTAATGTGCAGCGTTTGATTATCATGTGACTTTAAGCCCTCAAACAGGTAAGTCGAGTAGTCATCGTTGAAATAACGCACAAGCTCACTTACTCCGCCTTCAATTCTTCCGCCGTGCGGAGACATGATTAAAATTTTGCTCCCTTTTTTCTCTTGATAAGAAATATCATAATCAGCAGGGTCCTCATTCTCTGCCAGACTGCTGAAATTTGAATATGTATCCGGCTGGTTAGATGGTTCAGGTTCTAATGAGTAATGAACATATCTTATGAATAAGACTATGGCTAAGACGAATATGACATTTAGTAAAAATCTTCTCATGTTAAACTCCTTTCACAAGAATGGCAAGGTTCATTATATGAGGTATAGTCAATAGGTTTTATCTTACCATTGTATACACCATATCATCAGTGAAAAAGTTCCCGGTTTCAAAAAATCAATTGAATGTCACATTTATCAGCGGTTATATTCAAATATCAGTGAAAAAAGATTGAGAGGAAAAACAGAAAAGGTAGGAATAACCTCACTTGGTAATTAAATGTATAGAGGAATAAGGAAGGTTTTACTAAAAACCAGGCTGTCCGGGATGCATAAGCGGACAGCCTGTTATAGTCCTGCGAACCAGGGTTCTTGCTTCCTTGTTCGCACAAAGTCACAGGAGAGGATAGAGTCCAATAAAAACGTTCTGATCTGATGGTTCGTAAAACAAAAAGCTTTAATTTGTGTTTTGCTTTTCTGCCTGACGATAATCGTTCTTTTTGTTATGGTGCCGTCTTTCTTCATATATATAATGCTGATTGGTATCTGATCTTCCAAAGACCGGCGTAAGAAGATATTCATACGAGTATCGCTCCCTCCTGTTTGATATATATAAATGATAATACGAACAAACGTTCTTTTTCAATACCCAATGATTAACAGTACACATGATTCTTTCGTATCAGATTCAAAAGATTCATAAAAACAAACTCTTGTCCGCCTCCTCTAAAGGACAAACAAACTTACCAAACATACGATCCACTCATAGAGTATACAGAGAACTTCATAATAGGAGGAAAATCGATGTTTGGCTACTCTATGGTACAAATGGTGAGAGCAAACGCTCATAAGCTTGATTGGCCGTTGCGTGAAAGCGTCTTGCAGCTCTACAAGCCCTTCAAGTGGACTCCTTGCTTTTTACATCAGTTTTTTGAAACAAAATTAAAAAACAGAAAAAAATGTCGGTCATCATTGAATTCGAGGAAGGCTGCCATGAGGCCGGCTTTCAAATGGCGGGACAGGTTTTACAAAAAGAAAAACGCAGTAAGCTAAAAAACCGTTTTAACAAAATCAATTGCTGCAGCGCAGAGGTTACCCCTTCAGCATTGCATTCTCTTCTTTCTGAATGCAGCGATATTCGCAAAGTGTATTTAAACCGCGAAGTCAAAGCGCTTCTTGACACAGCAGCCGAAGCAAGCCATGCAAAGGAAGTCGTCAGACGCGGGCAAACCTTAACCGGTAAAGGCGTTACAGTCGCAGTCGTCGATACAGGAATCTACCCGCACCCTGACTTAGAGGGAAGAATTATTGGATTTGCCGATATGGTAAACCAAAAAACAGAGCCGTATGATGATAATGGACATGGCACACACTGCGCAGGTGATGTCGCAAGCAGCGGCGCGTCATCTTCCGGCCAATACCGCGGACCTGCACCGGAAGCCAATTTAATCGGAGTAAAAGTGCTGAACAAACAAGGTTCAGGCACGTTAGCGGACATTATTGAAGGCGTCGAATGGTGTATTCAATATAATGAGGACAATCCGGATGAACCAATTGATATTATCAGCATGTCCCTTGGCGGCGATGCGCTGCGTTATGACAATGAACTGGAAGATCCATTAGTCAAAGCAGTTGAAGAAGCTTGGAACGCCGGGATTGTCGTCTGTGTTGCTGCCGGAAATTCAGGCCCTGATCCGCAGACAATTTCAAGCCCTGGTGTAAGCGAAAAAGTCATTACTGTCGGCGCGTTTGACGATAACAATACAGTAAGCAGCGAAGATGATACAGTTGCTTCTTTCTCAAGCCGCGGACCGACTGTATACAGGAAAGAAAAACCCGATATTTTAGCACCAGGCGTAAACATCATTTCCCTTCGCTCACCGAATTCATATATCGATAAGCTGCAAAAATCAAGCCGTGTAGGGTCTCAGTATTTTACAATGTCGGGGACATCAATGGCAACGCCGATCTGTGCGGGAATCGCCGCCTTAATACTCCAGCAAAATCCAGATCTTACGCCGGACGAAGTGAAAGAGCTGCTCAAAAATGGGGCTGATAAATGGACAGGCGAAGACCCGAATATTTACGGTGCCGGAGCAATCAATGCTGAGAAAGCTATTCCTGGTGAATAAGATTTCATGATCTTCGTGAACACTGCTGGTTCGTTAAAGGGTCAGCAGTGTTTTTAGCATACATAAGCCGGTATATCCCAGCAGAGTGTAAAACATAAAACAATTGGGAATAGTTACAGTATAGATCAAAAGGAGGAATGACTGATGGCACTCAACAACATTGATCTTTCTGAATGGTTGAGAGAGCGGATCGGCCAGACGCTTGATATTAGAAAAGGCGAACTGACCAATAACCAAGACGAGATTTCAGATTTGGATCAGATTGTTCTTCACCTTCAAAAAGTGGGCATACGCAGCGCAAACCACCCTGACGACTATGTTGCAAATGACGAACTCGTCCTGGAAGGCGAAGGAACAACCTTTACTGAAGCTGGGGACGTACCGCTTCCGCAGAACGCTTATGAAATTCCTTTATTAGGGGATATTCACATTCACCAAGAAAATGGCGGATTGAAGGTACTGACAGATCGTGCGGTATATACTATTGATGTACAAAACAAATGAAGAAACTTTTCACCTGGTCGAAAGAATACAGCGCCTTTGAAATTGCTCCAAAGGCGCTTTTTTGCATGGAACCATTTCCTTACCCGCAAGCCGATATTTTCGTTCCAAAACTATTGAACGGCACCTAAAATAGATATATAGTTTTAGACATAACAGGTTGTCGTTTCCAATGAAATTCTGTTATACAGATTGCGCAAAGCTTTCTTTTACATCTGGTCTAAACTGAATAAATGCATCTGTCTTAATCTATTAGGCGAGGAGAATGAAAATGGAAAATTTGATGTTTCATCCGCATGCTAAAGAGTTTCATGAAAACCCCTTTTCAGTTTTAGGCCGTTTTAGAGAACACGCACCCATTCATCGATTCGAATTACACCGTTTTGGAAGTACATATCCGGCGTGGTTAATCACCCGTTACGATGATTGCATGGCATTTCTTAAAGACAACCGAATTACAAGAGACGTTAAAAACGTAATGAGCAAAGAACAAATTGAAATGCTCAATGTCAGTGAAGACGTTGATTTTGTATCAGATCATATGCTGGCAAAAGACACACCTGACCATACTCGTTTAAGGTCACTGGTTCACCAAGCATTTACCCCCCGCACCATTGAAAATCTACGCATCAGCATCGAACAAATTACTGAACGATTGTTAGATGAAATGGAAAAAGAGAATGAAACAGACTTTATGGCATCCTTTGCCTCTCCGTTACCGTTTATCGTGATTTCTGAAATGATGGGCATACCGAAAGAGGATCGGGCACAGTTTCAAATATGGACCAATGCCATGGTTGATACTTCAGAGGCCAACCGAGAACTGACCAATCAGGCTCTTCGGGAGTTTAAAGACTATGTTGGCAAGTTAATTCAAGAAAGAAGAATACAGCCAAAAGACGATTTGATCAGTAAACTTGTGCATGCTGAAGAAGACGGCCAAACGTTAAGTGAAAAAGAACTTTACTCTATGCTGTTCCTTTTGGTGGTAGCAGGACTTGAAACGACGGTTAACTTAATCGGTTCTGGCACCCTTGCATTGCTTCAGCACAAGGAAGAATTAGAGAAACTGAAACTGCATCCTGAAATGATAGATACAGCCGTTGAAGAATTGCTGCGTTACACCTCCCCTGTCGTTATGATGGCAAATCGGTGGGCCATTGAAGACTTCTCCTACCAAGGCCATTCTATCAAAAAGGGAGACATGATTTTTATAGGAATCGGTTCTGCCAATCGAGATCCTGAACGATTTGAAAATCCAGAAACATTCGATATAACCAGAACACCTAATCGGCATATCTCTTTCGGCTTTGGGATACACTTCTGTTTAGGAGCGCCGCTGGCAAGATTGGAAGGACAAATTGCGTTTAACGCACTGCTGAAACGATTTCCGCAAATTGAACTTACGGTAACGCCAGAAGAGTTGAAATGGAGAAAAAATGCTTTTTTAAGAGGATTAGAAAGTCTTCCGGTCTCACTTGCAAGGAAAGATTCACTTTCACACCTCAGCTGATTTCTTCCAGCAGATAAAAATCCCCCTTTTAAAGGGGGATTTTATATTTCCTCAGCGCTTTACCAATTCATCAGCGTTTTCTTCGCTGGCTTCATGTTTTTTGCGAAAAGCCTTAAGGAAATTCGCGTTTACCACGCCTCTGTTTGAGTATAGTTTTTCACAAAACTCCAGCATGGCGCTGGACGCTTTAGATTCTGTTAACATCATCATGTGATTGCTGGAATCGACATCCACCAGATGGAATTGAGGGATTTGCCGCTCCCATTCCTCCCAGTAGGCAGTATCATCCAACGGTATTTTTTCATTTGAAATGGTAAAGTAAATGTCCAAGTCGCCAAGGAAAGATCTGCTTTTATTGCGGAAATAAAAACATTTTACCGCTTCAGGATCCACAAGCGGCTGGACAGTGTACGCCTCAAATTCATAAGCATGCTGAGCTTTGACCATTTGGTTAAGCTGAGTCCGTATTCTCTTCTCCGGTTTGTTTAATCCCCGCTTTCTTGCTAAACCAATCAGTTCAGTTAAAAATTCCTCTTCCTCTCTGTCAACATCTACCTCTTCACGGCTGATGAGAACGTCTGTAAGCTTTTCCGGCTGAACAATAGATGCCAGCATCGTATTTATCGTTTGAAGCATTGACGTTTTTACAGAAGGCTCATTTTGTTCACGTCCAGGACTGTAAGGGGAATCAATCATGACCATGCTTTTTACAGCAAGGCCCTGGCTTTGCAGCTGGCGTGTTACTTCATATGCGAGCAGTCCGCCTAAGGAATATCCGCCTACATCATAAGGGCCTTCCGGCTGTACGGATCGCATAATGTCTATATAATAGGAAGCCATTTGTTCAATCCCGTGTAAAGGAGCATGATTTGTCATAAAGCCCTTGGCTTGAATGCCGTAAAAAGGACGCTGGCTTTTCTTCGCAAATGGCGTATAGATTTCTACACCGCCTACTCCTCCATGAAACCAAAATACAGGGCGCCCCCGCTTGCCATCGTTTAACGGTATTAATTCCGGAAATGACCGGCTGACAGTCTGGACTGACTGGTCTTGTACTGTATTTTCCCGTTTCATTGCTATCAAGTCCACCATATTCTGCACGGTTTGACACGTTTGCAGCTCTGCCAGGCTGATTGACAGGCCAGCTTCTGCTTGCCATTGCTGCAATAACTGTATACAAACGATAGAATCAAACCCGTAATCTTGTAATGCCTTTTGAGGATTTAATTCTTCAGGTGTCATGCCCAATACATCAGATATCATTTGAATATCATTTCTTTTGTGAGGGGGAATCTCATCATTTGAAAAAGCAGGTGCTATTTCTGGTGACAGAAAGCCATTCCAGCAATTTCTTTTTTCAAACGGATAGGCGGGCAATGATATTCTCCGCGCACCTTTTCCTTGATGAAGCTGCTCCCATGGAATTTGCACTCCTTTTGCCCAGCAAAACGCGATCTTTTCAAGATGGTTTTCAGACAATAGTGTCTGCATCACGATATCGCCCAATGTTCCCTCAAGCAAGGCACCGATATCTGACATGCCTTCTTCTGAATTTCCGATAAAGCAAGGTACAGTGCTTTTCGGCTTTTCTGCTTTTTCCGCAGCTGTTAAGTACTCTTCCAATCCGAGTACGAGTTCATCCTTACTGCGGATAACCAGGGCCATCCGGTCACTCATCTCTTCTCGTCCGACTTGAAGTGTGTAAGCGTAATTTTGTAAAGACAGTGCTTTTTGCTGTTTTACATAGTCAAGCATCTGTTGAACAACGGCTCTTAGTCTGTCTCGGTTTTTTGCAGAAAGCACCACAATGTGCGGCTCATCTGTATGTTCAATTGCTGGTTCTGTATGAGAAGGAACATATTCTTCTAAGATGATGTGCGCGTTTATTCCTCCAAAACCATAGCTATTAATGCTTGCTCTGCGAGGTATCGTTCTGCCTGCATCATCCTGTATTTCTTCCCATTGCTGGTTCCCGTCAATCATCCGGAAACGCGTTTCCTTTATTGACACCTGATCATTCAATGAATCAAAACCGGGAATACCAGGTATTGTTTTATGCTGCATCGCCATGCTGACTTTCATAAGAGCAGCCATGCCTGAGACCAGTTCTCCATGCCCGATGCTCGGCTTTAAGCTGCTGATGTAACAAGGCATTTCTCCTTGCAGTTGGTGTGAATGCTCCGATTCGAGCTGTCTGTATCCCGATTTCAACGCTTCCACTTCTATAGCATCAGCCACTGGCGATGCGATCCCGTGCGCTTCTATATAAGTCACCGTTTTCGGATCTACTTGCGACCCTTGGTAAGCCTTCTTCATCGCATCCTTCATTCCAACCGGATTAGGCGCGTGCAGTGACATTCCCCTGCCGCCATGCGATACACCTGTCCCTTTAATGACAGAATAAATATGATCAGAGTCTTCAATGGCTTTTTGTAAAGGTTTAATGATGAGAACCCCTGCACCTTCACTTCGAACAAATCCATTCGCCTCTGCTTGAAAGGACTTGGCTTTCCCTTCCGCACTCAAATATCCCATTGAATCAAAGCCGCTAAAACCCTTTGGTGAGAGCAGGAGATTCACAGCGCCAACAATGGCTTGCTCACATTCGCCGTTTCGAATGGATTGAATCGCTCTGTGCAAAGCGACAAGAGCTGAGGAACAGGCAGCCTCATAATATTCACTTGGCCCTTTTACATTCAGTGCATAGGAAATACGGTTTGGCATTAAGGAAGGAATCACAGCCGCATCGGTATTGCCGGCTGCGACAAAAACTCCTGTCGGGCAGCTGGATAAGGCTTGGCCTGTTATACCGGCGTCTTCCATCGCCTTCCACGCATGTGTCAAAAGCAGAAACTCCTGGGGATCCATTGTCGCTGCTTCTTTCGGTGAAATGCCGAAAAACAGCGGGTCAAACTCACCTATGCCTTCTATAAATCCGCCCCATTGAAGGCTTGACTGCTTCCCATCAGTATTTTCGGTATATTTTCGCCAATCCCAGCGTTCTTCCGGCACTTCAGAAATACAATTCCTCCCGTGAATCAGGTTATCCCAAAATTCCGTTACATTGTTTGCTCTTGGAAACTGCCCCGACATGCCGATAATGGCTATGCCGTCTGCCGTTTCTTTTGTTTCATCCGTCTTTCTTTCATAGGTTTGCATTTGCTTTATTTTATTTTCTTTTATATTCTGGGATTTCTGCTGTTGCTTGGTTCCTCCAAGCAATTGAACAAAGGATTTTTCATGTTTTTCGGCAAAAAAATCGGCCAGTTCTTGAAGAGTCGGATATTCAAAAAACAATGTAGGATTTAGCTCAATCTTTGTCTCTGATTCCAGCTCTCTTGTCAACGCAATCAATTGGGAAGAATCGATCCCTAAATCCATGATATGAACTTTTGCAAGAGACAGTTTTGATGGATTGGCCGTCTTCTCAGCCAGTTTATCTGTGAGATAACTTCGGATACGGTCTCTTATATCGTGTATTTGAACTTCCTGATTTTCCTCTTTGCTTCCTCGATCTGTTAAGCGGAATTGCTTTAAAGAGTAACCTGAATAGCGCAGCACCGTCTCTGACGCTTCATTCATCACGTCTATGTCAAACAGCAGCATTTCACCGGTATTCTTAACGAAAGTAATCAAAAGCCAGCAATCTTCTCTTATTTTATTTTTTGTGAATTGAATATCGTTGATTCCAAATGGCAAGAAATGCCCCTTTATGTCTAATTGTTCTATGAAACTGAGAATTGCCAGGTAAGCACTGTTTGTAATCAATGGGCTGACAGTGTAATGATGCGCATTTGCCATTCCGTTTTGAGACAAACGCACTTTTGCAAGGATTGAATTATTGCCTCTGTACAGATGAGTGATGGTTTTATACAAGTCTCCCCACTCAGCGCCGCCGTCGACGGTTTGATACATTTGGTCAATATGATCCAGCTCTGTTAACGAACGTTTTACACTTTCGATATTGACTTTTTTTGTTTCAAAATGATCTTTTTGGCATTGCCCGATTGCGGCAGGCTTCCACGTCTCAGATGCCCGCTCACGATACATGATTTGCAAATCGATTGCATGATCTTTCTGAAGAGGATCAGCTTTTACTTCAATTGTTTGCCCTTGGTTTAAGACAACAGGATTTAGATAACTTAATTTACTGATACGACCGCTGATTTCTTCAGGGAACATTTCAAAAAACGCGTCAATCGCAAGACTTGCATAGGTTGCACCGACGAGCACCCGTTCGCTGTTGAACACATGGCCTTGAACGTAAGGCTCATCGTATGCGAATGAATCTTGTATCAGCGGATGATTAGCCGTTTGCTCATCATGCCTTTTCCCTTCTTCATGAGGCAGGGCACCAAATTGAAAGACTGTTTGATGGTCAAATGCATAGTGAGGCAGATTGATCCAGCCAGTTTCATTCCCTTGATGTATATGGTCAAAATGAATCGAAGCCCCCGCAGCCCATTGCTGTGCTGTTAAGCTTGTTTCTTCATGAGCTGACCCTGCATTTGTAGAAATCGCACCTGATTGTAAATCAAAGGATGTATAGATACCATCCTGGAGTGAGCTTTCTTTTGTTTTTTGGAAAATCTTTAGTTTTTCAATCAATTCCTGCGTCGACGATACCGAAAATGCAGCCCGATGTTCTAAGTCATGGTTAATCCTGTGCAGTGAGCGTACAACTGCTCCAATAGAAGTAGATGGTTTTTTTTCTAAAAACACTCGCAGTTTTTCAATATAGCTGAGCAGGCTCCATTTCGTTTTCGCAGAAAAAACGGCCAGATAGTCCTGCTGGTGAGGCACTGGATGTTGCTGCTCAGATGCAGCGCCAATAAATTCTTCTATAATGAGATTCGCATAGGCCCCTCCCGCTCCGAAAGAATTAATCATGCTTCTTCTGGGCAGATGCTTTCCTGTATCGGGATCTTTTAACCGCTGCCACGGCTCTGTTCGTTTTTGCAGATAAAATGCTGTGTTTTCCAGGTTAATATTTGGATTGACAGGGGCGGCATTAATCGTCGGCACAAGCGTCCCATTTTTCATCTGCAACAGAACTTTGGTGAGCTGAGAAATGCCGGAAGCCGCCTCCAAATGTCCAAGATTCGATTTTACAGAGCCTATCGCACAAAACTGTTTCTTATTTGTATACTGATGAAATGCATTAGATAGTGCGATTACTTCAATCGGGTCGCCTAACGCTGAACCATTTGCCGCAGATTCTATATAGCCGATTGTTTCCGGATCAATGCCGGATTGCTGAATGGACTTGGAGATTAATGCAGCTTGCTGCTTCGGGTCTGGCGCTGTATACATCTGCCGTCCTCCGCTATGATTGGCAAAGCTGCTTTTGATGACGGCATAAATATGGTCGTGATCTTCTATCGCCTTAGAGAGCGGTTTTAGCAGGACGGCTCCGACACCTTCACCCGGAATAAGCCCGCTTCCTGTGCCAAAGCTCTTGCTTTGATTTCCGTTCCCTAAAAGATTTGCGCGCTCCAGCGCATCATATTTAGAGAGATCCAGTGTTAAATTGACACCGCCGGCTATTGCCATCGAACAGTTTTTCAGTTTCAAACTCTCACATGCAAGATGGATTGCGTTTAATGAACTGGAGCATGCGGAGCTGACAGCCAGACTTGGTCCTGTCAGGTTAAAAAATGAGAAACGCGATTTGCAATATGCCAGTCTCCGCCATTAGAGCTCAGCACCGCTTGTTCTAATGAAGGGATATTCCAAAAATACTGATTATACATGTTTCCAACAAAGACACCTACTCCCGTTCCGTTGTCCTGCAGTTCATTTAATCGGATTTGGGAATAGCCGCCGTCCTCAAATGTTTCCCAGACGGTTTCTAAAAATAAACGAAGTTCCGGTGTCATTTCCATTACTTGATTCTGATCCGCTTCAAAAAGATGATGATCAAACGCATGTATGTCTTTTAAAAATCCGCCGTAGCGCTTCTTATCTGACGATTGTAATGATTCTTTCGACAAAGTGTTTACTAAAGATGTCCGCCATCTTGATTGCGGAGCCTCTGTAATACAATTATCCCCAGCTATTAAATGCTCCCAGAGCTCTTCTACGTTCTCAGACATCGGATAACGTCCGCTTATGCCGATAATTGCAATATCTTCTGTGCCGTAATGATTCGGTGTGGTTCTATGAGAAAGGATTGCCTTTTCGTTTTTCGCTGTTTCGGTTTCTGATTTTGGATTCGCTTTTGCTTGCTGAGTTTTAATTACCTGCTGGTCTCCGCTAAAACGGCGCGTTTGATATGTAAACGGCTGTTCAGATTTTACTGGCTTCGCTTGAATAGAGGTTTCTTTATTTGCGGGCTGTGATTTTTCTTTCAGCAGTGATGTCCGCAGCTTCCCTCCATGCTCCTTTATCAGAAAATCGACGAGTTCTTTCGTATTGCTGTGTTCAAATAAAATTGTTTTCGGAAGCTCCCCCGTCAGTTTTTCTAACTCACGAATAAAATTCACCTGCAAAATAGAATCGATTCCATACTTCTCAAACGTTGTTTCTGCATGTATACGCTCCGGTGAAAGTTTTATCGATTTTGCTAACGTATGTTTCACAAATTGTGTCGTTTGTTCAAGAAGAGAACCCTCTTCACTATCCTTCGTTTGAGAATGATGTTCATCTAGATGGTAATCTATAATTTCTTCTGCTGGTTTTGCTGTTCGCGTTTTTTGACGGACGATTCCGTCACTTTCCGCTGCAATGATCTGCTGGCCGAGCTGATGTGATTGTTCAGCCATAAAGGAAACATAACGAAAGCCCTCACTCTCAAGCACCATTTTCCATGTGTCTGGATATAAACCGGGGCAGCCCGGGATACGCAGATCGGGATCTTCATACAGCCACCAGCCCTCTAACAATCCAAAGGTCAGGTGTGAATATATATTATGGTCATTAATTTCATTCAGAACGAGCAGGCCGTTTTTCTTCAAAACCGCTTTGGCATTTCTCAATGTCTGCCGGATATTTTTCGTCGCATGAAGCACATTTGCTGCGACAACTACATCGTATCCGCCCGCTTCTATATATTGTTCAGCCGCCGGCTCTTCCACATTAAATACCTTATACGTCAAATAAGGGTTGTCCGGACCGTATGTTTTTTCCGCATGCAGTAAAAACGCTTTGGAGAGATCTGTATAGCAATATTCTTTTATATGTGACTGATAGGCTTTCATTTTTTGAAAAACCGCAGCGCTTGTACCGCCTGTTCCCGCTCCGATTTCTAGTATACGAATCCTTGCTTCAGGCTCTTGCTTTAGACGCTCCTGCATAAAGGCAGCCAAGGTGTCTGCCAGCACATCGTTAAAATAGTCTGCGACTTGATTGTTTTTATAGATTCCTTCCACTAACTCCATAGATGAGTTCGGAAAAAGGATATCGGTGGCAGATGCCTTGCCGGTCAGAATATCCGGCAAGGCTTTAAGTGCAGTCTCTACTAACACCACCATGGCTTTCATGTTACTGTCTTGAAGCAAGTCTGCTTTTTTTTCATCCCATTCGTTCCACAATTCATTTATGTCCTCTGTTGAGCGGGTTACGGCGAATCCATTTGCCGTTTGTTGAAGAAAACCATGCCGCTCCAAAATCGATAGGCTCTCCTCAAACCATCTGCCATAGAAATTCTGCAGCACCGGCTGGGGGTTATTTTCCTTGAAAAATCCTATGGACTGCAATTGTGCTAACAGCATCTTACAGAGAATGTCTTCTGTGTTTCGCATTGGCGCTTCCCCTCCTATAACAGTTGTTGTATCTTTGTGCTGTCTCCCGGGTGATAGCTTCGCAGTTTCTCAATGGCGGAGCTGTGAGTTTCCGGATACACCTCAATTGTTTCGTCATTCTGTCCTGAGTCATTGTCCGTTCCGCAGTCTGCCATCTTCATCATCACAAGCTGTTTCAGCGGCCCCCCGAGCAGCAGTTCCAACGCTTCCATCGCTTCAGGGGCTTCAATAGAGCCTATGCCCGCCTGCGCCATTCTTCGCTGATAATCAGGTGAGGAAACAACACCAATGCTGCCCCAATAACTCCAATTGATCACAGCTACTGTACAAGGCCATACTTGTGAAAGCCGATGGGCAAAAGCATCCTTAAAGCTGCAGCCGGCAGCATAATTGCTCTGTCCTGAAGCTCTTGCAAATGATTGTACGGAAGAGAAAAACAAAGCAAAGTCCAACGGCTCTTTCTGGAAGACTTGAGCCATTTGCACACTTACATCCACTTTTGCAGAAAGAACATTTCTGAAACGTTCCTCATTCATATTCATCAGGCTTTGGTCTTGCAAAACGATGGCAGAATGAATGATTCCGTTGATTTCCCGATGTATTTGTTTGATGGCTGCATAAGCGCGTTCCAAGTCCTCTCGGTTTGCGGCATCAGCTTCGATGTAAAACGGAGCCGGCCCAAAACGCGCAAGTCTGTCCAGCTTGCTTTGAATGGATGTATCTTTTGTTCTTCTCCCAATCCAAACGACGTGCGCTTGGTATGTTCGAATCACATATTCGCTCCAAGCTTCTCCAATTCCGCCCGCACCGCCTATGACCACATAAACGCCTCCGTGTTTATACTTGGTGTGCACAGGCTGATTGCTGTGTACAGGGATCAGACGCTGTTTGTGCCAGGTTTTGTTTCGACACGCCCAAGTATTTCCCTCTTGGTCGAAAGGCAAGGAAAAGATTTCGGCCACCGGCCAATCTTCATTTCGATCTACATCGATCAGTTTTATCTGCCAATTTGTATATTCTTTTGCCATCGAGCCGATCAGACCGTGAAGACCGGCATCAATTGGATTGACAATGTCATGCTGATCAACACATTGCGTATTCGCTGTCACGACCGTCCAGCTTATCGTCTTTTCTCCATAGCCTAAAGAAAGCATCGCCTTAATGAGCCTGAACAGTTGAATAACGTTTTGGTTTTGGGCTTCAATCATGTCATCACCGATTTCGCACTCCGCAACATGGGAAGGAGAAATCCACACAATATGGTCAAATGCCCCTAATGCATCAAGCTGGTTTGCCAACTGATGAATCGAATCATGCGGCTTGATATGGAGCTCTTTGGCAAGCGGGAACTGTCTTTGTACAGCGTTTCTGCTGTTTTCATCCCCACCTAGAATGACAACACGCTCATCAGCAGACGGAATGATCCTGCTATTTCCCGTTTGCACTTGATCCCATACCGGCGCCATTAGAAGCGCTCCATTAAGAGACGCCTTGCTGTCAGAGGGTTTTATTTTTCCCGGGCGTTGTATGTCTTCTTCTATCACTCTTGAGGAGATGCCCCTGATTCTTACACATACCTGGCCTTGTTCATCACATAGATCAATATCCAGCCGTTGTATTCTGTCCTCGTTTGGACGCGAGGTGACAGAGACCCACATGTTTTCTGTACATGGGCTATATACTTCAAGCTCCTGCAGAGCAAAAGGCAATGAAAGCTGTTCATCTCCGGAATTCAGCTTTAACCCGATCGACGCCTGCAAAGCAGAATCCGTCATACTCGGATGAAGTACAAATTCGTTCAGCGTTTGAGATACTCCAGACGGCAGCGAAAGCTCTGCCAACGCTTGGTTACGGCCAATGTAAAGCTGCTGTATTCCTTGAAAACCAAGCCCGTATTCTATGCCGATCGCTTTAAATAACTCATAGCACTGTTCATTTGAAAGTGTGCTTTGACTGCATTGTGATTGCAGCGCGCTGATATTATGAGAAGGAATGTTTCCTGCCTCTCTTATCTCAACACTGCCCTGACTGTGTACCTTCCGTGTGTTCTCACCGTCTTCTGTAAAGATTTCAAAAGCAATTTCACCATCGTGCTGAGGATCAAGACTGATATGCACTTGGACAGGCTGACCGTCCGCCACAATCGGCTGTACCCAAACAACATTTTTTATATGAATGACAGATTGATGATCTTTGAGCCCTCGCACTGCCTGCGAAATGGCTGCATGCACCATCTCAAGATACGCGACCCCCGGCATGACCGGCTTTCCCTTCACCTTGTGGTCGTTGAAAAAGAACTCAGCGCCTGTAAAGATTGAGCTGAAACGCTGCTCTGTCAAATCAGAAGTGTTGATTTGTACTAATGGGTGCAAAACTGCTGTATCAACAGTTTTTGTCGGTGCCTTTTGTGTGATTGCCTCCTCTTTCATATCCGTTATCCAGTAGCGCTCTTTTGCAAATGGATAGGTCGGCAAGCTGATGCGGTTAGGCTGTTTTCCGTTATACATTTTATTCCAATCTATTTTTAATCCTGCTACCCATAATTCAACCAGTTTTGTATAAACTTCGGGTTCCCAGTCATTTTTGAGTGTTTTCTGAATGTCTTCGTCTGACCTGAGTGTCTGTAATATCCCTTTATTCGCCCTGCCTCTATACATGTTGGTCGCATTGGTTTGTCCTTCTATAAAGAGGTACAGTTTCTCCAGCAAATCTTGAACTGAGACAGCGATAATCCCTAATCTCTCCTCCATTGCATCGCGCCCCTCTTGGAGTGTATAAGCAATATCAGTGAGATCACGATCTGAGATTGAATGTTTGCTGATAAAATCCGCCAATTGCTGTGCTTGGTCCTTCAGGCGATCTTCTTCCTTTGCCGACAAGACAAAGATGCCCGGGTTCTGTGATGTCACTGCTAGCGCTTGTTCAGAAGGAGCAGTTTCTTTTGGAATATATTCCTCAATGACCACATGGGCATTGACACCGCCTATGCCAAATGAACTGACTCCGGCTCGGCGAGGCAGCTCCCGTCCGTTTTCATCCCGCAGCGCTTTCCATTCCCTGGATTCCCGCACGATATAAAATGGGCTGTCTTCCAACCTGATATACGGATTGATCGTCTCACTGTGCAGACTTTTTACCAGCGTTTTGTGTTTTAGCTGCAACAGGATTTTGATGACACCGGCTACACCGGCTGCGAGCGATAAATGGCCGATGTTTGTCTTCGCTGAACCCAGTCCGCAATGGCTGGCATGAACAGAAGGATCTCCCGTTTTCTCGTACAGTTCTTTAAATGCAGCCTTCAGCCCGTTAATTTCTACCGGATCGCCAAGTTCCGTTCCGGTTCCATGCGCTTCAATATACGTCACAGTTCTCGGATCGATTCCCGCCTTCAAATAAGCGGTTTTTACGACTTCTGCCTGAGCCTTCGGATTAGGCGTCGTCAGAGAATTCGCGCGGCCTCCGTGATTTACCGCACTTCCTTTGATCACACCGTAAATATGATCGCCGTCGCGTTCCGCCGCCTTTAGTTTTTTCACGAAGAGGATGCCTGCACCTTCACTGACCGCAAATCCATCGGCTTTATCAGAGAACGTTTTGCATTTTCCTTCTTTGCTCAGAGCCCCTGCTTTATCGTAGGCAATGTGGCCTTGCGGTGTGACAACCGTGTTGACGCCTCCCGCGATCGCCATTTCACAGTTTCCAGCTTCAATTGCACAAACTGCATGATGAATGGCGACCAGTGAGCTTGAACATGCCGTGTCAATCGGTTCGCTCGGTCCATGAATGTTCAGAAAATAACTGACTCTATTCGGTCCGGCAGAAGGACTCATATTAGCAGCCGCTGAGCCTTCGATATCTACATTTGAGAGAAGAGAGCTGTATCCCGTGTTCCCAGTACCGATGAATAAGCCCGTTTTGGTTCCTGATAGGCTTTGGGCTGAATGTCCCGCTTCTTCTATCGCTTTCCAAGCATAGGTCATTAATAGACGCTGCTGAGGCTCCATCTGCTCAGCCTCCAACGGAGAAATGCCGAAGAACAACGGATCAAAGTCGGCTACTCCATCAATAAAACCGCCCCATTTGACGTTCGTTTTATTTGCTTCTTTTAGCGGGTCTCCGTAGTACTCACGCCAATCCCAGCGGTCTTTTGGAACCTCTGTTATACAATCTGTTCCTTCTTTCAAATTCATCCAGTACTCCTCAACATCCTTTGCTTTTGGGAAAACTCCGCTCATCCCTACAATGGCAATGGGTTCGGGCTCAGGCGCATGCTCGGCTGCCTTCTTCACTGGCAGCTCCTTCGGTTTGCCAAAACGGTTTTCGGTTGAAAACCTGATGTCTTTCATGGCTTTTTCCGCAGGCTGTACAGGCAGATCCTCCTTGACAGGCACTGCAAATTGCGCAGAGAATGTATTTTGATATTCTGCTGATAAATACACGGCAAATGCAGAAACAGTTGCATGCTCAAAGAAAATTGTAGGGGTCAGATCCAGCTTGTATTGTTCATTCAATATATTAGCGAATTCAGTCAAAGTGATTGAATCAAATCCATATTGATTAAACTCCATATCCGGATCAATCTCTTCAGTTTTGATTTTGAGCAATTGAGAGATTGCTTGCTTTAAAATGTCTTGTATTTGGTCCAATAAGCTGTCTTGATCCATTCTTGCTATCTGGGTCACAGGCTCTTGCGCTGGTTTATTCGGAACATCTTCAGAAGACGGCTTTTGAGACAGCTTTTCTCTCATCATGTCTTTGATACCTTCCATGACAATGACGTTATCTTTACCAAAAGCCAATCCTTTATAAAGTGCCTGAATGCCGGTTTCAGTTCGCATAGCCGTAACGCCCGTATTTTTCATTGTCATTTTTTCAGTTTCTTTATTTACACGCATGCCGCCCTCTTTCCACAGCGGCCAATTGATCGACAATGTTTGGCCGTGTCTGTACATGGCGGTCACAAGCGCATTACGATAAGCGGCATAGCTGTCCATAAATGCATTAGCCATCGCATAATCCGCCTGTCCCGCGCTGCCGGTGACACTAGATATGGAAGAGAAAAGGATAAAGAAATCTAACGCGAGATGCTCGGTTGCCTCATCCACATTTACGAGCCCTTTTACCTTAGGAGCGAGGACCTGCTTAAGTTCTTCATTTGTTTTATTCATGAGATAGTTGTCTTTAAGCAGTCCAGCACTGTGAATCACGCCATGCAAATCGCCATAATCAGCTGTGATCCTTGTGATTAACTCGGACGCAGCCTCCGTTTGAGTCACATCAACCCGTCTGTACTCTGTACGGGCACCTAAACGCTGCAGCTCGCTAAGCTGTGATTGCTGATCAGCGCTAAGCGCGGACCTGCCTGTAAGAATCAAAACAGGCTGTTTGACTTGGCTTGCAATTTCTTTCGCAAAAATAAATCCAAGTCCTCCTGCGCCGCCTGTGATGAGGTACACACCCTTATCCTTCCACGGCAATCTGATTTCACGGTCAGGCGTATGAATTTCATTTAATTCATTGATGTACCGTTTGCCTTTTTCATATTTAATGCGCTGATCTCCTGTGTTTCTTTTATTCTCTTGGACTATGTCTGCGATCCTATTCATAGTTTCGTTTGTATCGATTTCAATCGTCTGGCCGATCAGCTTTGTATTCTCCAGCCCGGCCGTTTTAAGGAGCGCCGAAAGTCCTGAGAAAGAGTAATGCTTTCTTTGCGCGGAGGTAAGCATTTGGATCAGAACATGGCCTTGCGGCTTGCTTTTGAGGATACTCTGTATCGTCTCAAGCGCTTGTTCGGCATAATCTTGGAATCGCTCTGCCAGACCCTCCCGGTAAGACTCCAATACTATACATTCCGCTCCTTTGAGCTTTGATTCAATGCTGTCTTTTGAGAGTCCGTTCATTTCACACAGCATGATAATATGCCGTTCATATTCTGGTTCCGGACCGTCTTTGTCGATCTCCCTAGACATCCATTTTTCCTCAAACATCAAAGTTTCCATCGTTTGGTCAGACTCTGCTGATCTAGGATCGCTTTCTGCCGCTCTGAAAGACAAACCTTTTAACCGTACGCAAACATTGCCGTTCTCATCTAAGATATCGATATCCCGCTTTTGCACCTTATCAGTCGATTTGCTGCCTTCACTGTATCTGGCGTATACCCACATGTTCGAGGAACATGTCCCGAAGACTTCAAGCTCTTGAACCGCAAAAGGCAGCGTCAGCCGGTTATCTCCTGCGCCTGTCAAAATGCTGGATGCCTGTAAAGCGGAGTCCATCAGACCCGGATGCATGCTGAATTGGCTAATTGTATCTAAAACAGAAGGATGCAATGACAATCTTGCCAATACAAAATGTTCAGCTGTATAAATCTTTTCTACACCGCGATAAGCTGGACCGTAGTCAAAACCAATCATTTTATAGGTGTCGTATACTTCGTTTACGGAGAAATGAGTTTGCTGACACTTATTTCGCAGGGATGCTAAATCAATGACCGGCGTATCCGCAGCAGGATGTAATTCAGCTCCGCCTTGACTGTATACAATTGGTTTGTCACCGGCTGTTTCCGGGTTGCCGTAGATTTCATACGTAATGTCACCATACTCCTCCGGAAAAAGCCTGATGTGTACTTGCAGCGGCTGCTCCCCGACTACAATCGGCCGCACCCACACTGTGTTTTTGAGCGTAATGCGATACTGACCGTTTTGTACCTCTGCAGCCTGCTCAATGGCAGCTCGCGCCATTTCAAGATGGGCCACTCCCGGCAAGATCCGTTGGCCTTTGACAACATGATCTGCAAGGAAAAACTCTTCTCCCGTATAGATTGAGCTAAACCGCTGTTCCGAGAGATTCGAAGTGTTTTGATGCATTAATGGATGTAACACAGATGCGCTGATGTGAGATGCTTTTTTGTCGGCTTTAACGCTTCCCCTTTTTGCGACATAATCAGAAATCCAGTAACGGTCTTTCGCAAACGGATATGTCGGCAAGCTGATGCGATGCGGCTCATTCTCGCCATACAGCTTCGCCCAGTCCACATCAAGCCCTTTCACCCATAATTCCAGCAGTTTTGCATACTTTCCGCGCTTCATCCATTTTTCAACCGCTTCTTGAATTTCTTCATCTTCCGTCAGCATTTGCAGCGTTCCTTTATCAATCCGCCCTCTATATACATCCTCCACATTATTTTTGCCGGCTGCATAGTCTTTTAGCTTGTCTTGCAAATCCTCAATTGACCCGGAAATGATCCCCAGCCGTTCTTCCATCGCGTCTCGCCCGGCTTGCAGTGTATAAGCAATATTTGCGAGATCTTCGTTTTTGTAAATATGCTGGTCTAACGCTTCAGCCAGCTGCTGTGCGTATTCTTTCAGTCTTGCTTCATTTTTAGCTGATAGGACGAAAATACCTGGATGTTCAGAAGTGATCGACGTTATGCTGCCAGCGTCCGCCTTCGGAATATATTCCTCGATGAGCACGTGGGCATTTACCCCGCCGATACCAAATGAACTGACGCCTGCACGGCGAGGCAGATCCTGCCCCTGCTCATTCTGTAGCGCTTTCCATTCTTCTGTTTCCCGAACGATATAAAATGGGCTGTTTTCAAGCTGAATATACGGATTGACAGGCTCGCAATGGAGACTTTTCACTAAGGTTTTGTGTTTAAGCTGCATTAAAATTTTAATAATTCCTGCTGCACCGGCTGCAAGCGATAAATGACCGATGTTTGTCTTCGCTGAACCGAGGCCGCAATAATGATTGGCAGAAGTGTCTCCTTCTTTTACACCCAGCCCTTTAAAAGCCGCTTTCAATCCGTTAATTTCAACCGGATCTCCAAGCTCCGTACCTGTTCCGTGCGCCTCAATGTACGTCACCGTTTTGGGATCGATTCCCGCCTTTTGGAATGCCGTTTGTATGACTTCCGCCTGGGCCTTCGGATTAGGCGTCGTTAAAGACGCCGCACGCCCCCCATGGTTCACTGCGCTTCCTTTTATCACTCCATAAATATGGTCTCCCGCTTCCTCGGCCGCTTTTAACTTCTTCAGAAACAGTATGCCGGCTCCTTCCCCATGAGCAAAACCATCAGCTCGATTTGAGAACGTCTTGCATTTGCCTTCTTTGCTCAGGGCACCCGCTTTATCAAAGCTGATATACACCTCAGGCAGAATAATCGTATTAACGCCGCCGGCTAATGCCATTTCACAAGTGCCTTCCTCGATTGAGGAAATGGCGTGATGGATCGCTACCAATGAACTGGAGCACGCCGTATCAATAGGTTCACTCGGCCCATGCAGATTAAGGAAATAACTGACACGATTCGGACCGACTGACGGGCTCGTGTTAGCTGCCGCTGACCCTTCTATTGCCGAGTTCGCTTTAGAGAAAAGAGAACTGTATCCTGTATTACCCGTTCCGATGAAGACGCCTGTTTTTGTGCCTGACAGACTTTTTGCCGAATACCCTGCATCTTCAATCGCTTTCCATGCGTAAGTCAATAATAAGCGTTGCTGCGGCTCCATTTGTTCAGCTTCACGCGGGGAAATGCCAAAGAATAATGGGTCGAATTCCGCAATGCCGTCAATAAAACCTCCCCATCTTACATTCGTTTTATTGGCTTCCTTCGCAGGGTCCCCTTCATATTCGCGCCAATCCCAGCGGTCTTTCGGAATTTCCGTCATGCAGTCCTTGCCTTCTTTTAAGTTCTTCCAGTAGGCATCCACATCTTTTGCCATAGGAAAAATGCCGCTTATTCCGACGATTGCGATTGGCTCGGGCCCGGATTCACTCTGTATGGTTGCCGGATGCATAACCGGCTGCTTTCGGCGTCTTTTTGAGGTGCCATGTATGGTTTTATCCTGTTCAAATGCAGGCTGAGCCTGAACCTTAGACCTGGTGCGTACAGCAAATGTTTTCGCAAATACCGCTTGATATTCTTCTGACAAATGCTTGCCGAACTCATGGATCGTCGGATGGTCAAAAAAGACGGTTGGCGTCAGCGCCAGTTTATATGCCCGATTGATATGGTTGGTGAATTCCGTCATAGAAATGGAGTCAAACCCATACACCGTCATTTCGGCATGGTCATCAATCGTTTCAAATGGAACCTTTAATAGCTTGGCGACCTCCCGCTTTAACATCGCCTTTACTTTATCCAGCAAACTCCCTGTGTCAATGCTCTTTGCCGGTTCAGTCATGCTTTCTGTTTCCCTCTTTTCAATAGGTGCTGAGGCGGTTTTTGACAGCATGTTTTGTTTTATCTTCTGAACGTTTCCTTCCATCACCATGACCTGGCTTGCCTCACTATTGAACGCTTGATAAAAAGCCTGTATGCCTTGTTTTGCTTCCAGAGGAACAATTCCGGCCAGCTGCACAAGTCTTTTCTCCGTTTCACGATCGACCTTCATGCCGCCCTCTTTCCATAATGGCCAGTTTACAGAAAGCGTTTTGCCATGCCGTTGACCCTGTTCGGCTAGCGTACTGCGGTAACCGGCATACATATCCATAAATACATTGGCTGCCGCATAGTCAGCCTGACCAATGCTGCCTAAACTTCCCGAAAGAGATGAAAAGAGAATGAAAACATCCAATGCCAAATCCTTGCTGGCTTCATCCAGGTGAACGAGTCCTTTTACTTTAGGCGCCAGCACGTCATGCAAATCTTCTGCTGATTTCTTGGCCAAATAGCTATCTTTAATAATTCCCGCGCTATGAAGAATGCCATCAAGACGGCCATGTTCTTTCTGGATATTGTTCATTAACTGGTACACTGCGATTTTATCGGCAACATCCATTTGCTGATAGGTGATCTCGGCCCCTATGGCGCGAAGCTCTTCAATCTTCCCTCTTTTATTATCATTCAGAGGTGAACGGCCCGTCAGAACGACTGTCGCATTTTTCGTTTGTTCAGCAATTTCTTTTGCGAACATAAGGCCTAAGCCACCGGCACCGCCTGTGATGAGGTAAACGCCGCCGTCTTTCCACGGCATGCTGATGTTACGGCTTGCCGCTTTCATTTCACTCCAATCTGCAATAAATCGTGTGCCGTTTTGATATCTGATATGGGTGCCGCTGCTTATTTGATTTTCTTTCAGTTTGCGGGCGATGCTTTCCCCGCTTTCTTCACTGCTGATTTCAATCATTTGTCCGGTCAGCTTAGCCGTTTCTAATTCGGCCGTTTTCAGCAGCCCGGTCAATCCAGAAAACAATCGCTGCTCGCCTTCTGCGGAGGTCACGATCTGAATCAGAATATCTCCTTTCGGTTTCTCGCGAATCAGCGCTTGCACTTTTCTAAACACCTGTTCCGTATACGAATGAAAACGCCCATCCACTGAAGCAGGCCTTGCTTCCAGGATGAAGACATGGACATGCTCCATTTCTGCTTCGATCTTTTTTCTTATATCCTGATCACATTCACAGAGGAACACGAGATGCTCTGCATATTCTTTATCCGCTGTTCCGCCAGCCTTTTGTTCTTTCCAAACGGGCTGAAGCAGTAAGGTTTCTGAATGTGATGATTCTGTTTGTATGTCATTCTCCATCACTCTCGTCGAAAATCCCTTCATCCGTATACAAACGCTGCCATGCTCATCGCATAGATCAATATCAACTTTCTGTATCAGATCGCCCGGTTTATTATTTGAATTGAATTGAACATAAACCCACATATCAGAAACGCATTCATGAAAGACTTCAAGCTCCTCTAAAGCAAATGGCAGCGCGGCTTTAAAGTCTTCACTGTCAGAAAGCTCCGCCCTGGTGACGTTTTGCAGATATTCAGCCGCCTGTAACGCCCCATCCAATAAACTTGGATGAAGAGCATAATCGGCTGCTGTATGAGAGACAGATCCCGGCAGCGATAATTTGGCGAGCAGCTGGCCGTCTCCTTTATAAACGGTCTCCACACTCTTGTATCCGGGACCGTAATCGGCTCCGATCATGCCTTCATAAAATAAGGAGGTGTCCATGAAGCCTTGATTACATTGATTCTTTATCGCCTCTAGATCCAATACCTCCGCATGCTTTGGCTGAAATAATTCCGCTATGCCCTGGTTATATACAATTGGGTCTGCGTCAGCGGATTCCGGTTCACCATACATCCGATAAAGAATATGTCCGCCGTCTTCATCATAGAGCCCGATGTTTACTGTAACCGGCTCATCTCCCGCTACAACCGGACGCATCCAAACCACATGTTTCAGGCGGATTCCGGATTCCTCATCATCTAAACCGCCAATTCCTTGCTCTATAGCGGCTCTTGCCATTTCAAGCGTGACAGCTGCAGGCAAAATCGCCATCCCTTTAATGATATGCTCAGCAATAAAATACTCCTGTCCTGTGAAGCAGGAGCTGAACCGCTGCTCCGATAAAACAGATGTATTCTGGTGCACCAAAGGATGCAAGCGTGGTTCAGCTGTTTTACGATTGCCCGTGCTGATGTCAGGCCAGTACCGTTCTTCAGCAAAAGGATATGTCGGCAGACTCATGCGGCGCGGCTTCGCATTCGGGTAAAGATGGCGCCATTCAACCTGAAAACCTTTGGCCCACACTTCGGCAAGCTTCTTCAGTTTGCCTTTGGACATCCATGAAGCAACCAGTTCTTCCGTTTCCTCATCCCCAAGCAAGAGATCAGCGGATTTCACTCGCGTTTTTTCTCCTTGAATACAGCCTTCTGTCAACGGTTGTCCATTCACAAAACGCTCCAGCTGCAGCTTCCATTCTTCCAAATCGCTCGCCATAAAAATAACTCTTGTGTCCATCGCCTCCCGGCCGATCTGGAAGGTGTATGCCAAATCCCTTAAAGAGTGTTGTGTCAGATCATTTTGACTGACAAATGTCAGCAATTCCTTTACATATGCTTGCAGCCGCTCCCTGTTCTTTGCCGATACCGGAATGAGGTACGGAGGATTTCCTTCGTTATCCGCTCTTGTATCTTGGGCATTTTCATATTGTTCGAATATGGCATGAGCGTTCGTTCCGCCAAGCCCAAACGAGCTCAGCGCTGCCCGATGTACACCTTGATTTTTCTGTAATAATTTTCGTTCGCGGACAACATAAAATGGAGAGCTGTCAAAGTGAATATTAGGATTCGGCTCCTGGCAGTTGATAGTTGGCGCAAGTTCGTTATGAGATAAGCTCATGGCAACCTTAATGCAGCCGGCTAACCCTGCGGCAGTATCCAAATGTCCGATATTGGTTTTCACCGAACCAATTCCGCAAAATTGTGTTTTGTCCGTGTATTGCCTGTACACTTTGTTTAAGGCGGAAATTTCAATAGGGTCGCCTAATTTAGTCCCTGTACCGTGTGCTTCAATGTAGCTGATCGTTTCAGGATGGATATCTGTTTCGTCCAATACGCTCTGTATGACCTCTGTTTGGCCTTTTACGCTAGGTGCATAAAAGCCGGCCTTATCAGCTCCGTCATTATTGATTCCTATTCCGCGCATGATGGCGTAAATATGGTCTCCGTCTCTTACCGCATCCACAGCTTTTTTCAATAGGACGACAGCTACACCTTCTCCTCCAGCCATTCCGTCAGCTGCGGCGTCAAATGCCTTAACATGCCCGTCACTTGAAAAATTCAATCCGTTTTGATGCACATAGCCTATTCCTGACTGCGCGTGCAAGGTTGCGCCTCCAACAAGCGCGTATTCAGATTCACCAGCTGTTAGACTTTTGTACGCTTGATACAAACCTACTAGTGAAGAAGAACAATTGGAATGAACAAAGTAGCTTGGCCCCTTTAATCCGAGTTTGTGCGAGATCATCGTCGGGATCGTTCCGCTTTGGGCTAATACCCATGAGACATAGCCATCCGGAGATTCATGTCCTTCTGTTCTCTCCTTCGGCAATAACGTTCTGTAGGAATTGTTGCTTGCAGACATATATACACTTGTTTCCGGAATCTCTTTTGCCACATAGCCCGCATCCTCAATTGCTTTCCATGAATGCAGCAATAAGAGACGAAGCTGAGGGTCCATAAACTCAGCATCTTTAGGAGAGATTTGAAAGAAACCTGGGTCAAACAAATCTTTTCCCTCAATCACAGATTGCACAGGAACGTAATCAGGATGTTGAATTAATTCTTCAGGCACTCCGTATTCTCGCAGTTCTTCTTTTGAAAAAAATTGAATACTTTCCTTGCCTTCTTTAATTTGATTCCAGAACTCATGATGATTTTTCGCTCCCGGAAACTGGCAGGAGATTCCCACAATGGCAATACTGTCTTCAAAATACAACGGCAGCGCTTGCTGCTCCGTCTGTTCCGTTTGTTTCACCCTCTTCACATTCTGCTTGCTTTCATTTTGAGGTATGTCCGCCGCATCTGTGTTTTTCATTTCAATAATGTATTGGCTGCTGGCCCGGATATTGGCGTACTCGAACAGCTCCGTTACACTGAATTCACAGTCAAATTCTTTTTGGATTCGTTCCGCCACGGCCACGGCAAGAAGTGAATCGCCTCCCACATCGAAAAATCCGTCCTCTGGCCCAAAACCGCTGACTTTCAGCATATCCTCCCAAATGAGCTGCACTTTTCCCTCTACTTCTGATAACTGTAAATGTTGTGTTTTTCTATGATTTAAAATGACCTTCCGATGTTCCAATTCCTTGCGGTTCACTTTCCCGCTTGGTGTTAACGGCATTTCATCCAGGCGGATAAAGTGCGCAGGTATCATATATTCCGGCAGGCTGGATTTCAGGCAGCGGCGCAAATCGTTTAGATCGATAGGCGGATGTCCAATTTGCTCCGTATAATATGCAGCCAGCTTTTTATGTCCTTCCAGCTGCTTGACCACTACTGCCTGATCTAAAATGCCCGGATATTCACTCAGTTTCGTTTCTATTGCACCTAATTCAATTCGGAAACCTCGGATTTTAACCTGGCTGTCAATGCGGCCTAAATATTCAATATTCCCGTCAGGCAGCCATCTTGCTGAATCACCGGATTTATAAAGCTTGGTCCCAGCTTCAAACGGATTGTCAATAAATGTTTCCGCTGTCAGGCCAGGCTGGTTATAATAGCCCCTTGCCAATCCGTCGCCTGCGATACAAAGCTCACCAGGTTTTCCGATCGGAACAGGCTTTAAATGCTGGTCCACGATATAAATCTTCGTATTGGATACAGGCTTGCCGATTGGCGTATGATGACTGGCGATATCTCCTGTTCCGCATCCGAAATAAGTCGCGTAAATGGAGGCTTCTGTTGGTCCGTAAATATTTTCAACACGGCAGTTTTTAAAGATGGATACTGCCTTTTTCACCAATTCCTTAGGAAAGGCTTCTCCTGCAACCATCATGTATTTGATTGGTCCTTCTTCAGTAAATTTCCTGTTGTCTTTTGCCGTTTCTAAAAATACATGCAGCATGGCAGGGACAAAATTAACATGGGTCACATGATATTTTTCAATCACATCCATGCACAGCTGCGGTGATTTCTCTCCATCTGGCGGAAGAATAATAAGGCGGCCATTTCCGATAAACCAGCCGAATATTTCCGATATGGATACGTCGAAAACATAGTTCGTCTTTAATAAATAAGCGTCCCCAGCAGTGACAGGATACTGGGATTCAAGAAAATTCAGCGTATTCATAATGCTCTGATGCTCTACCATGACTCCTTTAGGCTGTCCCGTACTGCCCGAGGTGTAAATGATATATGCGAGATGATGGGGTTTGACTTCTCGTTTCAATTCACTTTTTTGTTGAGCAGTGTCCGTTTGACTGCAAGCCAAATCGATATTGATGACTTTTACATTGTCATCAGTTATCTTGTTTACTTTGTCATGAGCTTTAGATTGTGTAAGGACAATGGACGCTTCACTGTCTTTGAGCATGTACGCTAATCGTTCTTGAGGGAAGTTCGGATCTAGAGGCACATACGCCCCGCCAGCTTTCAGAATCCCTAAAATTCCGATCAGCATATCAAACGAACGCTCTGCACAAATCCCTACCGGTCGTTCTGGTCCAGCCCCCTGTGCTTGAAGGTAAATGGCCAGCGATGTGCTTTTTTGATCTAATTCCTTATATGTAAGAGTCTCCTCTTCGAATACGACCGCTATCGCATCGGGGGTTTTTTTCGCTTTTTCCTCAAAAATCTCATGTATGCACTTGTCTTTGGAGTCATTTGTCTTTGTCGCATTCCATTGCTCGAACAAGCTGATTTGTTCCTGATCTAGCTGTAAAGAGTATGTTTCAAGTGATAAAGACGGATCGTTAATGATGTTCTCAGTGAGTTTGATGTAGTTCTCCATCATTCTTTCAATGGAAGATAATTCATATATATCAGGGTTATACAGAAGATGAAGCACTGTTTCGTTTTCTTGTTCATACACTTCCAGTGCCAGCTCGAATTCCCCTTCTTGCCGAATGTCCTCGATATATTTGATGCCAAGAGCTTGATATTGCTTCAGCATTTTTTGTAAGCCTGCTGTCTGAAAGAAATTCTGGTAGAGAAAGGCTGTTTGAAAAATCGGAGAATCCGCTGCTGAGCGGTCTACATTCAGTTCTCTTACCAGTGCCGGAAACGGGTATGCCGCATGGTCAAGTCCGTCTGCCACTGTCAGCTGCAGGTCTCGAAGGAACTCTTGACATGTTTGGGTTCCTATCTCTTTACTCCGAACAGCCATCATATTAATAAAGTACCCAATGATCGATTCAAAACCGTCTTCAGGCCGCCCCATTGTCGGGACTCCGACAATGATGTCCTTTTGTTTTGTATAGTGATGCAGCAGCACTTTATAAATACAAAGATACACAACAGATTCGTTCACATCATGAGAACGGGCTAACGACTTTATTTGCTTGCTCAGGTTATGAGGGAGCAAGCTTTTGTAAGCTTGCCCCTTATATTTTTGTGCTGAAGGACGGGGACGGTCGGCCGGCAGCTCAAGAATAGGCAGCGTTCCGGACAGCTGCTCTTTCCAATAAGCAAGGTGCTCAGCCCCTTCTCTAGCGCCCAGCATACGATTTTCCCAGTCAACAAAGTCAGGATAATCGGCCGGTAAAGTCTGCAGCACCAGCTCTTCGCCTCGCAGCAATTGTTGATACGCCTCTAAAAGCGTCGATATAAATGTCAGCATTGACACACCGTCAAATATAATATGATGAACCGTGATAAGCACAATGCATGCCTCATTTGACTGATGAAACAGATATGTGCGCATTAACGGACCTGTTTCCAGATGAAAAGGTTCTTTAGCTTTTTCTTTTAGGCAGGGCAATACCTCAGCTGAATGCATAGCTGAGATATCCGCTTCCTCAAAATGAAGAGCCTGCGACGGCTGAACCGTTTGATATGGAATGCCATTTTCCTCTTGAATCACACTCGTTAAAACAGGATATTGTTTCTGTACAAACAGAAGGGCTTGCTTGAACGTCTCGACATGTAATTTTTTGCTGACGCGAAAGCATAAAGGAATATTATATGCGCCCATATCAGGAGACATTTTTTGAAGCATCCATAACCCTTTTTGACCTTCTGAAAGCGGGCTTTTCAACTGACGCTTCATACTTTGAAGATGTTCTTCTACCTCAGTAATCGTTAATTCTCCTGATCTGTAGGCATCGAGAATTTCTTTATGGTTCATACGATTAACTCCCTTCTATGATGTTTTGCACACTCTTAAAATCCAATTTCCCTTGCGCCACCTCTTGCATCAAACCGATGATTTGCTCGTCAGTGTACAGGCTGTTGGTTTGATTTTGCGGCAGAGCCTCCGCGCTTCGGTTTTTTCCTTCAGCTTTTAAAGCCACATAAGCAGAAAGCGCTTGGATTGTCTGGAATTCAAGAAGCTCCCGGCCGGTCAGCTTGATCTGAATGGTCTTTTCTAAATGACGCATCAGCTTTCGGCCAAGAATTGAATCCATCCCGTATTCTCGAACGTTTCTTTTGAAATTGATTTGATGCCGTGACAGGCTCAGCTCTCGTTCCAGAAATTGTACGATGATGTCTTGAATGTGTTTCTCTTCATTGGACTCGTCAGTCTCACTTTGGGCGACTTGTGACGATGGTCTACTATTCTTATCTGATGAGATCCAATAGCGTTCCTTTGCAAATGGATAGCCAGGTAACGGAACGATACGGACATTATTGTCTTCATGGAGCAGTTCCCAAGAAATATGATTTCCTTTCGTCCACCAATCTGCTATCTTTTTAAAATCTTTTTCTATGACGACCGTTTTCAGAGATGTTTCATCTCTTTCTTCTGAAATCTCTTCCACATTCCCTGTATAAAAGGATGTAAATTGGCCGAATGATTCACCATTCTTCACCGCTTCTGCAAATTCCTTCAATTTTCGCACCAGTTGTTCCTGATTATTCACTACGATCGCCAGTCTTGCTTCCATTGCTTTTCTTCCAACCTGGAGTGTATACGCAACATCAGGTAATGAAAGGCTGTCATTCTGCTCTGCATACTCAAGCATTTGCAGAACAGCATCGTGAAGCCGATCCTCATTTTGAGCAGAAAGCACGATAACTTGCGGACATTCGGTTGGTTCTTGATGCGCGGATGCCTGCTCATCCGGAATGTATTCTTCAATTACTGCATGCGCATTCGTACCGCTGATGCCCGTTGTGCTGATTGTCCCCATCCTCGGATTATGATTTTTTCTGATCCATGGCTGGTTCTCTTTGTGAAGCACAAAAGGGCTTTCTGCAAGCTGAATATAGGGATTGCTCGATTCACATTCATGGGTAGCCGGAATGGTTTGATTTTTCATAGCCATCAGCATACTGATCAAAGCAACCACACCGGAAGCTGCAAATGTGTGTCCGATTAATGATTTAATTGAGCCGATGGTGCAGAATTGCTTCTGTTTCGTATATTTGCTGAACGCACCCGTCAATGCCTGTACTTCAAGCGGATCTCCCAGATTTGATCCAGTGCTGTGCGCCATCACATATTGAATATCCAGCGGATTGATCTGATATTTTTCATAAATGCTTTCTATTAATTCCGCCTGGCTAAAAGGATTGGGAGCTGTCATTCCATTGGTTTTGCCGTCATAATTCACGCCGCTTGCTTTTATACATCCATAAATGTGATCTTGATCTTCAATTGCCTTTGATAATGGTTTCAGCAGAACAGCTGCTACCGCTTCACCAGGCACAAGCCCATTGGCATCCTGATCAAACACTTTGCATTGTCCATCTGGAGAAAGCATTTCCGCCTTTGTCAGCGCCTCATAAGACATTTGAGAAATATTCAGACTGACGCCGCCGGCTAAAGCCATTTCACAGTCTCCCTGACGCAAGGCTGCGCAAGCCTGATGAATGGCTACAAGTCCTGAGGAACATGCTGCCGTCAACGCCATATTAGGTCCTTTTAAATCTAATGCGTATGCAATTCGCGCAGCCAATGTGGCGTTTTGAGTGCCGGTAATGTAATCCGTATCACCGGTTAAGTGGGCATATTCTCCTTCTTCCACACCCACATAAACGCCGCAGGACTTTCCTTTAATCCGATTTCCCATATATCCTGCGTCCTCAAATGTATGCCATGCTTCTTCCAGAAACAATCGCTGGCGCGGGTCCATACTTTCGGCTTCTTTAGGCGATATGTGAAAAAACAGCGGATCAAATCGGTCTATGTCTTTCAAAAATGCGCCCCATCTCGGCACTTCTGCTTTCTCTGGATGTCCTTTGACTTCACGCCAGTCCCAGCGGTCTTTCGGAATTTCTGAAATGCATTTTTTTCCGTTTTTCAGATTGTCCCACAATTCATGAACCGAATCAGCTTGAGGAAACCTGCCGCTCATTCCGATAATGGCGATAGGCTCTGTGTAAAGCTGCCGGCCGCTTCTATGGCTGTTTTCCGATTGAAGCGCTGCAGAAACCGGCACTTCAGCTTCAGCCTGATTCTGAGTATCAGATGCATCACCCCGGTAAAATTCCTCGATCAGGCCTTTATGATCCGTTAAAAAGAAGCGGATTAATTCTTTTAAAGTCGAATAGCCAAAAAATAAAGCAGGCGTTATCTCGACTTTGTAATAGTCAGTTAACACGTTCGAGAATTTAGCCAAGTAGATGGAATCAAATCCAAAGTCGGCCCAGTTCTTATTCAAGTCTAGCTTGTCTTTTGAGATCTTAAGCAAGGTGTGAATATGCGTTTTCAAGTCCATTTCCAAACGTTTTTCAACGCTTAGGTTCTTCATCCCGCCCGATGTTTCTTGTGCAGGCGGGGCTATCATGTCCGGTTCTGGAACGGCACTTTCAGTCATTCCTAAAAAGCGGCGGACCCGGCTTGGCTGACCGGCGATGATAAGATGCTGCGCATCCTGCTGAGACAAAATGTGTTCAAACATACGTATGCCTTCTTCCGCTTCTAAGAAGCGCTGACCGCTTGACTTCAGGTACATCTCGGTAGTTTCGGCATTCCCGATCGTCATCCCGCCGTCCTTCCATACAGGCCAGTTGATAACAAACGTATGGCCGCGATGAAGCTCGTTTCTGTAATGTGCATAGGCCATTTGGAACCGATTCCCTACCGCATAATCACAAAAACCAAAGTCTCCTAAAATAGCAGAAGACGAAGAGAAGTAACAGATAAAATCCAGGGTTTCTTTTTTAAACCACTCGTCAAGTGCGATCGTTCCATTGATTTTCGGTTCAATAATACGCTTGAAGCTATCCATCTCTTTTTCAAAAATAGAGGACCCGCTCTCGATACCGGCGGCATGAATGACACCATTGATGGTGCCGTACCGGTCTTTTCCGCGTTTCACGCAGTCTCCCATTGCGATCGGATCACACACATCCGCCTCTGCATACATGGCTTCGCCGCCTAAATCCTTCAATACTTTTAGCTGCTTTTGTTTTTCTTTATTGATAGGCGTTCGTCCTGTCAGAATGATGTTCGCAGCATAGTTTTTAGCCAAATGCTTGGCGAATAAATAACCGAGCCCTCCTAAACCGCCTGTAATCAGGTAAGTTCCCCCGGACTTCAATTTGCTGTTGCCTGGCTGTAACGTTGTCTGTTCAATCTGACATACATAACGTTTCTCATTCTGATACAAGACGGTTTGTTCAGTTGAAGCCTGTAATTCCGTCCAGATCTTGCTTGTCCAATCGTCCATTGATTCTTTTGGAATTTGATCAGCATCCTGAAAGATTCCTGTCACTTTCGTATTCGGAAGGACTAGCCCGAGTGAACGTTCAAATCCTATCCATGATTCCAGATAACTTCGGTCAAGACCACTTTCAAAACATCCAGCCAATAACACACGGGCAGGTTGAAGCTTCGCGGCCGCCATAGCCTGCAATAAATAGACTGCACAGGAATAATCCTGACTACAGCTTGAATCCTCCGTCGCCCATAAATAGAGGATTGCATCCGGTTCTCCATGTTCTTCCTGAATCCTACGAAAGGCTTTCTCAAAAGTGCCGGGGTCCTTCCGTACAATTTGATAAGAGTATGGAGACTGTTTGCCGTACGTTTCGCCTTGAGAAACAAATATGACCTTGGTCTCTGAATCAAAGCTTTTCACAGCTGAAGCGAATGCTTGTTGCTTGTCTCTGTCAGTCAGAAAACAGACGAGAGTTGTGAAGCTTTTCGATGTGAGAGACACCTGCTGTTCTTTCCATACTTCTTTAAAGGTCATCACCTCGAAGTCCTCTTGCTCTTGGTGTTCTATATTGTTTTCAAAGGACGATGTTCTCTTTTCAACACCTGATGCCCAGTAATGTTCCTTCGCAAATGGATATGTCGGCAGGCTGATTCGGATCGGCTTATGAGCTCCGTACAGCTTTGTCCAGTCAAAAGACAAGCCCTTCACCCAAAGATCCAGTAATTTCGTAAATTTCCCTTTGCTCATCCAGGCGTCTATCATCTTCTCCGTATCTTCATCAGCTGATAAGAGCGCTAATGCTTGTTTATTATCGTCGATACGATCCAGATATAGATCCTCTGCTTTCATTTCGATAAAATCTTGCAGCTTGCTCTCTAGATCTTCTATTGATTCGGCAATAAAGCCAAGCCTTTCCTCCATTGCTTCACGGCCTGTTTGCAGCGTAAAGGCAATCCGGACCAGATCTGATTCACTGTACCTTTTTTCGCGAACGGCATTGAGCAGCTGCTCCGCTCTTTCTTGAAGCCGTTCACTGTTTTTCGCTGACAGCACGATCAGAGCAGGAGGAGGAGCTTGAGGTGTTTGTGCCTCGGTTTTTGGAATATATTCTTCTAAAATCAGATGGGCATTTGACCCTCCGGCACCAAAACTGCTTAATCCGGCGCGTCTCGGCACTTCCCGACCGTCAATGATCGGCCGCTTCCATTCACCAAGCTTTTGCTGAACGATAAACGGAGTTTGACTGAATTCAATATTTGGATTCAAACGCTCAGCATGCAATGATGGTGCGATTTGACCGTATCTAAACTGAAACAGTATTTTTGTCAAACCGGCGATGCCGGCTGCACTTTCACAATGACCAATATTGGATTTGCTGGAGCCGATCGCGCAGAACTGTCTTTCTTGTGTATCTTCCTCAAACGCTTTTGTTAATCCAGCAATCTCAATCGGATCTCCTAATGCAGTGCCTGTTCCGTGTGCCTCCAGATAACTGATCGTTCTGGCTGGGATATTGGCATGCTGAATGGCTTCTTTAATCAGCTTGGCTTGGGCATTCGGATTTGGAACCGTATATCCGTTGGTTTTGCCTCCGCTGTTAATGGAGCTGGCCTTTATCACCCCATATATATGGTCACCGTCTTCTATTGCTTTTTGCAAAGGTTTTAAAATGACGGCACCCACTCCTTCTCCATCAACAAACCCATCTGCGTCATCACCGAATGATTTACATTTGTCAGTTTCAGAGAGCATGTTCATGACAGATAAGTTCTGATAGTGAACAGGGTCGACAACTAAATTGACGCCGCCGGCAATGGCGCACTCACTTGATCCGCTGTAAATGCTTTCTAACGCCAAATGGATCGCTGTCAGAGAAGACGAACATGCTGTGTCAACAGCAAGGCTCGGGCCTTGGAAATTCAGCAAATAGGATACCCTGTTGGCAATGGACCAATAACCGTAGCCAGTAGGATAATTTTTGTTCATTACTCCGGCAAAGACGCCGACTTTTCTGCTTGAGCAGAGCGAGTCTGGTGTGTATCCCGCATCTTCAATACTCGCATAGGCGGTTTGCAGAAATAATCGCTCCTGAGGGTCCATTCTTTCTGCTTCTAGCGGAGAAATTTGAAAGAATAAAGGATCAAAAGTATCCATACCTTTGATAAATCCGCCCCATTTTGTATAAATCGAGCCTTCTTTTCCTTTTTCTTTATCGTAATATGCTTTCCAATCCCAGCGGTCTTTCGGGATTTCCTCTATACAATTTCTTCCTTCTTTTAGATTGTTCCAAAATTCTTCTGCTGTCTCCGCCTGAGGATAACGCCCGGATATGCCGATAATGGCAACATCACGGCTGACCGGTGCTTGTGCCAGTGATGGTGCTTCTATCTCGCGGCTGCGGCCAAGCTTACGATAGCGCCGGGTTGTGTCAGGCACCTGCCCAGCCTCCTGTGAAGATTTGTTATTGATTGCTACCGGCTTGTCATTTTGCACTTGATGGTCAAGGCCTGTCAGTCTCATAAGTGCTTCTTTTTTCGTTTTGATTAAGTGCTCCACTAACGCGTCTATTGTCTGATACTCAAAAAATAAAGTGCTGCTCACATGGTCCAGTTCCTTACGCAATGTATTCGTGAGCTGAACAACGACAATGGAATCGATGCCGTACTTCTCAAGCTGTTCAGATGAATCAATTTTACTTGCAGGGATTTTCAATGTTTGTCCGATTCGTTTTTTCATATACTCGGTGCTTTTTTCTATCAAGACGGCATCATTTGATGATCCGCCTATCTCTGAAGCTACGTTTTGGACAGATGCCGGCTCCTTCCTCACTGGTGAAAAATTCTTTTCTGCAGGAGGCGCCATGTCCATAGCCATACGGCGCACCACTCCGTTGCTTGAGGCTGCTATGATCTGGTGACTGAGGTCATGTGCTGCTTCTGCCGGGAAGAACACGGATTCAAAGCCTTCGCTTTCTAAGGCCTCTTTCCATTTGTTTGGATATAGACCAGGACAGCCGGGAATTCGCAACGCAGGATCTTCATACAGCCACCAGCCTTCCAACAGTCCGAAGGTGATGTGCGGAAACAAGCTGTTTCCCGCCATTTCATTTAGTAACAGCAATCCGTTGTGCTTCATCACAGCTTTTGCATGCCGCAGCGTTTGGCGAATATTTTTTGTCGCGTGAAGGACATTAGCGGCAATTACAACGTCATAGCCGCCTGCCTCGATTTCCTGCTGATCGATCGGTTTTTCTACGTCAAATAGCTGATATGTCAGGTAAGAATTTTCCGCCCCATACTCTTTTTCTGCATGCAGCAAAAACGCCTTTGAAAGATCTGTATAACAATATTCTCCTATATGATTTTGATAGGTTTTCAGTTTTTGAAAGATTCCGGCACTCGTGCCGCCAGTGCCTGCGCCTATCTCCATAATGCGAATGGAGGTTTTAGGGTCCTGTTTCAGCCGTTCATCTACGTAAGCTGTTAACGTATCAGCGAGCACTGTATTGAAGTAGTCTGCAACTTGGTTATGCTTATAAATACCTTCCACCAATTCCATTGACGAATGAGGGAACATGATATCCGTCGCAGGCACCTTCCCTGTCAGGATATCCGGTAATGCTTTCAGCATGGCCTCAGCTAATACAACCATCGCTTTTGTGTTGCTGTCTTGGAGCCATTCTGATTTCTTTGCATCCCATTCATTCCAAAGCATGTCTATATCCTCTGCCTTGTCCTTCCTCACCAAAGAATCTCCATCTTTTTTAAGGTAGTCTTGCTGCAGAAGGAATTCGCTGCTTTGCCGGAGCCACTTTTCATAAAACTCACGAGTATTGTTGTTTCGTTGAAGACGTTCAACCGATAATGTATGACCATCAAACAGCCCGGCCGTCTGCAGCTGCGCTAATAGAAGTCTGTAAAGGAGAGCGTCCAGCTCCTCGTGTGTTACTCTTTTTATTTTCCGAGTTTCCGGCAGGCGTCTCTTCAGGCTTTCGGCGTCTATCGAAGGCTGCTGCGGGTAAAGGGTGATGAATTCCTTCTGATTCACTCCTTCGACTGCAACAGGTTTAGTCGTATGAATGAAAGCCGTTTGGCTGACAGGCCCTGAAAGCAGGGCTTCTAACGCTTTCATCCCTTCCTCAGGTTCAATTAAGCCTAAGCCAATTTGATTCATGAGCTGCACATAATTTTCATCTTCGGCCGCTTCACTGTTCCCCCAATATCCCCAATTCATGACGTTAACGGGACAACTCCAGCTTTGGGACAGCCGGTAAGCAAATGCATCTGCGAACGCACAGCCAGAGGCATAATGGCTTTGCTTCACATTTTTGATATGGGACACAAGCGAAGAGAAAAATAGAACAAAATCCAAATCCTCCTGCTGAAATACTTGGGCCATATGAACACTTACATCCACCTTTGCCGCCAATCCAGTTCTGAATTCTTCGAGCGTCATATTTTCCAGGCTTTGTTCAAATAAAACCATTGCAGAATGAACGATCCCATGAATATGAGGATGGCGTTTTTTCACTTGTTCATAAGCCTGCTGCAATGAATGCATATCCGCAGCATCGGCTGCAATATAGTAAGGCGCAGGTCCAAGTGCCGAGAGACGGTTTAATTTTGCCTGGATGGCATCATTGATTTGACTGCGTCCAATCCAAACGATCTGCGCCTGATAGCGGCGGATCATATACTCACTCCACGCCTCTCCGATGTACCCAGATCCTCCAATAACCACATACACTCCGCCGGTTCGATATAACGTATCATTTGACGGGGATTGCTGATAGGGAATCAATTGCTGCTGATGCCATTGGTGATTCCGATAGACCCACGCGTGCCCAAGACGGTCTGCAGGGAGTGTAAACATCTGTTTGATCGGCCAAGTGCAGCCTTCTTCAAGGTCAATCAGCCGGATCTTCCAATGCGGATATTCCTTAGCCATTGTGCCAATGAGTCCATGAATGCTAGCATGAGCAGGATTGACAGCTTCATGCTGAGTAATCGGCTGCGCTTGGATGGTGATAATTGACCATTCCAGCTTTTCCCCGCCATAGCCTAATTGAAGAAGTGCTTTCACAAGCTTAAATACGTGAAGAACGTTTTCTTCCTGTTCTTCAATAAACATTTGCTCCGAGTGTAGCGGGGCAATCCACAGTACATGGTCAATGCTGCCGCACGCTTGCAGCTTGTTTGCTATCGTTTCCATGTGATCTGCCGGCTGGATATCCAAAACCACAGCCTGAGGATAGTATTGTTTCATTAACTTCTGTTCGTGCTCAGTACCCCCTAATAAAACGGCTTGTCCACCGGCAGCCGAGACACCGCTCTCCGCATTTGGAGACACTGGTTCCCAGACAGGAACCATCATTGTATGTCCTATCGATGAAGACCCCGCTGCTATTGCTTCCGGAGATTGAGGTTCTCCTTCCAGCGCTCTAATGGAAGCCCCCTTCATTTGCACACAGACATTCCCATCTTCATCGCATAGATCAATATCATACTTTCTGATTTTGTCCTCTGCCTTACTGTCTGAACTGAATCTAATATAAGACCAGATTTCAGAAGGGCAAGAGGCAAGAATGTTAAGTTCCTGCATTGCAAACGGCAGAGACAGCTTATGGACTTGAGCATCCGTATTGACTGAGCTAACGATAAAACCAATCGATGCATGGAAAGCGGAATCCATCAAACTCGGATGGAGCATGAATTGCTTCTTACCGTCTTCCAAAAAAGCGGGTAAGGAGATTTTTGCAAGCAATTGTTCGTGTCCGATAAGCACTTTTTTAATCCCTTGATAGCCCTCTCCATAGTCAAGCCCTATCTTCCGAAACGCCGCATAGCATTGCTCTGATGTCACTGTGTCCAGACTGCATTCCGCCTGCAGCGCTTTAATATCTAAAACAGGAATGTCCGGTTCAGCCCCTAGGATTGCAGTCCCTTGGCTGTGTATCATCTGGTTTTCATCTTTGCTGTAAATCTCATAGCTGATCTCTCCGCTCTCCTCAGGATAAAGGCCAATATGTATCTCTTTTGGTTCACTTTCAATCGCGATAGGACGAATCCAGACGATGTCTCTGAGCGACACAATTCTTTGTCCCTCTCCCAGATCACCCGCTGCTTTTTCCGCTGCTTCCCTTGCCATTTCTAAATAGGCAACACCCGGCAGGATTTTCTGTCCCTGCACAACATGATCTGATAGAAAAAATTCCTTGCCTGTGAAGCTAGAGCTAAAGCGCTGCTCAGAAAAGTCTGACGTATTCCTATGCAGCAGCGGATGTAATGCAGAATTCGTTGTTCTGCCGCTGATTTTCGTCTCAGGTGCCGGTATCCAGTAGCGTTCTTTTGCAAACGGGTAGGTTGGAACACTTACTTTAAGCGGCTTGCGAGCGCCGTATAGTTCATCCCAGTTGACCTGTTTTCCTTGAACCCAAGATTCCGCGATGTTCTCCAAATCCCCCGCTTTTGCCCCGGTAAACCCTTGGCCCTCTTTGGCCTGTCCGGTCCAGCAGCGATCGGCTTCTTCACCTTTTACAAATGCTTGAAGTTGATGAATTAGATCCTTTATGTCTTTCACGATGAAGGCTGCCCGCTCCTCCATTTCCACCCGTCCTGCCTGCAGTGTATAAGCAAGCTCAAAAAGATTAATGTCCTCGTGAAGAAACTCAATGAGTTTGCCGGCGTATGCTTGCAGCCTGTCTATATTTCTCGCCGACAAGGGAATAATTGCCTCTTCATATTTCACCGAAACAGAGGCTGAGGCGTCCTCTTTCGGGATGTATTCTTCCAAAATGATATGCGCATTGGACCCTGACGCTCCAAACGAACTTACACCGGCACGGCGGGGATACTTAATCTCCATTCCGTTTTCCGTCAATGCCGGCTGCTCCCATTTCTTTGCTTCGCGCTGAACAAAAAACGGTGATTGATCCAGCTCCAAATAAGGATTCAGCTCTTCTGAGTGTAGGGATGGGACCAGCGTTTTATAATACAGCTGCAGAACGGTCTTCGTTAACCCGCTGATGCCGGCTGCAGATTCTGCATGGCCAATATTTGATTTCACAGAACCGATCGAACAAAATTGCTGATCCTGCGTATTTCGGCTGAAAGCCTTCACCAATCCTTGAATTTCAATTGGGTCTCCTAAAGAGGTGCCGGTGCCATGCGCTTCCACATAGCCGACCGTACGCGGATCGATTCCTGTTTTTTCTAAGCAGGTTTCTATAACATCGGCTTGCGCTATAGGGCTCGGAACCGTAATACCGCTGACTTTGCCTACATGATTAATGGCACTTCCTTTGATGACGGCATAGATCCGGTCACCATCCTGTTCAGCTTTTCGCAGAGGCTTTAATAATACCGTTCCAACCCCTTCTCCAGAAACGTATCCGTCACCGCCTTCGCCGAATGTATGACAATAGCCGTCACTCGAGTGCATCCCCACACTGCCATAGCTGATATATTTAGCCGGGTGCAGAGATAAATTGACACCCCCTGCTATCGCAGCCTCACATTCCCCATTCCGGATGCTTTCTATTGCCAAGTGAATGGCAGTCAAAGAAGATGAGCAGACCGTGTCCACTGCCATGCTTGGTCCATGGAAATTACAGTAGTAAGACACTCTATTGGCGATTTGCGCATAGTTCAGGGACAAAGGAAAGGGATTTTGTTCGGATAAAGCTTCAGCACCTATAAGAGAATAGTCCTTATGCATGACACCGGCAAAGACGCCGACATGCCGTCTTTTATTGGTGCCTCGCTGTGCAGCAATTGTCTCAGGCGTATAGCCTGCATCTTCAATGGCTTCCCAGCATGTCTCTAAAAACAAGCGTTCTTGAGGGTCCATGGTTTCTGCTTCTCTGGGAGAAATTCTGAAGAATTGCGGATCAAAGCAATCGGCATCCTCAATGAACCCGCCCCATTTTGAAAAAGGCTTTCCTGAAGGTGTTGTCAGTTCATCGAATTCCTTCCATTCCCACCGTGATTTCGGAATTTCACTGATGCAGTCTGTTCCAGCCTTAAGATTTCCCCAAAATTCTTGTATGTTTTTCGCCTTAGGATAACGGCCTGCCATCCCAATGATCGCAATGTCCTCCGCTTTTTTTGGCGGGGAAGAAAGAGCATCTAAAGACTCCGGCAGTGATGCAGGAGGCTGGCGGACAGCATCGTCCGCCTCTCCAAACAAATAGTTTTCAGCCAAATGCGCTGATAATTCTGCAATCGTTGTATATTCAAACAGCAAAGTGGGAGAGAGATCTTCTCCAACATGAGATCCTATCGCCTGAACAATTTCAAGCAAGGATGGCGAATCTAACCCAAGCTCATAGTACCCGGCGTGAATATCCATTTGTTCTGCCGGTTTTTCAAGCTGTTCAGCCAGCAACTGACGCAGTAACCTTTCAAACGCATTGTATTTCCGGCCAGCGTCATGAGAGACAGAAGTTTCTTTTACCACACTCTCTTCCTGGAGCTGATCGATTTCTTTTTCAGGCTGAAAGGCCTTCGCATCCCGGACAGACTTGCTTGCGAAGTTTTTGAGTTCGGCTACTTTTTGTCCAGAAGAATTAAAATATTCAATGGTCATATAAGTAAGCTCGTTTTTCTGGCGCACGGAGGAAGCTTGAATGCGCGCCGCACATTCTTTTTGTAATGGCTCCGAAGCTGTAAAGGATTCGAAAAACAAAGGCAGATACACAGTCTGTTCGTTTTTATTTACACTTGAGAGCAAGCCGCTTGACCCTAAACCGCTGCCGTCGATGAGCGTCGGATGAAACATAAAAGCCTCAGAATGAAGCAATGCTTCTTGTCCGACAGATACATCAATCAAAGCGGCCTCTTTTGTTTCATATACCTGTCCTTCTGCTATCATCATGCCTGTATGCACTAATTCTTGACGGCGGCATTGATCATAGATGTCGTCCAAATTCAGAATTCGGCCGGCCGCTTTTTTCCATTGATGAAGGTCAATCTTTTCCGTGAAAGCAGCTGGTGCTTTATGATGCATCTCGGCCGAAGCATATCGTCTATGACCTGATAACGACTCTCCATGCTGTTTTTGCCCTTCAATTAAGATGGACCATGTCCCTTTTTTTGCTTTCAGACACTTGGATTGTCAGGGCAATGTCATACGATGCTTCCGCGATCAGAGGATAAAAAATGGTCAGATTTTTCAGTTCTAGCTCTTGATAAGCGTAACCATGTTCTTGGAATACTTGATAAATCAGATCTATATAAGCAAGGCCGGGTAATAACGCTTGTCCATATACCTTGTGATTGCACATGATAGGATTATTTAATGAGATGCGCAGTTGTTCAGTTATCATGTTCCCACTCCTCTCTTATTTGAAAGTTTTCCAAAACATTTCTTTAGGAGCACTCTTGTCTGAAAACCCTTGTCCCCGCTCAGTTTGAGCTGATAGGGCTCGATTCTCTGTTAAAACGGGCCGCCGATGCAGTGCCGGCAGCGGCAAAGGCTTTCTTCTGATCGGCCGATCAGCCGAGTCATCCCAGGCTTCTATAATCAAGTGGGCATTCGTTCCTCCATCGGCAAAACAATTAATCGCTGCAGACGGCGTTTTCTCTTTCCACTCGGCTTGTGTTTTACAAAAGTACAAATCCGTTTCCTCAATATTAAAATGCGTCATTTTCTCATCACCTGACAGGAACGGAACCAATTGTCTATGTTTCAGCATCAAAGCGACCTTAATCAGGCTTGCTATCCCTTCTGCGCATAAAGGGTGGCCGATGTTAGGTTTAACCGACCCCAATCCTAATGGAGCATTGCAGCGGGAACGGTAAATCGCTTGAATCGCCTTAAGCTCAAGCAAGTCCGTCACAACTGAACCAGATCCATTTGCTTCGAGATAACTGATTTCTTCAGGCTTTTTGCCGCTTTTCTCAAGCGCCGACAGCATCACGTCCTTTTGCGCCTCAAGATTCGGCGCGGACGGGCCTGCCGTTCTTCCGTCATTGTTTACAGCTGCGGCTTTAATGACAGCATAAATGGAATCTCCGTCTTCAAGTGCTTGGCTGACCGTTTTGACTAAAACCATTCCCACGCCTTCTCCTAAAACGACGCCTTCTGCTCGCTTGTCAAATACATGGAAAGACGGCTTGTCACTTAAAAGTCCGCGTTCCTGAAACATTCGATGTGCATCTGTATCGAGCAAACTGACACCGCCGACAACCGCTGCCTCGATATCTCCGCTTCGTAAAGCCTGAATGGCCATATTCATGCCGACCAATGCAGAGGAACAAGCTGTATCCAAAACAATACTCGGTCCTCGTAAATCAAAAAATTGTGAAATATTAGCGCCTAAATAGTTTTGTCCTCCAGCCACAATCGGATTTCTCGCTTTTGAAAGACTGTATTGATCAGGCTTGTGCTGACTGCGACCTCCTATATAGACACCAGCCCGCATGCCTTTCATTTCCTTTTCGGTGTACCCGGCGTGATACATCAGCTTCAGACTTTCTTCCAATACTGCCAAAGCCTGCGGGTCCATTGCTCTGACATCATCATCGGACATCAGGAAGAAATCAGGATCAAATCGGTTCAGATCCTCAATTACCCCGGCATAATACGAGCTGGAATTGCCAAAGCGTTCAGGCGGCACGGGTTTGATCTCTGATCGACCGTCACGTATTAAATCCCAGTATGCCTCCAGCGTTTCCGCTCCGGGAAATCGGCATGTCAGGCCAACGATCGCGATGTCTTCTGCATGAAGCGCCGGTTTTATGTCGCTTGCCTTTTGCATTTGCTGTTTCGCCGCGGAAGCCTGATCGGGCGGCAATGATGCCGCATCAGGCACGTGTCCTTTTGAAGCAGCTGAATGTACAGCATCTGGTAAGGCAGATTTATATTCAGAAATCAGCCACTTTGCAAAAGATTCTATTGTGGGGTATTCAAATAAAATAGATGGATCGATATCTCCTTTTAACTTTTGATTAATCTGCTGTAATAGCTGCGCCAAAATAATCGAATCTACTCCGTATTCTTGAAAAGGCTCATCAGTTTCAAGGTCTTCGGCGCCTATCTTCAGCTCGTCAGAAAAAATAGTCACAAGCCATTCTACTGTTCCATAGAACAAGCTTTGAGCGCTGTCTGATTCTCTTGTCTCAGCACGCTGGAAAGCCTTATCCGTCAGTGAGTGCTGCATGAGCTTACCCGGCTGCCATACATCTGTATGGTGAATCGCGGGCAGGACAACAGCTTTTTGTTTTTCAGAAAGAATCTGATCCAGAAGCTGCAATCCCTCCTCGTTATTCAAGCCTAACAGTCCGGTCTGTTCTAAAGCTTTGCTTCGAACCTCGCCTAAGCCGGTCTCCTTCCAATTTGGCCACTGAATGCTGACGATCGGATATTTATCTTTATGTGATTCTGCAAAATAATCCATAAATGCATTCGCCATTGCATAATCAGCTTGTCCGGCCGCAAGCACAGGGACGGTCGCTGATACAGATGAAAATAAAACAAAGAATTGCAGCGGCTCATCTTTGAGCAGGTCAAATAAGGTTTGAAGCCCTCCGACTTTCGGCTCCAGCACGGCTTGAATTTCTTCTGCTGATTTTCTTATAAATGCCGGACTATGTTTATTCACTGCCCCGGCACAATGAATCACTCCGCCAATCGCTCCCATCGTTTGCTGAATCGTCTCGATGCTTTGTTTGACAGCAAGCGGATCGGATAGCTGAAGAGACAGTACTTGTACTTGAGCGCCCATTGCTTCCAACTCTTGGATGGCTTTCAATTTCTGAGCAAGCGGCGTGTTTTTCGCTTTAAGAAACTCCCACTGTTCACGCGGGGGCATGACTTCACGGCCGGTGAGAACCAATCGTTTCACCCCGTATGTTTGCACAAAATGACGCGCACACACCAATCCAAGCCCTCTTGTCCCACCTGTAATCAGCAGCACCTGGTCTGACGGAAACGATAATTCTTTTTGATTAACAGCATCTGTTGTTCGCTCGTCCAAATATGCGCGATAACGCCGTCCGTCTCGATAACAGACTTCGGTGTCTCTGCTGTCAGCATAAAATTCATCTGCAATCTGTCTGGCCAGCTCCTTTTCAGCTGTTACATGGTCTGTGTCCATATGTCTTGATGTAAGGTGACTGTATTCACTTTGGAGCATTCGGTATAGACCGGCCCGGGATGCACCGGACAGATTAACAGCTTTATTTTCGTAAGACTCGAGCCCCTTCGTCACACACAAGACAGTCAATTCTTGCTTGTGTTTACGGCCAAACTCAATCAGTTTTTGCAGCCAACTGATCCAGTTTAGCGATTGCTCATGGCTCATTCCGCATCCGATCAAATCCACTGCTCCGCCGACATTTTCCCAGTCGGCGTCTGACAGATGCTCAAGCTCTTGGCTGTCAATGATGCGATAGCTCGAGAAATACTGGGAAAGCTCTCCAGCCAATGACCTTGTTTCTGCGTTTGCCAATATGGCAACCGTTTGGCTCCTACGTTCTGCTGATGTAATCGGGCAATACTGCCACTGTTTTTGTAACAAGCTCTGTTTCGTAGGCCGTGCAGCAGATGGCAATGCCGAACGGCTGTCTTTTTCTGCAGCATCTTCATTAGGCAGCCAATAGTACTCTTCTGCAAACGGATAAGCAGGCAGACTGATTCGGCGAGGCATGTGATCGCCATAAAGCTCGTTCCAGTTTATTCGCAATCCTTTTACCCATAATTCCGCCAGCTTCTCCAGCCTTTTTTTCTCAATCCACGTTTCCAGCAGGGCTTTGGCGTCATTATCTGTTTCAAACACTTTCATTTCACTTTTCTTCGTTTTGACATGCGCGTCATACATTTCTGTATTCGGAATATCTGCAATATAGTCTTCAAGCGTTTTGATAAGCATTTCTCTCGAATCAGCCAAAAATGCCATTCGGTAGTCCATTGGTTCCCGGCCAGTCTGAAGGGTATATGCCATATCATCCAGATTGATATCTTTATTAGAATCTGCGAAGTCTCTCATCGATTGGGCATAAGCCTTCAATTGCTGCCTTTTTTTCGCTGAGAGCACAAATAACTTTGAATGATGGCGATCTGGCAATGGATCATTGTTTCTATCAGACTGATATTCTTCAATCACGAGGTGGGCGTTCGTTCCGCTATATCCAAAAGAACTCACACAGGCCCGCCGCGGTTTTCTATCAGCCGTTTCCCAATGCTTAAGCTCAGTGTTTACATACAAAGGCGATTCTTCAAAATGAAAATGCTCATTAGGTTCAGAGAAGTTCAATGTAGGCACCAGCGTTTTATGTTTCATGCACATCAGCACTTTTTGAACCCCGGCAACACCCGCTGCCGCTGATGTATGGCCAATGTTGCTTTTCACTGAACCGATCGCACAAAATTGCTTTTTGTCTGTTTTCTCTTTAAATACGGTTGACAGCGCCTCTAATTCTATTGGATCTCCTTGTTTTGTTCCGGTGCCGTGCATTTCAACATAGCTAATGCTTTCAGGATGTATGCCATATGTCTCATATATATCCCGTTCCAGATCCATTTGGCTTTTCACGCTCGGTGCCGTAATTCCGTTTGTTTTCCCGTCCTGATTAATGCCCGAACCGATAATAATACCATAGATGTGATCACGATCCGCTTCTGCATCTTTCAGCCGTTTCAAAACGAGCGCTCCTGCCCCTTCTCCGGGAACAAAACCATTTGCGCCATTATCAAATGCTTTGCATTGTCCATCAGGAGACAGCATGCCGGCTTCACACATACTGATATAAGATTCCGGTGTCAGGTATAAGGTGACTCCTCCCACCAGCGCCATATCAATTTCTTTGTTTACTAATGCTTGACGCGCTAAATGTGTACCGACTAGTGAGGATGAGCATGCCGTATCGATCGGAATCGCCGGTCCTTTTAAATTGAGATAATACGGAATACGCGCTGCCGCTATCGCAAAGCTGTTTCCGGTGGCGCTTGCTCTTGCCTGATTCCTATTCAGCATCACTCCGTATTCATTGCTCATAATGCCAAGATAAACACCGCACTTTTTATTGCTTAACGTTTGCGCATTATATCCGGCATCCTCGAATGCTTTATAGCCTTCCTGCAAAAAGATTCGATGCTGCGGGTCTATCAGTTCAGCTTCTGACGGCGGAATATTAAAAAACAGCGGATCAAAATGTTCAATATCATCCAGCATCCCCAGTGATTTGCAGTAGACTTTCCCCTTTTGATTCAGTGCCGGGTCATAGTATTTGTCTACATCCCACCGTGATTTCGGAATGTCACGGATCGCATTTCTTGCATTGACCAGATGATCCCAATATTCTCTTACATCCTTGGCACCGGGGTATCTGCCTGCCATCCCGACTATGGCTATCGCATCGTCTCGGTAACCTTGATGAGATCGGTCTGGTTTCTGTTCAGGCGCTTTCATCGCTGGCAGCCGAACGGGCTGAATCGAACGCTCCGAGGGTTTCGCTTTAGCTGGTGCTTCAGGCTGTTTATTCTCTTGGAAAAGCTCATCCGCTATTTCTTTACTTCTATTACTATGATTGACAAGCTCGGCTTTTAACATATTTGCAAACTGACGAATTGTTGGATAATCATAAACTTTGGTAACTGAAAATGATGTGCTATATTGCTTATTGATTGCTTTTATCCATTCTAGTCCTGTAATGGAGTCCATTCCGATATCGATAAAGGTGTCATCGATATCGACCTCTTGGGAATCCATGCATAACACTTCAGCAATGCTTTCCTTTAATTCATCATTCAGTGTTTCAATTGTTCCAGCATATTGACTGGAAACAGAAATTTCCGCAGCTGCATATTGAATGTCTTCAACTGGTTTCTGCTGCTCCAGCTCATGATGGCCTAAAGGCTGCAACGAAATATTATCCGGTTTAGATGAGATGGATTCCCGTTGGTTCGGTGTATACGTCTCCTCTGATTTTTGCTGATGGTTTTCTGCATTTTCTCCATCAGCTTGTGTGCTTACTTCATCTTTTAAGAAAGCGGCAAAATCACGGATTGTCGGGTAATCATAAACCTTGGTCACAAGAAGCGATGTACCAAATTTCTTATTGATTGATTTTATCCATTCAAGACCGGTAATGGAGTCCATGCCGATATCAATGAATGCCTCGTCCGGGTCGATTTCATTTTGATCCATATATAACACGTCTGCTAAGCTTGCCGACAATTCATCACATAAGACTTCAGCAGTTATGGTTTGCTGCTTTCTAACCGGCTGCAGCAGAACAGATGTACTTTGCGGTGTTTCCTGACTGCTTGCCATCAAAGGCTGTAACGAAATATTGGCAGGCTTATCGCTGACTTTTTCCGGAATAAATGGCGCTTGGATGACTGACTGTGGTGTAACAGCAGGCTTCACCGGTCTTTTTTCAACTGTCTTCACCACAGCTTCTTCTATCCAATAACGGTCTCTTGCAAAAGGATAGGCAGGCAAGCTGATACGGCGCGGCTTACCATTTTGATAAAGCATGTTCCAATCGATATTTAACCCTTTGACCCAGAGGTCTAAAAACTTTGCGAATTTTCCTTTGCGAACCCATGCTTCAATTGTCTTCGCCATATCTTCATCAGCCGCAAAAACTGCCATGGTTTCTTTATTTCGCTTCACTTGTCCCCGATATAAGTGATCAATGTGTTCTTTTCCAGATATAAAATCATTCAGCTTTTCTTTAAGCTCCTGCATATTTTCAGCCACAAACGCCAAACGCTCATTCATTGCTTCCCGTCCGACCTGAAGCGTATATGCGATACGAGGCAGATCGGCTTCAGAATAACGCCCCTCACGGAGAGCATCCAGCAATCGTTCCGCCCGTTTTTGAAGTCTCTCTTCATTTTTTGCTGAAAGCACAATAACAGCCGTCTGTCCCGCTGAAGAATGCTCTGGCTCAGATTTCGAAGCATATTCTTCTATTAGAATATGGGCGTTACCCCCTCCGGCGCCAAATGATGAGAGGCCTGCGATTCGCGGATATTCAATTTCTTTTCCATTTACTTCAATGATCGGCTTCTTCCATTCTTCAAGCTCTTGCTGGACTTTGAATGGAGAATTGAAGAAGTCAATATTCGGATTCAGCACTTTTGAATGAAGGGAAGGCGCCAGCTGTCTGTATTTCATTTGAAGCAATACCTTTGTTAATCCCGCAATGCCCGCTGCACTCTCACAGTGCCCGATATTTGATTTGGCTGAGCCTATGGCACAAAATTGTTTGTCTTTCGTATGTTCTGAGAACACTTTAGCCAGTCCTGTTATTTCAATAGGATCTCCGAGTGAAGTGCCTGTGCCATGCGCTTCGATATAACTGATAGCCCGCGGGTCAATTTGCGCCTCTGTAACCGCCTTTTTAATGACCTCTGCCTGAGCTTTTGGATTAGGGACTGAGTATCCGTTTGTTTTTCCTCCGTGGTTAATGGCTGTGCCCTTAATGACTCCATAAATGTGATCGCCATCTTCAATCGCTTTGGACAATGGCTTAAGGAGTACAGCTCCAACGCCTTCTCCCGGTACATAGCCGTCTCCTCCCTGTCCAAAGCTTTCACACCTGCCTTTGCTTGACATAAATTTGTTCTGTCCAAGCATCAAATATTTATTGGGGTGGATTGAAACATTGACTCCCCCTGCGAAAGCTGCCTCACATTCACCGCGCTGCAAGCTTTGGCAAGCCAAATGTATAGCGGTCAATGAAGAAGAGCACATCGTATCCAGAGCCATACTCGGTCCATGGAAATCGAAATAATAGGATACCCGGTTTGCTACAGAGGACGGATTTCCCGGTAAAGCCAGAGACCGGCCACGCGCTTGTTCTTGCGCTCCGTACAGCTGATATTCTTCGTACATGACACCGACGTAAACGCCTACGTTTCCGCCAAGCTCAGCATCCTGTTTACGGCCGAGGTGCTCTCTTGTATATCCGGCATCCTCCATCGTTTCGTAAACACATTGCAAAAATAAACGCTCCTGCGGATCCATTAATTTTGCTTCACGAGGAGAGATATGAAAAAATTGCGGGTCAAACTTATCTACATCCTTAATAAAGCCTCCCCACTTGCTGTACGTTTTTTCTGGTTTGTCCTTATCTTTATCGTAATAGAGACTGTGGTCCCAGCGGTCTTCAGGAATCTCGGTAATACAGTCGTGTCCGTCCCTCAAGTTTTTCCACAGTTCATGGATGTTGTCTGCTTGCGGATAGCGTCCGGAGATTCCGATAATCGCAATCTCTTCCGTTTCTTTTTCAGCAGACTGCTTTTGCCCGTTTCTTTGCATGGGGACGAATCCGGACTTTCTGCGGCGAACCGGAATTTCTTTTTTCTCTTCGGTCTCAGAATCTGGCTTTCTATTTTCCTCTATTGAAGAAGATGTTTCTGATTCAATCCCCAAGATGTGTAACAGCTTTTCTCTATGTGATTCAGTAAAATACTGTGATAATGACCGAATATTCAGGTATTCAAAGAACAAGGTTTTAGACAATGAACCGAATACTTTTTCTAATTGTCCGGTAACATGCATGATCATAATTGAATCGATTCCGTAATCCTCCATTGGAGCTTCGGTGTCAATCTGGCTGACAGGCAGCTTTGTAACTGAGGAAAGCACACTCTTGAAATAATCCTCTGCTTTTTCTCTCAGCATCTCTTCGTCGGCTCCCATCACGTAACTCGCATTTTCAGTATGCTGAATTTCACTTTTGTATTTTCCATTTGGAGATTGTCCATTTCCTGTTTGATCCAAAAATGAATGGATTTTGCTTGCCGCGCCTGCAGCCACCATCAGCTGCGATTTTCCTGAGGCCCACCCATGGTATAATGCCTGAATTCCGTCATCTGTTTCCATGGCGACCATACCCGTATCTCTCGTCAGCATCCTTTCGGTTTCAGCATCAACATGCATGCCCCCGTCTTTCCACAGCGGCCAGCTCATGGAAAGGGTTTTCCCGTAGCGCTTGTGATGTGCTGCTTGGACATTCCGGTACTCGCTGAATGTATTCATAAAAGCATTTGCCATTGCGTAATCCGCCTGTCCTGCACTTCCCACTGTCCCGGCATTTGAAGAAAAAAGGATAAAAAAGTCGAGCGGGATATCTTTCGTTGCTTCGTCAAGATGAATCAGGCCGGTGACCTTTGGAGCGAGCACATCTTGAATCTCGTCTTTCTTTTTCTTAATAATGAAATTATCTTTTATAATGCCTGCGCTATGAATGATGCCATTTAAGCCGCCATATTCCTCTTGAATCTCTTTCGTTAAAGCATAAACAGCTTCTTTTTCAGTCATATCGGTTTGTCTATAAACAACACGCGCGCCCATTTCCTGTAACTTCTGAAGCTGTGACTGCTTTCTTTCATTGAGCGGAGACCTGCCTGTGAGAATCATGACAGCCTCACGCGTTTTGTTTGCAATTTCGTTTGCAAATAGGAAACCAAGCCCCCCTGCACCGCCTGTAATCAGATAAACCCCTTTATCCTTCCATGGCATGTCGGTGACGGGTTGATCAGCTGCCGCCTCTTTCCATTTGCTTACATACCGTTTTCCTTGCCAATATCGGATATGGTTATCATGAGGATATTGCCTGCATTCTGCTAATTTTTCAGCCAGATCGGTTGCAGATATCCCTGAATCAAATTCAATCAGCTGGCCATTGAATGCTGGGTTTTCCAGCTGGGCCGTTTTGAGAAGTCCCGTTAAGCCGTTTAGCAGCTGCGGTTCATCCAATGCAGGAACAGCGACTTGAACGAGCACATTACCGCCAGGTTTTGAGTTTAGTAGCTGTTGAATGTCTTCGAATAACTGTAAAGCATACGCTTTAAACCGCTCATGAACTGCTTGCCCGCTTTTTTCCAATACCGTACAGTCAAACTTGTTCCGGATTCTTTCGATTTGCCTTTCTGCCATATCACAAACAATAACTTTATGCCTCTGATATTCCATTAACTCATTTTTCTCTGTAACAGCTGCTTCTTCCCATATATGCTCGAATAAAAGTATGCCAGTTGCTAAATCTGTCTCGTTTTCTAGAGTTCTGGCAGAATAACCTTTCATTCGCACGCATACCTGGCCCGCTTCATTACACAAATCGATGTCAAGCTTCTGAATACGATCCGCAGCGGTACTGTCCTCGCTGTATTTCACGCGGGCCCACATCGAAGGCTCACAATCTTTGAAAATTTGGACATCCTGCAATGCGAAAGGCAGCATTGCTTGGCTTTCTGTGAAACTGGCATCCTCTGTTCCAAGCCTCAGACCGATAGAAGCTTGAAATGCCGCATCAATCATGCTCGGATGCAAAACATAATGATCTTGGGTATGTGAAACGACAGACGGCAAACTCAATTTAGCTAGAGCTTCGTTTGCCCCGACATATATAGTATCAATCGCTCTGTGGCCGTCACCGTACTCAATTCCCATTTCCGCATAAACGTCATAGCATACAGAAGGCGGCAGAATGCGTCTACTGCAGCTTGCTTTCACCTCTTCAATATTCAGTTTAGGAGCTTCTTCAGTCTGGCAAAGCACAACGCTTCCTTGGCCGTATATCACCGGTTCCTCCCCCGCACTGTCACTCTCCCTGCAGATTTCGAACAAAATATCACCATTGTCTTCCGGATAAAGGTGAATGTATATGTCTGATTGCAGATCTGTGACGGCAACAGGGCGAATCCAAACGATATCCTGAAGACGAATATCTGCATGCATCTGGTTCGCAGCCGCCTTTTCTGCAGCTGCCCGAACCATTTCTAACAAGGCTGCACCGGGTAAAATGTGCTGACCCTTAATGACATGATCCTTTAAGAAAAATTCACGCCCTGTGAACTCTGAACGAAAACGCACGCCCGACATGTCAGACACATTTTCGTGCAAGAGAGGATGAATGGCATGGCCTTGGGTCAAATTCTGTTTTGGCAAGTCAGTCTCTGTCTCTTTCTCCGGCACCCAATACCGCACTTTTGCGAAAGGGTATGTCGGCAAGCTGATCCGCTTAGGTTTGTTTTCCCCGTATAAGAGCTTCCAATCAACCGCAGATCCACCGGCCCATTTTTCAGCGATCAGGTTTAGATTTTCTTGTTCCAGCCATTTATGTACTGTTTCCGCTGAAAGTGAAATATCACCGGTTTCTTTTGTCATTCGGCCCTTCCAGCAATGCTCAATGGTTTCCTGTCCTTTTAGATATGCTTCTAATTGACCTCTCAATTCTTGAATCCCGCCTGCCAAAAAAGCAACCCGCTCTTCCATCGGCTCACGGCCAATCTGCAATGTATAAGCCACATCTCTGATTTCAAGACCCTCATGAAGAAAATCGAGGAGACGTTCCGCATACACATGAAGACGTTCTTGATTCCGGGCAGAAAGCGGAAGAATCACCGGTGTGGTGTCACATACAGACATGGTCTGCTCCGCTGCTTCAGGAATGTATTCTTCTAAAATCATATGTGCATTAGAACCCGTTGCACCGAACGAACTGATGCTTGCCCGGCGCGGATAGATGATTCTCTCACCATTCTCATTGATAACAGGCTGCTTCCAAGTTTCGGTTTTATGCTGCACATAAAATGGCGACTTTTCAAAGTCAACGTACGGGTTCAGCTCTTCTGAATGCAAAGAAGGCACGAGGGTTTGATGGTGAAGCTGAAGGGCGACTTTGCTTAAACCGCTGATACCTGCGGCGGATTCCGCATGCCCGATATTTGACTTGACAGAACCGATTGAACAGAACTGACGATCCTCTGTATATTGGCGGAACGCTTTTACCAGACCCTGTAATTCGATCGGATCTCCTAAAGACGTACCGGTTCCGTGCGCTTCCACATAACTGACAGTCCGCGGGTCAATCCCTGTTTTCTCCAAGCATGTCTCAATCAGATCAGCTTGTGAAACAGGACTTGGCACAGAAATCCCGCTTACAGTTCCTACATGGTTGACTGCACTTCCTTTAATTACTGCATAAATCCGATCTCCATCTTTCTCGGCCTGGCGCAAAGGCTTTAATAAGACCGCACCAATTCCTTCTGCCGGCACATAGCCGTCCCCATCCTTGCCAAACGTGCGGCAGTGCCCGTCAGTGGAAAACATATCCCAAACACCGTACGTCATATACTTATTTGGGTGCAGAGAAAGGTTAACACCGCCGGCTAATGCGACCTCGCACTCTCCGTGGCGAAGGCTTTCCAACGCCAGATGTACGGCAGTTAAAGATGAGGAACATACCGTATCAACCGCCATACTCGGACCGTGGAAATTACAAAAATAGGACACTCTGTTGGCAATTTGCGCGTAGTTGAGAGAGAGAGGGAACACATTTTCCTTCGATGCTGCTTCAGCACCGACTAATGTATAGTCCTTGTGCATGACGCCGGCAAAAACACCTACATGCTGTCTTTTGTTCCGTCCTCTAGGTGTGGCCAACGTCTTCGGCGTGTAGCCAGCATCCTCAATCGTTTCCCAGCATGTTTCTAAAAACAGCCGCTCCTGAGGATCCATTGTCTCCGCTTCTCTAGGCGTGATTCTGAAAAATTGGGGATCAAAGCAATCAGGATCATCAATAAATCCGCCCCACTTAGAAATGCTTTTTCCTGAAGGGGAGGTGATTCCTTCAAAGCGCCTCACATCCCAGCGCGACTCGGGAATCTCGCTAATGCAATCCATTCCCTCTTTCAGATTGTTCCAAAAGTCATGAATATTGTTTGCATTCGGATACCGGCCCGCCATGCCGATAATCGCAATGTCTCCCTCCGCTGCCTTCAGAGGTGCAGTTCGGGCAGAATCCTCATGTACACGTCTCTTCCGGCTTTCAGCAGTACCGCGATCGATTGCGCGAAAAGCGGCACGCTTTTGTTCATTCTGATCAATAGAATGAGAGGCGGTAAAATGCTCACCGTACTCCTGGGCAAGAAACGCTGACAGCTCCGCAATCGTGGTATGCTCAAACAGGAGCGTCGGTGAAAGGCTCTCACCAATTTTGTCACTGATGGTTTCTACCACTTCAAGCAACCCGGAAGAATTCAGGCCCATTTGATAATAGCCGACCTGCTTTTCAATCTGTTCGACCGGCTTATTGATTTTGTCTGCGATTAATTGGCTGACGAATTGTTCAGCTGCCTCGTATGTCCCCGTACTCTCGGCTGACGAAGACACCTCTTTGATTCCTTCTGCAGCCTGCGAAAGTTCGGCTGTATCTTTTCTCGCCTCCTGGCTTTGAGGCAAATCCTTGCGGCCTCCATGAATAAGCTCTGCTTCACGCACTAATTTACTTGTGAAGTTTTTCAGTTCAGCCACCTTTTCTCCCGAAGCATTAAAAAATTCAAGCGTTACATAAATGAGCTCTTTTTCCTGACGGACAGATGAACGCTTAATTCTTGTCATGCAATGCGTCTGCAAAAGGGCTGAAGCAGAAAAGGATTCATAGAACAGAGGCAAAAACAGCCTCTGTTCCCCTTTAAGCAAGGATGTAAGCAAATTGTTGGCTCCCACTCCGCTCCCATCAATGAGAGCCGGATGAAACATAAAGCCTTCTGCATGAAGCATGGCTTCGGAGCCAAGAGAAAGATCAAGGAGCACACCTTCTTCCTCTTCATAAATATGTCCATTCGCTTTCATATATCCGCTATGCACAAGTTCCTGACGTCTGCACTGTTCATACACATCATCGAGCTGGACAATTGTGTCCGAAGTTGCTTTGAGGTGATTGAGCTCCAGTGTTTCTTCAAACACTGCCGGCACGTCGGTGTGCATATCAGCCTTCATATAGAGCTTTTCATCTGACGCTTCTTTATCACGGCGTTTTTCGAAGCCTTTAACTGATATTTGCCAATGCCCTTCATTTTTCTCTGTGCAATCGATATCGAGCATAGTTACCGAATCCTGTCTAGCAGTCAACGGCTGGTAAATGGATAAGTTCCGCAGCTGAAGCTCTGAGAAGGAATAGCCGTGTTCTCTGAATATCTGGTAAATCATATCAATATAAGCCAAACCCGGAAGAACATGTTGTCCGTAAACCACATGGTGATAAATAAACGGATTTTTTAACGATAGAGTGAGTTGCTTCGTTATATTTTTCACGTTAGACCTCCACTTCATAAGTATCCCATATGTTTGCTGTGCCCATTTTTAAGGTCTCCTCTTCCGGCTTTGACGAGCCAGCCGAAAACACCCGTTTCTTTAATTCAGGAGGCGATATTGGACTACGCTTAATCACACGTTGTTTATCTTCATCCCACGCCTCTAAAATGACATGGGCGTTTGTCCCCCCATCGGCAAAGCAGTTAATGGCCGCAGCAGGCAGCGGTTCTGTCCATTTTTCCAGCGATCGGCTGAACGTGAGATTCGCTTTCTGCTTATCGAAATGTGACATCTCTTGATCACCTGATAAAAATGGAACAACACTGCGCTCTTCCATCATCAGAACAACCTTGATAAAACTTGCGATTCCTTCAGCACAAAGCGGGTGTCCGATATTCGGCTTGATTGATCCGAGCGAAAGGGGATTTGCGTTCCCTGAACGGTACACGGATTGTATCGCTTTAAGCTCAAGCAGATCGGTTACCATTGAACCTGATCCGTTTGCTTCAAGATAGCTGATGTCCTCTGGCTGTTTTCCGCTTTTGGCAAGCGCAGCCTTCATGACTTCCTTTTGCGCCTCCAAATTAGGTGTTGCCGGCCCTGCGGTTCTTCCGTCATTATTGACCGAGGCCGCTTTGACCACAGCATAAATGGTATCTCCGTCTTGTATGGCCTGTTTTACCGTTTTTAACAGAACCATTCCGACACCCTCACCTAAAACAACGCCATCAGCACGCTCATCAAACACATGGAAGGATGAATGCTTACTTAAAATGCCGCGCTGCTCAAACAGCCGGTGAGAGGCGTCTGAACCAAGCAAGCTGACACCGCCCACTACAGCAGCTTTCATATCCCCGCTGTGTAAGGCCTGAATAGCCATGTTCATGCCGACTAAAGCTGATGAACATGCTGTATCTAACACAACACTCGGGCCGCGAACATCAAAAAACTGTGAAATATTTGCCGCTACATAATTCTGGCCGACTGTCACGATAGGATTCTTCGCATGAAGAAGACTCTCTTCATCAGGCTTGTGCTGGCTTCTGCCTCCAAGATAGACACCGATGGATTCACCCTTTATTTCATCTGGTGTATATCCGGCGTGATACCAAAGTTTCAAACATTCTTCCAATACCAATAACGCTTGCGGGTCCATCGCCTTTACATCCTCTTCATGGAGCAGGAAGAAATCAGGATCGAAATGGCTGATGTGGTCAATGACTCCGGCATAATACGGTGACTGATAACCCCAGCGCTCTTCTGGAACCGGTCCGATTGACGAGCGTCCCTCAGATAATAACGACCAATATGATTCCAGTGTATCCGCCCCCGGAAAGCGGCAAGATAATCCGACAACGGCGATATCATCCTCTGCATAAGAACTCGGTGACGAGGACACCGGCACCTGTCTTTTGCTGACAGAAGCTGGATCCTCCGCAGGGTGAGGTGTGACTGTCTCAGTTCTATTTGCCGAAGATGCTTCCGCATTTTCCGCTATCTTGTCTCCAAACAGAGCAGTCAAGGATTCGGCATAAGATCCTACAAGCCAATCAGCAAAGCGCTGAATTGTTGGATATTCATAAAGAATAGATGGATCGAGCGCTGCGTCTAACTTTCGATTAATACGCTGGAGCAGCTGTGCCAAGATAATAGAATCTACACCATAATCCTGAAATAGATCATCAATTTCCAGGTGTTCGCGTTCGATTCTGAGCTCTTCAGAAAACAAAGCAACAAGCCATGTCCGCGTTTCATCTAAAAGCAGCTCATGTTTAGCAGGCTCTTCGCTTTTCCCGATTTTTTCAGGTTGTGATATTAGCAAAGCTTCTTCTTTCAATCCAGATTCTTGCCGGATCCGCCGCTCCATCAGCCGGTCTGGCTTCCAATTTTCCTGATTCGTGATAGCAGGGAGGACAACCGGCTGCAAGGTCCCGGATAAGATTTGATCCAGAAAACGCAAGCCCTCTGAATTCGTAATGCTCAGCAAGCCGCTTTCTCGATATGCTTGATTTGTCACTTCTCCCATACCGGTTTCTTTCCAATTCGGCCACTGAATGCTGAAGATTGGCGCACTTTCCTTATGTGCTTCTGCAAAATAATCCATATAGCTGTTAGCCATGGCATAATCAGCTTGTCCAGCCGAAAGTGCCGGAATAATGGCCGAAACAGAAGAAAATAATACAAAAAACTGTAGTGGCTCATGACTTACATAGCGATATAGGGTTGTAAGCCCCGACACCTTTGGCTCCAGTACCTGCTGCATATCATCAGCTGTTTTGCGGATAAACGCCAAGGTATCCATGTCCGTTATTCCTGCACAATGAATGACTCCGCCAATTGGCCCCATTGTTTGATTGATTTCATGTAAGGCTTGCTGTACTTGTGTCTCATCAGACAAAGAGAGTGACAGCATTTGAACTTGTATGCCTTGTGCCTCCAGCTCCCGCACCGCTTGAATTTTCTGCGCCGCAGAGGTATTTAATGTCTCAGCATGAGCCCATTCCTCTCGCGGAGGAAGCTGCTCACGTCCTGTCAAAACCAGCTTTTTGACTCCATAGTGTTCCGCAAAATGCCGGGCGCTTAATAGTCCGATTCCTCTTGTCCCGCCTGTAATGAGAAGCACATGTTCTTCCGGGAAGGTCTGTCGCTCTTCGATTCCTTTCCAGGTTACCGGATGCGCTTTTAAGTATGCCTGGTACCTCAAGCCCTCTCTGTAGCAAACCTCTGTCTCCTCAGTATCGGAATAAAACTCCTCAGCGATCTGCTTCGCGAGAATATGAGGATGAACAGAGTCTTCCGCATCCATATGCCTTGATCTCAAATGGCTGTATTCGCTTTGAAGCATACGATACAAGCCAGCACGGGAGGCTCCTGTCATCTGCACGGAAGGGTTTTGGAATGATTCCAGCCCTTTCGTCACACAAAGCAGCATGATTCCCTCTTTATGCCCGTCTTCAACCAGCCTTTGAATCCAGCTAATCCAATGTAGCTGTTCTTCCTCGTGTCCGCCGCAACCGATTAAATCCACAAGGCCGTCAAACTGTTTCCAATCATTACTTAACTGTTCATTGTCAATCCGGCTCACATTTAATATAAGATGTTTCGGGAAATGCTTTGATACTTCAGCTGCCAAGTCTGCCGTCTCTTCATTGCTGAGAATCGCAACAGCCCTTGTCCCCGGCGTTTTTGTGGCAATCGGACTTGCGCTCCATTGTTTTGTCAAAACACATGAGGTGCGCTTTTCACTTTGATCAACGAACTCTATGTTGTCCGGTTCTGAAAGACGTTCCTCTGCCGGAAGCCAATAGTAATCCTTCGCAAACGGGTATGAAGGAAGGCTCATCAGACGCGGTTTGGCCGCCTCGTCATACAGTTTAGCCCAATTGACCGCGACACCTTTGACCCATAAATCCGCGAGCTTGGCGTATTTCCTTTTTCTGATCCAAGCCTCAATAGCCATCGCCAAGTCCTCATCGGCAGAAAAAAGGGCCAACGCTTCTTTGTTTCGATTCGCCTGTCCGCGGAAGAGCCCTTCAGTCCCTTCCTTGCTGTCAACATACGCTTGCAGTTTTTCTTCAAGCTCCTGCATTGTGCCCGCAATACAAGCCATACGTTCATCCATTTCTTCCCGCCCGACTTGAAGCGTGTAGGCGATGCGGTGCAGATCTTGATCTGTATACTTTTTGTCACGAATGGCACCCAGCAATTGTGCAGCCCGATCCATTAGCCTTTGTTTATTTTTAGCCGACAGCACAATAATGTTCGGATGTTCAGTAAGCGCATGTCGGGAACCTGCTTTTGGAATGTATTCTTCAATCACAATATGGGCGTTTACTCCGCCAATCCCAAAAGAACTTATTCCTGCCCGGCGCGGGATTTCGTTTCCGTTCCGGTCTTTGACAGCTTTCCATTCCTCTTTTTCTTGAACAATGTAAAATGGACTGTCAGTAAGCTGCAGGTAAGGATTGAGCGTATCGCAATGCAGACTTTTGGCCAAGGTTTTATGCTTCATCTGCAGCAGTACCTTAATCAGGCCTGAAATACCCGCTGCCAGCTCCAAATGACCGATATTGCTTTTAACTGAGCCGATCCCGCATCGATGATCCGGAACTTCCGGCTGTATGTGCTCATCCATATTAGACAGTTCTTTAAACGCGGCTTTCAGCCCGTTTATTTCTATCGGATCTCCCAATTCAGTCCCCGTTCCGTGCGCTTCGATATATGTGACTGTACTCGGATCTATGCCTGCCCGGCGATATGCACGCACCAGCAAATCAGCTTGCGCTTTCGGATTAGGCGATGTCAGAGTATTGGCTCTTCCTCCGTGATTTTCTGCCGTACCCCGAATGACGCCGTAAATATGATTCCCATCGCGCTCAGCATCTGCCAGCTTTTTCAGCATGACCATTCCGACACCTTCTCCTCTGACATAACCATTCGCATCAGCAGAGAATGTTTTACATCTACCGTCTTTGCTCAGCATGCCAGCTTTGCTGTAGCTAATGTGCGCCTCCTCGGTTAATATCGTGTTCACGCCTCCTGCGATTGCCATCTCACAGTCGCCGCTTTGCATAGCAGTCACAGCACGGTGAATCGCAACAAGCGAGCTTGAACAAGCCGTTTCTACCGGTTCACTTGGACCATGGGTATTTAAGAAATAACTCATTCTATTCGGACCGACCGAAGGAATCATATGGCCTGTTGCGGCATGACCTTCAATCGGCAGATTTTCTTTATTAAATAAATCTTTATATCCTGTATTTCCTGTGCCGATAAAGATGCCTGTCCCTGTACCTGAAAGGCTCTGCGGCGAGCATCCGGCATCTTCTATCACCTTCCATGCATATTCCATTAACAGCCTCTGTTGAGGATCTACATAATGGGCTTCACGGGGTGATATCCCAAAAAACAACGGATCAAATTCTGCTACACCATCAATAAATCCGCCCCATTTGATGTCAGTCTTATTGGCTTCTGAATCAGGATTTCCATAATGCTCCCGCCAATCCCAACGGTCTTTCGGGACTTCCGTGATACTGTCTTTGCCTTCCTCAAGATTTCTCCAGAATTCATCTATGTCATTGGCTCCAGGGAATCGGCCGCTGATGCCGACAATGGCGATCGGCTCATAATCGGCAGTCTGTTTTGTGTTTCTTTCCTCTTTTGGCATAACAGTCTGTTTAAAGCGCTGTTTTCTCCTCTTTGTCATGCTTGGAGCCGCAGGAGCTGTTTCTTCATCTTTTTCAGGAACCGATGATATTACGTTCTCCTCAGCAAAGGCTTCCTTGTATTCATCTATCAGATAGTCAGCCAAACTTTGAATCCTTCCATATTCAAAGAAAATGGTCGGCGTCAATTCCAATTGATATGCTTCATTAATCTGATTCGTAAATACAGTGAATGAAACTGAATCAAAGCCATACTCACTCAGTTCTGTATTGATATCGATATCTTCAACGTTCACTTTTAAAATGACGCTGACCATGTGACTCAATGAAGCTTGCAGGCTGTCTGCAGCAGGTAAAGAGTTGGATGGTTCATCAGTCCCGCTGACGGCTACACCTTGACGCAGCCATTCATCCTGATACTCAGACATTACATATTCAGTCAAGCTTCGTATGCTTCCATATTCGAAGAAAATGGTCGGCGCTAACTCCAATCGGTATACTTCATTAATCCGGTTTGTAAATACAGTAAACGTAACCGAATCGAATCCGTACTCGCTGAGTTCTGTATTGATATCAATATCTTCAGTGTTTACTTTTAAAATCTCTCCGACCATCTGGATGAAAGACTGTTCCAATTTACGGGTTTGGCTGTTATGTTTATCTGCGCTTTTATGATCCATCCGTTTGATTTTAGACCCGGAAGAGAGCAATTTTTGCTTCATTTTCGCAAGCTGACCTTCCATCACGAAGACTTGCTGTTTTTCTGAAGCGATTCCTTGATAAAGGGCTTTAATGCCGTGATCACTTTGCATCGGGACCATTCCTGCGTTTTTCAACATACTCTTTTCAATTTCAGCATCAACTTGCATACCGCCCTCTTTCCATAACGGCCAGTTGAAGGAAATGGTTGTGCCGTTCCGCTTCTTAGACATGGCAAGCGCGTTTCTGTACGCGGCAAATGCATCCATAAATGTATTGGCTGCTGCATAGTCTGCTTGTCCAGTGTTTCCTAAACAACCGGACACAGATGAAAACAAGATGAAAAAGTCCAACTGCCAATCTTTGCTGCATTCATCCAGATAAAACAAACCGTTCACTTTTGGCTGTAACACTTCTTGAAACTCTTTATTTGTTTTATGCACAATGAAGTGATCTTTTATGATGCCTGCACCGTGAAGAATTCCATTGAGATGGCCGTACGTCTCTTTGATTTCATCCATGAGCCGTGAGACCGCCTTTTGATCTCCAACATCAGCCTGTTTATAGATAACCTCTGCACCCAACTTTCGGAGAGCCTCAAGCTCCTGCTCCTTATGCTCATTTAAGACTGAGCGTCCCGTAAGAATGATGGCCGGATGAACGGCTCGATTGGCAATTTCTTTTGCAAACAAAAGCCCTAAGCTCCCCGCTCCGCCCGTGATAAGGTAAACGCCATTATCCTTCCATGGCATATGAAGCTCAGCAGCTGCCGGACGCACTATTTCACGCCAGCCTTTGACAAAGCGGTCTCCAGCTTCATATTTGATCTGTTTGTCATCAGGCCTCTGACTGTCGTCTATCAGCTTTTGATGAAGGCCAATGATCTCTTCCGGATTCTCGACCTCAATGACCTGAGCTGTAAGTTTGCTGTACTCCAATTCTGCTGTTTTGAGTAATCCGGACATACCCGCAAACAAATGCTTCTCGCCTTTCCCCGGCACAATCACTTGAATGATCAGATTAGTTTTAGAGCGAATTTTCTTTTGTATGAGTTCAAAAACCTGCTGTGTATAGCTTTGAAAACGTTCAGCGATATTCCCCTCAGTTTCATTCAAAGTAATGACATGCACATTCTGCATGCGGGATGCAATGCCGTCGCTGACCTTTCGTTCGGTTTCACAGAAGACAACGAGATGCTCTCCGTAAGATGTCACCTCTTTATCGCTCACCTCACACTTATTCCAAATCGGCTCGAGCATTAACCGCTCATGTGTAACTGAGTGTTTTGGCGAATGAACTTCTCCTTCCAATACTCTTGTTGAAAATCCCTTCATCCTTACGCATACGTCCCCAGTCTCGTCAAACAAATCGATATCCGCTTTCTGCACCATATCCCCGCCGTGATCACCGTCACTTAACCGGGCATATGCCCACATCGCAGACGTACATCCTTTGATCACTTCAAGTTCTTCAAGCGCAAACGGCAAAATCAATTTTTGCTCAGTAAATTCCTGCATGATACAGATTGTGGCGGCCTGAACAGCGGAGTCCATCATACTTGGATGCAGCACAAAACGTTCCTGTGTGTCAGAAACAGATGCTGGCAGCTGCAATCGTGCCAAAACCTCTCTGTTTCCGATATTCACTTTCTGAATTCCTTGGAATGCCGGACCATGAAACATTCCTCTGCTTCTGCCTTCCTCGTAAAATTGGTGAGGCGAAAGCTCCTTCCGGCTGCAGCGGCGCTGTAATTCACCAAGATCCCAAGCCGGCTTTTCTGCTGCAGTTATCAGTTCCGCACTGCCTTGACTGTGTATGGCTGAGTCTGACCCTTCTCCGGTACTGTAAATGTCATATGTGATTTTCCCATCCTCTTCTGGAAAGAGACTGATATGCACACGAACCGGCTGACTCTCGACCACTACAGGCTGAACCCAAACGGCGTGATTCAATTTGATTCTGACATCCTGTTCGTTCGTGCTGCCTGCCGCCTTGTTTACAGCCATTTGCGCCATTTCAAGGTAGGCAACCCCAGGGAGCACCGGCTTCCCTCTCACCACATGATCTGTCAGAAAGAATTCCTCACCTGTAAAAACTGAACTGAATCTCTGCTCAGAAAAGTCTGACGTATTTTGATGAAGCAGCGGATGCAATGCACTGACGCCTGTCTGTTTAGCGGACATTCTTCCCGAAAGTTTGTGATCATCCTGTGATGCCCAGTATCGTTCCTTTGCAAAAGGATATGTCGGCAAACTCATTCTGTTTGGACGCACATCTTTGTAAAGCTGTAGCCAATCAATATGCGCTCCTTTACTCCATATCTCCGCCAGCTTGTTCACTTTTCCTTTTGCGATCCACTTCCCAATCAGGTCCGCGCTGTCTTCATCCTCTGTCAGCCATGAAACATCCTTGGCTTGCTGCTTCTCTCCTTGATAACAGCCTTCTATTGATGAATTTCCATTGATAAAATCAGCCAGCCTTTGTTTTAACTCATCCACATGATCAGCGATAAAGGCAACCCGATATTCCATTGCTTCTCGCCCGACCTGAAGGGTATAAGCAAAATCAGCCAGACGGCCGCTTTCAAGCCCTCTTCTTTCCAAATGAACCAGAATGCCATGTACATACTCATGCAGCCGCTCTTTATTTTTTGCCGATATCGGAATGATGCAGGCCCCTGTTTGTTTCTGATCAGCAGAAACTGTTTTGTATTGCTCGAAAATCGCATGAGTGTTTGTCCCGCCAAGCCCGAACGAACTAAGTGCAGCCCTGTGCGTTTTTATTTCATTACTCAATGCTTTCTTTTGATCGACGACGTAAAAAGGAGAATGAGCTAAGTCTGTATTTGGATTAGGCTCCTTATAATTGATGCTAGGAGCAAGCTCATTATGGTAAAGGCTCATCACAACCTTAATGCAGCCTGCCAGCCCGGCGGCCGTATCAGCGTGTCCGATATTGGATTTGACCGATCCGATTCCGCAAAATTGTTTTTTATTTGTATACTGCCTGTAAACTGCCGTCAACGCTGACAGCTCGATTGGATCTCCAAGCTTCGTACCTGTACCGTGCGCTTCCACATAGCTGATAGATTCAGGCTGAATATTCGTTTGATTCATGACCTTTTGAATCACGTCCGCCTGTCCTTTTACACTTGGAGCATAAAAACCGACTTTATCAGCTCCATCGTTATTTACACCTATGCCTCTTAACAACGCATAGATATGGTCGCCGTCTTTTACGGCATCCGCCGCTTTTTTCAGCAATACAACGGCAACGCCCTCACCGCCAATCATTCCGTCGGCAGAGGCATCAAATGCCTTAATATGCCCATCGCTTGAAAAATTCAAACCTGACTGATGCACGTAGCCGATATTTGACTCGGTGTGCAATGTCGCTCCGCCGACCAAAGCATAATTAGATTCACCAGACATCAGGCTTTGATAGGCGGAATGCAATCCGATTAAAGAAGAAGAACAATTGGCATGAACGAAATAGCTAGGCCCTTTCAATCCGAGCTTATGAGAAATCATCGTCGGAATGGTTCCGCTCTGTGCAAGCACCCACGATACATAACCGTCCGGCGTTTCAAGGCTCTCCGTTGTTTCTTTTGGCAAGAGCGCGCGATATGAATTATTGCTTGCCGACATATAAACACTCGTTTCCGGAATCTGTTTGGACACGTAACCTGCATCTTCTATCGCTTTCCAGGAGTGAGTCATGAGCATCCGCAGCTGCGGATCCATAAATTCAGCATCTTTAGGTGATATTTGAAAGAAGCTTGGATCGAACTCGTCCTTCCCTTCAATCGAAGATTTAGCCGGGACATACCGTGAGCTCTCAGTCAGTTCCTCTGAAACACCAAAACTCCGAAGCTCTTCTGTACTGAAAAATTTAATACTTTCCTTGCCGTCTCTAAGGTTCTCCCAAAACTCAGCATGGTTTTTCGCACCTGGAAATTCACACGATATCCCAATAATCGCTACACTGTCCTCATAATAATCCGGAAGATCACCAGTAACATTTTGCATGTGAATAGGCTTATCTGACTTTTCCGCTGATGCTAAAGTCAAAGAGAAACCAGTATCCGCCATTTGCTGTTCAGTGATATATTTACTGATGCCTTTGATCGTTGAGTATTCAAACAAGTCTGTGACAGTAAACTCACAGGATAGTTCATGCTTGATGCGTTCGGACGCCGTAACAGCGAGAAGCGAATCGCCTCCCACATCGAAAAATCCGTCTTCCTGCTCAATGTCATAAACGTTCAGTACATCTTGCCAAATAGATAAAATAGTTTCCTGTATTTTCACAGAAGCAACATTCCCTTGCCTTGGCTGCTTCGCTGTCACTTTTTGTTTCTTCAGAGTGTTTCTGTCTATCTTGCCGTTCGGTGTTAACGGCATTTGGTCAAGCTGGGTAAAATAAGAAGGCACCATATAGGCTGGTAAACTGTTTTTTAAATAATTCCGCAGCTCCCTTGATGATAGAGATAAATTTGCATCTTTCACTGTATAATAGGCAGCGAGCTTCTCGTCTCCGTCCTGTTCAGCTGCAAGAATGACGCTTTCCTGAATAGCCGGATGTTCATTAAGCCGACTTTCAATATCGCCAAGCTCAATGCGGAATCCGCGTATTTTCACCTGGTTGTCGATGCGGCCGATATATTCAATCCTGCCTCCCGGAAGCCAGCGTGCCATGTCACCAGTTCTATAAAGCTTTGACCCAGGCTCAAAAGGGCTGTCTATAAATCTTTCATTCGTCAATTCACCCTGTTTGTAATAGCCCTTTGCCACTCCGTCCCCCGCAATGCAAAGCTCTCCCGGGACACCAGCCGGGACAGGCGTTAGCTGCGAATCGGTAATATAAATCCGGGTATTTGCGATAGGCCGGCCTATCGTGATATGAGAGCTTTCTTCATTCACACACTGGACCGCAGACCAGACTGTTGTTTCCGTAGGTCCGAACATATTCCAGGCTTCGCTGTCCGTATTGAGAAAATACCGCTTTAGCTTTTCAGGTAAGGCTTCGCCTCCGCATAGAATCTTGACTCCCTCTTCATTTTTCCAGCCTGAATAAAAGAGCATTTTCCATGTCGCAGGGGTTGCTTGCATGATTGTCGGTCTCATATCTTGTATGTCGCGCTTCAGTTTTTCAACGTCTTTTGTATGTTCAGTTTGGCAAATATGGCACTGCGCCCCCTTTATCAAAGGGAGATATAGCTCTAAAGCAGCTATATCAAAACAGTAGGTTGTCACAGCAAGCAGGCTATCCGCTGATGAAAGACCAGGCGTCTCACCCATGGAAACGAGAAAGTTTGTCAACGCTTTATGCGGAATCATGACACCTTTTGGCTTCCCTGTGCTGCCGGACGTATAAATGACATAAGCCAAGTTTTCCGGCTTGACGGTGCGCGAAAGAACACGACGATCAAAAGCGGCTTGAGTGATCTCATCCCAGTCCTGATCTAACAAAATTGTCTGAATCCCATTCCAGCTTAAAGTATTGGCCAATTCGGAAGTAGTCAGTGTAATGGAGACTTCACTGTCCTTCAGCATGTATTCCAATCGCTCAGCCGGATAAGACGGGTCTAACGGCACATATGCTCCTCCTGCCTTGAGAATCGCCAATAAACCCACAATCATTTCCAGCGATCGATCCACATAGATACCTGCCAAGCGATCCGGCCCCGCTCCATGCGCCTGCAAATATATGGCCAGCTGTGTGCTTTTTTCATCAAGCTCCCGATACGTCAATGTTTCACCTTTATAGCTGACAGCCGTCCGATTAGGCGTCTTTTTCGCCTGCTGCTCAAATAACTCATGAAAACACGCATGTGGATAATTCTTGTCAGTAGCATTCCACGTTCTGAGAATCATTTGTTCCTCTTCGTCAGTTAATAAAGAATACTCATTTAAAGACTGAGAAGGACTCCCAACAGCCTGTTCTGTTAAATAAACAAAATGATCGAACATAGCGGAAATAGAAGCGGTATCAAACAGCCCAGTATGGTATTTGATGTTCAGCTCCATTTTCTCTTCTTCTTCCCATAGCTCAAACACCAATTCGTATTCACCCTCTTGATGAATACTCTCAACGAAATCAACAGAAAAGGAATCCTTATATTTACTCAACAGACTTTGATAACTTCCAGTTTGAAGAAAATTCTGATAGAAAAAAGCTGTCTGAAAAACAGGTGAACCTGCTTGCTGGCGAGAAATATTCAAATCCCGCACCATTTTTGGAAAAGGATAAGCCGCATGATCCAGTCCGTCGAGGATTGTGAATTGCAATCTCGAAACAAACTCAGAAAAAGTTTCTCCCGCTTTCAGTTCACCTCGAATAGGCAGCATATTGAGAAAATGCCCAATAGAGGAATCAAATCGCTCTTCAGGTCTCACCATCGCAGGCATGCCGACGATCAGTTCTTTCTGATCGCAATAACGGCCTAACAGCATCATATAGCAGCTCAGCAATACCGTTGAAACATTTGTAGAATGCTCTTTGGCAAACGATCTGACACGCTTCATTAAACTGCTGGGCAGCCGCCGAGCGTATGTGTCTTCCTTAAACTCTGAAACGGACGTACTGGTGCTTACAGCCGGCAGCTGAAGATTCGGCAATGTGCCCGATAGCTGTTTCCGCCAGTACGAACGATGTTTCTCGCCGTCTTCACCGGCAAGCATGTTCTGTTCCCAAGCGGCAAAATCATGATAAACGGCCGGTGAAACAGACTCTTTCGGCTCCTGTCCTTCTAATAGAAGCTTATAGCTGTCAAAAAGACTGCGAATAAACGTCAGGGAAGAAATCCCGTCAAAAATAATATGGTGAATAACCACAAGCAAAAAGTGCTCTTCTTCTGATCTGGAAAAAACACGGACGCGCATTAACGGGCTGTTTTCCTTTACAAACGGTTCTTTTACTTGTTTTCTTAGATAAGCAGTTGTGTCAGACTCTTTCATACCCGAAATGTCTTCTGTTTTGATATCAAGAGATAGCGCCAGCTCATTTTTGAGGCAAGGCACTCCGTCTTGTTCTTGAATCACATGCTTTAATATCGGATGCTGTTTCAGCACATGGTGAAAAGCTTGCTTTAAAGTTTCAAGGTGAAGCGCTGACGTAAATCGAAAACAGAGAGGTACGTGATACGCGCTATTTTCAGGTGACATTTTTTGCAATGTCCACAAACCTTTTTGAACTTCAGAAAGAGGTTGAAAGGCTGCTTGCTTTTTTTCCGCCTCTTCTGATTGGGGTGCGTCAATGCTGTCTTTGTCACCAGACAGGCTGCTCCGCAAATCTTCTTTTTCTGACAGATAGTTGGCCAGTGATTCGATTGCAGGATACTTATATAACTCTCTGGCTGTGAGTCTGATGCGGTATTTTTTCTCGACCGCCCGAATAAGCTTCATCATCTTAATAGAGTCAATACCGAGGCTTTGGATATTGGTGTTGGGCTCAATCCAATTGCGGGAAACATGAAGCTCATCAGTAAAACAGCTGAGCAGATATTCCTGTATATCTTCTCTTATTCTTTTGGCATCATCTGCTTCCTGTGTCTCTCCCTCACCGTTTATACGGTTCGGTTTGTGAAGTAAATAGTCGAACTCTCCATTTTCAAATGCCGTTTTCAGCTGCGTGCGCTGAATCTTTCCTATAGCTGTTTTCGGAATCTCTTCTTTATGCACCGGCAGCAAAAATTCGGGAGTCACACCGATTGTCTGTGTGACATGGTACTGTATGTTTCTAAGAAGCTGAACAATTTCATCATCATTCATCTGGGTGGAAGTAACAAAGAAGATAGCCAGCTGATCCGTTGTATTGTTATTCACACGGACAGCACAAGCGGCAGTATAAGAAGTTTCGATTTCCGCTAATTCTTCAACTGCGGATTCAATCGCATGGCTGTAGTAATTGACACCATTAATAATAATCGCATCTTTCGTACGGCCCGTAATGGTTAGACGCCCACTGCGCAAAAAACCGAGATCGCCAGTTTCAAACCAGCCATCCTCCGTAAACACACTCTCATTCAAATCCGGGCGCCGATAATATCCGCTGGTAACAGAGAGGCCAGAGACTTGAAAACGGCCGATCTCGCCTTCCTCAACCAATTCATTATGGTCATCCACAATCCTCATGGAGAATCCAGGAATCGGGGAGCCTATTTCCACAAAACCATCATCATCGCTTGTTGCGGCACGGGTAAACTCACGAGAGAAAATCACGCCGGATGAAGTTTCGGACATGCCCCATGCAGGGCGAATCGCATCAGCAGGCAATCCGTGAGGTTCTAAAAGCTCTAGCATTCTGCGCCCGACTTTAGCGACCATCGCTTCACCGCCATTGAGCATATAGCGCATGGATGACAGGTCCCAGTTTCGATTTTTCATTTCATCAGAAAAATCAGTGACCAGTCCGAAAGCAAAATTCGGCGCCCACGTAACAGAAGCACGGTAATGATCAATCCAATCAAGCCATTTTAGAGGTTCCATCAAAATCGCTTCACTTGCGACGTTGATTTCTTGGCAGCCAAGATAAACATCCCGCAAATGAAGCATCCCGATGCCTCCGACATGATCAAACGGCATCCAGTTAAACGTGATATCCTCTCTTGTAAAACCTTGCATTTGAATAATGCCTTTCACCATGCTTAAAATATTTTTGTGATTGAGCATGACTGCTTTGGGAGTGCCCGTACTCCCTGAAGTCAGCAGCAGAAGCGCCAAATCTTCAGGATGAGCTTGGTGCCAGTCGGTTTCCATCTCATCACAGTAAAGATCCTCGACAGCCAAGGCGCGAAAACCTTCAAGTTCTTGCTCTTTTGCCCAATCAATCATTTCCTGAAGCAATTCCCGACTCGTAATCACCGGCGGCCTGTCAAGAAGTGTCCATGCGTCTTTCAGTTTTTGAGTCCCGCTGTTCGACTCTGTGTACGTCGGGGCAACAGCTAAAGGAGCCGGAACAATTCCAGTTGAAACACAGCCCCAGAAAGCAGGGATAAATTGTGAATTGTCACCAAGCTGCAAGATCACATTGTCCTTTGCTCTCAGGCCAGATTGACGGAGCCCCTTCACAATACGCAGCGCATCCTTCCATAAACGGCCGTAAGATTGATGAATCTCAGTTCCATCCGGCTGCAGATAAATGATCCCCTTTGTTTCTCCAAGCTCCGCTGCAGTTTTGTATAAAACCTCGGGTATTGTAGCCGGTTGATCTTCGGATATATGTAATGGCTCCCCATAGCTGACAGAGGGATTAGCTAATCCGCGGGTATTCACATCATTTCTCATAGAGCTGCCTCCATTTCACCTGCACATTTTTATGTATCACACGACGATCGTTTCTAATTCAATTAATTCCCATACAAACCTGTGATTCTCGTTTTGACTTCGTCTTGATGAAATGTTTTCTCATGCATAACGAGCTCCTGTTCTATCACGCTGGGAAGCTGCTCGCGAAGCGGCGCAACCAAGTGGTCCTTTAGTGTAATTAAGGAGTTTCTCGGTTTTTCCGCCAGCTCACGCGCCAGCTCCACAGCATACTCCAAAACTTCAGATCGAGGGAGGACTTTAAAGGGGATTCCTCTTTTTTCGAGATCGGCTCCCCGGTAATTGCCCGCATTCATTAATAACTCCTGCGCCAAGCTGAACCCGAGTTTTTGGGGAACGATAAAAGTGGCTCCCATACCCGGCGTAAACCCGTATTTCATAAAATTAGTGGTATACACGCTCTCCCTGCTCAGAATAACAAAATCAGCAAAGAGCCCCATGACAAAGCCGCCCCCAATTCCGTGACCCTGCATGGCAGCAATGACGGGAATTCTGCAATCAAGTGCCAGAGAATAGAGATTATCATCAGTAAACTTGGTGATTCCTTGCTGGATTCTCAGCAATCCTTCTTGTGTTCCGCCTGAAGCAAAATAATTGTCGTATCCCGTTAAAATCACTGCTTTATAGCTTTGGTGATTGCGAATGAATTCGAACGCTTGAATTAATCCGTCTGTGAGTTCTTGCGAAAACGCGTTTTTATGAGCACGGTCATGCATCTTGACCTGAATAATAGCGGGCTCGATTTCAAAAAGCTCTACAACAGAATGCGTCATGATGTCCTCCTAACGGTTTCTGATTGTATGTATTTCACACAGTTTACGGGCTCTTCTCCCAAGGGAACTGCCCCGTTTCAACGTACCTTATGATGCCCATTTGATTTTGAGGGTCGGAAAACATGTCTTGATTTTCAGTTAAAGCCATGGATTTCGTACGGCGTGGGCGGTCATCCAATGAATTGATAAACTGTTTATACCGCGCAATTGCCTTTTTATTTAACCGCCGCAAGCGCAATAAATGCTTTCTCAGCAGGACCTCGCTTTGAGCGTCACAGGCATCTACCAAGCTCCATTCCATGGCTTCCTGAACAAAAATCGGTTTTGTCATTAATGTCATATAATGCGCTTTTTGATAGCCGATCCTGCGAATCAGAAATGGCGGCACACAAGCTGGATAAAGACCAAATAACAACTCGGACAGACTGAATGATGCAGTTTGATCCGCAATGACAATATCACTGGCAGCCACAAATCCAAGACCTCCGGCATTTACTTTTCCCCGCACATGTGAAATGGTGACAAAAGGACCAGTCTGCAATTTCAGCCACAAATCATAAAGGGGTTCTTGAGAACTCGCTTGTTTTCTGCCGCTTTTCATCTCCTGATATATTTCTTGAAAATCCGCTCCGAAACAAAATACCTCCGGGAGCCCCTCTAAAACAATGACCGTAACGGAAGATGTCTCACATTGATTCATCACTTGTAAACATTCATCGATTAATTGGTCATTGATCGTATTATTAGCGTCAGGACGATGAAAGGTTAGATAGCAAATTGACCCTTGAAACCGGACCTTAATCGTTTGGTATGTCACGACATCCACCTGTACTTGCGATGAAACTCAGAAATTTCTTCTAAAAACAGCCTCGGCTTTTCTTGATGAAACTGCAATATCCCCGGAATCATCTCAAGATCCAGCTTGACATTACGAGTTCCGAACCGGACCATCCCGCTTCCCTTGAACAGCGTTTCATACTCATCCATTGAAAGATGATATCGATTGTCCAAGTGCTTCTCGATTTCAAATAAGCGCTGGCGTTGTTGGCCTTGAGGCGTTGCAATTCCGCTGTAAAATTCAGAACAGCAGCCTGAACCATAGGAGAAACAGCCGATTCGTTTAGGCGAGTCAAGCTGCGCTTTGTCAATAGTGCTAGCCAACGCCAGAAGCAATGCGGCTCCCATAATGTTTCCGACCCTTTGGCAGTAGAGCAATCCCGGCTGTACCCGTTTCAAAAAATCAGTTTCTATCTCGGCCGTTTTCGCCTTTGCCATCTTACGCATCATCGTCCGGTGCGCCCCTTTCACCATTCCGCCAAAAGGCGTATGGTAGGCTAGATATTGAAACGTATCTTGATAATGAGCCCCAGGTACACGTTTTTGATATTCCAAGAACGTTTGTTCACAGCAATCCAAATATGACATTAAAGACAGGTCAGCATCTCCCGCCTCACTGTCGGGAATGGGACGGCACGTATCCATCACTTCGTAGCCGTAATAGCCGTTTGCCCCGGGATCAACTTGAAACACCTCGGGATTTTCGCCTATCAAAACAGCCACTGCTCCCGCTCCGGCACTCGGTTCGGCATAGGACCAATCCTCACTTAAAGCGTCTCCGCCTTCAGCGATTAAAAAACGGGAAATATCACTGGCGATGACCAGTGCTTTGGCACCCGGAGACGTCTGGGATAATATAAAATTCACTGCCATTTGAAATCCGGCAGTTCCTGAATAACAGGCTTGTTTTATTTCGAACAAACGACAGTTGCGATTGAGCCCTAAATACTCATGGATATAGGTGCTTAATGATTTTCCAAAATCGATCCCAGATTCGGAACAGGTGATCAGCAATTCAATCCTGTCCTTCTCTGCGTCACTTAGTGAATCAATAATCGGTTTAGCCGCATTCACTCCAAAGGTCACAGGATCTTCGTAAGGCAGTGCTACCGCTTTTTCCTTCATTAATAAATTTTCAAATCTAGCAGTATCTAAATGTCTGTACTTGGCTAATTGCATGACATCAAGGTATGCCGTTCCGCCAAAGACATTCATCGCTTCTATTCCAGCAGAAACCATTTATGATTCGCCTCCGCATTTTTCAATGTTTTGTATACAAACAGCGGTATTCATTCCGCCAAAACCCATGCTTAAACTCAACGCGTTTTTTATGTCGTGTGAAATTGATTGATCCTTCACCCAATGCAAGGAAGGATCAATTGGATCATGTAAATTCCGGCTCGGATGCAGGCGTGATTCTTTCATTTGAAGCAGTACAGAAATAATCTCAACAATGCCTGCTGCACTGAGCCCATGCCCGGTTATTGACTTTGTTGCGTTTATATAAGCATGAGAAAGACCGCAAGCATGCAGCGCCTTCAATTCAATTTCATCTCCAATGAAAGAACCCGTGCCATGAGGGTTTATGTAATCAATTTCTTCAGGTGTGAGACCGGCTCGCTCCAATGCCTTTTGTATGACATGGATCTCCCCTTCTAAAGAAGGATCAGGGTTTCGGTTCCCGTCTACTTTGATTGACCATCCAGACAATGCTGCATAGGGTTTTACGCCCCGGCGGACAGCTGTATCTTTTCGTTCTATCACCAATGCGCCGCAGCATTCTCCATAAATAAATCCATCTCTGTTCTGGTCAAAGGGACGGCAAGCGTTTTCCGGCTCATCAGCATATTTATCCGTTCCCATAGCGCCTAAAGCCCTGAGCGCCTCACATTCCATATAGGAAATATCCATTAACGCCCCCAGTGCGATGCAAATATCAACCTCTCCTGACAGGACTTGCTGAATTGCTTGAATCACCGCCAACTGGCCGCTTGCGGAAGCACCTCCCGCCGTATAAGCTAAACCGGTGATTCCAAACTGTTCTGTACAAAGACCGCAAAGATCGCTATCCATAAAAGACAATGCATATGCTGGCGACATGAAACCAGAGCGGTCCCTATAATTCTCATAAAGCTGGAGGGTCTCTCTTTGCTGAAAGTTCGATCCTCCTGCTACCAGCCCGATACGTGCGGAACCAGCATCGTCTAACTTCGCCTCCTCCCAGGCTTCTGAGAGAGTAACCAAAGCAGCTCGGCTGGAAAATGACGCTTTTCTTAGCAGTTTCTTAGAAAGACGGTCCGGATAAGATAACGAGGGAATTTCAGCTCCAATAAACCGGCTGTCTTTTTGTCTGCCAGGGCGCTGCATCACTTCAAAGGCATGCCTCCCAGACAATAACGAAGAAACAAAAGCCTCTTTCCCTTGGCCGATCGCTGCCGTTACTCCGACACCGGTCACCAAAATCTCAGGCGAATTGTACTTTGTCATAAAGCACCTCAGCTAATTCGCCGATGTTGTTCACACCAGACAGCTCGACACGAGGGATTTTTAATGATAAATCCTCAAGCACCATGGTTATAATTTCAGCCCTGTCGACAGAATCAGCCCCTAAATCAGCTAATCGATCTTCAGGCTCAAAACGGTGTCCGTCCAATTCCGGAAGAACCTCACAAATATTAGTAATCAATACTTCGAAGACTTTCTGTTTATTCATAACGTTTGTCTCTCCTTTAAATGGAATGTTAAACATGCAGGCTTCAACCATTTCTTTCGCAATATTCAATCTTTTATTATTGCACAATAGACTTTAAAGCGCCTTTTGAGAAAATAATGCAATTCTGTCGTTAAGTAACTTTGCGGTTTCTGTCATTAATATTTTCCCGATGTCATCCACATGACGGTTCCGCCAGCTCTCTAATTCCGAGCCTTTCACCCATTGATTAAAAGCCCCTAACGCCGGGCCGCAGTGAACTTGATAATCGACTTTAGACTCTTCGCTTCCGCTGATCGCCAATTGCGAGCTGTACCTAAAGTACCATCTGAAAATCAATGCCATCTTATGTTTCGGATTCCGTTCGGCCTTCTCAATCTCTGCCGATGGATAGTGTAATTTAATATCTTCATATATTTTTTCGATACTGCGTTTAAAATATTTCTCCTCTAGCTGAGTTAAGGTCTTTTGATCGATCTCACTCAATGATCCAAATCGCTGGTAAAGTTCATGCAGCTTGCTGGCTCGCGCCGGAAAAAACACACCTTTTTTCAGCACTTGCACTTTGCTGCCCGATTCGAACATATCACCCGCTGGCGCATACGCCGTATCTTGAACATTCATTTGCTGCAATAAATCTTTCACTCTGTCACTTGTGGCCGCTTCAACCGTACACTGATTGATTGAGCCGGTTAAGATAAAATCAGCACCGAGCATAAAGGCAGCCATCGCCGCCTCAGGAGTTCCTATCCCGCCTGCCGCACCGACGCGTATTTTTTTGTTATATCGATACTTTTTCATCATTTCGTCTCTTAATAATGTCATCGCCGGCATCAAACTGTATGCGACACCGCCGTCCGTATGACCGCCTGAGTCGGCTTCCACACAAATATCCTCTGCCACAGGGATCTCCCGCAATAACTCAGCTTCACTCGTTGTGATTTTGTTTTCTCTTAAAAGCTTTTCTACCATATTCTCCGGCGCAGGACTCATAAAGGATTCGGCAACCTCTGGCCTTGAGATTTTCGCTATCATTCGATTTGCACATGTCACTTCACCGTTTGGACGCCGTTTCAATCCTTTGGCGCGATATCTTACTAAAGCAGGCGTGACACTTAGAAATGCAGAGGCTTCCAAATGTCTCACATTATGTTTCAATAAAAGATCAATCATTTTTTCTTCTGATTCAATATGCTTCATATTGTGCACCAGGTTAATGCCATAGGCTTGTCCCTGCCCCAATTCGCCTTGAATAGACAGAATCGCATCCTCAACGTCATTCAGATCCAAACCGCCCGTGCCAAAGAATCCCATCATCCCCGCTTTTGACATCTTTACAACCATTTCTTTCGATGCAATTCCGCGGTACATTCCTCCTGCAAGATAAGCATATGTAAGTTGATAGTCTTTTTTAAACTCGGCACTTCCTAATGAATGAGCTGTAATTTCAGCAGACATTCGAGCTGAATGGGCGTCACTCTCTGCTTGTTCATTTTGCTGGCCATTAGAGGCATTTTTCTCTGTTGAATCAGCAGGATGTGTTAACGGCTCCGCTTCATTTTTTATGCGGGTAATTAAGCCGGTTAACACCTTTCCAGGACCGACTTCTTCAAACTCCATTGCTCCTCTTCCCATAAGAAAACGAATGCTGTCTGTCCATCTAACCGTGCTGTTCATTTGTTGAGACAGGGTCTCTTTCAGCCTTTCCTGTTGATAAGGCTCTGCATATACATTCGAGATAACTGGAAAAGACAAAGGCGAAAAATGGAAAGTTTCTATAAATTGCTTAAATTCTTGTTTTGCTTCATTCATATACCTGGAATGAAAAGCTCCGCTTACGTTTAATGGGTGAAACAGCTTTACATCCTGGATGGTTTCAAAAACAGCTCTCGCTTTTTCAATATCTTTTTTTTGCCCGGAAATCACAATTTGCCGAGGTGTATTCTCATTTGCCACATCAATCGTATGTAAATGATGTTCTTCTAATACGGATGCAACTTGTTCCTTATCTAAACCGATCACCGCAGCCATACCGCCTCCAGTAATCCGTCCCATCAGCTCGCCTCTTTTTTTCACCAGCTTTAAGCCTGTCCCAAAGTCAAATGCGCCTGCTGCAAACAGCGCGTTGTATTCTCCTAAGCTATGCCCCGCCGCAAAATCAGGTTTTTCTCCGGTCTCCTCCAGCTTTTTCAAATAACTGAGTGCATTGACCACGTATAAAGCCGGCTGAGTATATTGAGTATGATTGACATCGAAATAGCCTTTTTCAGTACAGAGTTTTTTGATTGAATATCCAAGTATTTGATCTGCTTGGTCCGTCAAATGCTGATATTGCTCAAAAAGTCCTTGTCCCATTCCTTTTTGCTGGGAGCCTTGTCCCGGAAAAACATATGTAATCATCTTGTTTACTTCCTTTCTAGTTTCTGTAAACGCTCAACCATCTCCAGATTTTTCAGCTCCTGATGAAATGGTGTGATGATTGAATAACAGCGATTCGCTGAATCTCCCGAGATTAATTGTTTAACAAACGCAGCTAAGGTTCCTGAAGGCCCCAAATCAATGAAATAGCACGTATGCTGACTTTCCAAAAATTGAATAGCTTCTCGAAATCTCATTGGTCTTCTTACAGTATCCCAAAAGAAATCGTTATGAATCTCGCGAATGCTGCTTCCCGTTAAACAGGATACCAACGGAATTTTAGGGTGTTTAAAAGATTTTGATCTTAAAAATTCTTTATATATATCTTCTGCAGGATCAATAAGGGAAGAATGAAATCCGTAGGATACAGGCAGCGGCTGGCAGAGAATCTCGTTCTCTCTCAGGACATCAGTGATCTGCTGTATGTTTTCACTTTCTCCCGAAATGACAAAGTGCGAATCATAATGAATGGAGGTTAATTCACTATTTTCAAATAGCTGCGGATGATCAAGTAATAGTTGCGGTTTGTCGAGTATAGCCAGCATTTTTCCTTTATCGCAGTATTTTTCGATGACGGTAGCCTGTTCAAGTATGCATTCCAGTATCTCTTTTGCGTCTAAAACACCGGAAGCAGCAGCTGACGCGAATTCTCCCAGACTTGCCCCCAGCACGTAATCAGGCTGGATTCCCTTTTCTGCGAAAACCCGATATAAAGAATACTCAACCATAAAAATAGCGGGGTGCGTATAAAGGACACGGTCAAACGGATCCGATACACGCTTAGCGGGATGATACATTTCATTGACTATAGATATGCCGATTCGCCGAGAGACAATGGCATCCATTTCAAGCATACATTGGCGAAAAACGGTGTTTCCGCTGAATAATTCTTTTCCCATATGATAGTACTGAGAGCCTTGTCCGGAAAACATAAAAACGAGTGGTTCATTCATTTGTATAACCTTCTTTTTTTATGTATTTATAGGTGAGTTACGGAAATATGATGATGCTGGCCTGCCTGTGAGAAAAGCCTCGTTATATGGTTTATAACATGAATGGAAAAATGCTTTCGTTTTGTTGTTCTGGATGTGGAAGCTCGTTAATGAAGTGATCTTGGAAGCATCTGAATTTGATGTGAATCATTTTGGCATCGCCAAAAACATCGACTCTATTATGACTTAGATGTTTTTGAAATAAAGGGCGGTTCTCTTGAAAGGAGAGCGATGGTTTATCGTCATATAAAAACTGACTGCGATAGTGCAAATGTCCGCTAGAGAGCGAACTTTTTTTATCAGCCTCTTTATGTAACAGTATATAAATTCTTTCCGTTTTAACAGTGTCTATCGAATCATGCATCACGTATACTTTAGACCCGAATTTGAGGCCTTTTGGTATAGAAATCGGGTTAGCGTGTCATAGGTTCCGCATCTGTTTGAATGCGGCGGATCAATCCTGTTAACACATTTCCCGGTCCTATTTCCTCAAACTCCATTTGACCTTTTTCCATTAAAAAGCGTATACTTTCAGTCCATTTTACCGAATGGTTGATTTGATCCGCCAGTGTCGGCTTAATTACTTCAGAAGAGTACGGTCTGGCATATACATTAGAAATAACCGGAATAGATAAAGGAGCAAAATGAAAAGTGTCAAGAAACTGTTCAAACTCCTGCTTTGCATGATTCATGTATCTGGAATGAAACGCACCGCTGACGTTTAAGGGGAGAAACATCGTAACGTCTGTTTTGGCTTCAAAGATGGATGCGGCTTTGTCAATATCTTCTTTTTGACCTGAAATCACAATTTGATAAGGAGCATTTACATTCGCAATGTCAATCGCATGTAAATGATGATCTATCAAAACCTCTGAAACCTGTTCTTCATTTAGTCCCATAACGGCCGCCATACCGCCGTTGCTTACCATGCTCATCAGCTCGCCTCTTTTTCTGACAAGCTTTAACCCCGTCTCAAAATCAAAGGCTTCAGCTGCAAATAGCGCATTGTATTCTCCAAGGCTGTGCCCGGCAACAAAATCGGGTTTTATGTCTGTTTCCTGTATTTTTTTCAGGTAGCTTAATGCGTTCACTACATATAAGGCCGGCTGAGTAAATTGCGTTTTGTTTAAGTTTGAATAAGGATTTTCTATGCATAGGCGTTTGATAGAATACCCTAAGATCTCATCTGCTTGTGCCGTCAGTTCTTTAAACTCATCAAATAACTCACTGCCCATTCCCTGTTTCTGTGAACCCTGTCCCGGAAAAACATATGTGATCATTCTATTAAAGCCACCCTTCCCCGCATATATAATTACCTGCTGACTTACGTTATAAAAAATATAAGTATTGCCCCGGATAAATAGTAGCATGTTCATGTTGATGGTAACCTCTGTAAATATTATCCGTCAAGTTAATTTTTCCTACACTTTCCATCGTTTTTTCTCTGCATTTTTCAATAAAGGTATAAAGAATCTGGACACGCTGTAAAACATAAGAGAATAGACCTAAATATCATTTGTGCCAAAAGATGATGATACATAAGCTTCATTTCATTACTTAATAAAATCAACCCGTGCTTTGTCATCATTTTTCAAAAGGCAAATCTTTCGGATGCAGAAAGAAAATAGTCTAATAGAATGATTTCGGGAAAAACTTATTTAAAATCAAAAATGCCTCTTTGATTTTTTCTATTGCGGAATTTCACAAAATATTCTCTTTTATCAATCTGAAAATAAATATTATGTTTTAAAAGCTCACCTATTGTTTGCCCTGGTGCTTGACCAAATGAATGCCCCGGATAAACCCGCACTTCTGGGGAAACGATGGATTTTATCCTCTGAACACTGTCGAACATATCATCTGCGGAACTGCCATGATCTTCACATATCCCGCATCCTTCCGTAAAAATCGTATCTCCTGTGAATATACTTTCTGAAAATAAATAACACATCCCGCCGGCTGTATGCCCAGGTGTAAGCAGACATTGCGCTTTCGTCATTCCTATGCTGATGGTTTCAAGGTCTTGAAGAGCAATTAAGTTTTTGCATCTGAATTGGTAAAAGTCGATTTCTGTTTTCGACATATACACTTGAGGATGAAATAATGCCGAGAGCGGCTCAACAAGATTTACATGATCATAATGAGAGTGCGTTAAAAGAATTGCTGATAAATCAACCTCCAGCTCAGAAAGTTTATTAGTTATTTTACTCAATTCCCATGATGGATCAACAACTATTGCAGATCGGCTTACAATATCTTCAATGATGTAACAATAGTTAGTCCACCTGTGATGAAATGTTTTGATCGTATGTACCGCATAAGTAACCATTTTCACCATTCCTATCAATATGAAGTTCTTTCATTCTCTCTTCCATCCCACTTTACCAAACGGCATGCGGCTTTTCCATTCTTCAATTCATTCTTGCAGTTACGGCTTGATTCTCATAAAAAAAGTTATTCTTTTTGGAGACTTGTCCATTAAGAATAACTTTTTACAGTAACCTATTCACTCTTGGGCTGATTCATCCACGCAGATAGATTGTAAATGCTGCATAATCACACGTTTGATCCGTTCTTTATTCACACGGCGAGGGTCAAACATCGCATGTAAAGCCAAGCCATCGATTAAAGCGTACAGCCTCTCTCCTTCTATTTCTTTATCAGCATGTTTTTGCAATAAATGAAGCTGGTCCAAGTAGTCAATCAGATTTCGAATTGCTTTGTAAATTTCGTCATGTCCCTCATCAAACATATTGTCTTTATGTCTCGCATAAACAGTAAAAGCAAACCATACCTCCATCTCTCTAATCGTTTCAGCATTTGTCGGGACAATTTCAAGCAGTATGTGTAACACTTTTTCTTTAGGCGGCAAATCATGGGCAGCAATTTCATTAATGCGGTCTGTCACCTTTTCTTTCACAAGTTTCATTGCAAAAACAAGCAATTCATCCTGAGTTGAAAAATAATGGCGAAGCGCACCTAACGACAGTCCTGCTTCTTTGGCAATGTTTCTGACTGAGGCCCCCTCCATCCCTCGTTCTAAAATCACCCGCCATGTCGCTTCTGCAATGTGTTTTCTTCTTTTTTCATGGTCAATTTGTTTTGGCATATCATTATTTTACCAAGAAAAAAATCAAAGAGCAATTTTTATAATACAGTTGTTTTATAAAAATGCAGATGGTAAAATCATATTAAATAATACAACTGTATCGGAAAGAGGGGAACAGATTGAACAGTGTCGCTTGGATGATTGTCTTCTGCGAAATAGGATTTTGGGTTGTAATAGTGTTAGGTCTTGTCGTACGCTATCTATTTAAACAAGATAAATTAGGGCTGCTTCTTTTTGCCTTAACCCCTGTCATTGACCTGATTTTGTTAATAATGACGTCCGCGGACTTATACCGCGGAGCCGTTGCGACTACTGCGCACGCGATTGCTGCAGTGTACATCGGCGTATCGATTGCTTTCGGCAAGCAAATGATCCAATGGGCGGATGAAAAATTCCGTTATTATGTAACAAAGCAAGGCTCAAAACCGCTTGTGCGCTATGGAATGGATCATGCTAAACATTATGCGAAAAGCTTGATCAGACATGTGCTCGCTTACCTTATTGGTGCCGGGCTGCTGGCCGGGATGATTTATTTTATTAATGATGCTACCCGTACCGAAGCTCTGGGCAGTGTTTTAAAGCTATGGACAATCATTCTGGGCATTGATTGCCTGATCACCGCCAGTTATTTTATCTGGCCGAAAAAAGCGAAAGCTTCAAAAAATCTAAGAAGTTAAAATTAGTCTCGCTAAAAAATCCTTTTTCAATAGAAAAAGGATTTTTTCACTTTTGTAAATATATGTTACACTTTATGCAAGTCATCTAGATAAGGAGCTTATATGATAAAAGCCTCTGCTTTCTCAGTATACCTGCCGGATTTTCGTTTTTTTCATTAGGCACTTGCCTAGGAAACATCTCCTGTTTTTATTATTATTTTAGTATATTCGGGATGAATTCTGCTGTATTGTGAATCACTAACATGTAAGGAGTGTAATACGTGAGCCAGAAAGAACACGACACGCCATTTAAAGACTTAAAACCAAGCTCAAAAATAATAGTGATTGTATCCATTGCCCTCCTTATCACAATTGCAGCTGCTGTGATCTTCGGCGGTTATTTCTTCGGCATGAAAGGGCTATTTGCCATTCTCGGCATCACATACGATTCCAATCAAACCTTATTGTTTTTTATATTGGGATGCTTTGCTGCCGGACTGGTTATAGACCCTCTAACAAAAGCCGTTTCTTTGATCATGATTCATTCACTTTCTATCAGAAAAACAGCACTTTTCACATTTGTTTTTTATTTCATCGCTAATTTCATCACAATTTGTTTAGTTGATTACTTTATGGATTCTATTTATATTCCGGACGCATTACTCTTTGTCATATCAGCATTTATGGCGTTCACTGAACTAGCATTTGATGATCAGCCTAAAACATGAACCGATAAAAAGCTGCTTGTGATTGATTCAAGCGGTTTTATGCTGTAATGACATTTTCGTCGCCTCACTTTCCTATATGGTCAAGAGAAAGTGTAAAACAATTAGAGGAATGAAACCTGGAATGCAAAACAAAAATCAAAATATGTCTAAAAACTTGTTATTGTTTTGTTTCTTCTTGTTGCTGTGTCTAGTGTGCATCACAGCCCCGGCTACGGGTGAGGCAGGAATGGGCAACCAGAGGAGGTTCATATTCTCATAGACTTAGGGGCATAGCCCTCACTCTCTGTCCTCATTCGCGAGTGAAGATACATATAAAATCTTTTTGATGAATTGCTTAGTCATCTTTAATGCTCCTTCGAATATTTTGTATCCTATTCATAATCTCTCCTTTGCCAATATAAAAAGACACCCAATCGGATGTCTTACTCTCTTTCTACTAGAACGCCTGTAATCACCGGTGTCTCTTCACCTTCTTGCACCGGGCCGTAAGCTGAAACCTTATCACCCTTAGTTAATGTTAAGTAACTCATGTTCATCACTAGATACAAACACTTTTCACCGTCTTCTTCCTGAGAAATTATAAACGAATCTTTATCCGTTACACTCTCGACTGTGCCAGTTATCTTCACAACTTTATCAACTGGTGGATCGTTTACATTTAATTCTTCGTATGACGCTTGAGTAGCAATTTCCTTTACTGTTTCGTTACCTTCTGTACGTGCTGTGTCTGTAGACTCGTCTTCTTGAGTAACACCAGCATCATCTATAGACAACCCGTCTGTGTTTGATTCCTTGTTTATTTCATTTTGTTTCGCAGTGTCATTGTTTTTCGTTTCATTGCTGGTTGAACAGCCAGCAAGCAGTCCAATAGATATCAAAGTAATTATTATGTATTTCATGTAACTCCCTCCATTATGAGAAGAGTATACCTTACATGATTGTTTCAAACTACTTTTTAATAGACAAAAGTTAATCCCCCCATACGTTCCTTTCCTCTGTTCACATGTGCACCTGCATCGCGCAGCTACCCAAATAAAAAAGCACCCCGAGGGATGCTTTTTTATTTTATTTTCTTTTCACATCAAATTGCGTGACAAGTCGCATATTAACATTTGCTATACGCTTACCATCTTCAAACTCATACCAATGTTCACATTCTTGCAATTCTTTTATAAGTGCTTTCTCAGATTCTGCAATTACTTTAGCTGTTCTTAAATTTTCATTATCAAACCAAAAAACAACTTCAAATTTCATAAACTTTCACCTCTAGATTTATTATCAGACAAGAGGACTAGAAATGAAACAGTTCGCAAAATTTGTCGAACGATTCCCTTTAAATCACATATTTATTCTTTCTAAATTGCCACCGTACCGCCAATTGTCTATCCTGAGATTTACCGGAAGCAGTTTACAGAGAATATAAAAAGCGCCTTCCGCCTTCCCCACGACGGGAAAGCGCCTTAACGAATATAAAAAAGAATTTAAGATAATAATTTTATCTGAGCGTAACACCTTCAACACTTTATTTGCGCTTAGTTAAAGCCTTGCGTTAGACGCATTCAATCTTTAATTAATATACGTAAGGCTTTACACATCCTCAATGTATGAGTGCCGATGTCATCCAAACCAACATACTCAGCAGCCGCCCTGAGAATCTTGTATGCCATCGACCGGGATATTGGCTTGTTGATTCCTTCACGGCTTTTAAAGAGAAACTCATGGTCCTCTTTCCCTTCGACATAGGCCTTAAATTCTCTTTGAAGAGCTGGCGTCATATCAATTCTCTTTTTCTTTTTCGTTTTCTTCTCTATGAGATTGAAGTATGGCCGTTTCGCGTCTCTCACTCTCAGCTGCAGAATATCCGATATGCGGAGCCCTGAGTTGATACCGGTCACAAATAGCATGTAATTCTCATGTTTTGGTCTTTTAAAAACCTCTTGATGTAGAAAATACATTCCGGATCACGTATAGGCGGAACAAAATTCATTAAGAAGCTGCCCCTTTCTTGTAGACTTCTTCTCTTAGAGCAAACGCCAGCCTATAGAGAGCTTTTGCCTTTACACGATAGTAACTTCGCTGGCTCATTCCGATTTCTGCATATACTTCATAATCGTACATTTCTTCCGGCTTCATATAGAGCATGAAGATGATCTGCCGTTCTCTTTGAGAAAGCCGGTTAACAGCCTTTTGAATCCTTTTTAAGAATTTGTCACGCTGAATCTCCCAATCAAGACGCTTTAACGCTGCATCTTCCGTCGATGAATGAAATTCATTCGTAATGCTTGGCGGAACAATGCTGTAAGTTGGTGTAACCTTTGGCAAAAAATCATCTGGCACCTGTAAGAGATATATCCGGTATTGATCAAGCAGCTTCTCTGCTTTTAGTTTAGTCGCTTCTTCGTCAATTTAAGGAATGTTTAATGTTAATTGATTCATATTTTTACCCTCACGTTTATTTGCGTCTTAAAGCTCCGCCTTTGCCTCTTTTCAGTGTTCTCCTATCTTGAACCATCATTATCCACCAAAACCATTCTGAGCGCTCCTGCTCGTTTTTATTGGACTTTTTCTTCCTCTTCTTCATGCCGTCCCTCCGTTCAAACAAAAAACGGACACCAACCAAAGCACAGATTTCTCTGTACAGTGATTAGTGTCCGCAGGCATCTAAGGCATACTCATGCAATCATGCTGTTAGAAAGCGAAGACCTTAAATACGACTTTGGCCATACTACAGTTATTATGACTGCTGATGTTATATACATAACACAATAAAAAAAGCATTGGTCAATTCGAAGAATATCTAAATGCTTGAAAAATGTATGGGCAAAATATGGGCAAAGGGTATATTCCCCTTCGCCTAAATCCACTACATCACCCGTTTGAACATCTTTTCCATCTCATACGTGGAATGATGAATCATAATCGGACGGCCGTGCGGGCATGTAAATGGGTCTGATGTGCTTCGGAGATCGTCCAGTAGCGCTTTGATCTCGTCGTTTCTGAGGTGGCGGTTTGCTTTGATTGAACCTTTGCAGCTCATCATAATCGCCGCTTCTTCGCGCAGTTTTTTGATATCAATGTTTTTCGAATCGAGCACCTGCTGAATGATTTCTTCTATCAGCTCGGCTTCTTCTCCTTTTGGAAACCAAGCCGGGTGGCAGCGGACGATGTAACTGTTCGAGCCGAAAGACTCTAAAAAGACACCTACGCTTTCGAGCTCTTGTTGATGCTGTTCAATAATGAGTGCCTCGTTCGTGGAATAATGGAACGTGAGCGGCACAATCATGTCCTGCACCTCAGGCTCAACCTCCCCGACCTTTTCACGAAAATATTCGTATTTAATACGCTCTTGGGCGGCATGCTGGTCGATAATATATAAGCCGTTTTCGTTTTGCGCCAATATATAGGTCCCATGCATCTGGCCAATCGGGTACATGATCGGCACACGTTCAGATGATGTCTGCTGAAGTTCCTGAGCGGGCTCCTGTTCGAATGCTTCAGGCAATTCCTCTGAAACAGCAGGCTCTGCAATATCTTGTTTTGTTTCAGCCACAGAATGAGTTTCAAGCTGCTCTGAAGGCAATTCGTCTTCTATCTCAACTGGTTCTTTGACAACTGAACTGAGCTTCATTGGTGAATACGAAGGCATAGGCGCTTTTTCCGGCACTTTTCTTTCAGAAGGTTTATCATCAAAGGTCATGATCTGCTGCTCATTTTTGATCACAGGTGCTGACTTTTTCGGAAGCTGTGCGCTCGGTATCAGCTGCTGCTGTTTAAATACATCTTTTATGCCGTCACGAATTAAGTCGTGCAGCTCTGTTTCCTTGCTGAGCCGTACCTCAAGCTTCGAAGGGTGCACGTTGACATCGACTAAAATTGGGTCCATGGTGATTTCTATAAATGTGATCGGATGGCGTCCGATTGGCAAAAGTGTGTGATATCCTTCGTGCACCGCCTTGACGAGCGGGAAATTTTTAATATAACGGCCATTGATGACAGACGACATGTAATTTCTCGATGCCCGTGTAATCTCTGGCAGAGCGATATATCCCTTCACTTCAAAATCCAGTGAGCTGACATGAAGCGGCAGCATTTTTTTAGCGACAGCCGTACCGTAAATCGCGGCAAGGACATGGCGCACATCTCCATTTCCATTCGTTTGGAGAAGATTTTTTCCATGATGGCGAAGGCGGATCGATACCTCCGGATGTGCCAGCGCAATCCGGTTGACCACATCCGTAATATTCCCAAGCTCTGTATGAACGGTTTTCATATATTTCAAGCGGGCCGGTGTATTAAAAAACAGATTGGAAACGACAATTTCGGTTCCCTTCCTGCTTGAGGAACGCGATTCAGAAATAATGTTTCCGCCTTGGAGCATGAGCTTCGTTCCCGCTCCTTCTCCCGTGCTTGTCGTAATCTCCAGATGGGAGACTGACGCAATACTTGGCAGTGCCTCTCCCCTGAAACCAAGTGTTCTCACTCTGAATAAATCATTCTCATCTTTTATTTTACTTGTTGCGTGGCGGCGGAAGGCACGCTTGCAATCTTCATTTTCCATTCCTTCTCCATTATCCAGAACACGAATGGATGCAAGACCCGCTTCCTCAATGTCGATTTCAATGACTGTGCTGTCAGCGCCGATGGCATTTTCCACCAATTCCTTCACGACTGAGGCGGGCCGTTCCACAACCTCGCCCGCCGCAATTTTATTTGAAAGTTCATCTGACAGCTGGATGACTTTTGCCACATTCATCACCCCGTTTTAATGTAATTTCTTTTGCAGCTTGTACATTTCATTCATCGCTTCCAGCGGTGTCATATCAAGTATATTCAGAGATTTAAAGATATCAAGTACTTGCTTTTCTTTTTTAGAAAGCTTTGGTGATACAGCCGGTTTATCCGATTCGTCAAAGAAGGACAGCTGTGCCGGCTCTTCTTTGACCTCATGTTTCTGTACTGGTACCTCAGGTTTCTGCACTGGCACTTCCGGTTTGTTCCCTGAATGCTCAAGTTCTTTTAGAATGTCTTGAGCGCGCGAAATCAGATCTTCCGGCAGCTCAGCCAGCTGGGCGACATGGATACCGTAGCTTTTGTCAGCGGCCCCTTCTTTAATTTGATGAAGAAAGACAACCGTTCCATTATATTCCTCAGCACGAACATGGACATTTTTCAGCTGCGGAAGCTTTTCTTCAAGAACCGTCAGCTCATGATAGTGCGTACTAAACAGCGTCTTGGCGCCAATATGGTCATGAACATATTCAATAATCGCTTGCGCAAGGGCCATGCCGTCATATGTGGACGTTCCCCGCCCGATTTCATCAAACAAAATGAGGCTGTTTTTGGTTGCATTTACAATCGCATTTTTGGCTTCAAGCATTTCCACCATAAATGTACTTTGTCCGGAAATCAAATCATCCGCCGCGCCGATTCGGGTGAAAATTTGATCGAAAATCGGAAGCATAGCTTTTTTCGCGGGCACAAAGCAGCCAATTTGCGCCATAATGGAGATGAGCGCGATTTGTCTCATGTATGTGCTTTTCCCCGACATGTTCGGTCCGGTAATGAGCAGCACCTGTCTGTTATCGCCCATCACACAGTTGTTAGGCACGTATTCCTGGCTGTCCATTACTTTTTCAACAACCGGGTGTCTGCCCTCTATGACCTCAACTTCATCTTTAGAAAACTCAGGTTTCGTGTAATGACGATTTTCACTAATTGTCGCAAAGCATTGCAGCGCATCGAGCTCACTCATCTGTTTGGCGAGCTGCTGCAAACGCGGAATATACAATTTCACTTTCTCACGCAGCTCGGTGAACAGCTCGTATTCCAGCTCGCAGATGTTATTTTCCGCTTCCAAAATGAGCGCTTCTTTTTCTTTTAATTCAGGTGTAATATAGCGTTCTGCATTCGTTAGCGTCTGTTTCCGCTCATAACGCCCTTCTTCAAGAAGGTGCAAATTCGCCTTTGTCACTTCAATATAATAGCCAAATACTTTATTGAAGCCGACTTTTAATGACCGAATGCCTGTATATTCACGTTCCTGCTGTTCAAGGCGGGCAATCCAGTCTTTGCCGTTTCTGCTAGCATCGCGGTATTCATCGAGTTTTTGATTGTACCCGTCTTTGATCAGGTTCCCTTCTTTTACTGATATCGGAGGGTTTTCGTACAGGGCTCCTTCCAGTAATTCCAGAACATCGCCGCACGGGTCAATCCGCTCTGCACGCTCCTTCGCTTTCTTATGAGCCAGTGAAGCAACAAGCTGTTTAATGCCGGGCACTTGCTTTAATGATTCCTTCAGCTGAATGAGATCCCGTGCATTGACATTTCCGAATGCGACACGGCCTGCAAGGCGTTCTAAATCATAGACTTCCTTTAAACGATCACGCAGATCTTCCCGTTCAAAGAAATGGGACATTAATGTTTCCACCATTTCTTGACGCTCTTCAATTTGATTCACTCTGATAAGCGGACGGTCAATCCACTGTTTCAGCAGCCGCCCTCCCATCGCAGTTTTTGTTTCATCAAGCAGCCATAACAGGGAGCCTTTTTTATTTTTTGAACGGATCGTTTCAGTCAGCTCCAAATTTCGCTTTGAGTACAAGTCGATTTTCATGGCTTCTTCAAGCTCATACACTTGTACAGGCTGAAGGTGATCTAAGCTCCGTTTCTGAGTCCTTTTCAGATACGTATATAAACGGAGAAACGTTTTCGTTACGTCCGGATTCTGCAAATGCTCAATAATCTGAACGTGCTCATCCGTTTCCCCATCTTCAATTGAAATGGTAGCGCCGCACCGCTCCTTCAGCTGAGCAACCGTCTTTTCATCAAGGCTTCCCGATACGACAATTTCCCGCGCGCCGACCGAATAAATTTCTGATATGACGTCTTCCAGCCGTTCAATTAAAACAGCCAAATTTTCACCCGTTGTTAAATCGGACAGCGCCAGCCCGTATCCGTTTGAGCAGGCCGAAACTGATGCAATAAAGTTGTTTTCTGATTCATGGATGCCTTTTCCGTCCATTACAGTTCCAGGCGTAATCAGCTGAACGACTTCACGTTTGACGACGCCCTTTGCAGCCTTTGGATCCTCCGTTTGTTCGCATATGGCCACCTTGTATCCTTTTTTAATAAGCTGCTCGATATATGCCGAAGCAGAATGATACGGAACACCGCACATCGGTATTTTTTCAGCGGCGCCTCCGTCTCTGCTTGTTAACGTAATTTCCAGCTCTTGTGATGCTTTTTTAGCGTCCTCAAAAAACATTTCGTAAAAATCACCGAGACGAAAAAATAAAAAGGCATCCTGGTGCTCTGCCTTTATTTTTAAATATTGCTGTATCATAGGCGTATAAGTAGCCATTGTTTAATCCCTCACTATGTATCAACGTTTCTATTTGCCAGCCTTCATTATAACATAAACAGAAAGTGTTAAAAGAATGATATGTCTATATAAAAAAGAGACTTGGGGTACCGACTCCCCTAGTCTCTTTTTTATTCTTCAGGATCTCCAACTAAAAATTCAGGATTGATGTCCTCCAGCTCTTCATCAAGTTCGTCTTCCCAATCCTCTTCGTCATCCTCTTCCCAATCAGAATTCACTTCTACAACAACCTTTGTTTCCCCTACCACTTCCGCCAAAAATTCCCTCTCCGCTTGCACGACAATTTTATTGCCATTTGGAGATATGGTGACTTCAAGGCAGTTTGGCTGCTGAAGCACTTTTGCAATCACTTCATGCTCATCGTCTAAGTAATTGTTATCTCTGTATCTGAGTTTAATCACATCGACGTACTTCACTCGTTCTGTGACAACCTCTGTTTTTGTATTGTCTGCGTAAGAGTACCATACGTTTATATCGTAATACCCTTCAATTTCTACGGTTTTTCCGATTTTTTCTGCGTCATACTTGTGATTGATAATCCAACCGCCCAAAATGCTGCTCGGTTTTTTCTCAGGGGAGATGGTATTGGTGCACTGTGTAAATTTTCTGCCTTTCGCTACTACCGCCTTCGTGATAATTTCCCTGTATTCAGACATTCCGGCATGCCTCCTTGTTCTTCTTCGTGTTATCTTATGCTGGGCATTCGTCTAGTGTGCATTTTTATAAATAAAATATAAAAATACAAAGTTTCTGTTCCATTGTATGCAGGGGTGCCTAGAAACTTTACTCATAAGTGCGATAAAGTTTATTTGGCTAAAGGCGGCAAAACAGATTGAATATTTAGTACATAGTTTGTTTAGTTCTTTTAATAGTTTAACATAAAAAAACACGGGCCTGAAAAGGCACCGTGTTTAAAGAGAACAGCTGTTATTTGAATGTTTCATCTTCGAACCGGTTTCTCCTTTTAGAAGGTCGCCTCCGGTTGATGCAATGATTTCATTTGTGACCTGATTGGAAATGGTGGTCGCCACGAGCTGCAGAAGGTCATTCACCTCAACCTGAGAATCTCTGAATTCCTGGATGACAGGAATGTCTTCAAGCTCCTCTTGCAGCGCATCAATTTTTTCTTCTACTTGTTTGAGCGCTTCGAGTTTTTGGTAATGCTTCAGATTAACAGCTTGTTTTTGCAGGGCTTTAATCTGATTAATGATTACAGACACTTTTGCGTTCTCATTAATTTGCGCTTCAGCCCGTTTGAAAAAATCAACCTCTTCTGTTTCAGAGATCATTTTTGCAAGGTTTCGTGCTTGCTGCACAATGTCTTTTTTAGAGTAGAGCGTCATCTTATTTCACCTCGATTGCTTCTCCTGCCATTTCTCCGTCAAGAGACCACGTTTTCGCTTGCTGGATTTTCACGCGAACGATTTTGCCGATCGCTTCCTTTGGTCCTTTGAAATTCACAAGCTTGCTTTTTTCAGTGTAGCCGGCAAGAACCTCAGGGTTGTTTTTGCTTTCGCCCTCAACTAATACTTCGACAACCTTGCCTTCATATTCCTTCATTTTTTTAGCAGAAATTTCATTAACCAGTGCGTTCAGACGCTGCAGGCGTTCTTTTTTCACTCTCATCGGAACGTTATCTTTCATTTTTTGCTGCAGGTGTGCCTTCACGCGGAGAGTAAATGAACGTATAGGCGCTGTCAAACTCCACTTCACGGTATAATGAAAGCGTTTCTTCAAACTGTTCGTCCGTTTCGTTAGGGAAGCCGACGATAATGTCAGTTGTTAAAGAAGCGTTTGGCATAGCCGCTTTGATTTTTCTGACGAGCTCCATGTAACGCTCTCTGTCATATTTGCGTGCCATCAGTTTCAAGACCTCTGAGCTTCCTGATTGGACCGGCAGATGAATATGATCGAGCAGATTGCCGCCTTTTGCAAGCACTTCAATAAGGTGATCATCAAAGTCACGCGGATGACTCGTTGTGAAACGGATTCTCGGGATATCGATTTTGCGCAGCTCATCCATCAAATCACCAAGGCCGTAGTTCATATCTTCAAAGTCTTTTCCGTACGCGTTTACGTTTTGGCCTAAAAGTGTAATTTCCTTATAGCCTTCACTTGCAAGTCTTCTTACTTCCTGAATGATCTCTTCCGGACGGCGGCTTCTTTCTTTTCCGCGTGTATACGGGACGATGCAATACGTACAGAACTTGTCACAGCCGTACATGATGTTGACCCAGCCTTTAATTTTTCCGTTGCGGACTTTCGGAAGGTTTTCAATGACATCGCCTTCCTTGGACCAAACTTCTATGACCATTTCTTTTGAAAGGTATGCTTCAGACAAAAGCTCCGGCAGACGATGGATATTATGCGTACCGAAAATCATATCGACAAACGGATGTTTTTTCAAAATCCTGTTAACGACTGATTCCTCTTGTGACATACAGCCGCAAACGCCTAAGATAAGATCCGGGTTATTTTTTTTGAGTGCTTTTAAGTGTCCAAGCTCACCGAATACCTTGTTTTCCGCATTTTCACGGATTGCACATGTATTTAACAAAATGACATTGGCATCGTCAACAGAGTTTGTCGCTTCATAGCCAAGAGCCATAAAGATCCCTGCCATTACTTCTGTATCATGTTCGTTCATTTGGCAGCCATACGTCCGGATATAGAATTTTCTTCCTTCACCCATGCCTTTGAATTCTTCAGAAATTTTAAAGTCATTATGATAAGTAACGGCTTCTTTGCCGCGTTTTTTCGCATCTTTTAAAGAAGGCGGAATGTAGACAGCTTCAAAGTACTTGCTGTAATCCTTCTCGGATTTTTTGTCCGATGGATTAACTTGTCCGCTCTCTAATTTTTGCTTTTCATTCATATGATATTTCTCCTTTCAAACCAAACTTCCACCCTCCAGTATAAAGGTTATTGAAGATCTGCACAACTGGCAACCTATCATTGTACACTCATTGAGAATAATAATCAATAAGGAATGAAAGGGAGAAGAGTGTTCCTTTCTCCTTACAATAGCTGAAGCTCCTTTGCTGTCTTTTCAATGGCATCAAGCGCCTGATCCAGTTCTTCTTTGGTGTGCTCGGCTGTAATAATTGTGCGTATTCTGGCTTTTCCTTTTGCAACAGTCGGGAAAACGATGCTTTGTGCAAAAACACCTTGTGACAGAAGCTGATCAGAAAATTGCTTCGCTGCCCCCTCATCACCTATTAAAATAGGCAAAATCGGCGTCTCGCTCTGTGTGAGAGTAAAACCCATTTGGACAAGCATTGATTTAAAATAATGTGTATTCTCCCACAGACGCTCCATATGCTCCAGCTCTTCCAGCAAGACATCAATTGCTTCCATACAAGCTGCAGTTACAGCCGGAGGATGTGACGTGCTAAATAAAAACGGACGGCCTTTATGACGCAAATAGTCGATTAACACCTTTGAACCGGCAGCGTATCCCCCTAAAACTCCGATTGCCTTGCTTAACGTTCCGACTTGAATATGAACCCTTCCGTCAAGACCGAAATGATTTACCGTCCCTCTGCCGTTTTCGCCAAGCACTCCGGATGCGTGGGCGTCATCAACCATCACAAAAGCGTCATATTTCTCAGCGAGCTCCACAATGTCAGGCAGAGGAGCAATATTTCCATCCATTGAAAATACGCCGTCAGTGACAATCAAGCGCATGCGGTAATTCATTGATTTTCTCAGCACCTTCTCTAAATCACTCATATTTACATGCTGATAAACCTTTTTATCCGCCTTAGTCAATCTGATTCCATCAATGATAGAGGCATGGTTCAATTCATCAGAAATGACAATATCGTCTTTTGAAAGAATGCTGGAAAGTACACCTTGGTTTGTTGTAAAGCCTGATTGGAAGACAAGTGCCGCCTCTGTTTTTTTAAAGGCTGCCAGCTTTTTCTCCAATTCTTGATGCATGGTAAACGTTCCGGCGATTGTCCGGACTGAACCGGTTCCGGCTCCAAATTGCTGAGCAGCTTCCTGTGCAGCTTTGATGAGTCTTGGGTGTGAAGTAAATCCGAGGTAATTATTAGAAGAAAGCTGAATGACTTTTTTATGATTCACTGTAACAGAAGGGCCCTGCATTGATTCAACCTGTTTAACGTCTTGCCATGTATGGTTTTCTTTCATTCTTTCAAGCTCTGCTTTTAGAAACTCAAATTCTTTTGTCATGTTGATCCCCCTTTTATGGAATTAAAATAACCTTTCCGCACTGTCCGCTTCTCATCAGTTCAAACCCTTTCTCAAACTCTTCTAATGGAAACTGATGGGTAATAATAGGTGAAAGATCCAGTGTGTTTGTTCTAAGAAATTGTGAAACCTGCCGCCATGTCGTAAACATCTTTCTCCCTGTGATCCCTTGGATAGTAAGGCCTTTAAACACGACTTTATTCGTCAAGTCGATGGTAACCGGATGTTCCGGCAGGCTGAGAATATGAAATCTCCCGCCATTTGCAGCCATTGCTAGGCCTTGCGCGATAGCTAGAGGGTGACCCGACATCTCACAAACGAGATCAGCTCCTTCCCCGCCTGTTAAAGCGCTTACAATTTTGAGCGGATCTTCTTTTTCGACGGAGACCGTGCTTGTGGCTCCCATTTGTTTGGCGAGAGCTAATCTGTACTCATTTTTGTCAATGGCGACCACCTGCGCTGCACCTGCTGCTTTTGCGACCGCTACCGCCATAAGTCCGATCGGCCCGCATCCAATAATGGCAGTCGTTCCTCCGGCGTTCTGACTCTCAAGAACTGTATGAACGGCATTTCCTAAAGGCTCTTGAATGGAAGCAATCGCCGGGTCCATATCCGCGGGGTTCTTCCAAACGTTTTCGGCCGGCACTTTGACATACTCCGCAAAACAGCCTGCCGTGTCCACTCCGATAATGGCCGTATTTTTACATACATGAGGCTTTCCTGTTAAACAAGGGACGCATGTGCCGCATACAATGTGTGTTTCCGCAGAAACATACTCCCCGATTTTTACACTGCTGACATTCTCGCCTACAGCCTCGACAATGCCACTAAACTCATGGCCGAAGACACAAGGAGCTTTTATTCTCTGCCGTGCCCATTGGTCCCAATTATAAATATGCACATCCGTGCCGCAAATGGAAGCTGCCTTAACTTTTATAAGAACTTCATGCTTATCGATTTCAGGAATGGGAACTTCAGCCAGCACAGCGCCGAAAGCACCGTGTTTTTTCATTACAGCTTTCATCTTTCCACTCTGCATGTACAATCCTCCTTTAAAAGTCTTGCTATAACCGGATTGTACCATGATCTGGAATCACCGTAAACAGATGTGTCTTCCTAGGAAAGACAAAAGTATCCGTCTTGAAAAATGGGCTAAATTTTTTTTATAAAAAGCCGGAATCGTTTTTAGACATGACATATGGTTCATTTATATTATAAAAATACTATTGAGAGAAAATATCACAATAAATGAAAAACAACCTGCTTGCATATGCAAACAGGTTGTGAATACTTTAATTTTCTTAGCGAGGCTCCACGATTAATTTAATCGCTGTTCTTTCTTCACCATCGATCTGAATATCAGTAAAAGCCGGAATACAAATCAAATCAACCCCGCTTGGCGCCACAAATCCTCTGGCGATTGCCACAGCTTTTACAGCTTGGTTCAAAGCACCCGCTCCAATTGCTTGAATCTCGGCGGCTCCGCGCTCTCTTAACACACCTGCAAGCGCACCTGCCACTGAATTTGGACTCGATTTTGCTGAAACTTTTAAGATTTCCATTTCTGCTCCCCCTTAGTTTTACAATGGATAAGTGAGTGTTCATTAGAACAATCATTATTAGATGTTGCTATCCAAAAAGCCATCCCCACAATGCTTTTCAAAAATAGCGGGCTACCTTCCATTTTTACTATATTCACTAAGGAGTTGCTATATTCCTGCTTTTCTTTTTAATATTTTTATAAAATAACCATGTGATCAATTATTCAAAGAACATGTGATCATCATTGATTAAAATACGTTCGATTTTAACGGCTTTTTTCGTTTGATCGTCTATATCAATGACGACTCCGCTCAGGGTTGTTTTTCCTTCAGCGACAGTAAAGCGCACAGGAAGGTTTGTTTTGAAACGTTTGATAATCGTTTCTCTGTCCATCCCCAGTATACCGTCATATGGGCCGGTCATTCCTACATCAGTAATATATGCCGTGCCCTTCGGCAAAATGCGGTTATCCGCTGTTTGCACGTGAGTGTGAGTTCCTACTACAGCAGATGCCCGTCCATCCGTGTACCAGCCGAGTGCGAGCTTTTCACTTGTCGCTTCCGCATGGAAGTCGATAAAAATGTACGGTGTTCTTTTAGCAGCTTCGGCAATTAATTCATCCGCTTTTAAAAACGGATCATCGAGCGGCGGTAAAAACGTATGGCCTTGCAAGTTGATAACAGCAAGTTCTTTACCGTTTGCTTTCACATATGTGATCCCTTTTCCCGGTGTTCCTTCCGGAAAGTTTGCGGGACGGACTAAGTTCGGGACATCGTCAATAAAATCAAAAATTTCTTTTTTGTCCCAAGTGTGGTTTCCCATCGTGATCGCATCTGCGCCAGACTGTATTAAACTGTGATAGATTTTTTCTGTTAAGCCTTTTCCATGTGCGGCATTTTCGCCATTTATAATGGTAAAATGCGGCTTGTATTTTGTTTTCAGCTTTGGCACATACTCTTTTACCATGTCGCGGCCCGGTGACCCGACAACATCTCCGATAAATAAAATTCTCATTTTGTAAATCCTTTCTATTCCTCAGCCGTCAAAAAAATAAAGTGATGCTTAGCGCATCACTTTATTTTGCATACTCTACGGCTCGAGTTTCTCTAATGACTGTCACTTTAATATGACCTGGATAATCGAGCTCGTCCTCAATTCGTTTTCGGATATCTCGCGCCAGGCGATGAGCTTCAAGATCATTTATTGAATCCGGCTTCACCATAATACGCACTTCACGTCCAGCCTGAATCGCAAATGATTTTTCAACACCTTCGTAGGACTCAGAAATTTCTTCGAGCTTTTCAAGTCTTCGAATGTAGTTCTCGAGCGTCTCACTTCTTGCGCCAGGTCTTGCAGCGGAAAGCGCATCTGCTGCAGCTACCAGCACAGCGATAATGGAAGTCGGCTCCTCGTCCCCATGGTGTGATGCAATACTGTTAATTACGACTGGGTGCTCTTTATATTTAGTCGCAAGCTCGACTCCGATTTCAACGTGGCTTCCTTCTACTTCATGGTCAATCGCTTTTCCGATGTCATGAAGTAATCCCGCCCGTTTAGCAAGCTTTGCATCTTCTCCAAGCTCCGATGCCATCAGCCCAGCCAAGAATGCGACTTCCATGGAATGCTTAAGCACATTTTGACCGTAGCTTGTACGGAACTTTAAGCGGCCGAGAATCTTGATCAGATCTGGGTGGAGGCCGTGAACGCCAACCTCAAATGTCGTTTGCTCACCCATCTCACGAATGTAGTCATCGACCTCGCGGCGAGATTTTTCAACCATTTCTTCAATCCGTGCCGGATGAATACGGCCATCCTGAACGAGTTTATCAAGAGCAATCCTTGCTGTCTCACGTCTGATCGGATCAAATCCCGACAGGATGACAGCTTCAGGGGTATCATCGATAATCAGGTCAATACCTGTCAGCGTTTCAAGCGTACGAATGTTACGCCCTTCCCGGCCGATGATACGTCCTTTCATCTCATCATTTGGAAGATTGACAACTGATACCGTTGTTTCGGCAACGTGGTCCGCTGCGCAGCGCTGTAAGGCGAGTGAAAGAATGTTTTTCGCTTTTTTATCCGCCTCTTCTTTCGCACGGTTCTCAGTTTCTTTTGTCATGATGGCGATGTCATGTGAAAGCTCGTTTTCAACCCGGTCAAGAATGATTTGTTTCGCTTCGTCACGAGTCAGACTCGAAATTCGTTCCAACTCTGACTGCTGCATACGAATCATCTCATCCACTTTGCTTTCCATCTCTTCAATATGTTGTTGTCGTTCATTCAGAGAATGATCTTTCTTCTCCAACATCGCTTCCCGTTTATCAATTCCCTCATGTTTGCGATCAAGGTTTTCCTCCTTTTGGAGTAAACGGTTTTCTTGTTTTTGAAGCTCATTTCGTCTTTCACGAACTTCTTGTTCAGCATCTATTCGAAGTTTGTGGATTTCATCCTTTGCTTCAAGCAGAGCTTCTTTTTTCAGTGCTTCAGCATCACGCTTTGCATCTTCAAGAATTTGCTCGGCTGCACCGCGTGCGCCTGCAATTTTCGCTTCGGCAATGGTTTTACGAACATAGTAGCCAACAACTAAACCGAGTAGAATCAGCAAAATGGAGATGAGAACCATCATAATTGGGGTCATACTTTCACCTCCTCTTGCTATGAACTTGGTTGTTGCTCAAAATAAGTGTCGGCATGTACATTGTCTAGTTTTCTCAACATACAGAACCTTCACAGGGAATGAAAGTTTCATCGCCCTTGTCAAGTTTAAATGGTTTAACAATCATGTTAAAAAAACAAATGTTACAACTTCATTGTAATTGTGTCGGAAATACTTGTCAAGCTTGCCAGCTTAACGTTTGCCGAGCCGCCCCCATTTATCGTGCCGAACGTGAATCCGCCAATCTTTTGAAAAAAAAGATCGTAAATTACTCCTAATTTAAAAGCTGGTATATTTTATTGTTCACTTGTCCAAGTTTAGCGTTATTTTGAATGTTTGACAACAAAACAACAACGGTTTGTCCGGATTTGCTGAAGCTGTTCAATACGTTGAAGCCCGGCATGACTCCGTGGTTTGAATAGCTTCCGGGAGCCACATAAAATCCCATCCCGTATGTGGAACTGCTCCCTGGCGTGAACATTTTTTCATAGCTTTCTTGCGAATAGAGCTTGCCGTCTATCAGTGCTTGGTCAAATTTGTACATATCGGCAGCACTCATATATATATCGCCTGCTCCATAAAGCTGAGATAAATCAGGCATATACGGTGTGACGGCCCTGCTGCCTTTCAGCTTATAGCCGACAGCTGGATAAGGCTGCTTATCGTATGTCTTGTAAAAACCCGAGTGCGTCATCCCTGCAGGCTTAAAGATATGATTGGTTATGTATTGTTCATAAGACTCACCGCTCACTTCAGCAACAATATAAGCGAGAACTGTATAGTTAGAATCCCGATAGTCCCATATTCCAGGCTGGCGTTTGATTCCTTGCTGCTCTATGTCTTTTATTAAGTCATCCGGAGTGATCGCGCCATTCCCTTCAACATGTCCGTTTATTCCCGATGTATGAGTAAGCAGATTTTTTAATGTAATATTTTCCCCATTGGGAAAATGGGGAAAATACGCGCTGACCGGATCACTTGTCTGAAGCTTTCCCTTTTCCTCAAGCTGCAAAATAGCGGTTGCTATTAGCGCTTTTTGTGACGATCCGACATAAAAGGATGTCGCAGGATTGTTTTTTATATGATGCTCGCGGTCCGCGTAACCAAAACCTTTATTGATTACGACTTCTCCATTTCTGACGATCATGGCTGTCCCGCTGAAGCCGATCTCTTTTAAATAACTGCTGATTTTTTGATTGCGGTCCACTGTTTTGATTTGTTCCTCTGTTTTTTTGGCTTTGTTTTTCTTCTGATCAGCGTGCTTCTGACCGGTATCAGAAACCGCCGCAGCTTCTTGAGATGGTTCGGCTTCTTCATCCTCTCGATGAATGGCATTCCAAATCGTGAAACAAATGATTGCGGCCAACATACCAAACAAAAGTTTGCCTCTTTTATTTAGTTTTCTCCGTCTGCGCGTCGCAGTTCTTCTGCGAGTGGGGCTTGTCATTCAATTTATCCTCCCAATCTAATTTCAAATACACACGTTTTGTTAGACGTATGAAGTACTATAAAAGTTGTCAAAAAAACCAATTTATTTATCTTTATTTTGCAGAAAATATAAAAGAAAAAAGGCAGAGTTTTCACTCTGCCTTTTTTATCATTTCAAATTCATTTTATTTTTATTCTTATTCTTCAAATTCGAGTTCTTCCTGTGTCTCTTCCGCCTGCTGCTGTACTACTCCGTTATTATCTAAGCCGTAATGTTCACGAATTTGCTCCTGAATCATCAGCATGATATCTTTATTTTCTTTTAAGAATTGTTTGGCATTTTCACGGCCTTGGCCAAGACGCTCTTCTTCATAAGAGTACCATGAACCGCTTTTTTGCACGATATCAAGTTCAGTTCCGAGATCAATGATTTCGCCTTCTTTTGAGATACCTTCTCCATACATAATATCAACCTCAGCTGTACGGAACGGAGGAGCCACCTTGTTTTTCACAACTTTAATTCTCGTTTTATTCCCCATAACGTCGTTGCCTTGTTTCAGCTGTTCAGCACGGCGTACTTCAAGACGAACGGAAGAGTAGAATTTCAGCGCACGACCGCCGGGAGTCGTTTCCGGGTTTCCGAACATAACGCCGACTTTTTCACGAATTTGGTTAATGAAAATCGCGATTGTTTTCGATTTGTTGATAGCCCCTGAAAGCTTACGAAGCGCTTGAGACATTAAACGTGCCTGCAAACCGACATGTGAATCTCCCATGTCGCCTTCAATTTCCGCTTTCGGAACGAGCGCCGCTACAGAGTCGACAACAACGATGTCAACTGCACCGCTTCGAACCAACGCTTCTGCTATTTCAAGCGCCTGCTCGCCTGTGTCAGGCTGAGACAGTAAAAGCTCTTCGATATTGACACCGAGTTTTTGTGCGTATACCGGGTCTAGCGCGTGCTCCGCATCGATAAACGCAGCTTGTCCTCCCTGCTGCTGAACCTCAGCAATCGCATGGAGCGCAACAGTTGTTTTACCTGAGCTTTCAGGACCGTATACTTCAATAATCCGTCCGCGCGGATATCCGCCAATTCCCAGTGCCGTATCAAGAGCGAGGGAGCCGCTTGGGACAGTAGAAATTCTTGTATCTGTCTTTTCTCCCAGTTTCATAATGGAACCTTTGCCGAACTGCTTTTCTATTTGTTTAAGAGCCATATCTAAGGCTGCCTGACGATCACTCATTCTATTTTTTCCTCCTTTATGTTACCACTACATATACTATACCCTGTTTGAAGGGATTTGCCAAGAAAAAAGCGAACGCATATTCGGATTTTTTCTTGGCCTGATTTCTACCAAAATATCATAATGAGTCAGAGAAATCATGTTTTTTGAGGAGGATAGTGTGCTGAAAACATTATTTTTGCTCTAACAGTTTTAAAATTAAATGGCAGCCATATTTAGCAGCACGTTTTCTGATTCCTGTTCTGGAGCCTGCAAAGTGAAACTCGTGAACCTCTTCTTTTCCGTTTGCAGAAATACCGATAAACACATGTCCAGGTGCATGGCCTTCTTGAGTATCAGGGCCGGCAACACCGGTAAAGCTAATGCCAATATCGCTTCCAGTGAGCTGCTGAACACCCTTTGCGAGCTCAGATGCGCATTCCTCGCTGACTGCGCCGAAACGGTCCAATGTTTCCTTTTTGACGCCGAGCACATTTTGCTTCACTTCGTTTGAATAGCAAACAACGCCGCCGGAAAACAATGCTGAAGCGCCGCTAAGGTCTGTCAGCCATTCAGAAAACAGCCCGCCGGTAAAGCTTTCTGCGGCAGAAAGCGTGATGCCTTTTTCCTTACATGCTTTAGATAGCTCTTTCACAAGCGATGTATCGTCGTAGCCATAGAAAAATTCACCGACACGTTCTAAAATAACGGCTTCTGTTTCTTTTAACAAACGCTCTGTTTCTTTTTCATCGGCATGTTTTGCTGTCAGGCGAAGCGTCACCTCTCCGTCCGCTGCCAACGGAGCGATCGTCGGGTTCGTCTGTGCATCAATGATATCTTCTAAATCAGCTTCAAGCTGAGACTCGCCGATACCGAAAAAGCGAAGAACAGTTGATACAATTTTTTCATTGGAGCCCATCTTTTTAAGAAGAAGCGGTTTTGCCTCATTTTCAAACATCGGACGCAATTCGCTCGGCGGCCCGGGAAGAAGCATATAAAAGCGCGAATCATGCTCTGTAAGCATCCCCGGCGCCATTCCAAAGTGATTCGCCAGTACGTCAGATCCTTCGATGACAAGCGCCTGTTTTCGGTTATTAGGTGACATCGTGCGTTTTGTTCGTTTGAAATAATCTTCAATGGACTGAAACGCCTCATCATTTAAAACGAGCGGGCGTCCCAGCACATTTGCTATCGTTTCTTTTGTTAAATCATCTTTTGTCGGTCCGAGCCCTCCTGAAAAAATAATAAAATCAGAGCGCTCTTCAGCAATACGGATGACCTGCTTCAGCCGCTCTGGATTATCACCGACTGCTGTATGGTAAAATACGTTTACTCCGATTTCTGCCAGCTGTTTGCTGATAAATTGAGCATTTGTATTAGCAATCTGACCAAGTAAGAGCTCTGAACCGACTGCAATAATCTCTGCTTTTTTTGGAAATCCCATCACGTATGTCCTTCTTTCTTAGTTAGATGTTTTTAGCGCTTCCCAGTTTTTAGCGAAATAGTCCCAGCCTGATACAACGGTAAAGAATACGGCTACCCATAACGCCAGGTCAGCGAACGGAAATGACACAAGCTCAAACGGAAGATTGTGAAGAAGCAATGCAGATACTGCAATGATTTGTGCCCAGGTTTTAATTTTACCAAGCATATTCGCAGCGACTACTTCTCCCGTTCCGGCTAATACAAGCCTTAAACCTGTTACGGCAAACTCACGGCTGATAATCACAATGACCATCCAAGCTGGAGCAAGATCAAATTGAACAAGGATAATTAACGCTGCTGATACGAGAAGTTTGTCCGCAAGCGGATCGAGAAATTTCCCAAAGTTTGTAACAAGGTTCAGTTTGCGGGCATAATAACCATCTATCCAATCTGTCGTCGATGCAATAATAAACAAGATAGCGCCCGCCAAGTGTGTGACCGGAATGGATTCGTCTCCAAATTCGAGCCTGCCCCAGTCAAACGGCGCCAGCATGATAATCATGAAGATTGGGATTAATGCAATTCTTGCTAGTGTGATTTTATTCGGTAAGTTAAACATAAAGCCCCTCCAGTTTCATACTCGGACGTGAAGAAAAGTCATCTGGTGATTAAGATGACTTTTCTTCCTTTTTATTTACAACCTTTATTGTTTGTGCCATCACTTCTTTAGGATCAAGTTTATATGAAAGAACCTCACCGTTGATTTTTATTTTCAGGTTAGGTGCATATCCTGTACGGATTTCAACTTGTTTCTGATCAGTTATGTCTTTTTTATATGTTTCGTCTTTTTTCAGTGTACCCTCTTTAAGAGAGCTGCTGTTTTCATCGCGCACTCGAATCCAAGAGCTGTCTGAAGCCTTCAGCTCAAGCTCGATTTTATCAGCGCCGGACACTTCATAAGTTGTTACAGATCCTTCAGTGCCAGTTGCTTTCACCTCTAGTTTGTCACTGTCTTCTTTTTTATCTTCTTTGTCTTTCGTTTCTTTTTTCGTGTCTGTCTCTTTTTCAGAGCTGTTGGTTTGATTCTCTTTCAGCGTTGAATCTTTAGGGATCTCATACTTGCTTTCACTTTTCGCGATTGATTTTTCTGATGCCGCATTGCTATTATCATCGTTTTTATGATTCGCAAACTGAATTATAGCGTAAACAATGGCGATCACGACAATCACGCCGAGAATCACAAGTATTGTAGGCAGCAATTCCAGCGCCTTAGAAGCAGGCTTTGGCATTTCCTTCTGGAGATTCATGCCGGAGATTTTTTCAGACACATCGTCATGATACGTATTCGGGATATCTTTTTTATGCTCCTCAAACAATTGGTCAGCATCAAGCCCGACGGCTTCCGCATATTGCTTGATGAAAGCCCGGACATAAAACTTACCCGGAATAATGTCATAATTTCCTTCCTCCAAGGCGGTTAAATACCTTTTTTGAATCTTAGTTGCCGCTTGGAGATCATCCAATGACATTGCTTTTTCCTCTCTGGCTTCTTTCAGCCGGATTCCTAGTTCAGTCACAACAAACACCTTCCAATTTTAAAAATCAAAGCTTGAAAACCCGGATTGATCAAACATTTGGGGTTCTTCAGCATGTTCATATGTAATAACCTCATCAGGATCATTTCTCAGTTCAATAATATAATCAAAGTCATCTAGTGTATACTCTGTATTTTGAACGAATATGTCCGGATGCTCCACCACTTTTGTAGCAGGCAGCCTCATGATTTCCCTCACCAGCTACAGATGGCGTTCTGATCCTCTTCTTGTCGATACAATTCCGTCAATGATAAAGACATTTTCAGTGCTGTACTCATCGGCAATCAGCTGGCTTCTGATTGTCTGTTTCAGCAAGGTAGATGACACAAACAGCCATCTTTTGCTGGCGCATACGCTGGAAGCTACGATTGACTCCGTTTTCCCGACGCGCGGCATTCCCCGGATCCCGATTAATTTATGGCCTTCTTTTTTGAACAGTTCGGCCATAAAATCGACTAACAAGCCCAGCTCGTCCCGTTCAAAGCGGAATGTTTTCTTATCATCGGCATCCCTCTGGATGTACCGGCCGTGACGCACGGCGAGGCGGTCGCGAAGCCTTGGTTCTCTCAGCTTCGTTACTTTAATTGTTTCCATCGTTTTTAAGATTGATTCTAATCGCTTAATTTGATCTATATGGCGGCACCTGAGCAGCATTCCCCTTCTGGAAAGATCGACGCCGTTTATCGTTACGATGTTAATAGAAAGCATCCCGAGAAGAGATGAAATATCCCCGAGCAGTCCGGGGCGGTTCACTTGAATTTCATATTCAAAATACCATTCGAGCTTTGCCAAATGATATACCCCCTTCATTGTGGCAAAATTTTACCTTCCTTTATCATAAAGCATTTTTCTCTAATTAGAAAGAAGAATGTTGCTGTGATGGGGAAAACATAAAAAAGAGAGGAAGAATCTCCTCTCTTCTTAATGAGTGCTGTTATTTTCAACAAGCTTAACCATCATATTGGCAATGGCGTGCTGTTCTTCTTTAGATGCTACGCTCCAAAGATCTGCCAGCACTTTTTCCTGCTCGTTCTTAGAATCCACTTCATTAGCCAGGTAACCGCCGATTTCTGTAGCAAGGTCAGTGATGGTATCCTGACTCATGCCTTTATCTTGCGCATAGTTTAAACGATCACCAAGGAAATTCTTCCAGTTATCCCAGTTTTCTAATACTGACATGTGAGTTTCCTCCATTTCATGTGAAGTTACAAAATTATTTTGTCCTTCTTAAAAGAAACTATACACATTTTATTTTGCATCAGCAGTGCCAGCCGCCGTTAACTGACAGAATCTGTCCAGTAATATAGGAAGCTTTTTCAGACAGGAGAAATGCTGCCGCCTCGGCAACTTCTTTCGGCTGTGCAAGCCTGCCGATCGGGATTTCATCTGCGATCTCTTCTAATTCCTCCGGATTGAATTGATTCATCATGTTTGTATCTACAGCACCCGGCGCTACTGCGTTGACCCTGATACCGCTTGGGGCCAGCTCCTTAGCCAGTCCTTTTACAAACGAGTGCTGCGCTCCCTTTGCCATGCTGTACAGCACCTCACACGATGCACCAGTCTCTCCCCAAATAGAGCTGACTGCAACGATCGCTCCCGATTTGTTACGGATCATGCCTGGAAGAAGGTTTCTCGTCAGCATGTAAGGACTTGCCACATGCAGCTGAACCATTTCCTGTACCGTAGCATTATCTACATCAGTAATCAGTCCAAAATGGCTTCTGCCGCTGTTTAAAACGATCGCATCAACCGGCTGAACAATTGATTTTGTTAGTTCATCAGCGCCAGTGGGAGTGGAGAGATCTCCTTGCAAAATATCAGCATATATGCCAAATGACCGTTTCAGTTTTTCAGCAAGCTCTGCTGCCGCGCTTTCATTCTGATTGTAGTGCAAAAGCAGATCATATCCCTCTGCTGCAAGCGATTCACTTATGCTTTTGCCTATACCGCCGCTCGCCCCGGTGACTAATGCTGTTTTTTTCATCCTCTTTCCTTCTTTCCGCAGAAAAACACCCCTCACATTGGAGGGATGCATGTTAAGATTTAGGAACCACTTTGCAGACAGTCAGTCTGTCCTCAGCAATTTCCTCTTGTATGATTTGCTGCACATCCTCAAGGGTGATCTGCTCGAGAACAGTTACGATATCAAACAGGCTCATCTCCAAAAATGCATAGCGAGTGAATTGGTTAGCGATGTATTCAGGTGAGTTTAATGCCTTTAAAAATGACCCGATTTTTTTCTTTCTGGCAAGTTCAATCTTCTCAGCGGTGATGATTTCACCGGCACGAAGCAGATTGCCTGAAATGTCTTCAGCCAATTTATCCGGTTCAGGCGTGTCCCCGCCAATGGCAGCAAAACCGAACCCATATTCAGCCGTAAAATCAAAGCTGAACGTTTCATCTATATACCCTTTTTCATAAAGGGACTCATATTGGGCAGAGCTTTTGCCGAACAAAGATTCAAGCAATAGGTTCATTGTAAGTTCATGCTTGAGCAGCTCTTTCCCTAATTTATACGGATGCTTTGATTTCAGACCGACGAGACATTTCGGTCCCTGAACATTCATTTTAATTTCTTTTTCTTTCCGGAAAACAGCTTCTTGCTCTTTTACTTCTTCCCGTTTAATTTCCGGCTGATCTGTATACGGTTTTCTTTCCTGATTTTCTCTTACCTGAGAAATGATAGCTTCAGAATCAACAGGGCCGACTATAAAGAGGAGCATGTTGCTCGGATGATAAAACGTCTCATAGCATTCATAAAGAAGGTCCTTTGTGATATGGGATATGCTTTCTACCGTGCCGGCTATGTCAATTTTGACAGGATGATCTTTGTACATGTTTTCAATCACCCCGAAGTAAAGCCTCCAGTCAGGGTTATCATCATACATGTTAATTTCCTGGCCGATAATCCCTTTTTCCTTTTCCACCGTTTTTTCTGTAAAATAAGGGTCCTGCACAAAATCAATCAGTGTCTCCAAATTGCGTTCCACATTTGACGTGCTTGAGAAAAGATAAGCCGTTCTTGTAAATGACGTGAACGCATTGGCAGAGGCGCCCTGTTTACTGAAATCTTGAAAAACATCTCCATCAGCTTTTTCAAACAGCTTATGTTCAAGAAAATGGGCAATCCCGTCCGGAACTTGAACCATCTCGTCTTTTCCAAGAGGGACAAACTGATTATCGATAGACCCGTACTTTGTTGTGAATACCGCATACGTCTTGTTGAAGCCTTTTTTCGGCAAAACGTATACGTCCAGGCCGTTTGACATTTTTTCATGATACAGCGTCTCCTGAAGCTGTTCAAATTCGATTGGTTTTATCAAGATGCACCCTCCGTCCCTTTTAAGAAATAAGTCGTATCAAGCTGAATCTTTTCGCCGACTTTAATGATATCCTCTTTTGTCACCCGCTCAATATTGGCAAGGAAATCTTCGATCGGAATATCGACTTGGGCAGCGGCCTGCTGATATAGAAATTCAGATAAACCGTACGCAGTATCAATTGTTTCCAGCACCTGATTCCGAATCATGGCTTTCGTCTGAGAGATGTCTTGCTCACTGAACTCCCCGTTTTTCATAGCCTGAAATTGCTCGGCAATAATAGAGACGGCTTGTTTGTAGTTTTTCACTTCAATTCCTGACATCACCATTAATAAACCTTTAAAGCTATCGATACGCGAGGCTGCGTAATAAGCGAGACTGGCTTTTTCCCGAACATTAATGAAAAGCTTGGAATGAGAAAAGCCGCCGAACATTCCGTTAAAAACTTGTAAAGCTGAATAATCCTGATCCGTAAAGGTAATATTGGTCCGATAGCCAATATTCAGCTTGCCTTGTTTGACGTCTTCTTCATCAATGACTTCTTTGGGCTCAGGTTGTTCAGCATGATTGTTTGCAAATGCTTCCAGGGTGCGTTCCTCTGTTTGAAAATATTGTTCAATAGCAGCTTGCACTTGTTTACTGTCAACATCGCCGACGACATATAAATCAAGCTGGTCTTTTTGGATCGCGTGTCGGTATGTTTCATATAATTGATCGGCCGTAATGGCATCAACATCGTCGATCTCACCATTGACGTGCAGCGAGTAAGGTTCGTTTTTACACATTTCCTGTATAAGCCTTAGATTAGAGTAACGCATTTTATCATCATAAACTGCTTGAATTCTTTGCTTCAGCGTTCGTTTTTCTTGATCCACATATTGCGATTGAAAAACGCCTGCTTCCAAAGCAGGTGAAAAGACGATTTCTGCGAGAAGATGCAGCCCTTTTTCAAGGAGCGGCGTCTGATCTTTTAAATATTTTTCATTCGGAATTTCAAGTCTGAATGTAATTACATGCTGTTCACCTTTTTTCGAGAGATCAGCCGAAACAGACGTGCCGTAAAGTTCATCCAGGTAAGAACGCAATTCTGCAGTTTTTGGACGGCTTTCTGTTCCTCGAAGCAGCACATGCGGGAACAGCGCTCTTTTCGTAACTTGCTCCTTTGTTAAGGGCGCCAGCATTTTAAAGATAAGCGAGACGGTTTTAAATTTTTCTGTTTCTACAATATGTGCGGTTAAACCGCCGTGCTTTGTTTTGACTTCATTGACATATGACATGTGAAACCTCCTTCGTTCATTTCTTATTAGTATGTATTATGACCAAATTTCAGCATTCGCAGAAACACTCTTTCATGTAATTATAGCAACTGTAGGATTTATAAGGAAACAATAACCTCTTACGTATTAATTGTTCGTCCGCTATTGGAAATAAAAAAGAGTTTTCTGCTTAGATTCGCTATTTTTCTCAACAAAAAAAGACGGTGTGTCAAACCGTCCCTAAGTTTTTTTCTTCTTCACTTTTTTTAGCATCTACATTAAAGAGCACCAGAAATAAGGAAACAATCCCGCAAAACGCGGAAAGAATGAAGATAAGCCAGCTTGCATTAGACATCAATGCCGCAAACACAGGCGGCCCGAGAGCTACTCCAATAAAGCGCATACTATTATAAAATGAGGAAATTGTTCCGCATTCCTCACTCTCAATCCCTTCTGTTATCAGCGCATCTAAAGCAGGAAGCGCCATTCCGATTCCAATTCCCCCAAAGCTCAAAAAGATAAATAAAAAATAAAAACTATGGTTCCACCACAAGCCGATAAAAGACAGGCTTAACATAATCATCCCTGTAACGACGCAAAATTTCATTCTTGCCTTATCTTTGCCGATCTTTTTACCCGCTATAAAAGAACTGCTGGACAGGAATAAAAGCGGTATCGCCAGCAGCCCGCCTTTGGCCACTCCGTCAATTGTATATTTATTCTCTAGCGTATCTGATAAGTAAAATAATACGCCAAATAATAAAAACATAATGACGCACCCAATAATAAAAACTGTGTAGAGCCAGCGTCCATCCTGTTTAAAGATTTTCCGCACATTCTTGAGGAACTCTGAAATTGTAGGTGCATCCTCATCTTCTTCAGGCTTTTCGACCAGAAACAATACGAGCAAAAAGCTGATCAAACAGAAAAACGGAATAAACCAAAACGGGACGAACCAGTACCAGGAGGCAAGTAAGGCACCCAGTATGGGACTCAGCACTTTTCCGGAGGTGTTAGCGGTCTCAATATCGCCAAGACCGGCACTGACCTTTTCATCATCCCCCTCAAACAGATCGCCGATAAACGGCATGACGATGGGAGCTGCACCCGCTGATCCGATGCCTTGAAGAACCCGTCCGACCAAGATCATAGCGTAAGGATTGTCTATATATGTCGAAGCAAAAGCAGCCACAGCTCCCCCTATTCCCGCAATAAGAAGGCATGGGAGCAGCACTTTTTTTCTGCCAAATCTATCCGACAGGTACCCCGCGATCGGAATGCAAATGATCGCTACCACCGAATATACAGTGATAATTAATGACACTTGAAATGAACTGACCGACAGCTTTTTCTCCATCATCGGAAGCACGGGAATCAGCATGGAGTTCCCTAATGTCATAACAAGCGGTACGGAAGCCAGAGCAATAATATTTTTCATTCCTATTTTTTCTTTCAACATTTTCACCCATTCACTTTGTCATCCTTTATATCTTGCGTTAACAGCAGTAAAAGTATGTACAAAGAAACATAAACCAGGCAAATAAAAAAACAGACACATCACAGGCGTCTGTTTTAGAAACGTTTACGCAAAACATGGAATCTGAATTTGTCGGCTCTGAAATAATTTAATGAATAAAGCACCGGTTTATCATGCTGATCGTAATGCGTTTGTTTTAACAGCAAAAGAGCTGTTTCCGGATCGCATTCCAGCACTGGAGAAATCGTATCATGATAGCCGATCGGCTCAATATCAGTTACGGCGTAGCTGATCACAGAGCCTGAATTTTTCTCAAGCAGGTCAAACATAGACTCTTGCTGGTGAGAAAAAGAATCCGGCAATATATCCATCGGAATTTTGTCAATACAATACACAATCGGCTGCCCGTTTGCCGTTCTGACACGTTCAAGATAAAAAACTTCCTGGCCTGATGTCAGATGAAATCTCTTGATATCATCATCAGACGGCATAAGCACTTGAGATGAAAGAAAAATCGTTCCTGGAATCATATTAGCCTGTTCAATCATCTTGGTTACACTGTTCAGCTGTTCAATGCCCGAAAGAAATAACGGCTTAGAATGGACAAAGGTTCCTACACCATGCCTTCTGATAATCACATGCTCTTCTTCCAATATCCGCAGTGCTTCACGCAAAGTCGCCCGGCTGACACCAAGCTTTTTGGAAAGCTCAAATTCAGAAGGGAGCTTTTCTTTCTCAGTGTAGATTCCATTTTTAATATCCTCTTTTATTCGTTCAATCACTTTTAAATACAAGTGCCGATTATCAGCTTTTGTAGACATGTTTCCCCTCCGTAAACCACTTTCGATAAAAATTATTGAACAATTGGGACAACTATATCATGTTTTGTCGAAAAAATAAATAAAAAGGTGTACAGTTTACATAATGTTATTATTGTTACTGAACCCCCTTCATTTAAGAAGAGAGCTCATCATGTTTTTCTTTTGATATTAAGACTTCCCTTGGTTTGCTGCCTTCATACGGGCCAACTACGCCGCGTTCTTCCATTGCATCAATCAGGCGTGCCGCTCTCGTATACCCGATTCTGAACCTTCTTTGCAGCATCGATACGGATGCAGTCTGCATGCCGACGATTAATTCGACGGCTTCATCATAAAGGTCATCGGTAACCTCAGTATGGGTTTCCGTTATTTCTTCAGGAATCATTTCTTCCTGATATTGAGCTTTTTGCTGCGTAATGACATGATCCACGACCTGCTCCACTTCTTCGTCTGACAAAAATGCTCCTTGTACACGGACAGGTTTATTAGCCCCGACAGGTAAAAACAGCATATCTCCTCGTCCTAAAAGCTTCTCAGCGCCCCCCATATCCAGAATGGTCCTTGAGTCCGTCTGTGAAGAGACACTGAATGCGATTCGTGACGGAATATTTGCCTTGATGACCCCTGTAATGACGTCAACTGACGGACGCTGTGTCGCAATAATAAGATGGATGCCGGCAGCCCGTGCCATTTGGGACAATCTCGTAATCGAGTCTTCTACATCAGATGAAGCTACCATCATGAGATCAGCTAGCTCGTCCACAATGACCACGATATACGGCAGCTCTGGCTGTTTTGCCTCTCCCTCATTATTGGAGCGTTTTATATAATCATTGTACCCTTCAATATTTCTTGTTCCGGTATGAGAAAACAATTCGTACCGACGTTCCATTTCATTGACAACCTTTTTCAAAGCTTGTGATGCTTTTTTCGGGTCAGTTACCACCGGAGCCAGCAAATGCGGAATCCCATTGTACACATTCAGTTCAACCATTTTTGGGTCAATCATCATCATTTTCACTTCATGCGGTTTAGCGCGCATCAGAATACTTGTAATAATGCCATTGACACAGACACTTTTTCCGCTCCCGGTCGCGCCTGCGACAAGCAAATGAGGCATTTTGTTTAATTCAGCAAGCACAGCTTCACCCGAAATATTACGGCCAAGTCCGATTAACAGTTTTGCATCAGGTCTGTCATTAAGTTTTGACTCAAGCACTTCCTTCAGCGATACCATAGCCACTTCCGCGTTTGGCACTTCTATGCCGATAGCAGATTTACCTGGAATAGGCGCCTCAATCCTGATGTCTTTTGCAGCTAACGCCAGCGCTAAATCGTCACTTAGGTTGACTATCTTGCTTACCTTCACTCCGACATCCGGATACACTTCATATTTCGTGACAGCCGGCCCAAGATGAACCTGTGTCACTTTCGCCTTTACGCCGAAGCTTTGGAAGGTGCGTTCAAGCTTTCTGGCATTTTCATAAATATTTTTTTTATCAGCCTGCTGGCCGGTATGCTTCGGATCAGCTAATAAATCTAATGACGGCATCTGATAATCTTTATTTTCAAGTTCTGTAAAAGTCATTGGCGGAGCAGCAGCCGTTTCATTATGGTCAGCCTCGGACTGATTTTCCTGAAGCGGTTCTGTGGCCGGCTCAATTTGTTTTACTGCAGCTGCCGGAGGCTCTTCCGTTTCATTCCGGTCTGAAAAGCTTGAGATAATCGGCTCTGAATGAATGAGAGGCGATACCATTTCCTGCTCCTCTTCTTCAGCAGCGGGCTCTGGCTCCATTTGCTGTTTTTTGCGCGCCGGCTTTTGTTTCTTACTGGTATTGGCTTTCGCTTTTTTCGATGATTTCATATTTGTTTTGACTGATTTCATATCATCAATAAAAGCAAACCATTGTTCTTTGATGAAACGGCCGATCGGGCTCATCCACTTTTTCAGCGTTTCTTGAAGAGAACGCCCCGTGACCAGAATCATTCCGATCAAAATCATTACAATCGCCATAATTTGAGAACCAGTTGATGCAAACAAAAAGTGTGAAGCCGCAAACAGAAGCGCTCCGATCATCCCCCCGCCTAAATCAGGTGAAGCAGAGCTTCCATTCATGTCCATTAAAAATAATTCCCATGTATTGCGGATCACGCTGGCAGACTCAATAGATCCTCTGTTCGTCAAATTTTTAAACAGCTGTACATGAGAAAGCAGCAATATGCTTGCAATGATGCAGTACAGCCCAGCCTTTCGTCTTGTTAAAAGACTCGGCGTTTTTTTCTTCCAAAATAGGGAAACCCCTAAAACGAATAAGCCTAACAAGCATAAAATAAACCACTCACCAGCGAAAAAACGGAACAAGTAGATAAAGGTTTGTCCCACTACACCAAGCTGTAAAATGGCAATAATTGAGATAGCAATGCACAGCAATCCGTTTAATTCAAATTTTATGTTGAGCTGTTTTGCCTGTTTTTTTCTCGATTTTCTTTTTTTCTTTGCCACACTCATCACCTTACTGCGTTAAAAAATGTAAGTTCATACATAATGAAGAAAGCAGCCGTTTACTGGCTGCGTTTTTCTGTAGGATTCCCCTATTATAGCATATTTTGCCCTTAAAAAAGGGCCGGAATCTTATACGTTTAATTTTAGCTTTTGTCCCGGAGAAATATCCGGATGCAGAAAGTGCATTGGATTAGTGCTCATGACTTGAATAACCTCTGCTTCATTGCCTTTCATCTCGACAAGAAGCGGAACACCTCTATACTCAATTTGCTCGTGTGCACTTGGCTGTTGGTTCTGTTCCGCGAAAACAATTTCCTGCGGCATCGTGGTATACAAAATCATTGAATCATCCGTCCTTTTTCTTCTCTCGCTTCCTCGATCAGCTCATTTAATTTATGAATCGCCTGTCCGACTCCGCCGACGTGATCAATCAGTCCATACTCGACGGCATCCTTGCCGACGACATTTGTTCCAATATCGCGTGTTAAGTTTCCTTTTGAAAACATCAGTTCTTTAAACTTATCTTCATCTACATTTGAATGGCTTGTTACAAAGTTAACGACTCTTTCTTGCATCTTATCCAAGTACTCAAAGGTTTGAGGCACGCCGATCACCAGTCCCGTCAGACGAACGGGATGAATCGTCATGGTAGCTGTTTCAGCGATATAGCTGTAATCACAAGATACCGCAATTGGTACACCGATGGAATGTCCTCCGCCAAGTACAATGGAGACGGTCGGTTTTGACAGAGATGCAAGCATTTCAGCAATTGCAAGACCTGCTTCTACATCTCCGCCGACTGTATTTAATATAATAAGCAAACCTTCAATTTTTGGATTCTGCTCAATGGCAACGATTTGCGGGATGACATGTTCATATTTTGTTGTTTTGTTTTGCGGAGGCAGCTGAACATGGCCTTCTATTTGTCCGATAATGGTCAGACAATGAATATTTGTATCTTGCGGCAGCTGCGGAAGTGTCGTTTCTCCTAGCTGCTGTATTTTATTCATAATGCTGTCTTTCGCATCATTTTTTTCGGGACGTTCTTCTTCTGTATTTTCCATACGATGATCCATTTCGCTTTCACCCTTTCCGAGTTTCTCTTTGTATTATGAACAAAGATCTTCAATTCAATCCCGGCTTAACAGGCAAAAAAAATAAAGACCGGAACAGGTCCGGTCTTACGTTTACATTAGACTTCCATAATAATTGGGATGATCATCGGTTTACGTTTTGTTTTTTCATATAGGAATTGGTTCAAAGCATCTCGCATTGCCTGCTTAAGCGTTGACCATTCAACGTTTGATGTTTCAGTTGCTTCTGTCACGATAGAGCGTACAAGCTCAGTAGCCTGTACGATAAGGCCTTCAGACTCTCTTACATAAACAAAACCGCGTGTGATAATCTCAGGACCTGATACAAGATGTTTCTTTTGTTTATCAAGTGTAATGACAACAATCAGTATGCCGTCTTGTGAAAGTAAGCGGCGGTCTCTCAGCACAATATTTCCGATGTCGCCTACACCTAAACCGTCGATTAAAATATTGCCGTATGGCACTTTATCACCGATCTTTACGTTTTGGCCGCGGAACTCGACAACGTCTCCTTTTTCAATTAAGAAGATATCACTGCGCTTCATGCCGATTTCTTCAGCGATTTTCGAATGAGCCTTTTGCATTCTGTATTCGCCGTTTACAGGAATTAAATATTTTGGTTTAAGCAGATTGATCATCAGCTTTAACTCTTCCTGTGAGCCGTGTCCAGATACATGCACACGCTTTTGGGCAAAAATGACTTGTGCGCCGGCTCTGGCAAGCAAATCTACTGTTTTAGAATAAATGAGTTCCTGCCCAGGGATCGGAGTGGATGCAATGACAACTGTATCCCCTTCTTCGATATTCAGCTGCTTGTGAGCTTTGTTTGCCATTCTTGTCAGAGCTGCCAACGGTTCACCATGGCTGCCGGCAGTTACAATCGCTACTTCGCGCTTCGGATATTTTTTGACATCCTGAATTGAAATAAACAGTTCATCATCTGCTTCAATATATCCAAGCTTTCTTGCAAGCTGAAGGATCGATTGAAGGTTTTTTCCGGCAATGGCAATCTTTCTGCCATTTTGAGCCGCTGCATGAATGACTTGCTGAATCCGGTTAATATTGGATGCGAAAACGGCAATGATTACCCGGTTCTCTGAATTGTACAGTGCGTCCGAAATCTCTCCGCTGACAGCAGCTTCCGAAGGGGTGTAACCCGGTCGTTCTGCATTAGCACTGTCAGAAAGCAGAGCAAGTACGCCGCTGTTGCCGATTTTGGCAATCTCGCCAATGTCGCACGATTGATTAAGTGCGGGTGTTTGGTCAAATTTGAAGTCTCCCGTGCATACAATAGATCCAAGTGATGTTTTTAAACTGACGCCTACTGAATCAGGGATACTGTGGATCGTATTAAAGAACGATACCTTTGTTGATTCAAATGTAATGACAGATTTTGAGTGAATTTCTCTTAAATCAGCTTTTCGGTTATGTCCGTATTGTTTTAATTTTTCTCTTAATAGTGCAAGCGTCAGCTTTGTTCCGTATACAGGAACAGACAGCTTGTTTAATAAGTAAAAAACGCCGCCGATATTCTCATCATGCCCATGTGTTAAAAAGATAGCCTTAACGCGGTCAGATCGTTCAATCAAATATGATATGTCAGGAATCACCACATCAATACCGAGCATTTCGTTTTCTGGATGCATTAGGCCGGCATCAACGACAAAAATGTCTGAATCAATTTCGATGACATAAAGGTTCTTCCCAATTTCTCCGACACCGCCAAGGGCGATAATTCTAACGTTTTCTGTATTTTTCTTTTTCAAAATCTATATCCTCCTAGTCTCATACCCGTCCATCATCACTTGTTCCTATTATAACTGAAAGTAAATTTAGAAAACAAGATAAAGCAGAAGGTTTAGGGAAAACCAATATGTATAAGAAACGGTCAAACTCAGGTGAAATGAGAATGACCGCGTTTGTTTCACTGTATGAAACTTTTCTTACAGTTCGCTGATCGCGCTGCTTAAGCTCAGACGTTCATCTTCGTTTAATGGGATGAGAGGCAGACGCACTGAACCGACATCAAGGCCTTTCAGCTGAAGAGCTGTTTTCACAGGAGCCGGGTTAGGCGCTTTAAACAGTTCCTTCATAATCGGCAGCAGTTTCTGGTGAATCAGTGCCGCGTTAGCTGTTTGCCCATTTGTATAATTTTTGATCATTTGCTGCATATCAGAGCCTACGATATGGCTTGCGACTGAAACGACACCTCTTCCTCCTACTGACAGAACAGGAAGCGTCAAGGCGTCATCCCCAGAATAAACGGAGAAATCTTCAGGCGTTTCCGCAACAATTTTTGTAATCGCTTCGAGATCTCCGCTCGCTTCTTTAATCGCAACAACATTCGGAATATCCGCCGCCAAACGGATTGTCGTCTCAGGAGCAAGAGAAGCAACGGTGCGGCCCGGCACATTGTACAGCATAACCGGAAGAGATGTTTCAGAAGCAACAGCTTTAAAATGCTGATACATTCCTTCTTGTGAAGGTTTATTATAATACGGCGTAACAAGCATCACCGCATCTACGCCTGCTTCCTCAGCTTTTTTGGTCAGCTTAATGGAATCTTTCGTATTGTTGCTGCCAGTACCCGCAATGACAGGCACCCGGCCGTTCACTTCTTTGACCGTATATTCAAATAGCGCTATTTTTTCTTCTGTTGAAAGGGTTGGAGATTCTCCTGTTGTTCCCGCTACCACTAAAGAATCTGTTCCGTTTTTCAACAAGTAATCAATCAGTGTAGACAATTTTTGAAAGTCTACATTCCCTTTATTGTCAAAAGGTGTAATCATAGCTGTAGACACATTTCCGAAATTCATTTTTTTCACCTCATCATGATTCAATCACATTTACTTAGAAAGTTCAAACACTTCATGCAAAGCGTTTACAGCAGGAACCATGTCCTCTTCATGGACAAGCACCCAGATGGTCGTGTGGCTGTCCGCCGACTGCAGAATAGGAATCTCTTTCTCTGATAGAGCTGTCACAATTTTAGACGTTACACCCGGGACGCCCATGATACCGGCACCGACCGCCGAAACTTTTGCGCAGTTTTTCGTCACCATCGGGTCATAACCCATATCCATTAAGATGCGCTGAGCTGTTTCCGTCTTGTTCCCAGCCACCGTATAAACGATTTCACTAGGTGTAATGTTAAAGAAATCAACGCTGATCCCTGCACTCGCCATCGCTTTAAAAACTTCAGTCTGAACGTTATACTGACCGATTTTTGAAGGCACTTTGAACTGTGTGACATCTTTGACATGGGCAATTCCGGTAATCAGCCGTTCAAAAACATCACTGCCGACATTGGAAGAATGATGTGATGTCACCAATGTGCCTTTATCTTTGGAATATGTTGAGCGGACGCGAATCGGAACCTTAGCCTGCATCGCAATCTCCACAGCTCGCGGATGAATCACTTTCGCTCCCTGGTACGCCAGGTTGCAGATTTCTGTATATGTTACTACAGGAAGCGGTTTCGCGTTTTCCACTACTCTCGGATCAGCAGTCATCACACCTTCAACATCTGTGAAAATGTCGATGTATTCAGCGTCAATTGCCGCCCCAAGTGCAGCTGCAGACGTATCGCTGCCCCCTCTTCCGATCGTTGTTGTATCGCCCTTTTCAGTAGCACCTTGGAATCCTGCGACGACTACTGCGTCATGATTCGCAAGCACACTGAATAAACGCTCCGGTTTCATTTCAAGGATTTTCGCATTTGTATGCTGATCATTCGTTAAGAACCCAGCCTGAGCCCCTGTCAGTGCAGATGCTTTTACACCGTTATCCAGCAGCATGCTCGTAAAGACGACAGAAGAAATCGTCTCTCCGCATGATAAAAGCAGATCCTGCTCTCTCGGGGAAATCGCAGACTGGTCGCCGTAAAGCAGTCCCAACAGAGAGTCTGTTGCGTACGGATCACCCTTCCGGCCCATCGCAGAAACGACAACGACAACCTTATATCCTTCACTGATTGCTTCTTTAATGTGCTCTAAAGCCAGTTTACGTCCTTTGTCATCTTTTACAGATGTCCCGCCAAACTTCTGAACAATTATCTTCACTGTTTTCACTCCAAATTATTCGGACGTAACAGAAGAGAGCAGGCTATTTGCGCCTTACTCTCTTCTATTCGTCTTTGGGAAATTCTTTCTTTTATACGAGGTTTAGTTTTTTCAGGCTTTCTGCAATTTGAACAGAGTTCCATGCTGCGCCTTTTAATAGGTTATCAGAAACTACCCATAAATGAAAACCGTTTGCTCTGTCCAAGTCTTTGCGGATGCGGCCTACAAACACATCGTTTTTGCCGACTGCATCGGCAGGCATCGGATAAAGCTGCTGGCTCAGTTCGTCCTGAAGTGTAATGCCAGGAGCTTCTTTTAATAGATTTTTAATATCTTGCACAGTAGCGTCATCTCGGTCTACCTCGATGTAAACGGACTCTGAATGGCCGGTTTCAATCGGAAGTCTCACACATGTAGCCGCTACTTGAAGCTCAGGCATGTGCATGATTTTTTTCGTTTCATTTATCATTTTCATTTCCTCAAACGTATAGCCGTTATCTTGGAATTTATCAATTTGCGGAATCGCATTGAAAGCGATTTGATAGTGTTTTTTATCCCCTTTTACAGGCATAATCTCTGGTTTGATTTCTTCGTTGTTCAAAATCGCCTCTGTTTGGCTGTACAGCTCTTTTACAGCTTCATTTCCCGCTCCTGATACCGCTTGGTAAGTTGATACGATAACTTTGTTTAAGCCGTAAGCTTTGCGGATCGGTTCCAGTGCAGCCACCATTTGAATTGTAGAGCAGTTAGGATTGGCAATAATGCCGTTGTGTTCGTGCAAGTCTGCCTCGTTAACTTCAGGCACAACAAGCGGTGTATTTTCGTCCATACGGAACGCACTTGTATTATCTATAACAATAGCGCCGCGTTTTACAGCTTCGGGTGCCAATGCCTGTGATACGCTTCCGCCGGCGCTGAACAAAGCAATATTTACTCCTTCAAAGCTTTCAGGAGAAGCTTCCTGTACAGTCAGCTCTTGGTCTTTAAATGTGACTTGGGTACCCGCAGAGCGTTTTGAAGATAGCAATGTAAGTGTGTCCATTTCAAAATTTCTGTCTTCAAGTGTTTTAAGCATTTGTTGTCCTACAGCTCCTGTCGCTCCGACAACAGCTACGTGTAAACCTCTTCCCATCTGTAAAACTCCTTCCGCCAATCAGCTTCATTGAATTGATTTGACTATAATTTTACGTTTTATTTTACCATAGAATATGCGGGTGATGATCGAATTTTTTTGTTTGGGAAAGATTTTCTGTATATTTAGTCATTTCCCTGATAATTATCAACGAGAATCGGCTGAAGCTGCTGATGCATCAGCGCCTTTTCAACGGTTTGAGGAAGCAGATCCATTTTGGCAACCATTGAATTCGGTTTTTTGAAGGGATCGTCTTGCCCAAATGGAATAAAGAAGATATTTTTGGTAGACATGAGCCTCATTAAGTTTGTGCCGTTTAAACCGAGAGCGTCATTTGTTGATATACCGAGAACGACCGGCCGATTGTTTCTGATTGTTGCTTTTGCAGCCATCAGTACAGGGCTGTCTGTCATAGCGTTGGCGAGCTTGCTCATCGAGTTTCCAGTTAAAGGAGCAATTACCATGCAGTCCAGCGGAAGCTTTGGCCCGAGGGGTTCAGCCTTTACAATTGAATCAATTGCCTCATATCCGGTAAGGTCTTCAATCTTTTTAACCCATTCTGCTCCTTCTCCAAAGCGTGTATCAGTCGATTTTACAGTAAATGTGACAACCGGCCGAACTTCCGCTCCTTCATTGACTAGCGCCTCAATTTGCGGAAACACCGCTTCATATGTGCAATGCGAGCCGGTCAGTCCAAATCCGATTCTTTTCCCTTTTAGTGACGACATTCTTATTTCCCCTCCTCAGCATGTAGTTCAGCCAAAAGCTTGCTCAAGACATTGGCGAGGATCTGCCCTGCTGTTTTAGGAGCGACAATCCCCGGCAAACCAGGGGCAAGGAGTGCCTTAATCCCTTGTTTTTCAGCATATTTAAAATCGGTTCCGCCGGGACGTGAAGCCAGATCCAATATTAAGGTTTTCGGTGTCATGCGAGAAAGCACAGTTTGATTCAAAATCATGCTCGGTATGGTATTAATACAAATATCTATATCTTTGACATGCTCTTTGAGTTCATCAGTGTGAAACGGAACGAGCCCCATTTCGGTGATGCGCGCCAGATGCGCTGAACTTCTTGCCCCGACCTTTACATTCGCTCCAAGCGCGGCAAATGTACGGGCGATCGTCATTCCGGTGCGTCCCAGCCCGAGAACCGCCACCTGAGATCCGTGTATCGTATAATCTGTGTGCTGAATGGCCAGCATGATGGTTCCCTCTACTGTCGGAATAGAATTGTATATCGCAATGTCATCCCGCTCAAACAGCTTAACAAGTTTTCTGTTTGCTTGAGCTGCAATGTTTTCTAAATAGGCGTTAGAAATCCCTGAGAAAATGACACAGTGTGCAGGCGTTTGGTCAAGGTGCTCCTGTTTTAAAACAACTTCTTCATTTGAAAATACGGTTGATACGACACCTTCTCCTGTTGTCGCAGACACAGGAAGAATGATACTGTCTATTTGCTGATAAGGAATTTCATCAATATTGCATTTTACAGCTCCGGTAAAACCGTGATCCAATTGGTCAAAACCGACGAGATAGATGTCAGTCTGCTGTTCAGTGAGCTTTCTAATAATTTCGAGCTGTCTTGCGTCACCGCCGATAACTGCAATTTTCAATCCGGTTAACATGTTAAACGTTCACCTTCTTTGTATATACTGGATCCCTAGCTGTTAAGCTCCCCTTCATCTTATGATCAAAAGGAAATAGCGGTGAATTAAAACATACGCTTTTTTCACACAAAAAAACATCGGCAGACTCAGCCGATGTTTGGATGTTTTCATGAAAGCCCATAACCTGCAGAGTTGGGCCTTTTCTATAGTTACTCTTGGTGAGGAGAAATTTCCTCAGGGACATCTAAAATGATCATATCTGATCCGATCTTTTGAATATGATTCCAGGGGACACGAATGTCTTGACCGTGTTTTCTCAAACCAAACCATTTGACTGTCGGAATGAGGAGCGCTGTGATCTGACCATCCTGTTCATTGATTTCTAAATCGGTCTGACCCAGTACTCCCAGCCGTTCAGCTCTTTTGATGTCGACAATTTCCTTCCCGGATAATTCACTGAGCCGCATCTCTGTCACCCCCTTGTACTATGTATGATCAAAAGGATAAAAAAATGCCTGCTCCGTTTCAGGGCAGGCATTTCGGATTTATGACGGCATATTGCCGGAAGGGCTGATAAGAGCCAGAGAATAGTCATTCGTAAACATTTCTCTGGCAAGACCGTTGACACGTTCTAAGTTTACAGCGTTTAATTCATTAATAATTTCGTCTAATGTTTTGTGTTTTCCGAGCAGCAGTTCATTTTTACCGTTTCGGCTCATTTTGCTGTTCGTGCTTTCTAAGCTCAGCATCAAGCTTCCCTTCATTTGCTCCTTGCTGTTTTCCAGCTCTTTCGGCGTTATGCCGTCGCGCTTTAATGTTGCAAGGGTTTCTTGAATGGTTTCTGACAGCTGCTGAAGCTGATTTGCACCTGTTCCGCCATAAATGGTGAGCATGCCGCTGTCCTCATATGAGCTGTGATAGCTGTAAACAGAATAAGCGAGCCCTTTATCTTCACGAACATCTTGGAACAGGCGGCTGCTCATGCTGCCTCCGAGCACATTATTAAGGACGATCAAATCATAAATTTTTTCATGACCGACTTCCAGCCCCTTAAATCCCAGACATAAATGGGCTTGTTCTGTTTCTTTTTTTCTTGTGAGTTTTTCTGTATGGAATCCGGGCTTCTGAAGACCTGTCGCTTTGCCCTTTGCCTCGTATGATCCGAACCATTTTTCTACATCTTTTATAAAGCTTTCTGAAATATTACCGGCTACAGAAATAACGACACGGTCCGGCGTATAATAATCATGCATGTACTGTCTGAGAGAGTCGCCGTTAAAGGAATCAAGCGTTTCCTCTGTGCCTAGAATCGGATAGCCTAAAGAATGATTCCCGTACGTGGCTTTGCTCAGTAAATCATGAACAATATCATCGGGCGCGTCTTCATACATTTTTATTTCTTCGTAAACCACATTTTTTTCTTTTTTCAGCTCGTTTTCATCAAAAGTTGAATGAAAGAACATATCTGCTAATACGTCAAGTGCGTAATTCGCATGCTCATCAAGCACCTTTGCATAATAGCAGGTATATTCCTTTGAGGTAAACGCATTGACCTGACCGCCAATACGATCAAAAGATTCTGCTATCTCACGTGCAGATCTTGTGCTAGTCCCTTTGAAGAACATATGCTCCAAAAAGTGGGAAATCCCATTTATCTCCGGCGTTTCGTGCCGCGAGCCTGTACCAATCCAAACGCCGATCGCGACAGAACGGACTGTCGGGTTATTTTCAAGCACAACTCTTACACCATTTTGACATGTATATCGTTTAATCAAATTTGTTCCTCCTATTCAAAGACTGGCTGCCTGCCCTGTTACTTCAACAGTCTTGTTTCATCCATTAGTTCAGTGACTGTTCCAAGCGCATATCCTTTATCTTTTATCTTTGTAATCAGCGCTTCAAGACTTTCCGCCGTGGGATTGGTCGGATGCATTAGAATCATGGCACCATTATGTATCTTGCTTAACACCCGCGTTTGAAGTGCAGACGGAGCCGGTTTTTGCCAGTCGATTGTATCAACTGTCCACATCACTGTTCCCATATGTTTCTTAGCTGCAATGTCAACAACCGCTTTCCTGAAACTCCCGCTTGGCGGAGCGAACCATTTCGGCTTGACGCCGAGCGTTTTTTCTATTTGCTCATTCGTCTTGTCGAGCTGTTCGGAAATTCTTCCTGTAGTCAGTTTGCTCATATCCGGATGATTGTATGAATGATTTCCGATTTCATGTCCTTCTTCCGCAATCTTTTTAGCCAGCTGTTCATTGTTTTTCACCCAATTGCCTTCCAGAAAAAACGTAGCCTTCACGTTATGCTTTTGAAGGACAGGGAGCATTCTTTCCAAATATTCGTTTCCCCATGCCACATTAATTAAAAAAGCCACCATCGGTTTTTCCGGATTCCCTTTGTAAATAGGCTCTGGCTGAAGAGACTCAAGATGAACGCTTGGTTTTATTTGACTGTACACTAAATCGTTTTCCCGAAACTCACCGTGCTTTTTCATTTTTTTATATGATTTTTCAATATTGACCTTTAAACCATTGTAACCGGGAATGCTTTTCCACACCTTGTCTATTCTTGCATTCTGAGGCTTTACTTCATAATCTGGCGCCTTTTGAAGCAATTCTTCATATAACGGGTCTTTGGACGCCGAGACGGTCACCGTATCTTGTTTCATTGCCCCTATATAATCAAGTGTGTGCGGATTTTTCATCATCTCGAATGAAACAAAAAAAGAAATAGAAAAACGGCAAACGGTACAAATTTTTTGTACATGTTCTGTCCCCCCCTCACCTCACATTATGAAGGAGAAGGACAAGGTAGAACCCGCTTGCTTTTTAAAGCGTCAAAATAAAGAAGCCGGGTCTCCCAGGCTCCTTTCATGTTTTCATTTAAGATTGTTGTTCTTCTTTTTCTTTCTCTTCACGGAGCACAGCTTTACGAGACAAGTTGACCCGTCCTTGCTTATCGATTTCAGTAACCTTCACAAGAATCTCGTCTCCGATTTTGACAACATCTTCAACTTTTCCTACACGCTCAAGCGCAAGCTCTGAAATGTGCACCAAACCGTCTTTTCCGCTGAAAATTTCAACGAAAGCACCGAACTTTTCAATTCGTTTTACTTTACCTAAGTAAAGCTGGCCGACTTCAACCTCTCTGACGAGGTCTTCGATGATTTTCTTCGCTTTTTGGTTGCTGCTTTCAACTGTCGACGAAATAAAGATTGTGCCATCCTGCTCGATATCAATTTTAACACCGGTCTCTTCGATGATTTTATTGATTTGTTTTCCGCTAGGTCCGATGACATCGCGGATTTTATCAGGATTAATAGCCATTGTTAAAATCTTAGGCGCATATTGAGAAAGCTCTTTTCTTGATTCGCTTAATGTAGCAAGCATACTGTTGAGGATTTCCATTCTTCCTTTTTTCGCCTGCTGAAGCGCTTCTTCAAGAATCTCTCTGGAGAGGCCTTCAATTTTAATGTCCATTTGCAGCGCCGTTACGCCCTTTGCAGTTCCGGCAACTTTAAAGTCCATGTCTCCAAGCGCATCTTCCATGCCTTGAATATCAGTCAGAACAGTATAATGTTCGCCTGATTTGACAAGTCCCATTGCAATACCTGCGACTGGTGCTTTAATCGGTACACCGGCATCCATCATCGCAAGTGTGCTTGCACAAATACTTGCCTGAGAAGTGGAACCGTTTGATTCAAGCACTTCGGATACAAGACGGACAGTATAAGGGAAATCTTTTTCAGATGGAATAACAGGCTCAAGCGCACGCTCACCAAGAGCTCCATGTCCGATTTCACGGCGTCCCGGTCCGCGCATCGGTCCAGTTTCCCCGACGCTGAATTGCGGGAAGTTGTAATGATGCATAAACCGTTTCGATTCTTCGACACCTAAACCATCAAGGATTTGCACATCTCCGAGAGCACCTAACGTACAAACACTGAGAGCCTGAGTCTGTCCTCTTGTGAACAATCCGGAACCGTGTGTTCTCGGCAAGAGGCCAACCTCTGAAGAAAGCGGGCGGATTTGATCGACTCCGCGGCCGTCAGGTCTTACTTTCTCTTCAGTAATCAGGCGGCGCACTTCATTTTTGACAAGCTTGGACAAAGTCTGTTTGACTTGTTTGATTGTTTCCTCGTCATGCTCATCATCCTCGAATTTTGCCACAACTGTGTTTTTCACTTCATTAATGGCATCTTCACGGGCATGTTTTTCATGAACCTGGATTGCTTTCAGCAGATCTTGCTCTGCTAAAGCCTTAACTTTTTCACTCAGCTCTTCGTCAATTTCATAAAGCTTAATTTCTGATTTTTCTTTGCCGACAGCTGCAACAATTTCTTCTTGGAATGCAATCAGGCGTTTAATCTCATCATGGCCGAACATAATCGCTTCTAGCATCGTTTCCTCAGGAACTTCGTCTGCTCCTGCTTCCACCATGTTAATTGCATCTTTAGTTCCGGCAACGACAAGATTGATATCACTTTTCTCAAGCTGATCAACCGTCGGGTTAATAACAAATTGATTATCAATGCGTCCGACAGTTACCCCTGCAATCGGTCCTTCAAACGGGATGTCTGATACAGAAAGTGCAAGCGATGAACCGAACATAGCAGCCATTTCTGAAGAGCAGTCTTGATCAACACTCATGACGATGCTGATGACTTGAACTTCATTACGGAATCCATCGGCGAACAAAGGCCGGATCGGACGGTCGATTAAACGGCTCGCCAAAATGGCTTTTTCACTTGGACGTCCTTCTCTTTTAATAAACCCGCCAGGTATTTTACCTACCGCATACAATCTTTCCTCGTAGTTTACAGTAAGCGGGAAGAAATCAAGCGGTTTCGGTTCTTTTGAAGCGGTTGCTGTACTGAGTACTGCTGTATCGCCGTAGCGAACCATAACAGCACCATTTGCCTGTTTGGCAAGCTGGCCGGTTTCAACAGTAAGCGTTCTTCCGGCCCAATCTATGGTAAAGACGTGTTTTTCTTGTCCCATACGATTACGAACTCCTCTCTTCGTTGTGTGAAATAATCAATTACTCCTATTATGAACGAAATGGATTGAACATATCAATGTCAAAGTAGTATGTAAAAGGATTTCAATGATTAGTTATAAAAAATTTTTCGCTTTTATACGATAAAAAAGCGGGAATCCTCCCGCTTTTTACGATTATCGACGTAAGCCTAGTTTGTTAATTAACTCACGGTAACGAGTTACGTCTTTATTACGCAGATACGTAAGAAGATTACGACGCTTACCTACCATTTTAAGAAGACCGCGACGTGAATGGTGGTCTTTCTTGTGAGTACGTAAATGCTCGTTCAAGTTGTTAATTGAATCAGTTAGGATAGCGATCTGAACTTCTGGAGATCCAGTATCAGATTCGTGTGTTTTAAACTCGCTGATGAGTTGGTTTTTACGCTCTTGAGTAATTGCCATCCTGTTTCACCTCCAAATAATATTTAGCCCCAGTTACCTAGCAACCGTCGGTGACTTCGGATTGCCAAGCAAAGGTTTTAAGACTACGAAAACTATCATACTAAAAATCGAGCCTATATGCAAATATTTTAGAATAAAATTTGTGTGCGCTGCATGTTATTTCCGCAAATTGCTGAAATAACGGATCGCTTGCTGCTTATCTTTCTCAATTTGCTCTGTTAATTCTTGAATGCCGTTGAACTTGCGCTCGCTCCGAATTCGTTTATACCATTCAATTTTTATAGCGGCTCCGTATACTTCTTGATCAAAATCAAATAAATTGACCTCAATTGAAGGCTGTTCCGGACGTTTTTCATAAAACGTCGGCTTATAGCCGATATTGCAAACGCCGTTGTAAATCTCGCCGTTTATTTCCGCCTTGACGGCATATACACCGGTCGGCGGGACAATATAGCTGTTATTTAAGCCGATATTGGCCGTCGGAAACCCGATTGTCCGCCCTCTTTTATCTCCGTGAATGACAATTCCTTTAATAAAGTAGGGCTGTCCAAGCAAGACATTGGCCAGTTCAACGTCTCCGTTTTGAAGTGCAGTCCGAATATAGCTGGAGCTGATTTTTTTATCCTGCTCCGTCAATTTTTCCACCATTGTGCAATCAGCTTTTCCATCTAAATCAATCGGCATCGTTTCCATTGTTCCTTTGCCGTATTTTCCGTACGTAAAATCAAAGCCTGCCACTGCATGCTGTACATTAAGGCCTAAAATATACTGATCAACAAACTGCTTAGGAGTCAGAGAAGCAAACACTTCATTGAATTTAACGACATACAGAATCTCCGTGCCTAATTGTTCAATTTGGCTGATTTTATCTTCAAGAGGGGTAATCAGATCCTTTGGTTCCCGATCCCTGCCCAGCACATGGGAAGGATGGGGATGAAAGGTCATCACGGCTAATGTCAGACCCTTTTCTTCAGCTATCTGTTTAGCTGTGCCGATTACCTTTTGATGCCCTAAATGAACGCCGTCAAAATAACCTAACGCCATCACAGACTTTGGCTGCTCCTCTTTTATTAAATGATGCGGATGTGTAATATGTATCGTCTTCACAGAACGGTCACCTTTTTTCTATTGTTCGCTTTTTTGCATCAATACTTTTGCCGGCTTTAACAGCCCGTGTTTTGTAGGATGAGGGAAATAAATCGCCAGACAGCTTCCGGATTCCGTATAGACTGCGAGACGGTCGTCACTAGTCAGATCCGAGAATTGTTCTGGTGTTTCAAGCAAAGCCCCATTTTCTACTTTCTTAGCTAATGTATCACTTATGATCCATTTCGGCAAATGATTGAGCGCACGTTCAATAGAGACTGTATGGTCTGCTACAGTTCCGGACTCGGCTTGAGCTTCCAGCTCTTCAAACGTAAAGCATTCATCAAGAGAAAAGTCACCGGATGCCGTACGGATCAAATGAGACATATGAGCCGGATATCCAAGCTTTTCGCCAATCATAACCGCCAATGTGCGCACATAGGTTCCTTTTGAACATGTTACTGTAAACCGGAAACTCGCTGTCTCTCCATTATGTTTAACCCCTGTAGTGAGCACAATATCTTCAATGGTAATAAGACGTTTTGGCCGTTCTACTTCAAGTCCCGCTCTTGCATATTCATATAATTTTTTGCCGTTTACCTTTACTGCGGAATACATCGGGGGAATCTGTTCTTGTTGCCCCTTTAAACTGTTTAAAACCTTTTCTACTTCTGCTTCATCAACAGCTTGATCTACTGGCTTTGTTTCAACGGTTTCTCCGGTTTGATCCTCTGTCGTCGTTGAAACACCAAGCGTAATTTCAGCATCATATGTTTTAGACTTCTCAGTTAAATATTCGACAATTTTGGTAGCCCGGCCCACACAAATCGGAAGCACACCTGATACCTCAGGATCAAGCGTTCCCGTATGTCCGACTTTTTTTGTTTTAAGCAGCTTCCGGATCTTCATGACACAATCATGCGATGTCATGCCGACCGGTTTATGTAAAAGGAGAACTCCGTTAACCATATGCCTTTCACTCCTTCTGTTGTGAGGATTTTCTTCAAAACGCAGAAAAGAGGACAGACGACGAACGCCTATCCTCTTCATTTGTTATTCAGACGGGTTCTCTGAATTCAATTGGTGAATCAATGTTTCGATTCGATTTCCGTAATCAATTGATTCATCGAACTCAAATTCAATTTCAGGCGTTTTACGAAGTCTGATACGGCTGCCGATTTCAGAGCGAATAAACCCTTTCGCCTTAGCAAGCCCTTTCAGTGCTTCCTCCCTTTTTTTCTCGTCTCCGAGAACGGAAATATACACCTTTGCAATTTGTAAATCACCTGATACACGTACATCCGTTACTGTCAGAAAACCAATTCTCGGATCCTTCAGCTTTCGGCTGATAATATCACCGAGTTCTTTTTTCATTTGCTCGCCGACACGGTTTGCTCTCATACTCAATTCAATCACCTCTAAGTTAAAACCACTCTGTTCTAGTGATCGTCCGTTCAATTTCAGGAAAAGAATCGATAAACGCAAGAACACGCTGCAATTCTTTTTCTGTCTGAACGCGAGAGGAAGAAACAGCGGCGATTCCAAAGCTGGTTCTTTGCCATGTGTCCTGGTAGCCAATCTCTGAAATCGAAACATTGAACTTATTTTGAACCCTGGTTAAGATCCGCTTCAGAACGGCGCGCTTTTCTTTTAACGATCCTGCATCATAAATGATGCATTCACATTCCGCAAATCCGATCACTTTCTTTCAATTTCTTGCATGACATACGCTTCAAGGATGTCACCTTCACGAATGTCATTGTATTTCTTAATCGTTATACCACATTCGTAGCCTTGTGAAACTTCTTTCACATCGTCTTTAAAGCGTTTCAGAACGTCCACTTCGCCTTCGAAGATTACGACGCCGTCACGAATTAAACGGAGGCCGCTGTCGCGCGTAATTGTTCCTTCAGTAACATATCCGCCGGCAATCGTACCGATTTTAGACACTTTAAATGTTTGGCGCACTTCTACTTGACCTATTACTTTTTCTTCATATTCAGGATCAAGCATACCTTTCATAGCTGCTTCAATCTCGTCGATTACTTTGTAAATAATACGGTGAAGACGAATATCTACGTTTTCAGCTTCAGCCGTACTCTTAGCATTACCGTCCGGTCTCACATTAAACCCGATAACAATTGCATTGGAAGCAGATGCTAAAATAATGTCAGATTCTGTGATTGCACCAACGCCTGTGTGGATGATTTTCACTTTAACGCCTTCAACTTCAATTTTTTGAAGTGCGGCTGTTAAAGCTTCGGCAGATCCCTGAACGTCAGCTTTTACGATTAGGTTGATGTCTTTTACATCACCTTGTTTAATTTGCTCGAATAAGTCGTCAAGACTCAGCTTTGCTTTATCGCTGCGCTGCTCTTCAAGCTGTTTGGAAGCACGTGCTTCTCCAACAGAACGAGCTGTTTTTTCATCTTTAAAGACAAGGAATTGATCTCCCGCTTGAGGCACGTCATTTAGACCGGTAATTTCAACCGGAGTAGACGGTCCCGCTGTTTTCACACGGCGACCAATATCATTGACCATTGCACGGACACGGCCAAATGTATTGCCGACTACAATCGGATCACCGACATGCAGTGTTCCAGTCTGTACGAGCAATGTCGCAACTGACCCTCTGCCTTTATCAAGTTCCGCTTCAATAACAGTTCCTTTTGCCTGGCGGTTCGGGTTCGCTTTCAGTTCCTCTACCTCACTGACAAGCAAAATCATTTCAACGAGTTCATCAATGCCTTTTCCAGTTAAAGCGGAAAGCGGAACAAAAATCGTTTCTCCGCCCCAAGCTTCAGGCACAAGTCCGTACTCTGTCAGTTCTTGCATCACACGGTCAGGGTTTGCAGCTTCTTTATCAACTTTATTCACAGCAACGATGATCGGCACTTCTGCCGCTTTCGCGTGGTTGATCGCCTCTACTGTTTGCGGCATTACACCGTCATCCGCAGCTACAACCAGGATCGTAATATCGGTTACTTCCGCACCGCGTGCACGCATTGTTGTAAATGCGGCGTGACCCGGGGTATCCAAGAAAGTGATTTTCTTGCCGTTTTCTTCGATTTGGTAGGCTCCGATATGCTGAGTGATTCCGCCAGCTTCTCCTTCAACAACCTTTGTTTTACGGATGCTGTCAAGAAGCGTTGTTTTCCCATGGTCAACGTGACCCATGATTGTAACGACAGGAGGACGAATTTCAAGATCCTCTTCTTTGTCAGGCTCTTCGTATTTCTCTAATTCAGTTTCTTCAAGGACAATAACTTCTTCAGTTTCAACACCGTATTCTGATGCAATCAGTTCGATTGTGTCTTTATCGAGCTCTTGGTTAATGGTCGCCATAACACCAAGAAGCATCAGTTTTTTGATGAGTTCAGAAGGCTCTTTGCCAAGCTCTTCAGCCAGTGCGCCGACTGTTAAAGTGCCTGAGAACGTAATTTTTTCAGGAAGCTCTTTTTTCGGCTTCACAGGCTTTTGCTGATGTTGGTTTCTGTTGTTGTTATTGTTGCGTTTATTTTTTTTGTTGTTGTTATTCTTCTTGTTTTTGTTAAATTGATTATTCTGCACGTCATTCTTCTTTCCGTCTCGAATTTTATTTGGTTGATTTCCAGCAGACTGCTGATTTACCCCTTGCGGCTGTTTGTTTTTGTTCGTTTCCGCAGGCTTTTGAGATTTAACGGCTGCGCCGCCTTTTTTAAATTTGGCATCAAGCTGTTTAATGGCCTTTTCTTCAAGCATGGCCATATGATTATTCACTTCTAAATCCATGTTCTTCAGTGCGGTCAAAATTTCCTTACTTGAAACATTTAACGCTTTTGCATATTCGTATACTCTCATTTTAGCCATTCGTTCACCCCCAAAAATATTAATCGAGCAAGCTGATCAGCTTATTCGCAAAACCTTGGTCAGTGACGGCGACAACGACACGGGATTCTTTACCGATAGAGCGTCCAAGAATCGCGCGATCCGCGACTTTTTTATAAGGAACTTTATAATAATTGCACTTGTCGGTTACTTTCTTTGCTGTGTTAGATGATGCATCCTCTGTAAGCAGGACAAGCTTCGCACGCGCATTCCTGATTTCTTTAATAACCAAGTCCTCGCCTGACACGACCTTACGAGCTCGATTGGCCAGACCCAGCAAGGGAAACCATTCCATTCCAGACATTTTATTTTTTCACCTTTTCCGCCAGTTCCAGCAATTCTTCGAAAATCTGGTCATCGATTTGTGATTGAAATTGATTTTGCAAAGTGTTTTTCTTTTTTGCTGCTAAGATGCACTCTTTATCCAGCGTTAAATAAGCACCCCGCCCGTTCTTTTTCCCGGTCGGATCTACTGAGATTTCGCCTTCTTTTGAACGTACAACTCGGATTAGTTCCTTTTTAGGCTTCATTTCTCCAGTCACTACACACTTGCGTAACGGGATCTTTTTGTGTTTATTCACCTAAGGTCACCTCTTATTCATCCGATTCAGCAGTTTCAGGCTCCGTAAAGAGCGGCTCTTCGTCGTCTTCTTCAAGTTCTCTCGGATAAATTCCAAGCTCTCTTGCGTCTGTTTCGCTCTTAATATCAATCTTCCAGCCTGTCAATTTAGCAGCTAAGCGTGCGTTTTGTCCTCTTTTGCCAATCGCCAGAGACAGCTGGTAATCAGGAACAATAACAGTTGTCGCTTTTTCTTCTTCATTCACGATGACATCCAGCACTTTCGAAGGGCTGAGCGCATTCGCGACAAATTCTACAGGATCATTCGACCAGTTGACAATGTCAATTTTTTCACCTTTTAATTCATTGACAATCGCCTGAACACGCTGGCCTTTAGGACCGACGCAAGAGCCCACCGGATCCACATCAGGATCATCAGTGCGAACAGAAATTTTCGAACGGTCGCCTGCTTCTCTGGCAACAGATTTCAGCTCTACAGTTCCATCATAAATTTCTGGCACTTCGATTTCAAATAAACGCTTCAAGAGGCCTGGGTGTGTTCTTGACACATAAATCTGCGGGCCTTTCGTCGTTTTTTCTACTTTTGTGATATAAACCTTAATGCGGTCATGAGGCTTATAGCTTTCATTCGGCATTTGCTCATTAACCGGCAGCAAAGCTTCAATTTTACCTAGAGACACATAGATAAATTTATTGTCCAGGCGCTGGACGATACCAGTCATGATGTCTTCTTCACGGTCAATAAACTCAGAATAGATCACACCGCGTTCAGCTTCGCGCACACGCTGTGTCACGACCTGCTTCGCTGTTTGGGCTGCAATGCGTCCGAAATCTTTAGGCGTTACTTCAATCTCTACAACATCGCCTACCATATATTCCGGGTGGATGCTTTGCGCCTCTTCGATTGAGATCTCCAGTCTTTGATCGTATACCTCATCAACGACATCTTTTCTTGCGAATACACGGATTGTACCTGTTTCACGGTTCAAATCCACCCGTACATTCTGCGCCTGATTAAAATTTCGCTTATAAGCAGAAATTAAAGCAGCTTCGATTGCTTCAATGATAATTTCTTTGCTGATGCCTTTTTCTTTTTCAAGAATGGTGAGAGCATCTAATAATTCACTGCTCATGTTAACGGTCTCCCCCCTTAAAACTTGTATTCATTAGAATGTTACAGCTAATCTTGCGTTAGCTATTTTTTCATACGGAATATCGATCCGTTTCTTTCTTGTTTTGATTGTCATCTCAACTGTCACTGTTTGTCCATCGAATTCAGCCAGCTGTCCTTCAAACACTTTTACGCCGTCAATCGGCTCATAGGTCTTAATGTATACATTTTTCCCAAGCGATTTTTCGAAATCGGCTTTTTTCTTTAATGGACGCTCAGCTCCCGGGGATGAAACCTCAAGAAAGTAATTTTGGCTGATTGGGTCTGCCTCATCAAGCTTCTCGCTTAGAGCTTCGCTTACTTTGGCACATTCCTCAATATCCACACCGTCATCGGAATCAATAAACACGCGAAGGAACCAGCTTTGACCCTCTTTGACAAATTCAATGTCAACGAGTTCAAGCTGAAGGCTGTCTACGATTGGCTGAGCCATTTCTTGAACGGTGTCAGTCACTTTTTTGCTCATGTTCTTCCTCCTTGTGCTGTCGATATCATATTCGTCTCGTCACTCTGCATAAAAACCCTGCTTCAAAAGAGCAGGGGCTTTAAAGTAAACGATGAACATGTCGAGACAAAATTGTCTTGTTCAATACAAAAGAGCGGGTTTCCCCACTCTTTGCCTCGGTAATCGTTAGCATTTCCAATAAAACTATACCATAACCATATTTTTATTGCAAATGGATATACGTTTACCTTTACGCTGTTAAGCAGATCACAGGGGCTCTACTCATACGATTGCACTTTTGCCGCTCATGTATGCATAAAAGCCGAATTTCTTAAGAAATTCGGCTTTTATATGCTAAAACAGCGATAATTGGTTTTGATCCGGCAATGACTCCAAACAGCCGTGACGATCTAAATACTCTAAAATCGTTTTTGATACTTTCCCTCTCTTTTGCAAATCTTCTTTTGAGAGAAATTCTCCTTCTTCACGGGCCTTTACAATATTTAGAGCGGCGTTCGTACCTAATCCAGGAATAGAATTAAACGGCGGGATCAGGCTGTTGCCGTCAATAATAAATTCCGTTGCGCTGGAGCGGTATAAATCGACTTTTTGGAATGAATAGCCTCTTTCACACATTTCCAGCGCTAATTCTAATACTGTGAGAAGGTTTTTTTCCTTCGGCGACGCATCAAGCCCTTTGGAGTTGATATCCTCCATTACGGCTTTGATTGCTGTGGAGCCTTTGATCATTGTATCAATATCAAAGTCGTCTGCACGAACCGTAAAATAAGCCGCATAATACAGAAGCGCGTGATGCACTTTAAAGTAAGCAATACGGACTGCCATTAATACATAAGCCGCGGCGTGGGCTTTCGGGAACATGTATTTAATCTTTTTGCAGGAATCGATATACCAGTCTGGGACATTGTTATTTTTCATTTCTTCTTCCCATTCAGGTGTTAAACCTTTTCCTTTACGGACAAATTCCATAATTTTAAACGCCAGTGACGGCTCGAGCCCTTGATAGATTAAATAAACCATAATGTCATCACGGCAGCCGATCACCTCACTCAGCTCACAAATATTATTGTGAATGAGCTCTTGCGCATTGCCGAGCCATACATCTGTTCCGTGAGACAGCCCTGAAATCTGAACGAGCTCAGAAAACGTTGTCGGCTTTGTGTCTTCAAGCATTTGCCGGACAAAGCGGGTTCCGAATTCAGGAATACCCAGAGTGCCCGTTTTACATCCAATCTGTTCCTGTGTGACACCGAGTGATTCGGTTCCTTGGAAGATTTTCATTACTTCAGGGTCATCTGTCGGAATCGTTTTCGGATCAATTCCGCTTAAATCTTGAAGCATACGGATTACCGTCGGGTCATCGTGCCCCAGAATATCAAGCTTCAGCAGGTTGTCATGAATGGAATGGAAGTCAAAATGAGTCGTTTTCCATTCAGAACCTGTCGCATCTGCCGGAAACTGAATCGGAGAGAAATCATAAATATCCATATAATCCGGAACTACGATAATACCGCCAGGGTGCTGTCCAGTCGTCCGTTTTACACCTGTACAGCCCTGCACAAGCCGGTCGATTTCGGCGCCGCGCATATGGAGATTATTATCGCCGGCATAGCCTTTTACGTAACCGTAAGCTGTTTTTTCTGCAACCGTGCCGATCGTTCCCGCACGGTATACGTTGTCTTCTCCGAACAATACTTTTGTATAATTGTGGGCCTGCGGCTGATATTCCCCTGAGAAGTTCAAATCGATATCAGGTACTTTATCCCCTTTAAATCCCAGGAACGTTTCAAACGGAATATCGTGCCCGTCTTTTTTCAAAGGCGTTCCGCAATGAGGACACATTTTGTCAGGCAGGTCAAAACCTGAACCGACAGATCCGTCATTAAAGAACTCAGAATGCTGGCATTCAGCACATATATAGTGCGGCGGCAGCGGGTTCACCTCTGTGATCTCAGTAAGTGTCGCAACTAATGAAGAACCTACCGATCCCCGTGACCCTACCAGATACCCGTCATCGAGAGATCTCTTTACGAGTTTATGAGAGATCAAATAAATAACAGCAAAGCCGTGGCCGATGATACTTTTCAGTTCTTTTTCAATACGCGCTTCAACGATTTCAGGGAGCTGCTCTCCGTAAATGCTACGTGCACGCTGATAGCTCATTTCCCTGATTTCTTCATCAGCGCCTTCGATTTTCGGCGTATATAAATCATCTTTAATCGGCTTGATGTCTTCAATTAAAGATGCAACCTTTTGTGTGTTGGTAACCACGATTTCCTTCGCTTTTTCTTCCCCTAAGAAGGAAAAGGCTTCAAGCATTTCATCTGTCGTTCTGAAATGCACTTTCGGAAGTTCGTGTCTGTTCAGCGGATTCGCGCCGCCCTGAGAGGATACTAAAATCTTTCTGTAAATTTTGTCCTCATCATTCAAATAATGAACATTTCCTGTTGCGACAACAGGTTTATTAAGCTTTTCACCGAGTTTGGTGATATTCGTAATGATTTCTTTCAGCGATTTTTCATCGCGAACCAGTTCTAGCTCAAGCAAGTGGCGGTACACCTCAGGCGGTTGAACCTCGAGGTAATCGTAGAATGACGCAACATCCTCCACCTCTTCCGGCGACTTTTGCATCATGCCTTCAAAAACCTCTCCTCTGTCGCAGGCTGAACCGATCAGAAGGCCTTCCCTGTATTTCTCAAGCTGAGACCTTGGAATACGCGGCACTCTGTAAAAATAATGAATATGGGAAAGTGAAACGAGCTTAAATAAGTTTTTCAAGCCTGTGCTGTTCACCGCCAGCACTGTTGCATGATACGGTCTTGACCTTTGATAAGCGTTGGACTGACCCATATTTTCATTCAGCTGGTCATGATACTGAATGCCCTTTTCAGCAGCATCCTCCAGCATTTTCAAAAGCAAATAAGCGGTTGCCTCGGTATCATAGATCGCACGGTGGTGCTGTGTAAGTTCAATGTTAAACTTTTTACACAGCGTGTTCAGACGGTGATTCTTAAATTCCGGATAAAGAAATCGGCCGAGCTCCAGCGTATCAATGACAGGATTTTTTGCTTTTTCAACTTGGAGAAGCTTTTTGAAAGCAACGTTTAAAAATCCCATATCGAAGCTTGCATTATGGGCGACGAGAATATCATCGCCAATCCATTCTCTGAAATCTCTTATCACGTCTATTACATCCGGCGCGTCGACCAGCATATCATCAGTGATGCCTGTCAGTTCAATGATTGTCGCCGAAAGCGGACGATGCGGGTTGGCAAATGACTCAAACTTATCAATGATCTCTCCGCCTTTCACTTTTACAGCCGCCAGTTCAATAATCGTATCATACACAGCGGAAAGTCCGGTTGTTTCGACGTCAAAAACGACATATGTTTCTTCATTAAGCAAACGGTGTGCGGGATTATAAGCAATCGGCACCCCGTCATCCACGATATTGGCTTCCATTCCGTAAATCATTTTAATTCCATGTTTTTGGGCAGCAGAATAAGCATCTGGGAAGGATTGAACGACAGCATGGTCAGTCAAAGCGATCGCCTCATGCCCCCATTTTTTCGCCTGTTCAACAAGCTTTCCGATGCCTGTTACAGCATCCATTTGGCTCATTGGGGAATGCAGATGCAATTCTACCCTTTTTTCTCCTTCAGGCGCCGTGTCTTCACGGTTTTTTACTTTTATCTCATTTACATCGTTTGCAATCATGACCAGATCTCGGACAAAGGTGTCGTTTTGAATGCTTCCGCGTGCTTTTACCCACATGCCTTTTTTCAGAGACTTCATCAGAGCCGCATCTTCTTTTTCTCTTGCAAACATTTTAATTAAGATACTATTTGTGTAGTCAGTAATTTTGAAGATGCACAGCGTGCGCCCGCTTTTCAGTTCTCTGGTTTCCACATCAAACACATAACCCTGAACCGTAATTCTCCGTTCCTCGTCCATTATGCTGTCAAGTGTTCTGATTTCCTCGTTATCTTTAATTTGATAGCCGATAACAAGAGGCCCTGAAGGAACTTGATCTTCATCACTTTCTTTATCGTTCTTCTCCATTTCAATTAAAGCCTGCATCGCCCGTTCTTGATCTTCAGCTAGCTTTTGTTCCCGAAACTTTTGCACTTCTTGATCAGATACAAATATTTCAGCATCAAGCTGAAAATCCGGAAACCCAAATTGACGGTATCCCGCTTGAATCATCGCACTGTATTTGTTCTTAAGAGCAGATGCTTCTGTATCCGTTTTTGTTTTGACAATCAGTTTGTTGCCCTTCAGCTTTGGTTTTTGCTGGCTTAAGAGACTGATAATCGGCGGTGAAATGCCTTGCAGCTCTTCAATGCAGCGTGTCCAGTAATCCTGCACGAGGCCTTCATCAACCTCGGCATCTTGCACTTCGATTGAAGACGTCACTTTTGCAATATGGGCAAACGATTGCGTCAGCCTCATGGTTAACATGTCATATATTTGATAAGGCAGCAAAGATTTAAATTTAAAATGAAAATGCCAAGATTTAGATGCTTTGTGTATCGTCAGCTTTTTAATCTCGCCATCTTCAAAGTATGTCATGAAGGTATCATCTGTCATATTAATCTGCTGCAGAAGAATTTGAAACTGCCTTCTGTTTACTGATAACTGTTCCATTAAGACAGTATCCCCCCTAAAAACATCATAAGTGAAGGTACCTCAGGCAATGAGGTACCTTCTATTATTTCTATTTTAACATGTTTTTTGATAAATCGTTATGGTGTTTACTGCTTGCTGATAAAAGCAGATAACTCATCAACAGAAACTTCTGTTGACTCACCTGTTTTGCGGATTTTAACTTCCACAATTCCTTCATCAGCCCGTTTGCCGACAGTAATACGGATTGGAAGACCGATTAGATCCGAGTCAGCAAATTTTACGCCGGCACGTTCCGCACGATCGTCATACAGCACTTCATAGCCTTTCGCCTTTAAATCACCGTACAGCTTTTCAGCCAATTCTTTTTGCGCATCGTTTTTGATATTCAGCGCAAGAATATGAAGATCATACGGCGCGACGCTTTTTGGCCATATTAAGCCTTTTTCGTCGTGATGCTGTTCAGCAATAGCAGAAAGGGTTCTGGAAACACCGATTCCGTAACAGCCCATCAGCATTGGCTGTGCTCGTCCGTTTTCATCTAAATATGTCGCATTCATCGCTTCAGAATAACGAGTTCCAAGCTTAAAGACTTGTCCGACTTCGATTCCTTCTGCAAAACGGATCGTACCTTTGCCGTCTGGTGACGGGTCGCCTTCCTTAATAAAGCGAAGATCGGCAAATTCTTTAATTTGCGCATCACGGCTTACGTTGACATTTTTATAATGATAATCTCCTTCATTCGCACCGGCAACAGCATTAACCATTGCTTTAACAGCGAAATCTGCATAGACGTCAATCTCTTGATTCACACCGATAGGTCCGACAAAGCCAGGCTCTGTTCCAAGCTGCTGAACGACCTCTTCATGGGAAGCAAGTTCCATAACCTCTGCATGCAGGAGATTCTTCACTTTAATATCATTCACTTCGTGATCCCCTCGTACAAGCACCAGAACAAAACGGTCATCCGCTTTAAACAATACCGATTTCATGCAGGCTTCAGCTGAAACCTGTAAAAATGCAGTCAGCTCATCGATCGTTTTCACATTAGGAGTGTGCACTTTTTCTAAAGCGATAGGCTCTTCATTTGAAGGGACTTCCTGATAAAGAACTTCAGCCATTTCGATATTGGCTGCATATTGTGATTCATCAGAGTACGCAATGGTATCCTCTCCGATTTCAGAAAGTGCCATAAACTCATGTGTATCTTTTCCACCCATGGCACCTGAATCAGCGATAACAGGTCTTACATTAATGCCGCAGCGGGCGAAAACATTAGAATACGCATTGTACATTTTTTGATATGTTTCATCCAAGCTCTCTTCAGAAGCATGGAAAGAATAAGCATCCTTCATAATGAATTCGCGGCCTCTTAATAAACCGAAGCGCGGGCGTTTTTCATCCCTGAATTTAGACTGGATTTGGTACAGAGTCAGAGGGAGACGCTTATAGGATTTAACCTCATCGCGAACGAGTGAAGTGATCACTTCTTCATGCGTTGCCCCTAAAGCAAATTCACGGCCGTGACGGTCTTTAAGTCTCATCAGTTCAGGACCGTACGTATACCATCTGCCTGATTCCTGCCATGTCTCAGCCTGCTGCAGCGCGGGCATAAGCATTTCTACAGCGTCGATTTTTTCCATTTCCTCACGGACGATCTGCTGAATGTTTTGAATAACCTTATACGCAAGAGGCATATAGCTGTATACCCCGCTCGTATTCTGTCTGATAAATCCTGCTCTTAGAAGAAGCTGATGACTTTTCGCTTCGGCATCAGCTGGAACTTCACGGAGCGTAGGAATAAGCGTCAAGCTTTGTCTCATTTCTTCGCACCTCTGATTGATTTACTTTTCATTTACAAAAACAGCCGCTGGATATCGTTCCATGTAACGACCAGCATAAGAAGCATTAGGAAAGCGACTCCGATAAACACCACAAAGGCTTCTTTTTCTCTGTTGATCGGTTTGCCCCGAATGGCTTCTATAAATAGAAACAACAGTCTTCCGCCGTCAAGAGCCGGAATCGGAAGCAGGTTGACGATCCCAAGGTTAATACTTAAAAATGCAGCAAACTGGAATAAATTAATGATTCCCGTTTTTGCCACTTGGTCTGTCATATCGTATATGCCGACAGGACCTGAAAGCATATCAATTTTAAATTGTCCTGTCACTAATTTACTGAGATTTGTTAATATCGCTTTTGTAACATCAACAGTTGATGTTGCACCATAAGCAACTGCTGAGAGAACGCCTTTCTCAGTCGGCGCGTAAGAACCAAAGCGGCCGATTGTTTTTTTGTTCTCATCTTTAACGGCTTCCGGAGTAACTGAAATGTGGAGCGTTTTGTTATCTCTTTTTACCTCAACGTCAATTTCTTTTTCCGGGTTTTCTTTTACCGCAGAGACAATGTCGGTCCAGGACCTCATCTTCTCTCCGTTAATGCTTTGAATGTAATCTCCTTCTTTTAGCCCTGCTTCGGCTGCCCGTCCGTTGTCTGTCAGCTGTCCAAGCATAGGCTCATTTGACGGAACACCCTGAATCAGCCCAAGCATCACTAAAATGACATAAGCCAATATGAAATTCATAATCGGACCTGCGGCAATCGCCTTAATTCGCTGCCACACAGGTTTGGAACCAAACTGGCGGTTATACGGTGCGATCTGAACTTCTTCTCCGTCTACAATGAAAAAGGAGGTTTCACTCACACTAAAGCTGGAAAGCTCATCCTCTTTCCCCTGTTCATAGCCGGTGATCTTCATATCATGCTCTAGGTCCGCCGTTTCCACCTCGATAATTAAAGCATCCGGGTATTTTTCCTTTTGATTGATGATGACTTTTTCAACCTGATCCTCTTTGTTAAAAAGAAGCCCGATCGTGTAGCCGGGTTTCACCTCAATCATTTCCGGATCTTCGCCGGCCATGCGGACAAACCCGCCGACCGGGAGAAGTCTGATCGTATACACCGTTTCATTTTTTTTGAATGAAAAGATTTTTGGACCAAAGCCGATCGCAAATTCACGGCACAGAATTCCCGCTCTTTGGGCTAACAACAAATGGCCCAGTTCATGGAAGAAAACGAGCGTTCCGAAAATAATGATAAACGCTATAACTGTATTCACGAACATACCACCTTATGTGAGTATTGAATTGACGTATCCCCGGGTATCTTTGTCCACTTCCTGAATGTCTGCCAAGCTAGGCTTTTGAATAACCTGATGGCGGTTTAATGCCTTTTCGATACAGTCTTCAATCGCTAAAAACGATATCTTGCCCGCTAAAAAGGCGGCGACAGCCACTTCATTTGCCGCGTTTAGCACAGTCGGCATTGTTCCCCCTATTTTACCTGATTCAAAGGCAAATTGTAAGCAGCGGAACCTGTCAAAGTCAGCTTTCTCAAAATGAAGACTGCCGATTTCCCACAGCTCGAGCCTTTTGGCGTCTGGCAATGGCAATCGGTCGGGATAGGTGAGCGCATATTGAATCGGAACCCTCATATCAGGAGTGCCGAGCTGTGCAATCACACTTTTGTCATGAAACTCTACCATGGAATGGATGATGCTCTCCTTATGTAAGACCACATCGATTTGTTCATATGGAATATCGAAAAGCCAATGCGCCTCAATCACCTCTAATCCCTTATTCATCATTGTAGCCGAATCAATTGTAATTTTTGCACCCATTGACCAATTCGGGTGCTGTAATGCATCTTCAATTGTAACTGATTCGAGCTGCTCCCGCGTCTTGTCCCGAAAACTTCCGCCTGACGCCGTAATGATAAGGCGATCAATGTTTTTAGCCTGTTCGCCTTGCAGGGCTTGAAAAATGGCTGAATGCTCACTGTCAACGGGCAGCAGCGGAACATTGTATTTCTTAGCATGTTCTTTAACTATATGCCCGGCAGTGACAAGAGTTTCCTTATTTGCAAGCGCAATTGTTTTTTTCTGTTCGATCGCCTTTAACGTAGGAATGAGACCGACACTCCCAAGCAAGGCATTGACAACAATATCGACTTCCTCCATAACTGCCGCTTCAATCAGGCCTTCTTCTCCAAGCCCGATCTGGCAATCAAATGAAAAAGAAACTTGTTTTAATTTGTGATATGTATCCAGATCACCGACAGATACAAACTTCGGCTGAAAGGCCTCTATCATCGGCACGGCCTTATCAATATTTTTGCCGAACGACATAGATACCAGCTGAAATTGGTCTTGGTGCGTACGCAATACGTCAAGAGTCTGTTCGCCGATTGATCCTGTTGCTCCTAAAAGACAAATATTTTTCAAAGTGCCACTACTCCTATTCTTTTTGCTGCATAATCAGTCTCTAATTCATATTAGACTTTTTTATGAAAAAAGGGCAAGCAGAAAGTACAAGAAAGGCATGACAAACAAAAAACTGTCAAAACGGTCTAGCACACCGCCATGCCCGGGAAGAATTTTCCCAGAATCCTTTACATCGTAATGTCTTTTCAGAGCGGATTCTACTAAATCCCCAATCTGTCCGAAAACAGACAAAAACAGTGTGATCAAAAGCAGATAGAAATATGGGATCGGCAAGTTTGCCACAAGCTGAAAAATCGTCGAAAGTACAAGTGCAATGACGATTCCGCCTACAAATCCCTCAACTGTTTTATTAGGGCTGATTTCAGGCCACAGTTTTCGTTTCCCAAGCGATTTCCCGACAAAATATGCACCGGAATCAGTCGACCAAATCACGACACAGGCATAAAAAATGTATGTCAGCCCATGCTGATCAAGATTTCTGATTTCAATAAAATAATGAAAACACATTCCGATGTAAATCGTTGCAAGGGTAATAAAGCCGACTTCATCAAAGGTAAAAGTGTTCTTCACCAATACTGTGTACGTCAGTAAAATCAGTACTGCGAACAAAGCCGTTTCAATTTTCGAGATACCATTCGCTTCAAAAAAAGAGTACTGGCTTGGCATTAAGAACATCCATAACAATAAAAGACTGATCAATCCAGGCAGTGAAACCAGCTTAAGTTTTTTCATCCGCAGAAGCTCAAAAAGCGCTACACTGCCCATTGCATAAACTAATATGGTGAACGGCAAATTCCCGACAATAACTAAAAATAAAAATACAATTGCTGCCAGAACACCTGTCAAAATTCTTTGTTTCATGTCCACCATCCTCTAAATTCCGCCAAACCTCCGGCCCCGTTGCTGATATTCTCCTAACGCCTGCAAGAAATGATTTTCTTTAAAGTCAGGCCACAGAACGTCAGTAAAGACAAATTCACTGTAGGCAACCTGCCAAAGCATAAAGTTGCTTAGTCTAATCTCGCCGCTCGTTCGAATTAAAAGTTCAGGATCCTGCAAAGATTCAGTCATTAAATGATTAGAAAAAAGCGACTCATCAATGTCTTCTATTTTCAAAGAACCATCCTTCACTTTTTCCGCGAGTGTTTTTGCAGCAGTGACAATTTCAGTACGCCCTCCATAGTTGAGAGCAAAATTAAGGATCAGCCCGTCATTTTGCGCCGTATCCTTTACAGCCTTTTCAATCGCACGCATTGTGTGCGGCGGCAAGGCTGATTCATCTCCTATAATCCGGACCTGCACATTCTCCTCAACAAGTTCCGGTAGATACGTATTTAAAAACTCTTCAGGAAGCTTCATCAAAAAATCAACTTCCATTTTCGGCCGCTTCCAGTTTTCTGTTGAAAATGCGTACAGGGTCAGTACCTTGACACCCAATTCGTTAGCAAGCTTTGTTGTCCTTTTAACCACCTTCATTCCTTCGTGGTGGCCTGCAATTCGGGGGAGAGAGCGTTTTTTAGCCCAACGGCCATTTCCATCCATTATAATGGCGATGTGTTCGGGGATTTCCCCCTTAAGTATGTCTTCTTTTGTATAGCGTTCTAAGTTGGAAGCCGCAGTTTGCTGGTTCTTCCAATTTTTGAGTATGTTGAGCATGAGATTCCTCCGTCACCCAAAAAGGTTGCATTCCCTGCTGATAACCAATGTAATCAACAGTATTAACAAAAAAACCCCCTGTAAACATGAGAGGGTCTTTTCACTATTATCTATTGTACATAGTTTTTCATTAAACTTCCATGATTTCTTTTTCTTTGTCTTTTGTGACACTGTCAATTTTTGACACATATTCATCTGTCAGTTTTTGAACATCTTCATTGGAAGCACGCAGCTCATCTTCAGTGATGTCTCCGTTTTTCTCAAGTTTTTTGAGATCATCGTTCGCATCACGGCGTACATTTCGTACAGCTACTTTTGCGTCTTCAGCATATTTTTTTACAACTTTGACTAATTCTTTACGTCTTTCTTCTGTTAGCGCAGGAATCGCAATGCGAATCATATTGCCGTCGCTCGTTGGCGTTAAGCCTAAATCCGCTTTTAAAATTGCTTTTTCGATATCACCGATTGCTGACTTGTCGTATGGTGTTATGACCAGCATACGAGCTTCAGGCACGTTAATAGAAGACAGCTGATTTAAAGGTGTCTGTGCTCCGTAATATTCAACTGTTACTTTATCTAATAAAGATGGGTTCGCACGGCCTGCGCGTACAGTAGCCAATTCACGCTGATAAGCAGCAATTGCTTTTTCCATTTTTTCTTTCGTTTGTGTTAATACTTCTTTTGACACGTTATTTCCCCCTCACGATCGTTCCGATTGATTCGCCTGTCACGGCGCGTTTAATATTTCCTTCTTCCATAATAGAAAAGACGATTAGCGGAATGTCATTATCCATGCATAAAGATGATGCTGTTGAATCCATCACTTCCAAGCCGTCTTTTAGAACGTCAAGGTAAGAAAGCGATTCATATTTTACAGCTGATTCATCTTTTCTAGGATCAGCATTATACACACCGTCAACATTGTTTTTAGCCATTAAAATAACGTCTGCTTCAATTTCAGCAGCGCGCAGTGCAGCTGTCGTATCAGTTGAGAAATATGGGTTTCCTGTACCCGCAGCAAAAATAACGACACGTTTTTTCTCTAAGTGGCGTATCGCTTTTCTTCTGATATACGGTTCAGCAACTTGTCTCATTTCAATGGATGTTTGCACTCTGGACTGGATTCCGAGTGTTTCCAAGCTGTCTTGAAGAGCAAGCGAGTTCATCACTGTCGCCAGCATCCCCATATAGTCTGCAGTTGCGCGGTCCATGCCCAGGTCACTTCCTGTTTTTCCGCGCCATAAGTTGCCGCCGCCTACTACAACAGCCACTTCGACTTCAAGCTCAGCGATTTCTTTCACTTGCTTTGCAATGGATTGAATGACAGTAGGGTTAATTCCATTACCCTGTTCCCCTGCCAATGCTTCCCCGCTAAGCTTTAATACGATACGTTTGTATTTTGGTTTTTCCATAATAACCTCCAAGTGTAAACATTGCCGTTTTCTATTATGCAAGAGAAAAAAAGGTTTGTAAATATAGTTTTAAAAATAGGGAACACAAAGTGTGTCCCCTATACTGCCTGAAAAGACGCGACTTGATCGCGACATCTTTTCACCATTATTTTTTCACTTGGTTCATTACTTCTTCAGCAAAGTTTTCTTGACGTTTTTCGATACCTTCGCCAACTTCATAGCGAACGAAAGTTTCAACAGTTGCGTTTTTCGCTGCAACAACTTGTTTCACTTTTTCATCTGGGTTTTTAACGAATGCTTGGTCTAAAAGACAAATTTCTTCGAAGAATTTGTTCAGACGGCCTTCAACCATTTTCGCTACGATGTTTTCAGGTTTTCCTTCTTGAAGAGCTTGCTGAGTTAAGATTTGACGCTCATGGTCTGTTTCTTCTTCTGATACTTGGTCACGAGAAATATAACGAGGGTTAACCGCAGCAACATGCATTGCGATATCTTTCGCAGTTTCTTCGTCAGTTGTACCGTTAAGAACAGTTAATACGCCGATGCGTCCGCCCATGTGAAGGTAAGCACCGAATGCAGAGCTGTCATCTTTTGTAAGAACAGCAAAGCGGCGAAGCGTGATTTTCTCACCGATTTTAGCAACTGCACTTGTAATGTACTCTTCTACAGTAGAGCCGTTGTCCATTTTTTGGCCCATTGCTTCTTCAACATCTGCAGGAGTGTTTGCAAGAAGGTGGTCAGCCAATGTATTAAGAAGCTCTACGAAGCCTTCGTTTTTCGCAACGAAATCAGTTTCAGAGTTTACTTCTAAAATAACACCTTTGTTGCCGTCAGTTTTAATAAGAGTTGAACCTTCTGCTGCGATACGGTCAGCTTTTTTCGCTGCTTTTGCAATTCCTTTTTCTCTAAGAAGGTCAATTGCTTTGTCCATATCTCCATCAGTTTCAGTTAACGCTTTTTTACAATCCATCATACCCGCGCCAGTTTTTTGACGCAGTTCTTTTACTTGCTGTGCAGTAATAGCCATTTGTATTCCTCCTTATATGTTTAAACAAGATATGTATCATGACATTTTTCTTGAAAAAAGGTGATAAAAGGCAGTCCCTCTTATCACCTTTTGAATAGGTTACGCAGTTGTTGTTTCAGTTTCTGGTGCAGTTTCTTCAGCAACTTCCGCTTCTTCTTCGCCTTGCTTCGCTTCTAAGATTGCATCTGCCATTTTAGAAGTTAGAAGTTTAACAGCGCGGATAGCGTCATCGTTCGCAGGAATAACAACATCGATTTCATCAGGATCACAGTTAGTATCTACAATTCCGATGATAGGGATGTTTAATTTGCGAGCTTCCGCAACAGCAATGCGCTCTTTGCGAGGATCGATGATGAATAATGCATCAGGAAGATCCTTCATTTCTTTAATTCCGCCTAGGAATTTTTCAAGACGCTCTAATTCTTTTTTCAATTGAACGACTTCTTTTTTAGGAAGTACTTCAAACGTACCGTTTTCTTGCATTTTTTCAATGTCTTTAAGACGTTTAATACGTTTTTGGATTGTTTCAAAGTTTGTTAATGTACCGCCCAACCAGCGTTGGTTGACATAGTACATGCCAGAGCGTTGAGCTTCTTCTTTAACAGAATCTTGAGCTTGTTTTTTTGTACCTACGAAAAGGATTCTTCCGCCTTCAGCAGCAAGATTTTTAGTGAAGTTGTAAGCTTCCTCTACTTTTTTGACTGTTTTTTGAAGGTCAATGATGTAGATTCCGTTACGCTCCGTGAAAATATAACGCTTCATTTTTGGGTTCCAACGGCGTGTTTGGTGACCGAAGTGAACACCAGCTTCAAGCAATTGCTTCATAGAAATGACTGACATGTTATTTCCTCCTAATATAATGGTTTTTTTCCTCCGCTTAGGTCATTTTTGTGCAGAACTGCCGCCTGCAGCACCCTCTGCATAAATCGTTAAGCGTGTGTATTTAACACCAAGACATAATATAACACAGCTTTATGCGACAATCAAGAATCCTTTACAGCTTTGGAGCGAAATTTTAGAAATAGCTCGATTTCTGTCTTTCCGCTCTTCAATTTCTGAGCAATTTCACCAGCTGAATATCCCTGTTCATATAATGACATAACTTCATCTTCAAATGAACGGGCATCGCTGTTTACGTTCTCTTCCGCCCTCTCAACCTCGTTGATCAGACCTTCGATATGCTCGGGAAGAGCGTTGTTTTCTTCCTGAACAGCACCTCGCTCTGAATGTTGTTCTGCCTGCTGATGTTGTTCTGCCTGCTGATGCTCTTCCTTCTGTTTTTCTTCAGTTTGAACAGAAGGTACATCCAAGTTGTCTATCAACTTCTCATTTTCTTCTTTTAGTTCAAGAAGAAATGCCGCAAGTGTGTTCTCCGTCTCTTCCAGCAGCTTCTTTTGCTGTTTTTCTGTTTCTTTCACAGCTGCGAGCCTCATATACAGGATAATGACAGCGTACAGAAGAACGCCGTGAAGCGTGAAGCTTAAAAGCCATAATAGTGTTGACATGTTTTTCACTCGCTAATCATGAGAATTCTTTATTGAATTACTTTTTCAAGCAGATTCTTTAATTTAAATAGTGCCTTTGAATGTATTTGTGATATACGGGACGTAGAAAGATTCAATACCTGTCCGATTTCTGTCAATGTCAATTCCTCTTTATAGAACAAACTGACCACAAGCTGTTCTTTTTCAGAGAGTTCGTGAATTTTGTCCGCAAGCTGCGCAATCAGCTCATCTTTCATGATCTTTTCTTCCGGCGGGACATTTTTGTCATCTCTGATCATGACCTGGATGTTTTCCCCGTCATCCTGATCATGAAGCTTTTCGTCAATTGACAGCAGATTTGCAAAAAAACCTTCATTCATTGTTGACACTACATCCTGTTCCGTCATTCCGAGTTCCTCTGCAATTTCTGCGGGCGATACATTCCGAAGATAGCGCTGTTCAAGCTTTTCAATCGCCGCTTCAACCTTCTTTGTTTTTTCACGCGAGGTTCTGGGCAGCCAATCCTCTTTACGAAGCCCGTCAATAATTGCACCGCGAATTCTAAACGAGGCGTAGGTATCAAATTTTAAGTCCCGGCTGGGGTCAAATTTTTCAAGGGCATCATATAAACCAAGCATACCAAGGCTCATAAGATCGTCTTTATGCACTGATTTTGGCAGTCCGACAGAAATTCTGCCTACATGATATGTGACAAGCGGCATGTAACGGCGCATTAAATCATCACCGGCCTTAGGATCTTTCCACTCTTTCCAGCGCGACCAAAGCACCTGATCTTCATAATTCAAGGATTGCATTGTTATCCCCCTAATACCTTAATTAAATCGTTTTTTCACCTTGTTTAACAGTTCGAATATGCAGCATACAGGACTTCGGTTCAAATTCTATCGTACGGCCGCTTGAGCCTCCCGTATCTTCACTGATAATCGGAATTTTATATAATGACAGCTGTTCCTTTATCGCTAAGACATTTCTCGGTCCGATCTTCATCAAATCATTCGTCATTTTAAATTTAAACATCTCTGATCCGCCGGCAAGCTTTGCTTTTAACGCAAACTTTCGGCAGCCCGCTTCTACCAGCATATCAATCGTAGCTTTTACAGCGGTATCGGCATATTTTGCCCGATTGAGTTCAGCTGTTTTTGATAACGTCGAATCTGGCAGCATGACATGGACAAGCCCCGCCGTTTGCTTTTCTTTATCGTAAAGCACCAGCCCTACACACGACCCTAAACCAGACGTCCGGATTGAATCCGGGAAGCGGGCGATCTTCACGTCCGCTATTCCAACCTTTACAACAGCAGCCTCAGTTGTACTCATAATGAAGCACCCAAGGCGACAAAGAGCTTTTCAAATGAATCATAGTCCGGCAGCATAAACATATGCGCTTTTAGCTCCTGCTGATGGCTTTGGTCAAAAATTGACGTATCAACAACAATTGCATGTTCTCCAACCTGGCTGAGCTCCATCAGACCTTCACTGATGACAGCACCGAACATGTCCAGTGAAACTTCTGGAACACTCGGGTAAAGCTGGAGTTTCGACAAATCAGCCAATGCCGTTAAATATGATCCTGCTAAAATATTGCCCAGTTCATGCAAAGCGGAAGAACTCATATGATCTTCACCCAGGTTTTCTATATCAAAATCCGGGTTGCCGATCAGCTCTCTGATAAACTGCTCCGCCTGATAAAAAGGCATTATAAAGAACATTGAGCCCGTCAAATCGCCTTCCATTCTTAAAAAGATACTGGCGACCGGCATTTCTGCTCCGCCGAAAAAGTCTACAAGTTCATCAAACGACAGTAACTTTGCAAACGGGACTTCCATATCAATCTTTCTATTTAACAGCTGGGCCATTGCAGAAGCAGAGTGGCCGGCTCCGATATTGCCGACTTCCCGCAAAATGTCCATCTGCTCTTCTTTGATTCCATTAAAAATACTCATGTCATAACCCCTTTAAGATTAAGCTTGATCGGGCACAGCGGACTGAGATGATTCTTTATCCAAAACCGCATTTGCATCAATAATATTTAAGAGCCTGTTCTCTTGTTTTACAATTTGTTTGATCGACACATACGTGTCTTTTTGAACACTTTCCGGAGCGGACTCTATTTCACTTTCATGAACTGTTATGACATCATTTGCTTCATCCACGATCCAGCCGACTTCAATATCACGATAAGCAATAATGATAATTCGTGTTTCATCGGTAATTTCATACTCAGGCAAGCTGAGACGCTTTCTTAAATCAATAACCGGAGTCACCACGCCGCGCAAATTGATCACTCCGCAAATATAAGGTTCAACGCCTGGCACTCTCGTTGGCTTTTGCCATTTCTCAATTGATTTCACCTGAGTGACAGAAATGGCATATTCTTTGCCATTTACCATAAAGACAATCATTTTTTCGCCTGTTTTAATTTCTGCAGTCATGTGAGACACCTCCTCGTATGGTTAAATAATCAGTGCATTACAATCGATAATGAGCGCTACTTCTCCGTCTCCTAAAATAGTAGCTCCGGAAATTGCAAAGACGTTTGTTAAATAATCTCCGAGTGATTTCAGCACAACTTCCTGCTGGCCAATAAAGGAGTCCACCACAAATGCAGTAGGTTTGTCGCCTTTCTTCACGACAATGATATGGAGCTGTTCTGCATCTTGTCTTGTATCTTCTATTTTAAACTCTTCTTTTAAATATACGACAGGGACAATATGCCCTCTAAAATCAATTACTTCACGGTCATGCGTTTGCAGAATATCTTTTCTGTCTATAACTGCCGTTTCAATTATAGAAGAAATCGGAATCGCAAATGTCTCTTCTTCCAATTTGATCAGCAGAACTGAAATAATGGACAATGTAAGCGGAAGCTGAATGCTGAATAGTGATCCTTGTCCTTCTGCAGATCTCACACTGACTGAACCGCCGAGTGACTCGAGTTTATTTTTCACAACATCAAGCCCGACACCCCGCCCGGAAATATCCGAAATTTGATCAGCTGTAGAGAACCCCGGAGCAAATATCAATTCATAAATTTCATTGTCTTCTAAAGTTTCAGCTTCTCTTTCTGTAATGACACCGCGCTCAAGCGCTTTTTCAAGGATTTTTTTGCGATTAAGGCCTGCCCCGTCATCCTCAACTTCAATAAAGACGTGATTTCCGCTGTGATAAGCTTTCAGCACAACTTTTCCAGACTCAGGTTTTCCTTTTTGCAAACGTGTTTCCGGAGACTCAATTCCATGGTCAATACTGTTTCTGATTAAGTGAACGAGCGGATCTCCAATTTCATCAATTACTGTTCGATCGAGTTCTGTTTCCGCACCGATGATGGAGAGTTCGATTTTTTTATTCAGCTCTTTTTGAAGCTGGCGAATCATTCTTGGGAAACGGTTAAAAACAGTTTCAACCGGAACCATTCTCATGTTGAGAATAATAGACTGCAAATCGCCGGAAATTCTCGTCATTCGCTCGACTGTTTCAGTCAATTCATTGTGCTCAAGCTCTTTTGCAATCTGCTCAAGACGCCCGCGGTCAATGACAAGCTCTTCAAATAAGTTCATTAAAGAATCAAGCCTGTCGATATTGACACGAATCGTTTTAGATCCGCCTGTATGCTTCGACTGTTCATCGTTTTTAGCAGGCTGCTTTTGTTTATCCTGCTTAACAGGTGCCTGTGCAGCAGCTGGTGTATCCGCCTGAGGCTCCTCCGGTTTTTCAGCTGGTTGTAAAGGCGAGCCCTGAATAATTTCAACATGCTCGACCTCTGAAACTCCGTTGATGATCTGTTCAACGTCTTCAGCCGTTTGATTCGTTAAGAAGCAAACCTGGAAGTCCGTGCCGAAATCTTCCGTCTCAAGCACTTCCGCACTCGGTATTGTTTTGGCTACTTCTCCGATCTCATTGAGCTTCTCAAAAACCATATATACACGAACCGCTTTTAACATACAGTCTTCTTTCAGAGAAATTGTGATTTCATACCGTTTGAAACCTTGCTCCTCCGCTTCTTCTATCACTGTTCGTTCAAACTCATCATATCCCCAATCAGATGCTGAACCCTTCGCTTCAGCAGGTTCCGCTGAAGCAGCAGTCTCAGCATGCGCACCGTTCACGTCAAGCTTTGCGCTCACTTCAGAGATATCTCTTTTACCATCCCCGCCGTCAATAATAGACTGAACCATTGCTTCCAGATGATCCAGGGCTTCAAACAAGATATCCATCCAGTCTGATGTAACTGCCATATCTCCGTTTCTAAAAGCATCCAATACGTTTTCAAGCAGATGGGTTAAATGGGCTAAATCCGTATACCCCATCGTTGCGCTCATACCTTTTAGTGTATGGGCAGCCCTGAATATATCGTGGACGAGCTGAAGATCTGTCGGGTCTTTCTCTAAAAGGAGAAGCTTTTCATTACATGTTTGTAAATGTTCTTTACTTTCATCAATAAAGACATCTAAATATTGATTCATATCCATTTGAATCACACCCTCTCTTTTTTCACACAGCTTGTGATGGATGCTGCGATATCTTCCACATGTTTAATTTCATGAATAAGGCCCGCCTTAACGGCTGCTTTCGGCATCCCAAATACAACACAAGATTCTTCAGACTCTGCAATGGTTTTCACATTGCCGGACGCAAGCATGTCCTTAAGACCGGCAGTACCGTCACTGCCCATTCCGGTCATAATGACCGCTACTTTTTCATAGTCTGCAAGTTTGCCGACAGAACGGAACAAGTAGTCTGCTGATGGTTTATGACGGCTTGGCGTATCGTGATTATCAAGAACGATTTTAAGACCGCCGCTGTTTTTGATAACGGATATGTTTTTTCCCCCCGGAGCTATGTACACACAGCCGTCAAGAGCTGCTTCGCCATCTTTTGCTTCCTTTACATGAATGTCAGACAGATGGTTCAGCCGATCAGCCAGAGAAGCAGTAAAGCCTTCAGGCATGTGCTGTACAACGACTACAGGCGCGTTTAAATCCTTAGGAAGCTTTGGTATCACCTTTTGAAGCGCCCTTGGTCCGCCTGTTGACGTGCCGATACAAACAATATGTCTGCCTGTTCCAGATTTTGACTGACTCACTGCAGGCTTAGCGATGCGTTTAGGCTCAGGCCGAATGACCGCCGGATCCGCAGCTTTTTGCTGGCCGGAAAGCCCAGCCGCGATGACCCGCTCAACTAATTGTTCTTTAATTTTGTATAAATCTAAAGATATAGAACCAGATGGCTTTGTGATAAAATCAAAGGCGCCTATCTCTAAACAGTTAATCGTACACTCTTTTCCTTGCTGGGTCTGGCTTGAAACCATAATGACCGGCAGCTGATAAAGCTCAATAATTTTCCGCAGTGTGTCTGTTCCATTCATCACCGGCATTTCGATATCAAGTGTGATAACATCCGGTTTCAGCAATTCTATCTTTTTAAGTGCCTCTTCTCCGTTTCTCGCAGTTCCGATTACTTCTATCTGCTTTTCCTCGGTTAGAAAATCACTTATCATTTTTCTCATAAAAGCCGAATCATCAACTACAAGCACACGAATCAAATTAAGCCCTCCTCATTAAAAAAGAAGATAATTTCTCAATAAATGTCTGTTTTTCTTCTTTGTGTCTAGTTTCTTCTCTTTCAAACAAGGCGTCCGCTAGGAGACGGACTGACCGGCTGGCTTTTGCCTGAGGACTTTTTAATAAAAAAGGAACCTGTTCGACAACTGCTTTGCTCACGATCCCGTCGTCAGGGACTGAACCGGCAAACTGAACCGCTTCGCCTAAAAACATGTGAATGGTCCGGGAAAGGCGGGTAAAAGCGTCAAGCCCTTCCTTTTGATCACGGCACCGATTGACAGCTACTTTCATTGAAAGCTGATTTCCTGTCAAAGCTAAATGTTTGACAGCGCTGTATGCATCCATAATGGCTGTAGGCTCCGGGGTTGTTATGATCAAAATGTCTTCTGCTGATAAAATAAAAGGCAGCTGGTCTTTTGATAAGCCCGCCCCCATGTCAAACAGTACATAATCGAACTGACTTAACGCATGAGAAAGCTCATTAGCAAAAAAGGTCCATTTTTTCTGGTCCAGCTGAAACATCATATCCAGCCCAGTTCCGCCAGATATATACCGAAGACCCTTTGGCCCAGTAGATATGGATTGCATAAAAGGCTTGCGCTCAGTTAGAACGTCAATAATAGTCGCGGAAGACGAGTTTCCCATTAATATATCAATGTTCCCCATTCCGATATCAAGATCAATAAGCAGTACCTTCTTGCCTTTATCCTGCAGCGCAAGAGCCATATTTAAAGTGATGTTGGATTTTCCGACACCGCCCTTGCCGCTGATGACTGCAAGTGTTTTAGCTTTCTGTGCAAAAACAATCGGCAGATCGCGCTCACGCTTCTTCATTTTCGCCCGTAAAGTTGCTGCTTGGTCAAATCTGTTCATCTGCACAGCATCCCTACAAACTCCCTCGGCGAGACTGTCTGTATATCCTCCGGCACATTCTGGCCGTTTGTGATAAACCCGGCGCCTATCTTTGATTCTGCCAGTATACTGAATACAGAGCCTAAGGAAGCAGTCTCATCTATTTTCGTAAAAATAAACTGATTGACAGGAACAGATGAAAAACGTCTGACAATTTGTTTCATATCTTCATATTTTGCAGTCGCTGACAAAACGAGAAATGACTGAATACTGCTTTCAAAAGGAATCGTCTCTTTCAGTTCATCGATATATTGCTGTTCTCTGAAGTTTCTTCCTGCTGTATCGATAAATACATGATCATATTCAGCAAATAATTCTTTCGCCCGCTGAAATTCCTCTTTTGTATAACAGACTTCCAGAGGAGCCTGCAGCAGCTCGGCATATGTTTTCAACTGTTCAACTGCTGCAATCCGGTAAGTATCTGTTGTAATAAAAGCAATTTTTTTCTGTTTTTCAAGCAGAGAAGACGCTGCTAGTTTTGCAAGCGTTGTTGTTTTACCCGCGCCCGTCGAACCAAACAGCACGATATACTTCGAACGAATGGGCTCCTGCCACTTGTCTGCTGGAGGTAGTGCCTCGCACAGTATATCCTGAAGTTTACCGGCCACGTTTTCTTCCGTCAGTCCGCCCGATTCAACAGAGAATCGCAGTATTTTTTTCATAGTACTGGTCTTAATTGATTCATTAACGCCGGTTACTCCCAAAAGCTGTTCAGCTTTTCTGAGCGGTTCAGGAAGTACGGATTGATATGCTGAAAAATCACCTGGCTCAGATTGAGCCGGAATTTGAGGGATTATCCTCTCCTCTATTTTCGGACTGCTGACAGGAGGTTTTGACGTTTGTTTCGGCTCTGCTGCCTTTTCAGCTGTTTTTTTCTCAAGAAAATCTTGATCCAATACGGCAATCACTTCAACAGCCGGTTTTTTTAAAAGCCCGAACCATTTACGCTTATTGATTTTTTTGGAATTTAGTATAACCGCTTCATTGCCTAGTTCTTTTCTGATAAGCTGTGCCGCTTCTTGCATTGAAGCAGCAGTAAATTTTTTGATTTTCATTAAATATCCACCACTCCAATGCTTTGAACTTCGACATTAGCCTCAAGCTCGTTATAAGAAAGAACAGGAAGATCCGGAAAATATCGTTCCAGAAGCTGCTTCACATACATCCTTACAGGAGGCGAGCAAAGAAGAATCGCAGTCTCTTGCCGTATTGAGAGCTGTTCGGCTTCTTTTGCAACAGAACGCACAATGCTTTCCGACACATCTGGTTCAAGCGACAAATAGTTCCCATGTTCTGTTTGCTGTACACCGTCAGCAATTGCCTTTTCTACACGGCCGGAACAAGTGATCACTTTTAACACTTCATTTTCTTTGGCAAACTGGGCAGTAATTTGCTTAGCAAGTGCCTGTCTTGTGTACTCTGTCAAAAGATCAGAGTCTGTTGTCAGTTTTCCGTAATCGGCGAGCGTTTCAAAAATGGTTACCAAATTGCGGATTGAAACTTTTTCTTTTAACAGTTTAGCCAGCACCTTCTGAATATCTCCGACAGATAATGGATTTGGCGTGACCTCTTCCACCAAAACCGGATACGTTTCTTTCAAATGATCAATAAGCTGTTTCGTCTCCTGTCTGCCGATTAATTCATGAGCATGCTGCTTAATTTTCTCTGTAATATGTGTTGAGACAACTGAAGCCGGATCTACAACTGTATAGCCCAGCATGTCAGCTTCATCCTTCACCGATTCGCCAATCCATTTGGCTGGAAGCCCAAACGACGGTTCCACTGTTTCGATCCCTTCAATCAGGTCGTCTTCAGGCGTAGGCGACATTGCTAGATAATGATCTAGTAATAGCTCGCCTTTTGCTACTTCATTTCCTTTAATTTTCAATCGGTATTCATTAGGCTGCAAAGCGATATTGTCTCTGATACGCACAACAGGAATGACAAGCCCAAGTTCCAGCGCCAGCTGACGGCGAATCATCACAATTCGGTCTAATAAATCCCCGCCCTGATTAGCATCCGCCAGCGGAATCAGACCATAGCCAAACTCGAATTCTATCGGATCTATATGCAGAAGCTGCACAACACTTTCGGGGCTTTTGAGCTCGTCAACTTCAGCCTCTTCCTCAAGAATCTCTTCCACTTCTTCTTTTTCCTTACCTGTTTTAGATAGCGTATAACCGCCAAAAGCAAGCAGCCCTGCAAGCGGCCCTGTTAGGAGAATACCAATTGGAGTAAACAAGCCAAGAAGCAAAATAGTTGCTGCTGTAACATATAAGAGCTTTGGATAAGCGAACAGCTGGCCTGTGATGTCATGACCTAAGTTTCCTTCGGAGGCTGCTCTTGTCACGACAATACCTGTAGCTGTAGAAATTAACAGCGCCGGAATTTGCGATACAATTCCATCTCCTACAGTCAGCATCGTAAAACGAGAGGCTGCCTCTTGTATCCCCATGCCTTGCTGCAGCATACCGATAATGATTCCGAAAATGATATTGATCATCACAATAATAATTCCGGCAATTGCATCACCTTTCACAAATTTGCTGGCACCGTCCATCGCACCGTAAAAGTCTGCTTCTCGAGCTACTTTTTCACGGCGGTGTTTCGCTTCTTGTTCGTTAATCATGCCTGCGTTTAAATCAGCATCAATACTCATCTGCTTCCCTGGCATTGCATCAAGCGTAAATCTTGCCGCAACCTCGGAAACACGTTCCGCGCCCTTTGTGATGACGATAAACTGAATAATAATTAAGATAATAAATACAACAAGTCCGACTAAAACATTTCCGCCGACAACGAAGTTACCGAAGGTCTCAACAACCTTCCCTCCTTCGCCGTGCGAAAGGATCGAACGCGTCGTTGACACATTCAAGCCCAGACGAAATAAGGTCAAAAGCAGCAACAGTGATGGAAAAATCGAAAACTGCAGCGGTTCTTGCATATTCATTGTGGTCAGAAGCACGATCAACGCAAGAGAAATATTAATAATGATCAAAATACTTAACAGCCATGGAGGAAATGGTATCACCAGCATTGCCACAATGAGGACAACACTTATTAAAACGGATAAATCTCTTGTTGACATGCTGTTTTTTCTCTCCTTTTGAATCGTAAAATTCAATTTACTTTTTGTTTCGTTTTAAATACGTAAGCCAGGATTTCTGCCAAGACTTTAAAAAACTCTTCCGGCACTGCCTGATCAATTTCAACCTGATCATATAACGCACGGGCAAGCGGTCTGTTTTCTACCATCATGACATCATGCTCTTTAGCAATCTTCCTTATTTTTAATGCAAGGTGGTCAACACCTTTTGCAACAATGTATGGTGCATCCATTTTTTCTTCGTCATATTTAAGTGCGATCGCATAGTGAGTCGGGTTTGTGATGATGACATCAGCTTTCGGCACTTCCTGCATCATCCGCCTCATCGCCATTTCCCGCTGTCGTTGCTTAATTTTAGACTTAATAATCGGATCTCCCTCAGATTTTTTGTACTCATCTTTTATATCCTGCTTTGACATTTTGATATTTTTCTCATAGTCAAATCTCTGATACAAATAATCGAGTCCGGCAAGAATCAACAAAGCCCCTGCTCCGCTCAGCCCCATCCACAGGGTGAGTTTTGAAACAAAGGAAAGTGCCTCTTCAGGTGTCAGAAGCGGGAGGCGGAGAATTTCTCCATAGTGCATCCAAAGCACAACAAACGCCGCAAACCCTACAACAGCAATTTTCAGAATCGATTTAAGCAACTCTACAATCGCCCTCATGCTGTATATCCGTTTAAAGCCTTTTATCGGATCCAATTTTTCAAGCTTAGGCTGGATCACTTCCGCAGAAAATAAAAATCCCACCTGCATATAGTTGCTTACAACTCCTGCAACAAGGGCAACAAGCAGAATCGGAGCAAGTACGATGCCAGTATCCTTTAATAAGCTTATAAACAGGATGTGCACATTTGATTCTGAGAGCTTCATTGTGAGTGACTCCGTGTAAAATGTCTCTATAAATGACAGCAGCCTGTCTCTCATATACGGGCCGATCGCAATAAACGAAAGGAAGATGACTAATAACGAAACGGCAGTATTCACATCAGAGCTTTTTGCAACCTGCCCTTTTTTTCTAGTATCCTTCCGTTTTTTCGGAGTGGCTTTCTCTGTTTTTTCTCCCGCAAAAAATTGGAGGTCAATTCTGAGCTTCATTAAGAAACACCGACCAATGCTAAAAGATTCCGCATCGTTTCAATCGTTAAGCCGAAAACATTCCGAACAACGACGAAGATAACGGACATACACACGATGAGCATGATAAAACTGACAGCAATCTTTAAAGGCAGACCGACGACAAATACATTTAATTGCGGAACTGTCCGGGCCACGATGCCTAATGCAAGATCCACAAGAAACAAACTGGCCACAACCGGCGCCGACATTTGAAATGCAATAATAAACATTGCATTAAAGCTTTTGGCGATAAGATAAGCAAACTTTTCATCGCCAAAATTCGGAAATGCCTGATCAACCGAAATATACTGAAAGCTGTAGTAAATACCGTCCAACAGCAAATGATGCGCATTGACACTCAGCATAAACAAAAGAGCCATCGTATAGATAAACTGGCCGATCAATGGACTCTGTGCGCCCGTTTGCGGATCGATAACGTTCGCAATTGAAAAACCCATCTGAAAATCAATAAACGAACCGGCTATCTGAACAGCAGCAATCATCATATACGCAATCAAACCAAGACACAGACCCACCAACGCTTCTTTAAACGCCAGCAGCATATATTGCTCGTCAACCTCCAAAGACGGAGGTTTATCAATCGTACTGAAGCAAATGACTGCAAGAAAAAAAGCAAATCCGATACGATGAACAGCCGGAACGTTTCTGTGGCCGTATAGCGGAACCGTTACAAAAAAAGCAGAGATCCTAATAAAAACCAATAAAAAAGCAGGAAATAAATCAATAATCGAATTCATCACTGTATTACCCTGCAAAACGATTTAAATTAGAAAACAGCTCTGTTGTGAACGAAAGGATGGTCGACAGCATCCATGGCCCGAAAAAAATCAGTGCCAAGAGGACTGCCACGATTTTGGGAATAAACGCCAAAGTCTGTTCCTGGATTTGAGTTGTCGCCTGAAAGATGCTGACGATTAATCCGACCAATAAGGCGATCGCAAGCAGAGGCGCGCTGATCATCAGCGTTACATATACGGCTTTTTCCGCCATAGAAATTACAAATTCTGAATTCACGTTTAGCACCTACCCTAAAAGCTCTGAAGCAAAGATTTCACAATTAAATACCAGCCGTCTACTAAAACAAAAAGTAAAATTTTAAAGGGCAGAGAAATCATAACTGGAGGGAGCATCATCATCCCCATTGACATCAGAACGCTCGCCACTACCATATCAATAATTAAAAAGGGAATAAAAATCATAAAGCCTATTTGAAACGCTGTTTTGAGCTCCGAAATGGCAAAAGCGGGAACCATCGTTGTAAGAGGAATATCTTTTAATGATTCGGGTTTATCCATTTTCGCGTAATTCATAAACAGTGCTAAATCCTTCTGCCTTGTGTGCTTACTCATAAATTCTTTAATCGGTTCCTCAGCTTTTGTATACGCTTCGTCCAAACTGATTTTATTGTCCATCAATGGTGTCAGCGCCTCTTTATTAATCTCTGAAAAAGTAGGAGCCATAATAAAAAATGTTAAAAATAGCGCAAGGCCGATAAGGACCTGGTTGGGCGGCATTGATTGCGTCGCCAGTGAAGTTCTGACAAACGACAGAACGATGACGATGCGGGTAAAACAAGTCATAAGAATCAATATTCCAGGCGCCACTGAAAATACAGTTAACAATAATAGTAATTTAACAGTTGAACTGACGTTACCCGGATCGCTAGAACTGAAAATATTTATAAACTCATTCATGATGACGTGGGCCTTTCTTTTTTCCTTCTGAACGGTTTTGTTTTAGCTCTTCAAGCTGCTCTTTTAATGCTTTAGAAAATGAAGGCAGCTTTTGCTGCGGCTGATTCTCAGAACCCTTTAGGGGTTTGACAAGCTTTTGCCACTCTATTTTGCTTGACATCGCCTCTTCATGCTGGCTGAGTATGACTTCGATTTCCTTTTCATCCTCAATTTCTTTAAGGAGCTGGATCGTCTCTCCTACCCCAACGACGAGAACACTGTTGCCGACTTTAATCAATTGGATAGATCGGTTTTGGCCAACCGATGTTCCGCCGATATTTTCAACATATTGAAAAGGCTTTAGCAGCCGGTTTCTTTTGTTCATAAGCTTAACAAGCCCGTAAATCAGCGCGATGACAAACAATAAAGCGAAAATCATCTTCACAAAATCAAAAGCTGAAACAGAAGGAGCAGCAGCTCCCTCCGTCTCATCAGCAGTTTGTGTCGTTTTTTCTTTCTTTTGCTCTGGCTTATCTGCGGTCTTTTCCTCTTTCTTTTGAAACCATTCGTTTACAGTTGAATCATCAGATGCCGCCGCATCAGCAGCAAGCGGATGCACACTGAATAAAATGAAAAAACATATAAAAGCAATGAAACATTGACTCTTTTTCAACAGTCGTACACCCTTTAGCTTAATGTTTTGTTGATTGCTTCAAGCACACGGTCCGCCTGGAAAGGTTTTACGATAAAATCCTTAGCACCGGCTTGAATAGCATCGATAACCATTGATTGCTGTCCCATGGCAGAACACATAATGATTTTAGCTTGAGCATCAATTTGTTTAATTTCTTTTAGTGCAGTAATACCGTCCATTTCTGGCATTGTGATATCCATTGTAACTAAGTCAGGAGAATGCTCTTTAAATTTTTCTACAGCCTGAGCGCCATTTTCGGCTTCTGCCACTACGTCAAAACCGTTTTTTACCAAAATATCTTTGATCATCATTCTCATAAATGCTGCGTCATCTACAATTAAAATTCTATGTGCCATAATTTTTTTCTCTCTCCTCGTGTTTCTTTATTTTAAATTATTAATGCGTTCTGCCTGGCTTAATATGTCAGTGACCCTTACTCCGAAGTTTTCCTCAATGACCACGACTTCGCCTTTGGCGACGATACGCTGATTCACTAAAATATCTACCGGCTCACCGGCTAATTTATCAAGCTCAATAATACTTCCGGCTGAAAGTTCTAAAATTTCTTTTACGCTTCTTTTCGTTCTGCCGAGTTCAACAGTGATCGAAAGCGGGATATCCAAAAGCATATCCAGATTGTTTATAGGAGCTTGTGTGCTCTCATTTGGATCAAATGATGAAAATTCCACTGGTGAAACTTGAACAGGCGCGGCTTTCTTCGGTTTCCCCTGCCTTTTAGCCGGCGCTTGCTGCTGCGGTTCGTTCCGCGGCTCGGGCATCACAGGCTCTTTCGGCTGTTCATATGTAACCTCAGGCTCCGGCGTTGTTTCTTCAGCTGGACTTTCCTCCGTGTTCATAAGGCTCGAGATCAAATCTTTAGCAAATGTCAGCGGATATAGCTGCATGATGTTAGAATCTATTAACTCGCCCACCTTCAAGCGGAAAGAAACTTTAACCAGCATTTCATCAGCAGGAATACGGTCTGTTCCTTTTTCTTCATTTACATCAAGCAGTTCTACACGCGGGGGTGAAATATCAATTTTTTTACTGAATACAGTAGACATTGACGTTGCTGCCGACCCCATCATTTGGTTCATCGCTTCTTGAACCGCGCTCAAATGGATCTCTCCAAGTGAAGGATCTGCACCTTTCCCGTCTCCCCCGATCATTAGGTCCGCAATAATCGCCGCGTCACTTTGTTCGACGACTAGCAGGTTGCTGCCGCTGAAACCTTCCGTATAATTCACTTCAATTGCAACATACGGTTCAGGAAACGCATCACTGATTTTGCTTCTTGGGATGACAGTTACGTTTGGAGTCGTAATATCAACTTTTTGATTTAAAAGCGTGGATAAAGCTGTCGCTGAACTGCCGAATGAAATATTTCCGATTTCACCGATCGCATCACGCTCCATGTCCGATAAGTCATGCACTTCCGTAGCCTCAGGCTCGTCAGGTGTGCTGCTCGTGCCGTTAAGAAGCGCGTCAATCTCATCTTGAGATAATCTGTTATTCTCCATCTTGTTCACCTCTTATGTCGTGGTCTAAAATTTGCACTGCCTGTTTTCGATTCACCCGGCCGGCTTGTCCTAAAAATTTCGGCTTATCTCCGACCAATACAGTAAGAGGATCTGTTACTGATTTGTCCAAAGTTATGCAGTCTCCGACTTCTAAACTTAAAAACTCTTCTATTGTCAGTTCAGATGTGCCGAGTTCGGCCACGACAGGTATTTGTGCTGTCATGATACGTTTTTCAAGCGACTTTGTTTCCTCAGGTTTCGGTTCATTTCTTTCTGATTGCATCCAATAATGGACCGAAAGCTTTGGTATGAGCGGCTCGAGGACGATATGCGGGATACAAAGATTAATGACACCGCTGATTTCGCCGATTTGGGTGTTGAGTGAAATAACAACAACCGTTTCATTAGGAGATACCATCTGAACAAATTGCGGATTCACTTCAAACTCAGTCATTTCGGGTTCAATATCAGCAATGGACTGCCAAGCTTCTTTATAATTTCCCAGTGCATTTTCAAATAAATTAGAAATAATTTTTGTTTCAATTTCTGTTAAACTATCAACCTTATTATGACTGATCCCGATGCCCCCCATCACACGATCCATCATCGTATAGGCAATTGTCGGGTTAACCTCCATCATAATTCTGCCTTCCATCGGATGGACATCGAATAAATTCAGGATCGTCATATTCGGTATGGATCGGATAAATTCCTCGTATGGAACCTGATCAACAGAGCTGACCGATATATGGATATACGTTCTGAGCTGAGCAGAAAAGTGAGTTGTAAGCAGTCTTGCAAAATTGTCATGAATTCTTGTTAAACTGCGGATTTGGTCTTTAGAAAACCGCAGCGCGCGTTTGAAATCATAAACCTTTACTTTTTTCTCTTTTTCTTCTTTTTTCAGCTCTTCAGCATCCATTTCGCCCGTTGATATTGCAGAAAGCAGTGCATCTATTTCATTTTGGGAGAGAACTTCTCCTGACATTTTCCTCACCTCCGTATTCTGTCAAATTATGCTTTATTGCAGATTAAAAGAGGTAATATACACTTTTTCTACTTTTCCTTCTTGGAGGTAGCTATTCACTTTATCTTTTAGTTCCTTCTTAAAGGTTTCTTTTCCCTTGTCTCCCTCAATCTCATCAGCATTCGTATCAGCCAGCAGTGATATAACAGCATCTTTCACTTGAAAATCACGTTTTTCAAGCTCTTCTTTTGATTTATCAGAGTCAGTTTCAAGTTTAATCGCTAAGCGAATAATGTTATCGGACTTTAAATTCGTTGTGATTTCTGCTACATCAACAGAAGATGCAACGATTTCATCAATACTTCGTTTTGCCTCATTTTTTTCGGACTTTCCGCCTAATACAAAATAAGCCGCCGCCCCGAGTGCACCAATTACGATAAGAATAATTAGTAAAATGATCAATAATTTTTTCTTCATTCCGGTTCCTCTATTCCATGGTCCATTGAAAATATTTGTATTTTTTGATAGAAAGACACGATCTTCTCCAGAACAGCTTCTTCATCTTCTTTTACTACAAACTTCTTACCGTTCGACAGTGTGATTGTAGTATCCGGAAAGCATTCAATCTGTTCAATAAATAACGCATTCAGCGTAAAGGGCTGCCCATTTAAACGGGTTACTTTAATCATAAAACAGCGGAGAAGCGATTACTCGCCTCCCCTCCCTCCTTAACGTTTAAGGTTAACCAGCTCTTGAAGGATTTCATCCGATGTTGTAATAATCTTGGAGTTTGATTGGAACCCGCGCTGAGCAACAATCATTTCAGTAAACTCGTCAGTTAAATCAACGTTAGACATTTCTATAAATCCTGACTTCAAGGCACCTGTACCGCCATCACCAGGCTGATTAGCTGCACTAGCAGTTCCAGAGTTCAAAGATTCACGATACAAGTTGCTTCCGATTTTATCTAAACCGTCACTGTTTGCAAAAGTAACAATCCCGATCTGACCGCCATCTTGTGGTTTACCGCCAGCATCAACAATTGACACTTTTCCATCGGATCCGATACTAAAACTTTGAGCATCAAGAGGAATTTTTATTGTTCCTCCCGTCATATTTAACACATGGTAGCCGTCACCAGTCACCAATGTTCCGGTATTATCTAAATAGAAGTTTCCGGCTCTTGTGTAAGCCGTTCCATCACCTGTATCGATTTGAAAATAACCGTCGCCGTCAATCGCTAAATCAAGCGTTCTTCCTGTGCTTTGTGTTGCGCTTGTTGAATGGATGGTATCAATTGTGCCAGATGATGAACCTAAACCGATCTGCTTAGAGTTTGTTCCGCCGATTGTTGCACCAGCAGCAGAACCGCCGGCAATCGTTTGACTTACCATATCTTTAAAGGTAACCCGACTCTTTTTGAATCCCACTGTATTTACGTTGGCAATGTTATTGCCGATAACATCAAGTTTTGTTTGAAAGTTTTTCATACCGCTGATTCCAGAATAAAGTGAACGTAACATAATATATTCCCCCAGATGTTTTTATTTAGAAGATTGTCCCACAGACATGACATTCGCCGGACTGATCTCAGTCCCATCATCAAGAACGAGATAATAATTTCCTTTAGAATGTTTAACAGAGCTTACTGTGCCTGTTTTATCTGTTGCACTTTTACCATCAGTCCAAGATACTTCTTTTCCCATCCAATCAACATACGTTGTAAACGGATCTTGGTTTTCAACAAATTTAGTCATCGTCGTATTCAGATTCATCATCTGTTCCAGGCTTGAAAAAGTCGCCATCTGGCTGATAAATTCTTTGTCATCAACCGGATTAAGCGGATCTTGGTTTTGGACTTGAGTCATTAATATTTTTAAAAACTCGTCTTTTCCCAGGCTGCTGTTGCTTGCAGCGGCAGTGCTGCTTGTTTTTTCAGGCAATTTATATTCTGAGCTTATTGATGTCATTCTTCTTCCTCCAATTCAACCATTGACACTTCATCAAGCAAGTCGCCAAACTCGTTTGATTGCTTTTTCTGTCTTTGTTGCTTCTGTCCCTCTTGCTGCTGTTTCTGTTCATCAGCAAGCTGGCCATATATCGGCTGGTCTCCGCTTTGAATCGGCAATGTAAAACGGTCAACTTGGACAGCCATATTCGGCAGTGATTGCTTCAGCTGAGGCAGATGTTGTTCGAGCAGCTCTTTTGCAGATTGGCTGGATGCAATGATTTTACTCTGGAACATTCCATTTTCATTTGTCAGCTTAATTGTGACAAATCCTAAATGTTCAGGGTTCAGCCGAATTGTAAAACTGCCGGTTGACCTCCCAAAGGGTGTATATTTCATCTGCTTCCATGCACTGATCACTTGATCAGCAACGGTTTTCGTTTCGGCTGCATGCAAATCAGATGAGAGCTGCAAATCGAGTGTCTGAACTCCTCCGGTGCTCCGGTAGCCTGAAAACATCATTTGAATTCCTGACTTACTATCTATAGGCTGAATACTTACAGAGGAATCTGCCGTACTTTTATTACCTGACGTCAGAGTGTCCGGTGTAAGGGCACGTTTTGCGACATCTTGTGACGATTTAGGTGATTTCGATAACAAGAAAGCTTTCAGCTGACTTTCAACTATATTCCATTCCTTCGTCCCTTTTTGAGGAAGCACTGACATCTGTTCCATTAAGCTTTGAAAACTTTTCAGCTCTGACTTTGACATCGTATAAAGCTTTGAACTTGACTCGTCTTTTGTAAATATCTGCTGTCTAAGATCCTGAATAAGCTGTTCCGATATGCCCTTTTTATCTAATGCCGAAAGAAATTCATCTCCATTTTTGTAGACAATATGAGCTTGATGATCACGGTCAGTCATTTTATTTCCTTCTAAAAGCTGACTGATAAGCATTTGGATATGAATAAGCGTTTTAACATCTTCTGCTGATGCATCATTTTCCTGAACTTCTTGCTCGCTATCAGACTTGAGTTCATCAGTAGCGGCATCACCAGCTGAATTCTTTGCAGTCAGAGCAGTTTTCTCTTCAGAAATGGTTTTGTCTGCAAGTATTTGCCCCATGTGCAGTTGATCAGTTCCGTCAGCCAATTTTAATTCAACTTCTTGCAGCAGATTCTGTAACATTTGCTGAGCGGATTCATCCAGCTGCTTTCCTGTTAGTTTACTTAACGTTTGCAGAAGATCGGCTTTTTGCTTGTCTTGGTTTTCAGGAGTTGCTTTTAGCCAATCACTGATCTTTTTACATGCATCTTTTAAAAGCTGATCGTCAGTCAGAGTCCCATTTCCTTGTGATGAAGGTTCTTTCGAGCCGGCTTCAGACATAAGCCAATTTTGAAAAACTCCCTGGCTATTTTTGATTGTTTTAGCAGCTGTCCCTGCTGTAGTTTGCAGCCGAGGTCCGGCTAATTCAAGCAGCTTCACCTTTATTCCCCCTATTCTTGGCTGGCAGCAATTTTTTCTGTATATGTTGCCGCTTGCTCAGGAGTCATTTTTGCCAAAATTTCAGCAAGCTGCTTTTTGCTCAGTCCATTCAATATTTTCAGCGCTTCTTTTTCGTTTAATTGGGCAATGATTTTAGCAGCTTTTCCGCTGTCCATGCTTTTATAAACACTGATGACTTTATCATCAGAAGCTTTATCAGAACTTGATGAACCTTCTGTGTGATCCTTCGATGTCTTTTTTTGGTCTTCCGCTGTTTTTTCAAGAGAACGAATTTTTTGATTCAGCCTGTCTATTTCAGATTTGCTTGTATCCAAATCTTTATTCAATATACTGATCTCACTTTTTTGATCCTTAATGGTTTTTTCCAAGGCCGCCGTATTACTGTTATTCTTAGCTGCTGATGATGTATCTTTTTTATCTTCGGTCTCAGGAACCAATTCTTTAAGAACTGGCGTTTTGGCTGCAGCTTCCTGTATCGGCTTTAAGACATTGACACCAGCCGCCCAGAGAACAATCCCCCCTGCTATAAGCAGAAATATCAGCGGAAGGATAATGATCAGCAAAACCGATCGGAACTTACCTGATTCTTTCTTTTTGCCGGACATTACATTCGCTCCTAATGGCCCTGAATCATAAACTGCTTGATCGAAATATCGTCCATTTCTTTCATCTCTGCAGCTTTGTCTTCAAGAGCAAACATTTTAAACTGTTTTTCACGCATCTTTTCAAACTTCTTCACTTCAATATTTTTTTCTGTTAACACTTCTTGCTTTTGGTTCATTTGATTCCTTTTCATAATGACGAGCTTTTGGTAGTGATAAATTGTGTTTTCAAGATTTGAGACAAATTGCTGATAATGCCTCATCTCTTGAACGCTCATCCCGCTTTTCAGTTTGTTTTCTTTATTTTGCTCAAGCAATTCCTTTTTGCTCATATTCTCATATAGTTTCTCCGCTACAGTTTCAAATTCAGAAACTGATTGCTGATACTCAGACAAAGACTGGTCTTTTTCGTTCTCTTTTAGTTCCAGCAGCTTTTGGAATCTAAATTGATAGGCCACGTTCTATTCCTCATTTCCTGTCAAACTAGTTAATGCAGCAATGCTTTCTTCCAATGATGCTGATTCTTCTGTTCCCTGCTTCAGAAATTGAATAAGCTGCGGATAAAATTGTATCGCCTCATCAATTTCTCTTGAGGACCCTCTTTTGTAAGCTCCTATATTAATGAGATCTTCAGAATTTTGATACGTTGATAAAAGTTCACGGAATTTATTCGCTGCGTCTAAGTGCTGTTTTGTCGAGATGTTTGACATCACCCTGCTGATGCTTTTTAACACATTGACGGCAGGAAACTGGCCTTTATTAGCAAGAGCCCTGTCTAACACAATGTGTCCGTCTAAGATTCCGCGAACAGTATCAGCAATAGGCTCATTCATGTCATCTCCGTCGACTAACACTGTATAAAACGCTGTGATTGTTCCGTGTTCATTTGCACCTGTTCTCTCTAGTAAACGAGGTAAAATAGCGAACACAGAGGGTGTATATCCTTTTGTCGTCGGGGGCTCTCCAGCGGCAAGTCCGATCTCCCTCTGAGCCATCGCCACCCTTGTGACAGAATCCATCATAAACATGACATTTTGCCCTTTATCACGAAAGTACTCAGCAATGGCTGTCGCCGTATATGCGGCTTTCAACCTCGTTAATGCAGGCTGGTCTGAGGTAGCAACAACTACAATTGACCGCTTCAGACCCTCTGCTCCCAAGTCTTTTTCAATAAACTCCCGAACCTCTCGACCGCGTTCTCCGACGAGTGCAATTACGTTCAAATCAGCTTCGGTCTGTTTAGCGATCATTCCCATTAATGTGCTTTTCCCGACGCCGCTTCCTGCGAAAATACCAATCCGCTGGCCTTTTCCGACAGTCAGCAGACTGTCAATAGACCTGACGCCAACACCCATTTTTTTCCTGATAGGCGGGCGTTTCATCGGGTTAGGAGGTGATTGCTCCGTCGATACAGGCGAAAGTCCTTTCGGCAAAAGTTTTCCGTCGAGCGGTTCGCCAAACGCATCAATGACTTGTCCGATCAGACCGGCTCCTACCTTTACACGAAGAGATTCACCGGTGGCTTCAACAATGCTCCCGGGGGCAATGCTTGCAGCCTCTAAATAGGGCATTAACAAAATATTTTCTTCCTGAAAGCCAACAACTTCAGCTTTGATGACTTTACCTGATTGACCTTTTGCATAAATCAGGCACAGGTCGCCTATTGAGCTTGCCGGCCCCTTTGATTCGATCATCAAGCCGATCACCCGTTTTACTTTTCCATAACGCTTATACGAGTCTGTCATTTCTATGCAATCTATCAGACTCTGTGTCTTCATTGATCCGCACCTGCTTCCAGTGCTGAAAGGAGCTTATGCTTCAGTTGCACCAGCTGGGTATCAATGCTTGCATCCACTCTTCCAAAAGGAGTTTCTATATAACATGATCCTTTTTCAGCTTTTTCGTCTGCGTATAAACCTAGCCGGCATTCTTTGTAAAGAAGCTGCTGGATTTCGTCTTTATGCTGAAAAACTGTTTCATAGTAATAAGGGTCCACATATATTGATATATCGTCATATTCCTTTACTTCGTTTACCACCTGTTTCACAAGCAGGATAAAGGCCTCTTTATCATCAGATTTTTGCTGCCATACTTTTTTAGCTAACGCAACGGCAAGCTCAACAATTTCTCCGGAGGCATCTTCAAGCTTATCCTCTACAGCTTTTCTGGACATCTCTGTTATGCTGTTTGCCTGATTGATCAGCTCAGCATACTGTTGTAAGGCTTCAGCTCTCCCTAATGCCACACCTTGTTCGAAACCTTCTGTTTTCGCTTCTTCAATAAGCTGCTGTTTTTCAGCCGCCCAATCATTTTTTTCCTGCTCAATTTGACGGCGGATGTCTTCCATCTGGCTGTTCGCTTGCTCGGAAATCCGATCAGCTTCTTCTTTGATCCGGGCCATTAACGCTTCCGGATTTTCTTCAGTCTGTAAAAGATGTGAATGATCGATCCGAACCTCTTGTAAAGAAAGCTTTCTTCTTTCCTGCTGTGGGGAAAAAGATGATTCTTGTTTAATGATATTAGACAATAATATCGTCTCCTCCGCCTCTTGCTATAACAATTTCACCGGCTTCTTCAAGCTTTCTGACGATGCTTACAATTCTTGATTGAGCCTCTTCTACATCCTTCAAACGTACAGGGCCCATAAATTCCATTTCTTCTTTGAATGTTTCAACCATACGCTGTGACATATTGTTGAATACAATTTCTTTGACTTCCTCGCTTGCCACCTTTAATGAAAGGAGCAGATCGTCGTTTTCAACATCGCGTATAACCCGTTGAATTGCTCGGTTATCAAGGGTAACAATATCCTCAAAGACAAACATCCGCTTCTTGATTTCTTCAGCAAGATCAGGATCCTGAATTTCCAAGGAATCCAATATCGTCTTTTCTGTTCCTCTGTCTACACCGTTTAACACTTCAACAACAGCTTCGATTCCGCCGGTTTGCGTATAATCCTGAGTAAATGCGGAGGATAATTTCTGTTCCAGAATCCGTTCTACTTCATTAATAATTTCAGGTGACGTTCTGTCCATTACAGCAATCCTTCTTGCGACTTCTGCCTGTACCTCAGGATTCAGCTCGGATAAAATTTGTCCGGCCTGCACAGGGTCAAGGTAAGATAAGATTAAAGCCATCGTTTGCGGATGCTCTTGTTGGATGAAATTTAAAATTTGTTCAGGCTCTGCTTTTCTGGCAAAGTCAAATGGTTTAACTTGCAGAGAAGAAGTCAGCCTGTTTAGTATGTTTTCAGCCTTATCTTCTCCCAGCGCCTTCTCAAGAACTTGTCTGGCATAGCTTAAACCGCCCTGAGAAATATAATCTTGCGCAATCGCTATATTATGAAATTCCTCTATAATCTCATCCTTTTTTTGATGATCGACACTTCTAACTCCTGATATTTCAAGGGTAAGCCTTTCAATTTCTTCATCGGTTAAATGCTTATATACAGAAGCTGACACATCTAAACCTAAGGAAATCATGAGAATGGCTGCTTTTTGTTTTCCTGTAAGCTTGTCTTGATCACGTCTCGCCATTTCTAATCCCTCCTAATCCTCGGCCAGCCAGCTTCTCAGCAGTTTTGCAAAGTCTTCAGGCTTATCTTTCGCCATCTTTTCAAGCTGTTTTCGTCTGACTGTTTCCTCTGTTTCATTTTCCTCTTCATTAATATCAGGCAAATTGATAGGCTCCTGAGGCACTTCGTACGTGTATTCCTCAAATTCATCCTCTTGAGCGCGTTTCTTTCTGATAAACATAATGATCAGAATGATGATAACTGCGATCAATACGCCCCCTACGATATATACCCACATTGGGATACCAGAGGATTTTTCCGTATCAGTATCTAGACTTACTTTTCCGTCAAAAGGCTGAACGGAGACAACAATTTTATTATTGATATCTTCATCAGAAAGGTTCTGGTTCTGTGTTTCATCCTTATCCAATGATGTTCTGACAACAGTTGAAAGGATTTTTTGTATATCATCCTGTCTTTCAGTTGATAGCGACGCTGTGTTTTTGGCATCAGGCGGCTCTACCATTACTTGAATCCCTAAATCCCTTACCTTATAAGGGCTTTCAGCTATTTCTTTATGGATTCGGTTAACCTCGTAATTGATTTTATTACTGCTTTTTTCGTAGTTCCCACTTTCGGTATTTTCACCGTCAGCCTGATAGTTTGTTACATCTTCATCACCGGTTCCGGCAGTTCCGCCATTAGCTGCGCCGTCTCCCTGATATGTTTCCGATACTTTTTCAGCACTGACCGCTATGCCTTCCATGTTTTCTTTGTCAACAGGCTCGACGATGTCTTCTGTGCGATTTTCTTTTGTAAAGTCAATATCAGCCGTGACAGAAACAACAACTTTGTCCTGCCCCATCATCGTTCCGAGCAATGACTGAACATGTTTTTGAATGTCTTTTTCAACTTGGGATTTAACTCCCTGCTGCGAAGAATAACTATCAGCGTAGGATCCTGAACCGCTGTCTGTTTTGTCATAGTATGTAGAGTTCTGGTCCATGATGACGATGTTATCTTCTTTTAAGTTCGGCACACTTTTCGATACCAGATGATATAATCCGTTGATCTGGCTTTGGTCCAGAGTGTAGCCAGGCTGAGTCTGCAGGACGATTGAAGCAGATGCTGCTGATTGCTCTTCACCGACAAAGACAGCGTCTTTCGGAAGGTTAATCATTACTTTTGAATTTTTGATACCGTCCATTTCATTAATCAGATTGGATAGTTCCGTTTGTGTGGCTTTGACTTTCACCATATCAAATTCATTATCTGTTAAACCAAAGCCGGCGTTCTGTCCAAAAAATGAGTAATCAATTGATCCGGTTTTAGGAAGCCCTTCTGCCGCCAGCTGAACTTTCAGTGAATCAACCTGATCTTCCGGAACCTTAATGACCGTACCGCCATTTGAAAGTTCGCTAGGCACTTTTTTTGCATCCAATTCCTCTTTGATCTGTCCGGCTTCTTCAGCTGACAAATCTTTGTACAGCGGCGCCATTTTCTGATTAGAAGAAAAAATACTGATAATAATGGCAAGAATGATAATTGCCGCTAAAGCACTAATCATTAAAACCTTTTGTAATTTAGATCTATTTTTCCAAAACTCACTTGTTTTGTTTTTCATTTGCATTAGAGTACGATTCATGTTAACCCCCGGTCATTCCACTCTTTCTCTTTCTCGTCAGACCCCCTACATTTGCATTCTCATAATCTCCTGGTATGCTTCCACAGCTTTGTTGCGGAACTCAGTTGCAGCAGTCAGAGAGATGCTTGCTTTTTGAGCGGCGATCATGACCTCATCAAGATTCACATCTTTTCCTGCAGCCAAGGCATTAGTCATATTGTCAGAAGCTACTTGGGACTCATTTAACGAACTTATAGAGTTTTTTAAAAGCTCCGAAAAGCTTGTTTGATTTGAAGAGTCTGTTTTTTGGCTATTGTTTAATTGATTTGTTGCATTTTGAGTGTTTTGAGTATTTTGAACCTGAAAAGGAGAAATTGCATTGATCACATTCATCACCTTACTTTCCGATTTCTAGAGCCTTCATCAGCATTCCCTTTGAGGCATTCATTGCTGTGACATTGGCCTCATATGATCTCGTACTGCTGACAAGATCAACCATTTCTTTTAATGGATCAACATTTGGCTTTTGAACATATCCTTCAGCGTTTGCATCAGGGTCAGTCGGATCATAGACCAGATTAAAATCAGAGTTATCTTCAGTGATTTTTGTAACCTTTACCCCATTTCCGACATTGCCGCTTCCGCTCATTTTAGAATTCAAAATCGATGAGAACGATTCACCTTTTGACTGAAGCGAAACCATTTTCCTTCTGTAAGGCACCCACTCACCGTTTACCTGCTTGGCTCTTGTCGTATCCATATTCGCCAAGTTAGACGATACAACATCCATTCTGAGGCGCTGAGCTGTTAAAGCTGATGCTGAAACATTTAAGCTTTGAAAAGCTGTCATTATTTTCCTCCTGTTAGCACGGTCTTCAGAGAATTGAATTTGCCGTTCATTCTTTCAACTAAAGCTTGATAGTTAATCTGATTTTCAGCTAGTTCTGTCATCTCTTTGTCAACGTCAACGTTATTTCCGTTTTGCTGATAAGATGTATCTCCGCTCGTTACAATTGAATAATTTGAATCAGCATCAGAAAAATCAACATGCCGATAGTCTGTTTTTATAGATTCGAGACGAGAGGATTCTTGATTCAATAAATTTTGGAAAGAGACTTTTTTCGCCTTATAGTTCGGTGTATCTATATTAGCAATATTATTAGTTATGACTTTTTGCTTAATATTCGCTCTGCCCAAGGCATTTTCAAGATTTTGTATCGTTCCAGAAAATAAGCTCAAATCCACTTACCTCCATTTCAGTTTTTTTCACCCTCAATATCCTTGTCGAGATTTGTAAAACCATATGCTTATTGTAAGAAATAACAGGCATAAAGTCTATGAAGTTCGTGTAAAAAAAATGTCCTCATATATATCTATTTTATAACTAGGTACATAGTCCTAGATTATTTGAACTACATTTTTTACATTTATATAAGGCTGAAAATAGCTTAATTTCTGTATTTTCCCCATTTATTTCGTCATTTTTCTGTTTTTATGAAGAAAATAATAAACTTTATTAAAATTATTATAAAGAAAGACTTTTCACCCAGGAAATAAAGCTTATTGATTTCCTTTATTTGAATGAAAAGAAGAACCCCTTAAAAAAGGGGTTCTTCTTTTCATTAATGGGATTTCAGGTTTTCTAATTCAATCAGGAATTTGTTGTTCAGCACTTTGATATAAGTACCCTTCATTCCTAATGACCTTGACTCAATTACACCGGCGCTTTCAAGCTTTCTGAGTGCGTTAACAATAACTGAGCGGGTAATGCCGACACGGTCTGCAATCTTACTTGCAACAAGGAGACCTTCGTTTCCGTCAAGCTCTTCAAAAATGTGTTCAATTGCTTCAAGCTCACTATAAGAAAGAGAGCTGATTGCCATTTGTACGACAGCTTTGCTTCTTGCTTCTTCTTCAATTTCTTCTGCTTTTTCTCTCAGAATTTCCATTCCGACAACTGTAGCGCCGTATTCAGCAAGAATTAAATCATCATCATGAAATTGATCCTGTAAACGTGAAAGAATGAGTGTACCTAATCTTTCTCCGCCTCCGATGATCGGCACAATTGTTGTTAAACCAGCTTGGAACAAGTCTCTGTTTTCAACAGGGAAAGCAGTGTACTCACTATTGATGTCCAGGTTAGAAGATGTTTCAGGGACGTTGAACAGATTCTTCGTATATTCCTCTGGGAATTGGCGATCCTCAAGCATTTTTTTCATACGGTCATTTTCAATTTGCTGGTTGATAGAGTAGCCGAGAAGTTTTCCTCTGCGGCTTACAACGAAAATATTGGAATCAATTACATCCCGAAGCGTTTCCGCCATTTCTTTAAAGTTAACCGGTTTCCCTGCCGCAGCTTGCAGCATGGAGTTAATAATTCTTGTTTTTTGTAATAAAGCCATGATAAATGATCCTCCTAAACATTCCTCTTATTAAATTTTCACAATATAAATTGACTTAAATCTTTGTTTTTAGCTATTGTTCCGAGTTTTTCTTCCACATACTGCGGTGTAATCGTTATTTTCTCCATTGTTACATCCGGAGCTTCAAAAGAGAGATCTTCTAACAGACGTTCGAGTATTGTATGAAGGCGTCTCGCACCGATATTATCTGTTTCCTGGTTCACATGATAGGCGACTTCAGCAATCTTATGAATAGCTTCGTCAGAAAATTCAAGAGATATACCCTCTGTCTGCAATAATGCCTGATATTGTTTCAAGAGCGCGTTATCGGGTTCAACCAAAATTCTCACGAAATCGTCAACCGTCAGTTTGCTCAGTTCTACACGAATTGGAAAACGCCCTTGCAGTTCAGGAATCAGATCAGACGGTTTGGCCATATGAAATGCTCCCGCTGCAATAAACAATACATGGTCTGTTTTAACTGAACCGTATTTAGTGACAACGGTAGAACCCTCAACGATTGGGAGAATATCACGCTGAACACCTTCTCTTGATACATCAGCTGAAGATGACGCGCCACCGTTTTTTGCAATTTTATCAATCTCGTCGATAAAGATAATTCCGCTCTCTTCTGCCCGATGGACAGCTTCCTGGCTGACTTCATCCATATCGATGAGTTTGCTTGCCTCTTCATTCGTCAGGACTTTTCTGGCTTCTCTGACTGTCATTTTACGGCGTTTCTTTTTCTTTGGCATCAATCCGCTCAGTGCATCCTGCATATTCATGCCCATCTGCTCCATACCCGAGCCCTGCAGCATGTCAAACATAGAAGGCTGCTGCTCTTCAACTTCTACAGTAACATAGTGGTCTTCGAGCTCTCCTAATGCCAGCTGATGAGCCATGCGTTTTCTTTTTTCTTCAATGTTTGCTTCTTCCTGGCTTTCCGTTTCGTCCTCGCCGTTTGGCTGGCTGCCGCCGAAAAACATTTCAAACGGGTTTTTAACGCCTGATTGTTTTTTCTTCCCTGGAACTAACAGGCGAACAATGCGTTTATTTGCATTTTCTTCTGCCTGTTCCTTCACTTCGTTGATTTTTTCTTCCTTTATAAGACGAACAGAAGTTTCCACAAGGTCTCTGACCATTGATTCAACGTCTCTGCCTACATAGCCGACTTCTGTAAATTTTGTTGCTTCAATTTTGATAAATGGCGCACCTGAAAGCTTAGCGATTCGTCTGGCAATTTCAGTTTTCCCTACCCCGGTAGGCCCCATCATTAAAATGTTTTTCGGAACGACCTCGTCTTTCAGCTTTTCATCCAGGAGACTTCTTCTATAGCGGTTTCTTAATGCCACGGCGACAGCTTTTTTCGCGTTTTGCTGACCGACGATGTATTGGTCTAACCGATCTACAATCTGTCTTGGTGTTAACGGTTTTTTCCCATGCGCCTCAAGTCCTTTCTATTCAAGCTCTTCCAGTATGATTTGATCGTTCGTGTATACACAAATTTCGCCCGCTGTTTCCAGCGCAGCTCTAGCAATCTCACTTGCAGTCATGCTCTCCCCGGCATGCTTTTTCAGCGCTCTTCCGGCTGCCAAAGCGTAGTTGCCGCCTGATCCAATTGCCAGAATGCCGTCATCCGGCTCGATAACCTCACCAGTTCCCGATACGAGAAGCAAGGTATCTTGATTCATAACGATCAGCATGGCTTCAAGCTTTCTAAGTACTTTGTCGCTTCGCCATTCCTTTGCAAGCTCAACAGCAGCCCGTTTTAAGTTGCCATTATATTCTTCAAGTTTCGCTTCGAACTTTTCGAATAGAGTGAAAGCGTCTGCAACAGATCCCGCAAATCCTGCGAGAACCTTGCCGTTAAACAGTTTTCTTACTTTTCTCGCAGTATGTTTCATTACAACAGCCTGACCAAATGTAACTTGACCGTCTCCGGACATTGCGCTTCGTCCCTTATGCTGTACTGCAAAGATTGTGGTCGCATGAAAAGATGACATAAAGGGCCTCCTTTAATTTTTCTTAAAAGCTCTTGGATGGTGAGACATATATGTGTTTCTCAACATTTCCTTCGAAACGTGCGTGTATATCTGTGTCGAAGACAGATTGGAATGCCCGAGCAGTTCTTGAACGCTCCTCAAATCTGCTCCTTCGTTTAATAGATGAGTGGCGAACGTATGTCGAAGCATATGCGGATGGATATGTAAAGTGCCGGACGCTTTTTTGACAAGCCCGTTTAAAATGTGTCTAATGCCTCGGGCTGTAAGCGGTCCGCCTCTTTGATTCACGAATAATAGATCATGAGGTTCTTTTGCTTTTTTCAGCAAGCACTGTCTTCCGCTATTCATATATAACTTCAACGCTTCGCGGGCGTAAGACCCAAAAGGGATATAACGCTGCTTCTTGCCTTTCCCGTGAACAAGCACTGTATCCATAAATAAATCAAGATCATGAACACTTATGGAAGAGCATTCACTGACCCTCATTCCGGTGGCATAGAGAAGCTCTAATAGCGCTTGATCCCTCATGCCGGTCGGCTGGCTTATATCTGAAACTTCAAACAGTTCCTCAAGCTCTTTTTGATATAGAAACTTCGGTATCCGTTTCTCTTGTTTCGGCAGATGAACAAGCTGGAACGGATTATCATCAACAAGCTTTTCTCGCATCAGAAATTTGTAAAAACTTCTCAATGCAGAAATTTTTTTGCTGATTGTTCTTCTCGATAAACCCTTTTCATAGGCTTCCGTCAAAAAAATTCTAGTATCTTGATATGCAACTTCTTCAAATCCATTTATACCTTGAACGCGCAGGAAAGTCTCGAATTCTTCAATTGAATCCACATAATTCACAATAGTATATTGTGAATAATTTTTTTCAATTTGTAAATATTCAACGAATAACTTTACGAAATTCTTAACATTCTCCATGCCAAATACCTCCCCAGGAAGGGCTTTTAAATGGTATCACAAATCGCGATCAAGTTGCAATCAATACCTATATTGTTTTCGAAATTGTTTGAATTGTCTCGATCGCCCGATTTGCGTACTGTTCATTACGCTCTTTTTTATTTTTAATTTTAACAGGCAAATCTTTCAAAAGCCCAAAGTTTGCATTCATCGGCTGGAAGTTCTTCTGGTTTGTTGTTGTAATATAGTGAGCCATACTGCCTATTGCTGTTTCCTGAGGAAAAGTGACAAGCTCTTCTCCTAAAACGAGTTTAGCCGCATTAATACCTGCTACAAGTCCAGAAGCAGCCGATTCCACATATCCTTCTACTCCCGTCATTTGTCCTGCGAAGAACAAATCGTTCCGTTTTTTAAATTGGTAAGTCGGCTTTAACAAGCTTGGAGAATTAATGAATGTATTTCTGTGCATAACACCGTATCTGACGATTTCCACATTTTCAAGTCCGGGAATCAATTTGAGGACTTCCTTCTGGTCTCCCCATTTTAAATGAGTTTGGAATCCTACAATATTATAGAGAGTTCCCGCCGCATCATCCTGTCTGAGCTGAACGACTGCATATGGACGTTTTCCGGTAACAGGATGCTCTAATCCCACTGGCTTCATCGGTCCGAAAAGCATTGTTTTCTTTCCTCGTTTTGCCATTACTTCAATCGGCATGCAGCCTTCAAAGAAAATCTCTTTTTCAAACTCTTTTAACGGCACAGTTTCCGCTGATGTCAAAGCTTCATGAAAACGGTCAAACTCTTCTTCTGTCATCGGGCAGTTTAGATAAGCCGCTTCTCCCTTGTCATAACGGGATTTCAAATACACTTTATCCATGTCAAGGCTGTCTTTCTCTACGATAGGCGCCGCTGCATCATAGAAGTATAAATAGTCCTCTCCAGTAAGCTCTTTTAACTGTGCAGACAATGATTCTGAAGTTAACGGACCAGTTGCGATAATCGTTGGTCCTTCAGGTATTTCTGTTACTTCTTCATTAACGACGGTAACGTTGGGATGGTTTTTCACCCGGTTTGTCACACTTGCTGCAAATTCATGCCGGTCTACCGCGAGTGCGCCGCCGGCAGGCACTGAGCATTCGTCAGCCGCAGCAATAATTGCTGAATCAAGTGCACGCATTTCTTCTTTTAGTACACCTACAGCGTTAGCAAGTGTATTGGAGCGTAAAGAGTTGCTGCATACCAGTTCTGCAAATTTATCAGTATGATGGGCAGGTGTCTGTTTGACTGGGCGCATTTCATATAATCTGACTTGAATCCCCCGTTTGGCAAGCTGCCACGCCGCTTCACTGCCTGCGAGTCCGGCTCCGATTACATTCACTGTTTGTTGGTTCATCTTTCACATCTCCTAGTTTATTATTCATTGTCTTCTTTTAACACACAAAGAAGGTGAGCAAGACCCTGCTCACCGCTACTTCTGTGGTTCTTCCTTATAATCGCATTCCACGCATTGGACTTGTATGCCTTTTTTGAGCTTTTTCTCAACAAGCATTTTTCCGCATTTTGGACATTTTCGTTCAATTGGTTTGTCCCAGGAAACGAATTCACAGTCCGGATAACGGTCACAGCCGTAAAAAACCCGTTTCTTTTTCGATTTTCGCTCAACAATATTTCCTTCTCCGCAGCTCGGACACTTCACACCGATTTGTTTGACAATCGGCTTTGTATTCCGGCAATCGGGGAAATTGGAGCAAGCTAAGAATTTACCGTATCGGCCCATTTTATACACCATAGGAGAACTGCATAATTCACAATCTTCTCCGGCATATTCTGGTTCAATTTCAACTTCCTTCATTTCTGATTCGGCTTTTTTCACGCGCTTTTCAAAATCGGTATAGAAGTTATCAATAATCTGTACCCATTCTATATTGCCTTCCTCAACATTATCAAGGTCTTTTTCCATTTTTGCCGTAAACTCAACGTTTATGATTTCAGGGAAAAATTCCATGATCAGCTCAAGCACGATCTGCCCTAATTCTGTGGGAACAAACCGTTTATTATCCAAACCAACGTACCCGCGCCGCTGAATCGTATCAAGCGTCGGAGCATAAGTGGAAGGACGGCCGATCCCGAGTTCTTCAAGCGTTTTAACCAAACGGGCCTCAGTATAGCGCGGAGGCGGCTGGGTAAAATGCTGTTCCGGTTCTATGTCCTTAGATAAAACAGTGTCTCCCTCTTGCAAGTCAGGCAGCATCCGGTCTTTTTCTTCCAATTGATCGTCTTTGCCTTCAACATACACTTTCATAAACCCGGAAAACTTGACTTTACTTCCGTTTGCACGAAAAGTCAAACCGTTGTTTGTCAAATCAACACTCATTGTATCTAAAACAGCAGATGCCATTTGGCTGGCAACAAAGCGCTCCCAAATTAATCTATACAGTCTCAGCTGATCTCTGCCAAGGACTGCTTTTAATTCGCTTGGTTTTCTGAGAACCGACGTCGGACGGATCGCTTCGTGGGCATCCTGAGCATTTTCATTCTTTTTAGCGGGCTTTCTTTTGCCGCCTAAGTACTCTTTTCCGTACGTTTGATCAATAAACGCTGCCGCTTCATCAACTGCTGTATTGGAAATACGTGTTGAATCCGTTCTCATATACGTGATCAGACCGACAGTTCCTTCTTTTCCAAGATCAATTCCTTCATATAATTGCTGCGCAATCATCATCGTTTTCTTCGCCCTGAAATTGAGCTTACGCGCTGCTTCCTGCTGAAGGGTGGAAGTTGTAAATGGCAAGGCCGGATTACGTTTACGTTCCTTTTTAGTTACTTTTTCAACTGTATACTTATTGCCTTTGAGCTGAGAAAGTATGTCTTTTACATCCGCTTCACTCTTTAAAGGAAGTTTTTTGCCGTTTTTACCGAAAAAGCCCGCTTCAAACGTCTCCTGTCCTTTTAAGAACGTGCCGTCTATTGTCCAATATTCCTCTGGCTTAAAGTCGTTAATTTCCTTTTCACGATCAATAATTAACCGGAGGGCAACAGATTGAACACGGCCAGCGCTGAGTCCTTTTTTGACTTTTTTCCAAAGAATCGGGCTGATTTTATATCCGACGAGCCTGTCTAATATACGTCTCGCCTGCTGTGCATCCACCAAATCCATATTGATCATGCGGGGATGCTTAAATGATTCTTTAATTGCATCTTTCGTAATTTCGTTAAACACAACACGGCAGTCTGAATGAAGATCCAGATCAAGGCTGTGGGCCAAGTGCCATGCAATCGCTTCCCCTTCTCTGTCGGGGTCGGCTGCGAGATAAACTTTTTTAGCTTTTTTGGCAGCCGTTTTCAGCTCTTTTAGTACCGGACCTTTACCTCGAATGGTTATATATTTCGGTTCGAAATTTTGTTCTATGTCAACTCCCATTTGACTTTTTGGAAGATCCCGGACATGTCCCATTGATGCTTTCACTTTATATTTTTTACCTAAGTAACGTTCAATCGTTTTCGCCTTAGCGGGCGATTCCACGATGACTAGATAATCAGACATTTTCATCCCCCTCAAGAGGTGTTCTCTCTCTTCAAGTATTTCAAATTTTATTTTATATTTGCAGCTGTCTTTATTTGGCTTTCAACATTTCATTCTTTATGATGAACGATTATTTAAATAGAAAACAATATGCAACTTTAAATCCTCACTATTATTAAATATTACAATGCTGTTTGTCAAACGATAATTCAAAAGGGTTCCGTATATTGAACGTTTTTCTCAGGAAGCTCTGCATAAATATCCTCTGCTGACCATATGGCTTTAGCCCCCTCTTGAATCAATTTTATAGGACCTCCGGCGTAAGGATCAAATACAGAACCGGGTACGGCAAATACTTCTCTCCCTTGTTCCAGCGCTTGGTATGCGGTAATCAAAGAACCGCTTTTTTCTTTGCCCTGCACAACAATAATGCCCTCACTTAACCCGCTGATGATACGGTTTCTCATAGGGAAATGCCATTTTTGGGGTTTGGTTTCAGGTGGATGCTCTGACAGAAGAAGATGGTGTTTAGCCATGTGTTCTGCTAATTGAAGATTTTCTCGAGGATAAATGTTCTGAAATCCGCCTGCGATGACTCCGATTGTCCGCCCCTTCGCCTTAATACTTGCAGCATGGGACAATCCGTCAATCCCAGACGCCAGCCCGCTGACAATCACCCACTTTTTATGGCAAAGCTCTATTGTAAGATGATTGACAACCCGAATTCCATAAGCTGTCGGATGTCTCGTACCTACAATTCCTATTTTTCTCCCTTGAGAAAGAAGAGATATATCACCTTTTGCAAACAGCACGGGAGGCGGATCATAAATGGTTTTCAGCCAGAATGGATATTGATCTGAGGATATTGGGATGACATTAATGCCTTGCTGATGATATACAGAGAGTAAATGCTGAAGTTTTGGATATTGTTCTTCTATTTTATTTTTTAGAGCCGCAGCCCTTACTTTGCCGCGTGAAGCTGTTTCTAATGCACATGAAGGATTTGTCAGTGACATTGACGGATCAGCTTTCCACCATTTTAATAGAAGAGACGGGGGTAGTAATTGGTTGATTCTGCAAGTGATTAAACAGGCAGCGGCCTGATCCAATATGAGAACCTCCTTTTAACAGCAAAAGCAGGAACAGCCAAGATGGCTGTCCCTTCTCTATTAATGAGTTTTGCACGTTTCAAATAAATTCTTTTCTTTCAACACTTTAATTAATGTTTCTCCCATGACAGAAGGTGTCTCTGCAACTTCGATTCCGCATTCATTAAGTGTTTTGATTTTTTCATCAGCCGTGCCTTTTCCGCCGGAAATGATGGCGCCTGCATGTCCCATTCGTTTCCCTGGAGGTGCTGTTTTACCGCCAATGAATCCGACTACCGGTTTTGTCATGTTGGCTTTTACCCACTCAGCAGCTTCCTCTTCAGCTGTACCGCCGATTTCGCCGATCATGATGACAGCGTGTGTTTCAGGATCTTCGTTAAACGCTTTTAAAACGTCAATGAAGTTGGTTCCATTTACAGGATCGCCGCCGATTCCAACGGCTGTAGACTGTCCTACACCCGCTTCTGACAGCTGATGCACTGCTTCGTATGTTAATGTTCCTGAACGCGATACAACGCCTACATGACCCTTTTTATGGATATATCCGGGCATAATGCCGATTTTACATTCATCAGGCGTAATGACGCCAGGACAGTTCGGTCCTATTAATCTCGTTTTCTTGCCTTCCATGAAGCGTTTCACTTTTACCATATCTAAAACCGGGATATGCTCTGTGATGCAAATGACCAGATCAAGCTCCGCATCTACCGCTTCCATAATTGCATCAGCTGCAAACGGTGCCGGAACATAGATAACAGACGCATTTGCGCCAGTCGTATGAACTGCATCAGCCACTGTATTAAATACAGGTACCCCTTCCACTTCTGTTCCGCCTTTTCCAGGTGTCACACCGCCCACGATATTTGTGCCGTATTCAAGCATCTGCTTCGTATGGAATAAAGCGGTAGAACCTGTAATCCCTTGTACAATAACTCTTGTATCTTTATTGATAAAAACACTCATTATTTGGTCCCCTGCCTTTCATTCTTTCCTATACTAAAGATACGATTTTCTGCGCGCCGTCAGCCATGGATTCCGCAGATGTAATATTTAATCCTGATTCACTAAGGATTTTCTTCCCTAGATCCACGTTTGTTCCTTCAAGACGGACGACAAGCGGCAATGTTAAACCGACTTGTCTTGTCGCTTCAACAACCCCTTCTGCGATGACATCACATTTCATAATGCCTCCGAAAATGTTGACGAAAATCCCTTTAACATTTTGATCAGAAAGAATGATTTTAAATGCTTCCGTGACTTTTTCTGCGGTTGCGCCGCCCCCGACATCAAGGAAGTTGGCCGGTTCTCCTCCATAATGTTTAATGATATCCATCGTGGACATTGCTAGTCCAGCGCCGTTTACCATGCATCCGATATTTCCATCAAGGGAAATGTAGCTCAGATCGTATTTAGACGCTTCAATTTCTTTTGGATCTTCTTCGTCCAAATCTCTGTATTCCATAATATCTTTTTGTCTGTATAATGCGTTGCTGTCAAAATTTAGTTTCGCATCAAGCGCCATCACATTCCCGTCTCCAGTTACAACGAGAGGATTGATTTCGGCGATTGAGCAGTCTTTCTCAACAAACGCTTTGTATAGTCCAAGCATAAATTTAGCAGCTTTTCCCACAAGCTCTTTTGGAATATTGATAGCGAATGCAATTTCTCTAGCTTGATAGCCTTGGAGGCCAACAGCCGGATCAATGACAGCCTTTTTGATTTTTTCCGGTGTTTTCTCTGCTACTTCTTCAATTTCTGTTCCGCCTTCTTCAGAGGCCATCAGAACAATTCTTGAAGTGGCACGGTCAAGCACTAATCCCACATAGTATTCCTTTTTAATATCGCAGCCTTCTTCAATAAGTAAGCGTTTTATTACTTGCCCGTCCGGACCCGTCTGATGCGTAACGAGGGTCTTACCTAAAAGTTCTTCGGCATACGCTTTTACTTCGTCTAATGATTTTGCTATTTTTACCCCACCAGCTTTGCCTCGACCGCCAGCATGAATTTGAGCCTTTACGACATAAACCGAGCTGGATAAGCTCTTTGCTTTTTCAACTGCTTCTTCTGCTGTAAAAGCCACTTTACCTTCAGGAACAGACACCCCATATTTTCTGAGGACTTCTTTTCCCTGGTACTCATGGATATTCATTTCCCATCCTCCTAACTTATGTAACAAAACTAAAAATAGACTGCGCTTTCATTCTATATAATACTGGAAGAATTGTCTAGAGTTCGATGCAAAATCTTAAAATCCTTCTAAACATTCAAACTTTTATTTTATTAAAAACATAAATTTCAAGCGGAGAATGGGGAATATTTTAGCTATTTTTTATTTTTTACACTTTCGTCCAATCTGTAAATGAAAGAAAAAATCTCGGCTACCGTTTCATAAAGTGCTTCCGGGATCTGGTCATCCACAGTCAAATGGCGCATTAATTCGACAAGGGTCCGATCTTCTTGGATCGGAACCCCCGCCTTTTTAGCTTCTTTGATAATGTTGTCAGCAACATGGCCCTTCCCGGTTGCAATTACTCTTGGCGCCTTGTCTTTTTTTTCGTCATAATGGAGAGCTATAGCTTTTCTTAAAGGCGTTTGCTCGTTCATATTTTCACATCCACTCCCTGATCACTGATGCTTGTTATGTATTGATCAATTGTAGCCTTTTCATCAGATTGAAGGCGTTTTTTAGCGTTAACTCCTGAAAGACTGTAGCCCATTTCTTTGAGCGATTGCTTGAGGGCGGGCACCATCGGATCGATTGCCGGCTGAAGTTCAAAGTCCGTCTCAATTGTAATCGTCATGACTTGCTGCTGTATCAGGCAGTCGACAACTGTTTCTTTTAACGTATCCAATTGCAGTAAAAACAAGAGCCGGCAATGGGAAGGATCGAGCTTTCCATCCGCTTCTTTTTGTCCTTTAAACAGAACAGTCATGTCCTGAATACCCGATTTCGAAAACATCGGAAATGACATCACAATTTGGCTGTAGGAAGGATGATCCTGCTGCATGAGAAGCTGACCGTTTAATTTATGGAAGAGCTGATCCGCTTCCTGTTTGACAGGTTCCGCTAACTCACGTGACGCTCTGGCAGCATGAAGAGCCACCTTAACTGATTGAATATCATCAGGCAGCACTGCGGCACCTTGTTCTAACGCTTTAATAAATGCAAGCTCATCTCGAGCGCCTATTGCCATTTTCACTTTGGATAAGAAAGAAAGAACATCTGCCTTATCCGCCAAATTAGGAGCTGTTTGCTGAACAGCCTTTAAAAACACTTCTGCTTCTTGATCCGTGACTTGCGCGGCCTGCAAAGCAGATGCTGCTGCCTCAGGCTTATTTTGACTAGAGGAAACAACAGCCTTTATCCAATTCGCTGCTTCTTTTACGATTGGATTGCCGTTTTTATCCGCAGCTTCCGTCAGTGTGGCCAGCAGCCTTCCTGCTTCTTTCATTGAAATGTCTGAGACAGTTTTAGCGGCACCGTCTCGTGTGTTTCGCTGCTGCTCCTGCGGGTTTGCAGGCGCCCAGTTTGCCTTTCCTGCGGAGCCGTCTGCTGCGCTAAGCTCCCGGTTTCCAGCTGTGCTGACTGAAGAGGCAGCTCTGTTATGATCCGTTAACGAGATAAGCTTCTCGATAAGACGTTCTGCATGGACATCTGTTTCGCTATTAAAAAGTGCCGTAACGGCTTCTTTTAGCTTTGTCAGCGCCTGGCTCGGCTGAGGATTTTGATGAATAGCCTGAATCAGCTGAGATAAGTGCTGATGGAGCGGTACAGGCGATTTGACAGCATGAACTCCGCTCAAAACATCGGGGTGAACGGGGAGATCCCGCTTTAAGGCAAATAAAACTGTTTCGATGGCTTTTTTTGTGTCTGTCGCAGGCAGCGTGTCCATCCAGCGGACGGCTGTTTTGATATCATTTTCTGTGATGGGTGTTTTGCTTTTCAGCATTGCGCCAGCCATCATAAGGGATGCGTTTGACGGCTTCACTGAAATAGCGTTTAGAAGCTTGCCCGCTGCATCCTGAATGGTTTTGGGATTTTGGTCAAAGCTTTGCACAACCTGGAGACGGCCTGTCTGTTCCGCTGGTTTTTTTTCGTAGGAAAACCAGTAATACGCCTGAGGACGAAGCTGGGTTTCAAGTTTGCCTTGAATCGTTTGATTCCCTACTTGGATCAGTGCATGCTGGTCCCCTAATAAACGAAGCACTTTCCCTAAAAGGAGACGCTTTACGGCATTTGATTCGTCGGTTGTATGTGATGTTTCCTGCGGAGCTGCAGTGTTTCCAAAAAGGTTTTTGAGCGCCTGCTGTACATCATTTCGTATGTTCATTTTCAAAAGGTGCCTCCTTGTCCATTAGATTATCTGTAAGATTGAACAGGAGCGAAAGTTTTCCGGTGCAAGTCGGTCGGTCCATAAGCTGCGAGCGCTTCAAGATGCTCTTTTGTCCCATAGCCTTTATTTTTATCAAAGCCGTACTGCGGATACTTTTCGGCGTATGCGCTCATCATCCGGTCTCTCGTTACTTTCGCAATACACGCACCTGCTGCGATAGACACGCTCTTGGCATCACCTTTTATAATTGAAGACTGAGACGTATCGAGCGGCAGTGTCATCGCGTCAACGAGCAAATAATCGGGTGTATCGGACAAATCGCGGATTGCTTCGACCATTGCCAATTTTGAGGCTTCATAAATATTGATCTCATCAATAACAGCTGCTTCTACAATTCCTATGCCGACTGCCACAGCTTCTTTCATAATGAGATCGTAATATTCCTCACGCTTTTTTTCTGTAAGCTTTTTTGAGTCTGTGAGCCCAAGTATTTCGCATTCCTCAGGCAGGATGACTGCGCTGGCGACAACCGGTCCTGCCAATGGGCCCCGGCCTACTTCGTCTACTCCTGCAATAAAACGAAACCCCTTGTTTCTCGCAAGCCTTTCATAGGAGGTCATATTCACCCACTGTTCTTTTAGCGCTTTTTCCTTTGCGTGCTTTTTCAGCCATTGCTCTACAAGCGCTTGTACGCTTTTTCTCGGATCATTTTCACACTGGGCAAGAAATGGGTCCTGGTCATCTCTTACCTCTTGCAGACGGTCTCTAATGTCTTTTACGGTTAATGTATTCACTTTCTCTTCTCCCTTACTGTATGTATCGGTCCTGTCAGGAAAAAATAAAGACCCGCATTTCTGCGCGTCTTTACATCGTCGGCTGTTCGAATGACAGCCTCCCGAACTTTTCTGTGCGGATATCACGAATGATCACTTCAGTCGTTTTATCGTAGTTAATAAGCCCACCGCTCATGAGGCAGCCGCGTTTTTCACCTATTGCATCAAACAGCTCCGCGATGTCTTCAGGTATCTCATCGAGCCCGTAGCGTTCTTTAAGCCGTTCAGGATAATGTTCTTCGAGAAAACGGAGGCCAAACACGGCAACATCCTGAAGATTGATAATCGAGTCTTTAATAGCCCCCGTGACTGCCAGCCTCAACCCGACAAGCTCGTCCTCAAATTTAGGCCATAAAATCCCCGGAGTGTCTAAAAGCTCTAATTCTTTCCCGACTTTGACCCATTGCTGAGATGTTGTGATACCGGGTCTGTCTCCGGTTTTCGCAATGTTTTTCTTTGCCAGCCGGTTGATAAGCGTTGATTTTCCGACGTTCGGAATGCCGATGATCAGCGCCCGGATCGCTCTAGGCTTTACACCTTTTGCTCTCATCCGGTCAAATTTCTCCTGCAGGATATCTTTTGAAGCCGGAACAATTTGATTTAATCCTTGGCCGTTTACAGAATTAATGGACAGAGAGCGGATTCCTTGGTTCTCAAAGTGCTCTTTCCACTGCTGTGTAACTGCCGCATCTGCTTTGTCAGCTTTATTTAACAGCATAATTCTCGGCTTATTTTTTAAGATGTCTTCAATCATTGGGTTTCTTGATGACATCGGGATTCTGGCATCTACCAATTCATATACAATATCGATTAATTTTAATTTTTCGGTTACTTCCCGTCTTGCCTTTGCCATATGGCCAGGGAACCATTGGATTGTCATGTGACACGAACACCGCCTTTATCTTCTGAGTGTGCAAGATTCTTAGTTGTTCTTTATGTATTTTACGATGCCTGACCGGCATTTTCAAATTCTGTATAAAAAAAGAGCTTGTTACTGGTAACAAGCTCTTTTCGTTCGTTATCATTATCGTCTGATTTCTTTAATACGAGCCGCTTTTCCGCGAAGTTCACGCAGGTAGTAAAGCTTAGCACGGCGTACTTTACCGTAACGTACAACTTCGATTTTCGCGATTTTTGGTGTGTGTACAGGGAAAGTACGTTCAACGCCAACACCGTAAGAAATCTTACGAACTGTGAACGTTTCGCTGATTCCACCACCACGACGCTTAATCACAACACCTTCAAAGATCTGGATACGCTCACGGTTACCCTCAACAACTTTTACGTGTACACGTAAAGTGTCACCAGGACGGAACGTAGGAAGATCAGTACGAAGCTGTTCTTTTGTGATATCTTCAATTAGTTTTTGCATCGTTTTCAACTCCTTCCAACAGATGCTCTTGGCCTCAAAACCCGGCACAGCGGAACATCGTTTTCAAGCTTCAACGGATAAGCCCGTTCAAGCCACAAGTAGTATCTTATCACAATTTCATAGCCTATGCAATAAAATCTATTCTTTTTCCCATTCAGAAATCCATTTTCTTTCTTGCTCTGTAAGCGGATAGTCTTTCAGAAGATCCGGGCGTCTTAAATAGGTTCTTCTGATCGATTCTTTATTCCGCCATTCTTTGATTTTAGCATGGTTTCCTGATAGAAGTGTTTCAGGCACTTTTAAACCTTTATAATCTGCCGGTCTTGTATAATGCGGATGCTCCAAGAGCCCCGTACTGAACGAATCCTCTATGTGGGAAGCCTCTTTGCCAAGCACACCCGGAAGCAGCCTGACGACACTGTCAGCAATCATCATTGCAGGCAGCTCACCGCCTGTCAGAACGAAGTCGCCAATTGATATTTCATCTGTCACCAAATGCTCGCGGATTCGCTCATCATAGCCTTCATAATGGCCGCAGATAAACAGCAAATGCTCTTCCTTTGCCAATTCCTCGGCTTTTTTTTGGGTGAAACGCTCACCTTGCGGGCAGACGAGGATAACGCGCGGCGGACTGTCGGCTTTTGAGGCCAGATCCTCAACCGCGTCAAAAACAGGCTGAGGCTTCAGCACCATACCTGCTCCGCCGCCGTAAGGATAATCATCCACTGTATTATGCTTGTTATCAGAATACTCCCGGAAATTGACGATCTGGAACTGCACTGCTTCTTTTTCTTGGGCTTTTTGAAGAATGGATGAACCGAGCACCCCTTCAAACATTTCAGGAAACAGCGTCAAAAAATCGATTTTCATTCGTCTATTAATCCTTCCATGAGTTGAATCTCAATTTTCTTTTCGCTGACATCAATCTGTTTGACGACTGATTCAATGTAAGGGATCAGCGCGTCTTTTTTACCTTTACGACCGATTACCCATACATCATTGGCTCCCGGTGTTAAAATTTCTTTCACCTTTCCGATCAGTTCGCCTTCTTCGGTAAAAACTTCACAGCCGATAATTTCGTGGAAATAAAATTCTCCTTCATTCAGCTCACCCAAATCCTCTTCAGGAACTTTGATGATGGCGTTTTTCAGTTCCTCTACTTCATTCAGGCTTTGTCTTTCTTTAAACTGCAGCAGATGAAATTGCTTATGCAGCCTGTACGTGTTTACCGTTACCTCTATCGGTTCTTGGCGTCCGTCCATAAACAAATACAGCGTGTTGCCCGGCTTGTACCGTTCTTCGGCAAAATCCGTTTTTGAAATGACCCGCACCTCACCTTTAATTCCGTGGGTATTTACAATTTTACCGACATTAAACCATCGCTTTGTCATATGATCACCTCTGGCGAATTTCAATTACTGTTCCGTCTTTTATGACGATGGTGTTTGCTGCTGTTTTCTCATGCCAGTCATCTCCGACTTCAATGGTCAGCAGCGCATCGATTTCCTTTTCTTTCATTTCACTGCCAAGCGGTAATGTATGTACTTGGGTAATTTGAAAATCGATCATTTTCATATTATCTTTTCGTTTTTCTATTGCCTTTTTAAATTGTTCAATTACATCTGGGTTCTGCTGTTCTTTTTCATGTTTTCTAAGCTGAAAATAGAGCTGGCTGCATTCTCGTTCAAGCATTTGCTTCTTTTCTGTGAAAGTAGATAAAAGCTTTTCTTTGCTGCGCTCGGTTAAGACTTGCATAACGACTACACGGTGAATAATTTGCATCGCACCAAGCTCCCTGCTTTTAAAACTTTTTCAAGACCAGACTTTTCTATCTTGTCTTATCTTCTATCAGTTTACCCGTTTTTTGCGTGTAAAAAAAGGGGAGGTGCCGGCCCTCTCCCTTTTAGTCAAATATTTCAAATTGAACTTTCTTAGAAGACTGTGCGCCAGCTGCAAATACAGCTGTTCGAATCGCTTTTGCAGTCCGGCCTTGCTTCCCGATAACTTTACCGGTATCTGACTTATGAACAGATAAGCGCAGCGCAATCTTTTGATCGGTTTCTTCTCTTATGACCCGAATGTCATCTGGATGATCAACAAGCGGCGTCACAATCGTGACAATCAAATCTTCCAAGTGTTGATCAGTCATTACTTGCCTTGTTTAGCGTTGTGGAATTTTTCCATGATTCCTTGGCTAGAGAACAAGTTGCGAACTGTATCAGATGGTTTCGCTCCAGTTTGAAGCCATTTAAGAGCAAGCTCTTCATCGATTTTTACTTCCGCTGGTTTTGCAACCGGGTTGTAAGTGCCGACTGTTTCGATGAAACGGCCGTCACGCGGTGAACGAGAATCTGCTACAACAATACGATAGAAAGGAGATTTTTTTGCTCCCATACGTTTTAAACGAATTTTTACTGCCATTTTACTAGCACCTCCGAAAATATTTCAACAAGATAGTATATTAACAATGATAAAAGTGTTTGTAAAGTGTTTTTTCTTAACAACGGTTTTATCATGTATAACCGATTACATAAAAGGTAACTTAAATCCTTTTTTCTTTCCTTTTGACATGTTTGTCATCTGCTTCATCATTTTTTTCATTTCGTCAAACTGCTTAAGCAGACGGTTGACTTCCTGCACGGACGTCCCGCTTCCTTTCGCAATCCGCTTGCGCCGGCTGGCATTAATGATATCCGGCTGTTCTTTTTCAAGAACGGTCATCGATTTAATGATCGCTTCCACATGATTCAGCTGCTTTTCATCAACTTGAATATTTTTCAAGCCTTTCATCTTACCTGCACCCGGCATCATTTGCAGAAGCTCATCCAAAGGCCCCATGTTTCTGACCTGTCCGAGCTGCTCCAGAAAATCATCCAATGTGAAGCTCATTGTTCTCATTTTTTGTTCCAGCTCTTTGGCCTTGTCTTCATCGACGGTTGCCTGAGCTTTTTCAATCAATGTTAACACGTCACCCATGCCGAGAATCCTTGATGCCATGCGTTCAGGATGGAATGCTTCTAATGCATCAAGCTTTTCGCCTAAACCGGCGAATTTAATCGGCGTGTTTGTCACCGCACGAATGGAAAGTGCAGCACCCCCGCGCGTGTCTCCATCAAGCTTCGTTAACACAACACCGGTTAAACCGAGCTGTTCGTTAAAGCTTTTGGCTACATTCACGGCATCCTGCCCGGTCATTGAATCGACAACCAGAAAGATTTCTTCCGGATTCGCGATTTCTTTCACTTGGGTGAGTTCATCCATAAGCTCATGGTCGATATGCAAACGGCCTGCTGTATCCAAAATGACATAATCATAGTGTTCTTCCTTGGCTTTTTCGATAGCCTGCTTGGCTATTTCTACAGGGCTGACCTGATCACCAAGGGAAAAAACAGGCATGTCGAGCTGCTTGCCTAGCGTTTCCAGCTGCTTGATTGCAGCAGGACGGTAAATATCGGCAGCAACCAGCATCGGTTTGCGATTATGCTTTTTGCGCAGCAGATTTGCAAGCTTACCGCTCGTTGTCGTTTTACCGGCACCCTGGAGACCGACCATCATAATAACAGTCGGCGGCCGCTTCGCAACGGCGATTTTGCTCTCTTCGCCGCCCATCAGCTCAGTCAGTTCCTCTTTAACGACTTTAATGACCTGCTGGCCGGGCGTCAGACTTTTCATGACGTCTTGGCCTACAGCGCGTTCACTTACTTTTTTGACAAAATCCTTGACTACTTTAAAGTTAACGTCAGCCTCAAGCAGCGCAAGACGAACCTCACGCATCATATCTTTTACATCTTGTTCGCTGACTTTCCCTTTTCCGCGGATTTTAGAAATCGTCTGCTGCAGTCGGTCGGCTAATCCTTCAAATGCCATAGTTTGCCGCCTCCTAATCTAATTTCTCAAGCGCTTCAATCAGAGCTGTAATTTCTTCCTTTTCTTCAGTACCGGAAGCAAGCTCCTTCAGCTTATTAAACATCTCTTTACGCTCCTGAAACTTTTTCAAAAGGAGCAGCTTTTCTTCATATTGTTCAAGCATCGCTTCTGTTCGTTTGATGTTATCATAAACAGCTTGTCTTGAAACCTCATACTCTTCGGCTATTTCGCCAAGGGAGAAATCGTCCAAATAATAAAGAGACATATAGCTCTTCTGTTTAGACGTCAACAACGACTGATAAAAATCAAACAGATAATTCATTCTCGTTGTCTTTTCGAGCGACATATGAGCTCTCCCCTTTGTTAAGTCAAATCCCTTTACGATAACTTAGTTTACATGGTTTTAATGTGAGTGTCAAGTTTTTATCTTGTCAAAGCAACGATCACTTTTTCCAATATTATCTAAACATCATCTAATTTATTCCGATATTGTATATGATCCCTATTTTAAAGGAGGATTCTCATGAAAAAAATCGGTTTATTGATTATGTTATGCTTGGCTGCCGTGTTACCATTTATTTTTCCCGCCCAGCAAGCAGCTGCGGCCGGAGCCCCTTATAAGGCCTCCATCTCAAATATTAGCACGGACGGAGGCGTGTACGGTAAAATCAATTACGGACAGGGCCAATTTTGGCGAGTCAAGTACAATATTACGATAAGCGGTACATTGCTCGACGAAAAAGGAGCGCCAGTGCCAAACACACCAGTCAGCTTCGAAGCAGATACAAAAGTCGGGAATACAACACAGACAGCTGCGGGAACAACTGATGAAAACGGAAAGTTTAACGTTCCGATGTATTTAGGACCTGCTGCTGGATACTACACGTATTACACATCTGTTTCCGTTCATTACTATGACATTATTCCATTCAGGGTTTATTCAGGTGATGCGAGATTGCTATCCACTGATAACAGCCTTTATCATTTCGCCTATCAAGTGAGACGATAACAAAACAGCCCCCAAGGCTTTTGGGGGCTGTCTGTCTTTTTAATCCTCCGCTTTTTCCACTAAATCTGAAAAGAGCCCGTATACGTAAGATTCAGCGTCAAACTCCTGAAGATCATCAACTTTTTCTCCTAAACCGACTAATTTAACCGGAATATGAAGCTCGTTGCGAATTGCAAGGACAATGCCGCCTTTTGCAGTGCCGTCAAGCTTTGTTAAAGCAATTCCTGTAACGTTTGTTGCTTTAGAGAACTCCTTCGCCTGTGCCATTGCGTTTTGTCCAGTGGTGGCATCAAGGGCGAGCAGCACCTCATGAGGCGCTTCAGGCACTTCTCTTTCGATAACGCGCTTCACCTTTTCGAGCTCCTTCATCAGGTTTACCTTATTTTGAAGACGCCCTGCCGTATCACAAATCAATACATCGGCTTCTCTCGCTTTGGCAGCGTGAACAGCATCATAGATGACAGCCGCAGGATCGCTGCCGGCCGCCTGCTTAATGACAGGCACACCCGTACGTTCTCCCCATACTTCAAGCTGTTCAATCGCTCCTGCTCTGAAAGTGTCTCCGGCAGCGAGTACAACAGACTTTCCTTCTTGCTTTAGTTTATGAGCAAGCTTTCCGATCGTTGTCGTTTTGCCGACTCCATTTACGCCGACTAGGAGAATGACATTTAAACGCCCTTCCTGAATGTTCAGCTCAGAAATTTGTTCGTCTCCACTGTTATAAATCTCCACCAACTTCTCAGAAATAACAGACTGCACTTCCTGCGGATCTTGAATATTTCTGCGTTTCACTTCTTTTTTGAGCTCGTCTATCAGCTCCATAACCGTTGTAAAACCGACATCAGCACTGATCAGGACCTCTTCAAGCTCTTCGAAGAAGTCCTCATCAATTTTACGGTAACGGGACACGAGATCATTCACTTTGTTTTGAAAGGAGTTTCTCGTTTTTTCAAGGCCGTCCTTAAACTTTTCAGATACGGAATCTGTCTGTTTTGTGATTTTCTCTTTTAATTTTTTAAAAAAGCTCATCTTATAACCTCTTTCCTCGTTACTGAACGAATTCTTTTGTCTCTTCCAGCTTCACTGAGATGACCTTAGAAACACCGGATTCCTGCATCGTCACTCCGTAAAGCACATCAGCTTCCTCCATTGTGCCTTTTCTGTGGGTAATCACAATAAACTGAGTATCGGCACTGTATTTTTTCAAATACTGCGCAAACCGGAACACATTTGCTTCGTCAAGCGCGGCTTCTACCTCGTCTAGTACACAAAACGGCACAGGGCGCACCTTTAAAATTGAGAATAAGAGCGCAATAGCAGTAAGCGCACGCTCTCCGCCAGACAAAAGGTTTAAGTTTTGCAGTTTTTTCCCCGGCGGCTGCGCGATAATTTCCACTCCGGAATGCAGCAGATCATTCGGATCGGTAAGCCTTAATTCCGCTCGTCCTCCTCCGAATAAGGAGCGGAAGACTTGATCAAAGTGAGAGCGGATTTGGACGAATGTGTCGTTAAAGCGTTTCGTCATCTCTTCGTCCATTTCCTCAATCACTTGGAACAGGGTATTTTTTGCTTCTGTTAAATCTTCTTTTTGTTCTGACAAGAATTGATAGCGTTCGTTAACCCTCTCAAACTCATCTATGCTTCCGAGGTTTACCGATCCAAGCTCTTCTATTGCGAGTTTAATCAGCTTCACGCGCTTTCGTGCTTCCTCGGGATCTGTTTCAAGCTGGTATTTCTCTTTAGCTCCCTCAAAGGACAAGCTGTATTCTTCCCGCAAGTATTGCAGCAAATTATCAAGCTCGACTTCCATTCGGCCTAGTTTTACTTCTTCGTCTTTTAAGAGCGTTGTTTTTTGTTTATACAGGCGCTTCATTTCTTTCAGCTCGCGCTCATACGTATCAAGCCCCTGCTGAAGTTTGATCCTCTGGTCACGCCTTAACGCAATCAATTCAATTGTTTTTGTTTTGTCATTCAATTTATGTTTCGCGGCCTCTTCCAGTTTTTCTTCGCCGCTTGTGCTTGATGACATTTCTGACGTTAAGAAGCTTAGGTCCTCTTTCGTCTCTTTTAAAGCAAGCTCTGTTTCTTGGAGCTCTTTCTTTAATCTAGCGAGGTTGTCCTCTTCGCTCTTACATGCTTGCTCTTTTTTCGCTGCTGCGATCTTCAGCTCAGTCAGCTCATTGGAGAGAGACTCTTTTGTAGAGGACTGTGTCTGTTTTTGTTTTGTCAGTCTATCAATATCCTCTTCAAGCTGTTTCATCTTTTCGGATACGGAAGAAAGCTTTTCTTCCAGCTCGCGTTTGCGCGCTTTCTTCTCTTGATCGCTTTCTGACAGAGCTGATTTCTCTTGATCATAGAGCTCTAAGTGAGTATTGATATTCTTCTCAGCGACTTGAAGCTCATACAGCTGGCCTTTCACATCCTGCTGCTTTACTCTTAAGCCTTCCCCGGCCTCTCTTAATTCAGCCAGTTTTTTCTCCATCTCCTGAATGGATTGCTTAAGGGTTTTGACCTCTTGTTCAAGCTGCGCTGTTTTTTCTTCCATCTCAACGAGCCGCTGGGTGACATCCTCTAGTTCCCGGCTTCTTCCTAGCAGGGAATTGTTTTTCTTTTTAACGGCGCCCCCCGTCATTGAACCTCCAGGATTCACGACATCGCCCTCGAGAGTAACAATGCGGTAACGGTGTCCAAGCAGCTTCGCAAGCTCATTTGCGCCTTTTAAATGCTCTGTAATCAGAACGGTGCCAAGCAGGTTTTGAATGATACGGCGATACGCAGGATCAAATGTGACAAGATCACTGGCAACCCCGAGAAATGACGGGTGCTGCTCCGCAGTTGCCGCGTCCCTGCTTTGAAGCTGACGGTCTTTGATGACAGAAAGCGGCAGAAATGTCGCCCGGCCGAACGAATTCTGTTTCAGATATTGAATCGCTTTACGGGCGGACTGTTCATCATCGGTTACGACATGCTGTGCTGAAGCTCCGAGTGCTATTTCAATGGCCGTTTCATACTTTTGTTCTGTTGAAATCAGCTCAAGGACTGCCCCGCGAATACCGCCAAGCCGCTCTTTCGCTTTCAGCACCTCTTTAACACCTTGATAAAAGCCGGAGAAATCTCCCTGCATCGTCTCAAGCATGTCTTTTTTCGATCTCGCCTGCTGGACGTATTGGTATGCTTGGTAAAGAGCAGATTCATTTTTCTCATATTGACGCTTTTTCTGCTCGTATTTGACCTGCATTTCACGATACGCGCCGACTTGGCTGTGAATCTCCTGCTCTATGCGGGCAAACTCGGTTTCACATGCAGCTTTTTGGGCGGAAATATCGCGCCGTTCCTGCAGATGCTTTTCATTATTATCAGCTAGCCTCTGCTGGGTAACGGCTGATTGGGACATCTGGTCATCAAGCAGCTGGAGCTCATTGCGAATCGACGCCTGGCTGTTTAACAGCTCAAAGTAATCGCTTTTCAGCTGTTCAATTTTCTCTTCGACATTTTCATTATGAAGACTGAGAGCCTGCTGCTTTTCCTTCACCTGTGCTTTTAAATCTTTCACTTCTGTCTGAAGCGCTTCGAAAACAGCTTCCTGCTTCGCAAGATCTTCTTTCAGCACAGCTTCTTTTTGCTGAAACTGTACGATGGCTTCTTCAAGCTGCTCTCGGTTTTGCACAGCGTTTTTTTTGCGTTCTTTCAGTACTTCTTTGCGCCCTTCCAGCTTTTCAAGCTCCTCACTTGTCACAAGCAAGACTCGCTGGAGCTCGTCCACTGATTCATCGAGCGCTTGAATTTTGTCTCGCGCATCTTCAATTTTCGCTTCTTTTGCTGAGATAGCAGACGATTCAGCGAGCTCTTCTTCTTTAGCGGCTTGCACTTTCTCCTGAAGGCTTGACCATTTGGCGTGCAGCTCTTCAATATCGTAAGCGGTCAGCGCAATTTCAACATGCTCAAGCTCTTTCTTTTTCTCCAGGTAGTCTTTCGCGATTGAGGCCTGTATTTTAAGAGGTTCAACCTGGCCTTCCAGCTCATGTAATATATCTTCTACCCGGTTTAAATTATCCTGGGTTTCAAACAGCTTGTTTTCTGCTTTTTTCTTTCTCGTTTTGTATTTGAGCACCCCTGCTGCTTCTTCAAAGATACTGCGGCGATCCTCCGCTTTGCTGCTCAGGATTTCTTCCACTTTCCCTTGGCTGATAATCGAAAATGCTTCTTTTCCAAGTCCTGAGTCCATAAATAAATCAATAATATCTTTTAAGCGGCACGGCTGATTGTTAATTAAAAATTCACTCTCGCCAGATCTGTACACACGTCTTGTGACACTGACCTCATGGAAGTCAATCGGCAAAAAATGATCGTCATTATCAAGCGTAAGTGTAACTTCGGCAAGATTTAACCGTTTTCTCGAATCACTGCCGGCAAAAATAATATCTTCCATTTTCCCGCCGCGAAGGGAACGTGCTGATTGTTCTCCAAGAACCCAGCGAATAGCGTCTGTGATATTGCTTTTTCCGCTTCCGTTCGGGCCGACAACCGCAGTGACGCCTTTTACAAAATCAACGGAAATCCGTTCTGCAAATGATTTAAATCCTATAACGTCTAAACGTTTGAGGAACATAGCGATCCTCCTTATGTAATAAGTATTTCAATTTTATCATAAACATGGATGAAATAAGACGGCAAACATACTGAAATCCCCCTTATAACTCAGGGGGATTTTATTGTTTCGTATGGTGTTTTTGCAATTTAGCTAGAGCTTCCTGAGCAGCGTGCTGTTCGGCTTCTTTCTTTGAACGGCCGTTTCCGACTCCGAGTGGTTCACCTTTTAGAGATACGATGGCTTCGAATTCACGGTTATGGGCAGGTCCTTTTTCGTTGGATATTTTATACTCCAGCGAGCCCTTGCCGTCCCGCTGCACGTATTCCTGCAGCTGGCTTTTAAAATCCATCACATGAGAAAAAGCACCATCGTTTATTTTAGGGAACACATAGACTTTTAAGAAACTTTCGACCGGCTCTAATCCCTGGTCAAGATACAAGGCTCCGATAAATGCTTCGAAGACATCCGCCAAAAGTGCAGGACGTTTTCTGCCGCCCGTCATTTCCTCGCCTTTCCCTAATAGGACAAGATCGCCGAATGACAGTTCGTGAGCCAATGAAACGAGAGACGGTTCGCATACAATCGCGGCTCTCAATTTCGTCAAATCTCCTTCACTCATAGCCGGATACTTGGCAAATAAGAATCTGGAGATCGTCAGTTCCAAAACAGCGTCACCTAAAAATTCAAGCCTTTCATTATCTTCATACGGCTTTTTCCGATGCTCATTCACATAAGATGAATGTGTAAATGCTTGATACAAAAGCTTTTCATTTTGAAAGTGAACCGAGATCCGTTCTTGAAACTCTTTAAATTGTTCTATTTTTTTATAGAACTTTTTCTTATCTTTATAATGTGAGTGTTTTGACATAGTAACCTCCATAGGCACATCAGGTTCACCGCGCTTCTCTGACTAAACCGGATACAGCGCGCGTAAAAGCGGCATGCTGTAATAACTGCACGAATAAAGGGCTAAAGCCCCGCGTTTCGGCGGGACTTTTAGCATCAGCTTATTGCTGGTTTTGTATGTAGTTCACAGCGTCGCCGACTGTTGCAATCTTTTCAGCATCTTCGTCAGAAATTTCCATATCAAACTCGTCTTCAAGTTCCATAACAAGCTCAACTACATCCAGGGAATCAGCACCTAAGTCTTCCTTGAAAGAAGCTTCAAGTTTGACGTCTGCTTCATCAACGCCAAGGCGATCTACGATGATTTTCGTTACACGCTCTAATGTATCTGCCATAGCAATTCACCTCCCCTCAAGTATTATAGTGGATTCGTTTTTAAAAAACTAGAGTAACTATGATGAAATTTTAGAGAAAAAACTTACATTACCATTCCGCCGTCAATATGAAGCGTCTGGCCTGTCATGTAACGCGCTCCCTCTGAAGCAAGAAACGTGACGACGCTGCTGACATCTCCGGGATCGCCAAAGCGAGCGAGCGGAATTTGTTTCAGCATTTCATCTTGAACGTCTTTGGCAAGCTTATCTGTCATATCGGTTGAGATAAATCCAGGCGCAATCGCATTGACTGTGATGTTGCGGCTCGCGAGCTCTTTAGCTGAAGACTTTGTTAAGCCGATCACACCCGCTTTTGCAGCCACGTAGTTGGCTTGTCCAGGATTTCCGCTAACGCCGACAATAGACGATACGTTAATAATCCGGCCTGAACGCTGCTTCATCATTTGTCTTGTCACAGCTTTCGTGCAGTTGAAAACACCCTTCAGGTTAATGTTAATAACATCATCCCACTCATCTTCTTTCATTCTCATGATGAGATTGTCTTTTGTAATTCCGGCGTTGTTCACTAGAATGTCAATCGTAGAGAAAACAGAAATCGTTTCTTTTATCATGTTTTGTACATCTTCAGGATTTGATACATCGGCTTTGACAGCAATTGCTTTTCTGCCCATTGATTTGATTTCATCTACGACTTCATTTGCTTTCGCTTCGCTGCCTGAGTAGTTAACGACAACGTTTGCACCGTTTTTGGCCAAGTCAAGGGCGATTGAACGGCCGATTCCGCGGGATGCGCCAGTGACAACAGCTGTTTTTTCATTAAGCATTCTCATTCTCCTCCTTAAGCGTTTGAATTGCCAGTTCAATCGTTTCCGGGTCTGATACGGCAATGGTTTTTAAGCGTCTGTTTACTTTTTTCACAAGGCCTGAAAGCACTTTGCCGGGACCGATTTCAATAAACGTCGTAACACCCTCTGCGATCAGCTTGTTAACAGTTTCCTCAAAACGAACCGGGGAGTACAGCTGCTCAATGAGTTTCTCTTTAATGTCTGCCTTATCTGTCATCACATCTGCAGAAACATTTGAGATCACCGGCACTTCTGCGTCTTTCAGTTCACAGGAGTCCAAGACTTCCTTCAGCTTATCAGCGGCAGGCTTCATCAGTTCAGAATGGAACGGACCGCTTACGTCAAGCGGAATCGCACGTTTAGCGCCGTTCTCTTTTGCCTGTTCAGAGGCAAGCTCTACTCCTTTTGCCGTTCCGGAAATAACAATTTGTCCGGGACAGTTGAGGTTGGCAAGCTGCACAAGGTGGCCATCCTCAGTGACTTTATCGGTTACTTGTTTCAATGCGTCGGCATCCATGCCGAGAATGGCAGCCATCGCTCCTTCTCCGGCCGGCACCGCTTCGTTCATGAACTCACCGCGTTTTCTGACAGTATAAACAGCGTCTTTAAAGCTCATTGCGCCAGCCGCCACCAGTGCAGAATATTCTCCAAGGCTGTGTCCGGCTGTGAAATCAGGTGTAATGCCTGATTCTTTAAATTTTTCAAGCACAGCAATGCTAGTCGTCAGCAAAGCAGGCTGCGCATTGTATGTAAGGGTTAATTCTTTGGCATCACCTTCAAAAATCAGTGAGCTAAGCTTTGTTTCCAATGTTTCGTCCGCTTCATCGAACAGACGTTTTGCAGCTGGAACCTGATCATAAAGCTCTTTCCCCATGCCGATAAATTGAGATCCCTGACCAGGGAATAAAAATGCAATCTTACTCATGATGTAAAAACCTCCAGACTATTCATCTGTTTTTTCTTCTTTTACTTCTTCCTGAATGAGCGCAGCCATGTTTTGGCTGACCATCTCTCTGGCTTGGCGAATCGCATGGTAAACCGCACGGGCATCAGAAGAGCCGTGTGCCTTGATTACCGGCGCTTTCAAACCGAAAAGACTTGCTCCGCCGTATTCGGAATAATCCATTTTCATTTTCATTTCCTTCATCTTCGGCTTCAGCACAGCGGCCGCAAGCTTAGATGTAAAGTTTGACGTGAGCGCTTCTCTCATCATTTTAAAAATGGACATCGCAGAGCCTTCAAGCGTTTTGAGTGTAACATTCCCGGTAAATCCGTCCGTTACTACGACATCTGCTACATCGTCTAAAAGGTCCCGTGCTTCCACGTTTCCGATAAAGTTGATGTTTGCCTCTTTTAATAATTGGAACGTCTGCTTCGTCAATTCGTTTCCTTTTTTATCTTCTGTTCCGACATTCAAAAGACCGATTCTCGGTGAAGTCACGCCTCGGACTTGCTGGGAATAAACAGAACCCATAATGGCGTATTGAACGAGATGCTCAGGCTTGGCATCTACATTGGCGCCGACATCAAGGAGCAGAAATCCGCCGCCTGATACAGTTGGCAGTGTCGGTGCAAGCGCAGGGCGGTCAATTCCTTTAATTCTTCCCACAATAAACAGGCCGGCTGTCATTAACGCGCCGGTATTTCCTGCTGAAATGCAGGCGTCAGCTCTGCCTTCTGCAACTTCCTGCGCCATCAGAACCATAGAAGAGTTCTTTTTTCTCCGCACGGCGCGGACCGGTTCGTCCGTAGGCTCAATCACTTCATCTGCGTGCAGCACCGTGATGCGATCTGATGATGTTGTTAAATACGATTCTATTGTTGTCTTGTCACCGACAAGTGTAATATGAAGATCATCAAATGACTCTATACCCTTCATAACTCCGTCAATAACAGCTTTGGGAGCGTGGTCTCCTCCCATTGCATCTACAGCTATTCTCATGCATGCTCCACCTTTATGAATGTTTTGAACGGTACATGTCAAAGCGTCCAGAAAAAACAATTTCCTCTGCAACAAAGCTGTTCACTTCGACAACCGTTCTTCCTTTATCTTTCTCAACCGCCGTCACTTTCGCTTTCGCAACGACGCGCTCACCCTGCTTTACCTGCCTGGTAAAGCGGATGTCTGCACTTGCAGTCAGCGCCAATTCGTCATCTATAATTGCAACGGCCAAAGAATTCGCCTGAGCAAATAAATGGTGTCCTCTCGCAATTTGATTCCGGCTGAATACATGCTCCTGTTTTATTTCTAAAATAGAAATCGCCTGATCATCCAGCTCAAGGTCAATAATTTCTCCGATGACTTCGTCTAGTGACAGGGACTTCACTTCATCTTCAAGCGTTTTCTCTGCCACGTTCTTAATTCTTTCTCTCAGCTCCGGTATGGAAAGCTCCAAGCGGTCCAAACGAATCGTCTGTATGCTAACTCCGAATTTTCCCGCTAATTCTTCATCTGTAATAAATGGGGTTGCTTTGATCGTCTGCTGAAGTAATTCCTGGCGTTCTTTCTTATTTCTTCTCATATCTAAACACCATCCGGCAAATTAAGACTAGGTACTAATAGTAGTATATAATTTCATAGATTGGAATGCAATGATTGTTTCTGGCTAAACACCAAAAACTTCTTGCCTCAGCTCAATTTTTCCCCGTCCATGACTCCGCTTTTCAGCAAATGCTCTCTTAGCGCCCCATATTCAGGGTCGTTCCAGAATGCTTCCGAAGCCACCAGATTTGCAGCGTCCTGCCTTGCCGTTTCAAGCGCTCTGTAATCATGAACCATGTCCGCCACCTTAAAATCAGGCATTCCGCTTTGTTTTTTTCCAAAGAAATCTCCCGGGCCTCTCAGTTCCAAATCCTTTTCAGACAGTTCAAAGCCGTCATTGGTTTCCGACATGATTCTCATCCGTTCTTTTCCTGTTTCTGATTTCGGATCAGCCATAAGAATGCAGTAGGATTGGTGCTCGCCGCGGCCTACACGGCCGCGCAGCTGGTGAAGCTGGGACAAACCAAAGCGATCGGCGTCGTAAATGACCATAATCGTTGCATTCGGGACATTCACTCCGACTTCAACAACAGTGGTTGATACGAGAATTTGACACGTATTCGCGCTGAATTCCCTCATCACCTGATCTTTTTCATCGGAATGCAGTTTTCCGTGCATAAGACCGACGTTCCATTTTCCACGGAAAACCTCAGAAAGCATATTGTATACATCTATAGCGTTTTGCACATCAAGCTTGTCTGATTCTTCGATCAGCGGACAGATAATATACGCCTGTCTGCCTTGCTTTAATTCTTTTTCGACGAATGCCAGAATGCGGTCCAGCATGTCATGTTTCACCCAATAGGTCTCGATTTGTTTCCGCCCCGCCGGCATCTCATCAATGACGGAGACATCCATTTCACCGAAAACAGTAATCGCCAGGGTTCTCGGAATCGGAGTGGCTGTCATAAAGAGCACATCGGGATCCTGCCCTTTGTTCCGAAGCTTCTTCCGCTGTTCAACTCCAAATCGGTGCTGCTCATCCGTAATGACAAGACTTAGCGCTTTAAACTCGACCTCATCCTGGATTAAAGCATGGGTTCCTACAAGAATATCAATCTCTCCCGCAGCAAGCCGCTCAAGCAATTCCCTTCGGCGCTTCCCTTTTACAGAGCTTGTCAGAAGGGCGACATTGACATCCCACTTTTCAAACAGTGAAACAAGGGAATCAGCATGCTGTTCAGCAAGAATTTCTGTCGGAACCATAAGCGCTCCCTGATATCCGGATAAAATGGCCGCATAAAGCGCGATGGCAGCGACTGCCGTTTTTCCTGATCCGACGTCTCCTTGAAGAAGACGGTTCATTCTATATGGGGAAGACATGTCTGCTGTTATTTCGCGAAGCACGCGGGACTGGGCGTTGGTGAGAGGAAACGGGAGGCTTTTGACAAATGTCATGAGTTCTTCGTTTGAAAAACGCTGCCGTATCCCTTGTGACTGCTCTCTTTCCGCCTTTCGGAACGCCTGCATTTTCAACTGAAATAATAAAAATTCTTCGTAAACGAATCGGCGTCTGGCCAGCTTTAATGCTTCTCTTGTTTCTGGCTGGTGCATCGCTTTTAACGCTTGATGATAGTCCGGCAGCTTATAGCGAACTTTAAGATTTTCCGGGAGAGGATCAGGTATTGAGTCCGCATATTGGGTCAGCCCGTGCTGAATAAAACGTCTCATCATTTTGACGGTGACATTTTCTTTGACGGAATAGACTGGTTCAATGCTTTTATCCTCTTGATGCGGCCCATTTTTTAATTCCTGAACAGAAATGGTCTGACGATGCTTGTCCCATTTTCCGGAAATCGTCACAACAGAGCCCAGCGAAAGCTTTTTCTTTAAATAAGGACGGTTAAAACAAATGGCAGTGATTAAATAATGGCCGACAAGAAGGCGAAATGTCAGCCTGTTTCGTTTTTTTCCATAATAGGTAAGAGAAGGCTCTGAATGAACCTTCCCTTCAACTGTGACTCTTTCATCATGCTGTACTTCTTCTAAATCCCTCAGCTCGTAGTCATCATAGCGATAAGGGAAATAATTCAGAAGATCAGAAATGTCATAAATACCGAGTTCATTTAATGTTTTTTCTGTTTCCGGCCCAATGCCCTTAATGTTGGCTATACTAGTTTGCTGATGTTGTTTCACTTGAACCCAGCGCTCCTCCGAATATTTTTTTCTCTAATTCTCTTCCCGTCGGTGTTGCCGCTAAACCGCCCTGGCCTGTTTCTCTAAGGGCAGTGGGCATCGTTTGGCCGATTTTATACATCGCATCGATGACCTCGTCACATGGAATCCGGCTTGTAATGCCTGCTAATGCCATATCAGCAGCAATCATCGCGTTTGATGCGCCCATTGCATTCCGCTTCACACAAGGCACTTCAACAAGGCCCGCAACAGGATCACACACAAGGCCGAGCATATTTTTTAATGTAATGGCCATGGCCTCCGCACTTTGCTCAGGTGTTCCGCCTGCCATTTCAACAATTGCCGCAGCTGCCATACCCGAGGCAGATCCTACCTCTGCCTGACACCCGCCGGCAGCACCGGAAATACTTGCATTATTTGCTACGACAAATCCGAAAGCTCCCGCCGTAAATAAAAAGCGGATCATTTGTTCTCTTGTCGGGTTCAGTTTTTCTTTCACGGCAAATAACGTACCCGGCACTACACCTGCAGATCCGGCAGTCGGTGTCGCACAGATTGTTCCCATGGCGGCATTCACTTCATTTGTTGCGACAGCTTTCGATACTGCGTCTAAAATCAGCGCTCCCGACAGGCTTTTTCCAGATCGAATGTAGGCCTGTAATTTAACGGCATCCCCGCCTGTTAAGCCCGTTTGACTCGTAACTCCTTCAAGCCCTTTCTGAACCGCCGCTTCCATAACAGTCAGATTGTGATCCATCTGCTGAAAAATTTCTTCTTTTGTTTTTTCTGTTACTTCCATCTCTTGAGCGATCATGATGTCAGAGATGGATATTTGCTTTTCTTTCGTTATCTCAATTAATTCTTTTACATTACGAAACATAACTGGCTCCTCCTGACCCTTCGCTAGTCAGCAATCTTTGTCACTTGAATAATGTTCGGCAGCTTCGACAGCTCATCGAGAACATCATCGTCAATATTTTGATCCACTTCTATTGTCATCAGCGCAAGCTGACCAATATCCTTGCGGGCGACTTCCATATGGCCGACGTTGATTGAGAATTTCGCAAGGACATTGGCAACTCCTGCAATGGTGCCAAACTTGTCATTATGGACAACTAGAATGGCAGGGTGGTTTCCAGACAGACGGAGCTCAAAGCCGTTTAATTCTGTGATTTCAATTTTTCCTCCGCCTATCGAAATTCCCGTCAGTTCAAGTTCTCCCTTTTCATCAGAAATACTAATTCGAGCTGTGTTCGGGTGAACCGGAACAGCGTCTTCAACTCGAAACTCTATATCAATTCCTTTATCTTCTGCAATTTGTATAGCGGTTTTAATCCGTTCGTCAAATGTATCAAAATCAAGCAGACCGCCGATAATTGCCACATCTGTGCCGTGACCCTTATATGTTTCAGCAAAAGAGCCGTAAAAGGACACAACGATGCGCTCAGGCTCTCTGCCAAATAAACTTCTGGCCACTCTCCCGATTCTCGCCGCGCCTGCTGTATGCGAACTGGACGGACCGATCATAACCGGGCCGATAATATCAAAAACGCTTCTGTATTTCATGCTATTCCTCCTTATGAAACAGAGCTTATAAGCGGCTTTGCTTCTAGACTAATTGATCGGATATAAAATGGCAAGCGGGCGCGTTACAGCGCTGCCGCACTTAAAAGCAGACATAAGAATAGAAGGGCAATTTGCCCTTCTATTCTGCAGAAATTATATACGAATACAGCGGCTGTTTTCCGTTGTGGATTTCAACCTCAATCTCTTCGTACTTGTCGTTGAGAAACGCTTCAAGCTCTTCAGCTTCTTCTTGAGACGCATCTTCTCCATAAAGAATGGTGACAATTTCGTCCTCTTCTCCGATCATTTCTGACAAGAGCATTTTTGCAGCACCCAGCTGATCTTCAGCACTGCCGATAATCGTTCCATTCAGAATTCCCATAAAGTCGCCTTTTTTTATGTCTTGTCCGTCAATATGAGTATCCCTGACTGAGTATGTCACCTGTCCGCTTTTTACTTGCTGAATGGCACTTAGCATATTGGCTTCATTTGCTTCAGGCTCTTGATCCGGATTAAATGCCAGCAACGCTGACATGCCTTGCGGAACCGTTTTGGCAGGAATGACAAAAACCTTATCGCCTATCACACTTGCGGCTTGATTGGCCGCCATGATAATGTTGGAGTTATTCGGTAAGATAAACACAGTGTCTGCATTTACAGATCTTACAGCATCGACAATATCCTCAGTGCTCGGATTCATCGTCTGGCCGCCTTCAATTACAACGGAAGCGCCAATGCTTTTGAATAAATCAGAAATGCCTTCTCCCATCGCAACAGTCACAATGCCGTACGGCTGCTTTGCCGCTTTCTCGCTGTGAGCATGCTCGCTGTCCTGGCTGATGATGGAAGTGTGCTGCTCTCTCATGTTTTCAATTTTGATTTTTATTAATTCACCGTAATTTTGAGCGTAGTTTAACACGTTTCCCGGCTCTTCAGCATGAATATGAACCTTCGCCAGAGACTCGTCTGCAATAACCAAAAGAGAATCACCAAATTGGCTGAGGTCATTTCTGAATGTGCCTTCATCAAATTCTCTTTTATTCTGATCGAGCCTTACCATCACTTCTGTACAGAAACCGAATTCAATATCATCTGTATTCATCATGCTCTGCGCGCTCTTATGATGCTCTGCGCTGACCATGTCATCAAGTGACGGAAGAACGGTTTTCTCAGGAACGGTCTCTCCTTTTAATGAAGCGAGGAAACCTTCATACACACAAAGCAGGCCTTTGCCTCCGCTGTCAACGACTCCTACTTCCTTCAGGACAGGCAGCAATTCTGGTGTCCGATTTAAGGATGCCTCAGCTTCCTTTGTCACCGATGTCATCAGCGCAATGATATCGGTTTCTTTTTCCGCCAGGGCCACCGCTTGTTTCGCAGCATCTTTTGCAACTGTTAAGATGGTGCCCTCCACAGGCTTCATGACTGCTTTGTAAGCCATATCGACACCGGCTTGCAGCGCGGCGGCAAACTCTTTTGCATTAATTTCTTTTTTTGTTTCAATGCTTTTACTGAATCCTCGGAACAATTGGGACAGGATGACTCCTGAATTCCCTCTTGCCCCCATGAGCAATCCTTTAGATAACGCGGAGCCCACTTTACCGATATCACTTGTCTCCAAATGCTCCACTTCTCTTGCCCCGGAAGTCATTGACAGGTTCATGTTTGTTCCCGTATCACCGTCCGGCACCGGAAACACGTTGAGCGCGTCAACCGCACTCGCGTTTTGCGACAGATTCTGTGCACCTGCAAGAATCATCTCGGCAAAGGTTCTGCCGTCTAATGTTCTGATAGACAATCCTACTCCTCCTAACTACGGGTTCGTCACTCGTACGCCTTGGACATAAATATTGACAGAGTCCACTGCAAGTCCGACTGTTTGATTTACTGTGTACTTTACTTTTGTTTGGACGTTATGTGCCACTTCAGAAATTTTTGTGCCGTAGCTGACAATGATATACATGTCAATATGTATCTGTTCTGCTTCTTGGCGAACTTGAACACCTCTGCTGAAATTCTCTTTCCGAAGGATTTCAGTCAGTCCGTCTTTAATTTGGTTTTTAGAGGCCATTCCAACAATGCCGTAACAGTCAATCGCAGCGCCGCCGGCAACCATTGCAATGACTTCATTCGATATATCAATCTGCCCGTATTTCGTTCTTAATTCAATGGACACACTAGTTCCTCCTTCGAATGCATAGAGTTACAGCTATTCTACTATATGAATTCCATTATGAAAAGAAAAGACGCGACAAACGCTGCACGTCTCTTTACATATACTATAGCGCCGCTGTTTGTGCAAGATGTCAAGTGAATTTTCTTGAAAGATGATGAAACAATAGTTGCAAACGTTTTTTAGCTGTGGTAAATTATTTAAAGTATCCATATCGAAAGCATCTAAGAACATATGAAAGTGAAAAAGTAGATGTTTTGTGCAAGTGAGGAGGGAAACAAATGGCACGTAAATGCGTTATCACAGGTAAAAAAACAACAGCTGGGAATAACCGTTCTCACGCAATGAACGCTTCTAAGCGCACTTGGGGCGCGAATCTTCAAAAGGTTCGTATCCTTGTGAACGGAAAACCTAAAAAAGTATATGTATCTGCTCGAGCTTTGAAATCCGGTAAAGTTGAGCGTGTATAACAAAATGAACGCCTGCCCTGATATGTGGCAGGCGTTTTTATGTGGTGAAAGGGGGCTTGAACCCCTGGGCTTTAATCTTTTCTAAATGAGCCCAGCATCGCCCGGACAATTCCTCCTAAAAACTTCGGCAATTTAATGGTGTAAAATTTCATTTTTGTCCCCTCCTATAAGTCCCGTAACCGCCTGTTCATCGCTTTAAGGTTCATTAATTTCAACAAATGAGTGAAAGCAGAAGCTAATCCGTGCTTCTTATCATTATTAATATGCCTTTCGCAAACGAAAAAGTACCTCGTGAATGAATGAGTTCGTTACTAATACATAGTGTTGAACCAAGCGTAATATGACACTTATTTAGCGGATATTTAAAACCGGTGAGAGTCAGCTCATTTACTTCTTCTGTAAATGGGATGAAGGAGATATACCGTTTGTTTTGATCGATAAGAAGAGAATATTCGCCTGGAGAGAACATCTGAATATCATTCTGTTTGTCTATAAGCTTCATTTTCGAATTTGTTTTTACTCCCCTGTACAGCAGCTGAATATTTCCTAAAAAGTGATCTGCTCTGCCTCCCGTAATTCCGAAGATTTGAATGACATCCGGCTGCTTTTCGAGGGCCCAATCAAGAGCGAGGTCTAAATCAGTTTGATCTTTTTCTGCCTGGTACACATGGAGAGCGGGCGCGGCTTTTTCGATTTGCCGGCGTTCCTGCTCCGTAATGCTGTCAAAATCTCCGAAAGCTTCATCAGGAATGATGCCGGCATCTAAAAGCGTGACTGTGCCCTTGTCAACCCCGACCCAGATCGTGTGATCAGCCGTATAACCAGTCAGGTCGGGGATCAAATCTTTTGGGCCTCCCGCAACGATATTGATTTTTCTCATCTCTTTTTCCTTTCTGCTTCTGGGTACAGGAAAAAGAGCTCGGGCTAAATATTCCCGGCTCTTTCTCCTGCTGCTTATTTGTTTCCTCTTATCTCAGAAATAGCTTTTTCGCGGTCAGTTTGGCCATAAACAGCAGAACCGGCAACAAGTAAATTTGCGCCCGCTTCGATGACTAGCGGGGCTGTTTCTTTGTTGACGCCGCCGTCTACTTCAATTAGCAGATCATGTTTCCCTTTTTCCTCTGCCATTCGTTTCACTTCTTTTATTTTCGGAAGAACAGAATGAATAAATTTCTGTCCGCCAAATCCAGGGTTCACCGTCATTAAGAGTACGAGATCAAGTTCTTCAAAAATATGCTCAATTACTTGAACAGGTGTATGCGGATTCAGGACAACGCCAGCTTTTACACCCTGCTCTTTCATAAGCTGGATTGTCCGGTGAAGGTGCGGACAGGCTTCGGCATGTACAGACAGGATATCTGCTCCAGCTTTTGCGAAAGCCGGGATATAACGGTCTGGCTCTTCAATCATTAAATGTACATCCAGGGGCAGTTTTGTCACCGGACGAATGGCTTCTACAATCAGCGGCCCAATCGTAATATTCGGGACAAAATGGCCGTCCATGACATCAACATGAATGTAATCGGCTCCGCCTTTTTCTACATCTTGAATCTCCTTGCCTAAAGCGGCAAAATCAGCGGAAAGAATAGAGGGTGCAATCTTTACCATGATCTAATACCTCGGCTTTCTGTCTTTGATCTCTGTGATAAATTCAACATAATGGTCGTAGCGGTACTGCTTTAATTCCCCTTCTTCAACAGCTTGTTTGACTGCACATTTCGGCTCTTTCAAATGCAAACATCCTCTGAATTTGCATGATGCGCTTTTTTCTCTGATGTCAGGGAAGGTGTAGCCCAGCTCTCCTTCTTCAATGTCTGTAAACTCAAGAGAGCTGAAACCCGGCGTATCCGCAACCAGACCTCCGGACGTGTGAATGAGCTCCACATGGCGGGTTGTGTGCTTCCCGCGGCCTAAATGCTCGGAAATCTCGTTTGTTCTCAAACCCAGCTCGGGACTGATCGCGTTGAGAAGCGAGGATTTTCCAACCCCCGACTGGCCGGCAAAGACCGTTGTTTTGCCGCGGAAATGCGGGATGATCTCCGTTAAACTTTCTTGGTCCTTAGAAGAGGTAAGAAATACGTCATAGCCAATGTTACGGTAGTCTTCAGCATACGCTTGAATGAGCTTTTGTGTATGTTGATCTTCAATTAAATCCATTTTTGTAATACAAATAATCGGCTGGATGTCATTCGCTTCTACGAGAACCAAGAAACGGTCGAGCAATGCTGTACTGAAAGATGGCTGCATCGCCGAGAAAACAAGCACCGCTTGATCAACGTTGCAGATCGGCGGCCTGATAAGTTCATTGGTTCTTTCTTTAATCTCCAGAAGATATCCTTCTTTATTATTTTCAGCTTGATAAACAACATAATCACCGACCAAAGGGGTGATTTTATTTTTTCTGAAAATGCCTCTTCCTCTGCATTGTATAACTTTTCCGTTATTTGAATCCTCTGATTCATCCAGTACGTAATAAAAGCCGCTAAGCGCTTTAATAATTTTGCCCTCAGGCATATTTTCCCTCCTTGTTATTCATCTTTCGGATACCCAATTGTTTTGTAGCTGACGACTTTATTATTTACCATCACTTGATAGTACCCTTTTTGGCCAGGTTCAATCTTCAGTTCGATCGTCCGTTCTGCGGGCTCTTTAATCTTAAAATGTTCGTAAGTGTCAGAAATGCTGTGGTCCGCGTCGTCAATCGCGATTTGCACCTCCAGCTCGTCCCCTTCGTTTTCAGGCTCATATGGAATCTTGACTTTTTCTTTCACTGTTTTCGCCGGTTTTTTCTCAGGTCCGAGAGAAAATATCACTTCGACCTCATTTCCCGGCTTTAGGGCCGTTCCCGCTGCCGGCTTTTGTTTGACAACCTGTCCTTCCGGAACGTCATCTGAGTACGCTTCTTTTTCCACCAGCTTGAGCCCGTTATCTTCCAGATATCCTGAGGCTGCTTCTTTACTGTATGTTTTTAAATCTCTGAGCGTAATATCTTCCGGCCCGATGCTGACTGTGAGCTTAACTTGATCTTCGTCCGGCACAAGTTCGGTCCCTGCTGACGGATTCTGATCTATGACAGTGCCGGCGTCTTTCTCATCATTATTTACTTCATCCACCGTTACATTTTTAAAGCCCTGTTCCTTTAACACTTTTTTTGCCTTGTCGACTGATTGGTCCGTCACATCACCGATCTGCTTTTTTGCTTTACCTGTGCTCTTATAAAGCGTAACCGTTGCCCCTTCTTTAACAGTGGACTCGGCTTTAGGATCGGTTTTGACCATCAGGCCTTCTTCGATCTTCTCATCTGAGATTTCCAATACGTCTGAATCTACCTGCAAGCCTTCTTTTTCTAGAAGATCTGCCGCTTTCTCATATTCCATCCCTGCTACATCGGGTATTTTGACATCCTTAGGCATAAAAAGAGAAGGAAAAACAGTGACGGCGAGAACTCCTGCCGTGATAAAAATCAGGCATATGGTGAGCAAAATCCACGGCCATTTTTTTCTCTTTGCTTTTTTCTTCGTTTGGTTTTCTTGAGGAAATGTCATGTCAGCTTCGGTTTCATTAGAAGCTTTCGCAAGCTCTTCATCCTTAATAATCGGAATCGCTTTCGTCATTTCTTCATCATCTTGAATCGTAAATTTCTTTTCGTTGAGCCTGTCCGCGTCAAAAGCTGTTCGAATATCTTCTTCCATATCTTCAGCAGTTTCATAGCGATGAAAAGGATCTTTGGCGGTTGCCTTTAATATGATGTTTTCAACGCTTTGGGGTACTGAGGGATTCCACCTTTTCGCTGAAGGGGTTTCAGCCTGAAGATGCTTTAAGGCGATGCTGACAGCCGATTCTCCATCAAACGGGATTCGGCCGGTTAACAGCTCAAATAAGACAATCCCAAGCGCATAAATATCTGATTTTTTTGTGGCCAGACCGCCCCGCGCCTGTTCGGGGGATAAATAATGGACTGAGCCCAGCACAGAATTGGTGTGGGTGATTGTTGTCGAAGTCAGTGCAGTCGCAATTCCAAAATCCGTTACTTTGATATTGCCCATATGGTCGATCAAAATGTTATGCGGTTTAATATCCCTGTGGACAATATGATTTTGGTGGGCATGGGCAATGGCTGAGACAATTTGCTCCATGATGCTGAGCGCTTCTTTGGGATGAAGCGGCCCATTTGCTGTTATGTATTCTTTTAGCGTCATGCCCTCTACGTATTCCATGACAATATAGTAAATATCATCTTCCTCGCCCAAATCATAAATGCTGACAATATTCGGGTGATCAAGACTTGATGCCGATTGGGCTTCTCTTCGGAAACGCCTGATAAACTCATTGTCATTCACATAGTCAAACCGCAGGATTTTGATTGCGACTTCACGATCAAGAATAATGTCCTCAGCTAAATAAACGTTGGCCATTCCCCCGCCGCCTATGGCACGGAGAATCTGGTAACGCCCGCTGATTCGCTTGCCGATTAGCACTGATCTTCACCCTCTTCAACATGTAAAGCAAGCTCAAGCAACACTGCTGTAATATTGTCTTCCCCGCCATTCTCATTGGCTTTGTCCACAAGCAGGTTTACTTTTTCCTGAGGAGCTGAATCGCTTTGCAGGATGTCTTTTAATTCAGTGACTTCCACTTTATTCGTCAGTCCATCAGAACATAAAAGGAGTTTATCTCCGGGTTCAATTTCGAAAGAACGTGCGTCAATACTGACAGATTGATCTGTTCCGAGCGCCTTCGTCAGCACATTTTTACGCGGATGATGCTCAGCATCTTCTCTGGAGATTTCACCGGTGCGAACCAGTTCATTCACAAGAGAATGATCCTCTGTCACCTGAACGAAAAGATCGTCCTGAAGCAAATAGCATCTGCTGTCGCCTATATGAGCAACGGAAACCGTTTTGCCTGTAAAAAGAGCGCATACAATGGTTGTTCCCATGCCTTGGCATTCTTCGTGCGCTTGGGCATGATCGTAAATCTTGCTGTTTACCGCGAGAATCTGTTCAATGAGCCACTCTTCACACTCTGACGGCGCTGCAGGAATCGTATCTGCCTCATTCCATTTCTCTCCCATGGCTTTCACAGCCATCTTGCTTGCAACATCTCCAGCAAGATGGCCGCCCATGCCATCAGCGACAACCGCTAATACAAAATCGTCTTTCCCCTTAAAAATACCCGCATCATCTTCATTATGCTGGCGGATTTTCCCTGTATCTGTTTTTAAGGCTGTTAACAACCCTCATCACCTCGTCTCGTCTTGACGCTCCTTCGCGCGAAGCTGACCGCAGGCTGCGTCAATGTCATGGCCTTGCTCTCTTCGGATCGTGACATTTACTCCGCGGGATTTCAGCGTTTTCTCAAAAGCAAAAATCTGCTCGCGCGGTGTGCGGACGTAATCCCGTTCAGGCACATAGTTTACCGGAATCAAATTCACGTGGCATTTTACGCCTTCCAGCAAGTCTGCAAGCTCTTCAGCGTGCTCGACCTGGTCATTTACGCCGCCGAACAGACCGTATTCAAAGCTGATCCGGCGTCCTGTTTTATTAATGTAATATTTAACGGCTTCCATTAAATCAGGTAGCTTGTACGCTCTGTTAATCGGCATCAAACGGCTTCTGATTTCAGTATTTGGCGCGTGCAGAGAAATCGCAAAGTTAATCTGCATTTGCTGATCAGCGAATTCGTAGATTTTCGGGATGATTCCGCTTGTAGAAACAGTAATATGGCGGGCACCGATGTTCAGTCCCTTATCATGGTTAATGATCTTTAAGAACGCAAGCATTTCGTTAAAGTTATCAAATGGTTCGCCAATTCCCATGATGACGACAGAGCTGACGCGTTCATCCGTTTCATCCAGCGCTTTTTGAACTTTCACCACTTGAGCGACAATTTCGCCCGCTTCAAGATTTCGTTTTAAGCCGCCGAGCGTTGATGCGCAGAATGTGCAGCCAATGCGGCAGCCGACTTGTGTCGTTACACATACAGAATTACCATACTCGTGTCTCATTAAAACGGTTTCGATTGTATAACCGTCGTGAAGCTCGAATAAAAACTTCATCGTACCATCTTGAGAAGTTTGTTTAACAGCTGTTTTCAGCGTCGTTAATACGAAATGAGTGTTTAATTTCTCACGCAGATCCTTTGACAGGTTTGTCATTTCGTCAAAAGAAGATACTCGTTTTTCGTAAAGCCATTCAAAAATCTGTGCCGCGCGGAACGGTTTCTCTCCGTTGTCTGTCAGCCATTGTTTGATTTCGTCTAATTCAAAAGAATAAATTGAAGGACGCTCTGTCCGCAATTCTTTTCTGATCTTTGTTTTTTTAAGTTCTGTCATTGCTTATCCCTTCTTTCTCATGCTGCAAATAAAGAAACCATCTGTTCCGAAATAATGCGGAAGGATTTGAAGCCTCCCATCCCGAACAAAGGGTCTCGCCTTTTCGGGCAGCCGCTTTTCTAGAGACAAATCGGGTTCAAAATCAGGATGTTCTTGTATAAACGCATGGATAACTTCTTCATTTTCTGTCCGATCCATTGTACACGTACTGTAGACAAGAGTGCCACCTTTTTTTACTAATGGCGCAATTTCCCTTAAGATAGACAGCTGGATTTCAGCAAGCCGGGAGCTGTCATTTGGGGTTTTGGTGTATTTCATATCCGGCTTTCTTCTGATCACGCCAAAGCCTGAGCATGGAGCGTCAACCAAAATACGGTCAAACTGTTCACTTTTAAACGTTTCTCCCGCTTTTCTCGCGTCCATTGTTTTCGCATCAATAATGGAAAGGCCAAGCCGTTCTGCCGCTTCTTTGATCAGCTTCACCTTATGTTTGTGAAGGTCAAGCGATGTCACACTTCCCTTGTTCTCCATTAATTCAGCGATATGGGCTGACTTTCCGCCCGGCGCCGCGCACGCATCAAGCACCGTTTCACCTGGCTTAGGGTCAAGGGCCCGGGCAACCAGCATGGAACTTTCATCCTGGATGGACACTTCACCGGTCTGGAAGAAGTGAGTTCCGGCGATTGTTCCCTTTACAAGCTTCACAGCATCCTCGGCGAGATCCCCTTTTTCTGCTTCGATTCCTTCAGCTTCCATTTGATCAAGTATCTCCGCTCTGTCTGTTTTCATTTGATTGATACGCAGCGTTTGCTTAGGCGGAATGAGATGAATGCGGCAAATCTTTTCAGCCGCATCAAATCCGTATGCGTTTGCCCACTCTTTCACGAGCCATTCAGGGTGGCTGGTTTCTGTCGCAAGCCTGAGAACAGGATCTTCGACAGCGTCAAAGGAAGGGACTCCTTCACGCTGAATAGAGCGAAGCACGCCGTTGACAAATGAGGCAATGCCTTTATGCCCTCGGTTTTTAGCAATCTCTACTGCTTCATGGATGACTGCCCGGTCCGGAATTTTTTCTAAATATTCCATTTGATATAAGGACAGGCGGAGAAGCTGGATAACCCACGGCTTCACCTTTTGCGGCTTGTTGATAAACGGCTTGAGCATATAATCCAGCGCAATTTTGTTTTGCAATGTACCGTACACGAGTTCAGTCAAAAGCCCCCGGTCCTGATCGCTCAATTTATTGGATTTAATAACCGATTTCAGGAGCAGGTTACTGTATGACTGATTTTGTTCTAATTTGACCAGCGCCTCCAGCGCAATATCGCGAACGCTATTTGTTTTCATTGTGTACTCCTAACATATCACCTGTCTCAACATGGGCGCCACGGACAAAGTCTTCGCCTCGCATACGTTTTTTGCCGGCAGGCTGCAACTCTGTTAATAACAGTGCCGTATCGTTTCCTGTGGCGACGATAATTCCTTCTTTTTCAATAGCAATGACTGTGCCGGGCTCGGCTTTTGCCGGCGCCGCTGTTTTCTTGGCCGCCCACACTTTCAGGTTTTGTCCATTTAAAGTCGTATAGGCAACAGGCCATGGGTTTAAACCTCGAACTTGATTATAAAGCTCTTCTCCCGCTCTGGACCAGTCAATCAGCTCTTGTTCTCTTTTAATGTTTGGCGCATACGTCGCTTTCTCGTCATCCTGCTTTTCAGGTGATATGTCGCCGGCTATAACTTGAGGAACTGTTTCAGACAAAAGCTTCGCGCCAGCAACGCTTAATTTATCGTGCAGGGTTCCGACATTGTCGGTTTCTTCAATGTCTACTTCCACTTTTGAAATCATATCGCCTGCATCTAATTTTTCGACCATGTACATAATGGTAACTCCGGTTTTTTTCTTTCCTTGGAGAATGGAATAATGGATAGGAGCCCCACCTCTCAGTTCAGGCAAAAGAGACGCATGGACATTAATGCATCCGTACTTAGGGCTGTCGAGAAGCTCTTTAGGCAGAATTTGCCCAAACGCTGCCGTCACAATAAGATCCGGTTTTAATGCCAGCACCTTTTCAATTTCTTCTTTCAGTCTGACTTTTTCAGGCTGAAGAACCGGGATACCGTGACGCAAAGCTTCTTCCTTCACAGGCGGAGGCGTGAGCACTTTTTTTCTGCCCTTCGGACGGTCCGGCTGCGTGACGACCCCCACTACTTCATATCCGTCATCTATCAGGGTTTTTAACACAGGAACTGAAAAATCGGGTGTTCCCATAAACACGATTCTCGTCATCAAATCATCCTTCCATATCCGCTAGTTCATCTTCTGTATAATATTTGCTTATTTTTGATGTGAACAGCACGCCGTCCAAGTGGTCCATTTCATGCTGCACGGCTCTCGCGAAAAAGCCTCTTGCTTCAAGAATAAACGGTTTTCCCTGACGGTTATACGCCCGCACTTTCACATAATCGGCACGTGTGACATCTCCGTAGACGCCGGGAAAACTCAAGCATCCTTCAACTCCGATTTGCTCGCCGCTTTGTTCAAGAATTTCCGGATTCACAAGGTCAATTCTGCCGCTTTCTTCTCCGATATCAACAACAGCCGCTCTTTTTAAAATACCGATCTGCGGCGCTGCCAGTCCGACTCCATCCATTTCGAGCATGGTATCGTACATATCATCAAGCAGTTTTTTTAGCTTTTTATCAAAAACAGTCACGGTTTCCGCGGGCGTTTCCAAAACCTCCGCGGGATGTGTGACGACCTTTTTTACTGCCAATTCATTACCCTCCAAGACGTGAGATCTTACATCATCATATAAGGATTCATATCAATTGAAATCATTACATGTTTTTGTTCAATTTCGCGTTTATAATGTTCCAGTATCTTCTTCAATAAAGCTGATATCTGGGTTTCCTGTTTGTATTTTATCACGCATTGATAGCGATATCTATCTTTGATCCTGGCGATCGGCGATGCGCTTGGACCAAGTATTTTCGTATCCGCCCCGCAGTTTGCTTTCAGAAAGTGTGCGATTTTCTCAGCCGTTACAGCCGCTTTCGCCACTTCCTCGTGAGAAACCGTCACTAGAGCCAAATAGTAATACGGCGGGTAGGATTGCTCCCTCCTGTGCGCCATTTCATGCTGATAAAACGTTTCATAATCATGTGTTTTCGTCAGCTGGATGCTGTAATGGGACGGTGTGTACGTTTGAATGATGACATTGCCGGGTTTTTCATGTCTTCCCGCGCGGCCGCTGACTTGTGTTAGCAACTGAAACGTTTTTTCGGCAGATCTGAAATCAGGAATGTGCAGTGTTGTGTCAGCGCTTAAGACTCCGACAAGTGTCACATTCGGAAAATCAAGCCCTTTCGCAATCATTTGCGTTCCAAGAAGAATATCTGCTTTGCCTTCTCCGAAAGCAGACAATAATTTTTCATGGGCACCTTTCCGAGAGGTCGTATCAACATCCATCCGTATGACTCTTGCATGTGGCAGCACCTTTGTTAATTCTTCTTCCACTCTTTGTGTTCCCGTTCCGAAAAAACGGATATGATCGCTCCCGCATTCAGGACAAGTATGCGGAACAGGCTCTTCATGTCCGCAATAATGGCATTTCATCCTCTGGCCGGAACGGTGATACGTCATGGAAATGTCGCAGTGAGGGCATTGCGGGACATATCCGCAGTCCCTGCACATCACAAAGGAGGAATAGCCCCTTTTATTTAAAAACAGCACAGCCTGTTCACCCTTGGCAATGGTTTCTTCAAGCTTTTCCATCAATTCTATTGAAAACATAGAGCGATTGCCGTTTCTGAGCTCCTCTCTCATATCCACAAGCGAAACCTCAGGCATCACTTGGTGATTGACGCGGTGTTTCAGCGAAAGCAGCTCGTACACTCCTTTTTGCGCCCGTGCATATGACTCTAACGTCGGTGTAGCACTGCCTAACACAACCGGACAGCGGTGGTGCTCCGCCCGCTTGATCGCTACCTCTTTCGCATGGTAGCGCGGCATTTCCTCTTGTTTATAGGACGATTCATGCTCCTCATCGATGATAATCATCCCGAGATTTTCAAACGGGGCAAAAATAGCGGACCTCGCACCCACGACAAGCCGTACTTCCTTGCGGTGGATTTTGCGCCACTCGTCATACTTTTCACCAGTGGATAACCCGCTGTGCATCACGGCTACCTGAGAGCCGAAACGCCCTTTAAATCGATGAACCATTTGCGGCGTTAACGATATTTCCGGTACAAGTACGATGGCTTCTTTTCCTTTCGCAAGCACTTTTTCAATCGACTGGAGATAAATTTCAGTTTTGCCGCTTCCCGTCACTCCGTGCAGGAGAAACACCTGATGTTCATTGTTGTCTAACGTCCGGCGTATCGGCTGAAAGGCCGCGCTCTGCTCGTCTGTCAGCGGCAGCGGTTCTGTTTTTTTGAACATTTTGTCCTGATAGGGGTCTCTGTAAACCTCTTCATAGGTTTCTTTCAGAAGCCCCTTTTGGATCAGGGTCTTGATGGTGGCCGAGCTTGCGTCTGTTTTTTTGCACAGATCCGCAGCAGGTATTTTCGTGCCTTCCGGTTCCGTCATGAAAAAGTGCAGGATCGCCTGTTGTTTGGCCGCTTGTCGGGATAAACCCTCAGCCTGCTTGGAGAGCTCTTCTTTACCGGCATTGGCCTGAATATACCTGACCATTTTTTTGTTCGCTTTTTGCGCCACTTTATAAGTTACATCGATATGGCCTTTTTGAACCTGCTTCTGGATGATTTTCAGCGTATCGTGATCAGGTATATCGGAATACAGCAAGCTCTTTGTTTCAGAAAACAGCCGTTCTACCTGCGGCGGGATATCCGCACCTTCCGCAATCCTTAGCTCTTTTTCATATTTTGCCTTTAATGCGGCAGGCAGCATCGCTTGAAGCGCCGTAATCTTAAAAGACAGCGTTTTGTCTGACAGCCATGAAGACAAATGCATCAGCTCTTCTGTCAAAACAGGCGTAAGATCTAATAAATTCTCCACTTCTTTGACAGATTTACCTGAGAGATCAGACGTATCTTTGACAGCTGTCACAAACCCTTGAATTTTACGAGGGCCAAACGGAACAATGACCCTCATTCCCGTTTTGATCATACCTTTAAGATGGTCTGGGATTTTGTAATCAAACGGCCTGTCTATATTTTTGGTGCTGACATCAACGATGACTTCGGCAAAATTCATGAGTGCTCTCCGGTTTGTTTTAAGAGGGCTGCGACTTCTCCAAGAATGTCAAACGAAACATCGAGCTTAGACATCTTCGGCAGCTCGCGTTTGCGCCCGTCTTTGAAAAAGAGCGTCACAATATTCGTATCAGCACCAAAACCGGCCCCTGCCGCTTTCACATCATTCGCCACAATCATGTCAAGATTTTTGGCAGAAAGCTTTTTGCGGGCGTAATGTTCCACATCTTGTGTCTCAGCAGCAAAACCGACTAACAGCTGATGCTGTTTTTTCTCGCCCAGTTCTTTTAAGATGTCGACCGTTCTTTTTAATTCAAGGGTCATTCCGCCGTCTTGCTTTTTCATTTTTTGGTCAAATACTGTTTTTGGCGTAAAATCGGCAACAGCAGCTGTTTTTATGACGACGTCGCTTCTCTCATACACAGAGAGCACCGCATCGCGCATGTCCGCAGCCGATTGGACAGAGATAAACTGAGAAAGCCCTTTAGGGACATCAAGCGAAACCGGCCCTGAGATCAAGGTCACGTTTGCACCAAGCCGCACCGCAGCCTCAGCTAATGCGTATCCCATTTTACCCGTCGATTTATTCGTGAAAAAACGCACAGGATCAACTGCCTCCCGTGTCGGGCCTGCTGTGATCACCACTTGTTTGCCTTCTAAAGGCGCGTCTTTTTCTTCTGCAAAATGCTTTTCCGCAAGCTTCACGATGTTTTCGGGTTCTTCCAATCTTCCTTTTCCAACGTAACCGCATGCTAAATAGCCCTCGCTCGGTTCAATAAAACGAAAACCATCCTGATAAAGGACAGAAATATTGCGTTTGACTGCCGGATGGTCATACATATGCACATTCATGGCGGGCGCAATCCATACCGGCGCTGTTGCCGCTAATAAGGTTGTTGTCAGCATATCATCAGCAATGCCGTTGGCCAGTTTTCCAATCACATTGGCCGTAGCCGGCGCAACAATAATCAGGTCGGCCCAGTCAGCTGCGTCTACATGAGAGATGACGCTTGGATTTTGTTCTTTAAATGTATCTGTATATACTTCATAGCGGCTCAATGCCTGAAATGTCAGCGGTGAAACGAACTGGCACGCAGATTCAGTCATAATGACTTTAACATTTGCCCCCGCCTGCACCAGCTTGCTTGTCAGCGCACAGGCTTTATAAACAGCGATGCCTCCGCTCACGCAAAGCAACACATTTCGATTGTTCAGCAATGACTTCTCCCCCTCTGCAATTTAAAACAGCACGGAAAAAAATAACAACCTACATGATATAGGTTGCTACTTGTGCTACTATTCGCGGTCTTCCTTTTCAAACGAAAGCAGGCCTGCATCAATTTCTTCTAAAGCTTTGCCTACATATTTGTGTGAAATCGTATGTTCAATCATCTGGTCTTTTTTGATTTGCATTTCACGCGCACGTCTTGCAGAAACGGTTACGAGCGTGTATTTCGAATCCAATTTATTCATTAATGAGTCAATTGACGGATCTAACATCAGTTATTCAACCTCCAGCATTTTCTTATATCTTGGTGCAACGCGCTCACGCTTCAAATGTTCAGCGAGAACGATTGCTTTGATTTTGTCGCAAGCCGTTTCGACATTATCATTTTCTACGACGTAATCATATGCGTCCATCATTTCGATCTCAGCTTTTGCGGCTTTCATGCGATTTTCAATCAGAGCATCTGTTTCCGTTCCTCTTGTCACAATTCTGTTCTTCAGTTCAGAAAGACTCGGAGGCGCAAGGAAAATAAACAGACCTTCCGGGAAAGCATTTCTCACTTGAAGAGCGCCTTGAACTTCGATTTCTAAAAAGACGTCTTTTCCTTCTTGGAGCGTCTGTTCAACATAATCGACAGGAGTGCCGTAATAATTGCCGACATATTCTGCCCATTCAAGCAGTTTATTGTTTGCAATCATTTGCTCAAATTCTTCTCTCGTTTTGAAAAAATAATCGACTCCGTTCACTTCGCCCTCTCGCGGGTTTCTCGTTGTTACTGAAATCGAATACTCGAATTTTGTATCTTCTTGCGAAAAAATCGCTTGCCGAACCGTTCCTTTACCAACTCCTGAGGGACCTGAGAGAACGATTAATAAACCTCTTTCTTTCATGCGGCAATTATCCCTGCCCTTCATCCATAATTTCTTCTTTAACAGAAAGTCTGTGTGCAACTGTCTCAGGCTGGACGGCAGATAAGATAATGTGATCACTATCCATGACGACAACTGCACGGGTTCTTCGTCCGTATGTAGCGTCAATTAGCATTCCGCGGTCTCTTGCATCCTGGATCATCCGTTTGATTGGCGCAGACTCCGGGCTGACAATCGAAATCATCCGATTGGCGGAGATAATATTGCCAAATCCGATATTAATCAGTTTAATCGTCATCTTCTACGTTCCCCCTGTAAAATAGACGTCTCTAGTTTAGCCTAGCAAGTCCGTCTGTAAACAATACGCACAGTCACTATTCTATATTTTGCACTTGTTCTTTTATTTTTTCAATAGAACTTTTCATTTCGACGACAAGCTTTGTGATCTGGTGATCATTTGCTTTTGAGCCGATTGTATTTGCTTCCCGATTCAGCTCCTGGACAAGAAAGTCGAGTTTGCGCCCGACAGCTCCGCCTTCAGCTAATATATCACGAAACTGAGCGAAGTGGCTCTTCAGCCTTGTAATCTCTTCTGTAATATCAGAGCGATCTGCAAAAATAGCGCATTCTGTAACAAGCCGGCTCTCATCCAACACGTCTTCGGTCCATTCTTTTATTCTGGCGTACAGCCGTTCCCTGTAACGAGACACCGCATCGGCTGCCAAAGCTTCGGTCTTTTCGGCCAGCTCTTCAAGCTGGTCAATATGCATCAGACAGTCTTTGGCTAGAAGCAGCCCCTCTTTTTCGCGCATCTCACAGAGTCCTTTTACGGCTTCCTCTGCAGCAGCTGTTATTAACTCCTCAAGCTTTTCATTTTGAGTCTGTTCCTCATGAATCTGGACGACATGATCAAGCTTGAAGAAGTCCATGACATCAGGCTCTGCGGACAATTGATATCGCTTTTTCATATCCTCTGCAGCTGCGACAAACTCATCGAGAAGCGGCCAATCAATGTAAAGCCTTCTCTCTACAAGCATATCACTGTCAACGGAGACGAAAAGCTCAATTCTTCCGCGCTGTATGTACTGCAGAATCGTCTGTTTCAGCTTATCTTCTAAATATAGCAAAGGCCTTGGCAAACGAGCGTTCACTTCTTTAAACCTGTAATTCACAGATTTAAGTTCAACGCTTACAGAGAGATCATCTTGTGTTTTGCTTGCACTGCCGAAGCCTGTCATACTTCGTATCATAAATAAAACACCCAATTTCTTCCCTGTTCTCAAAATAAAAGGGCAATAGACATGCTATTACCCCTAAGATTATATCATATGAATTTATTTTTTTCTTGTCAAAAGTGACCCCGCCAGCAAAAAAGTAGGGATGGCCGACATGCCGATGACCAGCATCCAGTCTCCCGGCGTGATGGCAACCGTATGGAAAATCGGCTGAAGCGGCGGATAGTAAATGACCACCAGCATCAGTAAAATCGATGACAATACAGCGCCGATCAGATACAAGTTTTCAAACGGATTTCTGGAAAAAACGGACGTTTCGCTCCGGCAGTCAAATACGTGAATGAGCTGAGCCAGCACCAACGTCGCAAACGCAATTGTCTGCGCATAAGACAAATTCTCAGGATTGCGGTGATACACGATGATAAAAGCCAAAATCGTGGCAGCACCGATTAAAAACCCTCTGGAGACCACCTTCCATCCAAGCTTGCGGGCAAACACCCCTTCTTTCGGGTGACGCGGCTTCCGCTTCATCACGTCTCCTTCCGGCTGATCCATGCCGAGCGCCATCGCCGGCAATCCGTCTGTCACCAAGTTGACCCACAAAATCTGAATCGGCACGAGCGGCAAAGGAAGGGCAAGCAGCATGGCGAAAAGCATGACCAGAATTTCTCCTACGTTAGAAGCCAGCAGGTATCGGATAAATTTTCTAATATTTTCATAGATATTTCTGCCTTCTTTAATCGCTGATTTAATGGTTGCAAAATTATCATCTACGAGAATGAGGGATGATGCTTCCTTCGCCACATCCGTTCCTGTAATACCCATGGCAACGCCGATATCAGCCTGTTTGATAGCCGGCGCGTCATTGACGCCGTCTCCTGTCATTGCAACGATATGTCCGTTTTCCTGATACGCTTTAACAATTTTCAATTTATGCTCAGGAGAAACGCGGGCAAACACATACACATCCTCCACTACGTCAGAAAGCTCTTCTTGCGAAAGCTCATTCAGCATCTGGCCGTCCATGATTTTTCCGCTTTTCGGGAGGAGGCGCAAATCTTTCGCTATAGCTTTTGCTGTCTCAACATGATCCCCTGTAATCATGACCGTCTTAATTCCCGCTTCACGGCATTCTTTAATCGCCTGTCTGACTTCAGGGCGCGGCGGATCTATGATGCCTGAAAGGCCAAGCATTGTCAGATCTTTTTCCGCCTGCTCCATTGACGGTGTTTCCCCTGCTTTTACCGGTCTATAGGCAACCGCAATCGTTCGGAGCGCCTGGGAAGCCAATTGCCGTAATACTGCCTCTGTTTCTGCTTTTCTCTCATTTGAGAAAGGAGCGGCAGAGCCGTCATAATAAATACGGGCGGACCGCTGCATCAGTACATCCGGCGCGCCTTTCGTAATGATATAGCGCTTTCTGTCCTGATCCTCTACAATGACAGTCATCATTTTTCGGGCTGAATCAAATGGAAACTCCTCAACCACCCGGTAATGGGATTCCACAAACTCCTTTGAAAAGCCGCCTTTTCTTGCCGCGGTGAGCAGCGCTCCCTCTGTCGGATCTCCGTCAAGCACATAGTCACCGTTTCTATTCTCAATATTCGAGTTGTTACAAAGCGCTCCGAACAACAGCATTTGCTCCAGAGGCTTATGCTCATTCACACTGACCTCTTTATCGTTCAGTGTGAAGCCTCCTTTCGGATCGTAGCCCGTGCCCGACACTCTCCACGTTTTTCCTCCGGACCATACATGTGTGACCGTCATTTTGTTTTGCGTCATTGTTCCTGTTTTGTCTGAACAAATAATAGAGGCACACCCAAGCGTCTCAACCGCCGGAAGCTTTCTCACGATTGATTTTTGCTTGATCATACGCTGTACACCCAATGACAGCGCTACTGTCACAATGGCTGGCAGCCCTTCTGGAATGGCGGCTACCGCTAGCGAAACACCGGCTAAAAACATACTGTACAGATCGTGTCCCTGGATCACGCCGACAGCAACAACAAGTACAGTGAGCAGTAAAGCGACAACAATTAAAATTTTCCCGAGCTGCTCGAGCCTTCTTTGCAGCGGGGTTGACAGAGTTCCCGCCGATTCAAGCATGTCAGCGATTTTCCCCATAGCCGTGTTCATTCCTGTACCGACGACAACACCGACACCGCTGCCGCGGGTGACGATGGTTCCCATAAAGGCCATATTCGTAATATCCCCCAGCGACACATCGGGTTTTTTCAATTTATCCGCATGTTTCACAACCGGGATTGACTCTCCGGTTAACGCTGATTCTTCAATTTCCAGGCTTTTCGCTTCGACAATGCGGACATCTGCTCCAATCCGGTCGCCGCTTGTAAACTTCACAATGTCGCCCGGCACCAGTTCTTTCGAAGGGATCTTTGTCCAGCTTCCTTCCCTGAGTGCCATCACATGAGGAGTTGACAGCTCTTTTAATGCCTGGAGAGATTGCTCTGCACGCCTTTCTTGAAAGAACCCAAGTATGCCATTCACAAACACAATCGCAATAATCGCAACCGCGTCCACATATTCACCAAGAAACCCTGAAATTAATGTTGCCGCAAGCAGCACAAGCACCATGAAATCTTTAAACTGCGCGAAAAACAAGAGAAGCGCTGATGTTTTTTTCCCTTCTTGCAGCTCGTTTGGCCCATGCTTGTCGAGGCGTTTTTTCACCTCTTTTTCAGTTAATCCTTGTTTCATGGACGTATTTGTTGCCTCTAATAAGTCTGTTTGTCCCATTTCATGAAACTTCATTCCGCTCGTCCACTCCCCTGCTCTCTTATAGAGATATCACTCTATAAGCATGCTTATTCTGACTCGTCCCATTTCATGCTATAATTATCGAATGCAGGAAGAATGAGAGGGTGTATTATATATGTCGTTTGATGGCATGTTTACATACGGAATGACACACGAACTGAACGAGCGAATAATGGGCGGACGGATCACGAAAGTCCATCAGCCTTATAAGCACGATGTGATTTTTCACATCCGCGCCAATTGATCCAGCAGCTGTCTTCCGCTTCTCCGCGCGATATCAGTGAAATCAGAGAAGAGCTTGTGGAGGGGAAATATTTACGTCCTAAGCAGCAAAAAGGGCAGAAAAAACAAAAACAGAACAACCCTGTTTTAGAAACATACGAATCCTCTTCCGGCCACACTATTTTAGTCGGCAAAAACAACCGTCAAAACGAGTATTTAACGACCAAAGCAGCTGCCAGAGACGACATATGGCTTCATACGAAGGATATCCCGGGCTCCCATGTTGTCATCAGGAGCAGCGAGCCGGATGAACAAACAATTATTGAAGCCGCCACAATTGCAGCTTATTTTTCAAAAGCAAAAGATTCAAGTTCTGTGCCTGTTGATTATACAAAAATCAGGCACGTCAAAAAGCCGAACGGCGCAAAGCCCGGATTCGTGACTTATGACAGCCAGCATACCGTCTTTGTCACGCCTGATGCGGATACTGTCATCAGGCTGAAAAAAAGCTGATTCAAATAAAGAAAAGCCAGAGCAGCAACTGCTCTGGCTTATTTATTTCTTCTGATCTGATAAAGCCTGTCTACTTCGCTGACAAAGTCGCCGTCAATGAGCATGTCCACTTTTTCAGCAAGTTCCTTCGTATGCTTTGGACTGGCTCCGTTTGTCGAAACAGAAACCGTAACATGCCCTCTTTTTACGATTTTCGGCATGTACACATTGCCCAGCTCAGCGTCACTGGCACAGTTGACAAGCTGGGAAGGCGATGCATTTTGAGCGATCTCTTTATTCACAGCGGCGTCATCCGTCGCGGCAATAATCAAAAAAGCGTCGAGATAATCCTCTTTCTCAATCTTCCGGCTCAGCCACTTGATTTGGCGATTGTCTGCCATCTGCCTGATTTCCGGTTCCGCAACCGGACTGACAAGCGTAATATCCGCTCCATCAGAAAGCACTGTTTTTAACCTTCTGAGCGCAATACTGCCGCCCCCTGCGATCACAACCTTTTTCTTCTGCAAACTAATGTGAAGCGGGAGCATATGAGCCTCCGTCAAAATTAAATTGCCCCTCATGGTTGTCAGCAGTTTCTTTTACACGATTTAAAAATGCCTTTTTCACATGCGGGTGGAAACCGATATAGGAAGAGAGGTAGACATTTGGATTTTTGACCTTTAATTTCTGGACCTCACGTTCAATCTCATTCATCAGCATCCCGGTAAACAGCAAATACGGAACAATAAAGGTCGTCACGCCGTCATCTTTTTTCAGCTCAGAAAAAACATCTTTGTAATTGGGACCGCATGCTGTCATAAAACATGGAATCACTTCCTTGACGGGCATGATGTTTTGGAGCAATCCGGCAATGCCGGTTACGTCTCTTTTTACATCTGGGTCTGAGCTTCCCCTGCCGATGAGCACAACCCTCGCGTTTTCGTACGGAACGCATATGTCTTTAACACGATGATAGACAGCTTTGACAACTTCTTCGTCAATCCCAATCGGACTTCCGTATGAGATATGGACTGAAGGATACCGGGACGCGGCACGGGCAATTTCTTGCGGAATATCATGTTTTGCATGAGCAGCCGTTAAAAGAAGCAGAGGCACCACTGCGATATGAGTGGCGCCTTGCTTCACACATGCTTCAAACCCTGTCTCAATTGCCGGCTCCTGCAGCTCTAAAAAACTGATTTCCTGAACAGGCGCAGAGATGTGCGCTTTGCATCCTTCCAAAAATGCAGCGGCCTCTTGCTGAGCCTTTTTTACCCGGCTGCCGTGGCCGACATATAAAATCGCTTGTTTCATTTACAACGCCTCGCTTAAATCTTGTTTTTTCAGCTCAGATTCAAACCATTCCAGCTTATAGTGATAATTTACAACATTTCCAACAACAATTAAACTCGGATTTTTAATGTCTTCTTTTTTCACCGTTTCTGAAAGGGTGTCAACTGTACAAAAAACAGATTTTTGCTTGTCCGTTGTTCCCCAATGAATAAACGCTGCCGGAGTATGACCGTCCCGGCCGTTTTCCAGGAGTTTTTTTTCGATCTGCTGCACATTTTTAATGCCCATATAGATGACAAGTGTATCAATCCCTGTGGCCAGCGCTTTCCACTTTTCCTCAAAATCCTCTTCTTTTTTATAATGCCCCGTTACAAAAGCCACGTTAGAGCCCGCGTCCCGATGAGTGACAGGAATCCCGGCATAAGCAGCCGCCGCGATTCCCGATGTGATACCGGGGACAATTTCAAACGGAATGCCATTTTCAGAAAGGCATTCCGCTTCTTCCCCTCCTCTGCCGAACACAAATGGGTCTCCGCCTTTCAATCTGACTACGGTTTTCCCTTTTTGCGCATACTTCACAAGAAACCGATTGATGGTTTCCTGCTTCATTGTATGAAAATCTGGAAGCTTCCCGCAGTAGATCAGGTCCGCCTGCTCCTTGGCATATTGCAAAATCTCTTTATTTACTAATCTGTCATATAGGATTACATCAGCTTTTTCAATGGCTTTCAGCGCTTTAATTGTCAGCAGATCAGGATCTCCGGGACCCGCTCCTACAATATATACTTTCCCCATCGTCTTTCCCCCGATCTATTCGAGTTCTTCCAGAACGTTCGCTGTGATGTTATTCTTGTTTGCATTTTCGGCATCTGAGAAGAACACAGCTGAGCGGCGTTTAGCTCAGTTGCTGCTTTACAAACTCGATCAGCTGATTTTTGCACTCTTCACGATCATATTGTCCTGAGTCAAGGACGAGCTCAGGAGCTTCCGGTTCTTCATAAGGAGAATCAATGCCTGTGAAGAACGGAATTTCTCCGTTTCTTGCTTTTTTGTAGAGTCCTTTTGGATCTCTTTGTTCACAAATATCGAGGTCGCATTTAATATAAACTTCATTAAATTCGCCTGCTTCCACAAGCTGGCGGACCTGTTCTCTGTCCTCACGGAAAGGAGAGATAAAAGCAGTAATGACAATGGTGCCCTGCTGCACAAAAAGTTTCGCTACCTCTCCGATTCGGCGGATGTTTTCTTTTCGGTCTTTATCAGAAAAACCGAGATCTTTATTTAAACCGTGGCGAATGTTGTCACCATCCAGCACAATAACTTGGTAGCCTTGCTCAAAAAGTTCTCTCGCAGCAGCATTGGCAATGGTTGATTTGCCTGATCCGCTTAAGCCCGTCAGCCAGAGAATGGAGCTTTTATGCTTGTTTTTTTTCTGATACTCTTCTTTTGTAATAGAGGCTTCATGCCATACGATATCGCGATTTGTCACTGCCAGTCCCCCTTAAGAAACGCCTGCTTCTTCTTTTTTCTTCATGCCTTTGATTAACACCTCTACAACTTCTGCGCGGCTGAATTCTGCAGGCGGCAGTACACCGTCTCTCAGCATCCCTCTCACCTTGGTGCCTGATAAAATCACGTGATGCTCTCGGCCGTGAGGGCACGTTTTTGCTGTTCCCATATTTCCGCATTTTTCGCAGAAGAAGCTGTGCTCAAATTTCAGCGGTGTAATGCCGAGTTCTTCAGGTTTAAATGTGTCAAACAGCTCCTGGGCTTCGTACGTGCCGTAATAATCACCGACACCGGCGTGATCGCGGCCGACAATGAAATGCGTGCAGCCGTAGTTTTTTCTGACAAGCGCATGGAAAATCGCTTCTCTCGGACCGGCATAACGCATTGCAGCCAAGAAAACGCCAAGGAAAACTCGCTCTTTCGGGTAATAGTTGTCAAGAAGCACTTGATAGCTTTCCATACGGACATCAGCGGGGATGTCATCAGATTTTGTTTCGCCGACAAGCGGGTTTAAAAACAAACCGTCCACTGTCTCAAGAGCCGTTTTTTGAATATATTCATGCGCTCTGTGAACAGGATTTCTCGTTTGGAAACCGACAATTGTTTCCCAGCCTTTTTCTGCAAACTGGCGTCTTGTTTCCGTCGGTTCAAATGTAAACTCAGGGAATTGTTTGGCAGCTTTTTTAATCAGCGTGATCGGACCGCCGACATATGTATCACCGCGGCTGAAAAGCTTTTTCACACCCGGATGAGCCTGATCATCCGTTTTATACACGTTAACAGCTTCTTTTTGTTTGTCAGGCACGTATAAGTCTTCGATTTGGATAACGCCGTATGTTTCTCCGTCATACGTTAATTTTACTGTTTCGCCGACTGACAGTTCGGCTGCTTTTTGTGCATCTACCGGCAGCGTGATCGGAATAGACCATACAACACCGGAAGCAAGACGCATGTTTTCAACAACAGATACGTAATCTTTCTCATTTAAGAAGCCTTCGATCGGGCTGTATCCGCCGATTCCGATCAATTCCAGGTCAGCAAAAGAAATCAAATCAAGTTCAATTTCTTTCTGAATGCCGCTTACCTCATACGACTCATTTACTCGGTTTACCAGTTTTCCTCCATGTGGTGCTAAGCTCATAATATTCATTTCCTCCTAGTTAACAGATAAAATAACTCAGATTAATAGTTAGATTCCCCCGCCTTGATCGTGGACAGAGCGTCTCTCTTTACGAATGGCTTTTGTCAGGCTGACGGCACCGCCTGCCGCTAAAAGCACACTAACCATGATAAAGATTGAATAATAATCCGCCTTTAAAAACATAGATACAAGCAGATAGGAGATGGATAAAGATAAAAACGGCGACACGATCCATACTTTCAGCATCGTTTGAACGACCTGTTTATGAAATACGTTTGGTCCGTTTTTCGCCATGCCTATTCCGATAATAGACGATGACGTTACTTGCGCCAAGGGCACCGGCATTCCAAATATAGAACTGATGATCACCAGCCCTGCTCCTGTTCCGGATAGGAGAATGCCTTCCCCTTTTGAAAACCGCGTGATTTTCTTCCCGTTTGTTTCTAACACCCTGCGGCCTAAGATCAGTGCGCCCAGGGCTACAAAAACTCCCCCATACAGGGTTCCTTTCGCTACATCCAGTACGCCGGCAGCTACTAACGGTCCAACAGCATTCGCTACATTGTTCATGCCCGCAGAGAAAGCTTCAAAAAAACCAGCGCATAGCAAAAGGATGCCAAGGATGTTTTGTTTACGGGAAGACGTAATTTCGATCTTAAAATAACGAAACAGCTTTGCTACAAAAAATGTAAAACCAAAAGCGAACAGCGGAACGAAAATCCAAAATGAAACAATAATCAGAAGATTGTTTACAAACAATACTTTGTACGCAACGCCCACACCGACAACCGCCCCGACTGTGACTTCACTTGTCGATAAAGGAATGCCGAGCAGATTAGCTGTAAAAAGCGACAGTGCAGCAGCCCCGATAATGATGCAAACAATCGTCAGCGTGATCGTCTGTTCCGGGATAATCCCAGAGCTGATGGTTTTCACAACTTCGCCCCCGCCAATGACAGCCCCGGCCAGAACACCAACAGCACATAAGATCAAAGCGTAGGTTTTCTTTTTGATGGCCCCAGAGCCGTAAGCAACTCCCATTGAAGCTGCAGCGCCGCTTGCGCCAATATTTACTGCGAAAAACAAGCTAAATAAAATAGCGGCTAATTCCATTTTGCAGCTCCTTATTCATGCAGTCCGCATTCTGTTTTCGCCATACCGTTCCATCTGCCTGAGCGCAGGTCCTCTGCGGTAAATGCAGGTGACGTACAAGGCGCGCAGCCGATACTTGGATACCCTTGATCGTGGAGCGGATTGTAGTCCAGCTCATTCCGAGAGGTGTATCTCCAGATGTCTTTCCAAGTCCAATGGATAAGCGGGCAAACTTTTACTGATTTGAATTTCTCATCTTTGTTTAAGAAATTCGTATTGGCACGGCTTGGCCCTTGATCGCGGCGCAGGCCGGAAAGCCATGCCGGGTGGCCGGAAAGCGCCTCTCTTAAAGGAACGATCTTTCTGAGATAGCAGCATTGATTCGGCTCTCTTTCCCACAGTTTATCACCATGTTCTTCCGCCTGTTCCTCAAGAGTAAGGTTCGGTTTCTTCAGGATGATATTGAGGCCGGGATAGCGCTCTTTCACGCGTTCTATCGTTTCATAGGTTTCTTTAAAATGAAGCCCTGTATCGAGAAATACAATCCCTGCGTCTTTTTTCACTTTATAGATTAAGTCAATCAGAACAATTCCTTCAATTCCGAAACTGCAGGCATAAACAAGCTGATTGCCGTAATGGCCGTAAGCCCATTTTAAAACTGACAGCGCCCCTTTATAAGGATCGTCCTCCGGAAATGTAATCGTTGGTTCTTCCCAATTATCGTACGTTAACATTTCTTCTTCCTCCTTTCGGAGACAAACAAACAGTAGCTTTCTGCCGGTTGTCTTTCCCAATTGTAATGTGATGCGGCTGCTGTTATCTCCGTAAACAGCCCCTCTTAAAATAAAAAACTTTCAATCCGGCGGAAAGAAAGACAGGAACTGCATGTAGCCCTTATCTTTCAAAATGGAATACATTTTGCTGGAAGTAGCACCTTACACATTGTGCAGGTTGCCGGGCTTCATAGGACCAGTCCCTCAGCCGCTCTTGATAAGTTTTTCAGATTTGTAGTAAATTTTAGCACAATTCTAACATAAGTCAACCCGAGTTTTTTTATAGGATTAATAAAAAAACAGACCCAAGGGCCTGTTTTCAATCGCGGCAAGGCATTAAAGCCCTTCACAATACTGAAATTTATTTTTTAATTTTTAAACCAATCTTTTGACTCGGGATTCATTTTCCATGTTTGCAGCTTCTTCAGGTCATCTGAATGAATATTTCCATTCTCAAGTGCAACCTCTGTCAGTGTGTCATAATCAGTTAACGAGTAGTATGGAAGATCAGCCTCAGCAAACGCTTCCTGCGCTTTAGGAAGTCCATACGTAAAGATTGATACCACACCAAGCACTTCACAGCCAGCGGTTTTCAGAGCTGCTGCAGCTTCGAGTACGCTGCCCCCTGTGGAAATTAAATCTTCTATGACAACTGTTTTTTGGCCTTTTTGAACTGCACCCTCAATTTGATTGCCTTTTCCATGTGCTTTCGGTTTGCTTCTCACATAACACATCGGCAGGTTCAAACGGTCAGCCGCCAATGCCGCATGAGGGATACCTGCTGTCGCTGTTCCTGCGATCATCTCAGCTTCCGGGAAATGCTCCTGGATAAGCTTGCTGATGCCTGCAGCAACATCATTTCTTACCTCTGGGAAAGAAAGGGTAAGGCGATTGTCACAGTAAATTGGCGATAAAATGCCGCTCGCCCATGTAAACGGCTCATTCGGGCGTAAAAATACAGCTTGAATGTCTAATAGATGTTTTGCGATGATTTGTTTCATTGTTTGATTCCCTCCCATTCGAGTTTGACAGCTTCATAGGCTTTTAGCGGATTTAGAGCTTTTGTAATAGAGCGTCCCACAACAATTGCTGATGACCCTTTTTCTCTTGCTATAGAAGGCGTTGCAACGCGAACTTGATCATTCGCAGTGTCTGCTGACATACGGATACCCGGGGTCACCGTCAAAAACGACGGCGACACTGCTTCGTAAATGGCTTTTGTTTCATGCACAGAGCACACTACTCCATCAAGTCCGCTATTCTCCGCCAGTTTGCTGTAGTGCACAACCGTGTCGATGAGAGGCTTTCTGATGAGCAGCTCATCCTTTACCATTTGTTCAGATGTGCTTGTCAGCTGGGTTACCGCAATAAGTGACGGACGTTGTTTTCCTGCCGGCGTGCCTTCCTCTAAGCCTTCCAGGGCTGCTTCCATCATTTTTTTGCCTCCGGCTGCGTGAACATTGACGAGATCGACTCCAAGGCAGGCAAGACGCTTCATTGCTTTATTCACCGTGGTCGGAATGTCATGGAGCTTTAAATCTAAAAAGATCTCACAGTTTCTTTCTTTTAATTGTGCAATGATAGCCGGGCCTTCTTGATAAAAAAGCTCCATTCCAACCTTCACAAATAACGGTTCTTTGTGAAAAAGCGCTAAAAATGACAGTGTTTCTTCAGCTGATGCAAAATCAAGCGCGATGATGGGCAGGTTGTTTTTCATGCTTCCAGCTCCTTCCGATGCATTCTTCAACAGATTCATAGCCGTATCGGCGTAAAACAGCTGGGAGCTGTTCAATGATGTCAGGGCATGCGAAAGGATTCACGAAATTTGCTGTTCCGACAGCGACCGCACTTGCTCCAGCCAGAAGAAATTCCAATGCGTCTTCGGCCGTCTGAACGCCTCCCATCCCGATAATCGGAATGCTGACAGCCTGACTGACCTCATACACCATGCGGATGGCAACAGGCTTTACAGCAGGACCCGAAAGCCCTCCAGTTTTATTGGCTAATATTGGCTTGCCTGATTTTAAATCGAGCCTCATGCCGATTAATGTGTTGATCATCGTTAGACCATCCGCACCCGCCTCTTCGATCGCTACCGCAATTTCTGTGATGTTTGCCACATTCGGAGAAAGCTTCACATATACAGGCACATCTGACACTTTTTTAACAGCCTTCGTCAAATCAGCAGCCATGGCAGGATTTGTGCCAAAAGCAATTCCGCCTGTTTTGACGTTCGGACAGGAAATGTTCAATTCAAGCGCATGGACATTAGGCGCTTTGCTGATATGTTGTGCGACTTCAACATAATCCTCGACCTGTGAGCCGGCGACATTGGCAATAATAGGCGTATCAAATTGCTCAAGCCATGGCAGCTCATTTTCTAAGACGCTTTCCAGTCCTGGATTTTGCAGACCGATCGCATTGAGCATTCCAGCGCCAGTCTCAGCTACCCTAGGTGTCGGATTCCCGAAGCGGGGCTCCTTTGTCGTAGCTTTGATCATGATTGCTCCGAGACAAGACAAATCATAAAAACGCGCAAACTCTTTTCCAAAACCGAAGCAGCCTGATGCGGGAATGATCGGATTTTTCAAATCCAGACCCGGCAATTTCACCTTTAGCATTACAGCGCCACCTCCTGAGCTTTAAATACAGGTCCGTCAAGACATACCTTTACATAGGATGTCTCACTTTCGTTTGTATGGCACACACAGGCGAAGCATGCACCGATACCGCAGCCCATTCGTTCTTCCATGGAAATGTAAACCTCTTTGTGGGCGTATTCTTGCTTGAGCGCCTTTAGCATCGGTGTCGGCCCGCAGCTGAGGAGAATGTCAAATTCAAGATTTTTTTGTTTGATGACATCTGTGACAAACCCGGTTTCCCCGTAGCTTCCGTCAGCTGTTGCTACATATGTGTCGCCGTACTGTCGGCATTCTTTTTCGTAAAAAACATCCTTTGCCGATTGGAATCCTAAAACGTGTATGACCTTTACGCCTTTTTCCTTTAAACGTTTCGACAGTTCTTGGAGAGGCGGGACTCCTACACCGCCTCCTACCAGCAAAGCCGTCTTTCCGGGTTGGACTTCATCTACTGGAAAGCCATTGCCCAAAGGCCCGAGGACATCCACGAGATCTCCCTTCTGCTTCAGCGACAAGAGTCTTGTTCCTTCCCCATCTACTCGATAAATCATGGTGACTTCATTTTTTTCAAAGTTAACATCAGCAATGCTGATTGGTCTTCGCAAAAGAGGCGTAACCGCTTCGCTCACTTTCAGATGAAGGAACTGTCCCGGGACAGTAAACCCTTGGACAAGCTCCCCTTTTAGAACCATTTGATACACCCGGTCTGCAATTTGCTGGTTAGCACACACCGTCAAATACGCTTTTTCATATAGTGATTGCCGCCTCCTGATTTGTGTTGATTGCCGGCATTTGATCGGCACGGAACGTCATGCTTTCCAGCACCCGCAAAATGGCTTCTGCCGTATCTAAAGATGTTAAGCAGGCAACACCGTTTTCTACTGATTCACGTCTGATTCTAAATCCGTCTCTTGCCGGCTGCTTTCCTTTTGTCAGCGTATTGATGACAAACTGGGCTTCTCCGTTTCTGATCACATCAAGCAAGTTCGGGCCGTCCTGACCGATTTTTCCGACGACCTTCGCTGGAATTGACGCTTCCTTGAGATACCCCGCCGTTCCTTCGGTCGCTAAAATGTTATACCCGATCGCATGGAATCGTTTAGCGATGGCAAGCCCTTCTTCTTTGTCCTTATCAGCCACTGTTAAAAGCACGGAACCGTAGTTAGGAATTTGAATTCCTGAAGCTATCAGCGCTTTATAGAGGGCCTTTTCAAGAGTGGAATCTTTGCCCATGACCTCTCCTGTTGATTTCATTTCAGGCCCTAACGTAATGTCCACTCTTCTCAGCTTCGCGAAGGAGAAGACCGGCGCTTTTACAAATACGCCCTGCTGTTCAGGCTGCAGGCCTTCATTGTAGCCAAACTCAGCCAGCTTTTGCCCGAGAATGACTTTTGTCGCGAGGTTCGCCATCGGAATGCCCGTGATCTTGCTTAAAAACGGCACCGTTCTGCTTGATCTCGGATTGACTTCAAGCACGTATACTTCACCTTGTGACAGGACGAATTGAATGTTGAGCAAGCCGACAATGTTCAGCCCTTTCGCGAGTGCGATCGTATATTGTTCAATTTTTTTCTTAATGTCTTCCGTCAGAGACTGCGGCGGATAGACCGCGATGGAGTCTCCGGAGTGCACGCCCGCACGCTCAATGTGCTCCATGATTCCCGGAATGACAACGGTTTGGCCGTCAGACACCGCATCCACTTCGATTTCTTTCCCAGTCAGATATCTGTCAATTAAGACTGGATGCTGCGGATTGATTTTGACTGCGTTTTTCATGTAATGAAGCAGCTCTTCCTCATGATAGACAATTTCCATCGCCCGTCCGCCAAGCACATATGAAGGGCGCACCAGTACCGGATAGCCGATGGTGCTTGCGATGTTTACCGCCTGATCAACCGATGTCGCAGTTTTGCCAAGCGGCTGCGGCACTTGAAGTTCTTCCAGCGCCTGTTCAAACTTATCCCGGTCTTCCGCACGGTCTAAATCTTCTAATGACGTTCCAAGGATTTTGACTCCGCGTGCAGAAAGTTCGTCAGCAAGGTTGATTGCAGTTTGTCCGCCAAATTGCACGACAACGCCCATCGGCTGTTCGAGGTCAATGATATGCATGACATCTTCGATCGTAAGCGGTTCAAAGTACAGCTTGTCTGAGATACTGAAATCGGTCGACACGGTTTCCGGGTTATTATTGACGATAATTGCCTCATAACCTGCTTGTTTAATTGCCCACACAGAGTGAACCGTGGCGTAGTCAAATTCAACCCCCTGGCCGATTCGAATTGGGCCGGAGCCAAGTACGATCACGCTTTTCTTATCTGTAACAACAGATTCATTTTCTTCTTCATATGTGCTGTAGAAGTATGGCGTTTCTGATTCGAATTCCGCCGCGCACGTATCCACCATTTTAAATACCGGTGCGATTCCCGCTTGTTTTCTCATGCTGTAAAGCTCAGATTCTTTCATTTTCCATTCGCGGCTGATGTACTTATCAGAGAATCCGAGTTCTTTTGCCTGTCTCAGCACATCTGTATCGCCCGCATTTGCTTTCAGCTCTTTTTCAAACTGAACGATTCCGAACAGCTTATGCAGGAAAAAGAGGTCGATGGCAGAGAATTCATGAAGCTGCTCAACTGTGTAGCCCCTTCTGTACGCTTCAGCCAGGTAGAATAAACGCTCGTCTCCGGCTTTTTTAATCCGCTTCTCAAGAAGCTCGTCTGAAATATCAGCGGCATCTTTTAATTCAAGATGATACACATCAGCTTCCAGTGAACGCACAGCTTTCAGCAGCGATTCTTCAAGCGTGCGGCCAATCGCCATTACCTCTCCCGTCGCTTTCATCTGAGTGCCGAGCCTTCTGTTTGCTGATTCAAACTTATCAAATGGCCAGCGCGGTATTTTAGATACGACATAGTCCAGCGCTGGTTCAAACGCTGCATATGTCTTACCTGTCACCGGATTCATCATCTCGTCTAATGAAAGGCCGACGGCGATTTTAGCTGCGAGCTTTGCGATCGGATAGCCTGTCGCTTTTGATGCAAGGGCAGATGAACGGCTGACACGCGGGTTCACTTCAATGATGTAGTATTGGAAGCTGTCTGGATCTAAAGCGAGCTGTACGTTACATCCGCCTTCAATTCCAAGCGCACGGATCAGTTTTAAAGATACATTCCGCAGAAGCTGATATTCCCGGTCGCTGAGCGTTTGGCTCGGTGCGACGACAATACTGTCTCCTGTATGGATTCCGACCGGATCAATGTTCTCCATATTACAAACGACAATCGCATGATCTTGGCTGTCTCTCATGACTTCGTATTCGATTTCTTTGTAGCCGGCAATGCTTTTTTCAAGCAAACATTGGTGAACCGGGCTTAATTTTAAGCCGTTTTCTACAATTTCTTTCAGCTCAGCTTCGGTGGAGCAAATCCCTCCGCCTGTGCCGCCTAATGTATATGCAGGGCGGACAATGACAGGAAATCCGATTTGGCTGACGAAATTCTCCGCTTCTTCTAGCGAGTGAATGATCTCACTTTCAGGGACGGGTTCATTCAGCTCATTCATTAATGTTCTGAACAAGTCACGGTCCTCAGCTTGCTGGATTGCAGAAAGCTTTGTGCCGAGCACCTCAACGCCGCACTCCTCCAGCACGCCTTGCTCAGAAAGCTCAACCGCAAGATTCAAGCCTGTTTGCCCGCCGAGTGTAGGAAGAATGGCGTCAGGACGCTCTTTTCTGATGATCCGTGTCAGAAATTCAGATGTCAGCGGTTCGATGTAAACCCGGTCAGCCATTTCTGTATCGGTCATGATCGTCGCCGGGTTTGAGTTGACAAGAATAACCTCATAGCCTTCTTCTTTTAATGCAAGGCAGGCTTGAGTTCCCGCATAATCAAATTCAGCTGCCTGACCGATGATAATTGGTCCTGACCCAATTACTAAAATTTTGTTAATGTCTACGCGTTTTGGCATACCGCTTCCCCTTCTTTCTCTGTTGTTTCGATCATTTCGATAAATCTGTCAAATAGATGATTAGCGTCCTCAGGACCAGGTGATGCTTCCGGATGATATTGAACCGTAAATGCCGGCAGTGTTTTGTGTTTCAGCCCTTCAATCGTATCGTCGTTTATCGCGATGTGTGTGACTTCTAGCTCTGTTTCATTAATAGATGAAACTGTATAGCCATGGTTTTGGGATGTTAAGGCAACTTTTCCGGTTGCAAGCTCTTTTACCGGATGGTTAGAGCCCCTGTGACCGAATTTCATTTTTTCAGTATCGGCTCCGCACGCCAGCGCAAATAATTGGTGGCCGAGACAAATTCCGAATAATGGCACTTTTCCAAGAACACCTTTTATCATTTCAATTGCTTCAGGCACATCTTTCGGGTCACCAGGTCCGTTAGAAAGCATGATACCGTCTGGCTTCAGCTGAAGGACTTCTTCTGCTGTTACATTGTAAGGCACAACAATGACGTCACATTTCCGTTTGTTCAGCTCTCTTAAAATGCCGTGCTTCATGCCAAAGTCCACCAAGACAATGCGTTTGCCTCTTCCCGGACTAGGGTATGCTGTTTTGGCTGACACTTGGGATACTTGATTTCTCGGCAGTTCAGTTTCGTTCAGTCTTTTCAGTACTGCTTCGATATCTTCATCAGGTGAGGCAAACGTTCCTTTTAGCGCGCCGGCCGTGCGGATCATTCTCGTTAGCTTTCTTGTATCAATTCCTTGCAGTCCCGGAATGTTTTTCATTTTTAAATACTCATCCAATGTGTAAGCTGAACGCCAGTTGGAAGGCAGTTCACATAATTCTTTCACAATCAATCCTTTAACAAAAGGCGTAATAGATTCAAAGTCATCACGGTTAATGCCGTAATTTCCGATAAGCGGATATGTGAACGTAACGATCTGCCCGCAATAAGAAGGGTCTGACAAAATTTCCTGATAACCAGTCATACCGGTATTGAAAACGACTTCTCCCATGCTGTGCTCCAAGCTCCCGAAGGCTTTCCCCTCAAATACCGCTCCGTTTTCCAGTACTAATCGTCTTTTCATTTCACAAGTCTCCCTTCTTCATAAGCAAGCGTTCCTGCTGCAATTGTAGCGACTGGCCAGCCGCTGCAGTTAAGGCCGTTAAATGGTGTGTTTTTACCTTTAGATAAGAATGTTTCTTTGTCTATAACTGCTTCTCTTTCCAAATCGATTAATGTGATGTCAGCTGCTTGTCCCGTTTTCAGTGTTCCATATGGGAGACCAAACGCTTCGCAAGGCTTGATTGTCATATAATCAATCAGCTGTTTCAGCGTCCAGCTGCCGTTTTTAACAAAATGTGTGTAAAGAAGCGGGAACGCTGTTTCCAAACCGACAATTCCGAACGGCGCCAGCTTCATTTCTGTGTTTTTCTCTTCTTCTGTATGCGGCGCATGGTCGGTTGCTATAAAGTCGATCGTTCCGTCCAAAAGTCCTTCAATCAGTGCTTCTCTATCTTCCGCACCGCGGAGCGGCGGGTTCATTTTATAGTTTGTATCCAGCCCGGGAATGTCTTCATCACAAAGCAGTAAATGGTGAGGTGAAACTTCTGCTGTGACCCGAATTCCCGCTTTTTTCGCATCACGCACGACTCTCACAGATTCTTTCGTGCTGATATGGCATACATGGTAATGGCAGTTTGCCGACTCAGCCAGTAACACGTCACGAGCAATATGAACCGATTCACACACAGAAGGAATGCCGTTAAGCCCGTTCGCTTTTGAAAACGTCCCCTCATGGACGCTGCCTCCGTAAATTAAGGAGTTATCCTCGCAATGTGCGACAATCGCTTTGTCAATCGCGGCTGCGCGTTTCATTGCTTCATACATCATTCCTGCTGTCTGTATACCGACGCCGTCATCTGTAAATGCAAATGCCCCAGCTTCTTTTAATGCTTCAAAGTTTGTCATCTCATCGCCAATTTGTCTGATCGTAATAGATGCATAAGGAAGGACTCTGACGCATGATGTTTCTTTAATGCGATTTTGCACCCATTCCATCTGCTCCTTCGTATCAGGAACCGGCCGTGTATTCGGCATAGCTGCTACTGTTGTATAACCGCCGCGCGCCGCTGCTTTTGCGCCGGTTTCAATGGTTTCTTTTTTCTCTCCGCCAGGCTCTCTAAAGTGTACATGGAGGTCAACAAAGCCCGGTGAAACGAGCAATCCTTTCGCGTCAATAACCGTTTCTCCATCTGTTGCATCAAGCTTGCCGATTTCTGAGATGACCTCTCCTGTCACTCGAATATCCTGTTCTGTTTTTTCACCATTTTCGTTAAGTATCCAGCCGTTTTTAATGAGATATGACATACGCTGCTTCTCCTCTTTTCGCATTGGTTTGTAAGGCTCGCTGTAACACTGCCATTCTGATAAATACGCCATTTTGCATTTGTTTGAAGATTCTTGATTTTTCACTTTCTACTAAGCTGTGATCAATCTCCACTCCTCTGTTCACAGGCGCCGGGTGCATAATAATCGCATGCTGCTTCATACGTTCAGCCCGTTCTACAGTCAAGCCGAATTCATTTAAATAGCCTTCCTGGCTGACAGCTGACTGATGTCTTTCATTTTGGATACGCAGCAGCATGACAACATCCGAAGTCTCTACTGCTTCATCCATTGGGACATACGCGCCAAACGTATTTTCTTCATCCTGCCATTCCGGCGGACCGGAAAACAGAACGCGGGCACCGAGTCTTGTCAACACTTCAGCATTAGACCTCGCGACTCTGCTGTGCTTAATGTCGCCGTGAATGGAGACGGTAAGACCTTTGAACGTATTGAATTCTTCATTGATTGTCATTAAATCAAGCAATGATTGTGTCGGATGCTGGCCGCACCCGTCTCCCGCATTCAGAACCGGGATATTTACATGTCCGACAAGCTCTTTGTAGTACTCATCCTCACTGTGTCTGATGACACACGCGTCAACACCGATTGATTCGAGCGTTCGAATTGTGTCATATAAGGTTTCGCCTTTTTGTACGCTGGTGCTTGTTCCGTCAAGATTGAGGACATTCATGCCCAGTTTCTTTTCAGCTACCTCAAAGCTGAATCGTGTTCTGGTGCTTGGTTCAAAAAACAGATTCGCTGCAAATTTACCTGTCAGCTGATGGTCTGTTTTTCCGTTTTTAAGGTTTTGAGCAGTCTGAAGCAAGTCTTTGATTTCCCCAGTGCTGAGTTCACTCATCGTCGTTAAATGCTTCATTTTCTTTCCCCTCTCATTTCAACTTGTTTAAGGCTGAAAAAACCCCGGTCTTGGATAGACTCGGGGTACGGTTAAATAGAGGAGCAGCGTGAAGCTTTCTTCTCTTTATAACCCTTCCAAGCCTCTCTGGACTTTCATTAAAAGGTTTAAATATGATGTTGTTCGGATGTGTCTGCCTGCTCTTCCTTCGCTTGCGGAAGAATCAGGTTTAAGATGACACCTACAATTGCCGCAAGCGCCATGCCTGACACTTGGAATCCTCCTTCAGACACCTGAATAAATGCGCCGCCTACGCCGATTACAAGGATGACTGATGTGATGATGAGGTTTCTGTTATTTTCATAATCAATTTTGTTGTCAATCAGCATTCTCAAACCGCTGGAAGCGATGATGCCGAACAGCAGAAAGGAAACGCCTCCCATAACCGATGACGGGACTGAACTGATAAGCGCAGATATTTTGCCGATGAAGCCGAAACAAAGGGCAATCACTGCCGCGCCTCCGATAACAAAGACGCTGAACACTCTCGTAATGGCCAGTACGCCAATGTTTTCTCCATAAGTTGTTGTAGGCGGGCCGCCAATCAAGGAAGCAAGGATTGTGGCCGCGCTGTCGCCCATTATTGAGCGATGGAGACCCGGTTTTTTAATGAAGTCTTGTCCTACAACTTTGCTCAGCACCATCTGGTGGCCGATATGCTCTGACATGGTAACAAATGCGACAGGGACCATTGCTGCGGCGATGCCAAGCGTCACTGACGGTGTATAATCTTTAAACGGGATGATAAATTCAGGAACTGCAAACCATTTCGCGTCAAGCACCGGCTGGAAGTTGACAATTCCTTGAGTCAAGGCAAACAAGTATCCGCCGATGATTCCGATCAAAACCGGGATTAAGCTTAAGAAGCCCCGCAAGAAAATCGCGCAAATGATCGTGATCGCTAAAGTGACACCTGCAACACTGAAATGTTTTAAGCTGTAAACCAGCTCACTGGCATTCGGATCAGCATACATGGCCATATTTACTGCTGTGCCGGCCAGACCCAGTCCAATGACGATAATAACCGGACCTACGACGACAGGCGGGAGAAGCTTCATCAGCCAGCCTGTTCCGAGCTGTCTGATCAGCAAGGCAATCAGCCCGTACACAAGCCCTGCCAGAAACGCACCAATCATTGCCGCTCCGGGTCCGCCGGTCGCTTTTACCAAGATGATCGGAGAAATAAAGGCAAAGGATGAACCGAGATACGCTGGTATTTGTCCTTTCGTGATCAGAAGGTAAGCAAGTGTTCCGATACCGCTCGTCACCAATGCAACAGCAGGACTCATTCCGACCAGCTTCGGAACCAAAATCGTTGAGCCAAACATCGCGAATAAATGCTGCAGGCTGAACGAAACCCAAGAGAAAGGTTTCGGGATTTCCCTGACTCCTAAATTAACTTTTTTCTTACTCATGATGATTTCCCCCTGATTGATGACTTTTCATATTAGGATGACTTAATAACTGTATAAAAAAACCTCTTTGCTGTTTTTACGCAAAGAGGCATACAAAGACCGGCCGCATACTTTCGGGGCTTCGCTGTGCACCTCTTTGCAACCTCTCTGGATTGCGTTTAAAAAGGTGATACATTATTCATTTTCATAAATGGCGACGAGATCGTTTTTGTCAACCTCATCAAGCTGAACCATAACCTTTTCAGCTTTTGAAGTCGGGATGTTTTTCCCGATGTAATCTGCTCGGATCGGCAGTTCTCTGTGTCCTCTGTCAACAAGCACAGCCAGTTGAATCGAGGAAGGTCTGCCTACATCGACAAGGGCGTCCATTGCGGCTCTGACCGTTCTTCCTGTGTAAAGAACATCATCTACGACAATTACTTTTTGATCTGTGATGTCTACCGGTATATCTGCACCTTTCACAAGCGGTTCTTCATTGCTCGTTTTTTTGGATAGATCGTCTCTGTAAAGGGTGATATCAATTTCTCCAACCGTTACAGGATTCCCTTCAATCTGTTCAATCCGTTCGGCGAGGCGTTTTGCCAAGTAAATGCCTCTTGTCTTAATACCGACAAGGATGCAGTTATTCATCCCTTTATTGCGTTCAATCATTTCGTGAGCAATTCTGGTCAGCGCACGTCTGATTGCCTGTTCGTCGAGAATGACAGCTTTTTGATTCATTATGTGACACCTCACAGTTCATTTAGAAGAAAAAACCCCTCTTGCCATTGGCAGAGAGGGGTTTTAGGACAAGGTGCGTGCATATACACGTATCCCGTCAATCCGTTATCCTTCTCAGCCTCTCTGGACTGTTTTAAAGAATCTATTCAGCTTCGTTTATTATTTCAAAAAAGAGATGCCCTGTCAACGGGTTTTTCTCAGATTTTCGATTAAAGCAGTCATATCATCAGGAAGCGGTGCCTCAAATTCGATATATTCGTCAGTGCGCGGATGCTGAAAACCTAAAATTCCGGCATGAAGCGCCTGTCCGTTAAAATCGATCGTTTTTCTCGGCCCATATTTCGGATCTCCCGCTAACGGGAATCCGATATACTTCATATGCACACGGATTTGGTGCGTTCTTCCTGTTTCAAGCTGGCATTCCACAAGCGTAAACTCCTGAAAGCGGTCAAGAACATGAAAATGAGTGACGGCGTTTTTTCCATCACGTGTTACAGTCATGCTTTGCCGATCTTTCTTATCCCGCCCGATCGGCGCATCAATTGTACCGTCATCGTGAGAAATAAGCCCATGGACAACTGCTGTATATTTCCGCGTAACCGTTTTGTTGACCAATTGGTTTACAAGTGACTCGTGCGCCATATCATTCTTCGCCACCATTAGTAAGCCAGACGTGTCTTTATCGATTCTATGGACAATCCCCGGGCGCATCACGCCATTTATTCCGGATAGGTCCGTACAATGAGCCATAAGGCCGTTTACAAGTGTACCCGTAAGATGCCCGGGAGCTGGGTGCACAACCATTCCGCGAGGTTTATTGACGACCAGCACATCCTGATCTTCATAGTAAATATCCAGATCCATAGGTTCTGCCAGCACGTCGAGCGCTTCAGGCTCAGGCACAGTGACGGTCACCTGATCCCCCGGCTGAATTTTATAATTCGATTTTACAGGGCTTCCGTTCACGACAACTTGTCCGTCCTTCACCCATAGCTGCACCTGGGTTCTCGACCAACCATTTTCAGTCGATGCCAGAAATTTATCAATCCGCTCACTTTTTTGTTCTTCTGAAGCGGTTATGTCAAATTGATTCATGCTATTGCTCCTTCTTCTTTTTCCCGCTGTCCAACAGCATTTGTATAAATAAAAGCATTACGCCGACACATAATGAAGAGTCCGCGATATTAAAAATCGGATAATTGTAATTGACGATAATGACATGGATAAAATCCACCACTTCCTGTCTGACAGCCCGATCGATAAAATTGCCGATGGCGCCGCCAAGCATGAGTCCAAGGGAAACACCAAGAAGCTTTTGCCCTTTCGTATAACGCTGTATGTAATAAACAATACCAATAATGACTGCAGTTGTGATGAGGTAGAAAAACCACATCTGACCGGCTAATATCCCCCACGCCGCACCCGTATTGCGATGGGAGGTGATATAGAATACCTGATCAATGATCGGTATGCTTTGTCCAAGTTCCATGTTCTTGACGACAAGCCATTTTGTCAGTTGATCAGCTGCGATAATAAGTAGTGCGATAACGTAATACAGCACAAACGTTCCTCCATTATACGGTTACTTTAGTCCATTATGCATTTTATCAATAAAAAGCACTGGAGTAAAGAAATATCAGCTCTATACAGACTTAATCGGAGAGGCGCTGTTATTCATACAGCGCCTGATCATATTCGATATCAGTTGATTTCCACAGAGGAAGTGTTTTTTTTCAAATTGGACTGAATACAGAAAATCATTTGCTGTTCGCGCTGTCGGCAGCACAGCCAGCTTTGAAAGAGGAATGGGAGCTCCAGTTTCTTCACAGTATCCGAATGTGCCGTCCTCAATTTTCGACAATGCGAGAAGAACGTCTTGAAGCTCTTCTTTAATATGATAGATCAGAGTTGCTTTTTGTTTATGATTGATTGCTGCTTGCGGGCTTGTTGAAACCTGAAAGCAAGAATACTCAAATAATCTCGACTGTAATTCTTCTTTCATCAGAAGAAGTTCCGTATAAATTGCGGTCAGTTGATCATTCATTCATCACAACTCCTGCTCTTAACGTAATACCTATATTGTTACCTGTGAATGATGATCTAAAGCCCATAAGATTTTTCCTGCCATTCTAAACGATGTCACTCTTGGCACAAAAAAGGCCCGGCTTTTGCGCCGGGCTCTTTTCATTAGTTCTGATAATACTTTTCAACGATTTCAGCGTTGCGCAGTGACAATGTAGGATATTTCGGGTTCGCACCTACATCTTTAGAAATCACACGGGATCTCTCACACATTTCGCCTTCAGCTTTCTCGACAGTGATTTTCCCTGTCTCAAAGCTTTGCGCATCGTTTGGCGCTTCATTTTCTTCGCTGATGGTTAATTCAGAAACAATAAACAGCTGAGAAAGATTTTCTTTAATAGAAGCTAATAGCTCTTTGTTTTCTTTATTCGGATACAATTTCAGGCTTGCTTCCAATGATTTACCGATGATTTTTTCATTTCGTGCTGTTTCTAACGCTTTTAGCACATCATCACGAAGAGACATAAAACGGTCAAACTTATCTTCTGTCGCTTCGCTGTTTGGAACCGCAATCGTTTCCGGCATGTCTGTCAGCTGAACGCTCTGCTCGTCAACAAATGTTAAGTGAGACCATAATTCGTCAGCGGTATGAGGCAGAATCGGTGCTGTAAGCTTCACTAACGCAAGCAGCGTTTCATAGAATACAGTCTGCATGCTGCGTCTATCCGGATGATCCGCATGCTCAATGTATACAATATCCTTAGCGAAATCCAGATAGAATGAGCTTAATTCAATTGTACAGAAATTATGGATGCTGTGATACACAACCGCAAATTCGTATTCGTCATACGCTTTTTTCACTTTATCAATCAGTTTGTTTAGCTTAATCAGCATGTACTGATCAACTTCACGAAGATCTTCAACAGCCACCGCGTTTGTTTTTGGAGCAAAATCGAACAGGTTGCCGTGAAGGAAACGGAACGTGTTGCGGATTTTACGGTATACTTCAGCAACCTGCTTCAGAATCGCATCAGACACGCGAACATCCGCCTGGTAGTCAACAGAAGACACCCATAATCTCAAAATGTCGGCGCCAAGCTGTTTCATGACTTTTGCTGGAACGACGACGTTACCGATGGATTTACTCATTTTGCGTCCTTCTCCATCCAGTGCAAACCCATGGCTGAGCACACCTTTATATGGCGCTTTTCCTGTTACGGCTACTGCTGTTGATAGAGATGAGTTAAACCAGCCCCGGTATTGGTCAGAGCCTTCAAGGTATAAATCAGCCGGCCGAACGAGATCCTCGCGTTCTTCAAGCACCGCTTGGTGGGAAGAACCAGAATCAAACCAAACATCCATGATGTCCTGTTCTTTTGTAAAAGTGCCGTTCGGGCTTCCAGGATGCGTAAAGCCTTCCGGAAGAAGATCCTTCGCTTCTTTTTCAAACCAAATGTTTGAGCCATGTTGTCTAAACAATTCTGAAACGTACTCAATCGTTTCATCTGTGATGATTGGCTCACCGTTTTCAGCATAAAATACCGGAATCGGCACACCCCATGCACGCTGTCTGGAAATACACCAGTCTCCGCGGTCACGAACCATGTTGTGCAAACGCTGCTCGCCCCATTCAGGAACCCATTTGGTTTCTTTAATGGCATCCAGCAGGTCTGATCTGAAATCTTTAATAGACGCAAACCATTGCGCAGTTGCTCTGAAAATGGTTGGTTTCTTTGTTCTCCAATCGTGCGGATAGGAGTGTGTAATGAATTCAAGCTTCACGAGCGCGCCTTTTTCTTCGAGCTGCTGTGTGATCACTTTGTTTGCATCATCATAGAACATACCTTCAAAGCCAGGAGCTTCGCTTGTCATCACACCTTTTTCATCAACCGGACAAAGGACGTCTAAGCCGTATTTTTGGCCAATGATAAAGTCATCTTCCCCATGTCCAGGTGCTGTATGAACACAGCCTGTTCCGGCGTCAGTTGTCACGTGATCGCCAAGCATAACGAGTGAATCTCTGCCGTATAGCGGATGTTCAGCGATAATATTTTCGAGATCTTTTCCTTTGATCGTTCTTGTCACTTCATACTGCTCAAAGCCGCATGCAGAAGCTACAGCTTCAACCAGTGCACTTGCTACAACAAAGCGGTCATCACCGACTGCAATCACGCTGTATTCCAGATCAGGATGAACTGAAATGCCGAGGTTTGCAGGAATCGTCCAAGGCGTTGTTGTCCAAATGATGATGCGCTCGCCGTTTTCAAGCACGCCTTTTCCGTCTTTCACGCCAAACGCAACGTAAATAGATGCTGAGCGTTTGTCTTGATATTCGATTTCCGCTTCAGCTAAAGCAGACTCACTTGAAGGTGACCAGTTAACCGGTTTAAGGCCTTTATAAATATAGCCTCGTTTTGCCATTTCACCGAAAACGCGGATTTGCTGCGCTTCATATTCCGGTTTCAGTGTCACATATGGATTTTCCCAGTCGCCGCGGACTCCAAGACGCTTGAATTGCTCACGCTGACCCTCAATTTGCTTCCATGCATATTCTTCGCATAGCTTGCGGAATTCAGCTACTGACATTTCTTTGCGGTTCACTTTTTTATTTTTTGTAAGAGCTGTTTCAATCGGCAACCCGTGTGTATCCCAGCCCGGTACATACGGTGCGTTGTACCCGCTCATTGATTTGTAGCGGACGATGAAGTCCTTTAAAATTTTGTTAAGCGCGTGGCCCATGTGGATATCGCCGTTTGCGTACGGAGGCCCGTCATGTAAAACAAATTTAGGGCGGTCTTTCGTCCGTTCCTGTACTAGACTGTAGATATCCTGCTCCTCCCATTTCTTTTGCATGTCAGGCTCACGGTTTGGCAAGTTGCCTCGCATCGGAAAATCTGTTTTCGGCATTAAGAGCGTGTCTTTGTAATCCATTTTCATTCCTCCACCAATTTTTTCAGAAAATAAAAAAAGCCCTCTCATCCCATAAGGGACGAGAAAGCTTATCTCGCGGTACCACCCTTTTAGAAAAAGCCAGGCTTACGCTTTTTCCTCTCGAGCATCGTAACGTGATGAACGTCCTAACCTACTGTGAGTTCAGAAAGGAAACTTAAGGGCTGATCTACATGATTCCGGCCATCCCGGACTTTCACCATCTCCGGGTCGCTATGAAGGCATGATGGAAACATGACTGTCCCTTTCAACCGTCTTTTCATCTGAATTTATGAACGTATTATATTCGACAAGCTAAGAAAATGTCAAGGTAATCAGAGAATTTATTCCTTTTCCTCAAACACAGCGTCGACTTCATACTCAAGCAAATGATCCCAATCATCATTTTTCAGAAGATCAAGCTGCGCTTCAATCAGCATTTGGAAACGTGTTCTGAACACTTTAGACTGTTTTTTCAGCTCTTCGATTTCCATTGCGATTTTTCTTGATTTCGATAAAGATTCGTTGATGATGCGATCAGCGTTTTTCTCCGCTTCCCGAACAATCAGCTTTGCTTCCTTTTGAGAATTGCGCTTTACGTCCTCAGCTGCTTCTTGGGCAACCAGAATCGATTTATTCAGCGTTTCTTCAATGTTGGCAAAGTGTCCGATTCTTTCATCGAGCTCATTGACTTTCGCTTCAAGCTCTGTTTTTTTACGGAGAACAATTTCGTAATCTTTTCTGACTTGACTTAAGAATTCATTTACCTCGTCTTCATCATATCCGCGAAAACTTTTTGTAAACGTCTTGTTGTGAATATCATTCGGCGTTAATGGCATGATGCCACCTCCATTTTTTACATTTCAGTACGGTTATCTAGTTCACATTATAAAACAAATTTCGCACAGATGGAGAAAAAAACTGAAAAACCGACTATTTTTGTCGTTCAAACGTGACTCTCCACTTGTCTTTTTTGGTTTTCCCTTCGATTTTTGTCAGGCTGCAGCGGCCAAAGCCCCTGATAGAGAGCATATCCCCTTCAGCAACCTGGTAAGAAGGGTCTTCAACAACCTTCCAGTTCACTTTTACGAGACCGTTTTTCACCAGCGTTTGTGATTTCTGGCGTGATTGCCTGCTCATAGAGGCGCAGACCGCGTCAAGCCTTAAAGAAGAAACGGTGTCATCTCTTATTTCGACATCTAGTGCAGGAATTTCAAGGTCTGACAAGTCAATTTTCTCAAGCTTGACTGCAGCTTTTCCGGCATGGGTAAGCTGAGCCGCAACAAAATCGGCTGTATCAGCTGAGACAATGATTTGCACCGCCGTCTCTGAAAACACGAAATCGCCAAACTTTTGCCGCTTCAGACCGATTCCCATTAATGAACCAAGGAGAGACCGGTGATCAACCGTCACAAATTTTTCAGCATAGCGAACGTCAAACGCTTGAAGCTCAAAATCCGATTCTTCCGGCGTGATGTACTCAGGATATAAAATGGCCCGTTTTCGCTCCGCTCTGTCATAGCCGCCGGAAAAAGCCAGTCCTACATCTGCCTGTCCCGTGACCGCAGCGAGAATGACCTGTTCCCGGGGATCTAAAAAGTCTGTCAGCTTCATCCGGTACTGCTCCTGGACAATTCTTTTCCATTCGAGCGCCTGATCGATAAAGGCACGCTCCTCTTTTCTGAAGTGCTGATAAATATCGCTCATCGTCTTTCCCTTCTATGTAAAGAGGCTTGGCTGCTGCCAAGCCCCCTATCAAACTGTCACCTTAAAACACAATCATGCGATAAAGCCCCCACAAGCCGGTTGTTGCAAACCGCAGCACAAGAATGGCTACGATTGGCGAGATATCCAGCATTGCAATTGGAGGGATGATTTTTCTGAATGGCTCGAGATATGGTTCACAGATCGACGCTAAAAACCGTCCGACTGCTGTTTCCCTCGTACTCGGCACCCATGACATAAAAATATATATGATCAGGGCAAATGAGTATATTGTAATTAATAAGCTTAAAACCGAAAAAACTTGATAAAGGATCATCTCGCTTTACCACCTCTGATCGTCTTCAGATATGAGCTCAGAAATTGTGCCTGAAACATCTACGTTGTCAGGCGTGCATAGGAAAATATCTGAACCGATTCTTTGGATATCGCCGCCAATGGCATAAACGGTGCCGCTTAAAAAGTCAACAATCCGTTTCGCCTGGTCATGCTGTATCCGCTGAAGATTGACGACAACTGCCCGCCTGTTCTTCAGATGGTCGGCTATTTCCTGCGCCTCCGCATAAACGCGCGGCTCACTCAACACCACTTTAGAGGATTTCTGAACACTTTGCAAGCTTACTACATTCTGTTTGGCTGCTGGTTTACCAGCATTATAAGCAGGTTTTTCTTTTTGTTCCTGTTCCTCATGAGAATCCCGCTCAGTTTCAATATATTCGTATTCGTATTCTTCTTCATCCATTGAGAAAAAGTTTTTCAGTTTATTTTTCATACTCATTGCTGTACACCCCCTGTTTCATTTCCGACTAACGATGAGCCGATTCTAATATAAGTAGCCCCTTCTTCAATCGCGATTTCAAAATCATTTGACATGCCCATCGACAGTTCTGTACATGGAGCGTTCGGCTGTTTCAGCTCTTGAACTTGATCACGAAGTTCTTTAAGCGTTCGGAAACAGCTTCTAATCTCATCTTGATCATCAGTCAGTGGAGCCATTGTCATCAGTCCGGCCACAACAATGTTGTCAAAGCCGGAAAGCTCCTGTATGAATGGTATCACTTCTTCTTTATTCATGCCGTGTTTAGAGGGCTCAAGCGAGGTATTGACCTGCACAAAACATTGGACAGCACCTTCAGCCCGTTTTTCAATTTCTTTCGCTAATGAAAGCCGGTCCAGAGAATGAATATAGGAAACAGAATTGACGACAGCTTTTACTTTTCTTGATTGAAGGCTGCCGATAAAATGCCATTCCGGATTTCCTGTAATGATTTCCTGTTTGCGAAGCAGTTCGGCGTCTCGGTTCTCTCCGAGGCACGTGATGCCTGCATCGACCGCCTCCTGTGCTCTTTCAGGCGACACATATTTTGTGACTGCAATAACCGTAACTTCATCGGATCTGCGGCCCGATCTGTTACATGCTTCGTTTATTCGTTCGTTTATATGTCGTAAATTTTCAACAACACGCAAGATCTTTTATGCCTCCTTCATTCCGATAAAGGACATCATCCGTCCTGTTTTCCCCTGATCTCGCCGATGGGAAAAGAAAAGTGACGGCTCACTTTCCGTACATAAACCGCTGACAGAAATCTGCTCATTTGCCAAGCCGCTGTCGATCAGTATGAGTCGGTTCAGCTCTTTCAGGTCAAGCTGATACTGCCCCTGCCCCGTCTGATTCACGGCGCGATCTGCTGAAAACGGCAATGCGCGGACAGCATTCATCACACGGTCATCTACCGTATAGCACGCACCGCAGATAGACGGTCCGACAACAGCGTATATATCAGAAAGCTTCGAGCCCTCCTGTTCGGTCCATTGCTTCACCATTTCTCTGCCAATCTGTTTGACCGTGCCTTTCCATCCGGCATGAGCAATCCCGACAAGCGATTTCACCGGATCGAAAAAGAATAGAGGCACACAATCAGCAAAGCATAATGCCAAAAATACATTTTTATCATTTGTATAGAGCCCGTCTGTTGCTTTAAAAGCTGAGTGATACTCACGGGCGCCTTTTCCCCTGTCCCTCTGCGTCACTTTTTGGACGCGATTGTCGTGTGTCTGGTCAGCAAATACCCAAGACTGCAAATCAATATTAAACATATCGGCTATATATTTACGATTTTTAACCACATCTGCATCTTTGTCATGAACGTGCAATCCTGTATTTAACGACTCAAAAGGTTTTTGGCTGACACCGCCGTTTTTCGTAGTAAACCCGGCAATGACTTCCGCATCGTTTTGATTCGTTTGTTTCCAGTCTTGTATCATGAGTGTCGAGGGGGTGGTGAGACTGAATGGGTGATATGTATTCATGATGATCCAACCTTTCGACAAACATTTATAAGGCGTAATTTCCCACTTATTTTACCACATCTTTCTGCATTCGTTTAGCGCCGATTTACATATTTCATAAATGAAATGTGCCGGAAGAGTTCAGACTTCTGGCATTTGACAATCAGCGGCAAAAAAGCAGGTTAAACATTGGATTCACTTAATCGGACTAAAATGACATCTTCTCCGATTTTAACTATATTTCGCCAAGGAATGACCATTTCCTCTTCCTTTCCAAAAAAACCGAGAACTTTTCCATTTCCCCCTAGTATAATCGCCTGAATTTTTCCTGTGGTGACATTGATATCAATATCACCGATGCTCCCTAATTTTTTTCCGTTAGAGACATTGACGACATCCTTTACTTGAAATTCTGAAATGCTGATCATCCCATCACGTCCTTTTTCGGTCCTTTTTTTCTAGTATATGAACGGGCGGGCTGAACCTTGTCAGCAAGGAGAAATTTTCATATCATTGTTCTTTTTTGCGGCTGCACCATCTTATGATGAACGTGAGCATGATTTTCGTATAATCTACGAGCTGCTTAATCGATACCTCTTCATTAACGGCATGAGCATTATATAAATCGCCCGGTCCGTATATCACGCTTGGAATACCGGCATTATAAAGCCATCCCCCATCGGTTACGGTTTGAGAAACGTCAATGATCGGGCGTTCCTGTTTGATCTCCTCGTGTGACGCCGTAAGGGCTAAAACGCCGGGATGAGCCGGATCAACTTCCAAGGCCGGAAAAATTTCTCCTCTTTCTTCAATCATTGAAGAGCCTCCCCATTTGAAGACAGGACGGTTTTCCCTCAGCCAAATATCACTGTCACTCAGCCTGTTGATATAATCTTCTATTTCAGCAGCCACTTCTTCATGCGTTTCATTGGGATAAAAATGGACGGTAATCCATAATCGGCACTCATCCGCTATAAAGGCCGCATGTCTGCCTCCTTCTATAACAGCGGGATTAATTGTGTTTGTGCCGGGGGTAAAGCCGGGATAGCTTTTCATAATGGCCCAATGGCGCTCCAGCTCACCGAGTCCAGAAATGATTTTTGCCATTTTTTCGATTGCGCTCGCCCCGAATGTTCCTCCGCCAGCGTGGATCATATTCCGTCTTGTTCCATCGTGAAACGTTTGACTGCTTTTCATTTCGATCCAGCCTGTAATCACTCCGCCTTGGCCTTGAATATGCATATCGCTCGTATCCGCCACAACTGCAAAGTCTGCGTGATAGCCCTTTTTGCAGCATTCAAGCGTGCCGGCCTCTCCGACTTCCTCCCCGATGACCGATTGCAGAATCAAATCGCCCGGGAGCTCAACGCCCGCTTCACGAATCAGCTTTAAAGCAAACAGCACACAGGCCATTCCGCCTTTCATATCTGAAGCGCCCCGGCCGATTAAGAAACCGTTTTTCTCACTGGGACAAAACGGGTCATGCACCCAGTCCTCGCCCTCTTTTACCTCTGCCACATCGACATGCCCATTGATGATTAAACTTTGATAGGCTGCTGAATTTGTTCCCTTTAAAACACCCACAACATTGGGATCTCCTGGATAAACGTCCCATTTGTCGATGGAAAATCCCCGTTCAAGCAAAAACTGCGCAATCCATGTTTGGATGCTGTCTGTATTTCTCGAAGGCGGCGCCGGTGTTTTAAAAGAAATCAGCGTTTTCGCAAGCTCAATGAGCTCGTCCTTTTGTTCTTCCGCTTTTTTCAGTAAAGATTCTACTTGATCAATCATGTTATCCGCTCCTATTTTTAATAGAAAAAAGCCGTTTCATATTCATGAAACGGCTTAATAAAGAAAGCAGAGTGCAAGCTGCTGCATTCTCCGCTTTTTTCACCGCTTCCCTCCGCTGGTATGATCCAGATCAGGTCAATAAGGGTTGAGACAAGCGTCTCTCTCAGCTTCGAAAGCACCCCCAGGATGAATCGTATGTTGTTATGCATTTGTTACCGGCTCAGCTCTTGTTAAAAACGGACGATCCTGATTCCATAATACATGGATCGGCGTATCAAAAAAAGAAGAAAGTGATTCGTCTGTCAGCATGTCTTTCATTTGTCCTGACCTAAAGACTCCTCCCTTTTTTAACAAGAGGGCTTTATCAAATATCGGCAAAATTTCTTCTGCATGATGCGTAACATAAAGAATAGACGGCGCATTTTCCCTGCTTGCAATGTGCGTAATCGTATCTAACAGTTTTTCCCGGGCAATAAAATCAAGTCCTGTAACTGGTTCGTCCAGTATAAGCAGCTCCGGATCAGCCATTAGCGCTCTTGCGATTAAAGCTCTTTGTTTCTCTCCTTGAGAAAGAGTTTCGTAGCGGCGGTCGGCATAATCAATGGCTCCTAAGTCCTCGAGCAGGGCAATCGCTTTTTCTCTGATTTCCGCACTTGGTGTTTCATACAAGCCAATCGAAGCATATGCCCCGCTCAGAGCAATTTCAAAAGCTGAATCTGCCGGATACAATTTTTGCTGAAGACCCGCTGAGACAAGGCCGATTTTTCGTCTGAGTTTATCTCCCAGCTCCGTTTTTCCGAATACATGACCAAGCACCTGCATCTCGCCTGCTGTCGGAAAATAGTAAGAGCATAACATATTTAACAGCGCGGTCTTCCCAGCTCCGTTTAATCCGTAAAGCACCCAATTCTCCTTTTCTTCTACTTTCCAATGAATATCCTTTAGTATCCATTTTCCATTCCGTTTTAGTGAGACATTGTCAAGCTTCAAAATCATTGTGGTCCTCCTCTTTCCAAGCCAAATAATTATTTTAATTTTCACAAAACTGTGTACGGACTAGGATACCTTACTTTTTCGAAAACGTAAACCGCTCGTTTCCAAATAGAAAAGCCTTTAAAACAGAAATTGTTTTAAAGGCTTTCGGCGTGCATGCTATTGATGAATATTCTTATTCATTTGTTTGATTGCTGCCTTTTCCAGTCTGGACACCTGTGCCTGGGAAATGCCGATTTCTTCAGCTACTTCCATTTGCGTTTTTCCTTGGAAGAACCGTTTTCTTAAAATCATTTTTTCCCTCTCGTTCAGTCTTCTCATGCCCTCTTTCAAAGCCAGCTCTTCAATCCATTGTGTATCTTTGTTGCGTTCATCACTGATTTGATCCATGACATAAATCGGATCTCCGCCGTCATTGTAGATCGGTTCAAAAAGAGATACCGGATCTTGAATGGCGTCGAGTGCGAACACGATTTCTTCGTGCGGTACTTCAAGAACTTTGGCGATATCCTCTGCCGTCGGCTCCTTGCTTGTCTCACTGATTAACCGCTCTCTTACCTGAAGTGCCTTATATGCGATATCCCTGAGTGATCTCGAGACACGTATCGGGTTATTATCGCGCAAATACCTGCGGATTTCTCCGATAATCATAGGTACAGCGTATGTTGAAAACTTAACATTGTGGCTTAGATCAAAATTATCAATGGATTTCATTAGTCCGATACAGCCGACTTGAAATAAGTCATCAACATACTCCCCTCTGTTATTAAATCTTTGAATGACACTTAAGACAAGACGCAAGTTCCCGTTTACAAGCTTTTCTCTGGCTGAATCATCACCTTCGTCCTGCAATTGCCTAAACAGCTTTCTCATCTCTTCATTCTTGAGTACGGGTAATTTGGAGGTATCCACCCCGCAGATTTCGACTTTATTTCTCGACACTTTTTTCCCTCCCTACAGGAGCTGCTGTACAACGTTAAGTATCTCCTCGGGTGGGAAAAATATGCACTGCACTCAAACCGAAAAATAGTCATAATTGGGAAATCCTTGTAGAATCAAGGGATTAACCCGCAAAATTTTTTTACACCATTTTGTTGAATTCTTTTCGCAATCTCTTAATGATTCTTTTTTCCAGACGGGAAATATAGGATTGGGAAATCCCCATCATATCCGCAACATCCTTTTGGGTCTTTTCCTCTTCGCCGACGAGCCCAAAACGCAGTTCCATGATTTGTTTCTCCCTCTCATTTAACTGTTCGAGCGCTTTTTTCAGAAGCTTTTTATCCACGTTTGCTTCAATGTCCTTTGTGATGATGTCGTCATCCGTGCCCAGCACATCAGAAAGCAGCAGCTCATTGCCGTCCCAATCAATATTAAGCGGTTCATCAAAAGAAACTTCTGAACGGATTTTGTTGTTTCTCCTTAAATACATCAGGATTTCATTCTCGATACAGCGAGAGGCATATGTAGCCAGCTTGATTTTCTTTTCCGGATTGAAGGTATTCACAGCTTTGATTAATCCGATGGTGCCGATGCTGATTAAATCTTCAATATTAATTCCCGTGTTTTCAAATTTCCGTGCGATATAGACGACAAGCCGCAGGTTGCGTTCGATCAAAATAGCGCGGGCCGCCTGGTCGCCGCTTGGGAGCTTCATTAATAGAACCTGCTCCTCGTCTTTTGATAATGGCGGCGGCAAAGCTTCACTCCCGCCTATGTAATACACTTCATCGCTTTTTAAGCCCAGTTTCATCAGCAGCTTATACCAGAGGTGCGTCAACCGCAATTTAAGTTTTTTCATCTTCCTCTCCCTTCTAAATGTCACGTCTTATGAGTATGATAAGTAACGGACATTTGCGAACATTAGGATACGTGCTTAATGGCTTTTCCGGACAGCATTTTCGGATGAATAATCGCGTCAAAATCTCCATCTGCCGACAGCTTTGACGTGCTGATGCCGATTAAGCATTTATCCGCGGAAATCATTTCATCTTTTGTCATAATCGTTACATGATCCGGTTTGATACATAATAAAAATTGATGCTGCTGGCCTACTCCCCGATATGGGATCAGCCTCATTTTATCTAAAAAACGAAACGAATCATCAAGCTGTTCAATCGCTTCCATCGGGTCTGCATTTCGGATAATCATCGTTTCAGCCTCTCCGAAAATTGGTTCAAGCTTATCAATGTGAAGAATCATGACCGGCGTTTTTGTGAGCGGATCATACAGCTGGTTGCCGGAATCCACCAGGCCTCTTGCGTGCAGTGTTTGGCCGCCCAGGTCCGCCTGTACCCTGACTCGTTCCTCATATTGAATGTTTTTTGTTTCAATATCTTCGATTCTTCCCTTGGAAAAAAACCATAATGCGGGAAAGCCAGCCACGATAAACATCCAGCTGATCGGGTCGCCAAATCCGGTTTGATTGGTGATCATGACACCGTTTCTGACAATAGAGTTTGACTGCAGCAATGAATGTGCTCCGATGATTCCCCCTCCCATTAGAAAAGTAGCAAAATAAAAGGAAAACAAATTTTGAAAGAAATAGCGAAACCGCTTAAAACCGAATGTCACGAGCACAATGACAACCGAAAAAGCGAGCTTTCCGACCGGGTTCTCAACGATCGGCGAGAAAGGAGTAAACATCAAAAGGACAATACTGGAACCGATAAATGCGCCGCCTATCAATCTTCTTTTTTTCACATGGCGTTTTAAAATAAAAGCAGTCAGTAAAAGCAACAGTGCGTCAAAACAAAAGTTTAACAGCCAAATGACATCTAAATAGATTTTCACACCTGACCCCTTTCTTTCTTGCATCACGCTGTTCCCCTTCTTGTTTCATAAGTATAAAGCAAGCTCTGTGGGAAAGTCTGTCAATTAATGTTGAGAGGCCCATACAATTTTTCAGGGATAACTGCTTAATTTGTCGAGGGAATAAATGAGAGGATATAGAAAAAAAGCTGCCAAGAGCGGCAGCTTTCTTACACTTACTTTTCAGTATTGATATAAAGTTTTCCATTCGCTGTTTTTGTAGTTTCATTGCCGTAATCGTCTCGAACGATAACCTCTACCTTAGCTCCGTTTGCTTTAATAGAAGATGTTGCTGTCCAGTAGCCTTCATATCGTCCCGGAGAAATTTCTCTTAACGGCAGCTCGGTAGCGTTTTGTACATTCGCTCTTGCATTTGTGAGCGGCAGGCGAATGACAAACGTTGCATCTGCGCCTTTCGCGCTTGAAAAAGCGATTTTGACCGATTCACCGGCTTTTAAGGTTTTGTCCTCACCAGGAATCAGTCCAGTAATGACTGGCTGGTCAAAATTCACATCAATGACAGCTTTTTTCGTCGTTTTGTTACCTGCTAAGTCAGTGGCTGTCACCTTTACTTCGTTGCTTCCGTTTTCCAAAAGGATACGGGCAGAGTAGGAACCGTCTGTGACCGTTGCTTTTTTGCCATTAACCTTTACTTCTTTCAAGTTGTCATCTGAAACAGTGCCTTTAACAGTCAGCGTTTCTTTATTGATTTTCTCGCCATTCTTTGGATTGTCAAGCGTCAGTTCAGGCTTGTCTTGATCAAGTGTGACCGTGACAGGACTTGAAGCATCTGTCGTTCCGGAGTCTGTTGATGCAGCCGCTGTCAGCTTGTTTTCCCCTTTGCTGAGTGAAACTCCTGCCTCGAACGTGCCATCTGCGGCAGTTTTCGTTTCTCCTGCTTCTTTATCACCATTATAAAGGGTTACAGTCGTCCCCGGAGATGCCTTTCCTTTTACCGTGACGTTCTCTTTATTGGTGTATGATTTATCTTCAGGAGAAGTAATATCAGGTACGGCAGCTTCATAATCGACTAACGCGCGAATCATATAGTTGCCGTCTTCTTTATCTCCTTTTTGCCATGCTCCGTTAACATACTGCCAGTTGCGATCTGAGTACTGCCCGGTTTCATCCATTGCCAAGCCTGGTGAATATGGATCAGGTTTTGACTGGATATAGACAAGATAAAAGTCTTTATCAACCATAATCCCCTTCGAGCTGAGATCGACTTTCGTCCATTCGCCATTACGAAGAGCTTCCGCGTTATATGGTCCCGCAATTTTTTTGCCGGGTGCTCCATCTTTCCCTGAAGCATCGTAAACCTCGACCTTAAACTCTGTGCCGCCAGGATCAGGGAACTCCGTATCCCAGAATCTGAATAGCCCTCCTGTCAGCATGCCTTTTTCCTTGCCGTCAGCAAGTGACATTTTAACCGCCCATCCGTTTCCGGCCGCGAAATAGGAATTTGCATTCTCCGCTGTTCCGTCATCATATCCGATCTCGCCCGGATATCCGACGAAAGGCTTCAGCACAGTTTCTTTTGTGATATCACCTTTTAAATCAACGGAAAATTCATCACTGTAATAGCCCGGTGCAGCCACTTTAATGGTGTAAGAGCCCTCGTAGGCCTCAAGTGTATATTCTCCTTTGTCGTTTGTAGTTGCCGGTTCAACAGCGGCATCCTCGATAACATAGACGGAAGCGCCTTTTACCGGCTCTCCTGTTGTTTTATTGATGACAGTTCCTTTTAATGTGCCTTTCTTTATTTCTTCTAACGTAAAATTAGCTTGGGTTGTCTGATCTGCCTGCAAAGACACTTTTTGCGTTTTCGATTGATAGCCGTAAGCTTCTGCCATAAGCGTGTAGTCTCCTGCTTTATGCGTCAGCTTGTACTGTCCGGTTGATTGATCTGAATAGGTTGATTTTCCTGTTTCAACCACACTGACCTGTGCTCTGAGCGGCAATGCTTGCGGCTGCATATCAGCACGATGTTTTGTTTTGGCAGCTGTATTTGTTGACGGCTTAGCCTTTTTTGGATTAACCGCTTTTTTCTTTTGCTTTTCTGCCGGTTTTTGTACGCCCAGCTTATTCTTTTTGGCTGTTTTCCCGGAAGATTTGTCTGAAAGCTGAACATCATCAACGTACCAGCCCTCTTTTGCAATGCTTTCATCAGACTGAAGGTTAAACATCACTCGAATGTTTTGGCCTCTGTATGCGGATAAATTAATTTCTTCGCTGGTCCAGTTTGAAGTCTTTCCGTTATAGGCCCCTGCCTGCTCCCAATTCGTTTCGCCTTCCGGTAAAACAAAAACGTAGCCATAATCAAAATCATTTTCCAGGTTGTGCCAACTTTTAAATTGAAGAAACAGGCTGCCTGAATCAGGCACGTCAATTGGAGGCATAGTGAGATTCATATTCGCACCATTGGCATAATTTCCAGTCAGGTTTGTCCCATATACTTTTTCTCCTGATGCAGCTGCATTAGGGCCTGATTCCGGAACTCCCCACTCCCAGTTATTATTTGTTCCGCTCGTAAGCCAGCCACCTGGTTCTGTTTCAAAATCCTGCCTGTATCCAACAGTGATGCTAGGTTTCACGGATACATCATATATGTCAGACTCGACAACATGGCCGCCAAAATCCTGAATGATCCACTTATAGCTTAATGCGGTCCCCTTTATATTTGGGATTTCCGCCTGGTACGTTCCTTTCAGATGATCTCCGCTGATTCGTTTAGCTTTGACCTCGTTCCATTCGCCTTGATCCAGCTTATAGGACAATTTCACGGATGTCACACTCACATTGTCTTCAGCTGTCAAGGTAAGCGGAAGGCTGGCACCTTCATAAGCTTCATTTACTTTCTCATGCTGAAAGCCAGGCTGCTCGTCATCTTCCCCATCGACAGAAACTTGCCCTTCAGCTTTTCCTAAACCGTCTGTAACCGCTGATACGGCATCAAAAGCGTTCACCAAACCATGACCGTATCCGTTATTCGGAGAGTCAGGGAATGTAGAATCCGTTAATGGCTCAGCCGTGCTTGTCAATATATCCTCCATCTCATCGACAGAAAGTGAGGCGTCTGCCTGCTTCAATAGCGCAGCAACAGCAGAAACATGCGGTCCTGCCATCGACGTGCCATCCCAACCGTCTTCATATGTCTGGCCGGGAACTGAAGACCGGATGTTTACGCCTGGAGCAGAAATTTCCGGCTTTGTTTCATCGTATGGCGACGGTCCCTGGAGTGAAAAATCGCCAAGCTTTTTGTTAATATCAGTCGCTCCGGTCGCAAACGCTTCCGGATAATTGGCAGGATTCGCAATAGAACCAGGTCCTCCCGGGTTAAAGAGGTCAGCATTTCCCGCAGAGAATTCCGGGAAAATGTCGGCCGCCCGCCACGCATTGACCATATCTCTGTACCATTCATCAAGGCCGGAGCCCCCGCCCCAAGAATTATTGACGACATCCGGAGCCATTTCCGGATGAGGGTTGCCCTCTGCGTCCTTTGGAGCTAAAATCCATTCACCAGCCTCCAAAATGTCAGCGTCTGTCCCGCCATCTTCAGAAAACGCCTTAACAGCAATCCATTTTGCGCCAGGTGCGACACCAATTTGATTCGTGCCATCAGGCTCAGAACCAACCATTGTACCTGTTACATGAGTACCGTGATCAAGATCATCATATGGACTTGACTCGTTCGCTACAGCATCAAACCAGTTCATGTCATGTTCAGGCTCATTGGGGCTTTCCGGATGAAACCCGCGATATTTTTCTTTTAATGCAGGATGTTCCCATTCAACCCCGGTATCAATGGAGGCGACAACCGTACCCGTTCCGTCATAGCCAAGCTCCCAAGCCTTCGGTGCGTCTATTTGGTCTACATTCCATTCTACACCGTCAGTTGCTTTTATCGCTTTTTCTGCTTTTTTCATATTGAATGGGGAAGCGGATGACTTAAAAAGCTGCCGTTTTTCATTCGGAAGCACTTTTTCTACTTCAGGGAACTGCGCCACTTTCTCCATGACTTCTTTTGAAGCATGTACAGCAATTCCGTTCACCACATAATAAGAATGAATTTGGTCTGCATTTCCTTTATCTTTCTGGGTGTTCAAGTATTTTAGGACATCTTGCTGGGATTCATCGGCTGTGACTTTTAAAGATGACACAACAGCAGAACGCTTTTGATATTCCGTTTTAGCAGCGGTCAGCTTTTTAGATTTCGCTTTTTTGACAGCTGATTTTGCTGCTTTTTGGGTATCAGCTTGATCTTTAAATTTGATCAGAAAGGTAGTTTTTTCTTCTTTTTTAAAGCTTTTCTTTAATGAGCTGGAAATCTTGTTTTGAATCGATTCAGAAGATTGAAGCTCCTGTTTTACAGAAGAAGCGGCGCCTTTGCTGCTTGCCCCGGCTGCACCCGGAAACAGCAGTGAACTGACGACAACTGTACTCAAAACAGAACTGATCAGTCTGTTTTTCGTTTGTTTCCTCATTTTTCATCCCCCTTTTTTAAACCACTTTGTAAAAAAATGTCGTCCCTCCTTTAACATTCAATTTGTTTGTCAAAGCTTCGCTGTACGTTAACTGTAGACAATCTCAATTACAGATATTGTCGTTTTCTGTCATCTTATTTCCATATAAATGAAAATGATGATATGGTCACGAAATATCAGTAGGTATAATAGGTTGGTTTGTTGTTATGTGTAGGAAGACATAGTGCAAAAGGCATAAGAGATGAATGGAAATGGTTGAGGAAAAAATAAAAAAAGGACAAAATCGAAAACGATTTTGCCCTTTCAATTAGCCGCGTTTATTGCGGTTTCTTAAGAATGTCGGAATATCAAGCGTATCGTCAGCCGGCTGTGAGGTTTGACGGCTGACTGTGTTTTGATGCTGCTGTTCCTCTCGTTTCGGCTCACGTTTTGGAGCACTCTGATTATGTGATTTGATGTTCTGGTTTAATGATGGACGCTGGGGTTTCGTAACATCTTTCTCCTGTTCGATAAAACCAGTGGCAATCACAGTAACCACAATCTCGTCTTTAAGATTTTCGTTAATAACAGAACCGAAAATCATGTTTACATCCTGATCAGATGCAGAAGCGACAATGTCTGCTGCTTCTTGAACTTCATAAAGGCTCAGATTTGTTCCGCCAGTAATGTTCATTAAGACGCCTTGCGCGCCATCAATTGCTGCTTCAAGAAGCGGACTGGAAATGGCTTTTTTCGCAGCTTCTGCAGCACGGTTTTCTCCAGTCGCAATACCAATACCCATTAAAGCAGATCCTTTGTTTGACATGATCGTTTTCACATCAGCAAAGTCTAGGTTAATGAGACCAGGAGTAGCGATCAGGTCAGAAATACCTTGAACCCCCTGACGGAGTACGTTATCAGCTTCACGGAATGCTTCAAGCATCGGCGTGTTTTTATCAACAATTTCAAGAATACGGTCGTTCGGGATCACAATCAGCGTGTCCACCGCTTCTTTCATTGCAGAAATTCCGCCCGCCGCCTGCAGCTGTCTTTTGCGACCTTCGAACGTAAACGGTCTTGTAACGACTCCGACTGTTAATGCTCCTAAATCTTTTGCGATTTGCGCAATAACCGGTGCGGCACCTGTTCCTGTTCCGCCTCCCATACCAGCTGTTACGAATACCATGTCAGCGCCTTTTAGCGCTTCTTCAATCTGCTCCTTGCTTTCCTCTGCGGCTTTTTTTCCGACTTCCGGATTTGCACCTGCTCCCAATCCTCTAGTCAGCTTTGCGCCGATTTGCATTTTCACTTCTGCTTTTGACAGGTTAAGAGCTTGAGCGTCCGTATTTACCGCGATGTACTCTACTCCTTGCACTTCATTCTCAATCATTCGGTTGACCGCGTTGTTACCGCCGCCTCCTACTCCGATTACTTTAATTGATGCTAAGCCGTCTATGTTTGTTTCGAACTCCAACATGCTAAATCCTCCTAATCTGCCGAATGACTATCTATCTATTCCCAAAACATGCTTAATAGTTTTTTCATTTTGCTCTGTTTGTTATGTTCGGCTTGTGTTTTTTGTTTTCCTTTTGGCCGTTGCTGCATCTCATTTTGGTGATGATGCTGCTCTTGTTCCTCTGCTGATGAGACGGCGATTTCCTGTATCGCTTCTTCAGGCATCTTGAAGCCAATTTTTCTGCCTTGAATTCTTGCATTCCGGCAGGCGAATTGAATCATGCCAACTGCCGTCATATACTGAGGATCTCTTACACCGATATAATTCGGGCTCGCCACTCTGACATTGTTTTGCAGCACATCCTGCGCTAGTGACATGATACCAGGCATTGCTGCTTGCCCCCCTGTCAGCACGAAGCCTCCCGGCAGATCGCTAATTCCCATATTGCGAAGTTCTTCTGAAGCAATCTCAAGAATTTCTTCGACTCTTGCTTCTATGATATTCGCTGCTTCCTGCTGTGTAAATGTTTGTTTCTGATTGGTGCCTATAACGGTTACCTCAAATACTTCATCTTCTGAAGCCTCGTTATAGTAGGCATGTCCAAATTGTTTTTTCACACGTTCCGCTTCTTCTGTGGACGTTCTCAATCCGATGGAGATATCTTTGGTGATATTTTCGCCTCCGAGAGGAATGACACGGGTAGAAGTCAGGTGTCCGTTCTGGAACACGGCAATGGTGGTTGACCCTCCGCCTATATCAATGAGAGCCACACCGAGATTTTTCTCATCCTTTGACAAAGCAGCAGAACCGGCTGCCAGAGGCTGTAGACAAATATCAGTTATTTCAACACCGGCTCTTTCAACGCAGCGAAGCAAGTTATGTAATATTGTTTTTGAACCGGTGATCAGTGTACCCTCTACTTCTAAACGCACACCAAGCATTTTTTTCGGGTCGGTAATTTCATCTCTTCCATCTACGATAAATTGTTTAGGAATGACGTCGACTATCAGCTGTTCATGCGGTATTGAAACAACCTGAGCCGCTTCCATGACGCGGCGGACATCTTCTACTTGAATTTCTTTATTTTCACTGGAAACTGCTACAACACCGTTTGTATCTTGAATATTGATATAATTTCCATTAACGCCGACAATAGCTTTTCTAAGCGGAAAACCTACCATTCTTTCAGCTTGGTCAAACGCTTTTCTTATAGAATGAACGGTCTCATCTATATCAACGATTGAGCCTTTTTTCAACCCTTCAGACGGTACATTTCCCACACCGATAATATTTAGGGAATCATCTGTCATTTCTCCGACGATCACTTTTGTATTGGACGTACCGATGTCAAGACTGACGTAAAGTTCATTGTTGTTCATTCTATGGCACCTCCTCACATTTCGATCATTTCTATTCTATTATTTGCGGAACAACAATACAATGAATGTGGCTTTACAAGTGTGTAACAAAAAATAACAACGGAATATTCCTTATGTGCTTTTCACATTTTATGTTTATTGAAAATATTCGTTATATCCTATGTATATCCTCTTTTATATCACATTTTTTTTATTTTTTTTAGAAAGAGTCCACTTTGTTAGTAGATTTCTCCTTATAACGGCTATATTCTGAAATAACCTGACTCCAAATGCGAATATACCTGCTAAATACAAGTCTACACCAAGATGGACTCCCAGAAAAGCTAAACTTATTGCCAATATAATATTAAAAAAGAAACCGGAAACAAATACCATTTCATCATATGTACCTTGTAAATGCGCCCTGATTCCGCCGATTAAAGTATCAAGTGCAGCAAGCACCGCAAGTGATAAATAATTTGAGTATTCACTCGGTATCGTTAAGTTTGTCATCAATCCGATCGTTATTCCGAGCACGAGTCCAAGCACGGGCAGCCACATGACAATTCTCCTCCCTTTTAGTCTTTCAGCGGTTTTAGCTGTTGTACGTCCACTGCTCTGTCATAAGCTTTTAAAGTCAGGCTGCTGTCAGACTTACCTGCTTTTAACGCTACATTTTCAGAAGCAAAGATATCCTCCAAATCGGACCCCTTTACCCTGCTGTACAGCTTGTCCGGATCTTCAGCAAGCACTTTTACTGTTAAAGGATAATCATCAAGGCTGTATCCGTCTATTTTTGTTGTGCCGTTTATGTCCCGTATCACTGAAGAAATCACAACTCTTCGCTCATTTATTGAGATATGCTCAGCACCATAGGAGTTGAGTTCATTGATCAGCTTCTTTAGTAAATCCGGCGGTGGATTTTTGACCGCCTCTCCAGTTACGCTTTCAGAAAAAAGCGGAGAAAGGGTTATGACAATTCCGCTACCTGTTATATCGGTCATGCCGGCTGTTTTTTTTAAGGTTTGTAATGTATTATTGAGCGCTGTTTCTTTTGTCAATTCTTTGTTTTGTGTATAGGTATTCAGCAATTTATCATACTTTTTAATTTCAGCCAGCAGCTCTTCCTGCTTCTTCTGCTCTGATGTAAGCTCTTCTCTTATATCCCACATATCTCTTGTATCTCGGACTTGTGGATGCTTTAAAGAATTAAATTGAACAGATATCATAAGGCCGAATATGACCATAAGCACGCTGATGCTAATGAAGGAACGCTTTATTTTCAATCACTTCACCCGCTTTTCCAGTCATTCCTTCGTTTTCAGAATGGGTTCCATTTGTACATTTTTCTTTTTTTCTGCGGTAACAGAAATATGATCCATAGAAAGCTGATCGATCAGGCCTCCTGCTATATTTAACGAAGGAAGCAGGACATCAGGATCTCCGATGGCAGAAACGACAAACGGGGCGGGGTGCTGCACCCCGTCTACCGTTACGACCGGCCCGTTGCACTTGATGTAGGAATCATGGGTCAGCCGCTGGCCGTTGACGGAGACGGCTGCCGCACCAGATATATACAGTTCATTTATGACTTGAAAGAGATGGCTTTCGTGAACGATGTAGCTGTTCACGTTCTCTCCTTCCGGTATGTAAGAAGCATCTTCCAAAGTCACTTGAACGCCCTCTCCTTGTACACCGACTTCCCCAATATACATTCTGTACTTTTCTACATCTTCCAGGACGTTATAGTATTCGGTTTTTTCGTTTTTCAGCTTATTTTCAGTCTGACGGACTTTGTTCTGCTTTTGATACAGTTCTTTTTCAAGGTCCTTGTTTTCTTTCTCTTGTTTCAGCAGTTCATCCCGCAGGGCATATTCTTTTTTCCATTCTTCCGTCTCTGTCATGCTTTTGTGGTTTTCTCTTGTCGTCTGAAAAGAAAAAGAAATTAAAAAGCCGGCGATAAGCATAATCAAAGAAAGAAGGACGGCTGATTTGCCCCTCAATTTCCATCTTCCTTTTTGGCAGACGAATCGCTTTTTCCAAACTCCTCAAAATAGGTTGCAACTTCTAAATGAATAATCCCTTTTTTACTGCCGCTGAGCTGTGAAATAATAGAAGGATACGTTTTCATTCGGTCTGCAAAGGTTTTGATGGATGCAGTGACGACATACCCGTCGTTCATATATAATTTAATTCGGTTTTGATCCATTTTGACAGGAGTATAATACACTTCTGAAATCGATTGTTTTATAGAATTTGACAAAGCATCGAGCTGCTTGGCCATCTGAACACGTTTTTTAGCGTCTGTCCAATTCACCAAAATCGGTCCCGCATCATCCGGCGTTACTTCGTCTGGCAAAACTGAACCGTTTTCAAGGACTTCATAATACACATTGTCTTTTTCTAAATAAGCAATCGCTTTATATTCTTCGATCGCAATGTTGATTTTATTAGGAAGGGATTTGCTGATTTCTGCTTTTTTTACTAATTTATTTTGCTGAATCTTTTTTGCTGTTTTTTTCTTATCCAGACTCCAAAATTCAGTATCCCCGCTTTTGATATCGGAAAGATCAATAATCTCCTTTTTGGAAACATTCTCATTGCCGCTAACAGAGATTGATGAAATTTTACTGATCGGTGTCTGCAGATACACGATGATCAGCACCATCATAAAAAAGAGCATAATAAATGAAATAAGCCGGCGGTTTGCCTTCTGTTTTCTCTGCTCTTTAATTTTAGGGATCCGCTCTTCAATATTTACGATTTTTTCTCGGTCATGCCCCGGATTCATTGCCTGTTCACCTCATTCAAATGAAACAGCCTTAAAAGTCTGCCTATTCCAAAACAAACGGCATACTATGATGCCGTTTGTGTTTGCTTACAGTATATCATATGAACAGCTTCAGTTCAGAACTTGAATCAGCGATTTTCACCGATGATTTCAACCTCTGTGTGCATCTCAATCTCGTATTTTTCACGGATCGTCTTTTTCACATGGTCGATCAGATCAAGCACATCTTTTGCTGATGCTCCGCCCGCATTGACGATAAAGTTCCCGTGCATTTCCGATATTTTCGCACCGCCGATTTGATATCCTTTTAAGCCTGCTTTTTCCACTAGATTGCCGGCATGGTTCGGAAGCGGGTTTCTGAATATGCTTCCTGCACAAGGGCTTGAATACGGCTGTGTATTCTTTCTGTAGTCTTTATTGCTTTGCATTTGCTGAACGATTGATTCTTTATCTTTTTGTTCAAGCTGCAGAACGGCTTCAAGACAAACACCAGGGCGTTTCTTTTGCAATACGGACGTTCTGTAGGTGAATTCCATCTCCTCATTTGTCAGCCACTCGATCGTGCCATCTTCAAATAAAATATGCGCTTTGACAAGGATCTTACTCATATCAGACCCGTGAGCGCCTGCATTCATATAGACAGCCCCTCCGACAGATCCCGGAATTCCGGCAGCGAATTCTAATCCCGACAAGCCTTTTTTGCTCAGCGATGTAGCAAGACGCACGACTGAATAACCGCCACCGACAGTGACTTGTTCCCCGTCAAGCTCCAAGTGGTCAAGACCCGCACCCAGCTTGATGACCACGCCTCTGATTCCTTCATCTAATACAAGAAGGTTTGACCCGCGGCCGATGACTGTCCACTTTACTTCATATTTTTTTACAACATCCATGATGTCCTTGACAGCATCTACACTGCTTGGAATGACCAATACATCCGCAGGACCGCCGATTTTCATTGTTGTATGATTTGCGAGCGGTTCATTTGCAAGCACCTTGCCGACTTCGCGTTCTTTTAATTCTTGTATCACTTTCTCCATCGTAAACCTCCGCATTCCATTTGCTTTTCTATTATTTTTTCAAATCTTCAAGTACGCTGTATAAACGGGCAGCCGCATCAGGAACACCGAGTGACTTTGTCCGTTCGCTCATATCCTTTAATGTTTGTTCATCAAGCACAATCCGGTCAAGCGCTTCAATCAGCTTTTCCCCGCTGAGTTCGGTTTCTTTTAACACAATCGCCGCATCATGCTGACCGAGAGATCGCGCATTGACCTCCTGGTGATTCGCCGTTACATACGGACTTGGAATCAGCACACTCGGGATTCCTAGTGCCGTAATTTCCGCAATGGTCGTCGCACCCGCTCTTGCTACAATCACATCAATTGCCTTTAAATATTCTGGCATCTGATGGAGAAACGGTTTTGTGACCATATTGTCAGCTGCACCCTTGTTTTTCAGCTCAGTCATTACTTTCTCATAGTGAACCTCGCCCGTAATATACAGAACTTGATACGCTCTTGATTTCAGCGCATCCTGCATATCAATGACCGCTCGGTTAATCGGTGCGGCGCCTCTGCTTCCGCCGAAGATTAATACGGTTTTTTTCTCTTCAGAGAGTCCGAATTCAGCCATTGAGCGGCCCGTCTTTATTGAGACGACCTCAGAGGCTCTCGGGTTTCCCGTAAATACAACTTTCTCACTTGGAAAATGTGATTTTGCTTCCTCAAAACATATTGCTACTTTATTAACATATTTTGAAAGAAACTTATTGGTGATGCCCGGCAGGCTGTTTTGTTCATGAACGATACTCGGAATCCCCATTTTTGCAGCCGCGTATACAACCGGCCCGCACACATAACCGCCCGTTCCAATCACGGCATCCGGCTTAAATTCCGCTAAATACGATTTGCTTTTTTTAACGCCCTTTAGAAAACGCATCACCGTTTTTACGTTTTCAAATGAAAGCTTTCTTTTAAAACCTGTAATTTCAATGGATTGAAACGGTATATTTTCCCGTTCTACAATTTTTTTCTCTAATCCGTTTTCTGTCCCGATATATAAAAATTCCGTATCAGGATGGCGGCGCTGCACCTCTTTGATAAAGGCAAGGGCAGGATAAATGTGTCCCCCTGTGCCGCCTCCGCTTATTGCAATTCGCATAACTCTTCCCCCAGTCTCAGTTTCTCTATAACATAACGATAACCCTGTTTTTATGGACAGGGTTATCGCATCAATTGTTTCCCAGCTTCCTGTTTCATAGGATCGCTTCACTAATAAAATTCATTAATACCTCGAGTACCGGCTCACGTTCAGCAGCACGCCGACAGCCATCAGCATCAGGGTCAACGATGAACCTCCGTAGCTCAGAAACGGCAGCGTGATGCCAGTTACCGGAATAAGGCCCGTCACAACGCCGATATTGATCATAACTTGGATCGCGATCATTGAAATAATCCCCACAGCGACAAAGCTGCCATATAGATCTGGTGCACCGAGCGCGATCCTGATTCCTCTCCACAGCAGCACGCTGAACAGAAGCAAAATAAGCGACCCGCCGATAAACCCAAGCTCCTCTGACAAGATGGCGAAAATAAAGTCCGTTTGCGGCTCAGGCAGATAAAAGAATTTCTGTCTGCTTTGGCCAAGCCCCATTCCGAACAATCCGCCAGGCCCTACCGCATATAGCGATTGAATGATTTGAAAACCGCTGCCGAGCGGATCTTCCCACGGATTTAAGTAAGAGGTAATCCGTTTAATCCGGTATGGAGCCGACAGTACCAGCCCGACAAATCCGCTCAGGCCGATCAGCCCGAGAAAGACGAAATGGGCGATTCGCGCACCGGCTACAAAAATCATGACAATACAAGTACCGACCATTACCGTTCCCGTTCCGAGGTCAGGCTGGCACATAATAATCAAAAATGCGGAAAACACGATGCCAAGCGCCGGGACAAATCCACGTCTGAACGATGTAATGTTTTTTTGCTTTTCAGAGAGAAATTTAGCAAGGAATGCTATCATCGCAAGCTTCATAAACTCTGAAGGCTGTATGCTGAATGCGCCGACTCCGATCCAGCTTCTTGAACCGTTCCGCACCATGCCTACGCCTGGTATTAAAACAAGCACCAGCAAGAAAAAACAGATAACCATCAGCAATTTAGACCATGTCCGCCATGTCCAATAATCAACATTCATAATAAAGAACATAGCAATAACTCCGATGCCCGCAAACAGCAGCTGCCGTTTCGCGAAAAAGAATGAGTCGTCAAATTTATAATCCGCCCATACCGCACTCGCACTGTACACCATAATTAATCCAATTGTTAATAATAATAACGTAATGATGACCAATAACAAATCAGGCGATGTTTTTTTAGTAGTCAAATCAATCGACACCCCAAGCTTAAAGTCATTAGGGCTGCCGATTCTCCAAGACAAGCCCTTACTTAAGCATATGCACGGCGTCTATAAACATGTCACCGCGTTCTTCAAATGTTTTGAATTGATCCCAGCTCGCACACGCAGGTGAAAGCAGAATGACATCTCCTTCATTTGAGAGCGCAAACGCCGCAGATACTGCTTGTTCAACATTATCGACACGTTTGACATGTTGTATTCCCAGCTCATTTCCGAGCTGTTCGAGTTTCGGTGCTGTCTGTCCGAATGTAAGCACCGCTTTGACGTGCTTCATGTAAGGCTTTAAGTCGTCAAACCCGTTTCCGCGATCCAGTCCGCCTGCAAGCAGGATGACAGGTTTTTCAAAAGCCGAAAGCGCCTTGCTTGTCGCCAAAACGTTTGTTGCTTTGCTGTCATTATAAAACTTACGGTTCTTCACCGTTGTGACATACTGGAGACGGTGCTTGACGCCGGTAAAGCTTGTCAGCACTTTTTTGATGGCCTCGTTGGACGCTCCAGCCGTTTTCACTGCCGCAATCGCAGCTAAAATGTTCTCCAGATTATGCGCACCCGGCAGCACAACCTCTTCCAGAGGAAGAATAGCTTCGCCGCTGTACATAATCATGCCGTCTTTTACATAAGCGCCGTGTTCAAGCTGTTTGCGTACTGAAAAAGGAACAATTCCGGCTTCTCCGGCTTCAGCCAGGCGGACGACTGTTTCATCATCCTGGTTGACAATTGCTTTATCTGAAGCGTTCTGATGCAGATACACTTTCTGTTTCGCTTTTTCATAGTTTTCTCTCGTATGATGATAATCCAGATGGGCATCAAACACGTTTAAAATCAGGCTGATTTCAGGCCTGAAGTCGTGCGTCCCCATCAGCTGAAATGACGAAAGTTCCGTTACGATCCATTCATCTCCATCAGCGTGATAGGCAACCTCACTTGCGACTGTACCGATGTTTCCGGCGATCAGCGTCTTTTGAGAGTCTGCCTTCAGCATTTCATAAATCAGCGTCGTCGTTGTCGTTTTTCCATTCGATCCGGTAATCCCGATAAATTTGGCATTAGTCAGATGGTAGGCAAGCTCAATTTCTGTCCAAATCGGTATGCCTCTTTTTTCTGCTTCCTGAACCATAATATTTTCATATGGAATTCCCGGGTTTTTGATCAGTACAGTAATCTGGTGCTGATCGAACAGAGAAACAGGGTGCTCTCCGCAGACAACTTCGACCCCTTTTTCAGAAAGTTTCTGGGCTGGTTCGTTCTCATCAAAAGGCTTTTGGTCGTTGACTGTAACATAAACACCTTTTTCATGAAGAATAGACGCCGCCGCAAACCCGCTTTTCGCGAGCCCAAGGACTAAAAAATGCTGATTTTGCAAAAATAGATCGTTTTCCACTTATAACCACACCTCGATGTAAATTCCTAATACGGCAAGCAAAAGTCCCGCAGCCCAAAATGTTACAACAACTCTCCATTCAGACCACCCGACAAGCTCATAATGGTGGTGAAGCGGACTCATTTTAAAGATTCGTTTACCTGTCGTTTTAAAGCTGATGACCTGCAAAATAACGGATAATGTCTCAATGACGAATACACCGCCGATAATGACCAGCAGGATTTCTAATTTCGTTAAAATGGCAATGGTGACGATTGCTCCTCCCAATGCAAGTGATCCTGTATCTCCCATAAACACTTTGGCTGGATGCGCATTGAATACCAGGAAGCCCAGCACCGCTCCGACAACCGCGACTGAGAAAATAGCAACATCATATTGGGATTGATTCCAAGCCAGGATGGCAAAGGCGCCAAAAGCAATAGCTGCCGTACCTGATAATAAACCGTCAAGACCGTCAGTCAGGTTGACGGCGTTTGATCCGCCGACAAGCATAAATAGCACAAGGATAAAGTAAGCCCATCCAAGATCAAATGACAGATCAGTCCCAGGAATGCGGATATCCGTCGCAAAATTGTAGTAATGATACACCGCATAAAACACAATTGCGATGATAATTTGTCCGATCAGTTTTTGCTTTGACGTCAGACCGAGATTTCGTTTCATGACGACTTTGATGTAATCATCCAAAAAGCCGAGTAAACCGTAACCGATCGTAACAAACAGCAGCAGGAACATTTCCGGGCTTATTTCTGAAAACTTCTGTGTCATCACAATTGTTGTCACAATGATAGACAGTATGATCATGACTCCGCCCATTGTCGGTGTCCCTGATTTTTTCTGATGTGATTTCGGTCCTTCTTCTCTAATACTCTGGCCGAATTTTAATCTTCTTAAAAACGGAATAAGAATCGGAGAGAGCAGAACACTGATTAAAAAACCCATTAAAATTGTAAACAGAATGACTTGCTCAAGCATTGTCCTTTTCTCCTCCTGTTTCTTTCAAACGACATACGTAGTTATCATATTCATGATTTTTTTCCATATGAAAAATCTTTTCAAGCTCCATCATTCAATAACATCTCTTTCCTATGAATTCGTCTTATTTTTATTCAGTTCGACAATCGCTCTTGCCGCCACTTCGGCATCGTCAAAGTCAAAAGTTTCGTTCCCAATCTGCTGATAGGTTTCATGGCCTTTCCCGGCAATGAGGACAACGTCGCCTTTTTTGGCGTTGGCAATGGCAAAGAAGATCGCCTGCTCGCGATTTGCGATGCTGTGGTAGTATTCGTTCTCTACCCCTGCTTCCATATCTCTTAAAATGGCACGCGGATCTTCGCTTCTTGGATTATCTGAAGTGAAAATCGGTTCGTCAGCCAGCTCAACAGCGATTTTCGCCATTTTCGGGCGTTTCGTCTTATCTCTGTCTCCGCCGCAGCCGACAACGACAAAAAGCTTTCCTTCCGCCATGTCTCTGCATGTCTTCAGCACGTTTTCAAGGCTGTCCGGCGTATGCGCGTAATCAACTATAACCGGAAATTCCTGCTGCTGATTAACCAGTTCAAAACGGCCTCTTACGCCATGCAATTCTTCCACGGCTTCTGTAATGGTTTCAAACGGAATGCCTGCCGCAATACAAGTCGCAACAGCAGCGAGCACGTTATACACGTTAAACTGTCCAACGAGCGACATCGTGATGTGCTTAGTGCCTTTGTTCGTCACCAGTTGAAAACTCGTGCCCTGTGCAGTGGTTTTGATATCTTTCGCCATTACATCAGCATTGTTTTTAATTCCATATGTAGAAATATGTGCCGCAGTGACCTTTTCAAAATAAGCGCTTGCCTCATCATCCGCGTTTAAAACAGCCCGTTTTGGATTTTCATGGTTGAATGCCCCGCCAAGCTGAGAAAACAGCAGGCTTTTTGCCTGTCGGTACTCATCCATCGTTTTGTGATAGTCAAGGTGATCCTGTGTTAAGTTCGTAAACACGGCAATGTCATAATCACAGCCGTGAACCCGTCCCAGTGACAAAGCGTGAGAAGAAACCTCCATGATGGCCGTGTCGACGTGCTTGTCATTCATTTTTTTAAATGTTTGCTGCAACGTGACGCTTTCCGGTGTCGTGTTTTTAACGGGAAGTGTTTCGTCATCGATTTTAATGTACATCGTGCCGATTAAGCCTGTTCGTTTCCCCGCTTTTTTGAGAATCTCATCAACCATATGGGTCGTAGAAGTTTTTCCGTTTGTGCCCGTTATTCCGATCAGCTGCAGTTTCTTTGTCGGCTGTCCGTAAAACGCATCAGACAAAACGCTGAGCGCCCGCAGTGACTGCCGGACAATGATGACAGGCACATCCACATCAAGCTCCTTTTCAGCCACAATAGCCGCTGCGCCGTTTTCAACTGCTTTTTGCGCAAAATCATGGCCATCTACCGTATACCCTTTTACACATACAAAAAGACTCCCTTTCTTTACTTCCCTGGAGTCCATCTCAATTGAAGTTATTTCAGGGTCTTGTGAGTCATTTACAGAAGGTTCGGTTGTTAAGTATGTAAGCAGCTTTGTAAGTTTCATCGTATCAAACCTCTCAACATTCTATTCGTTCTTTTTATCATTGAAGTCACATCAAATGATGTGATAATGACTTTTAAGCATACAGTTCATATTTTAGCGTAAAAAAAGGATACATCCAGCTAATCTTGAAAGATATCAGCATTTTTCTGCAATAAAATAATAGGCAGCCCGAATTAATCGGCTGCCTCCTTTTCATCTTCTTCAGTCAAATAAACACGTATCTTAGAGCCCTCTTTTACTTTTGTTCCTGCAGCTGGTGATTGTTTGACGATTTTGCTTCCTTTTCCGGAAGCATCTATATTCAGATTCACCAAGAGTGACTCAAGATCTGAGACAGACATCCCTACAACATTCGGAACTTCTATTGTTTTTGTGTCGTTCCATTGGTATTTTTTTTCGATTTGATTTTTCCTAGGCTTAACACCAAGCTCCGGCAGGCTGTCTCTCATAATACTTCCCACAATAGGCGCTGCAACGGTTCCGCCAAACTGAATCGTGCCTTTCGGGTTATCCACCGCGACATAGACGACAAGACTCGGATCGTCAGCCGGAGCGAAACCGATAAATGATACAATGTGGTTGTTTTCGAGGTATTTTCCATCTTTAACCTTTTGTGCTGTTCCTGTTTTTCCGCCGACACGATAGCCTTCGACAAACGCATTGCGTCCGGTGCCTTCTGCAACGACGCTTTCTAAAGCATAGCGGATTTGTTTTGATGTTTCCTTAGAAATGACTTGTTTCTTGGCGATTGGCGATTGTTTTTTGACAGTTTTTTTGGTGACCGGATCAAGCCACTCTTTTGCTATATAAGGTGTGTAGAGCGTGCCGCCGTTAACAGCGGCAGAAACGGCTGCAACCTGCTGAATCGGCGTGACGGATACTCCCTGTCCGAAGGCGGTTGTCGCTTGCTCAACCGGGCCTACTCTGTCAAGCGGAAATAAAATCCCTGTTCCTTCCCCCTGCAGGTCAATCCCGGTTTTTTGGCCAAATCCAAAGCCTTTTATATATTTGAATAGCTTTTCTTTGCCCAATCTCTCGCCCAATTCAACGAAGCCGGGGTTACAGGAGTTTTGCACAACTTCAAGGTACGTTTGCAGCCCGTGGCCGCCCCTTTTCCAACAGCGCAGTCTTGCTCCGTCTACTTCTGCATGCCCTTTATCATAAAATTGGTCGCGTTTTAAGTTGACTTTTTGCTCCTCCAGAGCCGCCGCAAGTGTAATAATCTTAAAGGTAGAACCCGGCTCGTATGTGCTCCATACAGGGAGATTCCGATTGTAAACAGACGGGTCAACAGATTGGTAATCAGCCGGATCAAAGTCAGGTCTGCTTGCCATTCCAAGTATTTCTCCGTTTTTCGGATTCATTGCGACTGCAATCATACCGTCTGGATGATATTTAGCTTCAGCATTATCAAGCTCTCGTTCCATTATGGTTTGCACCTTCGAATCCACAGTCAGCTTCATATCGAGTCCATCCTTAGGAGGCGTGTAGTCATCCGCTTCATCGGGCATTTTCTTCCCTTTGGCATCTGTATAAAACTTAACAGAGCCTTTTTCTCCTTTTAAATCATTATCATAATAGGCTTCAAGCCCAAGAAGTCCTTGGTTATCAATACCGGCAAACCCAAGCACATGAGATAAAAAGCTGCCGAACGGATAATGGCGGATACTATCCTCCGCTACATACACCCCTTTTAAATCGAGCGCTTTGATTTCTTTTGCCTTCTCATTTGAAATTTTCCTCCCTTCTGGCGTAATCTTTTCTATCGATGCTTTTTTCGTGACGTGCTTATATACTTTTTCTTCAGACATATTTAACACCGCAGCCAGCTGTTTGCTCGTTTTCAGCGGATTCTGGACTTGGCGCGGCACGACAAATACGGTCGGTGCACTTTTATTTGTGGCAAGCTTAACGCCGTTCCGATCAAGGATCTCTCCCCGTTCCGGCTCAAACGGCAGGTTCCGGCTCCAGGAATCCTTCGCCAGAGAAGTCAGTTTCTCCCCCATGACAAACTGAACATACCCCAGCCTTGTATCAATGATCAGAAATACGATCACTCCAAAAAGCAAAACAAATAATAAACGTTTTCTAACCGTTACATTCGAGACGCGCAAGGCACCGTTCACTCCTTATTTAGGCTTGTTTCATTTTATGCCTGCGTATAGACAGGTAGAACGGCGCTCCTCTTTGGAGATATAAAAAAAGAAAGCTTACCCGACGGGGTAAGCTTTCTTTCTATTTAATCAGGATTCTTAAACTTCACCTTGATCACAGTACCGTCTTTTATTTCTTTGTCCTTCTTAACGCTTTGGCTCACAGCGTAACCTTGTCCGCTCACTTCAATATGAATTCCTGCCAAATCGCCGTATTGAAGAACCTCTCTTCTCGACCAGCCTGTCATATCAGGCATCTTGATTTTGCCCCCCGTTTTCAGGAAGACCTTCTGATTGGTCAAAACTTCCTCACCCGCTTTTGGATATTGCTCTTTTACCGCAATATCACTTCCGATCACAATCGGTGTGAGGTTTTCGGCTTTCGCTTTCTTTTGAGCACCTGTTACAGTTTGATCTGTTAATTCAGGCATCGCCTGCGCTTTCGTTTCTTCCTTATTTGAATCAGACGTTTCAGTCGGTTCAATGTTCAGGTAGTGCAGGCTGTTTTTCATTGTTGGGTTGAAGATTTCTGATACTGGATTAGAACCTGTTTCATCATTTTCTAATTGCGGCTGCTGCACTGCAACATAGATCAGCAGCTCAGGATCATCTTTAGGCGCCATTCCCATGACAGAAAATACGTAATTATCGCGTCCAGACAGATAACCGTTTTGTCCGGCAATTTGCGCTGTTCCGGTTTTAACAGCCACATCAAAACCTTCAATTTTATATGGCTGTCCAGTACCGATATCAGATGTAACGACATCACCTAAAATATTACGAACCTTTTTAGCGGTATCCGCAGAAATTGGGGTACCGGCGGACTGAGGTTTATTTTGATAAATGGTTTTTTTCTTGTCAGGATCAACAATATGGTCTATGACATAGGGTTTCATCATTTTACCGTCATTTGCTATTGCAGTTGCAGCCTGCAGCTGTTGAATTGGTGTAACAGCAGAGGCTTGGCCATATGCAGTCGATGCTTTGTCAAATTCATATTTAAAATTCATTTTACTTGATACTTCACCTGGCAAGTCAATACCTGTTTTTTGATAGAAATTGAACTTATGAAGATACTCATTAAACCGGGAATAGCCCAATTTTTCATTAGTCAGTTTGGCAAAAGCAACATTTGAAGACCTTACAACACCGTCATGATATGTTGTTGGCCCCCACCCTACACCATCATTGTGGTCCCTTACAGGTTCTCCCCCAACTATATATGTTCCGGACTTGTACTTTTCATTGCCGTTATACACATTCTCCTGTATCGCAGCTGCAAGTGTAAAGATTTTCATTGTCGACCCGGGCTCATACGCATATGAAATCAAATCGTTATAATAATTCGTCACATCGCGCGTATTCGGGTCAAAGCTTGGACGCTGCCCCATGGCTAGCACTTTTCCCGTCTTCGGATCAACAACTGCGGCCATGATTTTTTTCGGTTTATACTTTTCCGCCACTTTTGTCATACTGTCTTCTAAAAAGGTTTGAATTTTCTGGTCAATGGTTAAATATACATTGTCACCATTTTTTGGCGCTGTAATTTTATTTTTGCTGTTCGGGAGCTCCCAGCCGGATTTGTCACTTTCATATGTTACGTATCCGTCCCGCTCCTTCAAATACTGATCCAGCACTTTTTCTAAGCCCATCGCGCCCGTAATTTCATTTGTTTTTTGGTCAACCTCGGCATAGCCGATTAAGTTGGACGCAAATATGCCGTTCGGATAGTACCGCTTTGTATCACGCAAAAATGAAATTCCCGGAAGTTTCAGCTTTTCGATTTTCTGTTTTTGGGAATAGGTAATATCCCGGCCTGCGGATCCGAACTCAACTTGTTTTGCACCCTTCTTATTTAAGATATCAAGGATTTCAGCCTTGTCCAAATCTATCACTTTAGACAGTTCTTCCGCTGTTTTTTCCTTGTTCTTGACATGCTGCGGATGCTTTTTGTCAGTTGTCATTTTTTCATCAAGAACAGCGATCAGCTTATACGTAGCTGTATCCTCAGCAATCACTTTTCCATTTCTGTCTAAAATGGAGCCCCGGCTCGCTTCGATTGTCCGTTTCTTTTCATGCTGCTCTGTCGCTTTTGTCGCAAGCACTTCACCGTCGGCTTTTCCGGTTATTTGAATATATGCCATTCTCCCAAGGATGACAAAGAAAAAGAGAGCGAAACAAATACTTAGAATCGCCGCTCCTCTGTTCATAAATTTATTCTTTTTTGGCATTTGAATCATTCCTGTATGTTTTTCACTTTTTTATCTTTTAAATTCAAGCCGTTCTTTTTCGCAATATCCATAATGCGCTGCGGCTTGCTTAAATCAGCAACGCTTTTTTCGAGGTCACCAATCTGCTTGTTTTCGGACGAAATTTGCTCCTCAAGCTTTTGCACCTCTATATTTGTTTGGTAAGCCGCATATGCCTTCGATACGATCAAAAGCGATACGCTCAGCACTGCCGCAGCGAAGAGGACGAGAAGCACCTTTTCTCCGAGTGTAATGGAAGCCCTTTTCTTGACAATCACTTTTTTCTCAGGACTGATCGCATGCCGTTGCTGTTTCTCTGGTTGATAAGCTAAATTGCTCATAGGCTGATGACCTCCTTTTAAGTTTGCGTTCGCGTATTGTTATTTTCTTTTTTCAGCAATTCGAAGCTTCGCAGAACGAGCACGATTGTTTTCTGCCAACTCTTCTTCAGATGCCGTGATCGGTTTTCTTGTGATAAGCTTGAGCTCCGGTTCAAACTCTTCCGGTATAACAGGAAGACCCGGAGGAAGTTCCGGAAGTGACGACTTCTCTTTAAACGTAGATTTACAAATTCTGTCCTCAAGTGAGTGGAAGGTAATCACTGATACCCTGCCCCCCGGCTTTAACACGTCAATCGCTTGCTCCAAAGCCTCTTCAAAAACCTTCAGTTCATCGTTCACAGCAATTCTGATTGCCTGAAACACGCGTTTTGCGGGATGTCCTCCGCTCCTTCTGGCCGGAGCGGGAATCGCGTCTTTTATTAGATCGACCAGTTGGCCCGTAGTTTGAATAGGAGATTTGCTTCTTGCCTCCTCAATTTTTCTGGCGATCTGTTTGCTGAACTTCTCTTCACCGTATTTAAAGAAAATACGGACAAGATCCTCATAGCGCCACTCATTTACGACCTCTTTCGCCGTAAGCGTGGCCGACTGGTCCATCCTCATGTCCAAAGGTGCGTCATGATGGTAACTGAATCCTCTTTCCGGTGTATCCAGCTGCGGGGAAGACACCCCTAAATCAAATAAAATACCGTCTACTTCAGTAATGCCGTGTTCATGTAAACATTCTTTTAAATACCTAAAGTTGCTTTTAATCAGAATAAGCTGTCCTTGATAATCGGACAACGCTTTTTCCGCATGCTGTAATGCCGTGTCATCTTGGTCAAAAGCGATTAAACGCCCTTTCTCTGATAACTGCTGTAATAAATATGTACTGTGCCCAGCTCCGCCGAGTGTGCAGTCTACATATGTACCGTCCGGTTTAATATTTAGGCCGTCAACGGTTTCACGAAGAAGTACTGTCTTGTGTTGAAACATTTGTGTTGGTCCCACCTTTTATCAGGATGAATTGAAATTGTTTTTAGAGTGTTATACACGAAGATTCATTATATATCAAACCCAATCATGTTTTCAGCAATTTCAGCGAATGAATCTTCTTGCTCTTCTGTGTATTGTTCCCAAATTACTTTACTCCACAATTCAATTCGATTCGAAACCCCGATAACAACACATTCTTTTTCCAGTTTAGCGTAATTCAATAGAGATGATGCGATATTCACCCTGCCCTGCTTGTCCAGTTCGCATTCTGTCGCACCTGAAAAGAAAAAACGGGTAAATGCGCGGGCATCTTTTTTTGTGAGAGGAAGAGCTTTTAATTTTTCTTCAATCTGTTTCCACTCGTGCATAGGGTAACCGAAGAGACATTGATCAAGTCCTCTTGTCAGCACAAACTGCTCACCGAGGCCTTCTCTGAATTTAGCGGGTACGATCATGCGGCCTTTCGCATCGATTGTATGCTGGTATTCACCCATAAACATGATCTTTTGCCCCACTTTCTCTCCTTAACTCACCACTATCCACCACTTCTCTCCACAACTTCATTTTACACTGTTTATACATAAAAAAAAACCCTGAACTATTCAGGGTTCTTTAAAACTTTATTTCAAAGTTTGACAACTTGATGTTGATTTTGAAAAGAAAATGGCAGATTCTTGAATGATGTGAAGAATTTTGGACCGTACCTGTTTAAATAATACATGATATTCCAAATTCGCTCTTGCGGTGCGAGCAATGGTTTAATGCTATTTTGGATTCTCTCATAATCCCTTAAGACATAGCCTTCTTTTTCTTCAATTCGTTTTGTCACTGTACGCTCTAAAAACTGAAGCTGATCCTGAATAAACGCCGCGTTCTTCAAGAGCAAAGGCTCCATGCTCTGATCAACCTTAAGCGCCTCCTGCCGGACGGTTTTATGAATCGCTTCAATCTGGTTTTTCGCTTGCTCAATCACCGCGGTAAACTCTTCCGGAATCTGGTGTTCAAAGTATTTTTCTTTTTGGTTTTCCGTCCCGCCTTCTATCGCCTCTTGTAATGATATCTTTCGTTCAGCCAGTTTTTTCTCAATATGGCGCTCGACTATCGTGATGTTCAGCCTCGGCATAACAGGAGGCATTTTAAAGCCCATCACTGCAAAAGCCTGTTTAAGCTCACCCCAATAGTTGATTTCACCGGGGCCCGCGATAAATGCCAAGGTAGGAATCAAAAATTCCTGCATTAACGGTCTGGTTACAACATTATTGCTGAAGCGTTCAGGTTGTTCTTCTATATGCGTATAAAGTTCATCCATCGACCATGCCAGATCAAGCTCCTTAATCACAAAGCGGCCGTTGTCCTTCTCAATTAAAAAGCGTTCCTCTTCATATTCATAAAACAGATGTGCCTGCTCTTTTCCAGACTCGATAATCGGCTTGTAGCCCGCTTCGCGCATGAAGTCCTGCTGTTTAGAAACAGCGTGTGCAAGTTCATCATTGTCACGGAGGATCTTTTGGAACATGGCGGTTTCCAGCTTTTTAATTCCCGGGTCTCCGGAATTTAACAATACTAAGCCTTCCTCTTGAAACAGATCCGCAATCAGCTGTTCAAAGAAATCAGTAAACGTAACAGATTCCCTTAAACATCGTTTCACATGTTCTAGAAGTGTGTTCGTATGGTCTGTTTCTTCAAAAGCCGCAAACACATCGTCTATCCATGCGGCGCATTTGTCTTGGTCAAGCGGTGTGTTGGCGGCAGATGACTTTTTCCAGTAAGACTGCGGAAGCTTTTTTTTCACCGGACCGCTTTCTTCTAACGTGTGGACAAAATTAATTTCATCCAAATCATGGTCTTCTCCGGCAACCCAAAAGATCGGTACAACAGGCACTTGCAGCTGTTCTTCCTTTTCCTTTGCTAAAACAATAATTGAGATGATTTTATGTATAGTGTAAAGCGGTCCTGTTAAAAGCCCTGCCTGCTGTCCGCCGACAACAGCAACACTTGACGGATCCTTCAGCTTCTCAATAGAATGCTGCATGGCGCTTGAGCCGAATTTGTTGTGATAAGAGGATAAATAGGCTGTCAATTCCTCTCTTGCGAAAACCCGCGAGGATAAATCTTTCAGTCTTTCTTGCCACATATCCTTATGATGAATGCTGTAATCAAAAAAAGAAGACATTTCTTCTTTACCATCTATATAGTGCTGTACAAACACATTCTGATTTTTGATGGAAAGTTCAGTTAGCTGCATCTTCTAGAACTTCCTTTCTCCAATAAATAGTTAGTTATCCGAAATGAGTATAGCATGTTACCAGAAAAGCTCAAAAGACTTTGTTTGGGTTTCGCTCCAAAGCTTTGATGCTGCCATGTAAAAACGCAAGGTGAACAGCGTCGCAGCCTTGAAGCTGTGCTTCTTTCAGCAAATATCCGAGGATGGCGTCAGCCTCCGTCTGCCGTGCGGCGGTCACATCGACCAGCATGGAAGAGCGATTGTCTTTCGTTTGCTCACAAACTGCACGCACACGCTCCCAGGCCGCCTCTTCATCTTCCAGCCGCAAAATGCTGCACGCCTCTTGAAAAACGAGCTTCATATAAGAAAAATAAGCAGGCACAGTCAACAGCTCTCCATTTTTCACACGCAGCAGCGCAGTTAACGGATTGATGCAGGCGTTTACGATCAGCTTGCCCGTCAGCAGTCGATACCAATCCATCTCATAGCGAATTGGGAATTCGGAATGGTTATGCTGGAGCACCGCGTTCAGCCGATCTGGTTCAGCATGCTTGAATGCGCTCCATTTTATCGCACCAATACCTGTATGTTCAACTGCTGTATCCGATTTCCTTACAGCTCCGTGCTCAACAATCCCAACATAAACGGAATGGTCAGCCCCCCAGTCTTTAAGGCCGTGAATATGGCCCATACCGTTTTGCAAAAATAAAATATTTGTTTTTTTGATTCGTTCAAGCATCGGGAAAACAGTCCGAAGCTGATGCTGTTTCACTGTCACGACAAGAAGGTCAAAACATGAATCAATAGCTGTGCCCGCGCTGCAATGAGCATTGAACGCTTTTCCGGCTTTATAAAGCTGAATCCCTTCCGATTGAATCGCTGCGGCCTGTTCATCCCGCCTTGTCAAAACAGTCACCTCATGATCCAAAGATAAATAATAGGCACATAAAAGACCGACGGAGCCCCCGCCGATAATTCCAATTTTCATGATGTCACACCCAATTTAACATTTACGTATTATCATAGCAGAAGTATGAAAAAAATACTTCACAGAGATTTCAAAACCTTAAATTAAAGTTTAAATATTTGGATTTTTTAAATAAAGCGTTTACAATATATGTAGAGAACAACAAAGGGGGAGATTAATTTGATTAAAGTAGAACGTCTGCTCGTCAACTATAAAACGCTTGAAGAATTCAAGAAATTCAAAGAATACGGTATACAAGAACTCTCAATGCTTGAAGATCTTCAAGAAAATATCATTGAAAATAACAGCACTTCGCCTTTTTATGGGATTTATTTCGGGGATAAACTGGTAGCGCGAATGAGTCTGTATCAAGTCAATGGCAAATCAAATCCTTACTTCGACCAACACCAGGATTACTTAGAGCTTTGGAAGCTTGAGGTCCTTCCAGGTTATCAAAACAGGGGCTACGGTACAGCATTGGTTGAATTCGCCAAATCATTCAGAATGCCGATTCGAACAAATTCTCGGATTAAATCAGCAGAGTTTTTTAGTAAAATGAACTTTGAACCAGTCAAATATGACATGGCGCGGGACAAAGGGGAAAACCCGCTCATCTGGCATCCGGATATGGATGGCGAAATGACACCGGGTGAATCAGCATAGAAATGAAACAACCGGCCTTTGATGACTCTAGGGCCGGTTCATTTGAGGGTCATTACGTTTCTTGAGCTGTTTTTTTCAGTCTCCCGTCTTCCTTCGAAACAACCATTTTTCTGGCTCGATCCATAATATCGATCAGTGCCTTATAGTCCTCTTCTGTCATCTCCAGCTGGTTTCTCAATGTTTGATTTTCACTCCGTAAATCCTCAAGTTCTTTTTGCAGCGACTGAATTTGCTCCTTCATTTTTTCCTTTTCAACGTGGAATTCTTGCGCGGACGGCGCTTCTTTAAACTGCTCGAGAAACTCAATCACATCCTGAATAGACAAATCTCTTTTCCCCTCTGAAGCTGCCGGGGAAGCCTGCTTGACGGAATGCGGCATATTGACGGAATGAACCCCAATTTGTTTTCTTAGTTCTTTCCGCTGTTTTTTTGCCAGTTCTATGCCTGATTGGTATTGCTTTCTCACATAAGAGTTCCACCTGAATCCGCAGGCAGCGGCTGTTCTGGTCAGTGCCCTTCCGACCTCCTCAAAGGCAGAAAGCTGTGTTCCGCCCTCGCGAATATGACGAAGCACAACTTCTGCCAGCAGCAAATCCTCATCCTGTGTCCAAGCATCTTGTCTTGTAATGGTCAAATCAATCTCCCTCCATGTCAGCTTATTTATCTCATACATATGCCGGTAATAGATTAGATAGACTATTTGCACTCACAAATTTTCTGCAAGCTGACAGGAAGAAAAAAAGAAAAAGCGCAGGGTTTTCACCCTGCGCTTTTCTTATTAGTTACTTTTTACATTTATGTCTTTGCCGTTGTATGATCCGCATGCTTTGCATACACGGTGAGACAATTTCATCTCTCCGCATGACGGACATTCTGTCATACCAGGTACATTAAGTTTGAAATGTGTACGGCGCAATCTTTTTTTCATTTTAGAAGTTCTTCTAAAAGGTACAGCCATTATTCCCACCTCCTTAAAGAGTTAAGATTCATCATCTTGTTTTAAGAGCTTTTCAAGGGCTGCAAGTCTCGGATCGACTTTGTTCTTCTTGTCTTCCTCTGAAATGACTTGCCAGTCCTTTCCTTCTTGAGGAGCAGCTCCTTTTTCTTGTTCAGATTCACAAAAGATTTGCATAGGGATTTCTAAAAGAATTTCTTCTTTCACGATCGGAGTTAAGTCGATAGTATCGTCCTCAACAGTGTGAACGTCATCATCTTCTATATCATCCGTCTGATGAAATATAAACAGTTCTTTTGTCGAAATTGTAAATGGATACGGAACATCAACGAGTGTTCTTGAGCATGGCAAAATCATTTCGCCTGAGATCGTAAAATCAAACGAAACCTGCTTAGATTTGATATCCGCTCTGCCTTTCACCCTTACAGGAGAAATGCGGCGAATGTCAGAATTCAGCTTTGTCAGCTCATGTAACTCAACTGTCTCATCAAACTCAAAACTCGGTTTTTTCATTTGATGCAACTGATAAATCGTCCATTTCATTTGTATCACCTCAGGAAAGCAACAAACATGATTATAGCTTTTAAGAATGTTTTTGTCAATATTTTTTCTTTACAGCATAATGCTGCCAGCCAAGCATCGTTGACAGCTGAATATACTATGCATACACTTAAATCAAAAAAGACGTAAGAGTTTTCAATTGCAAATGTACCATACGTTTTTAAACATAGCAAGAAAGGCGGAAAAAATATGAAAGCTGTCGGATTGGTGGTTGAGTATAATCCCTTTCATAACGGACATCTTTATCATGCCCAAACAGCCAAGCGGCAAACCGGATGTGACACGGCTGTTGCGGTGATGAGCGGACATTTTCTGCAGCGCGGGGAGCCTGCTGTTGTATCCAAATGGGCCCGCACAAAAATGGCACTTCAAAGCGGGGTCGACCTCGTAATCGAACTGCCATATCTTTACGCGGTGCAAAAAGCGGAGATTTTTGCACACGGCAGCGTCTCCACTTTGAACAAACTGGGATGCGAGGCACTGTTTTTCGGGAGTGAGAACGGACAAATTGAGCCGTTTTTAGAAACCGCAAAGGTAATGGATGAGCATAAAGATTCGTTTGATCAATGTATCAAAGAAGAGCTTAAAAAGGGTGCCAGTTATCCATCAGCTGCTGCTATCGCCTTCAAATCCATTTTACATAGAGAAAACGGACTTGATATGTCGAAGCCGAACAATATTTTGGGGTACCATTATGTGAAATCGATTCTTTCCGGCGGATATGAAATGAAACCCTATACGACATCGAGAATCTCCTCGGATTATCATGATGCCGACCTTCCTGATGAAGACAGCCATATCGCCAGCGCAACCAGCATCAGAAAAGCCCTGATTGAAAAGTCTTTTGAAGACTGCGTTACGTTTCTTCCCGCAGCAGCTGCACGGGAATTAGCGAATTACCGCAAGTCTTTCGGGCTGTGGCATACACCAGAAAGCTATTTTTCTTACTTGAAATATAGTCTTTCGACTCTCACAGCCTTAGAATTACAGCACATATACGAGGTTGAGGAAGGGCTGGAGAACAGAATCCTCCGTTCAATCAGAAAAGCCAGCTCCTATCAGGAATTTATGGAGTTTCTGAAAACAAAGCGATATACGTGGACGAGGCTTCAGCGGATGAGTACACACATTTTAACGAGAACGAAAAAACAGGAGATTCACCGGCTGCTCAATGTCGAGGAGGTGCCTTATATCAGACTACTTGGGATGACGAAAAAAGGACAGGCCTTTTTATCAGAAAAGAAAAAGGAGCTGTCCGTTCCGCTTGTCAGCAAGCTGGCCTCCTTTTCCCACCCCGCTCTCGATCTGGATATTAAAGCAAGCAGAATCTACAGCCTTGCGATTGAAGAGCCCCTTAGAACCGAGTTTGATTTACAAGAATACGGACATGCCCCAATACGATATGACGAGGATGAACACCGTTTTTTGAGCATATAAAAAAAGCACCTGGATATTAGGTGCTTTTCGCTTTCAGCTTATTCAAATAATCAATCGCATCCTGCATCGTATCAACAGGCACGATCTTCATGTCCGAATCAATGTCTTTCGCTGTTTTTACTGCATTTTTGTAATCTGAATTACTTGCGCCGTTTTGATTCGGAGCAAAGAAAATGTCTTTGCCGGCTTTGTCTGCGGCGACGACTTTTTGATCAATGCCGCCGATCGGGCCTACTTTTCCGTCAACATCAATGGTACCGGTTCCCGCAATATCGTAGCCTTTTGTTTCGTCTGGTTTTGTCAGCTGATTATAGATTTCAAGCGACATCATTAATCCCGCTGACGGGCCGCCGATATTTTCGATTTCGAAATCAATATCAGGCTTTACCTTGACGTTTCTGTCCGTATACAGCGAAACTCCTATTCCGGCACGGCCAGGCTCATCAGGAAATTGTTTTAACGCAAGGGTGACCGTCTTTTCTTTTTCTTCTCTTTCGATTTTTAACTTTACTTTATCCCCGGCTTTTTTGCTGCTGATATAATCGATCAGCTTTTCAGCAGACTGATAGTTTTTTCCGTCCGCGTTGATGATTTTATCGCCGACTTCTATTTTCCCTTTCGCCGGCATGTTTTCGACAACTGAGCTTGCGTAGATGCCGTTAAAGGAATAGCTTACTTTTTTTCCTGCCTTTTGATATGCGGCGATGACGGCATTTTCCTGTGAGCTTTTCATCATTTGCAGCTGCCGTTTCATATATTCCTTATCTGATTCGCCTTCTTCCTTGATGCTTTCATCAGGAACAATTTCATAATAGGGGTGCATTTTAGCCCATGCGTATGTAAATGGATTAGCCGGTCCCACTTTGACAGTCATTAAGGACAGACTCCCTGTTTCCGAGTAGCCCCCCTCCACTTTTATCAGTGAGCCGAGCTCTGTCGCTTCTCCCGGTTTTGTAATATAGTATGGCAGTTTTATAAATGATACAACGGCAATCAGTATGAGGATGACAAGCATCCAGCTGAAATGTTTTTTACGTAGCAAATTATTAGCCCTCCCAATTCTCTATTTCTTTTTTTATCTGGCTGATCATTCGGTTTGTTGCCTCCTCGCCTGCCGATATCATTTCATCAATATTGGCAAACGAGCTGGAGCTGTATGTTTCAAGAGAAGGGCGAATCATGATATCAGCGGCAATCGTTTGATGTCGCACCAATTCATTTTGCAGTATATCCATACTTTGCATGATTACATCAAAAATATGCGCCGCCTTTTCGGTTTTCCGAACCCTGGAGACATCTGAAGCGATGATAATGTCAGCCCCCATATCTTTTACAACAGAAACCGGAATACGGTCGACCACCGCGCCGTCTACGAGAAGCCGTCCGTCCAGCTTCTGCGGAATAAAAATGCCTGGTATGCTGATGCTTGCCCGAACCGCATCTGACACTGATCCTTTGCGGAAAACAATCTTTTCTCCTGTCTGCAGATCACACGCGACAATTCCAAGAGGGATTTTGAGTTCCTCAATCGGTTTGCCGAATGTATAAGCATGCACGAGCTGCCTGACACGGTCACCTCTCAAAAAACCGAGTTTCGGTACCGTATAATCAGCATAGATCCGCCGTTTGAAAGCCTTGGCGACTTTTTTCATCGTTTCCACGTCATGCCCCGCGGCATAGAAGCTGCCGACCAAAGCGCCCATACTGCTCCCCGCAATCATATCCACATCAATTTGGTGCTTATGTAAACTGGAAAGCACGCCGAGATGAGCAAGTCCTCTGGCGCCTCCCGATCCTAACGCTAACCCGATTTTAGGTTTGGCCAACATATTAACCTCCTGCCCGAATTCCCTGTATACGGAATTCTATGGTCTAAACTGAACCCCTATGCTCGTATATTAGTACAAAGGGTCAAGAGGACAGGTACTGCTTGGCCGTTTCGAGTCATACCATATTTTATCATGATATACATGTCATTGTGCATTTTTAGCGTCGGGGAGGTAAGAATGAACTTGTCGAAAATTCATACACTTTTGATTGCTGCGTTTTTTATTTTTTTAACAGCGACTGTCATCTCACATCCGCAGGCCTCATTCGAAGCCTCTAAAACCGGGCTGTCCATGTGGTGGGAGGTCGTATTTCCGTCTTTGCTGCCGTTTTTCATACTGTCTGAGCTATTAATCGGCTTTGGTATTGTAAGGTTTGTCGGTGTTCTGCTTGAGCCTTTTATGCGCCCTATTTTCCGCGTGCCGGGTGTCGGCGGCTTCGTTCTGGCCATGGGCATGGCATCAGGGAACCCCGCGGGCGCAAAACTGACGGCAAGGCTGCGGCAGGAAAAACAGATTTCAAGAGTAGAAGCAGAACGGCTTGCTTCCTTCACCAATTCATCCAACCCGCTCTTTATTTTTGGAGCTGTCGCCGTCGGCTTTTTTCAGAATGCGTCATTAGGTATTTTATTAGCATCTGCACACTATTTGGGTAATTTGGCTGTCGGTTTAACGATGCGCTCCTACGGGCGTAAAGAAGAGCGCCAGCTCATGAGAAATAAAACCATATCTTTGCCTTCTATCAAAGATGCTTTACATGCGCTTCACACCGCAAGGCTTGCGGAAAAACGGCCTTTAGGAAAAATTTTGGGCGACGCTGTAACCTCATCCGTTCAAACGCTTCTAATGGTAGGCGGCTTTATTATTTTGTTTTCTGTCTTTAATCGTTTGTTATCCGTCGTACAGCTGACCGATATTCTCTCTATTGTTACAAAAGGCGCACTGACCTTGTTTCAGCTTCCCGCTCAATTGGACATTCCTCTATTATCAGGAATGTTTGAAATCACATTAGGAAGCAAGCTTGTCAGCGAGACAGATGTCTCCCTTTTGCAAAAAGCTGTTGTTGTCAGCTTTATCCTCGGATTCAGCGGCTTTTCCGTTCAGGCTCAGGTGGCAGGCATTTTATCAGAGACGGACATCAGATTTAAACCATTCTTTATTGCGCGTGTGCTGCAAGGCATTTATGCCGCCGTTTTTGTCATTCTGTTATGGAAACCTCTTTACACCGCGTGGAATGACCATGATCAGTACGTTTTTAAATCTCTAGATACAGGTGAGCTGCCGACAGCTCTTATCAGCGGATGGAATCTGCTTGTGGAGATTGGCCCTGCTGTCACGTTATGTGCACTGTTTACGTACATTTTCATTTTTTCTTACAGACTGACAAACGGTACAAAAAAAGGATGAGCTTAAAAACACTCATCCTTGCCTGAATTTTTTCTGAAGCGCCTTCTCGACTTCCGGCGGTACAAATTCTGACACCGCACCTTTATACTTTGCCACTTCTTTTACTATGCTTGAGCTTAAGAAAGAATATTGGTTATTTGTCATCATAAAAAAGGTTTCAATTGATTCATCAAGCACGCGGTTTACGGATGTTCCCTGCATCTCGTACTCAAAATCAGACACCGCTCTCAAGCCTCTTAAAATGGCTTTTGCATTTTTTCTTTTTGCATAATCAATTAACAGCCCTTGTGACGTTTCAACTGTTATGTTCGGAATGTCTTTTGTCACTTCTCTCAAAAGCTCACAGCGTTCTTCTACACTGAATAACGGCTTTTTTGAAGAATTGTTCAACACACACACATACACTTGATCAAATATATTAGCCCCCCGTTTAATGATATCCAGATGCCCGTAGGTCACCGGATCAAAACTGCCGGGACAGACAGCTATACTCGTCACATCACAACCCCCTCTTTTTATAGATCGCCACCCCTGTCAGGCCGTAGGTTTCTTTTCTTGTTATCACTAGATCACCTACTGCTTCGGGAAGCTCGACGTCTTTGTCATGCTCTGCGACGATAAAGCCGCCATCCTCCAGCATTTGTTGTTCGTCTATCACACTTAAGAGCGCCTTCAGTTTTTGTTCCTTATACGGAGGATCAAGAAAAATCCCGTGAAAGCCCGCTTCTCTTTTCGCAGCTGCGTGCAAAGCACGTTCCGCATCATTACGGTACACATCTGCATATGCTGTAAGCTCTAATGTTTTCAAGTTCGATTTCACCGTTTGAATCGCTTTAAAATCACGGTCAACAAATACACAATGGTCAAACCCTCGTGAAAGCGCTTCAATACCAAGACCTCCGCTTCCTGCGAATAAGTCAAGCCCCCTGCCCCCATCAAAATAAGGGCCAATCATATTGAAAATGGATTCCTTCACTTTATCGGTTGTCGGTCTCGTTGATGTTCCCGGCACTGCCTTAAGTGAACGGCCTTTTTTTGATCCAGAAATTACTCTCATGTTCCACACCACTTTTTCTAAAAGCTATTTTGTTTCCTTGTTCGGCCGGACGCCGTTATGTATAAGAAAAAAACCAATCCTATCTTATCATAAAGCATTCTTTCAAACAATGAGCGCTAATCTTCATATACAAGTGTATAAGCGGAATGATCATTGTCCATACTATAAGCAACAGCATCCAGAGGATGTTGTTGCCAACCGCGGAGAAGACTTACGTTTCCCCATAAGTTCTTCCTCCGGTTTCTCCTCTCCCTTTGCCTTCTCCTTAACTTGTTAAGGAATAGAAGGACCCCGCAGAAACCTGCGGGGATTTTTTTATACAGCTATATTCCGATTTTATAATCATATTCTTTTGCTTTATCAAGCTTTGATTCAAACTCCAATTTTAAAAACGGTTTATATGAAGGCTCAACTTTCTTAACAAAAGAATAAGATGAGATCTTGTCCATTGTTTTTTCAATTTGGCCCATATCACAATACAGCACGACATATTTTAAGCGTTTTGACACATAATGCACATTTCCGAACTTTCTCAGCATTTTGCTTTGCTTTAAAGAATGAAGATACACAATCATGCCTTGGCGTCTATTCTCCAATACATTCACCTGCCTGATTTCTCTTATATGTAAAAGACGAGACGGCCAGTCTCGTCATGACACTTTGCATCCGCAGCCGCCGCCTGATCCGCAGCCGCCTCCGCATGAAGACAAACCGTCAAAATAAGGATTCCCAGTCGGAACTTTAATATGCTCTGATACAGCTGTCCCAATTTCAACGCTGATTTCATCAAGAATAGACTGCAGTTCCGTCTCCGCTTTTTTGAAGTCGGCCACCTTATCGTTCAGGTCGAGCTCCCGTTTGATCTCCCTCATTTTCCGGGATATTTCTCTATAGTCAGGATGATATTTGCCAAAACGCTGCACATCCTCATATTGCTCTTTTATTTTGATAAAAGAACGAATAATCCGCCCTGCCTCTTCATCTTCCTGGAGACGCTTGTAACAATTGCGGTAGTTCTCAGCCGTCTCCGACTGCAGAATCATCTCGGCAAGCTGCTGAGCTTCACTTTGAAGCCGCACGGATTCCATCGTCGCATACATAGCACGCACCTCCAGTTGTTAGTTTACCATGAAACCAGCCAATTGGAAAATGCTTAGCCGCCCTTAAAAATAGACTTATAAAAGCCTCCCTAGTTTACACAATGAAAAAGACCCTTTTTCGGGTCTTTTAATCTTTTGTCCGCATTGCCTGGAACATTTGCATCATCATTTGCGCCATTTGAATCCCGTTCGTAAATTGATTCACCCGATGCGGAATGGTTTTTTCGTAAAAATTCATCATCTCAAGCTGAAATGAAGCCAGATCATCCGGCTTTCTCGCCAGCCTCCGGTACCATATCGGCTGTTCTCTTAAGAATCGTTTTCGTTCTTTATCTGCTAAAATAAATTCCTGAACGTCTTTGCGCATATAAGCTCTCCTTTATTAATCCTTCCGAAAAGAAAAAGGATGCTGTCCGGGCCCTGGCTGAGATTGCTTCTGTCCGCTTCCGGAAAATGTGTTGAGAAGGCTTTGCAACGATGAGATCGACTGGCTCATTTTATTGATCTGTTCATTCATTTGATTGACATCCATCTTTTTCACAGCTGTAACCATTTTAGAAACAAAATCATTTTTTTCTGATGTTTCGGGTACCGCTTCTGCGGCTTCCTCCGGTTCTCTGTACGAGTCCCAAATGGGGTCTTTCTCTCCGAAAAGGACCCAATTTTCGTACACGTCCTGCCAGCTTCTTTGTTCTTTGCGCACTTCTTTGATCAGCTTGGGATGTTTTTTAACGAATTGTTTAAAGTCATTAATTGAATGATTGGCATGTTGATTCGCCACAATCCTCACCCCCTCCGAAAAATATACCTACTACAATGTATCGGTTTGTGAGCCATTGTGTTCGCCTAATATTCATCGAAAAATCATTTTCTCGTACAACAAGAAGCGCAGATTAACAGAAGCTTCCTCCCCCGATAAAGCCGGGGCCTTAATTGTTCCTGAAATCAAGATTCCTGCCCTTTGCAAATGTTTGGGATGCCGCATTCCAAAGCCCGGCAGTACAAGATCCTTAATGGACCCCTGCCGGTCTTAAAGTCTCCTCATCAAAAAAGAGCTGGACTGATCAAGCTTCAGCTTCTTAAAGTTCATTTTTTTTGGTAATGTCACTCGCAGTACCCATTGAGAAAGCTTCGTCTGCTGCAATCGCCTTGTTCTAAAGCCTTTGCAGAAACAATAAAAAGCCGCAGGACCTGTCGTCCGCGGCTGATTTCAGCGTTTAATAAAGTTTTGAGTGTAATACTTCCGGTCTACACCAACGCCAAGGTGCGTGTAGTCTGAATGCAGAAGCGCTTTTCGATGGCCTTCACTATTCAGCCAGCCTTCTACAGCAGCCGGACCGTCCACATAATTGTACGCGATATTTTCTCCCGCTTGCTCAAAGTCGACATCCCCTTTTTCTAAGCGGTCCTTCAGCGTGCCGTATTTCTTCGATACATGGGAGAAATAGTTGTTTTCTTTCATGTCCTCACTGTGGCCAAAAGCCACTTCGGCCGTCGGCTGATCCCACTCAAGCTTAGCTAACCCATGTTTGACACGAATGACATTGGTCAAATCGAGTATTTGCTTTTCACTCGTTGATTGGATCTCTTTCCACTTATCTTCCGTAACGGTTTGCGGTTCTACTAACTCACCGCGGTACACTACCTCATAAGGTCTTTGCTTGACAAAGGTTTGCGCATCAAACGCCCTGATGCTGGATAGCTTCCCTTCAAATTTGTCCATATACAGCTGGACGTACATCTTCCCTACTTTTACAGTCGGTCTGGTGTTGATGTCCTCTTCAGAAAACTCAAACCGATAGGAATTTCCTTTATACTCTACATTTACAAACGGAGCCACCTGGGTTGTCTTAAATACTTCTCCCGTTGACTCACCGATTTTGAAGGGCTTTGCGTTAATATCATTTCCCGCCGCAAATAATGTGACCACTTTATTGTGCAGCATCCCGATTTGCACATACTGGTCTTTTCCCTGATTGTAAACCCACCATTCGTAATCATAAGCCGAGGGGTCAATACGTTCCGGTTCCCCAAGTTTTTTCTTTACATCGTCGGCGGATTTGCCCATAAAGGACAATAATCCCGAAGTCGGCATATGTATTCGTTTGCCGCTTGCCGCTTCCTCGTTAGAGACTTGAGGCTCGCTGTCATTTGATTTTTTTTCAGGAACAGCCCCATATTGAATAAACAGAACATAAGTTCCGCAAATAATCAAGAGGATAACCATGGCTCTTAATATATTTTTCAATCTATCACCCCCGTGATGTGAATTGCATGTCTTGCCTTATTTTTCATTACAATACAGCCTATTTAACATGTCAAAGATTTATGTGTTAATGCAAAAAGCCTTGCTCTCTGTTTTCGTCCTCTGAAATATCTGATAAAGCACTGCCGGCACGTTCATTTGTTTGTTCAGATAAGGATAGATCGCCAAGCGTGACAATACCAGTCAGCTTGTTGTTTTTGGTTACAGGTATGCGTCTGAGCTGATGGGATGCCATTAAATGAAGAACCTCATCAACTGGCGCGTCCTCTTCCACACTGACAGGTTTTTCAGTCATAGCGTCAGTGATTTTTTGTGAGTTCGGCCTTTTTGAGGCGATGCCTCTTAACACCAGATCACGATCAGTTACGATGCCGACCAGTGTTTCTCCATCCTCATCAACTACCGGAATGGCTCCTACATCCGCGTCTTTCATCTTTACCGCAGCTTCATATACATTATCTAATACCGTGCAATATTGCAAGTTAGCTGTCATCAGATCTTTTATTTTTGTCATCCGTAAAACCTCCTTTTATCTAGTGATATTTTCGTCAAATTTTCATTTTTGCATACTTTCAAAAGAAGAAGATTCATTGAAAGTTTAACGCTTTCATACTATGATTGTCAGGAAAGGTAATTTTTATAAGGAGGGGTCAGTGTTGAAGTTTACTGATAGCGGACTTGAAGGGGTAAAGGCTGAGCTCAGCCTCTTGGACGATTTGATGGAAAGCAAAGGACTCATCAGAGCCGGTCAATGGGATTATGAAAGAGTGACCTATGACAGAAAGTTTTCGACGATTGAGGGAACGTTTTACCTGCGGGTTCAAGGCATTGCGACAGAGGGCGATGTCGGAAGCGGCCGCGCCGTTATTCAATTAATGCCCCCTCTATTAGGAAAACACTATTACCCGCACGGAGTGGAATATGGAGAAACAGAAGAATTCCCAGTGCAGGTTGTGACCAAAAGCAAGGCACTCATCCAGGACATCTCCGACATGCTGAAAACAGTTCAAATGTAATAAAAAAGGTACAGCCGATTGCCGCTGTACCTTTTATGATATCGTCTGCTGAATATAAGGCGGCTCCTCCTGTCCATCCTTTTCCCTTTCCTTCTTCACCCATTGGAAAAAGACAATAGCCAAAAAAGCGCCGTACACAATTTCCTGAATGATTTTCATCATAACTGCCCCAAGCTGCTGATCCTCTAACAAAGGAAGTGTGTTAAACATTTCCGGTCCTGTTAACGGAACCTGTCCCAGCATATCCGCAGGAACACAAAGCTTCATGGCTTCCGCCCAGGCAGACGGATCGGTATAAGTGGCATATAAGGGCGTGCCGCTAAACATGATCAGGGCGCAAGCAGGCGTGAGCAGCATACCGTCCGCCATAATATAGCCCAGCTTCATCAGGCCGCTGAGCTGCGGGAGCCGAGCCACCTTGTGTACGAGCGGCCACCACATAAAAAACGCTAACACGAAGATGAGCCAAGTCATTAACGCATGGTAAAGCGTATCCGTTTTGACAGTATCAAATATTAGCGGCACATGATATAGAGAAAAAATGCCGTTAAATAAAAGCAATGCAATTAAAGGTGTAGAGAAAAATGTAAAAAACGGTTTAATGGCAGGCCGAAAAATCATTTTTTCCCAGGCCCATGCGGGAATTCCTGCGATTAATAAAGGCGGAACCACTAAATACAAAACAGCCATCTGCACCATATGGGCGCTGAACATAATATGTCCGAGCAGATCAACCGGGCTTCCTTCGGCTGCATATAAAAACAGCATCGCCGACAGAAAACAGGCCATTTCTTTACCCGTGATACGGTCGGGCTTTGAAGACATCCGTCTGTAAAAAAAGATGTAAAGCACCGTGATGCCTAAAAGGATACAAAAAAGATAAGGGCTCCACATGGCGCGAAACCCAAACACGTCTAACTGATTCATGTCTTCACCTCCGGCGGCTGCTTAAATTACCACCATATAATTGTAACAAACGCAAGCACCGTAATGAACGCGACAAACATGCCTGAATACAGAAACAATGCCGGCGCTTCATGACCTTTCTGATTCATATGCATGAAGTAATACAGCTGAAATATCACTTGAACAGCCGCAAGCAGTATAATGAAAGGAATCGTAAACCAGCTGCCGATGCCGTCTGTTGCCACAGTCAGAAATGCAACGAGCGTAAGACCGATCATCAGGCCAAAAGACATGACTTGATATTTCATCTCCTGAGCATGCTTCTTTTTCTTATATTCAAGGTCGCCGCTGATATGTCCTCTGCTTTTTTTATCGACCATGTTTATCCCACCATCCCCATTAAATATACAACGGTAAAGATAAAGACCCACACGACATCAATAAAATGCCAGTAAAGACTGGCCACGTAAAACTTAGGCGCGGTATATAAGCTCAAGCCCCTCTTTGCATTGCGAATCATCAGCGTGCTGATCCACAAAAGGCCAAACGCCACGTGTGCACCATGTGTGCCGACAAGCGTATAAAACGATGAGCCAAGCGCCGAGCTTGTAATGGTAAAGCCAAACTCATGTGTGTAATGCTTAAATTCGTAAATTTCCAAGCCTAAAAATCCCGCACCCAATAACAAGGTAATTCCCAGCCAGAGCTGCATTTTGCCAAATGAAAAGTTTTTCATATGGTACATCGCATACACACTCGTTAAACTGCTCGTTAATAAGAGCATTGTGGCGATAAAAACGAGTGTGACATCAAAGATTTCTGTCGTAGGCGGGTCACCGGCGTTTGAATTCCGGAGTGCAAGAAAAGTGGCGAAGAGAGACGCGAACAAAACAGTCTCTCCCCCAAGAAAAAGCCAAAAGCCTAAAAATTTATTTTTCCCTTCCAGTGTTGCTTTTTCGGGAGAAGCTGGAAAGGTCTCTGCGGTGAGTTTTTCTTCAATTTGCATTACGCCTTCACCCCTTTATCATCGTTCGGCAGTTCCTCTTTGTGAATATGATAACCGTGATCATCAATCACTGAACGGAGCAGCATTGTAAAAAATGTGATGCCAAGTCCGATAAAGATCACCGGCAGACCCCAAGCGTGCTCGGTTCTATACAAGAGACCAAAGGCAGCGACAAAGAGTCCGAAGGAAATGATCAGCGGCAGAATTGAACCGTTTGGCATATGGATATCTTCAACCGGTTCAGCCGGTGTCATAGATTTGTGTCCCGCCTGCTTCTCGATCCACAGCGGGTCAAGCCCTCTGACAAATGGAAGCTGTTTAAAATTATATTCTGGCGGTGGTGACGAAACAGCCCATTCAAGCGTACGCCCGTCATGCCATGGATCATCTCCGACATATTCGCCCTTCACCGAGGTCCAGATGACATTGACAAGCAGGAGGATAACTGCTGCTGCCATAAAGAACGCCCCGATTGTACTGATCAAGTTGCCGGTTTCAAGCCCCTGGCCTGGCAAGAAGGTATACACACGGCGCGGCATTCCCATTAAACCGACAAAGTGCTGGATGAAAAAAGTAAGATGGAAACCGATAAAAAACAAAACAAATGAAATTTTCCCCATTGTTTCATGCAGAATTTTACCAAACATTTTCGGCCACCAGAAATGAACACCGGCTAATAGCCCGAATACGACTCCGCCTATAATGACATAGTGAAAGTGCGCCACAACAAAATACGTATCATGGAACTGGTAATCTGCAGCTGCCGCAGCCAGCATGACACCTGTCACACCGCCAAGCACAAAGGATGGGATAAATGAGACGGCATACAGCATGGCCGTCGTGTACTTCACATTTCCTCCCCAAATCGTCAGCAGCCAGTTAAATATCTTAATCCCGGTCGGAATCGCGATCGCCATTGTAGCAACTGCAAAGATTGCGTTCGCAATCGGCCCGAGACCTGTCGTAAACATGTGGTGCACCCAAACCATAAAGCCAAGAAAACCGATAAGCACGATCGCAAAAACCATTGAAGAATATCCAAACAATCGCTTTCTGGAAAACACAGGGATGACCTCTGAGAAAATACCGAAAGCAGGCAAAATCAGAATATAAACCTCCGGATGTCCGAATATCCAAAATAAATGCTCCCAAATAATCGTGTTACCGCCAAGCTCTGGATTAAAGAAATTTGTGCCGAACAGCCGATCCAGCATCATAAGAGCCAAGCCAACCGTAAGCGGCGGAAACGCAAACAAAATCAATGCCGACGCCACAAATGTCGTCCATGTAAACAAAGGCAGCCTCATGTACGTCATGCCGGGAGCCCTCATGTTAATAATCGTGGCCAAAAAGTTAATCCCGGCTATCAGCGTCCCCAGTCCGGATATTTGCAGTCCAAGGACGAAAAAGTCTATGCCGTGTCCTTTGGAATAAAGCGAAAGCGAGGCATATGACGTCCATCCCGCATCTGGCGCTCCTCCCAAAAACCAGCTTAAGTTTAAGAAAATGCCGCCGAAAAAGAAGAGCCAAAAACCAAGCGAGTTTAAAAATGGAAACGAAACATCCCGCGCCCCGATCTGCAATGGAACAACCGCATTCATCAAAGCAAATAAAAGCGGCATCGCAGCCAAAAAGATCATTGTCGTCCCGTGCATCGTCATCACTTCATTGTACGCTTGAGCACTGAGAAAAGCATTTTCCGGCTTTGCAAGCTGGATTCTGATAAACATCGCTTCAATTCCCCCGACAAGAAAGAAGAATCCCCCTGCGATTAAATAAAGTATCGCTATTTTTTTATGGTCCACCGTCGTCAAATAATCCCAAAGCATAGATCCGCGCGTCCGCTTTTCTGTAAGCGCATTCAACATATGTGACCTCCCCCAATATCTCCCTTTCTTCCCTACTTGCTTTCTGCTTTCAAGCCTTTTAAGTATTCATAAAGCGCGTCCATTTCACTGTCTGAAAGCTTCGGATATGTTCCTGTCATTTTGTTCCCCGGCTTTATGCTCTCAGGGTCTTTCAGCCAGGCTTTCACATTTTCTTTATTCGCATCCTTCACCCCTGCCACTTTTGTCCTTTCACCGAATGTAGCAAGGTTTGGCGCCGTTCTTGCTGCCTCTGCACGCTTATCATTTGGCTCGACCGCATGGCAGCTCAGGCAGTTCTTCTCTTTGAACAGCTCTTCCCCCTGCTTAGCCAAATCACTTTCTGCTGCCGTCTTATAGTTTTTCATATCTTTTGTCCATGACTGGAATTCTTTCGCAGAAAGCGCCTTTACTTTAAAATCCATGAGTGCGTGTGAAGGCCCGCATAGCTCAGCGCACTTTCCAAAGAACGTATCTCCCGCCTCTTTGCTGCGTTTTGAATCGAAGGTTAAGAAGAACGTATTTTCGTTATCAGTATTGGTATCAATTTTTCCTCCTGCTGAAGGAATCCAGAAAGAATGTTTTACATCAGAGGCTTTTAAACTGAAATAAACCCGCTGGTCTGTCGGTACGATCAGCTCCTGGCTTGTGATAATGCCGTAATCAGGATATTCGAACTCCCACCAATACAAATTTGCTCTGACATTGACAACAAGAGCATCCTCGGCTTTGCGGTTTTTCTTATCCATAGGTGATGTATCTGCGAGTTCAAGCGTATATAATACGACAGGGATAACAAGAATGATGAGCAGCAAAATAGGGATCACTGTCCATGTGATTTCTAAAAATTTATTCCCTTCCACCTGTTTTGGTATCGTGTTCTCCCCAACCCGCGACCTTCTGAATCTCACAATCACATAAAAGAAGATAACAGATACGACTGCTACGACAACAACCATAATCAATGTACTGAGCACTGTCAGGTCATACTGTTTATCAGCCACCTCGCCAGCAGGCTTGAGCGTGGATAAAAAAGGTTTTCCACATCCGCTTAACAGAAGCGGCACTAAGGCTAATAATGAGATAAGACGCCAATGCTTTACCATTTCACCCAACCCCTTTTCTGGTCAATACAACGGCGGAGAATAGATTGATTCTTAATGCAATCCAGCCCGCCTCCCAATAAAGCACTTACATTTCCTCTTCTCTTAAATTATGAGTTTTTTTACTCAAAATGCCATCTATGTATAAAAGTAAAGCCGCCTGATTAAACAAAAGGTCAAGGCGGCATTTACTAGTTGTCATCGTTTATTTTGAAGCGATAAAACAAGCAATGTATCTATTTTTTAGAAAAGCGTAAAGACAACCATTGCAACGAAATAGATTGTCATGTAATTCAATGAGTAAACGAACATTAGCGTCGCCCACTTCATGATATTTTTTGAACGGAAGCCCATCAAGCCAAGAATCAGCCAGCCGATATTTAACAGCAATCCGAGAATCACAATCGGAAGACCGAGGCTTCCTAAAAAGAATGGAAGCGGCATCAGGCACGCAACCCATACAATAATTTGTCTTTTCGTTACTTCAAATCCGTATACGACAGGAAGCATTGGGATATTCGCGGCTCTGTAGTCCTCAGTTTTCTTAATGGCAAGCGATAAGAAGTGAGGAATCTGCCAAATGAATAAAATCATAAATAATACCCATGCCACGACGCCGATATTTCCTTCTACTGCCGTCCATCCAATCAGAGGCGGCACCGCTCCGGAAACACTTCCTACTACTGTGTTAATCGTATAGCGGCGTTTCGTCCACATTGTGTACAGGACAACATAAGTAAATACTCCGATAAAACCAATAACAGCAGCCATCACAGTGGTCATCAGCAGCATGATCAATCCTAAAGCAACAAGCAAAATTCCAGACCATAATGCCTGATTCGGCTGAATTTTACCCGTAACCGTCGGTCTTACTTTTGTACGCTCCATAATATGGTCAATGTCCCGGTCATACCAGTTATTGATCGCACAGGACCCCGCAATAATCAAAGATGATCCAAATAAAGTAAGAAGAACGGTGTTTATATTGCCTAAAAAGCTTAAACCGGAAATATGAAAAGCAAGCCACATTCCAGTAAAAGTTGTGATGAGATTAGAATTTACGATCCCTATTTTAATGAGGGACAGAAAATCTTTCCATGCCGTTGTTTCTTCAATTTGTCCGTCTATAGCTGTATCATTTAAGATTCTGGAGTTAGCCATAACGTAAACCTCCCTTACAAACCTAACGCAGGTTTATAATAACCTGCAACTCTATCATACAAGATAACAACTTGTAAAAAAACATCCTATTAAATATTAAACGAGAAACAGGAATTTATTTGTGAACTTTTTATGAATTTTACCAAAGATGAAGGCAAACGCCAATTCGATAATGCGTTTACCTTATTTCTATCAGACCCGGCATGAATAATCAAGTATACATTTCCAGAAGTCGTGATTCTATTATATTTTTGTGAACAAAGGGCTCTAAGAATTGCCACAAAACACATATTCGCTTACACTTGGTACGTATAAAAAATCGCAGCAGTTTGTTAAGAAGGTGAATATTGTATGAATAAAGCATTAAAAGCTCTCGGTGTTTTGACAACATTTGTGATGCTTATTGTTTTAATCGGGGGAGCCCTCGTTACTAAAACAGGTTCAGGCCAAGGATGCGGCAGACAGTGGCCGCTGTGCCACGGGCGTTTCTTCCCTGAACTGAATCCCGCTTCTATTATTGAATGGAGCCACAGATTCGCAAGCGGCATCTCAATTATTCTTGTATTAAGCCTTGCCTTTTGGTCATGGAGAAAAATCACACCTGTTTTCCGTGAAACAACGTTTCTCGCCATCATGTCCATTATCTTTTTGTTTCTTCAGGCACTGCTTGGCGCGTTGGCTGTCGTGTTCGGTTCAAACGCGCTTATTATGGCGCTACATTTTGGGATTTCACTGATTTCTTTTGCGTCTGTTTTAATATTGACATTGCTTATATTTGAAGCTGATAAATCAGCCAGAAAACTGGTCAAACCGCTTCAAATCGGCAAGAAAATGCAATTTCACATGATAGGTATTTTGATATATTCCTATATCGTTGTGTATACTGGCGCATACGTAAGACATACAGAATCCAGTCTGGCGTGTCCTGATGTGCCGCTGTGCAGCCGGCTGAACAATGGACTTCCGACCCAATTTCACGAATGGGTGCAAATGGGGCACAGAACTGCAGCCTTGCTCCTGTTTGTATGGATTATCGTTGCCGCTGTTCATGCGATTACTGCCTATAAAGAACAAAAGCAAATCTTTTGGGGCTGGATTTCGTGTCTTATTTTTATCACGTTACAGGCACTATCCGGCATTATGATCGTGTATTCTGAACTGGCGCTGGGCTTTGCGCTTGCGCACTCATTTTTTATTGCCTGCCTGTTTGGGGTTTTATGCTACTTCTTATTATTGATTGCACGCTTTCGTTACGAATCAAGACGGGCATAAGACACAAGACCAAAGCTCTTATACGCTTTGGTCTTTTTTATCATTCCATTTCGGCAGCTTCATATAATTCAACTTTCGGTTTGCATACTGAACTTGATGATTTATATAAGGTTTGGATCATCTCGGGCGATGATGTATTCTAAACGCGCTGCTCAATCGATGTTTGGGACAGGATTTTAATTAAAATAACTTTTCCTCTAGAAGTCAATTCATTCTCACCCGAAAAGAAGCCGTAATTATACGAAGCTTATTAAGCATCAGCTTGCTTTTCTCATTCCTGCACCCGCGAGCAGACAACCCATGCGTCCTTCACACACGTTTGAAACAGCCCCCGCTCGTTGCAGCAGCTGCACGTTCATATCTCGTTCCTCACTAAAAAAGAGTGTATATCAAATGATATACACTCTTTTTGATTATGCTTTTTCAATTTCGAGAAGCAGATCTCCCGTTTGGATCGGCTCTCCATTTTTCACATGAATCTGTTTGATTGTTCCTGAGAATGGCGCCTGAACCGTTGTTTCCATTTTCATGGCTTCGTTGATCATCAAATGATCACCTTTATCAACTTTGGCACCCGCTTCTGTCAGTACCTTGATGACAGTTCCAGGCATAGAAGCCGCAATATGACTTGGGTTTGTACGGTCTGCTTTTAATCTTTCCTGAACGGAAGACTTAATGCTTTCGTCCTTTATGACCACTTCACGCGGCTGGCCGTTCAGTTCGAAATAGATCACACGAGTTGCATCCGGCTGAGGTTCACCGATTGAAATCAGTTTGACGATCAGCGTTTTCCCGCGTTCAATTTCCACTTCTATTTCTTCGCCTAATGTCATGCCATAGAAGAAGGTCGGAGTATCTAATACCGAAATATTCCCATAGCTTTCAGCAGTTTTTACATAATCAGAGAAGACTTTAGGATAAAGGGCGTACGCCAAAGCATCCTGGTCTGAGATCTCCAGATCATGCTGCTCTTTAAACTCCTGTTTAATCGCTTCAAAGGATACCGGCTCAAGCAATTCTCCCGGTCTCACTGTGATCGGCTCCTGCCCTTTTAAAATGAGCTTTTGAAGTTTTTCCGGGAATCCGCCATGAGGCTGTCCAATATTTCCTTTGAAAAGCTCAATAACAGAATCAGGGAAATCTAATGATTCGCCTTTTTCGTAAATGTCCTTTTCAGTCAGGTTATTTTGCACCATGTACAGCGCCATATCCCCGACTACTTTAGAGGAAGGCGTAACCTTCACGATATCACCGAACATATCATTTACTCGTCTGTACATCTCTTTGACTTCATTCCAGCGATCGCCCAGGCCTACTCCCTTCGCCTGCTGCTGCAGGTTACTGTATTGGCCTCCAGGCATTTCATGCTCATAAATTTCGGTATGCGGAGACTTCATCCCGCTTTCAAATTCACTATAGTATTTACGAACTGATTCCCAATACTGGGATAATAATTCCACGCCTTGCACGTTCATTTCCGGACGGCGGGAGTTGCCTTCCATCGCATGGTAAAATCCGCTCGCGCTAGGCTGCGATGTTAAGCCAGCCATTGAGCTGACCGCCACGTCTACGATATCAACGCCTGCTTCTACTGCTTTTGCATACATATAAATTCCGTTGCCGCTCGTATCATGCGTATGAAGGTGAACCGGAATATTGATCGTTTCTTTCAACGCAGACACCAGCTCATATGCAGCTTGCGGTTTTAACAGACCTGCCATATCTTTAATTCCGAGAATATGGGCCCCTGCAGCCTCAAGCTCCTTCGCCATAGATGTATAATAAGCAAGATCATATTTTGTACGGGTTTTATCAAGAATATCACCTGTATAACAAATTGCCGCTTCAGCCACTTTACCTGAATCCCGAACGGAATCGATGGCTAACGTCATCCCTTTTACCCAGTTTAAGCTGTCAAAAATACGGAAAACATCAATACCGGATTGAGCGGATTGCTTCACAAATTCTTTAATCACATTATCCGGATAATTCGTATAGCCGACAGCGTTTGAGGAGCGAAGCAGCATCTGGAACAGCGTATTCGGCACTTCCTTGCGGAGGTCCTCCAGACGCTTCCATGGATCTTCCTTCAGGAAGCGGTAGGCTACATCGAAGGTCGCACCTCCCCACATTTCCATGCTGAACAGCTCCGGCCATAACGCAGCCGTCGGATTAGCGATTTTTTTCAAATCATGTGATCTGAATCTAGTCGCCAGTAAAGACTGATGGGCATCCCGGAATGTTGTATCAGTTAATAGAACAGATTTCTGTTCTTTAACCCAATTAGCAAGCCCTTCAGCGCCTTTTTCATCTAGAATCTGTTTTGTTCCTCTTGCAGGCTGCTGATCAACGTCGACTTTTACAGCTAAAGGCTTGTCAAACGCCGGTTTTTCTTTTTTGCCGATTCCAGGGAAACCATTCACGGTCACATTCCCGATATAAGTAAGCATTTTTGTTCCGCGGTCTTTCTGCTTAGGGAAATTAAACAACTCAGGCGTTGTATCAATGAAAGACGTATCATATTGTCCTGTCAGAAACTTTTCATGCTTTGCGACATTTTCAAGGAACGGAATGTTTGTTTTAATTCCTCTGATTCTAAACTCCTGAAGGTTTCGAACCATTTTGGCCGCCGCCTGTTCAAACGTTAAAGCCCAAGTTGAAAGCTTAACGAGCAGTGAATCGTAATATGGCGTAATAACGGCGCCTTGGAAGCTGTTTCCTGTATCAAGACGAACACCAAAGCCTCCGCCTGAACGGTAAGCCATGATTTTCCCTGTGTCAGGCATAAAATCATTTTGCGGATCTTCAGTCGTTACCCGTGACTGAATCGCAAAGCCGATTGTAAAAATGTCCTTCTGCTCCGGAATGTTGACTTTTTTGCTATGTAGGCTGTGGCCTTGGGCAACAAGTATCTGTGTCTGCACAATATCAACACCGGTAATCATTTCCGTAATTGTATGTTCAACTTGAACACGCGGATTTACTTCTATAAAATAAAACTCGTTGTTCGCGACAAGGAATTCAACCGTACCAGCATTTATATAGTTCACGTTTTTAGCAAGCGCAACCGCAGCTTCACAAATTTGGTCTCTCAATTCAGTTGACAGCGAAACGCTCGGTGCTACTTCGATTACCTTTTGGTGGCGTCTTTGAACAGAACAATCACGTTCAAATAGATGAATCACGTTTCCCTGATTGTCCCCGATAACCTGGACCTCAATATGCTTAGGGTTTTCAATCAGTTTCTCTACATATACTTCATCATTGCCAAAGGCTGCTTTTGCCTCTGATTTCGCACGTTCATATGCTTCTTTGACTTCACTTTCGCTTCTGACAATTCTCATGCCGCGGCCGCCGCCGCCAAGCGAAGCTTTAATAATAATCGGGTAACCGTGAATTTGTCCGAATTGTTCGACTGCTTCAAGCGTTTCTGCAGGGCCGTCGCTTCCTGGTATTACAGGAATTCCGGCTTTTTCCGCCTGCTCACGCGCTTTTACCTTATCACCAAACATATCTAAATGTTCAGAAGTCGGACCAATGAACACGATGCCTTCTTCTTCACAGCGCCTTGCGAAATGTATATTTTCAGATAAGAAACCATATCCCGGGTGGATCGCATCCACCTTGTTTCTTTTCGCAATATCAATAATACCTTCAATATCCAGGTAGGCATCAATTGGTTTTTTCCCTTCGCCAACCAGGTACGCTTCATCGGCTTTGTAACGATGATAGGAACCGGAATCTTCTTTTGAATAAACAGCAACTGTACGAACATTCAATTCTGTACAAGCGCGGAATATACGGATTGCAATTTCTCCCCTGTTTGCTACTAACACTTTTTGTATCGATTGCTGTGACAAACTTTTTTCCCCCTTACCCGAATGGAATATAATCTATCATATCGGAATATCCTTCACGTGTACACACTTGTTTTTTACAGATAAACAGTTTTTTCGAGCTGCTTCTTTTTCATTCCCTTTGGCGCCAAGGACTCTCTCTTTTTCTTATTCTCTGAATATTTCACAAACATGCTGATATTGATTAATATCCCCATGCTTCCCAATAATAGAAGTAAAGAAGAGCCTCCGTAGCTGATAAATGGCAGCGTAACACCCGTAATCGGGATTAGCCCGCTGACACCGCCAAGGTTAATAAACGATTGTACGGCAATCATGCTTGAAATGCCGATTGCCAGAAGACTTCCAAACGGGTCCTCGCATTTTCTCGCAATATAGAAACCTTTTAATACGATAAAGCCCAGCAGGAAAACAACAAATAATACCCCAAAAATGCCAAGTTCTTCAGCAATCACGGCCATGATAAAGTCAGTATGGGATTCTGGAAGATACCCGTATTTTTGGATACTTTCACCGAGTCCGAGACCGAAAATACCGCCAGACCCAATCGCATAATAAGAATTGATCACTTGCAAACCAGATGAATCCGCATATTTAAACGGATCTTCCAGACTCTCAAAACGAGCTAAACGCCCTTTAGTTAAAATATCATCCTTATTTAAATAAATAAGCGGGCTGACCAGGATTAAAACAATTCCGCCCAGCAAAACTAGCCTTGCCAGCGTCTTTCCGCTGAAACCAGAGCACAAAATCATACACGTTGCGATGATGGCGATAATCATCGCTGTACCAAAATCAGGCTGCATGGCAATTAAACCGCAGATAATAACCGTCATCACCACAGGAGGCGCAACTCCCGTTAACAGGTGATCAATATAGCTTTGTTTTTTTGCATATACAGCTGCTAGATATAAAATGACCACCAGCTTGACAAATTCACCCGGCTGGATACTCATTCCGCCGATTTTAAACCAGCTTTGCGCATTTCCGGCAACATGCCCGAATATAAACAGTGAGATAAGCGCAAACACAGAAGCAAGCAGCATTACCTTTTGAAATTTTTGATGAGCCAGTGCTTTATAAGGAAACACGGCCATAACAATAAAAAGGATTCCTCCTGCAATTAAAGCAAACAGCTGCCGCATGAAAAAATAATTACTGCTCACCCCATACCGAGAAACAGCCGTAATCATACTTGAGCTGTACACCATCACTAAACCGAATCCGCATAGTAAAACAATTGCGAATATCAGTGAGTAATCATAAGATTTTAGCATTTTTTTTAACATAACATCCTCTTCCCTGCTTCCAACTTCCATTACCTATGGTTTTTATGTATTTATATTTTTTATTTTACTACAATTTATCAAACGACACGAAGATTCTCTATACGATTCGGATGAAATGCACAAAAAGAGACCGTCATTAACGGTGAAAAAAGCAAGCAGTTATAAAAAAACCCAAACTGTTAATTAGTTTGAGTTTTATCATTTATTTACCTGTAAACGCGTCGTGCAAAGCAGACAATTCGCGTTCTAATGTGTATAAAAGGTCTTTTCCATCTTTTTCGTCAACCAATCCCAGGCGGACAGCAAAATCGATTTCCCTCGAAAGTCCGAACATTTGAGTATCTAATACCTCTTCATATAGAGGACATTGAGGCATCGTTAAGTTATCCATTTGTACTCGGATCAGCTTCAAAATCTTCTCAGCGTCAACTTTCAGTAGCTCAAAAGCTTTTTGCCGATGGTCAACTATCATCTCTGAAGCCAAAAGTATCCCTCCGTTCCCCAGGCGAGTACCTAATTCTTCTATTTATCATAAAGGGTATCAGCAGAAAATGCAAGAGGATTTAAACAGATGACATAAATTAAAAAATACTCAGCTTGTACGTTTCAGACATTATTTTCAAAAGCTTTACACCAGCAATGCTGTTCCCTTTTTCATCCAAAGCCGGGCCGAAAATCCCGATGCCAAAATCATAGGGTGAAATGCCCATAATCCCTCCTGACACTCCGCTTTTCGCAGGAATTCCGACCTTAATCGCAAATTCTCCGCTTGCATTATACATTCCGCAGGTAACCATAAACGTCTTGCAAATTCTCGCGACATCTTTTGAAATGACTTGTTCTCCTGTTTCTGGGTGCCTGCCGTTGAGCGCAAACACAGCCCCGATTTTTGCTAAATCAAGACTGTTCATCTCAATCGCACATTGCTTCGTATATAAATCCATTACTGCTTCAACATCATCCTCAAAAATCCCGTACTGCTTCATATAATAACACATCGCCCGATTAATCATTGATGTGCTGTATTCAGAATCAGCTACGTCCCGGCAGTAGGTGATGCCTTGGTTGTTTGTCAGTTTTCTGATGAAAGAAAGGAGATAATCGAGTCTCTCTTTAGACGTTTGTCCTTTCAACAAGCTGGTTACAACCAATGCTCCGGCATTTATCATAGGATTTAGCGGTTTGCTCGGATTCACGGTTTCAAGCTTAATGATTGAATTAAACGGATCACCGGTCGGCTCCTGTCCGACATAACTGAAGACTCTGTCCTTGCCGTATTCCATTAACACAAGGGCAAGCGAGAGCACTTTCGATATACTTTGAAGAGTAAATGTTTTTTCTACGTCACCCGCTGACAGACAAGTATTATTGGAATAATAAATCGCTACCGAGAGATCGTGCTGATCAGCTTTTGCTAAAGCGGGAATATAGCTGGCCACCTCTCCCTTGTCTGTCACTTTTTTCGCTTCTTTCACTAACGCTTCCAGCTCGTCATTATGCCGGCATACCATGCGACCACCCTCGCTCCCTGAGCATCTCAATACATATAATTTGTTACACAAAGTGACAATTCATGCGAAAACTTTTATAATTTTGAGAGAAGGGGGTTATACCATGAGCGTTATACAAGTAAAAGGCAATGTTACATATCCGATTACGATTGATCCGAGCGTATGGATTTTTGATGATCGCAAATTTTCATTTGACCGTAAAGGGGACGGCCAAGAAGTCAATTTTCATACGGCTGAGAATGAATCTGGCCTTGATACTGAACGTGTTATTAGAGAAGGACGGATTGCGCCGCCTACATTAAAGACGGAAAAACAATTTGAGAAACAAAAACTGATGAACGGCAGCTTCGCAATGAAATTGGGAACTGTGCTGAAAAATGCCGAGCCGCTCAGCTCTGCATCACAATGTGTATTTATTACAAGTTCCGGTAAAGCCGCCGTTCCTCTTGAAACCGCGCTGAACAGCATTGTCCATTTCAGCCAGGCGGGCAAGCCGATTCAGGAAGGCGGCCCAGTTCATATTTATTTTGAAGATCCAGTTGATCACAAACAGCCAATCACCAATATAAAAGTGATCGACATCATTTAAATCGTCACAGCAAGTCAGCGGCAAGCTGGGCAAGCCCGGATCTCTCACCTTTTAAAAGCTTCACACTGCCGGAGATGGGTTGTCCTTTAAACCGCTCAACGACATATGCCAGACCATTATTCAGACTGTCTAAATATGGGTGATCAATTTGTTCAGGATCGCCCATTAAGACAATTTTACTGCCTTCGCCCACTCTTGTAAGAAGTGTTTTCACTTCATGCCTGGTCAAATTTTGCGCTTCATCAATGATAATAAATTGATCAGGAATGCTTCTCCCTCTGATATACGTCAGCGCCTCTACCTGGATTGAACCGATCCCCGCCAAAATCGCCTCGAGCTCTCCCGGTTTCTTGGCATTAAACAGAAACTCTAAGTTATCAAAAATCGGCTGCATCCAAGGCTTTAGCTTTTCCTCTTTTTCACCCGGCAAGTATCCGATATCCTTGCCGACAGGAACAATCGGCCTTGCCACGACCAGCTTTTTATATATCCCTAAATCTTCTGTCTGTAAAAGCCCCGCTGCCAAAGCAAGCAACGTTTTCCCGGTTCCGGCTTTTCCGATCAGCGTCACCAGCGGAATATCTTCTCGCAGCAAAAGCTCTAACGCCATTGTCTGCTGAACATTTCTCGGCCTGATTCCCCATACGTGTTCATCATCAAACACAAGTCTTTTTAGGACCGTGCCCGTTTTATCCGCAATACCGACGGCAGAGGACGACCCTCCTAATTCATCCTTCATTAAGGCGAACTGGTTTGGGTAAAATGCATGCTGCTTCATATCCTGAACTGAAATTTGTTTTTTTCCGTAAAAAGAGCTAAATAGCTGCTGGTTTATATATAAATCCTTATATCCGCTGTACATTTCATCATTGTCCACAACCCTGTCATTTAAGAAATCTTCAGCAAGAAGGCCGATGGCATCCGCTTTGACTCTGACTAATACATCCTTGCTGACAAGGATCACAGGCCTACCGTCTTCCTTCGTCTCTTCTTCAAGGCTTAAGTTTTTAGCAACGGCTAATATACGATTATCATTCGTTTTTTCGATAAAGATTTCTTGAAGCTGGTGAAAGGAACGGTGGTTCAATTCAATTCGCAGCGTTCCCCCCGTATCAAGCGGAACCTTCTCATGCAGCCTCCCCTTCAGTCTTAGCGCGTCTATCAGCTTAGATACGTGCCTCGCATTCCTCCCAACTTCGTCCATATATCGTTTCTTGGAATCAACCTCTTCTAAAACGACAGCAGGGATGACAACTTCATTTTCTTCAAAAGAAAAAATAGCGTTAGGATCCTGTAATAACACATTCGTATCTAACACATAAATTTTACTCAAGTCTCAGCCTCCTGATATAAGGGTGGTCAAAGTTCTTCCTGCTTCTCTTACGATGAAAAAGGTGAACGCCTGCTAAAATATATGTTTTTGTGAATAAAGATAGAAGGTTAATTCAACAATAAAATTAATGAATGCATTTCAAGGAGGGAAACCGCAAGTGCGAATTCTTTTCATTATCATACAGCTCACACTCATTTTATCCGCCTGCGCTGTTCAACAGGGAAGACAGGAGCAAAATATTGAAAAAGAATCAACAAGACAGCAGGAAACAAAACCGATTCACGTAAAGGACACATCTCAGGAAACAAAAGACAATGGAACTAGAACTGATATTGCCAAGCATCTTGTCGGCGTTGCGGAAAAAGTGCCGGATGTCAAGGATGCGACAGCTGTTGTGCTTGGAGGATATGCTGTAGTAGGAATTGACGTCGACGATAACCTGGATAGAAGCAAAGTCGAAACCATCAAATACTCTGTGGCACAGGCTTTAAAAAATGATCGGCACGGCGCCAAAGCAGTAGTGGTCGCTGATCCTGATACCGTCAGCCGTCTCAATGAAATGGGAAGAGAGATCAGTGAAGGCCGTCCTGTTACGGGGATTTTAGATGAACTGGCCGCGATTGTCGGCCGGGTGCTTCCGGAAGTGCCTAACGATGTGATTGACGATGAAGATGAACCGCAAACCAAGCAGCAAAACGATCAATTAAACAGAAAGCAAGAGAAGGAAATGGAAACGGAACAAAACGATCAATCTGATCATCATATGAAAAAGAATAATAATGATTAAGCTAGAGCCCTTTCGGCTTTAGCTTTTTCTTATTTTGGACAGCATCTGATCCATGATATAATGCATATTAGAGTGAAAGAGGTGATATGATGAGGGTCCAATGTTCCATTTGCGATAAAATTGAAACGATTGATGATGAAACCCTGATCGCGAAACGGCTGAGAAACCGTCCGATCCATACATATATGTGCCAGGAATGCCATGACCGAATTGCCAAAAAAACAGAAGAACGGCTGAAAACCGGAAAGTTCACATTTCACCCGGGACAGCAGAAGAAAGAAAAAGTTAAAAAATAAAGCGGCAGCTATTCATACAGAATACAAAAAAAAGACTCAGCGAGATGCTGAGTCTTTTTTCATGATTTTGCGGACTGTTCCTTTTTCGACTGATACAGCCGAATTTTGTAAATGATTAAAATCAATGCAGCGACGACCAATCCCTCTGCCACAGGCAAAAATACACCGAGAAAAGTCAAAACAGTGCAACCTAAAGCCAGAAATAAGTACACCACTGCGGATTTTAATACCGGAAGCCGTTTTGCAAATCCAAGCTTAAACACAATAACAGCTAAAACAAAAATGGTGCCATACAGCAGCCACATGCCTGCTGCTGGCTGCCGATCCACTTGATATAGAGCGGCGAAGAACGACAGGCGTTCGCTTACATCATTCAAAAAGATTCCCTCCCCTGCAGCGTACGGGTTCTATCTTTTCAAATTCTGCAAGGGATTAAGACAATCCTGCTGTTTTTTTCTTTTTAGCCGCTTTTTCACGTTCGTTTTTATTAAGGATTTTCTTTCTTAAACGGATGGATTCAGGCGTTACTTCGCAGTATTCATCTTCGTTTAAGTACTCTAAAGATTCTTCAAGAGACATGATGCGCGCTTTTTTAATTGTTGTTGTTTGATCTTTTGTTGCAGAGCGGACGTTTGTCTGCTGTTTCATTTTGCTGACATTGACAACAAGGTCGTTGTCACGGTTATGCTCTCCGACAATCATTCCTTCATAAACTTCAGTACCAGGTTCAACAAAGATCACACCGCGGTCTTCAATCCCTTGAATTCCGTAAGATGTCGCTTTTCCGTTTTCCATTGACACAAGCACACCTTGACGGCGTCCGCCGACTTGGCCCGCCTGCATCGGCTGGTAACTGTCAAACGTATGGTTCAGGATACCGAAGCCGCGTGTTAATGACAGGAACTCTGTTGAGTAACCGATCAATCCGCGGGAAGGCACTGTAAAGATTAAACGGACTTGGCCGTTACCGTTGTTAATCATATCGATCATTTCACCTTTACGCGCTCCCATTGATTCCATTACAGAGCCTGTATGCTCTTCCGGAACATCAATTTGCACGCGCTCTACAGGCTCACAGCGTACACCGTCAATTTCTTTGATGATAACTTCAGGTTTTGACACTTGAAGCTCATAGCCTTCACGGCGCATGTTTTCAATTAAAATAGACAGGTGAAGCTCACCGCGGCCAGAAACCACCCAAGCATCTGGAGAAGCTGTAGGCTCGACACGCAAGCTGACATCAGTCTGCAGCTGTGACTGAAGGCGCTCTTCAATTTTACGGGCTGTCACATATTTCCCTTCACGGCCGGCAAACGGGCTGTTATTTACGACAAATGTCATTTGAAGTGTCGGTTCATCAATACGAAGCACCGGAAGCGGTTCTTGATGCTCTACAGGACAGACTGTTTCACCGACGTTGATATCTTCCATCCCGGAAACCGCAACGAGGTCTCCCGCTTTTGCTTCTTCAATTTCCACCCGTTTTAAGCCTTGGAAACCAAAGATTTTTGTCACACGGAATGATTTAGCTGTACCGTCAAGCTTCATAAGAGAAACCTGCTGACCGACTTTCATCGTACCGCGGAAAACACGTCCGATTCCGATACGGCCTACATAGTCGTTATAATCAAGAAGTGCAACTTGGAATTGAAGCGGCTCATCTGCATTCTCAACAGGTGCCGGAACATGCTTAATAATCGTTTCATATAAAGCTTCCATGTTTTCATCTTGCTGCTTAGGGTCAAGGCTCGCTGTTCCATTAATCGCGGAAGCATATACCACCGGGAATTCGAGCTGTTCTTCATTTGCGTCAAGCTCGATGAACAGGTCAAGAACCTCATCGATAACTTCTTCAGGACGTGCGAAATCACGGTCGATTTTGTTCACAACAACAACCGGGTTCAAGTTTTGCTCAAGAGCTTTCTTCAAAACGAAACGAGTTTGAGGCATGCAGCCTTCATATGCGTCAACGACAAGCAGTACGCCGTCAACCATTTTCATAATCCGTTCTACCTCTCCCCCAAAGTCTGCGTGTCCAGGGGTATCCAAAATATTAATGCGTGTATCTTTATAGTTAATCGCAGTATTTTTCGCCAAAATTGTAATGCCGCGTTCGCGTTCAAGATCGTTTGAGTCCATTGCGCGTTCAGCAACTTGTTCGTTGGCACGGAATGTACCAGCCTGGTGTAAAAGCTGATCGACTAGAGTCGTTTTCCCATGGTCAACGTGGGCAATAATCGCGATGTTGCGAAGATCATTTCGAAGTTTCACTTTTTCATCTCCTAAAAAAATTAGATAACTTTCATATTATACCACACATCCTCTTTAAAAGCGTCACGTTTTTCTGTAAACTTATCATAAGACGTAAAAGGGGATGGAAATATGAAAAAAATGAATTGGCTTTTATTATTATTTGCATTTGCAGCGGTTTTCAGCATAATGCTGATCGGCGTCTTTATCGCCGAAAAAAGCGCGTGGGGCATTATCGCCAGCATTGTGCTCGTTTGCGCCGTTATGGGAAGCGGATTTACGTTAAAAAAGAAAATGCGCGAGCAAGGATTGCTCGATTAAAAGCTTATCCTTGCTAAAGACATTGTAATCAAAAACACCGCAAATGAATGCGGTGTTTTTTCGTTACGTAAGGCTTATCTCCCCTGTTTCCTAGGCGGGAAGAAGCAAAACAACATCCATTCATGGACAATCGTTCTAAATATGACACTTTTAACCAAACAAAAGTGGTTCGACATTGATATACACAAACTACCATAAAGCCTATTTCCCTCACACCATCCTCTCCCTATAATGGGATTTGTACCACAATTCACAAAAAGGAGAGACGAAACATGAAGAAACCATTTGTAAAAAAAGCCATACTTACAACTGCCGCACTGACCTCAGCCACCCTGCTTACTTTCGGACCTGATGCCGCAAGCGCAAAAACAGTTAATCACAGCACACCTGCTTTGCAGGAGACAATCACAAATGAAGACCTGAATACATTTTTCGATTTATTAAATCAATGTATATATGAAGAAGACGGAGTTTATTATTTCGACAGTGAAAAAGCTGTCGAGTTAGGAATGACTCAAGAAGAGGCTCAAATCATTACGAAATTGTGGGAATCGACATCTGAATTCTTCGATATTGTTTCACAATGTGTGTATGTTGAAGACGGCAGCTACAAATTTGATACAGAAAAAGCTGTTGAGCTCGGCTTCACAGAAAAAGAAGCACTCACGCTTGACCAATTTTTCGCCGCTGTTTCCCTTAAAATTCATATTCTGCAGGCATCCATTGTTTCAGAAGATGGAGCGTACAGCTTTGATAAAGATGCAGCTTTAGAAGCTGGTGCGACACCGGAGCAGGCTGATTTTTATGAAAAGCTCTTCGGTGCACTGTCTCAAGAACAGCTTGCAGCCATCTACCAAATGCTTCATCCGCAAGCTTAATGTAATAAAAGCGCTTGTCCGTAAATCCGGCAAGCGCTTTTCCTTTATATCAGCAGTTTGATGATCAGCATCACAGCAAACACAGCTCCAAACCAGAAGGCTGCTTTAATAATCAGCAAACCATAGTATCTTTGTTTAAAACGGATTTCTTCTTCAGGCAGAAAAGCATCTTGAGGGGGCTGTTCATCTTTAAACTCAAAAGGCTCAGACATCTGTTCAAACATTTCTCTGCAGCTGCGGCAGGTGTTCATATGCTTTTCAATGAAGTTTTCCGTTTCTTTTTTGCAATCACCTTCAATATACAGAGGGAGAAGGTCTCTTACTAGAAAGCAGGTCATATCCGCTCCTCCTCTCTGCTTTTCGTCATGTTTTTCTTGAGCTCTAATCTAGCCCGGTGAAGTGTGGTTTTCACTTTCGAAAGGCTCCAGCCTAAGATTTCGGCGATTTCCTCATAAGAAAGCTCTTGAAATTCTCTTAAAATTAAAACGGATTGGTGCTGATCTTTTAGCTGCAGGAGCTCTTGCCGCAACGTTTCACTTTTAACCGTCCGCGAAAGATACTGTTCAGGCTGTTCATAAGTCGTTTGTTTCAGTCCATCATTTAAGCTGATATCAGTAAATTGGTATTTAACTTCCCTTCGGTACCAATTAATAAATGTATGGTGTGCAATCGTATACAGCCACGTTCTGATGGAGGAGTGCCCTTTAAACGAAGCAAGCCCGTTAAAGGCTTTCACAAAAGTGTCCTGAGCTAAATCCTTGGCTGTTTCGAGTTGATGAGTTCTCCGGAATAAATAATTCAAAATCTCCTGGTAATACTGTCGATACAAATTCTCAATCGAATCCTTCTGTTTCATTAAAAATAAAACCACACCGTCATCCAAATGGCCAATAAAATGAAACAGATATACATGGAAGACATATATACTTTCATATGTCTGATTTGGCTCTCATCTTCAGTTCTCTTTGAACATGATTCACTCTTTAAGGCTTCCGCATTTTTTTGATATAACGGCTCATGCTGTTTCATCCAGTCCATTGATTCATCCTCTAGCTCTCTTTCTTTATATAGGTCGTATAAATCTAAAAACACAGCCTCTTTTTCTCTATGATTCATAAAGACTTTTCACCTCTTGAGTTTCTCCATCCACCACATAAGCATCATGACGATTTGAGCCGAACGGCTGAATAATGATCAGCCATGCATAATGGCGTTCATTCCCTCTTTGAACGATAATCGGACGCATGCGTTTTTTGTAAATGACATCCTTATATACAGAAGCTACTTTTTCATAAGCCAATTTGCCATCACGATACGTATACGGGAATGAATTATCGGGTGTACCGTTGTAAACATAAACGTTTAGCAACCCTTGATCTTCAAAAAACTCATATGTTTTAGAGGAATCAGAATACACCGCCTTATCACTCTGCCTGCTTTTTTTCTTTATTTCTGATACATCCGCTTCGAAGACCGACAACATCTGCTGCTGCAGCTGACTGTTTGCCAGTGAACTTTTTCTTTTAATTGGAAGTGAAAGACTTTGCAAACTGCCGGTTTCAGCCTCAAAGGACAAAACCATTCCTTCTTTTGTTTCAACCCGTACCAGGCTTCCAAGCAGGCTGTTACTTTCAATATCTGTAATTTGATAAGGCTGTTGAGGTATTTTCAAAGCTGTAAACATTTCCTTCACTTTGTTGTGTATGTCTTGTTCTGTGATATGAACATGCCGAAGGGAATCAAGCTGATAAATTGAAGGGTCTTCACTAAAGCCCATTAAGGTTCCCTTTTCCCAATAAAATACTGTGCCATCATCATCGTTATCTTTTTTATGAAATTGATTTTTGAGGAATATACGAACGGCTGTCTGACCGTCTTCTTTAGATACCTTTGTTTCGATATGATCCTTACTTAACACTCGTCCGTGTCGCTCAAGGAAAGCGATTGACTTTCGTACGTATTCCTGATCAGCCAGCGTTTTCCCATGTGCCTTTTTCAAGTACTGATAATTACGTATCATCTGGGATACTTCATCAACCTCTGCCTCATAACTCATGCTTTTAAATGAGTAGAAATAATGCACATCCATATTTGTGTTGTGTAAAAATAATGTCTCATCCGTCGGAAAAAATGACTTTAAAATCTGTTCCGCTTTTTCAGATGAAATGTGCTCTCCTACAAAATTGAATGTATCGGTGACATTTGCTGGCTTTGATATAGCGAAAGCAACCGTTCCTAAGTTATATATCGGATTTAAGAGCAAAATAAACATCACAATGACAGCGATCGTCAGCCCCTTCTTAATACGCACATAAGCTTTCCCTGACTTTTGGAACAGATGATAACTCATCAAAAACCCCGCCATTGTCAAATAAATCGTATACGGCATTGCAGCTCCATAGTCAATCGAAATGTGCTCGGAATATGGCACAAGCAGCAGTACAAGGAGTCCGACAATCAGCGAATAAAATAAACCTAGTAAAATCTTATTTGTTCTCCAATACAGTTTGAAAAATAGCACATTCAATACAATAGGAAGAATGATCATTAAAAACAGAGAACCGTATACAATCGGCTCGATCTCATCAGGATATTGCTTCCAAAACGAAAAGAGACTGAATACCATCTGCACAATCGGCAAGCTGACAACAGCCAGATCAAACGTAAAAAACATCCCTTTTCCGCCAGTATCACGAAGCATTAACATATAATGAAAAGCCGTCAGCAGCACATACCCGTATAAGAAAAAATGCAGCAGCGGCAGCAATTCGTTCCCCTCATCCCTTAAATAAGCGCTGGTAAAGTTCGTTACCTGCACCTGATGAACAAGTTCAACAGACACGCCCGCCAGCAAAACAACCCGTAATAATACTCCAGCAAAAAACAATGTATGGCACCGATTGATTTTCGGGTGATATGCCAATATATACAGTGCTGCAAGGGCAACAATTGACCATTGAATCAGCAAAGTGCTTTGCCTGCTCAAAATAAAGTAACGTTCAAAATGCAATACATAATGACTGAATAAATCAAACACGAACAACAATCCTTTACTTCTTATTAAGGCCTCATCAGGTTAGACAAGCCGCTTGTTAAAAAGTTTCAATAAAAACCAAAAATTTCTCATCTCCCCCTTCGATAAAGACGACATAACTCTTGCAATTCATCCATCGCATGACACTTGACTCATCTTGATATTATTCAACAAAAATAAACACAGGACAATTCTATCAATTTTGTCTAGTTATGTTAGTTTTTGTTGAGAATGCCAGATTGCTCGTTTAATATAACGATATAAAGATTTTTCAGTATTTTCAAAAAGGGGGATTTATTGTGGGTTTAGGTAAGAAATTGTCCGTCGTTGTCGCTGCTTCGTTTATGAGTTTATCAATCGGCCTTCCGGGTGTTCAGGCTGCTGAGAATGACCGGCTTAAGGAGAATCAAACAAACTTTCTCCCCAAAAGCGCCATTGCACAAACAGAGCTCTCTGCTCCAAATGACAAAGCTGTTAAACAGTTTTTGAAAAAGAACAGCAAAGTGTTTAAAGGCGATCCCGCCAAAAGACTGAAACTTGTGGAAAGCACAACTGACGATCTTGGGTACAAGCACTTTCGATATGTGCCTGTCATTAACGGAGTGCCTATTAAAGATTCGCAAGTGATCGTTCACGTCGATAAATCTGATAATGTCTATGCGATCAATGGAGAATTGCACAATCAGTCTGCTTCAAAAACAGAAAACAGCCAAAAGGTATCCTCTGACAAAGCTCTGGCACTCGCTTTTAAAGCCATTGGCAAATCACCAGACGCCGTTTCTAACGGAAGCGCAAAAAACAGCGATAAAGCAGAGTTAAAAGCGGTAGAAACAGAGGACGGCGGCTATCGTCTGGCTTACGATGTCACGATTCGCTATGTCGAACCTGAACCTGCAAACTGGGAAGTCTTAGTGGATGCCGAATCAGGCACCATTTTAAAACAGCAAAATAAAGTAGAACATGCAGCCGCAACAGGATCAGGGACAACACTAAAAGGCGCAACAGTTCCTCTGAATATTTCTTATGAAAGCGGCAAATATGTTTTAAGAGATCTGTCAAAACCAACCGGCACTCAAATTATCACGTATGATTTACAAAACAGACAAAGCCGCCTTCCGGGAACACTTGTCTCAAGCACAACAAATAAATTCACAACTTCATCACAGCGCGCAGCTGTAGATGCCCACTATAACCTGGGTAAAGTGTACGATTATTTTTACTCGACATTTAAACGAAACAGCTATGACAACAAAGGCAGTAAAATCGTTTCTTCTGTTCACTACGGCAGCCGTTATAATAACGCCGCTTGGACAGGGGATCAAATGATTTACGGTGATGGAGACGGCTCCTTCTTCTCCCCGCTTTCCGGCTCATTGGATGTGACGGCTCATGAAATGACACACGGTGTCACTCAAGAAACAGCCAACCTTGTCTATGAAAATCAGCCTGGGGCATTAAACGAGTCGTTCTCTGATGTGTTCGGTTATTTCACTGATACAGAAGATTGGGATATCGGTGAAGACATTACGGTCAGCCAGCCGGCTCTCCGCAGCTTGTCTAATCCGACAAAATATGACCAGCCTGACAATTACGCCAACTATCAAAACCTTCCGAATACAGATGAAGGCGATTACGGCGGTGTACACATAAACAGCGGAATTCCAAACAAAGCCGCTTATAATACCATTACAAGCCTGGGCATATCTAAATCACAGCAGATTTATTACCGTGCGTTAACAACGTACCTTACGCCTTATTCCACTTTCAAAGATGCGAAGGCCGCCCTCATTCAGTCTGCCCGTGACCTTTATGGCTCAACTGATGCCGCAAAAGTTGAAGCAGCCTGGAAAGCCGTCGGTTTGTAATGTCTAAACTGAAAAGCCTGAGATATCTCAGGCTTTTTCTTGATTTTCAAGTTTGTTTGTAAATCAGCAGCTGTTTCATGATAGCCGTACATATGACTACCTTGCCTCTGAACAAATCGCAGACAGTGTAATTACAAACTCGGTCATTATCCGCCAAATCAGCCGATTGTTAAAAAAATCGGGCTTCATTGATGTCAAAAGAGATTGTTGAAGAAGGTGAGCTTTCCACACTCATGAAAACTCTCATCCCGACTGCTGGACCCGAACATTTAAACTGCAGGTTCTAGAGCTAGGCCCAAGCCGCTTATGTTCATCGCGAGGCGACTCCGCTTCTCATTATGTGCGGTGATCAGGATAACGTTGTTCTGTATAAGAAGCGCTGATTTATACAGGGCACTTACAAAAGCAGGTCATGATGAGTTATGTATAAAGTAAAAGGTGCCGGACATATCGGTTTACCCAAGACCATACACTTCGTATTGTAAAAACATTCTTTCATTCTCATTTAAACAGCCAGAAATTGAATAGAAGAATCTTACTCTTCCAACCTCAAATACATTGACAAAAATTTTCATTTATGCTATAATTTACTATTCATATAGTTGTGTGTATAATAAGGTTCTCCTGGCCAGGGGAATCTTATTTTTGTTTATCAGGAGGACATGGTATGAGGGAAAATGAATCCAGTTTAACTGCTTTGATATCAGCGTTTAGCCGAGCCTATCACAGTCAATATGATACACCTAAAATTTTTGACGATTATATCGCCAAAGACCTTATTTCTGAAAAAGAGTTTTCCGACATTAGTCAAAATATGATACAAGGCATACAGTTTTTCAATAAAGATATTGCCCAAAAGTTTCAAGATGACCCAGAGGAGATACTAAAGTGGATTACACAAGTCCAGCTTTCCCCTACGCCCTTAGCTCGAGCAGCATATTGTGAGAAAGTATTGCGCAACGAAGTGGTGCTGGGAGCAAAACAGTATGTCATTCTTGGCGCCGGGTTAGATACATTCTGCTTCCGGCATCCAGAGCTGGAAGACAGCTTAGACATATTTGAAATTGATTACCCGGCTACACAGCAATTGAAAAAGAAAAGACTGGATGATGCAAGGCTTACTATTCCAGCGAATCTTCATTTGGTTCCTATGGACTTTACCAAAACGTTTTCCTATCAGCCTCTCTTAGATGAAGGCTTTGATAACCAAAAAACGTTCTTCAGCCTTTTAGGAGTTTCTTATTATTTGACGAAAGAAGATAATCATAGCCTGCTTAACCATTTATTTGCCCGTGTCCCCTCAGGAAGCTCTATCGTTTTTGATTATGCAGACGAAACGCTCTTTGAAACAAAAGGAAAGTCGAATAGAGTTGAACATATGGTGAAAATGGCTTCAGCAAGCGGTGAACCGATGAAATCGTGTTTTACTTATCTTGAAATCGAAGAAGCATTAGATTCAGCTGGTTTACTCATCTATGAACATGTAACACCAGCCGAAATCAATGACCTTTTCTTCAAGAAACGAACGGATTATTTGTCAGCGTTTGAAACCATTCATTATATACATGCCGTAAAAAAATAACCCCCCTGGTTCTTCACCAGGCTCGCCTCTCAATCGATGGTGAAGGATTGGGAGGTTTTTTGCGCATGAAAATAAGCTGCCGTCATATATACGGCAGCTTAAACTAAAGGCTTTACCATGATTATGTACGGCTTATCTGCCTCATCTTTCTCCGTCTTGAGCTGTTCAAAGCCGCATTGGCTCAAAAACAGTATCCATTCATTCCGGTCAATCGGTACCGCTGTAAATAGTGCTCTATGTTTGTCTTGAAGCGATTGGCCGATCTGTTCAATGATCTTCCTGGCATGTCCCTTTCTTTCTTCAGCAGGATCAACCAGCACTGTTCCCAGCCATGGCTTTCCGTTGGAAGGAGCCCATTCGAGATGATAGCTGACGGCAACAGGCAGACCGTCTTTTTCCCAAACAAGCCATGATCCGTTATACATCGAGTAGGAGATCATATAGCTTTCTGCATCTTTTTCCCCAAACTCTTCCTTTTTCCAAACAGGATGAGCCTCCGCAATTTCCTCAAACCAACTGAGGTCATCCTGTTCAATTGGTCTATTTTTCAGCATGAAGATACTCTTCAAATATTATTTTATGTATAGATGGGTTTCCGGCCAGCACACAGTGATTTTCTAAAAAAGTGAATGGTTCCCCTTCAGTCGTTGTATAAATGCCCCCTACTTCGTTCAACAGCACACAGCCAGCTGCGTAATCCCAAGGAGCAAGCCGCATTGTAATGTAAGCGTCAATTCTTCCCGCAGCGACGTTTGCCAGTTCTAAAGCGGCAGAGCCATAGGAGCGTGTTCCTCTCACCCTTTTCACAAGCGGTGTCAGCACACCCGGGTCAATTCTTCTGTTTTCCGTCACCCATGTCGCATTAATGGCTAGAATCGCTTCTTCAATAACGGTTTCCTTTAAAGGAGACAGCTTCGTATCATTCATATAAGCACCTTTACCGCTAAACGCGTGATACAGTTCATCATGCACCACATCGTAAATTAATCCGATTTTTCCTTTTCCATTTTCAAAAATACCGATTGAGATTGCAAAATTTCTTTGCTGGTGCACAAAATTCATCGTCCCGTCAATCGGATCGATAATCCAGACGACACCTTCCAACGAGTGAAGTTTGTCTCCTTGTCCTTCTTCTCCGAGTATGCGATGCCCAGGAAAGGTTTCTTGGATGCGGTCAATAAAAAACTTTTCCGTTTCCTTGTCAATATTGGTGACTAAATCATTCGGATTTGATTTTGTTTCAATTGTCAGGCTTTCGTGCATCGACTGTTTAATTCTTGCGCCTGCTTCTTTTATCCATTTCTTTGCAGTCTCATCAATTTCCGCCCAATTTGTCATTCATGCGTACCTCTTTTCTATGTAGACCTTTATTTTATAGGATACTGATAACGGCGGTGAAAAAGCAAGGAAAATGAAAAATATGCCTTCTCACGTAAAAACGAACCATTCACGCGGTTCGTTTTCACTATAGCTTTTTACCCGTTGAGGCGAATCCATTCTTTTCTGAGACGTTCAAGTTTGTTTTTGCTTAGCTCAATTTGTTCGTCATTTTCCTTTTGCATTGCCTCATAAAGGGTTGCCAATTCATAATCAACCTCTAGTCTCCAGACAGCTACACGGTTGTTTTTCTCTTCCCTAAATCCCTCTTTCACAACTTGCCTCATTGTCTTTCGCCCCTTCCAGAGATCATTTGTTTTAAAAAAGCATCCCATTTTGCCATTCAACAATGATACTTCTTATATCCTATGATTCTTCTATTTACCTGTAACATGATTCTGAAAATTGTGTGTTTACCTATTCGTTTATTACCACATTCCCCCTCTCTTCAAACGCGTGCTCATCTTTTTGCTGCGCGTTCTAACTGTGATAAAATATGTATACTTAGCATGAAGGAGGAAAATCATGACACAAATGCGTTTTACTGAAGAAGACTTTAACACATTTACAATAGACGGCTTAGACGCGCGCATGGAGGTGTTAAAAGAGCGGGTTCGTCCGAAGCTGACTGCTTTAGGCGAGCACTTTGCCCCGACATTATCCGCTTTAACCGGAGATGAAATGTTTCCCCATGTGGCCAAGCATGCAAGGAGATCAGTCAACCCTCCTGCAGACAGCTGGGTGGCATTCGCAAACAGCAAAAGAGGCTATAAAAAACTGCCGCATTTTCAAATCGGCTTGTGGGAGAGCCATGTTTTTGTATGGTTCGCGATCATTTATGAGTCCCCTATAAAAGAAGAATACGGCAAATTGCTTGAAGCGAATCAAGACAGCGTTACAAATCACATTCCAGACAGCTTCGTTTGGTCTGCGGATCACACAAAGCCGGGGGTCCATAAGCAGTCAGAAATGGACAAGGAACAGCTCAAGACATTGTTTGAACGTTTGCAGACCATAAAGAAAGCCGAGCTGTTATGCGGTATTCAGCTTTCAAAAGATGAGGTGCTGAGTATGAATAACGAAGAATTCCTTCAGCGAATCGACGGTGCCTTCCAGCAGCTTGCATTTCTGTACCGCTTAACCCAAAAAGTATCACAAGCATAAAAAAAGAGCCGGGACCTTTCATCCGGCTCTTTTCCTTTTACATCTTAATCTTTGCCTGGTCAGATTCCTTCGCCTGCTTGACCGTACGATAAGGAGAGTATGTACTTTGTTCCTCAAATTCGCCGCACAGCTTTTTTTCTTCAGCTTTTCCCGGCACAATTTCTTTGAATCGCCGATACGTCTTAAGCAGCTCTTCACGGTCGGCACCCTTTTCATAAGCCAGCTCAACCTGCTGGAAAAATGCAATCACATCCACTGCTTCTTCGGTTGTCCAATCTTCATTCATCGGATATTGGTATTCCATTTTCTTCACTCCTTATAGATTCGCTTTCCTTTTACAAAAAGCATCTTCATTTGATCATAAATTGTTCTTTACATTCTTTCAAGTTCATAATATAATTCATTTGTTTTACGTCTAAAAAACTGTTGAGAAACTGATTTTAATACACACTAATATGCATAGGTATTACTACAAAGGTGGGAAAACAATTGTCGCAACATGAAACACCCTTATACACAGGCCTGAAAAAGCACGCAAGCAGACAGCCTGTTCAATTCCACATTCCCGGCCATAAAAAAGGGGCAGGAATGGATCCGGAGTTCAGACAATTTATCGGTGAAAACGCGTTAAGTATAGATTTGATTAATATTGAACCATTAGATGACCTGCATGCGCCTAAAGGCATTATTAAAGAAGCGCAGGATTTGGCGGCCGAAGCTTTCGGCGCGGATCACACCTTTTTTTCTGTTCAGGGAACAAGCGGCGCAATCATGACAATGGTGATGGCTGTCTGCGGACCTGGAGATAAAATCATCATTCCAAGAAATGTGCACAAATCCATTATGTCAGCTATTGTATTTTCCGGAGCTGTCCCAATCTTTATTCATCCTGAAATTGACAATGAACTGGGCATCTCTCACGGCATTACACTTGAATCCGCTAAACGTGCGCTGAATGAACATCCTGGTGCCAAAGGGCTTCTTGTGATCAACCCGACATATTTCGGGGTAGCTGCTGATTTAAAAAGCATCGTAGAACTAGCCCATTCCTTTGATGTGCCGGTTCTGGTCGATGAAGCACACGGCGTTCATATTCATTTTCACGACCAATTTCCGCTTTCAGCAATGCAGGCAGGTGCAGACATGGCTGCGACAAGTGTGCATAAGCTAGGCGGATCACTGACACAAAGCTCTATTCTAAACATGAAAGAAGGCCTTGTTTCTAAAGACAGAGTGCAATCGATACTCAGCATGCTGACAACCACGTCTACTTCTTATTTGCTTCTAGCCTCTTTGGACGTCGCCAGAAAACGGCTTGCGACAGAGGGCTATCAGCTTGCTGAAGAAACGTTGAAGCTTGCTAATCAGACGAGAGAACGTCTGAACCAAATTGACGGCATTTACTGTGTCGGTTCTGAAATACTCGGTTCTAAAGCGGCTTACAATTATGACCCGACAAAATTAATTATTTCAGTTAAAAACCTCGGGCTCACAGGACATGATGTCGAGAAGTGGCTGCGGGAATCCTTTAATATTGAAGTAGAGCTTTCAGATCTGTATAACATTTTGTGTATCTTCACACCTGGTGACAGCCAGAACGATGCAGATCGCCTTGTGGAAGCTTTACAAGAGATTGCGCGTCAAATGTCAGCAAATGATGTTACGCATAAACAGACAGAGGTACTGCTTCCAGAAATCCCGTTACTGGCGATGACGCCGCGTGACGCTTTCTATGCAAATACAGAAATTGTTCCATTAAAAGAAGCAGCAGGACGGATTATCGCTGAATTTGTGATGGTGTATCCTCCTGGAATTCCTATCTTTATCCCCGGCGAGATTATTACAGAAGAAAACATCAGCTACATCTTCAAAAACATTGATGCCGGGCTTCCTGTTCAAGGACCGGAGGATTCTACTTTGAGCATGATTCGAGTCATAAAAGAGCAAAAAGCTATTCAATAAATACAAAAAGCATGCGGCTAAGCCGCATGCTTTTTCTTACTCTTCATCAAGAGGACACTGACATTGTCCGCAGCATGTTCCGTATAACGTTGTAACCTTCTCATCCTCGAAGTAATGAATGGCTTCGTTACAATCTTGGCAAACAATCGTACCCATCTCTCATTCCCCATTTCTTTTAATTTTGAAAACGCTTAATTTCTTTTGTTGGTATTATATTAATATGTCATATTTAAAATGTCAACGACAAATTGTATAACACATTTATTTCGAAAATTTTTAATGTAACATGTTTTTTCTTTTCGGTTCCATAAATTATCATCTTCTTAACAAACGCTTTCATTCGATACTTATGCTGAAAAGACATTGTGATTTCATGTTTTCGCGAACTTTTTTTGAATAGTGTAACGAAATTGCAAATGATTCGCGATGAATAATGTGTGCGTTCAGAGTATTGGGTTTTAAAGAGATGTTATCGCTCTTTAAAAACGGTTTCAATTATATAACAATTAGGTAACAAGAAGCAGATGACGCGGTTACTCATGATAAACTAAAACTAGTTTACTATGGTTTATACAGAGGAGAAGATAGATGCGATATCGCGCGGTATTTCCCATACTGATGATAGTATTTGCTTTATCGGGCTGCACCCTTTCCACAATCAATCCAATAAAAAAAAGCCGAATTGACAGCATTCATCATACTCAAATCCTATTTTTTTCTGATGAAAATCAAATTGATCAAGAGGCGTCATATTATGATGCTCTGCTAGATTTAGAAAAGGATTATCCTGACCAAATAGATAAAATGAAGGTATACGATAACAGAAAAGGCTGGGAAGATGAAATCGAAACCGTCCCTACTCTCATGGTTGTTGATCAGCGGCATGTCGTTGTGAAAATAGAGGGATGTGTGAAAAAGAAAGAAGACATTATTAAACCATTACAGCATGTACTGTCTAAATAAATAAAACAGCCCTCGCTTACAGCGGGGCTGTTTGTTATGTCATCTCTATTATTTTACGATGTGAATCGGGCTTCCGATTGCCACTTCAGCAGCTTCCATTGTGATTTCACCCAATGTTGGATGCGCATGAATTGTCATAGCGATATCTTCAGCAGTCATGCCGCCTTCGATAGCTAAACTTAATTCAGAAATCATGTCAGAAGCGCTTGCGCCGGCGATTTGCGCACCGATTACAAGGCCATCCTCTTTACGAGTGATCAGCTTCATGAAGCCGTCAGTTTCGTTAAGAGAAAGCGCGCGGCCGTTTGCTGCAAATGGGAATTTAGCAGCAACAATGTCAAGGCCTTCTTCTTTCGCTTGTGCTTCAGTGTAACCGACTGATGCAAGCTCAGGCTCAGAGAAGACAACCGCAGGAATACCAAGGTAATCGATTTCTGCAGGCTCTCCAGCGATCGCTTCTGCAGCAATCTTACCTTCGTAAGATGCTTTGTGAGCAAGCGGCGGTCCTTCAATGATATCACCGATTGCATAGATGTTAGGTACGTTCGTGCGGCACTGTTTGTCAGTTTTGATAACACCGCGGTCAGTCATTTCAATACCGACTTGCTCAAGACCAAGCTCATCAGTATTTGGACGGCGTCCGACAGTAATCAGTACGTAATCAGCATCAACGGTTTTTTCTTCACCTTTTACTTCGAAAGTGACTGTTACGCCGTCAGCTTTTTCTTCAACGCCTTTAGCCATCGCGTTTGTATGGATTTCAACGTTGCCTTTTTTCTTCAGTCTGCGAGTTACAAGGGAACTCATTTGTTTTTCGAAGCCTGGAAGAATTTCATCTCCGCCTTCAAGAATAACAAGCTCAGTGCCGAAGTTTGCATACGCAGTTCCAAGCTCAGTTCCGATGTATCCGCCGCCGATAACAACAAGCTTTTTAGGAATTTCTTTAAGAGCCAAAGCGCCGGTTGAATTTAGGACACGCTCAGTATATTTGAAGTTTGGCAATTCGATAGGACGAGAACCAGTCGCAATGATTGCGTTTTTGAACGTGTATGTTTGAGCAGAATTCTCATCCATTACACGAACTGAATTGCTGTCTACAAAGTAAGCTTCGCCTTTTACTACATCTACTTTGTTGCCTTTAAGAAGACCTGCTACACCGCCAGTAAGCTTGTTAACAACAGAAGTTTTCCACTCTTGAACTTTTGTGAAATCAACTGTTACGTTTTCAGCAGTGATTCCCATGTCATCAGAATGCTTAGCATTCTCATAACGGTGGCCAGCATTGATCAGCGCTTTTGAAGGGATACATCCAACGTTCAGACAAACGCCTCCAAGAGTTGCTTTTTCAACGACTGTTACTTTTTGTCCAAGCTGTGCAGCGCGGATGGCAGCTACATAGCCGCCAGGTCCCGCACCAATTACAAGAGTATCTGTTTCAATAGGGAAATCTCCTACTACCATAACATTACGCCTCCATTAAAATTAATTGTGGATCGTTCAGTAAACGCTTGATGTGATTTAGTGCATTTTGCGCAGTCGCTCCGTCGATCATACGGTGGTCGAAGCTGAGAGAAAGAGCTAAGACTGGAGCTGCTACGATTTCGCCATCACGAACAATCGCTTTTTCTGCAATGCGTCCGATACCAAGAATCGCAACTTCTGGATGGTTGATAACCGGAGTGAACCATTGTCCGCCGGCTGAACCGATGTTTGTAATTGTGCAAGATGCGCCTTTCATTTCAGCTGGAGCAAGCTTGCCTTCACGAGCTTTTGTTGCAAGGCTGTTGATCTCATCAGAAATTTCAAAGATCGCTTTACGGTCTGCATTTTTTACAACTGGCACAAGCAAGCCTTTTTCAGTGTCAGCAGCAATACCGATGTTGAAGTAATGTTTTTGGATTACTTCATCTGTTTTATCGTCAATTGACGTGTTTAAAACAGGGAATTTTTTCAGTGCAGATGTAAGAGCTTTTACAACGTAAGGCAAGTATGTCAGCTTGATGCCTTGATCAGCAGCAACCTGTTTGAACTGTTTACGATGTGCAACAAGGTTTGTTACGTCCACTTCGTCCATTAGTGTTACATGAGGAGCAGTATGTTTAGAGTTAACCATCGCTTTTGCAATTGCTTTACGGATACCGCTCATTTTTTCGCGAGTTTCTGGGAATTCACCCTCTGGAGCCGGTGCAGCAGCCGGTTTAGCAGCTGTTTCTTGAGGTGCAGCCGTTTCTTGCGGCGCAGCTTCTTGCGCTCCTCCGTTTACAAAGCTGTCGATATCTTCTTTCACAACACGTCCGTTGTTGCCTGAACCTGTTACTTTACGGATATCTACGCCTTTTTCACGAGCGTATTTACGTACAGAAGGCATAGCGATCACGCGTTTGTTCGGGTCAACTTCAGCTTGATCCTGCTGTCCTGCGCCAGTTTCTTTAGCAGGCTCTTCAGCACGCTCTTCTTTCGCAACATCTTGTCCAGCTTCACCAGTAGACTGAACTTGTGCTTCAGTTTTTGCGTCGCCAGACTCATCGCTGCCTTTAAATTGAAGGTCTTCGTAACCAGGTGCATCAAACGTAATGATCGTTTGTCCAACAGTTGCAACCGTTCCCTCTTCAACTTTTAATTCTAATACTTTTCCTTTAACAGGTGAAGGAATTTCTACTACTGCTTTATCATTTTGGACTTCCGCCAGTACATCATCTTCGTCAACCTCATCGTTAGGCTTGACAAACCATTTTACGATTTCGCCTTCGTGGATACCTTCCCCGATATCTGGAAGTTTAAATTCAAATGCCACAGTTCTCGACCTCCTAGTTTGATTAAGCAATTTTAAAGTTTACAACGTAAGCATTGAAAACAGATATATAATAGAGGGAAAACGTTCATCTTCCCTCTCGATTATGCAGTTTGATTAAAATTCAAGTACTTTTCTTGCTGTTTCAAGAACATCTTTATGGTTTGGAAGCCATACGCTCTCCGCTTGAGAGAAAGGAAATACTGTATCAGGCGCAGCCACGCGAAGTACAGGTGCTTCCAAGCTCAAGATCGCACGGTCATTAATTTCTGCTACTACGTTTGCAGCAATACCGGCTTGTTTTTGTGCCTCTTGAACAACAATCGCGCGTCCTGTTTTTTCTACAGATGCGATGATTGTATCAATGTCAAGCGGGCTTACAGTGCGAAGGTCGACAACTTCAGCAGAAATGCCGTCTTTTTCAAGCTCCTCGGCAGCTTTTAATGATTCATGAACCATTGCGCCGTAAGTGATGATTGAAAGGTCAGTACCTTCACGTTTTACGTCAGCTTTGCCAAGCTCAATTGTGTATTCTTCTTCAGGAACTTCCTGACGGAAAGAACGGTAAAGCTTCATGTGCTCTAAGAAAACAACAGGATCGTTGTCTCTGATCGCAGAAATCAAAAGTCCTTTGGCATCGTAAGGAGTTGATGGAATAACAACTTTGATACCAGGCTGTTGTGCAACAAGACCTTCTAAGCTGTCAGCGTGAAGCTCAGGAGTATGAACACCGCCGCCGAACGGAGAACGAATGGTTACAGGTGAAGTCCAGCGTCCGCCAGAACGGTAACGCATACGAGCCATTTGGCCAGAAACTGAATCCATTACTTCGTAAACAAATCCGAAGAATTGGATTTCCATTACCGGACGGAAGCCGTTTAAGCCTAAACCAAGGGCAAGACCGCCGATACCAGATTCAGCAAGTGGCGTGTCAAACACACGGTCTTCACCGAATTCTTTTTGCAATCCTTCTGTCGCACGGAATACGCCGCCGTTAACACCAACGTCTTCTCCGAAAACTAAGACATTTTCGTCATTTTTCAGTTCTGTGCGTAACGCATCCGTGATTGCTTGAATCATTGTCATTTGCGCCATGGCTTACTTCGACTCCTTCTGTGTATAAATTTCAAATTGCTCCTCAAGGTTATGAGGCATTTTTTCGAACATGATTTTCATTAAATCAGTTACTTTTTGCTTAGGCTCAGCATCCGCTTTTTTGATCGCCTGCTTAATTTCTTCTTTTGCATCCTCGATTACTTTTGTTTCTTCTTCTTCAGACCATAGGCCTTTGTTTTCAAGGAACGCACGGAAGCGTACAAGCGGATCTTTTTGCTCCCACTCGTTTTCGATTTCTTTTGTGCGATATTTAGTCGGATCGTCACCAGCCATTGTGTGCGGGCCATAACGGAATGTCAGTGTTTCAATCAGTGTCGGGCCTTCACCGTTAATCGCCCGTTCGCGTGCTTCAGCAGTTGCAGCGTATACAGCAAGCGGATCCATTCCGTCTACTTGTACACCCACAATACCGGCAGCTACTGCTTTTTGTGCAATTGTGCCTGCTGCAGATTGTTTTTCAACTGGAGTTGAAATCGCGTAACGGTTGTTTTGTACAACGAAGATCGCAGGTGCTTTATAAGCGCCGGCAAAGTTAATTCCTTCGTAGAAGTCCCCTTGTGAAGCTCCGCCGTCACCAGTGTAAGTGATTGCGACAGCTTTCTTACCGCGTTTTTTAAGACCTAGCGCAACACCGGCCGTTTGAATGTATTGAGCACCGATAATGATTTGTGGAGAAAGGGCATTCACATCATCAGGCATTTGGTTTCCTCGGAAATGTCCGCGAGAGAACAGGAACGCTTGATATAATGGAAGGCCGTGCCAGATTAACTGAGGCACATCACGGTATCCCGGAAGAACGAAGTCTTCTTTTTCAAGCGCGAAATGTGTAGCAATCTGAGAAGCTTCTTGGCCCGCAGTAGGAGCGTAGAATCCGAGACGTCCTTGACGGTTTAATGAGATAGAGCGCTGATCAAGCACACGCGTAAATACCATGCGGCGCATAAGCTCTTTCAATTGATCATCAGTTAAATCAGGCATCGCCGCTTCATTCACGACTTCTCCCTTTTCATTTAAAATTTGGAACGTTTCGAACTGCTTTTTAATGGCATCAAATTGCTTCTTACTATCAACGATTACTTTTTTCGTTTTTGCAGCCATACTAAAGTCACCTCTTCCTTTCTTTTAAACAGTCATTAGACGTGCATTCCTTTTATACATACAAACTTAGGGTACCCTAAAGTATCAGCAGTAAGTCGTATATATTTTAGCCGATCCCCAGTTTGCCGAAACCATTTATGTAGGATAGTTACACTCTGCTTTGAACTGTATTATTTCGAAGTTGTAAAAAACTAATACAACACCGCTTAACATGGATTAGTTTACACCATATAAAGAAGAACCGTCAATCGTTTTCATCGCTGATTTTCAATAAATGTATTCGCTTTACATTTTCTATAAAAAAACAGATGCAGCCTGTACCTCAAACTGTACTAGTATAACCTATCACACTGTACTACAATAGAAATTTAAATTTTGAATAGAATTTAAAAAAAGAGCTGATCATAGTCAGCTCTTTTTTATATGATAGCCTGCGGCGTCATATAAATCTTCGCGGGCTTTATTATATTTCTCCGTTTGCACATCAAATTCTCCGCTTTGTTTAAGGACTTTTTTATAAGATGCATTCGCTTTTTCAATCTGCTGATCAAGCTTATCCAGCGTCAAGTCTTTGTCTTTCAGCAGCTTATACAGTTTTTTATCAAGTTTAATCGCTTTTTCATATTCTTCAGACATAGAGCTGTATGCAGCATATCTTTTTTTCATATGATCTGCCGCAGTCTCGGCTTTTGCCTTGATGTGTTTATCTTTAATATTTTCTGCGGATTTTTTGGCTTCCTCAAATTCTGATTCGGATTTTTCGATGCTCTCATTTTCAAGCTTTAGATGTTCTTCTCGTTTATTTACATTCTCTAGCGCTTCGTCTGATATTGAAACGATTTTTTTATAATCATCCATATTGAGCTTGATGACATCATTGTAGAGAGCATGTTCTTTCTTCTCTAATTCTTCGAGCGTTTTCTGTTCTTCTTGAAACGGTTTTTCTAGATCAGCGACTTTTTCTAATGAGTCATGAAGTGAATCCAGCGGGTCCTGTCCCACACATCCGGTTAATAGTAAAGCCACAGCGCAAAAGGCTCCGATTTTCACCCCGTAGCGCCGTTTTATTCTGTCTTTCACGTTAAATCCCCCAATCTTGACAATTTCTACTATAGAATCCATAGAGATATTTGACAATAGCCAGGTGGTTATCGCATGGCTTTCTGAGTAAAAAATAAGATCTAATCGTGAAAAATCAGGACAGATGACCATACAACTTTTTTGTTTTTACATAGGTTATTGTAGACGCTATGCCTACTACAAGGCTCTGGCGTAATTAAAAGAGGAGGTTATGTTCATGTACGGTTATGGATATGGTTACGGCGGAGGCTGCTGCAGTTATGGTTACGGATATGGCGGAGCAGGATATGGCCGCACATTTGCGTTAATCGTTGTTTTATTCATTCTGTTAATCATTGTTGGAGCTGCTTATTTAGGCGGAGGCTGTTGCTAATTACACAGTAAAACACTGACCAGCCTTTACGGCTGGTCATTCGTTTCGTTGCACCTTTACGAAGAAATCCGATATAATTTACATATTAAGCTTTAGGAGTGAAGTTTCTTGATTACTATGGAAAACATCGTGCGCGACGGCCACCCTGCCTTAAGAGAGACAGCAGAGCCTGTCGGGCTGCCTGCCACAGAAGAAGAAAAACAGCAGCTGGCAGATATGATTGAATTCGTAAAAAACAGCCAAAATCCGGAATTAGCTGAAAAATACAATCTGCGCCCCGGCGTAGGACTTGCGGCACCTCAAATTAATATTAATAAACGGATGATTGCAGTCCATGCAGAAGATGCTTCCGGGAAGTTATACAGCTATGCATTATTTAACCCGAAGATCGTCAGCCATTCCGTTGAAAGAAGCTATTTAACAAGCGGTGAAGGCTGCCTGTCAGTTGATGAGGCAATTCCCGGCTATGTTCCGCGCTACGCTCGTATCAGAGTGAAAGGAACAACACTGGAGGGAGAACAAATAGACATTCGTTTAAAAGGATTTCCGGCGATTGTATTTCAGCATGAAATCGACCATTTAAATGGCGTTATGTTTTATGATCATATCGATAAAGAAAATCCATTTAAAGAACCTGAAAACGCGATGGCGATTGACCGCTAAAAGAAAATATGCGGCTGACACTATAAGTGCCAGCCGCTTTTTTATTTTAGCAGGCCTAATTCTTTGACAGCATAAGCAATTCCATCCTCGTTTACAGGCTTTGTTACAAAATCCGCAACTTCTTTTAATTCAGTAACGGCATTCCCCATGGCAACGCCTGTTCCGACAAACTGAATCATTTGCAGATCATTTAATCCGTCACCGAAGGCATATGTATCGCTGATATCAAACGGAAGGCGCTCGATTACTTTTTTAATCCCTTCCGCCTTCGATCCGCCGCGCGGCAGAACATCAGTCGAAAGCTCATGCCAGCGCACAAGATCGAATTCTGGAAAAGCCCCATAAACTTTTTCTTCTTCATCCTGGCAAAATAGCAGAAGCTGAAAAATTTCTTTTCCTTCATAAAAGAGGTCATCGGTTTCAGGATAGTCGGTTTTCAGGCTGCCGATTCCCTCCAAGACATGAGGATGGTCAGCAACAGTCGCTTTCATTGTATCTTCAGCCATAAATACAACCGGGTGGCTCCCTTCTCCCGCCTGCTTTAACAATCTTCTGATTGCCTCTTCAGGCAGCGGATTCTTATAAATCACTTCATTTTCAAAGACGACATACTGACCGTTGTATGAAATAAATGAGTGAATGCCTAACTCCTCTAAAATCGGCTTCACCAGAAACGGGGACCGCCCGCTGGCGATAAACACATGGTGTCCCTGCCTCTGAAGCTCCGCTACCGTTTTTCTTGTGCTTTCCGGTATCTTTTTGTCGTGATCATATATCGTGCCGTCAATATCGAAAAAAATTAATTTTGAGTCCATCGTTATTCCCCTTTATCGTCTAAATCTGCAATTCCCACACTCATCATACAAAAAGATTTCGGTTCAGCAAACTATTTCCCTCAAAAACAAAATAAAATTCCATTAATATCCACGAAAAGTCCGTGCTAAACTCCGCATACTATTTGTATAAAACAGCCTTGGACAAGTATCAATCGAAGGAGGGACCGCATTATGCTTCGGAAATTAAAAAAGAAACTCAGAAGACAATGGAACGGAATGCTCCGCAGGAAAGCCATTGCCTGATAAGGGATCTGTCCCTTTTTGAAAGGTCCTTATTTTGCTCAAGACTTTCCTTATATTCCGTTTTCGAATATAATAGAATAAGCGAGTCTAACATACGGCATTTAAGGAGAGATTTGGATGATTTATAAGGTATTTTATCAAAAAAAAGCTGAGGAAGTACCTGTTCGGGAAAAAACAGATTCACTTTATATTGAAGGCGTATCAGAGCGTGACGTCAGAACGAAACTGAAAGACAAGAAATTTAATATTGAATTTATCACACCTGTTGACGGTGCTTTTTTAGAATATGAGCAACAGAGTGAAAATTTTAAAGTATTGGAGTTATGAGCGGTATGAAATTTGTAAAAAACGATCAGACTGCTGTTTTCGCCCTCGGAGGACTGGGTGAAATCGGTAAAAATACGTATGCGGTGCAGTTTCAGGATGAAATTGTGCTGATTGATGCGGGGATCAAGTTTCCCGAGGACGAACTGCTCGGTATTGATTACGTCATTCCCGATTACACGTATTTAGTTAAAAACGAAGATAAAATTAAAGGGCTTTTTATCACTCACGGGCACGAGGACCATATCGGAGGCATCCCGTACCTGCTTAGACAAGTCAATATTCCCGTTTACGGCGGTAAACTCGCGATCGGCTTACTTCGGAATAAACTTGAAGAGCACGGTTTATTAAGACAGACTAAGCTTAACATCATCGGTGAGGATGATATCGTAAAATTTCGCAAAACGGCTGTGTCATTCTTTAGAACAACACACAGTATTCCGGATTCCTACGGTATTGTTGTAAAAACACCGCCCGGAAACATCGTACATACTGGAGATTTCAAATTCGACTTTACTCCAGTCGGCGAGCCGGCAAACTTAACGAAAATGGCCGAAATCGGCAAAGAAGGCGTTCTGTGCCTCCTTTCAGACAGCACAAACAGTGAAAACCCGGAGTTCACTATGTCTGAACGCCGTGTCGGAGAAAGCATTCATGACATTTTCCGCAAGGTGGACGGCCGAGTTATCTTCGCTACATTTGCGTCGAATATTCACCGCTTGCAGCAGGTAATTGAGGCTGCTGTATTAAATGGAAGAAAAGTTGCCGTATTTGGACGCAGTATGGAATCGGCTATCGAAATCGGACAAACTCTCGGCTATATTAACTGTCCTAAAAATACGTTTATTGAACATAACGAAATCAATCGCATTCCTGCCAATAAAGTAACAATCCTGTGTACAGGAAGCCAAGGGGAACCGATGGCGGCTTTATCCAGAATTGCAAACGGCACACATCGGCAGATTTCAATCAATCCTGGGGATACAGTCGTATTTTCTTCATCCCCTATCCCGGGCAACACAATCAGCGTGAGCCGCACAATTAACCAGCTGTATCGTGCGGGGGCCGAAGTTATTCACGGACCTCTTAATGATATCCATACATCCGGTCACGGCGGACAGGAAGAACAAAAGCTGATGCTTCGTTTAATCAAGCCTAAATTCTTCATGCCGATTCACGGTGAGTACAGAATGCAAAAGATGCACGTCAAGCTTGCGACAGATTGCGGCATCCCTGAAGAAAACTGCTTTATCATGGATAACGGTGAAGTATTGTCGCTTAAAGGCGATGAAGCTTCAGTTGCCGGTAAAATCCCATCCGGTTCAGTATACATCGACGGTAGCGGTATCGGTGATATTGGAAATATCGTGCTTCGCGACCGCAGAATTCTTTCTGAAGAAGGTCTTGTGATCGTCGTTGTCAGCATAGATATGGATGACTTTAAGATTTCAGCGGGCCCTGACTTGATTTCCAGAGGGTTTGTTTACATGAGAGAATCAGGTGATTTGATCAATGACGCCCAGGAGCTTATTTCAAACCACTTGCAAAAAGTTATGGAACGAAAAACCACTCAATGGTCAGAAATCAAAAATGAGATCACGGATACGCTTGCTCCGTTCTTATATGAAAAAACGAAACGCCGCCCAATGATCCTTCCGATCATTATGGAGGTTTAAAAAAAGATGCACTCACTTAGGAGTGCATCTTTTTTATTGCAGTGCTATATGCTGAAATGACTTTACATCAAACAATCCTGTTGTCGTCATTTTGATGTCAGGAATGACAGGCAAAGCCAAGAATGAAAGCGTCAAAAATGGGTTAAACCGGTCTTTAAAACCGATAAATGAGAGCTTTTCATGAAGCGTCATTAAGCTTTGATTCACCAATTCTGCAGATTGGTCGGATAATAACCCCGCAATCGGCAGAGCAACCGAGTGAAGTTCTTCCCCGTCTTTTATAACTGTTAATCCGCCGCCAATTTCCTGCAGCTTATTAACTGCGGCTGCGATATCGGTGTCATTTGTCCCCACGGCAATGATATTATGCGAATCGTGTGAAATCGTTGTTGCAATCGCCCCGCTTTTCAAACCAAATCCTTTCACAATACCAAGTCCCGTTTCTTTTAATCCCTTATGCCGTTCCACGACTGCAATCTTTAACAAGTCAAGATCGATTTCAGGCTGAAAAATGGGTGCTTCTGGAGCCGGAACACTCACCAGGCGTGTTTCAAGCTGATTTGGTATGATTTGAATGACATTCATCTGCTGCTGGGGATCAATTGGCATATGAAAATCCTGTTCGGAAAGAGGAGCAGCAAGGTTAACGGAATGAAGCAGCGCCGGGTCTGGTGTTAGCGTATGAGCTTGTGCCTGACAGACTGCTTTATTATTTTCAGCAACAGTTTGTCCTTTTACCAACGTCTTTGTGACAGTGACATTTTCCACATCTGAAATAAAGAGCAAATCGGCGTCAAATCCCGGAGCAATCGCTCCCTTTGTATCTAGTCCGTAGCATTCCGCTGCATTCAGGCTTCCCAATTGGTATGCCAAAAACGGATCGAGGCCAGCTTGAATAGCCATTTTCACCTGATGATTCACACTTCCCTCTGACAATAAATCATCTACGTGTTTATCATCAGTACAGAAAAAGAAACGGCGCGCATTCTTTTCATTAACAGCCGGCAGCACTTTCATTGTATTTTTGGCGACTGACCCTTCTCGCATCATGACGTACATTCCTCTTCTGATACGATCCAGCGCTTCTTCCTTCGTCGTTACCTCATGATCGGTCAAGACAAAAGCGGTTCTGTAAATATTGATGAGATCAGTTGACAAGCCTGCTAAATGTCCGTCAATCCGTTTCCCCGCGCTCCGGGCATCAAACAGCTTATTAACCATGTCTGCTTCACCCTGCTCAACCGATACATAATCCATCACTTCAGCCAGACCCAATACCTCTTTCTCTTCGTAAAATGGCTTCAAATCGGCCGCCCGAAGTACCGCACCGGATCGCTCAAAGCTGGCGGCAGGCACACTGGAGGGAAGCATAAAATGGATATTCAGCGGTGTTTGCCGAGCCTGTTCAATCATAAATTTGATCCCTTCCTGACCGGACACGTTCGCTATTTCATGCGGATCGGTAATGATGGTCGTCACGCCATTCGGCAATACGGCTTTTGCAAACTCGATCGGTGTCACCATTGATGACTCAATATGTACATGACCATCAATAAATCCCGGCACAATGACTTGCCCCTCTGCATCAATGGTTTCTTCACCTTCATACTGGCCGAGGCCTACAATCACTCCGTCTGTTATCGCAATATCTTCATAAATCCACTCATGATTATATACGTCCATGATTTTCCCGTTCTTAATGACGATGTCAGCTTTTTGTCTGCGGGCTGAAGCATTCAGCCTTTTGACCAGCGCTTCTTTATTCAAATAGCCCCCTCCTCTTTTTTATTTATATGGTACAATATGCTATCGGAACGCTTATCCGTAGTCAATAAAATTTTAGTAAATTGGCGCTTAGTTCATTAAAGTTGTTATATTCTGATAATATTAAAAAACCGCCCCTAAGGACGGCTTATATTTCTTCTATTTCGTATGAAGAACTCTTTTCTCAAAACGTGAAATATCCGTAACCGATCCAATGACGATGAGAATATCTTCTTGATGTATCACTTCAGTCGCAAGCGGCGACACGATGACTTCCTTGCCCCTTTTAATCGCTACAATATTAATACCGTATTTCGCCCGTATATCTAAATCGAGAAGAGTGTTTCCGGCAAGACGGCTGTTGGCAACGATCTCGACAAGACTATGCTCTTCTGACAGCTCCAAATAATCAAGTACATTGTTTGAAACGATATTATGCGCAATTCTTTTTGCCATATCACGTTCCGGGTGGACAATGTGATCCGCGCCGATTTTGGACAGCACTTTTTCATGGTAATCATTCTGAGCCTTAACTGTAATCGTATTGACACCCAGTTCTTTGAGAATCAGAGTTGTTAATATACTCGCCTGAATATTTTCACCGATCGCAACAATGACGTGGTCAAAATTCCTCAAACCTAAATTTTTCAGAACAGATTCATCGGTCGAGTCTCCGATGACGGCATGTGATGCAATCTTGGCATACTCGTTGACTTTATCTTCATCAATATCCATCGCCATGACCTCGACGCCCTCTTCACTCAATGCTTTGCATATACTTCCACCAAAACGGCCGAGTCCAATTACGGCAAATTCTTTTTTCATAGTGGTGCTCCTTTACCTAACATCATATTGATCAAATTTTAACATATTCTTTTGAGGCAGTGTTAATTTCATCAACCTTTTGGCAGCGAATTCATATGCTGCTTAAGCCGTTCAGTAAAGCCCTTGGTCAAATAAAGCTCCGCTCCCCGTTCAATCTCGATTTGATAATGCTGAGGAGGTGCTGTTTCTGCTTCTTTTCGGAGGACGAGAAAGGTTAAACAATCGGTATAGAGCTTTCCCCCTGCTTCAACGTCTACAAATGCCGGCCGATAGGTATGAGATTCAACCCCTTCCCTTTTATACAAATAGGCGACAGCTGAAAAAGGAAGACGATACAACACCCCTTCTGTCGTACCTCCGTCTTCAGTGATATCCGCCCTTGAGCCGTCTGGCCTTTTTAACGTAAAGCGGGTTGTATACCCTTTTAAAACAGCTCCTCCCACTGGATCTTGAAAATAATGATCAACCCCTGCTTTTTGAAAACGGGCATTGTCCATACAAGATCCGTAGGCAAAATAGTACACGGGATCTTTAGATTTGCTGATCATCTGATGTTCTTTCCAGTCACCGCTGCCTATTTTCACAAAGTCAGCACAATCATCTTTTTTCATATAATATACAACTGCTTCCTTGATTCCAGCATCAGTTTCGACATGTACAGATGTCTTGTGGTAGCCTTGATAAAAAAGATCAAGCTTATGTATACACAATTCATCTGCTTCATATATCTCACCGCAAATATAGCCATCAGCCCCAAACACGGCCGCAGGTTCCTCGGCTGCCGTATTAAAAAGACTTCCCTTTGTCCGCGCCTGCTCACTGATACAAGCCGACTGTGATAACAAATGATGATTTTTTTCATGCTTCCTTAAAGTCCCATATACAAACAGAAGCGAGTTCATCTTGTTTTTCCCCTCTCAGCTGTCAGATTTCAAAGGCAAAACAACTTGAAAGATGCTGCCTTTTCCAGCTTCACTTTCAATCTTCAATTCCCCGTTATGTTCCTTTAATATTCTCAAACAAATGGCGAGCCCCAGCCCTGTGCCTTTCTCCTTTGTTGAATAAAAAGGTTTTCCGATTTGCTCAAGCTTTTCCTGTGACATGCCGTTTCCTTCATCTTTTACGCTTATTACGACGTGTGAAGCTGTTTTAGCAGTGGAAATCGTTACGATACCGCCTTTTGGCATTGCTTCAATTCCATTTTTGATAATATTGATAAAAACCTGCTTCAGCTGGTTTTCGTCCCCTTTAATCATACAGGCTTCCGTCTCACCAAAATTCTTTTCTATAGCAATATTGGACAATATGGCATTCGTATCAAGCAATGTCGTGACTTGTTTCAAAATTTCATTGATTGGGTGCGTTTTAAATGTAATTTCCTGCGGCTTCGCCAGCAGCAGCAGCTCGCCGAGCACCAGGTCAATTCTTTTAATCTCTGAAAAGATGATATCAAAATAATCTTTTCTATCCGGATATGATGTTTTCATAATTTGAAGGAATCCGCTGACGGACGTTAAAGGATTTCTGACTTCATGTGCAATGCCGGCAGCCAGTTCACTCGTGATTGACAGTTTCTGCGACTCCCTCGCAAGCCGTTCATTGATTTCCAGAAGCTCATCTTCAGCCTCTTTTCGCTCAGTGATGTCTGACATTGTACCCAGGCTTCCGGTAAATTGCTCATCTCGGTCATAGTAAAGTTTATAGTGAATCTCGCCCCAAAAAATTGTCCCGTTCTTTGTCACATATTTTGCCGTAAACATCCCCGAGGACGCTTTGTTTTTGATTTGAGTATTAATGTGATCAGCTACATGCTTTTCTTTTATGAAGTAATCATTATACATTGTCCCCATACATTCACTGATCGAAAAACCTGTGATAGCTGCCCACGCTTGATTTAAGTATGTAATTTCGCCTTTTGCATTTGTTTGAAAAACGATCTCCTGTAAATTATCCATGATGCGGTTCTTCTCATCAGAAAGCTGTTTATACTTCCATTCATTATCTTTCATTTTCTTGACCAGCTGTTTTTTCTCATCGACATAATACGCCAGCATCCAGACACTGAAAATCGTTACTGCTGTATACACAATGTCAACAGGCCAATTAATCGGGTTTTTGCCTATAAAATAAAATAAATAATCCCAAAACATAATAAAAATCATCGCCAAAATAATGGAAATGATACGTGCTTGATATTTTCTCATATGACCACCTGCCGCTTGTGTTTCTCTGTTTATTGTACCATTCTTCGACAAATAATTGAGTAAAATATGTAAAGTATCCCAAATCATTCATTACCTTTTGTTCATGATGTCATATCTTAGGCGGCGGTAATCAGAAATCGGCACGCAAAAAAAGGCGGAGATTACACCATTCCGCCTTTTTCAACATATATTATTCTTTTAAAGCGGCTTGAATTTCTTCGAGAAGCAGCTGTGCGCCTTCAGGGCTTAACGTAATTTTACCGTTGCCGTACTCTTTATTTTCTGAAGTGATTTCCCCAGTCATTAAACAAATGCCATGAGGTTTGTACTTTTTCAAAATAATTTTATCGCCCTCGACAAAAAACTCAATGCTGTCTTTAATAGCAATATCCAGTGCCCGTCTTAACTCTATCGGCATAACAATACGGCCTAATTCATCTACTTTTCTTACAACACCTATTGATTTCATAAAAACCCTTCTTCCTTAAATGTTTCTTTTTTCATGTAATATTCAAGGTTGTCCCTCAATATATCGTAGACGTACGAAACGCAGAAAAAGTTTCCTGCTTTCTTGAAGAATCGCAAGATATTTTTTCCATAAAACCGAAAAATGTATTACTTCTGTTACACCCTTCCGCAGTTTTTTACAAAAACATTTCTTTCCCGACGCACACCCCCAAAAATCGCTTCTTTTCTTAGAAACTTTAAATGTAGAATCATATAAAATCAGGATAAAGATTGGGTGAAAACATGTTTCAATCAACTGAAATTGGAATTGACTTAGGAACAGCTAATATACTTGTTTACAGCAAAAATAAAGGAATCATCTTAAATGAACCTTCTGTTGTCGCAGTAGATACAACGACTAAAGCAGTGCTTGCGATCGGGACTGACGCGAAAAATATGATCGGTAAAACACCGGGAAAAATTGTCGCTGTCAGACCGATGAAAGACGGCGTTATCGCTGACTACGACATGACAACTGATTTGTTAAAGCACATCATGAAAAAAGCCGGAAAGAGCATCGGCATGTCGTTCAGAAAGCCGAATGTCGTTGTGTGCACACCATCAGGCTCAACTGCAGTAGAACGCCGCGCCATCAGTGACGCGGTGAAAAATTGCGGAGCGAAAAACGTCCATTTAATTGAAGAACCGGTGGCAGCTGCAATCGGAGCGGATTTGCCGGTTGACGAGCCGGTTGCTAACGTGGTGGTAGATATCGGCGGCGGGACGACGGAAGTCGCGATTATTTCCTTTGGAGGCGTTGTCTCCTGCCATTCAATCAGAATCGGCGGAGACCAGCTTGATGAGGATATCGTTGCTTTTGTGCGGAAAAAGTACAATTTGCTGATCGGTGAACGCACAGCTGAGCAGGTTAAAATGGAAATTGGCCATGCATTGATTGAGCATGTGCCGGATGCAATGGAAATTCGCGGACGTGACCTTGTGACGGGGCTACCGAAAACCATTATGCTTCAATCAAATGAAATTCAAAACGCGATGCGTGAATCTCTCCTTCATATTCTTGAAGCGATTAGAGCCACACTTGAGGACTGTCCTCCTGAATTAAGCGGAGACATTGTCGATCGCGGCGTAATTTTAACAGGCGGCGGGGCGCTTCTTAACGGAATCAAAGAATGGCTGTCAGAAGAAATCGTTGTACCTGTACACGTTGCGCCAAACCCGCTTGAATCCGTGGCAATCGGCACCGGCCGTTCTTTAGAGGTGATTGATAAGCTCCAAAAAGCGGTTAAATAATCCTTTTCTCGCAAAATCTCAGAAAGTAATTGAAATTCCTGCTTCTTTTTTCCTCTCTCGCTTCATATTGTGGGAAATGGAGAAACGATAAGGAGGAAACAGATGCTTAGAGATTTAGGAAGACGGGTAGCGATTGCAGCCATTTTGAGCGGAATCATTCTTGGAGGCATGAGCATTTCACTGGCAAACATGCCTCATGCGCCTGAAGGCACTGTAAAAATGAATCATCCATAAGTGTTGAAAAGCCCAAGACCATTTTGTTTTGGGTTTTTCTCTTTGCACTCCTTTCTTTTCTTTATAGGAGATTATTTGATATGATGAGAAAAAAGCACGAGGAGGAAAGATTGATGGATACATTTTCAGAGAAACTAAATACATATGCCCAGCTGGCGGTTGAGGTCGGCGTTAATGTCCAAAAAGGCCAGTATGTGGTGGTAAATGCTTCGACGGAGGTTCGCGATTTCGTCCGTCTGATTGTAAAACATGCATATGAAAAAGGCGCAAAAAATGTAACAGTGAATTGGCAGGATGACGAAGTGGCCAAATTAAAATATGACCTGGCGCCGTTTGAAGCCTTTGAAGAGTATCCTGAATGGGAAGCGAAAGGCAGAGAAGAGCTTGCCAAGAAAGGAGCTGCTTTCATTTCAGTCGTATCCTCAAACCCAGATTTACTGCAAGGGGTAGATTCCAAACGGATTGCCGCCTTCCAAAAAGCTGCAGGCAAAGCGTTACATACATACAGACAATACATTCAATCTGATAAAGTGAGCTGGACTGTCGTCGGTGCTGCATCAGCAGGTTGGGCTCAGAAAGTATTCCCTGGCAAATCAGAAGAGGAAGCGACACAGCTCCTGTGGGAAGAAATTTTTAAAGCCACACGCGTAAACGAAGAAAATCCGGTTCAAGCGTGGATCAATCATGATCAAAACCTTCATGAAAAAGTTGATCATTTGAACCAAAAACATTATGCCGCTTTACATTACCAAGCAGAAGGAACTGATTTAACAATCAAGCTGCCGAAAAAACACGTTTGGGCAGGTGCCGGAAGCGTAAATGAAAGCGGACATGAATTTATGGCCAATATGCCGACAGAAGAAGTATTCACACTGCCGCAAAAAGACGGGGTTGACGGGTTTGTATCGAGCACAAAACCGCTAAGCTACGGCGGGAACATTATCGAAAACTTCACGCTCACATTCAAAAACGGCCGTATTGTTGACATTAAAGCCGAAAAAGGAGAAGACATTTTAAAAGAATTGGTCGAAACAGATGAAGGCTCTCACTATCTTGGTGAAGTAGCTCTTGTCCCGTACGATTCGGCTATTTCACAGTCAAATATTCTTTTTTACAACACTTTATTTGATGAAAATGCGTCAAATCACCTGGCGATCGGCAGTGCCTATGCTTTTAATATTGAGGGCGGAAAACAGATGTCTCGCGAAGAGCTTGTCAAAGAAGGCTTAAATGAAAGCATTACCCACGTAGACTTTATGGTTGGTTCTAAGGATATGAACATTGATGGAATTACTGAAGACGGAAAAAGAGAACCTATCTTTAGAAATGGAAATTGGGCTTTTTAAATAAAGAAGGAGGCTTTCGCCTCCTTCTTATTTTTTTGCTTCATACATTTGCAGATTGGCATAAACTGTTTCTAATATTGGTGTTGACAGAGACAAACGCTTTGCTTTATCAAGCAAAAAGCCGTGCAGATGATCTCCTTCTGTCGTTTGGCCATTTTCCATATCACGGAGCATGGAGGATTTCATATGATAAGACATGCTTGTCATTGTGCGGAAGCTGTCTTCTTCAAGCTCTGGATCAGCCGGAACTCCTTCCTTGCGCAAGATCATGCCGATTTCCCCAATGAGTGTTCGCGCAGTGTGCCGCCCGCTCTCTGTTTCAAGGATTGGTCCAAGCGGTCTTTGAAATAAGGTTGTCACTCCTGCTTGTGCTGCAATAAACAGATATTTTTTCCAGATGTCTTTCTCAATATGCCCGCTAATGATGACCTCTGCCTTCACTCCTGCAAATGCTTCCTCAAGCTCTTTTATCCGTTCCGTGCGCTCACCGTTCCATTCACCGAACACAAAACGATGCGACGCACTTGTATGTTTGATTTCTCCCAGATTGTTTAAAGCACTTTCTATGAAACACAGCCCGCCCAGCACCTGATCTTTCGAAAATGCCGTAAACAGCTGCTCGTAGTGACGATAACCGTTTAAGAAAGGAATAATGACTGATTCGCTGTGGACAAAAGGTTTGACATCGCTAATCACCTGACCGAGTGAATATGCTTTAGAAGCGATGATGATCACATCAAACTGTTCTTTTTCTCCTGCAGTGATTACTGCGGGCTGAAAGGACACGTCACCCTTTTCACTATGAATAACTAGTCCCGTTTGTTTTAACTGTTCAGCTCTTTTTTGGCGGACAAGAAACGTCACCGCATTCCCTTTCTCTGCAAGCCGTCCGCCAATATAACCGCCTACTCCACCTGCTCCGACAATTAAAAATTTCAAGTTAATGTCCCCTTTCTTTTCTATGTACAAAAAAAAGCAGAGAATTCTCTGCTTTTTTTATTACGCGTATAGTTCAGCCAGTTTTTTCTGCACATCAGCATTTTCAAGGAACTCGTCATAGCTCATTTGCTTGTCAACAATGCCATTAGGTGTAATCTCTATGATTCTGTTGGCAATCGTCTGTACAAACTGGTGGTCATGTGATGTAAACAGCATAGCGCCTTTAAAGCTGATTAAGCCATTATTGAGCGCTGTAATAGATTCTAGGTCTAAGTGGTTGGTCGGTTCATCCAAAATTAAAATATTGGCGCCAGAAAGCATTGCTTTCGAAAGCATGCAGCGAACCTTTTCTCCCCCAGATAAAACATTTGCTTTTTTGTGTACTTCTTCACCGGAAAACAGCATGCGTCCTAAGAAGCCGCGTAAAAAGCTCTCACTTTGGTCATGAGGAGAATACTGGCGAAGCCAGTCTACAAGATTTAAATCACTGCCTTCAAAATATTCGCTGTTGTCTTTAGGGAAGTACGCTTGAGATGTCGTCACGCCCCATTTAAATGTTCCGCTGTCAGCTTCCATTTCCCCGGAAATGATTTTGAACAGAGTAGTAACAGCCAATTCGTTACGCCCTGTAAAAGCAATTTTATCTTCTCTATTCATAATAAAGCTGACATTGTCGAGAACTTTTACACCGTCAATTGTTTTCGTTAATCCTTCTACCCGGAGAACGTCATTACCGATTTCTCGTTCCGGTGTGAAATTGACGTAAGGATAACGGCGTGAAGACGGTTTAATATCATCAAGAGAAATTTTATCAAGAAGTTTCTTTCTTGAAGTCGCCTGTTTTGATTTAGACGCATTTGCGCTGAATCTGGCCACAAACTCTTGTAGCTGTTTAATTTGCTCTTCTTTTTTCTTGTTCGCTTCTTGAGAAAGCTTCAAAGCAAGCTGGCTTGATTCATACCAGAAATCATAGTTTCCGACGTAGATTTGGATTTTGTTAAAATCAAGGTCAGCAATATGTGTACACACTTTATTTAAAAAGTGACGGTCATGGGATACAACAATCACAGTGTTTTCAAAGTTAATCAGAAACTCTTCCAGCCACTGAATTGCCTGAAGGTCTAAGTGGTTCGTCGGCTCATCAAGAAGCAGGACATCGGGCTTGCCGAATAATGCCTGAGCCAAGAGAACTTTCACTTTTTCGGAACCGCCAAGATCTTCCATCTTCTTCGTGTGAAGATCTTCTGAGATGCCGAGACCTTTTAGAAGGATCGCAGCTTCACTTTCTGCTTCCCATCCGTTCAGCTCTGCAAATTCACCTTCGAGCTCTGCCGCACGAATTCCGTCTTCATCCGAGAAATCAGGCTTCATGTAAATTGCGTCTTTCTCCTGCATGACCTCGTATAAACGCTTATGTCCCATAATCACAACTTTTAGCACTTCATACTCTTCGTACTCAAAGTGGTTCTGTTTCAGGATGGCAAGACGCTCGCCAGGACTCATATGAACATCGCCTGTCTGAGGCTCAATTTCTCCTGATAACACTTTCAGAAACGTTGATTTACCAGCACCATTGGCACCAATTAACCCGTAGCAGTTGCCTGGGGTAAATTTAATATTTACATCTTCAAATAACTTGCGATCCGCAAAGCGCAAGCTCACATTATTTACAGCAATCATTTAATATCCTCCATCATGTCTATCATCATTAAAAGTATACCATGAATGGAAGACAAGAGAAATGCTTCACTGATAAAAGCAGGCAGAAACACTTCTACACTAAAAGGGCGAAGCTGTGATACAATTGAAGACAAAGAGGATGCATCCAGATGGAAAATCATACATTCTTACTCGGAGGAACACATTGAAGCTTTTAACACTGACTGAATATTGCTTATTGATCTTTTTTACAGGCTTTTACCTTGCCGTAACTGGCTTTACCGCCAAAGATATCGGCTTATATATCGGGATCGCCCTGATTTATATCTTCTCACATATCTTCTCTAAACGGTTATTAGAAAAACGCGGCAAAGAGAACAAGCAAGTGCACCTTTTCTTCAGTGTGCTGGCCATTATCGGTTCAGTATTTGTCACTGTATTATGCATTGCATTAGTCGCTTCTTTTTCCAATTAAAAAACGCCTGCTGTCCAAAGGCCAGCAAGGCGTTTTTATTTGGTTTGGCGCATTTCATTAAACGGGAAAAATACAAACTTCGACGTACCCACAATCCGATCTTCCGCAATCAGTCCGAGGCCATTTCTGCTGTCCATGGAGTTTAGCCGGTTATCCCCCATGACGAAATATTTGCCTTTCGGTACTTTCACCGGGCCAAAGTCGCCTGTAAGACTGACACCAAGCTTTTCTGCCTCTTTTTTGTTTTTAGACAAATAAGGCTCGGCAACTTTTTTTCCGTTTATATAAAGCGTGTCATCCTTCATTTCCACGGTTTCTCCAGGCTTACCGATCAATCGTTTGACGTAATGGATTTTTGAAGTCTCACCATTGATAATGACGATATCTCCCCGCTCCAGGTCACCGATATAGTGTACCGTTTTATTGACAAACAGTCTTTCGCCGTCATGTAAAGTGGGGTACATAGATGAACCTTCGACTAAATACGGTTCAAATAGGAAGTGGCGGATAATGAGTGCCAGCAGGACAGCAATGACAATTGCTTTTCCCCATTCCCAATACGTATTTGTTTTTTTCTTCCCCGCTTTTTCAGTTTTTGTTTGATTTTCTTCGGTCAAAGTGTTTCCTCCTAGACGATTGCTATGTCAGTTGTTTCCCTTCTTTTACTTTATCATAATTTATTATAAAATACATAACTTAACCGCGCTGCCGCGAGAAGATAGAGAAAAAGCGTCCTTTAGTAACAGGACGCTTTTTTTCCTTATTTTTCAGTTATAGGTTTTTTCACGATACCTAGGATCATCGCCATAATCACAGCACCAATTACAATACTTAATAAGTAAAGGAGCGGATGGTTTGTAATAAAGGCTACGAATATGCCCCCGTGAGGTGCAGGAAGGGTTACACGGAAGAATTCAGTTAATCCGCCGGCAACCGCTGCACCGACCACAGCCGCTGGAATGACGCGAAGCGGATCCGCCGCAGCAAACGGGATTGCGCCTTCTGTTACGAAAGCCGCACCCATGAAGTAGCATGTAATACCTGCTTCACGGTCACGCTGAGAGAACTTGTTTCTGAAAATTGTTGTTGCAAGTGCGATACCTAATGGAGGAACCATACCGCCGGCCATGATCGCTGCATGAGGCGCATAGTTGCCTGCATCAATCATCGCAATACCGAACGTGAAGGCTGCTTTGTTAAGCGGACCGCCCATGTCAATCGCCATCATACCGCCTAAAATAATACCCATTAACACCAAGTTTCCAGTACCAAGGCTTTGAAGCCAGTCTGTTAAGAAATTCATGAATGCTGCTACAGGTGTATTGATTACAAATTGCATTAATACGCCAGTGATAAAAATACCAAACAGCGGATAAATCAATACAGGCTTCAATCCATCAAGGGACTGAGGGATAAACACAAATACTTTTTTCAATAAAATCACGACATAACCAGCAAGGAATCCGGCAATCAAACCGCCTAAGAATCCAGCATTCGCTTGAGTGGCCATAAACCCGCCGACCATACCAGGAGCAAATCCCGGACGATCTGCAATACTCATCGCGATAAAGCCGGCCAGAACTGCAACAATCAGTTTTAATGCATTGTCGCCGCCAATAAAGTTCAATGCTGCAGCAAACGTATTGTAGCTAGGATCATTCGGATCTGAAGAATGGATACCCCAGAAGAATGAAATTGCAACGAGTATACCGCCGCCCACTACGAATGGAAGCATGTTGCTGACACCGCTCATAAGGTGCTTATAAAACGCGTTTCCAATACCGCCGGATTTGGCTTTTGGTTCATTTTCATCACTTTGTGCAGAAGAACCGCCGCCGCTGCCTTGATAAATCGGTGCGTCTTGATTCACCGCTTTTTCGATAAGCTCTTGCGGACGTCTGATACCTGCCGTTACTGGAACCTGAAGCACGCGTTTGCCTTTAAAGCGCTCCATTTCAACCTGCTTGTCCGCTGCGACAATGATTGCAGGTGCATCTTCAATTTCTTGAGCAGTTAGCTTGTGCTTAATACCGCTTGAACCATTTGTTTCAACCTTAATTTCAACACCAAGCTCTTTCGCTTTTTCTTTAAGGGCATCCGCTGCCATGAAAGTATGGGCGATACCTGTCGGACAAGCTGTAACCGCTAGGATTTTACCTTTTCCGGCTGGTGCTGGTGCCGTTTCTTCTTCTTCCTCTTCGTCATCATCTTTATCATGCTGATTGATAATGTCAATAATCGCGTCTTCTGATTCGGCTTCAAGCAGCTGTTTGCGAATTTCTTCACGCATTAACAGCGTAGACAGTCTTGACAGTGCTTCAAGGTGAGTGTTGTTTGCACCTTCAGTCGCTGCAATCATGAAGACCAAGTGTGCCGGCTGGCCGTCTAGTGATTCATAATCGACACCGTCTTTTGAACGCCCAAACGCAATCGCCGGGTTGATAACGCTTGCCGTTTTCGCATGCGGAATAGCAATTCCTTCACCGATACCCGTTGAACTTTGGCTTTCACGATTTAAAATGGCTTCTTTATAGGCTTGTCTGTCATTTAATTTTCCAGCCTTATCAAGAACTGTGACCATTTCGTCAATAACGTTTTCTTTTTCTTTGCTTTCAATATTAAGCTTTATCGTATGCTTCGTTAAAAGCTCAGTTATTTTCACTTTTGTTTCCTCCTCTATAGACGTGTGACCTTAACTTCAGGAAGAAGCTGCTGGACAAATTCTTCTGTACCAAGTTCCTCAGAAAACGCGGTAGCGCTGCCTGATGTAACTCCTAAGCGGAATGCCTCTTCAAGCGGCAGCTGCTTGGAAACACCGGCAAGAAAACCTGCAACGACAGAATCTCCTGCTCCGACTGAGTTTACCAATTTCCCCTCTGGTACGTTTGCAAAGTAAACGGCATCCTTCGTAAACAGAAGCGCTCCGTCACCGGCCATGGATACGATTACATGCTCAGCGCCTTGTTCTACAAGCTTTTTCCCATAAGGAACAGCTTCTTCAACAGATGAAATCGTTGTTCCGAACATTTCACCAAGCTCGTGATGGTTCGGCTTCATCAAAAACGGTTTCATTTCTGTTGCTTTCATAAGCGCTTCGCCAGAGATATCTAACACAACACGTGCGTTCTGCTGTTTGCAAGCCTCTGCGATTTTTTCATAGGTATTTTGAGGCAGTGAAGAAGGAATGCTTCCAGCAAGAACGACAATATCCCCCTCCTGCAAAGATGTAAACTGTTCTAAAAAGGCATTGAAATCTTCGTCTGAAATCGTTGGTCCCTGACCGTTAATTTCCGTTTCATCACCAGTTTTCAATTTTACATTGATGCGGGTATCTTCTTTTACTTCAGAAAAAGCTGTTTCCAGGTTTTCTTCGCGCAAAAATGTTTTGATATATTCTCCGGTAAATCCGCCGATAAATCCGAGCACTTTTGACTGAACATGATGTCTTTTCAGCAGTCTCGATACGTTGATGCCTTTTCCCCCTGGATACTTTGTATCGTATGCGGAACGGTTTAGGCCTCCTACAGTAAAATCTTCAACGTGAACAATATAATCGACAGATGGATTAAGTGTTACAGTATAAATCATGGTTTCACTACCTTTACGACAGTTTTTTCTTGGTAATTATCGAATGTAAGCTCTTCAGCGTCAGTCGTAATGATTGTTGCGTCGCCTATGCCGGCAAATGCCGAAAATGAAATTTCTCCAAATTTCGAAGGGTCCGCTAACACGTAAGCGTGTTTTGCCTGTTTGACAGCCTTCGTTTTCAATAGGGCTTCATCAGGGTCAGGCGTTGTGAAGCCGGCCTCTGTATGCACACCGTTTGCCCCCAGAAAACTCTTATCGAATCTGTACTGATCCATGGCAATCAGTGAAGCGCCTCCGATAACCGCGCCCGTTCTGTGCTTTACATATCCTCCAAGCAGATAAAAAGATATTTCTTTCCTTATCAATGCGTCGATGTGCATAACCCCGTTCGTGACCACAACGATATCTTTGCTTTTATCCAAAAAATCAATCATGTGCAAAGTCGTCGTGCCCGCATCGAGATAAATGCAATCCCCTTCCTCCAAAAGTGAAGCGGCTTTTTCAGCAATCTTCAATTTGTCTTGAAGGTTTTTGGATGATTTTTCAAGCATATCAGGTTCAAGTCTGATATCGGAAAGCTTGGCAGCTCCCCCGTGAACACGCTTTAAAAAACCGCGTTCTTCAAGCGTCGATAAATCTCTTCTGATTGTAGATTCAGAAGCATTTGTAAGATTTATGAGCTCTTGAATCTTTACCACATCATGCTTTTCTATTTGATCAATAATCAACTGATATCTTTCAGGAGTTAGCATGCTTCACCTCCTAATGAAAACGTATTCATTTTGAATACAATTTCATTGTAAACGCTTTTTTTACAATAGGCAACTAAAATCATTCAAATTCATTCAATAACTATCAAAATCTTTCACGTTTCTCCATATTAACGTATGTATATAGGGTTTGTAAACTGTAAATTCGACAAAAATAAGGACAATTGTATGACTTTTTCTTCTTATCTTAATGTAAAAAGTCTTTTATATTCATAGTAAAAAGCACCAAACATAAAAAAACCTCATGCACATGCATGAGGTTACTCGTAACGCAGCGCTTCAATCGGATCGAGCTTGGCAGCTTTATTTGCAGGAAGCATTCCAAAGACAACGCCAATAAGCATACTGAACAGCACGCCTCCGCATACGACCTGCCAGGATACTAATGACGGCCAGCCGGCAATGGCTGAAACCAGCGCTGCCCCTCCGTATCCGATCCCGATCCCAATCAGTCCGCCGATAAGCGTTAATACGACTGATTCGATTAAAAACTGGGTCAGAATCTGTCCTCTCGTCGCTCCGAGAGACTTCCGAATCCCAATTTCCCGCGTTCGTTCTGTCACTGACACGAGCATAATATTCATGACACCGATTCCGCCGACTAAAAGCGAAATGCCTGCAATTGAGCCGATAATCGTGGTCATGATTGTTGTGATCTTTCCAATTCCTGCTGCAATCTCTTCCATGTTCATGACTTGATATGAATCCTCAGTGCCATGATGGTCATTCACCAGCTGTGCCGCTTCTTTTCCGATAGATTTTATATCATCAGCCGATTCGACCTGCAATGACACATTACTGAAGTCACTTGTACCGAAAGACGATTTCATCATATTAAACGGCACATACATTTCACTTAGTCCGAAAGACAGCAAACCTGTTTCTTTCTTCAGCACACCGATAATTTCCACAGGCTGTCCGTTTACCCAGACAACTTCACCGAGAGGAGAGGATTTATCAAACAGCTCTTCGGCCATTTTTTGTGATATAATGCCCGCCCTTTTTCCCGCAAGAAAGTCATTATCAGTAAAGGTTCTTCCGCTTTCTATTTCTAAGGAATTCACATTCATATATCCGTCGTTGATTCCGTTAATGGTTACATCGGTTTCTTCCTCATGATAACGCGCCTTCATGCTTTCAGAAGTGGATGCAACTACTTGTCTTATCCCATCTATCTCTTTTAATCCGCTAATATCGTTTTCTGTGAAAGTTGACTCCGTTACGGCGTTCGGATTGCTTGCAAGCTCTTCGTCACTCGGCATGTAGTATAGTTCAACCGTATTCCCCGGACCGCTGATGGACTGCTTAAGCATCTGCTCGCCGCCCTGCCCTACAGCAACGACAACAATAACAGAGCCAACACCAATGATAATTCCGAGCATCGTTAAAATGGAACGCATTTTATGTGCAAGAACAGAGCTCAAAGCCATTCTGATGTTTTCTAACAGACTCATTCCCCCACGCTCCTTTGTCCGGAGCCGGGAGTAACGATTTCTCCGTCTCGCACCATGATGACCCGGTTCGTGCAATCTGCAACTTCCGGCTCGTGGGTAACAAGTACAATCGTTGTTCCCTCGTCGTTTAACGCTGTAAATTGGTCCATAATCGCTGCACTTGTTTTCGTATCCAACGCGCCAGTCGGTTCATCCGCCAAAATTAATTTTGGTTCATTGACGATTGCCCTCGCAATGGCCACACGCTGCTTCTGACCTCCGGATAACTCATTCGGCATATGAAGCATCCGATCGGCTAATCCAACCTTTTCTAAGGCTCTTTCGGCTCTCTCTTGGCGTTCTTTTTTTCCAATGCCGGAATAAATCATTGGCAGCTCGACATTTTTTTTAGCGTTCAGCCGCGGGAGAAGCTGGAATTGCTGAAAGACAAAACCGATGGATTTGTTGCGGACTGCGGCCAGTTCTTTGTCTTTATAAGATGAGATGTCTTCACCGTCCAGCTTATATATACCGGAAGTCGGACGGTCTAGACAGCCGATAATATTCATAATCGTTGATTTTCCCGATCCTGACGGCCCCATGATCGATACATATTCCCCTTGATTGATGTTCAAATCAATCGAATGAAGAACATCAAACGTTTCTCTGCCGATCTGGTAGCTTTTTCGCACTTTAGAAAGCTGAATCATTTATGCTTTCACTTCCGTTCCGTCAGCCAAATCATCAGCAGGATTTAAAATGACCTGATCATCCTTAGAAATTCCTTCTTTTATTTCCGTTACATCGTCTGTTACTTCCCCGATTTTGACGTCGACTCGCTTGGCTTTACCGTCCTTTACTGTATACACATAATATTGATCATCTTCTTTTTTAACTGCCTTAGAAGGAAGCGTATTGGTTTTCCGCTTATCCGTTTCTATATTCATAATGAATTTAAAACCTGGCTTTCCTTCAGGAAGATCACCTTTTATTTTGACTTGAAGCGGGTATTGTACTGCCTGATCTGTGCCAGCTGCTGCCGCGGCGTTATCCTGCTGATCTGGCACTAGTCCGACAGCTGAAACTGTACCTTTCCATGTTTTATCCTGAATGACATCTGAAGTGAGTGTGACCTTTTGGCCTTTTTTGACTTTAAGTGTATCGTATTCAGACAATTTACCTGAAACGACAAGGTCTTTAGGATTGCCGATATGTATGACGGGCTCTTGAATATCTGACTTTTTTGATGCCGCTTCCTGGTTGACAGAAATCACAGTGCCTTCGATCTCGCTTTTCACTTGAAGATCTGACACTTGATTGGCAAGCGACTGCCGCTGAAGCTCAGTTTGCTTCAATTCAATTTGAGCTGTTTTTTCCTGCATTTCAAGCTCTGTGCGCTCAGAGTCAACTTGTTTTTCTGCTTCCTTTTCTCCAAGCTGTTTTGTCAGTTCTTTTTCTTTACTGTCCAACGCTTGTAGCTTTTCTTGAATCTGATCGATTTGCAGCCGGTTCGATTCAGAGGTCAATTGATTCTGTTCCTTTTCCAGACTAAGCTGCTCATTTGTATAAGTGACTAACGGCGTACCCTTTTTAACTTTGTCGCCTTCCTTCACTTTAATGTCGTTCAAAGTTCCTTTATCGGCTTCATAAAACACATATTGTTCATTTGAAAATTTAAGTGTGCCTGGAACCATAACCGTTGACGATATCTTTTTTTCTTCTAGACTGCCCGTCTCCACCTTCTGGCCGGCGCTGCCGCTTGTCGGAGCGGCAGACCGGTAAATATTAATTCCTATAAAAAGAGCGACTAATGCTGCAATCCCAATTCCAATCCAGACTTTTTTCATCTATTTATGCACCTGCCACAGAGTTTATCGCCCCTGAAATAAACGAAAATGCGACCAAAAGGACGAAAAGAATAATAACGGATATCCATCCTGCTTTTTTGGAGATGCCTCCCGTTTTGTGAAGACCGATCGCTAATAACACATAGCTCCAAATGCTGAAGATTTCAAATGTATTTAATACATTGGCTAAAGGCATGTCTGAAGGAATAATTCCCGCAAGTGACGTCATGCTGTAAAGTGAACTTGCGTCCGTTGTAAAAGCAACAATTCCGTTAATTAATAATCCTAAGCTGCTGATTAAGGAGACAAACAGACCGAGAGAAAGCATTTTCTTATACGTCGTTACGCCTCCTGATATTTTCACACAGAGCCAATAAATGAGAGGTGCAATAAATAAAGCTGCAATTCCGCCAAAAATAGAGCCTATCATTCCAGTGTATTTGGTTATCGTTCCGAGAGTTTCAACCTGTTCAGCTGTTAATCCATTCGTATTTGTATTTTTCAGAAGCTCGCTATAATCCGTTCCGAGACCCTGCAATACAGCACCAACTATGATGATTGCCGCAACAATCAAGAGCGGGCCCCATACCACCGGCCTTTCTCTTATTCTCTCAAATTGAGTTCCAGGACTTGTGATCACTCCAAAAAGGGATGGCTTTTCAGTTGACACTCCGCCGTTTTTTTCTACATTTGCTTCCATATATAAAACCTCCTTGAACATATCTAGCTGATAATACGAAAGGACCTAAAAAAAGTTTCATATTTTTCGAAAAAATATCCAAATCATTCAAAAGGCCTTCAGACTTCCAAACTGAAGGCTTTTATTCGGCAGCTATGCTGTATTGCGCTTTCACCAGTCCTGCATAAATACCTCCTTTCGCAAGCAGCTGTTCGTGGCTGCCCTCTTCCATTTTCCTGCCGTGATCAAGAACGATGATATGGTTGGCGTCGCGGATTGTGGACAATCTATGGGCAATCATGACGGCTGTACGATCTTTCAGCAAAGTTTTTAAAGCCTGCTGGATTTTGACTTCTGTCTCTGTATCAATGCTTGCCGTGGCTTCGTCAAGAATGATAATAGCAGGATCTGCGAGCAGCGCTCTTGCGAAGGAAATGAGCTGGCGCTGACCGGCAGATAATACGCTTCCCCTTTCTTCCACTTCTGTTTCGTATCCTTCTGCTAAACCAGAAATAAACTCATCCGCTCCGACTGCTTGAGCAGCTTTTATCACTTCTTCGTCTGACGCATCCGGCCTTCCGAAACGAATATTTTCCATAATCGTTCCGGAGAAAATAAACGTATCTTGAAGCACAATGCTGATTTGAGAGCGTAAACTGGCAATGGACAGGTCTTTTATCGGAGTGCCGTCTATTTTAATGGTTCCTCCTGTTGCATCATAAAATCGGCTGATTAAATTGGCAATCGTTGTTTTCCCGCTCCCCGTGTGTCCGACAAGTGCAAGTGTTGAGCCTGCTGGAATAGAAAAGGAAACGGCATGAAGTGCCTTTCGTTTTTCATCATAAGAAAATTCAACCTCTTCAAAGCTGATATGGCCTTTAATATTTTTCTTGTGAATGGCATCCCGCTTTTCTTTGACGTTCGGCTGTTCGTCTAAAAACTCGAAAATCCGCTCTGACGAGGCCATCCCCATTAACAATTGGTTATAAACCTGACCTAATCTTGAAATAGGCTCCCAAAACATGCCTAAATAGAAGGCGAAAGATACGAAGACACCTATTGTAATGGTTTGGTTCATGATGAGTGTGGCGCCATACCATATTAATACAGCCGTTCCTATCGCATTTGTCATTTCTACCAGCGGACGGAACACAGCATTTTTTCTTGTTGCTTCCCGCCATGATTGATAGTTCTCCTGATTGACTCCGTCAAAATACTCCATGTTTTCTTGTTCCTGCGTGAAAGCCTGCGTTACGCGGATACCTTGTATGCTTTCGTTTAAATGGGAGTTCAGCTTTGATTGCTTCAGACGCACCGTTTGCCATGAACGGCGGATTTTTTTTCTGAGACTTGTTGAAATAAAAAACATAATCGGCAGAGTCACCATGATGGCTATGGTCAGTTCAGGACTCAGCGTGAATAAAATGATGACAACTCCCGCCAAAAGCAATAAATCTGTTAATAAGTTAATTACGCCGCTTGTGAAAAGCTCCTGAAGGGAGTTAATGTCATTCATAATTCTTACGAGAATAGACCCTGCCGATCTCTGATCAAAAAATCGGTGGGACAAGCGCTGCACATGGGTAAATAAATGCTGGCGCAAATCGTAAATGACATGCTGGCCAAGCTGGTTCATCCATCTGATCCTTAGCATATTGGCTGCATAATTAACGGCGTATAAAACGCTGATCAAAATAATCAGCTGCATCAGCAATTCCGAATTCTTTGCTGTAATGGCTTGATCGAGAACATAAACACCGATCAGAATGGGAATGACAAGCTTCACAGCAGTCCCAATCAAAACGGTGAGAAAAGAAAGCGGCAGAATTGTTTTTCGGTACGGTTTGACATAGCTTAACAGCCGCCACATTTGAGCCCAGTTAAACGGTTTTTCAATGATTTCATCTGAAGAATAATAGAAACGCTCCAAAATCCCATGTTTTTTTGCTTGTTTCATATGTTCCTCCCTATCCGACCTGATGCGGCTCATTTATCATATTGACGTCCCGGTATTGCAAATCGTATATCTTTTTGTAATAGCCGTTCTCGGCAAGAAGCTCGTGATGATTGCCTCTTTCACGAATGCTACCTTTATCGAAGACAAGAATTTCATCTGCGTGTTTCAGTGAAGAAATGCGGTGAGCGATGATAAAGGTTGTGCGGTTTTTCATGACTTCTTTTAACGCAAGCTGTATGCTGTGCTCAGTTTGCATATCTACTGCACTTGTGGCGTCATCTAATATTAAAATGCTTGGGTTTAAACAGATGGCTCTGGCAATAGCAATGCGCTGCTTCTGGCCTCCTGAAAGCCCCAGCCCCCTTTCTCCAAGCATGGTGTCATATCCGTCAGGCAGTTCCATAATAAAATCGTGAGCCTGAGCTCTTTTTGCCGCATTTATAATGTCGTCCATCGAAGCATCCGGCTTCCCGTATGAAATATTTGATCGAATAGTAGATGAAAATAGGAATGATTCTTGAAGTACAACTCCAATATTTGAGCGAAGGGTTTTTAATGAATAATCTGTGATAGGTTTATGATCAATCGTAATGATTCCGCCTGCAGGGCTGTAAAATCTAGTGAGGAGCTGTGTGACTGAGCTTTTTCCAGATCCCGTAGGGCCCAAAAGTCCGATCATCTTTCCGCTTTTTGCTTCAAAGCTTACATCGGAAAGCGCGTTCGTTTGTTCATTTCTGTATGTGAGAGTTACATCTTTGAATGAGACATCTCCGGTTAGCTTTGGCTGATGTAAAGCATGAACGTGGTCTTTGATGTCTTCCTCTTCATCAAGAATGTCTAACAGACGCTCTCCTGAGGCTTTTGCCTGAGAAAACATATTAATCACAAAACCTAAGTTCATGATTGGCCACATCATATAATTGACCAGACTGAAGAAAGCGACAAGCTCACCCGGATTCAGCTGATTTTGCATGACCAAATAGCCGCCGTATGAAAGAAGAGCCACAATACAAATATTGCCGATAAACTCCATCAGCGGAAAATACGCAGACCAGATGGATGACGTTTGTAAATATTTTGTTCTGTAGGCCGCATTTGCCTTATTAAAGGCGCTGATTTGAAAATCTTCTCTTGATAGTGACTTCACTGTGTTGATGCCGCTGATATTTTCCTGCACCTTTGTATTGAGTTTCGCAAACGATTTTCTGATGCCTCGGAAGGCGGGGTGTACTCTTTTGTCAAACTGATATACCGCGACCGCCAGAAAAGGCAAAGCAGCGATTGTTACCAGCGTTAGCGGAGCCGAATAGTAAAACATGACCGATAAGCTGATTGCAACCAGCAAGCCGAATCGAATAAACTCAGCAAGCCCGTAGGATAAAAAAAACCTGAGCCCTTCAACATCGGCTGTCAGCCTGGACATCAAATCACCTGTTTTTGCGTTGTCATAGTAAGAAAAAGAAAGCCTCTGCAGTTTTGCATACAGGCCATTTCTCAGCCGGTAAACAGATTTGATGCCAAACATATCACCTAAATACTGATGAAAAAAAGTGGCGGTTCCTTTTACAGCCATAACCGCAATAAATCCCAGACTGATCCATGCTGCAAGCTGATACTGCCTCCCCAGTACGATCTCATCAATCGTAATTTGCAGAATGATCGGATAAACGACCGTAATGGCTGTCATCAAAAGCATCGCCAGAAGCGACCACATAAACACCTTTCTGTACGGCCAATAAAATGATTTTAATCTTTTAAATGTCTCCATACCCAGCACCCTTCCAGTTTTTTCACCCTTACTATATCGATTCCCGAAATAAATTTCTATTATTTTTCGAAAATTCAATCTAATGATGGAGATGGTCTCTTACTTTATATGGCGGGACTTATGTAAAATAAATGCCTACAGAAAATCATTGTATGCAGGATGATGAGCAGGATATGCAAAAAATGAGGGATATGGCTTTTAACGCAAAAACCGGACGGCTTTATCGCCGTCCGGTTTTTATCCCCCGCTGACAGGTGGAATAACAGCCACCGTGTCACCGGAAGATACTGAGGTATTTTCTTTGACGTAGTTTTCATTTACAGCAATCATAGCCGTATCAATTGATTCAAGTCCGTATTGTTCCTTTAATACCGCTTTTATATCATCGGTTGTTGCTTGTTCCATATCAATTTCAAGCGTTGACGTGCCGGCCTTTTCAGCAAGTCCCGCAAACAAAAGAATGTTAATCATGCTGCTCTCCCTCACTTACATCTGGTTTTCCATTCGGATAAGCTGTTGTCTCAAGCTGGTCACCGATCCATTGCTCTCCGTCTTCCCAAATTTCTTTTTTCCAAATAGGCACAATCTGTTTAATGCGTTCGATTGCATACTCATTGGCTTCATAAGCGGCTTTTCGATGGGGAGAAGACACAGCGATGACAACTGCCGCTTCGCCGATATCCAGTACACCGATCCGATGGGTGATAGCAGCCGAAGCACCTTTCCATTTCTCTTCTATTTCAGCCCCGATTTGGGCCAGCATCTGCACAGCCATCGGTTCATAAGCCTCATATTCCAGCCGGATTGTTTTTTTTCCGTTTGTCCACTCCCGAACTGTCCCGATAAACGTGGTAATAGCTCCGGCTTCCCGTCTCTCTACTTTTTTTATGATATCTTCAGTAACGATGGGTGTTTTCGTAATCTCAAACCGTCCCATTACACAGATTCCCCTTTCAGCTGTGAAAGCACATACTCAACTGCTGCTGGATCATTCGCGTGAAAAACGGGTAATCCTTGGTGTGCAGCCATTTGTTCTTTTTCTCTGTATATAATTGCGATGATATTTACTGCCTGCAGTTCAGCCAGATCATTCTTATCTCGTACTATTACTACTTTAGGATAAGGAGCTTTTTTAAAGCCTTCTATGAGCAGGCAATCCATATCGAGAAAGCGATATAACTCGATCAGCTGCGGGAGATCCCATTTACGGCGGGCTGTAAGCTGTAAAACACCCGCTCCTTCTACTGCTGTTACATCAGCTCCCGCAGCTTGGTAACGGTCAGTGTCTTTTCCTTCAGTGAATGCTTCCGGTTCACCGCCATGACCGTGATGCTTCAGGCAGCCTGCATGCAGTCCCTGTTGTGCGGCTTTTTTAAGAATATGCTCTATCAACGTTGTTTTTCCGCTGTTTTGGAATCCTACAACTTGGACGATCGGGAAAGGACGGACCAAGGCCACTCACTTCCATTCTCTTCTCTGATCAGCAGCACGTGGACCGTTCTGCCTGATTCGTAACCTCTCGTACCGCCCGGCAGGATGATAAACGCATTCGCCTCTGCAAGTGAAGTGACAGAGCTTGACTTATCTAATCCAACGGGAGCCGCTAACAGCTTTCCTTCCTGATGGTGTACATAAGCACGTACAAATCGGGTAAAAGGATTCGGCTTCGGAAAGTCCTTAGTCAAAACAGCTTCTGCGCAAATCGGATGCGGTTTATCATGAAGCAGCCATGACCGGATCATCGGTTTTACAAACAGTTCAAAACCGACATAGCATGCCGACGGGTTACCTGACAGCCCAAACAGCAGCATATCGTTTGCATGAGCCACAGTCGTTACACTTCCCGGGCGCATAGCAACTTTATTAAAGAGCACATCAGCCCCGAGTCTTTCATAGATTGCAGGCAAAAAGTCAAAGTCACCCACTGACACGCCGCCTGTGGTGATTAGAAAATCAACCTTTTCCATTGCTTCCTCGACCGCAGCAAAGCTTTGATCAAGATCATCGGAGATTTTCCCTAAGTAAAGAGGTGAAGCGCCCGCTTCGATAACTTGTGCATATACCATACTGGCGTTGCTGTTACGGATTTTCCCCGGCTCCAGCGGGTCACTGACATTCAGCAATTCAGTGCCGGTAGCGATAATCCCGACAACAGGCTTTCTCATGACAGGCACAGAAGCGTATCCAAAGGTTGCCAGAAGAGCTGTTACCCCCGGAGTGATTCGCGTGCCCTTTCTGACTAAAACGCCCCCTTTTTGAGCATCTTCACCTGTTTTTGAAATATTGTCCCCTGGCTGGAAGCTGCGTTTTAAAGACATAAACGGCTGACCATTCTCTTCAAAGGTTTGAGTCAGCTCAATCATGACCACGGCATCCGCGCCTTTTGGAATTTGCGCACCTGTCATGATCCGCACTGCCTGAAACGCAGCAAGTTCTTTTTCAGATACAGCCCCTGCTCCGATATGGTCAATGACCTCAAAGCGGACAGGGTGCTCGCGTGAAGCTTCAGCCGTATCACATGCTCTGACAGCAAAACCGTCATATGGTGAACGGTCAAATGCAGGCACATGGTGATCTGCCGTTACATCTTCAGCTAAAAATCGGTGAAGGCTGTTTTCAAGCGCCACCCATTCTGTTTCCCCTCGTTTTTGAAATCTGCTGACACGCCGAACAGCTTCATCTACCGGTATCGGTGTTCTTTTCTCCAGCATTCTGAACCCTCCTGTTGTTACAATCCGATTACTCTTGCCAACACAGAATTGGCTTCTTTCACATCACTTGTTCCGTGTATCAGAGCCCGTCCGTCATTAAAAATGACGATTCTGAAATGTTCATAATAGATATGAAGCAAAAATGCATTGGCCTCTACCTTGCCGATTGTTTTCAGCCGACTGGCGAGCTCCTGCTTCGGTATTCTTTTTAATGACTCTGATCTGACTTGAACCGTATCACGGCCGCACAGCACAGCCGCTTTTGGCGTGTTCCAGTCTTGAAGATAAGGATAAACTGCGTGTGCGCCGCACGACGGACAATCTTCGACTCGTACATTGCTAACGTTGATTTTCATATGTGAATTGTTCCAGACATCAAACGTGACAAAGCCGCGCTGTATCGCTTCTGTGTTTCCCGTTAACAGTTTCAGCGCTTCCGCCTGCTGATAGGCTGAAACCATATGGACCGCAGGCGGAATAATCCCCGCTGTATCGCACGTCGCTCCGCCGACAGGAATTTGCTCAAACAAACAAGACAAACAAGGTGTCTCCCCCGGAATAATTGTCATGAACATCCCTTGGCTGCTTACACAAGCGCCATAAATCCACGGTGTCTTTGTTTTCTGAGCTAGATCGTTGATAAGCATGCGTGTTTCAAAATTATCTGTTGCATCGATGACAACATCCGCTTTTACGATCAGCGGTTCAAGCGTTTCAGCCGTCCCCTCTGTAACGTATGCCTCAATATGTATGCCGCTGTTAATAGCGGATAAATGTTCTTTGGCAGCCATAGCTTTTGGCATGCGGAGTTCCGCATCGCTTTCTGTATAGAGCTGCTGCCTTTGCAGATTGCTCCATTCTACATAATCACGGTCAATGATGGTGACGGTTCCAACTCCCGCTCTCGACAGCCCTTCAGCTCCGGCTGTTCCGAGCGCTCCTGCTCCTACGATCAGCACGCGGCTATCTGCCAGTCTTTGCTGGCCCTCTTCTCCAATTTGCTTAAATCTGATTTGCCGTGAATAACGCTCTTCCATCAAACCTGATCTCCTTATCTTTTATGTCAATCATACCATGATTTCCCCCCGTCAGTCCCAGCAGGAGAATGTCTTGAGTTCATTCAAACGCCTATAGTCATGTCGTGTATTAATATTCATAAACTCTTCCGGCACTGCCGCGATTTCCTCTGCCTGTACGTACCGAACTGAAATACGGTCTAAGAAATCTGATAGTTTTAATTTTTTCTCAGATAGCTGTTCATATAGAATAGGCATGACCCTTTTATGATACAGTGCTATCAATGGCTGCACTCGTCCGCCTGATATCGGGATGACTGCGTCCGTATCGGCAGTTACCATGCGCCTGAGCTCCGCCATCGTCCTTTTTCGTATCAGCGGTGTGTCACAGGATAGAATCGTATAAAGGTCACCGTCTGTCTTTTCAAAAGCAGTATAGATACCAGCCAATGGGCCCATTCCTTGGAACGGCTCCGCGTCTTGATACACTTCGGTTTCGCCATTCTCTTGAAATCTATCGATAAACTCGGGACGGCTGATGATGACCGCTTGCTCACCCAGCGACTTTTTAGCCCATTCGTAAAACATACGGCCTCTCCATTTTACAAACGCCTTGGGCTCCCCAAACCGGCGTGAAGCTCCTCCTGCTAAAAGTACACTTATATGTTTCATGCTCTCACCTCTAGTTACCAAAAGCATAGCAAAAGCAAGGCCCCAACGCCAATGCTTGTCTGTTTATTAAAGAGGAATAGCTGTTCAGTATTTGCATATTGTAATGTTAACATCATGAGGGAGATGGTTCGATTGAAAAGAACAGGTCCTTTTTTCCATGACGTGTCACAGGAGAACCTTTATTTAAAATCAGAGCTGTCAAGGTGCCGTAAACTAATTTCCGAGTTTGAGGCAAGCTACTTCCATCAGAAAAATAACAAACTGCTCAAAGAAAATACCAATATGAAAGAAAAACTTCAGCAGCTGTCCGCTGAGCTAAAGCAAATGTCAATGAAAGAACAACACGCCTCCTATACGAGCCATACACTGCATCAAATGAGAGCCGAACTGCTCGATAAAATCGTCACCTTGCAGGAGCTTCTTTCCGCAGAAACCTACAAACGCAAAACCGAAATCGAAGAAAAACATAAGCTTCATATCGAAAAAATCAAAATTGAGGAAGAAAATAAAAATTTGCATAAACAAATTATTCATCTTAATACCTCTATCCAGCGGGAACAGAACGAATTGTTTCAAGCGAAGCAGCAAGCTGAAACGATAAAAGCCGAAAACGGACGCTTGAAAGAGCAAATGATAGAAAAAGAATACCAGCTAAAACATATCAAAATAGAAATAGATCATATGAAAGACCGAATCATAGAAACGAAAGAAAGGCTGCTTGAAATAGAAAAAACGAAAGAAAAACTATTTCAAGAAACTATTATTTCGTACAAACGGCAGCTCGATGAAAGTGATGCCTGGATTGCTTCTCATTTTGCTGATATTGATGGCGGTGCGAAACAGAAAGAAAAAACGGCAGAAGAAGCTCAAACCGTTTACGCACCGTCAAGTCATGTAGAGACCATCCTTGAAGATGTCACAAAACAAGTAAATGAGCTTCAAAAACAGCTGACCCGAGCCCAATCATCTGACCAGCTTATCAATCATAAAATTGAAGAGCTGAAGAGCCGTGCCGCCGAAGAAAAACCTTATCAAAAATGGGTGTATAAGCTTAATCTTGAAAAAGAAAACAAACCTTCACCGAAAAAAACCCAATAATAAAAAAACTGCTTGAGCTCCCAAGCAGTTTTTCTGTGTGTTTATTCTGTTGCTGATTCAGCTGATTCGATGTCACCCTCTAAAATGTACTGGCCGCGATACGGTTTTTTCACTTCCGGATACATTTTAATTAAACTTTGCATAAATGTTGTCATATTAGGGATTTCAAGACCGCTTTCCTTTTCAATCTCTTTTTGAAGCTCGGAGCTCTTAATCGCCGCGTTGTGGCGTTTTAATGTTTTAATAGCCGCTTCACGCAGTTTAGCTGCTTTAGATCCCGGTCTTGCCGTTCCTCTTCTTCTTCGTGTTGTTCCGTCTGGTATACCGGCAGGAAGAGAGGAAATAGATTGAAGCTGAGGCTGAACAGACTGCTGCTGTGATGGCGGCTGATAGCTTCTGATTTCCTGAGCCGCAAGCTCAGCGAGAACCGGCAGAGAGTCAGTTTTTCGTTCAGAACGGAACTCCTTTTTCGTTTCGGAAGGGCTTCCATTTCTGTCCAGCTCTCTTAATTTAGCGTATATTTTATCGCGTTCAATTTGATATTCACGAATGACTTTCACTTCAGCTTCATTTAATTGTTCTAATCGCAAGCGCAAAGCTTCTCTTTCATTAAACATTCCTCAATGTACCCCCTATCAGAATTAACATCTTTAATTAAGATATTAGATTACAAAAGTAATTTTATCAACTATTATTTTAGCATTTTACTATTATATTTACTCTATGAAAAATTCCTTATTTTCTGAAAACGTTTTATTTTTTAACAGACCTCTTTATTCACAAGGGTTCAAGAGCTTATGTCAGTCATTTGGAATAAAGTTGAAAATATATCTTTTAATTACTTCTTTAATGAAATTTAGTGTAATATCTACAATTTTCGCGTGCAGAGATATGAAAAATATCTAAATATGCAGAAAAACATAAGAAATTAGGTCTCGTTTTTAGAAGATAAATCATTAAAAAGCATTTTTCTTATACCCAAATATGGAAAAATAAGCTTCTTACTCTTTTCCTTTTTTGCGCAAATAAAAAAACCTGATTAGGATCAGGTTTTTAATTTGCACACAATTATTCCGCTGCTTGTTCTGTTTCAGCCAGAACGCGGTTCACACGTTTTTCAAGCATTTTCATGCCGCTGCCGCCGGCTTGGAAATGACGAAGCTGTCCGGTTTTATCAAACACATAGTACGCAGGCACATACTCGTTTTCAAATGCGTCGGTTAAGGCGTGGTCGCTGTCAACAAAAATAGGCTGAGTAATGTCATGTTCAGCAGCTACTTCCTTGATTTTGTCGAGATCCAGGTCATCTTCGGAACGAGGCATATGAACAGCTACAACGTTCAGCTTGTCTTGATATTTGTCCCGGAATTCATTCACCTGCGGCATAGCTTCTTTGCACAGATGGCAGCTGATGGACCAGAAATGAATAAGTGTCGGTTTTTCTCCAATCAGTTGTTCTTTTGTTACTTCACCATTGAACCAAGCTTTTTCTCCTGTCAATTCAGGCATTGGCTGACGTAATTTCATCGCTTTTCCCTCCTAGTGAGCAGTAAGAGTCAAAAAGGCCTAACGAATTGTTAGACCTTTTTCTTTCGTTCTCAAAAAGAATTAAAGTGTTTTTTGACCTGGTTTCCAGTTAGCCGGGCATAGTCCGCCTGTTTGAAGTGCTTGCAGCACTCGAAGCGTTTCATCAACGTCACGTCCGATGTTGTTATGGAAAACCGTTTGATATTGCAGCTCGCCTTCAGGATTGATAATAAACAATCCGCGAAGTGCAACGCCTTCTTCTTCAATTAAAACGCCATATTCACGGGATACTTCATGGTTAGTATCAGCAGCAAGCGGATATTTCAGCTGACCAAGACCATTTTCTTTACGGTCTGTGTTGATCCACGCCAAGTGAGTATGGATTGTATCAGTTGAAACGCCGATCACTTCAGCATCAAGATCTTCGAATTCGTCATAACGGTCAGACATCGCTGTAATTTCTGTCGGACAGACAAAAGTAAAGTCCATTGGATAGAAGAAAAGAACCGTCCATTTGTCGTTTTTCATGTTTTCTTCAAGACTTACTTTGCCAAATTCCTTATTTGCAAGGACTGCTTCCATTTCAAAACGAGGAGCTTGTTTACCTACCATACGTTCTGCCATATGTATCCCTCCAATTGATAGTTTGGCTTTAAAAGCCAGATGAACAAGAAAATAAAGGAAAATATTACTTATTTCGTCAATAACCTCACAATGACTATTATATCGAACCGCATTTTCCCAGTCAATTTTTAACAAAGAATACATGTCTTTGCCTTCGACATTTTACGGTAAAAAGTTTAACATGTTCATGTATAGGGAACAAACTTTAACATGCTGCAACACATTCAGAAAGGGAGCACCAACATGGATTTTATTACACACTATGATTGGGCAGGTCTTGTCACCAATGCGGGTGTTTTACTCATTAAGCTCGTCATTATGATTTGCCTCTATTTTATCGTTCGATCTGTAGGCATGAGAATTATTAAACATCTATTTGCAAAATTTGAAGCGCAAAACAACCTGACTATCGGACGCGCTCACACGCTCCGAAGCCTGACACTTAACGTATTTGCTTACATATTGATTTTTATTTTTTTCGTTATGGTTCTGGATTTGTTTCATTACGACCCGAGCGCTCTTTTAGCAGGGGCGGGAATCGTAGGTCTGGCGGTCGGTTTTGGCGCCCAAGGCCTTGTCAGCGACATCGTGACAGGTTTTTTTATTCTGCTTGAAAAACAATTGGATGTCGGAGATTATATCACCGTTGCGACTTTTGACGGAATTGTGGAGCAGGTCGGTTTAAGAACGACCCAAATCCGCAGCTTTGACGGCACACTGCATTACATTCCGAACCGGAACATCACAAATGTAAGCAACCATTCCCGCGGAACGATGCAGGCGCTGGTTGATATTAAAGTCCCGGCTGAAAGAAACCTCGATGAAACCATTCACATCTTACAACATGTATGTGACGAAACGGCAGCTGCTCTTCCGCAAATAAAAGAGGGTCCTAATGTCATTGGCATTCAAGAGCTGGGAACCTCTGAAATTGTGATCAGAGTCATTGCAAAAACAGAAAATATGGAACAGTGGCGGGTCGAACGCGTGCTGAGAAAAGAAATAAAAACCGCACTCGACCACGCTTTTCCTAAAGAAACAGAATAACAAAAGAACCGAAGCTTTTGCTTCGGTTTTTACTTTACTGAATTCTGCTTTCAACTTCGCTGCAAATTTCTTCAGCAGTCATCCCGGAAGCTGTAATGACCGGTGCTTGTGTTACTGTATCGGCAATACCTTGCACATTGTTGTCTAGCCCTGTTACGACACAGCAGTCACAGCCTTTTGCATCTGCAGGACTTTTCATCATGACAACGTCATATCCTTTTTCTCTTAATGCAGCTTCTACATCTGATAACGACTGTTCAATTCCTATTTTTTTTGTCATAAAGAACACCTCCGTTAAATAGGGTGCTCATCATATGGCATTTTATTCTTTCTATTGTACTTAATTGGCATAAACAGAAAAATAACCTGTCATCACGTTAACCGCTGTTTCGATCGCATTTTCATCAGGATTCAGCTTTGCGTGATGGAGTCCGTCCGCGGAATCAGCGCCGAGCCAGAACATGAAACCCGGGTATTTTTTCAGCATGTAGCCAAAATCCTCTCCGGTCATCGCTTCTTTTGCTTCGATTACTTGTGCCAATTTTTGCTCAGCAACAAAAGACATAAACTCCTCTGTGAGCCCGCTTGTATTGTAAACTTGGTGATACACAGACGGATACGTCACTTTTCCTTTACAGCGGAAGCCGATTTCGATTCCCTTCACTAAATCTTCGATCCGTTCCTTTACCTGCTTCATGGATTCTTCAGAAAGCGTGCGGATTGTGCCTTCCAGGTGAGCTGTTTGCGCAATGATATTTTGCGCGGAGCCGCCCGTAATCGTACCGATAGTAATCACAGCGCTGTCCAGCGGGTCTGTGTTTCTCGAGATGATTGTTTGCAATTGAGTAACGAGTGTGCTTGCCGCTACAACCATATCCTCAGCTAAGTGCGGATAAGCGGCATGCCCCCCTTTGCCTTCCAGGTCAATGACAAGCTCTGATGTATTCGCAAAAAGCAAACCGCTTTTTGTCGCGATGGTGCCGACCGGAAGCTCTGGCGCAATATGAAGCGCAGTGATGAGATCAGGCTGCCACTTTTTTAAGACGTCGCTCTCAAGCATCGGTTCCGCTCCGCCTGGCCCTTCCTCTGCCGGCTGAAATAAAAAGAGCAGATCATGCTTAACAGGGTGATGAACAAAGTGGTCGATGATGCCCAGCGCAATCGTCATATGCAAATCATGTCCGCAGGCGTGCATTTTGCCGTGATGCTCTGATGCGAACGGCAGCCCTGTCTGCTCTTCGATTGAAAGCGCGTCAATGTCCGCTCGGTATCCGAGCATTTTTTCCGGCGCTGTTCCGTTCACTTTCACAAAAAGTCCGGTTCTCCATTTTTCAATTTCAATTCTGTCTTTCGGATATTGCTCCAAGACGTTTAATAAATATTGCTGTGTTTTGAATTCCTGAAATCCAATCTCGGGTATACGGTGCAGATCTCTGCGGATTGCAATAAGCTCCTCTTTCTTCATTTTCATTTCCTCCTGCCTATACGAATAAGGCGTGGATATATCATCCACGCCTTTTTAATCAAATCATTCCTTACAGCTGGCGTAATTCCTGCTTGATTTCAGTTTTGCCTTTTGTTTTCTCATCGATATCTTTGATTTTCTTAGCAGGTGTTCCTGCAACAACTGTGTATGGCTCAACATCGTTCACTACGATCGCTCCCGCAGCGACAACAGCTCCTTTACCGACTGTTACACCTTCGAGTACGACAGCATTTGCACCGATTACAACGTCGTCTTCAATGACAACCGGTTTAGCGGATGGCGGCTCAATAACGCCCGCAAGCACAGAACCCGCACCGATGTGACAGTTTTTACCGACAGTAGCTCGTCCGCCAAGAACAACGTTCATATCGATCATTGTACCTTCTCCGATAACTGATCCGATATTGATAGAAGCCCCCATCATGATGACTGCGTTATCGCCGATTTCAACTTGGTCGCGGATGATCGCACCCGGCTCGATGCGCGCTTTGACATCCTTAAGATCAAGCATAGGAATCGCAGAGTTGCGGCGGTCATTTTCAACCACGTAATCTTCGATTTTGCTTTGGTTTTCTTCAATTGCTGTTTTGATTTCGCTCCATTCACCGAAAACAACACCAGTGTTTCCGTTTAGAAAAGCTTTCGCAGATTCACCGAAATTGATTCCTTCCAGCTCACCTTTTACATAAACCTTTACAGGTGTAGATTTTGTACTATTTTGTATAAATGAAATAATTTCATTTGCGTCCATCATTTTCATATGTATAGTCCTCCTCCTGATTTTCTACCTCATTACTGTATCAAAGGAAAGATACAAAGACAAGAAAAAAAGGAAACACCCGCTCGGCAGTTCCCTTTGCATCTATCAGACAGCACAGCTGCTTTTTCTGGCAAATTGTCTGCCGAATTCCTTTAATACTTCTTCTTCTTCCCCTTCAGGATTCATTTCAACCTTTACGGAAGGAAGCACAATTTCGCCGCCTCGTTCTTTTATTTTCTCTTCAAGCGTATCTACAGCACCGCAGAAATATTCATATGCTGTATCACCGGAACCGAAAACGGCGCATGTTTTTCCGGTAAAGTCAAGGGCTCCCATTTCTTCGGCAAGGTCAAGAAATTCGTCAGGCAGATCACCGTCTCCCCATGTATAGGTTCCTAAGATGATATGTTCATAATCATTAAACAGCTCGGCATCATCAATGTCCATTGCTTCAAATCGATCTACTTCCGCTTCCGCCTCCTGAAGACCCTTTTCAATCAAATCAGCCATGGCTTCTGTGTTGCCTGACATCGTTGCGTAAACCAGCAAAATCTTCCCCAATTCCGTATTCCTCCTCTAATGAATCATTGCTGAAACTTCGTACGGCTGGACAAATTTACATTCATACAAGCCTGCACAAAAGAAATTTTCTCTTTGATTGGCGACTCTCCATCCATGACCTTTAATGGTATCGAACCATTTTAGCTCTCGGGCCTCAAGATCAGCCTGATAAATCCTCGAATAGCCATTTTCGTCTTGAGCCGTTGTGACATAAATAATGCCATCATCCTCTGAAATATCAAGAAACGATTCTTCCTTTTTGATCATGCTGGAATGTATCGTGACTTCTTCAGCCGTTAAAATATGCTGTGCAGTGACGGCTCCGCGCTTTCCTTTTGCAGAGCCCATTGCAGCAACCAGCCATTTATCATCGAACACAAGCATGGATGCCGTCATACGGCTGTCTTCTTTTTTTACCATTCGGACAGCGCCTTGTTTGAAATCGTAAGCCCAAATCCCTCCGAAACATTCGTGTATTTGTGTACCAATATAAAGATTCCCGCCATGCAGACACAGTGAACGAATAACAGGCGGATGTTCAAATTCCGCAAAGGGTTTGGCAACCCGCCACGAAATACCGAAGTCTTCTGATACATAAATGCAATGCTTGCCATGGGCGCAAACAAATCCATCATTCCTGCCGGTCATCGACCACACTGTCGCATTTGTCGGGAAGCTCGACATCGTCCAGCTTTTCCCTTCGTCAGATGAACGAATGATCGTTCCCTTTTCACCGACACCGAATAAGTAAGGACCGATATAACTGATGCAGTGTATTTTCGCTTTTAAATGAAAAAGCTTTTTCCAGCCTTGTTCCAAAGAATAATGAAAAATGCCTTCTCTTTTCACTGCCACAAAATAGCCAGAAAACGCCGATGCCGCAACAGCTGTCGCCCCTTTATGAAACATGGCTTTTTCCCTTGTTCACAAAGTCTGCCCATGCAAGAAAACCTCTTGCAAATTCTCTGCAGCTTTCCACGTCATCATCCGTTTCAGGGGCAAGCTCAATTTTAAGTGTTTCTTGATAGACAGCAGCTCCCGCCTCTTGCAGCATGTCACTGAATAAATTAACAGCTTCGCAAAACTTTGGATAAGAGTAATCCCCCGAGCCGAAGCAAGCTGTTTTCAAACCGTTCAGCTGGAGCTGCTGAACCTCTTCGAAAAAGTCCTCTGCTTCGTAAGGCAAATCGCCATCTCCCCATGTGTAGGTGCCAATGAGCACATAATCATAAGAAGTCAGAGCCGATGCCTCCGCGTCATCCATATCGATGCAATCAATGGCTAAACCATATTCCTGCAGTGTATCTTTTATAATTCCGGCAATGTCTTCGGTATTTCCTGACATGCTGGCATATGTAATCAAGGCTTTTGCCATGTTATCACCTCATAATTGATAATGATTTTCAATATCATATGTATCACTTTAAATGATAATGATTTTCATTGTCAATATATATTAATAAAAAAGACAGCCTTGTGCTGTCTTTTCTCTTAAAATGGGTGCTCTTGATCAAGCATCTCCTTTACAACTGAAACAAAAGCTTGAACTTGCTTCAGTTCAAAAGCAGGTTCATAGCCTAATAACCAGGTATCCCGCCCGATAGGGTTGCCTTTCACGTCTAACAGAGGCATTTTATTGACTTTGTCTTCGTTCTGAAGGGTAACAGACGGCAAAATCGCATATCCGATCCCGTGCAGCGCCATCTGTTTGCACGTTTCAATCTGATCAACCAATATAGTCTGTTTTGGCGACGTTTTAAATTTTTGATGCCACCAATGCTGAATCTCCTGAAAATAAGTGCTGTCGCTTTTAAATTGGATAAACGGCCGTTCTGTATGAGCAATATCTTCTATACAAGAGATTTCAGTGTCGACTAAATACAGATGGTCTGTCATTAAATAGTCTTTGCGGCCTTTCCACTCGGGGTTTCCTCTAATAATGCCAATATGAACCTGATCCTCATAAAGACTTTTCAGCATTTCGCTGCTCCAGCCGGTAATGAGCGAGACTTTTGCATTCGGATACTTTTCCACATACGTTTTTAGAACTTTAGGAAGCCAATGCTGGCCGATGATGGAGGCAACGGCAAGCTTCAGTGTGCCGTGAATTTCTCCTTCGAGCTCATCGATATTTTCTCTAATTCTGTCCTGCTCTAACGTAACGTCATTCGCAAACTGAATGATTTTCTCTCCGGCCGGCGTTACCGTCAATCCTTTTTGGGATCTTAAAAATATCTTTGTCCCCCACGCCTTTTCAATGGTTTGTAAACGCTGAGATAAAGCCGGCTGGGATACAAAAAGCCGTTCCGCCGCCTTTCTCATATTTAACTCCTCAGCTAAAACTACGAGCATATGAAGCTCTTGAAGCTGCATGTCGTCCTCCTTTTTATTGTCAATAAGTTTTTCTTATCTTCTATTCTAATAAAATCTTAGTTTATGATTCAAGTCCTTTTCACCCCAATTTATGTATGCGCTTTCTTTATTGCTCTGCAAATATAATAAAAAATAGGCTGAGCAGCCTACTTGTTCAATGAGCGAATATGCTTATGCAATTCCTTCAAAACCACTCTTCTTGTGAAAATCCCCTCAAAGACCTGATCATCATTTTCAACGCAAACAAACCCGTTATCAATGACCATGCTGAATCCTTTGATAATCGGATCATTTATATGAAGACGCGGAATATCAGTCAGCATAACTTCCTCAACGGTAATCTGGTCAAGCTTTTCAAATTCAATTCTTTCAAGACCAAAAATGCTGTTCATGATCATATTGGTCCCTATTAAGCCGTGTAAACGATATGACGCATCCAGCACCGGGATGGCCGTGTACCCTGTTTTTGTCAGCACTAATAAAGCGTGCTCCAGGTTGTTTCCAACTTGAACGTGCGCTACTTTGTCCGCCTCAATCATAAATTGTCCGACTGTTGCCTCAAGAAGCTGATCTGATTGCAAGCTTATCATGTTTTCGACCCCTTTTCATTTTCATCAACACATACATTCCCTATACCACAATAATATAAACTTTATCAGTATTTGTCGAAAAGTTTCCTTCAATAAAAAAGATACTCTTTGGAGGAGTATCAATTATAAGGTGTGCCATTAATTTTCAAATCGAAATCGGTCGTATAGCGTTACAAGTTTTTTGTAGGTGGTTCCGTCAACGTTTTTGGTTCCTGTCTCTATATCGTTGATCTCACTGCTTAAAAGCTCGATAGCATACTCATGGTTGATCAGGATATTCAGCAGAAGTTTTTGTTCTTCTTCTGTAAATCGTTCACCGATAAGACTCATTCGTAATCAGGCCCCCTGTTTTATACTGAATACCTCTGAAAGCAAGAAAACTTACTTTCAGCTCTACCGCTAGAATAAGTAATCAGAAAACAATCGTCAACCGCATAATTCGACATTTCCCTCGGCTTGCGAGCCGGAATTATTTTGTGAAACGATTTGCATAGCTGAAGGCTGTGTATGAATCCGGTTTGATTTTAGCCTCAATCCCCATTGAAGTTATGCGCCCTGTCATTTCTTGAATCAGTTCTTTTGTAAGCCCTTTTTTCCCAATATCCAAGTGAACCTCAAATGTAAGATCCGCCCCTTCGCCTGTAAAAGGCAGGAGCAGATCGGTAATATCCATCAAGTGTCCATCCAGAATATAGGCGGCTGTTTCTTGACTGTACGCCGTTTCTAACGAAATCTTTTCACGAAGGCTATGTATGGGTCTGTCGACTGCGTGGTTTTTCAAGCAGCCCCAAGCTCCCTTGCCTGTACGATGCAAATGTAATGCAGTAATAAACTTTGTGTAATCACGATAAACCTGTGAATCGGTTCCGATCGATAACACATATGAAGAACGGGGATCCCTTCGAATAAAGGCTTTAAGCCGCTCCATCACATCTTGAAAGGTCATCTGTGCTTCTGAAAGATTATAAAACAGAAAAGAATCGGCCATGACGACACTCCTTTTCAAGGATTTACAACCATGAAACAAGTATGTTCCTTACCGTTTATTTCGATTACATGCTGCAAAGCGAAAGCTTGTTTCCCCTATATCAAGAGTCTTACTGCAGAAGTTCAAAGATTTCGATTGAAACCATGTCGATATTATCAAACGGATATGTGTTCGGCTTTTCACCTTTTTGGAAAACCGTCAGTTCAAACGTTTGATTTTTTTCGAAATATTTAACACTGCATATTTTCTCACCATTTACTTCGAAGTAGCGCTGCATTGGCTCGTTAGCCGCTTCCGCCGTTTCTTGCAGACTTTGCAGCCGTGTGATGATACCCATTAATTGTGACATTCTAAAAAAAGACTCCTTTCAAAAAACAACTTCAAATCAACAAGTATTTATTATAATACAAGTTCTATTGAGCATCATACCATAAAGTCGGACAGGATGGCATTTTCCCTGCTGAATTTAAGAAAAGAAAAAAAGTGAAAAAACTATTTTTACGTAGTTTGAGGCTTTTTTTGGAATGTCATACACACAATTATGATTTTTTTGATATTCCGGCAGAATCCAACAGCCTTTTTGCAATTTCGTCAAAATCCTCTTTTGAAATCCCGGGAGCAAATTCCTCCGGCACTTCTCTGAAATCAGGAACGGGCGCTCCCTTAGGGCTTCCCTCAATGACATGAAGCTCACTGCCGTCTATCGGATGCTCACCTTTCCAGATTTTATTGATATCCTTGTAATCCGTATCACTGAATGTATACAGCTTCGTATGAATTCCCTGCTCTTCGAATTTTCTGGCTGTATCAAAATGTTTATTATCATGGTTCGGGATCGGAAGCATTTTGCCGATATTTACGCCAGTCGCAATCTCAAGCGCTTTGGCATACGCCGCGATATGAACGCCGCCGCGCACGAGCAAATAACCGATCATTTCTCTGGCCACCGGATGATCAGTCATTTCATACACTCTCATTTTGTGAGTTCGGGCGCCGCATTCCAGGAAAAAGTTATGGAGCAAATCCAGCACCAGATTTCCGCTGTTAAACACATTTTCACCGGTCCAGGCTTTCCCCATCGAATCAAACGGATAAGACGTTTGAGCCGTTTCAATAAAATGCTGGGAATTTCGTTTATTTTTTGCATCTCTCATCGGTGAAACGTCGGGATCACCTTTAAATGTCGAACCTGTCAGCATTAAAGATATCGTATTAGACACAAGCTCCACATGGCCGAATTCTTCAGCGGTAATGCTTGATACAAGATCGTAAAACGGTTTTAATTTTTTCTTGCTGCGAAAGTTAAAGGACTGGAACATATAATTATTGAGAGTGGACATTTCACCAAATTTGCCGCCTAACAGCTCTTGAACCGCCGCTGCCGCATTTGGGTCAGGATGTTCTGGGGTTGGAAGGTCAATAAGCAGCCTGTTGCTCCTTTTGAACATGTTTGTACCTCCTAGTGCCGTTGTTTACCACTAATAAGGTTTATTGTTTCTATGGATTGTCTTATGCGTTGACAAATAAAAAACTTGGCGGGGGTAGCGCCAAGCTTTTCGGATCTTGATCTGATAGAGGGGTTGGGGAACAGAGAGTAGCTTCTCTCTATAATTAAATGATAATGATTCTCAGTATCAATGTCAATCGTTTTTTGATATTTTTTTCAATTCATAAAAAAAACGGCTCTTCAGCCGTTTAAATCAATCCATCCTGCTCATATAAATAAGAATACGGCAGGTCTATAAACAAATATATTTGATCATCCATCGGATATGAAAACGTTCTGATCATTTCGCCTGTTTCCAAATCGCTGTACAAATCACTGAAAAACCCTTTTCTGAGGTTTCTCATTCTCATGATGTTCTCCAGAAAATAAGGACGCCAGCTCCAGTTCTTCTCCGTATACTCCGGCTGGTAAATCCATTCTCCGTCTTGTTTAAAAACATTTCCAGTCAGCTGATCGCCTTCTTCATCACAGATATAAATTCTAAAGCTGCAATCCGTCAGCTCTTCCGCCAGCTTTTTAATAAAATCATCATCCGGAGACTGGCTGTTTTTTCGCAATGATGTAACAGCTTGGTGCACCCGTTTGTAAAACTGTTCAGAGTGCTCATAGACGGTTTCTAGTTTCTTTTTCTCATGTGTGATAAATTGGTGAAATTCAGTCTTAAGTCTTCGCTTCAATACATCTCTCTCTAAAAACGTTTCTGACGGGGACACCAAATAATAGCCCTGAAAATAGCGGCCGCCATTTCTCCATGCGTATTGAAGCTGAAAATTCGCCTCAATATCTTCGTAAAGCAGCGCCGCACCGATTTTTCTTGCTAATAATGAAATGCTGTACAGCACATGCTCATAAGACGGAGATGGCTGTGAGATTCTCAGCGCCTGTAAATCGATTTTTAACAAATCTGGCGATAGCAGCGCAATTCTGTCCAGATTGCTGCTTTCTTTTCCGATATTATCAACTGCAATTTTGATTCCGTATGTACGATAGTAGGCAAGCATATGGTAAAGCTGCTCAATATCCCCTTCAAAATTGTGCTCTGTAATTTCAAGCACGAAACGATGAAGTTCGATCCCTCTCGCTTCATATTCTTTCAGAAGCTCAAGAAAGCTTTCGCCGTGATCAAGCATTAAAAGATTGGCATCCTGATTCATAAAAATCAGCAGATCAGAATCCGCTTCTAAAAAGCGGTCAAGAGCCTGGCGGATAATTCTGTTATCAACCTCTAACTTATATTCTTCGGGTATCCCCGCATCTAAAAAAAAGGGTCCGAGACTTTGAATTTCTGAATCTGCCAATATACGTCCCAGCACCTCATATCCGACGATTTTCTGCTCCTCGGCACTGAAAATCGCCTGGTAATATGGGAGGACATCATCAATGTTCGTTAAAATATCAAGTGGATCCAACATGTTATCACCTGCTTCTCTATCTTTGTCTGATTATACACACAATTATATCTACACCACAAATTTTTAACAAAACATAGCGGAAAAGTGAGTTGTATGGGAGTGTCTTAAAAAAAGAAGAGGATAAAATTATTTGGGATTATAAATCTACAGACTAATTAATTAAGGATTTTATTCATTTGTTTCCCAATAACCAAGACAAATACATAAATAAGAGCATTAATACTAGCAGCTGTCCAAAAGTAATGATTCCAATCAGTGCCTTTAAACATCCAATCATTATCATGTTTCAAATTAAAGAAAGTTCCTTTTTTATCGTATGTGCCAAATGTAAGAGTTGTTGAACCACCAACACTCTTTGAAACATCAACTCCATACATTGAACCGACATTGTCAGTATAGTTTATTTTCATATACGTGTAATCAGATAAAATTTTGTCTACCCGTTTGGTTGGCAGAGACACATATAATACAGCAGACGTATCGCCTCCGGGCCCAGCCAAATACTCTCTAGCTTTAATAAATTTCGTTTCATCAGGAAAATCTATGTGGTAAAGTTTTTCAAATCTTATTTTTTCATCAGATGTAAGATTTGTATTTTGATAATATTCTGGAGTAAAAGCACATATAATAAAGTACCAAATATTAAAGATAATAACTAAACTGCTTAAAAATAATAAAACTGACATTTTTAACAATTTCTTCAAGTTAACACCCCTTAATCTTTAAAAATTATATCATAAATTTGAATAGAAAATAAAACAAGCGAACGACCAGCATTAACGTTCGCTTGTTTTGCAGTTTATTCAGATCTCATTTTTTTCTTAATAACATCTCTAAATGCTTGTGCTGTTATTTTTCCAATCTCTTCACTATAATCCTCAACATCAAAAGCTTTTTTAAAGGCTAACCTAATCGGAACAACAACTGGATCAAGATTTGTATTTAAATAATACTCTGCCTCAGAGAAAATTTTGTCTAATGAACCATCAAATCTATTATTTACAAATTGAGTGAACCTATTCATAAACTCATTATTACTATAGTAATCTCTGATTACGATATTCAGAGGTTGAGCATTAGCACCAACTGATGTCTTATTCGCCAGATTAATTGCATCTACATCACTAAATAAATCATCTAAGCTAAATTGATACATATTACCTATTATCTTTGTAGCCGCATCATAAGGCGAATTAAATTCTTGAGCATGTAATTTCATGTCTTGTATTGTTGTTAATAGATCTCCAGTCCAACCAGCAAAATCTCGTAAAGTTTGAGAGTAACCACCACTATAAATAATGGCATTATAAGTTGCCATAAGATGCTGTGTTCCTATGACAGTTTTGGATTTAGGATCAACAATTCCATTTACTAAATCTTCCCCTAGCGCTTTATCAGCCCATTCACGATAAATAGGATCAATCTGGCCTGCAGTAGGAACCCACTTCCACCCTTTATAGTTATCCTTTCTTAAATACTGGGCAACCAACTCATTAGCTAATTGTGTTTTTTCTACTCCGTTATTTAAATCGCTTTGCATTTGGGCATATTTTTCAGCTGTTTCGTATAAAACATCAATTTGGTCAAAAAACTTTTTATTCTCTGAAGAGACTTCATTTATGGTATTAACTCCATTATCCAAACCTGAACAAATATCATTATCAATTTGTATCATTCCAGAACCACTTCCAACAGTAATTGTTGAAATTTGGTCAAACGCCCAATTGTAAGGCAGGGAGTATCCTAAGTTTCCACTAAAACCGGTAGACATACCACTTACAAAACTTGCAAATGCTAAACCTTTTTTAGAAACTGAAGTACATACATTTCTAGGTGCATAAATGCCAATTTTGTAAGTCGAACCCAAAAAACCATTCATTATTTCATTAATACCTTCGAAGTGTGGAATAATATTGTTGTTTAAATCGTTACCATAAGCATCATAATCTACTGCAAAATATATTACAGTGTTATTTTTAAACCTATATTCTTTTGCTGCCTTATAAGCTGCAAGCGCATCTTTTTTTCCTTGTTCTTTATTAAAATAAGTTGCTTCTCCCCCATAGGTTTGATAAATCGGAAAAACATTTAAACCTGATTTTAAGATTGTTTCTAATTCACCTGGTTGTATTTTTTTATTTAGAGTACTCCCCGGCGCATTTGTGAGATATCGGCCCACAATCTTATAACCTGCTCTCTTAAGGGACTCCGCTCTGTCCGATGTGATTTGAGTAATTGAGTCACAAGCAACTCCTTTTCGATTGGGATCCCCAGTACTTACTAAAAGCGAAGACCATGTTTGAAAGTCAGCGATACCACTCTGTTTCAATTTTACAAAAGATTGAAAATCCATTACTTTTGATCTTACGGATTCAGAGTATATTCCATCAAAAGGAACATTGTACCCATTAAAAATTAGAGCAGCTTGAAATAAATGAACAAAACTATTTTTTTCATCTTTGGATCCAATCCCCAATACAGGAATCAATCTTTGTGTAGTTGGTCCAAAATTCCCATTAGCTATACTATCATCTAATCCTTCCTCGTACTGTATTGCATAAACAAGAGACTTTTGAGTATCCCTTGAATACTGACCATCACAGGGCATTAAATAGAAATTCTCTCTATGGTTAAATTTATTATTTAGCCATTGCTGTATTGAACGAACTTTCTCTGATGCTCCACTTAAAAGGATATAAGAGTCCATGTTCAATAAAGCCTTAAACACTTTAGGCGTTACTACACCGTCTGCTTTAGAAAGACCCATATTCATTTGCATTTCTGCTATCGCGCCTTTCGTTCCCTGTCCAAATGTACCCGTTAATCCACCTGGACCATAACCTTTACAATATAGGGCACCTTGAACAATTTTCACAATATTTTTTTTGAATTAGATGACATAGAAATTGGGCCTAATTCTTCAAGCTTTCTCAAAGTTGTAGGACCAAAGCTGTCGGAAGTCTGTATAATTCCCAATTCTAGTTGTAATGCTCTAGTTAATGCATACATTGTTTCCCAGCCAGTTTTCCCATTTTCCTCAATAGGATTATAGCCACTTTTCCCCTTGTACGTTTCATTGAGCCATTCCTGAGTTAACAATACCATTTCGTCCATTATTTAATCTTCCTTCCATAATAATATAACCCTAATTAATTCATTCCTATAATTCCTCTTTTTAGTTAGAGAGGTAATTATATGAATGTTTTAATCTAAGTTCTTCATACTTCGCCTCCCCTTTTGAAATATAACTTTCATATATTAGGTGGCTTACGTATGACACCAATTCCTCTTAAACAATTAGAGCTTAATGTGTTATCTTAATTGATTTAATTGGATAGGAAGAAGGTTAATTTTGGAGGTTAAACTTTTAAACAAAAAAATTTCACTTAATAATTTCAATATTTACTGATAAGTATTATTGTGAAATTAAAACGGATAAGGATTCAGCCATTGCCCCCCATCCAGAGTGACACATTCCCCATTCATATAGGACGCTTCATCAGAAAGCATAAACGCGGCCAAGGCGGCGATTTCCTCGGGTGTGCCGAGCCGGCCGAGCGGCACACTGTTCATCGTTCGTGACATCGCTTTTTCTGATTCAAAAAGCTTCTCTGCACCGCCTGTTCGTTCAATTGGACCGGGTGCAATCGCGTTTGTACGGATTCCGTATTGACTGCCCCACTCTACGGCGAGAGTTCTAGTGAGCGACAATACGCCAGCTTTTGCCGCAGCGGAATGAACAACCCCCGCTCCCGCTCCCCACGCATATGTGGCGGCCATATTTAGAATAACACCCCTCTGCTGATGCTCAATCCAGTGCCTGGCTGCGGCTTGGCTGCAAAAAAACGTGCCATTTAATACAATCTCAATTACCGCTTTCCATCCATTGGGCGTGAGCTTTTCTGCCGGGCAAATAAAATTGCCGGCCGCATTATTAATAAGTGCATCAAGACGCCCAAACACATGTAACGCTTCTGCAACCATTTGTGCTGCCCCAGAATCAGAACGGACATCCATTTGAAAACAGGCAACTTGGCCCTCAAAGGTTTCAATTTCTTTTTTTGTTTCTTCAAGTGCTTCATGGTTCCGCCCTGTTATCATGACATTCCAGCCCAATTCGGCCTGTTTTTTTGCCATTGCTTTTCCCATGCCGCTTGACCCGCCGGTAATAATAACAACCTTTTTTTCCATTGTATGATCCCTCCTGTTATGAATGAGTATTCATTCAATATTATTCTACCATTATACGCAAGCTTCTGTCAGTACATGCTAAGATGAGATTTTTTCAAGTTACAGGTGATATAATAGAAAAACTCTACTAAAGGTTGGTTTGAAATGAAAAAGATATCCAGAAGACAATTTTTAAAAGGAACGCTCGGCGTTTTTGCGGCCGGGGTTTTAACGGCCAGCGGGGGATATGGCTATGCCCGCTATCTGGAACCGCATATGATTGAGACTACTAAACACACGATTAAAAGCTCTCTCATTCCCCATGGATTTGACGGTTTTAAAATCGTGCAGTTCAGTGATACACATTTAAGCGATTATTTTACGCTTGAAGACTTTAGAACTGTCATCCTGACGATCAATGAAACTAAGCCTGATTTAATTGTTTTTACCGGGGATATTATCGATAACCCTGATACGTATCAACATTATCAGGCAGTGATTCCTTTTTTGAGAAAGCTGCAAGCACCCTTCGGCAAGTTTTGTGTTTACGGCAATCATGATCACGGCGGCTATGGAACCGATGCTTATAAAAGCCTGATGTCATCAGGAGGTTTTACGGTATTCCGCAACGCCTATCAAAAATTGACGCTCACAGACGGCAGCGAAATTGAGATCGCTGCGCTCGATGATTTAATGCTCGGCAAGCCCGATTATGAAGGCACCCTATCGAAACTAAGCGAAAGGCTTTTTTCCATTTTGCTCGTCCATGAGCCTGATGCTGCCTTGAATACAAAAACATATCCTGTCAATCTGCAGCTATCCGGACACACACACGGCGGGCAGATCCAGCTGCCCTTCTACGGACCGCTTATTACGCCTCCGTACGGAAAAGTCTATACCGAAGGAATGTACCAAACAGGCGACACTCATATTTATGTGAACCGCGGCCTCGGGATGACGAGACTGCCTTTGCGATTTCTGGCTAAACCTGAAATCACAGTCTTTACATTAAAAAGCACAACTTAATGTAGCAGAATGGGTTCCTCATCAATACTTATAAATAAAAAAGGGAGGATGAGGAAACTGCTTACGTACCAGATTAAACAAGGCGATACACTCACCAGCATCGCGGCCGATTTCAGAATCAGCACTGCTGCTTTGATCCAAGCCAACCCATCGCTGCAATCAGGAGTTATCGCCGGACAGCGCATTGTCATCCCCGGTCTGCCAGACCCAAATACGATCCCATATCATATTGCAGTCTCTATTGGGGCTAAAACCCTTACTTTGTACCAAAATAATCAGGTAATAAAAACTTATCCGATCGCCGTCGGTAAAATACTGACACAAACACCAACTGGCGAGTTCTACATTATTAACCGCCAACGCAATCCCGGCGGCCCATTTGGTGCTTATTGGCTGAGCCTTTCAAGGCAGCACTATGGAATACACGGAACGAATAATCCCGCTTCGATTGGCAAGGCTGTGTCTAAAGGCTGTATCCGCATGCATAACAAAGATGTTCTAGAACTCGCTTCAATTGTGCCAAACGGAACAAGAGTCATGATTAACCGGTAATGTTTTCTTATTTGTTTCAAAAACAGGCGGTTTATAATATGATAAAGTGGGACCTTTAGGGTAAGGAGCGTTTTTATGGATATATTTAAAAATCGTAATTTTGTTCGTCTATTTTTCGCAGCACTCGCTTCTCAAATGGGCACGACAGTAGGCAACATGGCATTTGCTTTTTTCTTGCTGGACCGCTTCAGCAGCCAGCCTTCTTACACAACCTTGGCTGAACTGATGTATTCCCTTCCTACAGTATTTGTGTTTTTGCTTGTGGGAGTTGTTGCGGACCGGTTTGACAGAAAAAAAGTCGCGGAAAACTGTGATTGGATCAGAGCCGCCCTGACTGTCGTACTTTTTTTCACTTTATTTACCGGCAATATTCCTCTTGTTTTCTGTATTTTGTTTGTCAGAAGCGCTGTAACCAAGTTTTTCTTTCCTGCAGAAAACAGTTTAGTACAAGCCATCCTGCCGAAGGAGCATTATGCGAAAGCGGCCGGGCTTAATCAGATGCTTTTTAGTATCTTTATGGTATTTGGCGTTGGAATCGGTGCTTTTATGTATAACACAATCGGAATTCATGGAGCGATTATTCTTGATTTTGTCAGCTTTATTATTTCCGGCATGCTTATCCGCACCTGCCGGATTCCGAAAGAAGCCAGACAGCCGAACGGCACATTTAACTGGAGACAAGCTTCCGTCAAGGATTCGATAAACGATTTTAAGGAAGGCATTGTCTACATTTTAAAAAACAAGCTGCTGGCCTCTCTTATTTTCGGTTTCTTTGTTTTTGGTTTTGTGAACGGAGGATTTGCTGTATTGCCAATGTTTACAATGAAGTATGGACTGGCCCCCGACCGTTATGAATGGCATACATCCGTATTTACGATCGCAATCGGGTTTGGTCTTTTGGCAGGAAGTGTGATCGGCACGTTAATCTCTAAAAAAGTGAAGCCTCACTTTTTAATGTCGGTGCCGATTTTAATTGCGGGCTTGCTGATTTTTGTCCTTGGCTACACCAAAGTTTTATGGGTGTACTATGCAACTACTTTTGTACTGGGGATGTGCATCGGTCCGGTAAACATCGCCATTGGGGGATGGATGCCTAAGATTGTCCATCCGAAGCTGATGGGACGTGTAAGCGGCTGGCAAGATCCTTTTATGATGTTTGCGCAGTCTTTGACACTTGGCTTAGTGGCGCTGTTATTCCCTAAGTTTGTATCAAACATCGATTATCTGTATTACGGCATGGGCGTTTTCATTTTAGCTGTTTTCATTTTCTATTTTGTCGCACTGCCAAAATACAGTGCGCAGGCTGTAGAAGTGAATGTACAGGAAACATTTCAGGCTCAGCCGAAAAAGAAAGCAAAATCTGTATAATATAAGTTAAAAATGCGCTTTTTCCCCATAGAAAAAGCGCATTTTTGCATTCAATATTTGCATTTCAACCTTAAAAAAGTATAATCTAATCATAAGAAATTTGATAAGAGCAAAGGAGAGAAATAATGGACGACCATGCATACTCGAAAGATCTGCAGCCAACCGTAGAAAATCTTTCAAAAGCAGTTTACACTGTGAACCGCCATGCAAAAACCGCCCCCAACCCTAAATACCTATATCTGCTGAAAAAACGGGCTTTGCAAAAGCTTGTCAAAGAAGGTAAAGGAAAGAAAATAGGGCTTCATTTTTCAAAAAATCCAAGGTTCAGCCAACAGCAATCGGACGTGCTTATCTCAATCGGAGACTACTATTTTCACATGCCTCCAACTAAAGAAGACTTCGAACATCTTCCGCATTTAGGTACACTTAATCAGTCGTACCGAAATCCAAAAGCTCAAATGTCTTTAACAAAAGCAAAACACCTATTGCAAAAATACGTCGGCATGAAAGAAAAGCCGCTTGTGACGAATCGCCAGCAGCCCGCTTATCATAAGCCTGTCTTTAAGAAACTCGGCGAGAGTTATTTTTAATAAAAAAAGCCGATGCCACTTATGGCATCCGGCTTTTTTTTATTAATCGATCACATACGTATCCACTTTTTTAATCAGATCGCTGATTTCCGGCTTGCTGATTTGCTCATCGGCGCCGACCACTTCTCCCCGGTGACGCAAATCATCTGTAATTAATGATGAGAAAATCATAATCGGCACATCAGAACTCTTCGGATTGTCTTTAAGCAGCTTTGTCAGCCTGTGTCCGTCCATTTTCGGCATTTCAATATCACTGATGATCATATCGATTTGTTCTGTTAAATCATTGCCGCTTTCGGTAAGGTTCATGATATAGTCATATGCGTCTTTTCCATTCTCAAACGCTGTAATATTGTTGTATCCAGCTTCGGTTAATTCATCTTTTAAAAGGCGCATCAGAAGCGGTGAGTCTTCTACAATGATAAGCTTTTTATCAGTTCTTCTTTCATCAAAGCCCTCGGTATGCATATTGTACGTATCAACACCTGAGTCTGATTCGATATCATAGATGATTTTTTCATAATCAGGCAAAAAGATCATCGTTTCTTCCAGTTTGATTATGCCTGTGAGATGCCGCTCCATTCCTTGATTTAAGGAAGTCGGTTTTTCAATCGCTTCCCATGAAACCCTGTGAATTTGAGAAACAGACCCGACATGGAAAACAATTTTTCGCTTATTAAATTCAGTTACGATATACTTCTCGTCTTTTGATCCCTCAGGCTCCACCCCGAAAAAGGAAAACAGGCTGATGACTGGGAGAATTTCTCCTCTTAGTTTAATCATTCCTTCTACATGCTGGTGGGAGTGAGGCACTGATGTGACCTCGACAGGCTGAATAATCTCTCTCACTTTCATGACGTTAATGCCGAAAGCATTGCCACCAACGCCAAACTTCACAATTTCTAATTCATTTGTACCAGAATCCAATAAAATTTCGTATTGTTGTAACGACAATTCAATCCCTCGCTATTCGCATTCAGTATTGTACTGTATATATCGGCGAAAATTATAAAAAATGAATGGTGAGGCTCTTCAAAATCCTATTCTGGCGACAGTTATGCTGATAACCTTAAAAAAAGAAACTTTTTTCCTAATGACCATTGACTTTCCAACTGACAGTGATAAAATAGTCAAGGATTTTTCCAAAGAAGGGTGTAAATAATGGGTACTTTAGTAATATTTAAAGAAAATGAAATGACTGTTTTAGAGGATATCAGTGAAGAGACTTATCTTCATATGAAGAAAGAATCTGCTGATCTTCAAGAAGAGCATCCCCCGTACATGATTTGGCACGAAGACCTTCATTTTGACTATGGTTATTGATGAAATTGGCACATATAAACAATAATAGAACATGATACAATAAAGACAATCAAATCGCTGGTTGTCTTCTTTTTTTCTGAGAAGGAAGGTATGTTTAGTAAATAGGCGCATACAATCGAAATATATCGGTTAAAAAGGTGACAAATGGCCAGCTAGTGGTAAAATAGGAGAAACTCATTATATATATTAAGGTGATGAATTATGGAACATTTGCTGAATCCGAAAGCCAGAGAGATTGAAATTTCAGGAATACGCAAATTCTCAAATCTTGTATCTCAACACGAAAATGTCATTTCACTTACGATCGGCCAGCCTGATTTTTTCACGCCGCATCATGTGAAAGCTGCCGCAAAAAAAGCCATTGATGACAACGTTACGTCATACACTCCAAATGCCGGCTACCTGGAATTGAGACAAGCTGTTCAGCTTTATATGAAGAAAAAAGCAGACTTCAACTATGAAGCTGAAAGTGAAATAATGATCACAACAGGAGCAAGCCAAGCCATTGATGCAGCTTTCCGCACCATTCTGTCTCCCGGCGATGAAGTCATTATGCCAGGTCCGATATACCCGGGTTATGAACCAATTATCAATTTATGCGGTGCCAAGCCTGTCATTGTTGACACGACGTCTCACGGGTTTAAACTCACAGCCCGGCTGATCGAAGAAGCTCTGACTCCCAATACCAAGTGTGTCGTGCTTCCTTATCCGTCAAACCCTACCGGTGTGACATTATCTGAAGAAGAGCTGAAAAGCATCGCGGCTCTATTAAAAGGCAGAAATGTCTTCGTATTGTCAGACGAAATATACAGCGAATTAACATATGACAGACCGCACCATTCGATTGCAACACATTTGCGGGATCAAACCATTGTCATTAACGGCTTGTCAAAGTCCCACAGCATGACGGGATGGAGAATCGGATTTTTATTCGCTCCGAAAGACATAGCAAAACACATTTTAAAGGTTCATCAATACAATGTGTCATGTGCGTCCTCTATTTCTCAGAAGGCAGCGCTTGAAGCTGTGACTAACGGATTTGACGACGCTCTGATCATGAGAGAGCAGTACAAAAAACGGCTGGATTATGTGTATGACCGCCTCGTGTCGATGGGGCTTGATGTCGTAAAACCGTCTGGCGCATTTTATATTTTTCCTTCTATTAAATCCTTTGGGATGTCTTCGTTTGACTTTAGTATGGCTCTTTTGGAGGATGCTGGTGTGGCGCTTGTGCCCGGCAGCTCGTTCTCAGCGTTTGGTGAAGGATATGTAAGGCTGTCTTTTGCATACTCGCTGGACACATTAAGAGAAGGATTAGATCGTTTAGAATTATTTGTACTAAAGAAAAGGGAATCGATGCAGACGATATAAACAACGGCGTTTAAGCCGTTGTTTTATTTTTTTGGAAATGAGATTTTAAACGCTGTGCCTTTATCCGGCTGGCTGTCTACATGGATAACGCCTTGATGATTCTCAATGATATTAAATGTTACCATCAGCCCGAGCCCTGTTCCCTTTTCTTTTGTCGTTAAAAATGGTTCTCCAATACGGTTGAGCACCTTTTCAGGTATGCCCTCCCCTTCGTCCTTGACGGTAACATGAACAGAATGCTTATCCTCTGTTACGATAATGTCTACAGTGCCTCCGTCAGGCATAGATTCTACTGCATTTTTTATTAAATTAATGAATACCTGCTTCAGCTGATTTTGGTCCCCGTTTATATAAATGCTGTCTTTCTCATAACGGGTTCTGATGAAAATCCCGTTTAAATTCGCCTGGGTTTCCAGCAGCGCAGAGACTTCACCGATTAGTTTTTTCAAGTTCAAATGCTCTTTCACGGCATTCTGCTGGGGCTTTGCCAGCATCAGCAGTTCACTGAGTATTAATTCAATTCGGCTGAGCTCAGAGAATACAATGTCAAAATAATGTTCATTTCCTTCCATCGTCGGTTTCATCAGCTGTAAAAACCCTTTAATCGCGGTAAGCGGATTGCGAATCTCATGCGCGATTCCCGCTGCGAGCTGTCCTGCGATAGATAATTTTTCTGATTTAAGCATGAGTTCCTCTGTTTGTTTTCTCTCAGAAATATCACGCAGAATGACTTGGACAGCCGCTTCACCGAAAAAGGTCGTCGGAATGCAGACCATTTCCGTGTAGATGACCCTGTTCTGAAAGGTAAACCATGATTGCTTAACGATTTCCGATTCTGTTTTTTGCTCGGCAATGTTTTGGATTCTCTCTTTCACGTCCTCATGATCGCAAGGGTGGAGCTGATCGTATATATTTTTGCCGATTAAATCCTCATAGGTCGCCGCTTCAAACAGCGAAATTCCCGACTCATTCATAAACACCCATTTCCCATTATGAATCACAGCAATAGTATCGATTGAATTTTGAATCAGCAGCTGATATCGTTCACGGCTTTTTTGCAGGATGGTTTGGAATTTTTTCCTTGAAGAGATATCGATTAGCAGAAGCAGTTCAGCCTGCTGGTTTTTGTAGACGGTCGGGGACGCTTTCACTTCTAAATGAACAGGTGTGCCATCAAGCCTTTTCCACGTCTGTTCAATCATTCCGACTTCCATTCCTTTTTGCATTCGTATAATTCTGTTTTTCACGATATCATGATACTCTTCCTCAATAAATTCATAGGACCATTTGCCAATAACAGCATCCTTGCTTTTTGCTCCCAGCATGGAAAGCATCGCGCTGTTTACATAGACGATTTTGCCGCTGACACTGATGCATAGCGGGCTTGGAAGATTTTCAACTAGCCGCTCATAATCATCCGTTATATATGTAGTTGATTCCGGGTTCGCAGGCTCAATTTCATGTTTTTCGCAGGTAAGAGGCTGATGCCCGGACTCTTCTTCGAGAATCTTCATTTTCAAAATGATTTCCCGTTCCGTCCGCTCAGCTCTCGTCGTCACAATTTCTACTGCAGCCTCCACCCATACAATCGTATGATCTTTTTTAATGAAACGAAAGGTGCACGGCATCAGATGATGTTCATTATAAAAATAGCTTTCAACTAAAAATTGGTCTTCCTCATGCAGAAATGTCTTGAGGAATGATCCGATCATTTCTCCCTGAAGATAACCCAGATACAGTTTGGAGTTGGCTGATATATAAATAATGCGTCCATTAGAAGCCAAGACTGCATGAATATCGGTTTTCGTTTGAAATGGCTTAACATACTGCGTATCCTGTTCCACAGAATCCCTCCTTTGCATGATTATCATGTTCGACATTTACAGATTGACTTTTACCTAGTATGATTCGCTAGAAAATGAGTATTCTCCTTCTATTCTTATAGTGATCTCTAATTTTTGAGGAAAAGAAAGGGCACACAATCTGTCAGATGTGCACCCTGTTTTTTATTTTTCGCTATTTTTCTTTTCGAGCTCTGCGTAAGCGTGTATGGCTCTTTTGGCGATTAACTTATTGATCGGATCGTGATCGTTTGCTACTGAAGGTACAACCACACTAAATGCAACTTTTGGATTTTTCGATGGGTAATAGCCGACAAATGTTAGATTGTATGTCCTTTTTCCCCACCAATTTTGATTTGTGCCGTAGTAAAATGTTTCCGCTGTTCCCGTTTTTCCAGACACGTCTTCTGTAAAAGTATTTTTAGCGGTCCCCGAAGTTGTAACTAATTTCATTCCAGTTTTCACTTGCTGAATATCACTTTCCGTATTATTGATTTTATTCAGGATGTTGGGCTTTCTTTGCTCAATTGTTTTTCCAAGCTCCTCTTTACTGCTGGGTTTATGGATACTTGTGACGATTCTAGGCTGTATGCGGTACCCGCCATTTGCGATTGCCGAAATGTACTGTGCCATCTGAAGCGGTGTGTATGTATCATATTGACCGATGGCCAAGTCTAAAATTAAGCCCCCTACAACATCAGGTGTCGTTTGCATTCCTGCAGATTCCTGCGGCAGGTCAACACCAGTCTTGACTCCAAGGCCAAACTGGCTGTAGTAATTTCTCATTTTGAGCAGATCCTTCTGATCAGCAGGAAGCGGTCCATACGGCTTATACGTTACCCCAGCTATATGCATAGCAACATTAAACATATATACGTTTGAACTTTTTTGCAAAGCCGTTAATTCATTGATGGTTCCCATATTTGTGTAAGATTTTTTTATGAGCTTCCTTCCTAAATGCATCGGCGCATCATGGAAATATTTATAATGCGGAATCCCATCCTGATAGCCCGCGAGAACGGTTGCACCCTTAACAGCTGATCCCATTTCATATTGGGTTGTAAAAGCACCGATCGCATAATCTTGAATCTTATTTGTTTCTAAATCTATCTTTTTTCCTGCCATCGATAAAATATCGCCGTTATTCGGATCCATCATCACAACAAAGGCCCGGTCAAGCATATAGTTTCCGCGCGCGCGGCTATTTCTCACTTCTTCTTCAACAATCTTTTCTACCTTTGCCTGCAGCTCCATGTCAAATGAAAGCCGAAGATCATAGCCCCGGCTGCCTTTGTCGATTGTTTTCTGGCTGACGACATTTCCTTTATTGTCTTCCACGTATTCCACTTTTTCTTTATGAGAATTTAAATAGTCCTCATATTGATACTCCAAATAACTTTTGCCGACTCTGTCATTACTCGCATAGCCTCTCGTAACATAAAAGTCTTTCCGGTCGCTGAGCAGCCCTTGATCAGGTGTTGTGACACCTCCAAAAACGGAATAAAGTGTTTTGTCATAAGGGTATTTTCGTGTCCAATCGTTTACGACATCTATCCCCGGCAGCTCTTCTAAATGCTCAGACACAATAGAAATTTCATCATATGTTAAATCATTTTTCGGTCTTTGCGAGGAGTTTTTCTTTTCATCAAGCAATGATCCGTTTTTGCCGTTGCCGTTGCTGTCATTTGGGTCCATCGCTTTTACAATCTGAGGTTCATACGCATTCCCGCTTGAAAATCTTGTGTATATGGCCGCGGTTTGCATTTCTTCGTCATCCCGCTGGATGGCCTTCAATTCTTCAGCCGGGACGCGTTCAACTTGAAGCTTGTAAGCCTGTGTCCCCTTCAGATTGCTTTCAGATTCCTTTAACAGACCGAGAGCTTTTTTTGGATGAGAAGCGAGCCAGTAATCACGTAAATCTCTATCCTTTAAAAATTCGGTATCAATATCGATCAAAGCGGCAAGCCGTTTAGCTGTTTTGATTTTGTCCTCTGTTTTTGTGCTTGATGTTGAGACATACACAATTTCCGGCACGCTCTGGTTCTCAACAGCCACTTTCTCGTTTCTGTCATACATCTTCCCCCGAGGCGCTGGATAATACGCTGTCTTCGCATTAGCTCTCTTAGCGTTTTCTTCATGCTGTTCGCCTTCGACAATCTGAACAACGCCAAGCTTAAAGATTAATGCAGTAAATAGAACAAAGACCGCCAGGAAATACAGATTCATTCTGATTGCTCTGTTTCCTTTGCGCTTTTTCTTTGGTTCACGTCCTATTTCAGTCACTTCTGGTTACCCCTCTCAAATCATTCAATATATTTACATATACTGTTTTTAATTGTAACACCTTTGTAATAGTTGTTACAGCGAAAAGGGATAAAAAAAGTTGTCAATATTGAAATACATTAAAATATAACTAACGATTCAAAAAATAGGAAGCTATGTAACTGTGAGATAAAGTCCCTACATACGCGTTACTCGCTTGCCATCAGCGGTTCAGCGCGTTTTGATTACAAAAATGACAAACACCATTTGTCAAAGGAAAGTGATGGATTCTTTATGACAAAAAAGCTATGTTATGATTTTTTTGTAGAAAACAAACAACTCTAGGAGGTTACGAACTAATGAAAAAAGCATTTATTTTATCTGCTGCCGCTGCGGTTGGATTATTCACATTCGGAGGCGTACAGCAAGCATCAGCGAAAGAACTCTCCTGCCAGCCTGTGGTAACGGTCAAAACGGGGAACACAGTGCAAAACCTTACACTTAATGATGTAGTGAAAAAGCTACATATTAAAACAAATATAAAAACACTAAACGCGGCTAACGAAAAAGAGCTCGAGAAGCTTCTTCAAAAGCACGCGAATCAATCCAACATGAAGATTCAGGATGTTCAAAAGCCGGAAGCTGCAAAGCCAGCCCAAAAGGCTCCTGAAAAAGCCGCTGCTGATAAAAGCACTGCTGCTAAAGCACCGGCTACTCCTGAAAAAACAAGCAATAATACAACAACAGCTGCACCTTCATCTGTAAGTGCATATGAGAAAAAAGTTGTTGAGCTGACAAATGCAGAAAGACAAAAACAAGGTTTAAAACCGCTTCAAATTGATGAAACATTAAGCAAATCTGCACATGCAAAATCACAGGATATGAAAGACAAGAACTATTTTGATCACCAAAGCCCAACGTACGGCTCACCGTTTGATATGATGAAATCTTTCGGAATCAGCTACAAAACAGCTGGTGAAAACATTGCTAAAGGACAAAAAACACCTGAAGAAGTAGTAAAAGCTTGGATGAACAGTGAGGGCCACAGAAAAAACATTCTTAACCCTAACTTCACACACATCGGTGTCGGTTATGTTGAATCCGGCAGCTACTGGACACAGCAATTCATCGGAAAATAATAAAAAAGAGATTGCCTGTTTTGGACAGGCAATCTCTTTTTATTTCACCCAAAGCTTATAAATGCTTTGAGTCCCGCTGTTTTCTTCTCCTTGTGCGGCAAGTTGGTCATATAATGATTTCGCAAGCGACAAGCCTGGCATTTCTTCACCCATTAATTCAGCTTCCTCTAAGGCAATTCCCATATCTTTGATAAAATGCTTTACATAAAATCCTGGCTCGAAATCACCCTTCAGCATACGCGGGGCGAGATTTGACAATGACCAGCTTCCTGCCGCTCCAGTTGTAATGCTCTTCAGGACATTTTCCGGCTGAAGGCCTGATTTTTGGGCATAAGCCATCGCTTCGGCTACACCGATCATACCTGCTGCAATCGCGATTTGATTACACATCTTTGTGTGCTGCCCGCTTCCTGCCGGCCCTTGATATTGAATATTCTCTCCCATTAAAGTGAAGATGGGCAGGCAAGCTTCAAACGCTTCTTTTTCTCCTCCGACCATAATCGCCAGTGTTCCGTTTTGCGCGCCGATGTCACCTCCTGAAACAGGTGCGTCTAAGGCAAATAATGATTTTTCTTTGGCTGCCTCCGCAATTTTTTTGGCTAACGACGGTTTGGAAGTCGTCATATCAATGAGATACGCACCTTTTTTAGCATGTTCAATAATTCCGCTGCTGCCGAAATACACTTCTTCTACATCACTGGGATAGCCTACCATTGTAATAATGATATCCGCTTCTTTCGATAGTTCTTTTACAGTGTCTTTCCACACCGCGCCTTTTTCCAGTATGCTGTCCGCTTTTGCTTTTGTCCGGGTATACACCAATACGTGATGTCCATCTTTAAGGATATGTGAAGCCATACTGTTTCCCATTACTCCAAGACCGATAAAACCGACTGTTTTTTCAAGTAAATTCCCCCAGACGTTAGATTTCATTTAGTTAAAATTTATCATTTTCTAGACTACCATATCTAGTAATCATATAGTAGAGTCTAAAAAATAAAAAACCCAAAACTTGAAAAAGTCCTGGGTATCAATGTTGATTATAATGTAAATTTAGCAATAGCGTTCATAAGCTCTTGGCTTGCATGTTTTAATGTATCAGTTGAGTGTTTGACTTTCTCAAGCGTGATCAGCTGTTCATCGGTTGAGGCGTTGACTTCCTCCGCTGCAGCAGCCGATTCCTGTGATATAGCCGAGATGCTTTGAATCGCTTCAGAAATGGCAAGCTGTTCTTCACTCATTCTTTGTATTTCTTCGTAAATTTGATCAATACCTTGGACAAGTGACTGCATTTCCGCGGTGATGGTGTTTAATACTTCACCAGTCTCATGAATTGCGCTGTTTTGTTCATCATTCATTTTACTTGCTTCAACCATTGCATGAGAAGCCTCTTTTGTTTCAAGCTGAATCAGCTTCACTGTCTCACTGATATGCTTGGTGGAAAGCGCTGACTGCTCGGCAAGCTTCCGCACCTCTTCAGCCACGACTGCAAATCCGCGTCCGCTTTCACCGGCTCTGGCTGCTTCAATACTGGCATTTAAGGCAAGTAAATTGGTTTGATCCGAAATATTTGAAATCGCAGTAACCACTTCTTCAATATTCTTCGTTTGATTTTCCAAATCCAGCAGCATCGTTTCGACTTTCTTTGTTTCCGTATTGGCTTCGTTTGATTTCATCAGCAGCTGGCCGAGCGCGTCAAGCCCTTTATAGCTTGCGTCCTCTGAGGATTTTGAACGTGCTTTCATGCCGCCTGCCTGATCAGCAATTCGTCTGATTTTAGCAGACAGGTTTTCTGATTTTTCGTTAATGGTCTCTACTTCTGAAGCCTGTTCCGTTGCCCCTGCTGCCACTTCTTCGATCGCTTTTGCAATTTGTCCGCTCGTTTCATTGGTTTCAGCGGAGACAGCTGTTAATTGTTCAGAGGTGTCAGACACTTTTCCTGAAGAATGTCTGACTTGTTCCACCATTTCCTTCATGTTTTCAACCATCTGATTAAAGTCTCTTGTTAACATGCCGACTTCATCCTTGGTCTTTGACTCTGCCTGTACTGTCAAATCGCCTGCAGAGACGGCCTTTGTTTTTGCAATCAGCTGCTGGATCGGCCCGGTTATTGTTTTGGCGAGAAAGTAGCTGAGAATAATCGTCACCGCCAGCGCGATGAGTGAGATGAAAAGGTTCGCCCGATTCATTTTATCTGAAATCCACATTAATTTATTTGTGTCAAATTGTGTTCCGACTTTCCATCCCGTTTCTCCAACCGTTTGATACACAATCATTTTTCCCATTGCATCTTGTATCCCGTTTTTGTCAGATGCAATGGTTTTTAATGTTTGGTCCTTGGAGATATTTTTTCCTTGGTTTGACGGATGTGCTAAAAGATTGCCGCTTGCATCAGCTAAAAAAGCAAATCCATTGTATGGCACCTTTTGCTTATTTACCATGGTCTGGATGGAAGAAAGTTTCAGATCATAACTGGCAACGCCTATCACCTTCTGCCCGTCAAGAATTGCTTTTGAGGCTGTGACGATCATTTCTCCCGTCACGACATCCTTATAGGGTTCCGTCCAGACGACTTTATCCGGTGTTTCAGCCGCGCGCTTATACCATGGTCTAGAAACCGGATCATAATCTTCTGCAAATTCTGCTTTCGGATATGTAAACATTTCTTTTTTTTGCGGTGCCTATATAGGCCATCGCCACATAATCATCGTTTTCTTTAATTTGTTTAATGTCATCATTAAACAGCCTGGCAGCTTCTTTACTTGAATTTGTCACAAACGCACGTGTTAACTCTCCATTTGCCAATCTTAACAGCGAAATGTCATAACTCTTTAATTGCAGTTCGATATTTTGTTCAAGCGAGTTTGTTACGTTTTGTGTCGTGTTTTTCCCATCCTCTGTAATCATCGGTTTTAACGTCAGGTAAGAAGAAAGCATCAAAAGAACAACTGTGACGATTAACATGATAGAAACGAAAACAGCAATCTTCATGTGAAGTTTTTTAAACAAACCAATCCCCTCCTATTTTCTATATCGGCCTTTTCACCCAAAAAATGAATAATCATAATATAAATTATATTGAAATCACAAGATATTTACTGAAAATTCTAACTATATGTGTTTCAGCAGTTTGGATTACGATATAATAAACAGCACAAGGAGAGTGATTATCATTTTTAAACAGATGTATGTCCATAATGGCATTAAATTTGAGCGGCTGACGATCAGAAATTATTTGAGAACAGACATAGAGGGCTTGCTTTCTCTTCAGAAAGAGTGTTTTCCCCCTCCATTCCCGCAGGAATTGCTGTGGTCAGAAGAACAGCTTGCCAGCCATATCAACACCTTTCCGGAAGGCGCCTTATGCGCGCTGGTTAATGGTGAGATCGTCGGTTCGATGACTTCTCTTATCGTGCATTTTGAACCCGATGCTCCCGAGCATACATGGGCGGAGACAACTGATAACGGCTATATTACATGTCATGATCCGCAGGCAAATACGTTATACGTAGTGGATATTTCGGTTTCACCGCATTATCGGAAGCTTGGAATAGGAAAATGGCTGATGAATACGATGTATGAATTAGCCGTTGAGAAGCGAATGGAACGGTTACTCGGCGGCGGACGTATTCCTTTTTATCATAAGTACGCACATGAGATCAGTGCTTCACAATATGTAGAGGATGTTATAGAAGGAAAAAAGAAAGATCCTGTACTGTCATTTCTCCTCCATTGCGGCCGTTCACCGCTCTGCATCGTCAGCAATTATTTGGACGATGAAGAATCCTTGAATTACGGGGTGTTGATGGAGTGGAAAAATCCCTTTTATGAAAAAACGAGCTGTAAAGCTGACAGCCCGTTTACGTGAAATATTCAATTTTTGCATTAGGAAAATACGTATCGATATAAGATTCAAGCGTTTCTCGAAGCACATGCTCTTCATCTTTCTGATAAATATATTTTCCGATCCCGTAGCGTCCCCATTTATAGCGCCGCTTTTCTTCATCTAACTCAAGCTTTGTTTTTGGATAATTCTTCTCAATGACTCGTTTCGCCGGCTTCGTAAATCGATGCTGAATCAATTCAAAGGTAATATCATGTCTGACATCCTGCGGCAAAGCGGCATCAAGTTTTTCAAACAGATGTCTGTATCCATCCTCCCAGCCTTCATGGATGTAAATCGGCGCAACAATAAAGCCTAACGGGTAGCCTGCTTTCGCTACTTTTACAGCCGCTTCAATACGTTTATCGAGAGGAGAGGTTCCCGGCTCAAAATTCTTAATCACATAGTCAGCATTTATGCTGAATCTGAATCTTGTTTTCCCGTTATGTTTCGCATCCAAAAGGTGATCAACATGGTGAAACTTCGTGACAAATCTGAGCTTGCCAAGCTCACTCTGTCCAAAATGTTCAATGGCGTGCTTGAGCGTATGTGTCAAATGGTCGATGCCCACAATATCCGAGGTACATGAAGCTTCAAACCTTGTAAACTCCGGTGCACGTTCTTTCATATACTGATCCGCCTGGTCCAAGATTTCTTCGACATTTACATAGGTTCTGATATAGGGTTTTGTTCCCATTGTGGTTTGTAAATAGCAGTAATGGCAATGCCCCATACAGCCTGTCGCAAACGGGATCGCATATTCAGCTGACGGTTTTGAAGAATCAAACTTTAATGTTTTTCGGACACCGATTACTAAAGTTGATTTTGCATTACGGTATTGCTGAAGATGGTTTTTACCAGGAATATTGCGCACTTGGTTATGGGACGTCGTTTCTCTGATTTCGATGCCCATTTTTTCAAATTTATCATGTAATTCCTGTGCCAATGGATATTCCATTGCTCTCGGTTCAATATAAACGAGCTGCGGAACAAATGGGTTCTGCATGGTGCCACATCCTTTTCCTTTTCTACCGTTACTTTTCTCATAAGGCGGAAAGGATATGAGTTGTAATGTTTTCCTTGTTACTCGTACGGATCGATATCAAATAATTCTTTGTAAAGCGTTTTTGCTTCTTCATAGCTTGCAAAAACAGCATCATCCTCGGCAAACGGATGGTAGGTTTCAAATATAAACAGGGAAAGCTCACCCTCATGGTATGGGTGATGCACAATTTCAGCTTCCTTTATATGAGCAACATTGGCGGCGTGCGGATTTCTGTAGATGACGTAGACTGTATCTCCTGCGTTAAATTCGTTTGACATTCTATCCCTCCTAGCCATGTTATTGTGCCCCGCTGCATCCCTGATTATGAAAAAAACCAGACAGGCCGGAGGCCGTCTGGTTTTTGTGCATTACTTGAATGTTTCTTTTACGAACGCGACAACTTCTTCTGTCGTGCTCATAGATAAGATTTTCTCTTTGAATGACTCAGCTTCTTGTTTAGACAATTTGCTGATTTGTGTTCTTGCCGGAAGGATAGAAGTTGCGCTCATTGAGAACTCATCTAAGCCTAAGCCAAGAAGAATCGGAATCGCAATTTCATCTCCTGCCATTTCTCCGCACATGCCGACCCATTTTCCTTCTTTATGTGCCGCTTCAATTACAAGTGTAATTAAGCGAAGGATTGCAGGGTTGTATGGCTGATACAGGTAAGATACACGTTCATTCATACGGTCAGCTGCCATTGTGTATTGGATCAAATCATTTGTTCCGATACTGAAGAAGTCAACTTCTTTAGCAAACTGATCAGCGATAACTGCAGTTGACGGAATCTCAACCATCATACCGACTTCGATGTCGTCAGATACAGTTTGTCCCGCTTTGACAAGCTTTTCTTTCTCTTCAAGAAGGATCGCTTTCGCTTCTTTGAATTCGTTAACTGTCGCAATCATAGGGAACATGATTTTCAAGTTTCCGTATGTACTTGCACGAAGCAGCGCGCGAAGCTGTGTTCTGAAGATTTCTTGCTCTTCAAGGCAAAGACGAATCGCTCTGTAGCCCAAGAACGGGTTCATTTCTTTAGGAAGCTGCAGGTAAGGAAGCTCTTTGTCTCCGCCGATATCAAGTGTCCGAACGACAACTGATTTTCCTTCCATACGCTCAAGAACCGTTTTGTAAGCGTCAAACTGCTCATCTTCTGTAGGCAGCTGATCTCTTCCCATGTAAAGGAATTCTGTACGGTAAAGACCAACTGCTTCTCCGCCGTTTTCAAGAACACCTTTCACATCATCAGGAGTACCGATATTCGCTGCAAGCTCTACATGATGACCGTCTTTTGATACAGTCGGTTCATTGACCAGCTTCGCCCACTCAGCTTTTTGAGCTAAATAAGCGTTATGTTTTTCTTCATACTCTTTTACAGTTTCCGCAGAAGGATCGATAATGACATCGCCATTAATACCGTCAACGATAACAGTCACGCCGTTTTGGATCGTGCCTGTAGCCGCTTTCGTTCCGACAACTGCAGGAATCTCAAGAGAACGCGCCATGATGGCAGAGTGAGATGTGCGTCCGCCGATATCAGTTGTGAATCCTTTTACGAACTCACGGTTTAATTGAGCTGTGTCAGACGGTGTTAAGTCTTCAGCTATAATAATAACTTCTTCTGAAATCATGCTTGGGTTTGGAATTTCAACGCCAAGCAGGTGGCCCGTTACGCGTTTTGTTACGTCGCGGATATCTGCCGCACGCTCTTTCATGTATTCATTATCCATAGATTCAAACATGGTAACGAACATAGAAGACGTTTCTTTTAAAGCGAATTCAGCGTTTACAGAATCAGAGCTGATTTTTTCTTTCACAGGATTCAGAAGCTCAGGGTCACTGAGAACTAAAAGGTGAGCAGAAAAAATATCAGCTTTATCCTGACCCAGTTCTTTCAAAGCATGCTCTTTGATTTTTTCGAGCTCTTCTTTAGAACGTGCAATCGCTTCATCAAAACGGCTTACTTCCGCTTCAGAATCAGAGATGTTTTTCTTTTCAACCGTTAAATCTGGCTCTTCAAGCCGGTACGCTTTTGCAATCGCGATGCCGGCTGAAGCACCAATCCCTTTTAATTCTTGCATTACTCGCCGAGTCCTTCGCTTTTCATTGTTTCTTCTAAAGCGTTAAGAGCATCGTTTTCGTCAGCGCCAGCAGCAGAAATTGTGATTTCAGCGCCTTTAGCGATTCCAAGAGACATAACACCCATGATTGATTTAAGGTTTACAGTTTTGCCGTTATATTCTAAATTAACGTCAGCGTCGTATTTGCTTGCAGTTTGTACAAGAACTGTTGCAGGACGAGCGTGAATTCCAGAATCTGCAGTTACTTTGAATGTTTTTTGTGCCATTTTTATCATTCTCCTTTTAACTTAAAGCTATATTACTTCACAATATTATATCATACAGCCGTACTTGTCATCTGACAAGCACAGCGTACTATATACCCTTATTTTTCAATCTTCACAATGTCTTCTTGCTCTCTGTTAACTGATCCGCTTGCCTTAATGCTGACTGTTTCTCCTTCAGCAAGGTTCGTAAATACGATCGGTGTCATCAGAGACGGTACATTCGGTTTTACTGCGTCCAAGTCAACTTCAAGAAGCTTTTGTCCAGGCTCAACGCGGTCCCCTTCTGATACGAAAGACGTAAACCCTTCGCCCTTGAGGCTGACCGTATCAATGCCGAAGTGGATCAAAATTTCTTTTCCACCGTCGGATTGCAGGCCGATTGCATGTTTTGTCGGGAAAACATTTAATATTTTTCCTCGTACCGGAGAAACGACGATGCCTTCAGAAGGAAGGATCGCAAAGCCGTCACCCATCATTTTTCCTGAGAAGACTTGGTCAGGAACATCAGTAATCGGGTGAATTTCTCCAGCAATCGGAGAAACAAAGACTTCCTCGCCAATTTCATTTTGCAGCGGTTCTGCAATGACATCCTCAACCTGCTGCCCTACTTCTTCCTCAGCGGATGTTTTCGGTTCAGGTCTTGGTTTGCGTCCAGCGATGATGTCCTGCATTTGTGTTTTTAATCCGTCAGAACGCGGTCCGAAAATCGCCTGAATATTGTTGCCCACTTCCAGAACCCCGGAGGCGCCAAGCTGCTTCAGACGGTCTTTATCAACCTTTTTCTGATCGTTTACTGTCACACGCAGACGAGTGATACAAGCATCAAGGTGTTTGATGTTTTCCTGGTCACCCATTGCCTGCAGGATCTCGTAAGGAAGGTCGCCTGCTTCTCCTGTTTTCCCGGATGCTGCTGTTTCAGCTGAAGCATCCTCACGGCCTGGTGTTTTCAGATTAAATTTGCGGATCGCAAATCGGAATCCGAAGTAGTAAATAAGCGCAATCCCTAAACCAACAGGGATGACAAGCCACCAAGCCGTCCGGTTCGGTAAAATGCCGAAAAGGAAGTAGTCAATTAAACCGCCGGAGAATGTCATACCAATCTTAACATTCAACAGCTGCATGACCATGAATGAGAGCCCTGCAAACAAACAGTGGATCGCAAATAGGACAGGGGCAACGAATAGGAAAGAGAATTCCAATGGCTCTGTGATCCCTGTCAAGAAGGATGTCAGTGCTGCTGAACCCATAATACCTGCAACAAGTTTTTTGTTTTGCGGTTTTGCTTCATGATAAATCGCAAGCGCTGCAGCAGGAAGACCAAACATCATAAATGGATATTTACCTGTCATGAACGTACCTGCTGTTAATTGTACGCCGTCTTTAATCTGCGCCATAAAGATGCGCTGATCCCCGCGGATGATCTCTCCGGCTGCACTTTTGTAGCTGAAGAATTCATACCAGAATGGCGAGTAGAAAATATGATGCAGACCAAATGGAATAAGCGAACGTTCAATGACACCGAAAATAAATGCAGCAAGAGTTGGATTCGCTTCCACTAATCCAGTTGAAAAGGCATTCAATCCATGCTGGATCGGAGGCCAGATCACTAACATAATAAGACCCAGAATCAGTGCGGAAATTGACGTAATAATCGGTACGAAACGTTTACCCGCAAAGAAACCAAGATATTGCGGCAATTCAATTGTATAAAATTTGTTAAACAACAATGCCGCCAGCACACCGACGATAATACCGCCGAATACCCCTGTCGCCAAGGTAGGTATGCCGAGCATGTTTACATATGCCGGGTGGTTTTCAGTGAAGAACTTGGCTCTTTCGATTGAATCGGAAGGAATGGTTCCGTTTGCAAGAAGAACCGCACTCATGGATACGTTCATCACCAGATAACCGATAATTGCTGCTATCCCGGCAACTCCATCTCCGTTGGCAAGCCCGATGGCTACACCTACTGCGAAAAGAAGCGGAAGGTTATCGAAAACAATCTGCCCAGCGCTTTCCATCACACCCGCTACGAGCTGAACATTGTCATTGCTTAGGAAATGCAGGACTTGAATCATGTCCTTGTTTTGCATTGCATTCCCGATCGCAAGCAAAATACCCGCCGCAGGAAGAATCGCAACTGGAAGCATAAGCGCACGCCCGATTTTTTGGAGAACGCCGAATAATGCTTTAAACATAAGAATTGACCTCCTCTTTTTACTAGTCTGACCTTACAGCTAAAAATCATGACAACGAATTCACAGGCGTAAGTCTTCCAGTTTAACCGTTTACATTTGCCCTTTTACACAACAAAAAAGGCATGAGCAAAATAGGGTGCGCAAAAGAACGAGAATGATCTTCCCGTTTTTTCCCCTCAATCACTCATGCCTGATCGGATCAGTAACACGTTTTTAAAGGATAAACTGAATTTATGAAATTTTATTGGTTAATCGGTACAGATGAAGCGTGAGATAAACCGCTTCCGCCTCATGAACTGGTTTCTTCAATGTTTGCTGCAAGATTTTAATCAATTTCCAAGCTGTATTGTAGCATAGCGGATATTCATTTTTCAATAACAACATTAATTTTTCTGGTTCTTTAGTCGGTTCCTCTTTTTTAATTCTTTCTATCGTAAATCTGATGTGCCGGATAAGCCGTAAATAGTTGACGCTTTCCTTATTTACTTTCATTTGAAACGAGTCTTCAATCACCTCTACAAGCTGCGCCATCAGCTGAGAGTGCTTATTGACTTCGGACAGCGGGCGATTCGTCAGGGCTGAATGAATATGCAGAGCGATAAAACCGATCTCCCCTTCCGGAAGGCAGATGCCCGCTTTTTTATTGATCATTTCAATGACTTCTTTGGCAATCTGATATTCATCCGGATAAAGTGACTCCGTCTCCATTAAAAAAGGATTTTTCATATCAAAGCCCTGCTGCTGCCTTTTGATTGCAAATGCAATATGGTCAGTCAGTGCAATATGAATATGTTCATTTAGTGAACGGTTTGTCCGATTGCTAATGTGATATATGACATCGTTTGAAATATCAACAAGCTTTTCATCAACATAGTCGAGGAGCTTTTTAAACTGCTTCTGTTCCTTTTCGTCCTTTAAAATGAACATTTTATCGTACCCTTTATCTTCAATCACATCATCTTGTTTTTTCCCGAAACCAATTCCTTTTCCGATCAAAACTACTTCACTGTATTTATGATGAGAAGCAATTAATACGTTATTATTCAGTACCTTTTTCACTGTAAAGGACCCATTCACGATCCTCAGCTCCTTTGTCATTCAATACCTCATATCGTACATAACGAACGGAATGCGCGTCAAACCTTTTTTCATCCTTTCACTAAACAGTCGATCTTTCAATGAGACGGTAATCAAGAACCCTGCTTTCAATCGGCTGACCTTGAATCCTTTTTTCCAGCATGGCAAACGCCTGCTTGCCCATTTCCTTCGCTTGAATATCGATAGTTGATATCCCAAGCAATTGGCTGATTTCATGGTTATCAAAGCTTAAGATCGCAAGTTCACCCGGAACAGACACTTGCTGAGCTTTCGCTTCGAGTAAAAGCCCTGCCGATACCTGATCATTGGCGACAAAAATAGCCGTCGGCCTTTCCCTCCAGTTGTTCCATTTATGAAAAAGCGCTTTTCCATCGTTCATTGTAATCGCTTTCTCAATCACCCATTCTTCATTGAATGTTTCTCCGATCTCTTCCAATGCTTCTTTATATGCTTTGATGCGAAAATAACTGTTCATGCCTTTTTTTCTCGCTAAGCAAATCGCTATTTTTTTGTGCCCTTTGGCGATTAAATAGTCGAGTCCGTCCCGGAATGCGGCTTGATGAGGAATGCTGATTGTGGGAAACCCGCCCTTATTTGAATTCTGACAAAGCAATATCGGCCCTTCCCACTCCTTGAGCTTATCATCAGACAGCGCCTTCGAGCAAAAAATCAAACCGTCAACCTGGCGCTGTTTTAATTGGGACAGCGCAAAGATTTCTTTCTTGACATCATAATTTGTCTGGAATAAAGAGAGGTGAATGCCTGACTCTGCGGCAGTGTCTGAAATTCCCGCCATCAGTTCCGCAAAATAAGGAAGGCCGATCGTCGGCATTACAACACCGATCATGTTTGAAAACCCCTTCGACAAATGCACAGCGTGGACATTTCTTGTGTACTCCAACACTTCCATTGCTTCAAGCACTCTTTTTCTTTTCTCTTCACTTACATAAGGATGATTGTTTATGACTCTGGAAACCGTCGTAACGGAGACACCGGCTTTTTCTGCAATGTCTTTAATATTAGCCATAAATTCCCTTCTTTCTGATTTCCCTTGATCTGGAATGCGTTTCATACAATACGATAAGAACGTACCGACAGATTAGATGGTTTTTTGCTGAAAGGAGAAGATATAAATGGGTTTCTTCATTTTAATTGGATTATGTCTGGCCGTTCTGGGCGGAAGCTGCCTGGCTGTAAGACCGCTCAATCAAAAACATGAAGTGAAACCATTTCGGACGTTTGATGATTTTTTTATTTAAAACAGATAAAAAAGGACGATGTCGAGAACAAAGTCCTTTTTTATCTCTGCCTGTTACGGCAATATTGTTAATTCCTTCGGATATTGAGTAAGCGCAACCGCCCCGTCTTTTGTTACGTGAACGTCATCTTCAATGCGTACGCCGCCAACATCCGGCACATAAATGCCCGGTTCGATTGTATAAACCATTCCTTCCTGCAGCAGCGTGTCATTGGCTTTGCTCATCGACGGGTACTCATGCACTGAAATGCCGAGACCATGGCCCAGCCGGTGAGGGAAATATTCTCCGTATCCGGCTTTTTCAATGATTCCGCGGGCAGTTAAGTCCAGATCTCCGATTCTCACGCCTGGTTTGCTTGCTTCTATCGCGGCTTTTTCCGCTAGGAGCACCGTCTCGTAAATTTCTTCCTGCTTCGGATTGATTGTTTTGTAAGCAAAGGTTCGCGTGATATCAGAGCAATAGCCGTCCATAATAACACCCAGGTCAAACAAGACAAAATCGCCTTTCTTTAATGTGGCTGTTCCCGGATTTCCGTGAGGCTGACCTGATTTTTTCCCGAATAGCACCATTGTCGAGAAAGACATGCCCTGAATTCCTTTTTTCTTCAACTCATACTCAATCTGAGCGAGAACTTCCACCTCACTGATGCCTTCACGCAAAGCAGCTGTCCCGACTTCAACACCAAAATCGGCAAGCTTCGCCGCCTCTTTCAGCAATTTAATTTCATGCTCCTCTTTAATCAGACGAAACTGGTTAAGTGTTTCTTCTGCTGATACAAATTGAGCCCCTCCAGCTGAATGCTTCAGTTGTTCAGCACGCGAAAGCGAGATTGAATCCTTTTCTACGGCAAGCGTATGTATGCTGATATTTCGTTTTTTGAGTGCTTTTTCAATGAGCTCCCATGGATTTTCGTGATCGGCATATCCAATAATTTCGTGATTCCATCCGGCATTTCGGGCCTGATCTGCCTCCATTCCCGGACAAACGAAAAATGGCTCCTCCTCTTGAAAGATAAACAAACCCATTACACGTTCATGCGGCTCTGTATAAAAACCGGTTAAGTAAAATACATTTTCTTTCGTATGAATAAATGCGGCAGTATGCCCCGCTTCCTTCAGCCATGAAGAGACGCGTTGTATTCTATTCATTTCTTGTTCCTCCCTGCCTTTTGCCATGCGTTGTTCTTTATATATTGTAACAGGTTTTACGGGTGTTTGCCTTTCACAGCGACTTTCCGTTTTCCATCATTTTATTTCCTGCCGGTCATCTTGTATACTGAGAGGAGAGTTAATCGCAGGGAGTTGTTCCGTTTGCTGATGAATTTTTTCAGACGTAAGGCAGTTGTTCTATTAACAGTTGCGGGAATTTCCGCTCCTTTTGTCGGTATGAAGCTGGTGGATTTTTATTATTACAGCTCTATCATAGGCTGTGCAGCCGGCTTCCTTTGCTGCATCCTGGCTCTCATCATTGTGATGAAAAGGCCGGATCAAGAGAAAAAGCAAAGGAAGGTAAAACTTGATCCATAAAAAAACAGCAGCCCATTTGGACCGCTGTTTTTTATTTTAAAAGCCTTAAACCGTTTAGAATCACCAAAATCGTACTTCCTTCATGGCCTATAACGCCAAACGGCAATTCCATCACCTGTAAAAAATTTGCGCAAATTAGCAGGCAAATGACCGCGAGAGAAAATACGATATTCTGCTTTACAATCCTGTTCATTTTCCGTGATAAACGGCACATTTTTACGAGTTTTTTCAAATCGTTTTGCATGAGCACCATATCAGCAGTTTCAAGGGCCACGTCTGTTCCGCCGCCCATTGCAATGCCGACATCCGCCGCTTTTAGTGCCGGCGCATCGTTGATTCCGTCTCCGACCATTGCAATCGTCCCGAATTCTTCTTTTAATCGTTTCACTTCATTTACTTTTTGGTCAGGCAGACATTCTGCTGCAACTGTTGTCATTCCCGCTTCCTTCGCTATCGCTTGAGCCGTGTCCTCGTGATCTCCCGTCAGCATGGCCGTTTTAATCCCCAGACGGCTCAGTTCATCCATGACTTCTTTTGCTTCAGGTCTGATTTGATCTTTCAAAGCGATACAGCCGGCAATTTGATCGTCCTTTTTCACAAACACTATGGTTTGGCCGTTTTGAATGATATCTGATGCAGATTGTTTCAAAAATTGTGCTGACAATTCTTCCCCAATAAATCCTGCCTTTCCGACTTTCCATTTGGCACCCGCCACTTCAGCCATTACACCAAAGCCTGACGTTTCTTCGATTGATATGTAGCCGGACTGGTTGATGCCGTAGCTTTCAGCATAGCCGGCAATGGCTTGCGCGAGCGGATGGCTGGACTGCTTCTCAATCGCATAGACAGCTTCAAGCACTTCCGTTTCTTCGTACCCTTCCGCCAGTCTGACCGTCTCAACCGCGGGCTGACCTTTTGTTACAGTCCCCGTTTTGTCAAAAGCGATCATTTGCACAGATCCCAGCTGTTCAAGAAACACACTTCCTTTCACTAGCATGCCGTTGCGGGCGCCATTTGAAATCAAGGACAGCGCTGCCGGCATGATGGACGCGACAAGTGCGCAAGGTGACGCCACCACCATAAATACCATCGCGCGATAAAAGGTTTCACTCCAGCTCCAGCCAAGTGCAAAGTGCGGCACAAACAACAGCAGCCCCACCACGATCAGAACGCCTTTTACATATGCATTTTCAAATCGTTCGATAAAAGCTTGCGCAGGTGACACACTGTTTTGCGCAGATTCCACCAATTTGATAATCTTTCGGAACAAAGAATCTTCACTTGCTTTTGTAACACGGACGGTCAAGGAGCCGTTTCGATTAACAGTTCCCGTATACACAGCGTCGCCGGCGTTTTTTTCTACGGGCATCGATTCGCCCGTTAACGCTGACTCATCAAGGCTTGTAGAACCAGATTCAATGATTCCGTCAGCTGCCACCCGTTCTCCAGGTTTGATAACAATCGTATCCCCGGCCTTAATATCTGCAACCGATACTCTTTTGGTTTGGCCGTTTACAATCAGCGTTGCTTCTTCAGGCTCAAGCTTCATTAAAGAAGTTAAATCCCTGCTGCTTTTATTCATCGTGTATGTTTCTAAAGCTCCGCTTAAGGAAAAAATAAAGATTAAAACGGCACCCTCTGCCCAGTACCCAATCAATGCGGAACCTACGGCAGCGAAAATCATTAAAAGCTCAACATTCAGTGTTTTGGATTCGAGCGTTTCTTCGATTCCTTCTTTCGCTTTAGCAAATCCGCCGATGACAAAGGCCAGCAAATATAGCGTTACCGATAACAACTGATGTGAGGAAAGGAGCCAGCCTACTAAAATAAGAGCACCTGACACAAGGGCTGCGATAAGTTCCGCATGCTGGGTCCAGCTTTTTTCTGGCTGTTCTGTCTTTAATGGCTGATGCTGATCTTGTTGAAGCATCACTTGTTCATTCATATCGAATTCTCCTCCCTAATTGAGAATGTAAATCATCTTCATTTCTCTTATAAAAAACAAAATCGCCGCCCAGAAGGCAGCTTCATCGTTGATTATCCCATGATGTCTTTCTTAATTATAGCATGTAGAAAAAGAATTTCAATTATAATTATTTTAATTTCTTTTTGATAATAATTATCATTAACATCTATTCACCTTTCATTATATGACAAAAAAGCTGAAAGGCTACGCTCTCAGCTTATTCTTTCGTCCATTCTTTCAATTGTTCAGCCGTCATCGGCCCCACTTTTGTTTCTTCAATTTCACCCTTTTCATTCAGCAAAAACGAGGTGGGAATCGTTATAATATGATATTCCTTCATTAAATCCCCTTTTGTGTCGAGAACAATCGGAAAGGTCAGATGGTTTGCTTTGATAAAGTCTTCAACGACTTGCTGATTTTGTTCTGAATTCACTAAATTGACCGTTACCAGCTTCACACTGTCAGATCGATGAGCCTCGTAAAATGATTGGAACTGAGGAAGTTCCTTTTTGCAGGGCGGACACCATGAAGTCCAAAAATGCAGGATCGTTTTCTGTCCTTTATTTGGGATGGAGATATCCTCCCCCTCTATCGTTTTCATGAGAAAAACCGCAGGAACAGCAGGCTGTTTAGTGGCAGCCTGTGCCGATAGAGGCAGCCATGAAATTATAGCAAATAAGATCAGGCAAATAGTGAGGGGCAAGCGTTTTGTCAACATGGAATCTTCCTTTCATGCTTTTCAAATAGCTTGCCCCGCTAGAGATTTATCATCCTTCAATCCGCGGCGTTCGGTTTCCTCCCGTCAGAAAAACAGATACACGCAGCGCTTTGCAAATCGTTGTATAGTGTAGGCTCGTCAGCAAAATCATACCTGTATTCATCCCAAGGATAATCCCGAGCATTTGCAGATTTTCCATTGAACCCAGCACATACATCATACTCAGCGCAACGAGATGGCTCCACACGTTGTGATAAAAAGCTTCTTTGACAAAGCCCATCCCGATTAAACATGCCTGAAGGGGCATCACAAATAAATGAAAGAGAAAGTACGGCCACAAAAGCTGCAAATAATATTGTGCTTCAGGAGAGTGAAAAAACAGATGGGTCAGGGGCTCCGCAAACTGGAACATGATCCAGACAGCCGGTATACCATATCCCAACGTAATAAAGATCGACTGCTTCAGCCTTTTTAATACGATGTCATATTGTGAGAGAGAATAAGCTTCAGAAATACTGGGAATCATGACGACCATTAACGAATGGGCGATAAAAGCAGGAAACGACCCTATCGTCACAGCCACTCCGGCAAGCATGCCGTATTGATCGATGGCAGTTGTCCCGGCAACGCCCGCTGCCAAAAGCGCTCCTTTTACTAAAAAGGGTTCAATGGCGTTGACTACGGCGTGGAAAATGCGCAGTCCGGTTGTCGGAATCGATACGGCAAGCAGTCTTTTTCTAACATCTTTTCCGCGCAAATGGATATGCTGCTGAACCGATACCGCACGTCTTGCCAGGATAAACTGTGAATACAAGTAAACAAGCACGATCACATCACTCACGACAAGGACAAACAGCGAAATTAGCACAGCCATGTCCAGCTCAAACGAGTACCATTGAAAGAAGATGAACAAGCACAACAGCTGAATGATTTTTTTCAGTACATTAGCGATTGCGATCTTCCCCATTTTTTGCACACCCATAAAGTAACCTCTGGCAATTGACGTAAAGGCGACAATAGGAATCAAGCCGATGACAATTCCTTTGATAAACGGATGATATGTATCAAACACCGGAATAAAAGGAAGCGCAATACTGGCGGCGGCGGTGGAAAAGGCTGTGAAAACAGCTGTCATTCGAAAGGCGTGCCTCAGCATGCTTTCATGGAGCTTTGGATTTGATTCAGCGATAAATTTAGAAATTGATATTGGCAGCTCCAAGCTTGCGATGACAATAATTAAAAAGATGGTAGGCAAAATACTCATGTAAAGCCCCATCCCGTGCTCGCCAAGCTCGCGCGCCAAAATCATATTCACGACAAATTCAAGGCATTCGGCGAAAAAGGCGGCAATGGATAAAAGAATAATCCCTTTTACAAATCGATTCATGATGTCTCTCCTTGTCTCTTGTACTACCAACATCATATGAGACAAGTTCAAAAATTATTTTATTTTTACTCTTTCTATAAAAAAAAGCACAGCTGAGACGAATGGTCTCTTCTATGCTTATATGGCAAAGACATGCCTGCCGATTTTTTCAATGATTTTCCTTGAGCGAATCCAGTCATCTGACGCCGTTTTCGGGTTATAAAAGAAAAGGGCTTCTGTTTCTCTGTCCTTAGATGACATCGCTTCTTCAACAGCCTCAATTGATTCTTTGTCAGGCTCTTGATTAATGCTTCCGTTTGCGACAGGTTCAAAGGCATTTTTCTGATAAATAACTCCTCTGATTGTATCGGGAAAGCCGTTCTTATCCGTCCTGTTCAGCACAACGCTTGCAACAGCGACCTTGCCTTCATATGATTCGCCCTTCGCCTCTGCGTGAACGAGTCGGGAAAGCAATTCTTTTTCAGACTCAGAATAAGTTTCTTTCTTCTCATTCGTTTTCTCTGATTGTTCGTTTTCTTTTTTTCAGTGTTCGCTGATAGCCTGATCGGCTTTATTTTTTTCTTGTCCTCATCAGCAGACAGTGAAGAGAAAGATGTGTCTGTGTCATGATTTATATGGGTAAGCAGCTTAGCTTCTTCATGTTTTGTCTTCTTTGTGTTCAGTAGTGAAGCTTGTGTATGTTCAATTTTCGAAGCAGGCATGAAACAAAGAAGAAAAACAGCTAGCGCAGTAAATTTTGTCGTCATACAGTTTCCTCCTTAAAGTGCTCAAAAAACACTTCATAACCTTAACAAGAGATCAAATCAATTTCACGGAAAAAGATTTTCCAACTCTCCCAAACAGGTATCAGGATGGAATATACCGGGTGACGCACTGATTAATGGCAAAAAAACAGCCTGATTTTCTATAAATCTTGTCATTTCAAAGCATATTTATCCATTTTTGTAATTTTACATTTTGTTTACGTCTGTTACATCATTTGTAATAAAAGTCCGGCGTTCTGTCATATATGATAAAAAGGCTTCTCACTTATGAGAAACCTTTTAGCTTCTTGGCTGTTCTAAATATTGAAACACCACATCTCCGCCTTGCTGGGCAATGCCTCGGAAATGCTTAAAATCGTCCTGTTTCGATAAAACGGCCCTGAAATCAAGAAAGTGTTCTTTTTGGACTCTCAATTCTTTTATTTCACCAGTACGAAGCTGTTCAATCTGTTCTGTTATGTCTTCGGGACGCAATCAAAACTCCCCCTTTTCAATCTTTGAACGAAAATCAATATATCATTTTTCCTGGGCCAGGACAATTCCTTAGGACGATAAAACTCCTTATCGCTTTACTTCTCAATAAAAATACTGTTTAATACTTTCAAAAGGAATTATTATGTTTAAAGGAGAGGAAGCTTGTGAAAATCGCTAAGGTCGGAAACGTCATTGAATTTAAAAACGGATTAACCGGTGTTGTTGAAAAAGTTAATGAGAATTCTGTTATCGTAGATGTTACCATTATGGATAACTATCGGGATCTTGAGCTAGATTCACTGACTGTTGTTAATCATAAAAATTACAAGATCATCAGAGACTCCTATTAAATCCTCCTTCATCCACACGCATTCGCAAAAACTGCAAGACGAACAATTAAACACCTTACATATCAAATTAGCTTTCTCAAAAGCTGCCGGCCGGCAGCTTTTTACATAAAAAAACACCGATTATGAATCGGCGTTCGTGTCCGTTTCCGTTATTTCGATATAAAATTCACTCACGGCTCCCGCTTCGTACAGGTTGGTCAATGACGTTGAATAATTTGTGATTTCACCGCGAAAGGCAAGATTCCGTTCCGGAACTTCGACGTTAAATGTCTTTTCATATAACAGCACAGCGATATCATGATAAGTCTCACTGGTAACGTGTAAGGTAAAGGCAATTTTCCGCTTCGGCTCGCTCTCTTCTTGATATGTTGACATTTCTAACGTGACATCGTTTAAACGCAATGTTTTCACTTTGTATCACTCCTTATCAGTTCATGCATCTTAACATAATCTCGTTAAGGTTTACAATGAATCTGTTTTGAGCATTATTTTAACCATTTCTTTAAAAAAGACGCCTTTACAAACATACGTTCGATATTTTATAATAAAACAGACGAGCTGCCATCCAGCATCCCGTCTTTTCATTAGAAGGTGACGAGTGGCATTCCCCCCGGATTCACTCGTCTTTTTTATGTATAAAATCCCCTGCATTCCGCAGGAGAAACTATATTAATGATTATTAACCGCCTCCGCTTATATATTTTTAAACACTCTATTCCAGACTGGCGAATCTTCTTGTCCAAGACTCCAGCTGCCAAGACCTTTTAGGTTATATTTTTGAACAAGTTTTGTTTTTGCTCTGAGTGACTGTTCATTTTCGAACCATAATGTATATGTTCCTGGAGGTAATAGATCCTTCTTATCGTATTTGATCGTAAAAACAGCTTTTGGAGATTGACTCTTTATGTCAAAAATAATTGTACCGTTATGCCTTTTTACTAATGAGTTAACAAGGTAAAGTGAAATGGCTTGTGAGTTAGATTGGTCTTGCATCCAGCAACGGCCATAGAAAGGCAATCCTAAAACCAGTTTTTTGGGAGAGATTTTTTGGGCTAGAGCATATTGAATGGACTTTTCCACCCATCCTACACTTGCAGTAGGCCCAGCAAGGCGGCTTTCATCATAGGCCATAACCATTAGATAGTCCGCATGTTTAGCTAAATTCTCATAATCATATAATCCGTGCCAGCCCTTCGTCCAGCCAAAAGGATTTGCTGCCACTGCAACTGATACCTCTTTGTGCCTAGGAATACCTTTTCTTACTAATCTAACGAAATCCGTAAATGCCTGCCGATCTTTCTCTGTAAGGTTTTCTATATCGATATTGACGCCGTCTAGATTCAGCTCTTCTATTGCATTAGAAATTTGTTTAGCCAAAACCACTCGTTTCTTTAACGCAACTCGACCCAAATCCTGATTCCAATGATTGCTTAAAAAAGGAACTACTTTTAATTTTCTTCTATGAAGAGCTTTAATCACATCAGGATTAGCTGAACGGAGAAGTAGTGATCCATTTTTTCTGATATAGAAAAAGTCAGGAGACACGACTTTTAATACTCCGTTCGTTTGATCAACGTGCTGAATAATATCATAACCTAATCCAGAGTAGAAATAGCTCATTTGAAACATCTCATAACCCCTTCATTCTCAAAGATATCAAGTTTTACCAAATAATTGACCATTCCAATTTGTTTCGTTTCCGAAACCTCATAAATTACCTTTCTCTTATCTTTATCATTTGTCAGGGATAAATTCTATCTGAAGAAAGCTTATTAAGATTCATAAGTTGTTGTACCGGAATATTAAAGGATTTTGAAATCGTCCATAATGTATCGTCGGATTCCACACAATATACTTCATCTGTCACGGGAAATTCCATATAACGAGGCGTTCTTTTCACTTCTGTTTTGGTTTTTTCCCTTCATTTATATTACTCTCCTTTAGAAAAATTTATTTTTAACATTTCTAGACCGTTTCTTTCTAATCTTAATGATTTGTCCCGCATATATCTGATCTGATTTGAAATGATTTAGCTCCATGATTTGTTTAAGGGGAATATTGTAATTTATAGCGATTTTCGTTAATGTTTCACCGGGAGCAACATGATGGATCACGTAATTTTCTTTGAGAACATCAACATAATGAATGGTTTCCTCTAGGTTTCTTAAGATTCCTCTGCTTCTTAGCACCTCAAGCATTCTCTCAGCTCTATGCCGATAGGAATCATTCTTTACAGCCTTTTTACCGTTTATCCGAATCTTCTTTCTCTCGCTATCATGATTCAAATAGTATTTAACCTTTTCAAATGTTTCTTTTGGGGAAGATGAAACGATGAGATCGCGGCCAGGTTTGAATTTACCTCGAACTGCTGGTGTATCCGATGTCAATAAAACCCCTCCGGAACCAAGAATCTCATAGGTGCGCTGCGTAAGCTGGCTTTCACAGTTTTGCAAACCAAGAATAATTTTTGCTGAACTGTAAACTTTATATGCTTCAGTATAATCAAGGTATCCATGAATCCAATTTCGGGGAATTTCTCTTCCTATATGTTTGCTCATTTTCTCCCAATTTTTCCCCCAAAAATCAATGCGAATACCATTTCGTATGAGAGGACGAATAAGCGTTTTTAAAGAGGACGAGCGGAACACTTCCGGATGTTCCTCAAGAAAATTAGGGTAAGCATTAGCCACCACCGCTATATCACAGCTATATTTGTCCAATGGTTTAATCTGATGATGTATACTTTCGTGATATGCAAAGTCTAAATGAGCCGCTTTTACCCCCATTCTTTCATAAGTTTTACACAGAGAAGGTGTAACGGTGAAAACAAAATCCGGTTTCATCTTTTTAATTAACGGGATAGTAAAGTTTTGAGTGTGCAACGGGTCTTCAGTTGCCCAATAAACGAGGGGGATCTTCACCTTTTTAGTAGCATTGCGGATCCAGGCCTGCTTTTCCCTAGAATGCTCTGGTGTCCAACCCATAGATACGATTAGATCTGGTTTGAATTCTTCTATCATTTCAGTAACATTTTCCCGACTTACAGGGCCCGAAATCATTACGGTATGGCCTGCTTCACTAAACCCATTCGGTAAACCATAGAGCCACATAGGATGACTCTCTAGAAAAAGAATTTTCACACATGTTCGTCCTCTCTTTCACTTTTTAATGTCTACTTATTGGTATGTATTTGTAATATAACTTGTGACGGTACTAGTCTATACAAAACGTTCAGATATGAGATGACGTAATAGCTTCCTGAAAAATTACATTCTAAGAGAACGAAAAATAATCGTTTCTCTCGTCGACACGAAAAAATATAACAGAAGCTGAAAAATACTTTCGGTATTACCGGATACGCCATCCATATATAATGAGAAATAAAAATTGTAATCATCATTTAATAGCTTGTGCGGATGCCCCACAGAAAAGAAAGCGATCTACAAAATACTTTCCTTTGATTTCGCTAGACTTTCGGCCAAAAAACTTACGTTAATATATTGATTTTTGCATAAAAGAAAAAGACGTACACATTTGTACGTCTTAAATTACCTCTCCAATATCAACTTTTCACTGCATAAAAGTCACACTAGGTCACACTTTTATTGGACTTAGTGCGGGTTCTCATTAACGATTATCAATCGTCTCCGGATACAAGTCATGATTCATCATGCGGTATTCGGCCATTTTCTCATATTTCGTGCCAGGTTTTCCGTAGTTTGTGTACGGATCAATGGAAATTCCGCCTCTTGGCGTGAATTTGCCCCATACTTCAATGTAGCGCGGGTCCATTAATTCAATCAAGTCATTCATGATGATGTTCATGCAGTCTTCGTGGAAGTCTCCATGATTTCTGAAGCTGAACAAGTACAGTTTGAGTGATTTGCTCTCCACCATTTTTTCATCAGGAATATAGCTGATGTAAATTGTTGCAAAGTCAGGCTGTCCTGTTTTCGGACATAAAGATGTAAATTCAGGGCAGTTGAATTTTACAAAGTAATCACGGTTTACATGTTTATTCGGGAAGGATTCGAGCACGTCCGGCGCATATTCGAATAAATAGTTTGTTCCTTGGTTGCCAAGCAGGGTTACACCTTCTAATTCTGATTCTTTTCTTGTCGTCATGTTTATCTTCCTTTCTATTAAACTCCTCGTTTGTTGCCCCATAACAGGGTATGCAGCTGCGGAAGCACTCTGACGAGATTCAGCTCCGCATCGGCAGCTACCTGATCAACTAGCGCTTCATATTTTCCAAGCAAATGTGCAATGAGTGATTTGTCGTCTGCCGTATGCACATCATCATTACCGACTTGCAGATAAAACGGTATCCCCGGGTAGCGCTTGTGTACAGTTTTGGCAAACTCGAGATCTTCATCATTAAAAATGACAACCTTCAAGCTGACAGCATGCTGTCTGTTATTCTCTTTCAGTGATGTCAAAATGTGATCCAGCTTATCAAAGTTCGTCACCATTTTCGAGCTTGGCGGTTTTGGTGAAATCGTCAGATCATCGATCAGTGTAAACCAATCCTGATAGACTGTCCCCTGTGTCTCGAGAGCTGCACGGATATTGTTTTCCTTCAGCAGTTCTATCAAAGCATCCAGCTGCTTTAACAGCGCCGGGTTTCCGCCGGAGATTGTAACGTGGGAAAACGCGTCTCCCCCAATCTCCTTAAGCTCTGAAAAAATCTCCTCGGCTGTCATCCAGCGAATATCTTTTTTAGCAGATCCGTCCCAAGTGAAGGCGGAGTCACACCAGCTGCAGGAGTAATCACAGCCGGCCGTGCGGACAAACATTGTCTTCTGTCCGATCACCATGCCTTCTCCTTGAATCGTCGGGCCGAAAATTTCTAATACAGGAATTCCTTTAGCCATTCAAACCACCCTTTTTCGGACGGTATACACAATAACTGGTCGGTGTTTCACGGACAAACACCTGCACACAGCTTGGTTTATTCTCCAGTTTGTTTAAATAAGCCTGCACTTTGTCATAGATCGTTTTCGCCACGACTTCAGTTGTCGGCAGCGAATACGGGTCATCCTTAGAAAATTCTTCATGATCATTTAAAAGCGTATGGTCATAGGAGCCGTGAACCAGCTTTTTGAGCACACTGAAATTCACGAGAAAGCCGGAATTGTCAAGCTCATCACCGGCAACGGTGATATTTACGGTATACGTATGCCCGTGAACCCTGCTGCACGCTCCCGCACTTTCACGCGGAATAAAATGAGCAGCAGAAATTTGCATGTCCTTATTCAATTCAAATGAATAAGGATGCTGGACCTGTGGATATATTTGAGATAACAATTTATGCCCGCTCTCCTTTCATCGCCATATATTCTTCATAGCCTCTGGAGCGAAGATGACATGCCGGACATTCGCCGCAGCCGTCTGCGATGATGCCGTTATAGCATGTAAGCGTGTTGTTTTTCACAAAATCAAGCGCGCCAAGCTCATCTGCAAGCTTCCACGTTTCCGCCTTATTCAGCCACATGAGCGGAGTATGAATCACAAATGGCTTCTCCATGGCCAGGTTAACCGTCACATTGCAAGATTTAACGAATTCATCACGGCAGTCAGGATAGCCGCTGAAATCCGTTTCGCAAACGCCCGTGATAATATGGCGCGCGCCAATTTGGTACGCCAGGATAGACGCAAAAGATAAGAACACTAAGTTACGGCCTGGAACAAATGTTGATGGCAGCTCGCCGTCTTTTGCTTCAATTTCTATATCATTTCTCGTCAGGGCATTAGGCGCAAGCTGGTTCAAAAGTGACATATCAAGCAAATGATTTTTCACGCCAAGCTTATCCGCAATCCCCTTCGCCACTTCAACTTCCTGCGAATGACGCTGATTATAATGAAATGTTACAGTTTCCACCTCTTCAAATTCCTTTAACGCCCACAGTAAACATGTGGTACTGTCTTGGCCGCCGCTGAATACGACAATTGCTTTTTCCTTTTTCATGATTCCTCTCCTTCTCCGCTATAAAAATCTCGGCGAGAGACATCGCTACAACTGTTAAATATAAAAAAACACCTTTTCGGAAAGGTGCTCTAGAAAAACATAAAAAAGGCCGTATCCAAGGATACAGCACGTCCTTAGTTTTTTATAGAGGGTGTAGCTAGAACCTCTCCCGCATATCGAACGGATTTTCTTCAATTTTTCACTTCTGCTATCTTACCATAATGTTGTTTTTCTTGACAATAAAAAAGATAGCCGAAAAGCCTGTCTCATTTTTTCCGCCTTAATCCTTTTACACAGCGAAAATACCTAATTAAGATCCATTTCGGGCCGGCGCAGGGTTTAACATAAACGTTTGCTTCATTATTATATATGTATCAATATTGTGATTACAAACTGCGCCGAGGGAGCTTTTTACAGACCAAAGCGCCTATGAAAGCCAAGCTCACATAGCCAAACAGTGGGTAAATGGTTGAAATGAGCTTGCCGTAGCCGATTTGACTCGTGATATAAGCCGTAATCATGATTGCCGCAAAAATATATTTGCTTTTTATAGGAAGAAAGCTCTTCACTTGTTTTTCCAGCCCATAAAGGTTTCCGATCACCGATGTGAACACTTCGCCGAATATAATCAACAAATAAATCAAATGTACAGATCGCGCGAAGAGGTAAACCACTTGAGCCATCGGAATATCGTACAAAAATACATCCGGGAGCATCGACAAAGACAAAAAACTTGCAGAAAGCACAATTGTCAGCATTGTACCGCCGATGAAAGCGCCTTTTTTTATCACCTGTTCTGAAGACATTTCATTCGCCAGCGGCACCAAAACAGCCTGGGCAAGCGATAAATTCAAGGCTCCGTATGACACTGCTGATAATAGCCAGTCCCATCGATGAGGCCACACCCACTGAGCTGTATTCCGCGTCTCACTGAAAATAAATGAATCGGCCACCACAATCATAGAAAAGATAATCAAAAGCGGTACAACAAACACATTTACACCAAAAATGCCTTTTACTCCTCTTGTCATGACAATCAAACTTAATCCAATTGTGATCAGCATTCCAACCTGAGCGGACATCCCAAGCTGTTCCTCAAAAAGCGCCCCTGCCCCCGACAGCATGACAGATGTGACACCGAGGAGAACGAACAGCATAAAGACATTGATAATCCGTCCGGCAGCCGCCCCGAACAAGTATATATTCATTTCTTGATAGGACTTGGCATTGATTCGCTTTGAAATGATCATCAGCTTTGCGCCTAAAAACGTGAACATCCCGCCGCTTATAATAATACCAAGCAATCCGAACCAGCCGAACTTCAGAAAAAACTCAACAATTTCCCTGCCAGTTGCAAATCCCGCTCCGACGACTGTGCCTATATACACAAAAGCGAGCTGATGTGCAGACCCTTTTGATTGTTCCATTTCTCCCCTCCGAACCAACCGCAGTATTGTCCTTTTAGCCTTTTTATAGCCTATGAGACAAGTTCCTTGAAAAGACGAACAAAACATGTTTTACTGTGTTAACAATTCAAAAATATTTTTGAGCAAAAGCCTTGAAAGTCAAAAAAGGTCAGAGTATACTATTAATCAAAGAAGGTCAAACCGGCCGTCTTTTTATATTATTTCATTGGTCAAAGTTAGTCAAAAACAAGACCGCTTTGAGCAAATGGTTTTGAAAGCCAGTGAATATGGCGTATACTAATAGTCAAAGAAGGTCAAATAAGTAGGCCTTTTTTTCTAAACCAATTGGTCAAAGATGATCAAATTTTATAAGGAGGTTTTGGCAAATGCGTTGTCAACACTGTCATCAAAACGAGGCGACGATTCGCCTTAACATGCAAATAAATTCCGTTCATAAACAAATGGTTTTATGTGAAACTTGCTATCACGAACTGACCCGTAAACCTTCAATGAGCATGGGTCCTCAATCTTTCGGTTTTCCGTTTGAACAAGCATTCCAGCCGAAAGAACAAAGCGCAGCTAAGCAAAGCGAGAAAAAAGGATTGCTTGATGAACTGGCGCAAAATATTACAAACGGCGCAAAAGCCGGTCTGATTGATCCCGTCATCGGCCGTGATGAAGAAGTTGCGCGTGTGATCGAGATTCTTAACCGCCGCAACAAAAACAATCCGGTTCTGATTGGAGAGCCTGGTGTAGGGAAAACAGCCATTGCAGAAGGGCTCGCTTTAAAAATCGCTGAAGGCGATGTTCCAAATAAATTGAAAAACAAAGAGCTTTACTTGCTTGATGTCGCATCCCTTGTTGCAAACACTGGCATCAGAGGTCAATTTGAAGAAAGAATGAAACAGCTGATCACTGAGCTGAAAGAGCGCAAAAATGTCATTCTTTTCATTGATGAAATTCACCTTCTCGTTGGCGCAGGCTCTGCAGAAGGCTCAATGGATGCAGGTAACATTCTCAAACCCGCTCTTGCCAGAGGCGAGCTGCAGGTTATCGGAGCGACAACACTGAAAGAATACCGCCAAATTGAAAAAGATGCTGCGCTGGAAAGACGTTTTCAGCCTGTCATGGTGCAGGAGCCTACAATTGATCAAGCGATCAGCATTCTGCAAGGAATTAAAGACAAATACGAAGCATACCATGGCGTGACATTCAGCGATGAAGCCCTGAAAGCCTGTGTCACTTTATCATCACGCTACATTCAGGACAGACATCTGCCGGACAAAGCGATTGATTTATTAGACGAAGCTGGATCTAAAGCCAACCTGTTAATTGATGATTTGAATGATGAAGATGCAGCTGAACGGCTGACTGCAATTGAAGCAGAAAAAACAAAAGCGCTGGAAGAAGAGAATTACGAATTGGCAGCAAAACTCCGTGATGAAGAAATCGCACTGGAGAAAAAACTGAACAGCTCTTCTTCACATTCCGCCGTCACAGTGGAAGCTGAGCACATTCAGGATATCGTCGAACAAAAAACAGGCATTCCTGTGGGAAAACTGCAGGCAGATGAGCAAACAAAAATGAAAGAGCTTGAAGTAAAGCTTCACGAACGCGTCATCGGACAAGAAGCGGCTGTTCAAAAAGTGGCAAAAGCGGTCAGACGCAGCCGCGCCGGCTTAAAATCAAAAAACAGACCAGTCGGCTCCTTCCTCTTTGTCGGACCAACCGGCGTAGGGAAAACAGAGCTTTCTAAAACACTGGCGGATGAATTATTCGGCACGAAAGATGCCATTATCCGCCTCGATATGAGTGAATACATGGAGAAACATGCCGTATCTAAAATCATTGGTTCACCGCCTGGATACGTCGGCCATGAGGAAGCTGGACAATTAACGGAAAAAGTGCGCCGCAATCCATACAGCATCGTGCTGCTTGATGAGATTGAAAAAGCACACCCAGATGTCCAGCATATGTTCCTGCAAATTATGGAGGACGGCCGCTTAACGGACAGCCAAGGCAGAACCGTAAGCTTTAAAGACACCGTCATCATAATGACAAGCAATGCAGGCACTGGTGAAAAACAAACGAAAGTCGGTTTCCAATCAGAAGACAGTGTGATTGAAGAACAAACATTAATTGATTCACTCAGCATGTTCTTTAAACCTGAGTTTCTCAACCGATTTGACAGCATCATCGAATTCCGTTCCCTTAAAAAGAGCATCTGGTCAAAATCGTCAGCCTTCTTCTTGGAGAATTGGAAGAAACATTGGCAGAACGCGGCATCAGCTTGAGTGTTTCAGATGAAGCGAAAGAAAAAATCGCTGAGCTGGGTTACCATCCTTCATTCGGTGCGCGCCCGCTCAGAAGAACAATCCAGGAATGGGTTGAGGACGAAATGACTGATCTGCTGCTTGACAGTAACGAGATTGCAAGTTTTCACGTCACAGTAGAAAATGATAACATCAAAGTTCAGGCAAAATAAAAATCAGCGGCTTCCTTTTCAGGGAAGCCGCTTTTTATGTGAAATCCTTCTCTCGTCCGAGAACATGTCATTCCATCCCCTGAAGCGCTCATCTCCTTCTTTCTTTACACTTTTCTTAAAGAAGGATGGAGCATGATGAATATTTATTTCTAGTGTTATACGAAAGCACTTTAGAGAATCAGATACGCACGTCAAAACCCGCGGCCTTTCCCCTGCTGAAAAGCCTGCGTTTGTTTATTTCTCCCTTCTATGTATCTTCCTTGAATATTTCATGAACAATTTCACAATGTCCCTAAAGTTCCAGACACTGATACCGATATTAACCATAGACAAGCTAGTAAAAAAGGATTTGGTGAAAATTATGGATAAAACTTCGATTATCGGTATTATTCTTGCTTTTGTTGCATTGAGTGTGGGAATGGTTCTGAAAGGCGTCAGTTTCGCCGCTCTTGCAAATCCCGCTGCCATTTTAATTATCATCGCCGGAACGATATCAGCGGTAGTCATTGCGTTCCCAACGAAAGAAATCAAAAAAGTGCCTGTGCTGTTCCGTGTGCTATTTAAAGAAAACAAACAGCTGACAATAGAAGAACTCATTCCTATGTTCTCTGAATGGGCTCAGCTTGCACGCCGTGAAGGTCTTCTGGCTTTGGAAGCAAGTATTGAAAATGTAGATGACGCGTTTCTGAAAAACGGTCTCAGCATGGCTGTTGACGGGCAAAGCGCAGAATTTATCAGAGATATCATGACTGAAGAAGTTGAAGCGATGGAGGAAAGACACCAGGCCGGAGCCGCTATTTTTACACAGGCGGGAACTTACGCGCCGACACTTGGGGTGCTCGGTGCTGTTATCGGACTGATCGCCGCACTTTCTCATATGGACAATACAGATGAGCTTGGTCACGCCATCAGTGCAGCCTTTGTAGCCACCCTTCTCGGTATCTTTACGGGATATGTATTATGGCATCCTTTTGCAAACAAATTAAAACGCAAGTCAAAACAGGAAGTCAAGCTCCGTGAAATTATGATTGAAGGCGTCCTGTCCGTATTAGAAGGACAGGCACCGAAAGTGATCGAGCAGAAACTTTTAATGTACCTTCCTGCGAAGGACCGTTTGAAATTTGCAGAACGAGAAGGAGAGGCGCAAAATGGCGAGAAAAAAGAAGAAGAAGCATGAGGACGAGCACGTTGATGAATCATGGCTGGTTCCTTACGCCGATATCCTTACCCTTCTCCTAGCATTGTTTATTGTGCTGTACGCGAGCAGCTCAATTGACGCAGCTAAATTTCAAATGCTTTCAAAATCATTTAATGAAGTCTTTACAGGCGGGACCGGCGTATTGGATTATTCCAGCGTCACCCCTCCTAAAGATGAGTCAGACGGAATCGACGAAGTGGAAAAGGAAAAAGAAGAGAAAAAGGAAAACAAGAAAGAAAAGGAAAAAGCAGCTGATCAAGAAGAACTTAAAAACGTGCAGAGCCAGGTTGAAAAGTTCATTAAAAATAAAAAGCTGGAGCATCAGCTGGAAACAAAGATGACTAAGGAAGGCCTGCTGATCACGATTAAAGACAGCATCTTCTTTGATTCAGGAAAAGCGACCATCCGCCAGGAAGACATTCCCCTTGCAAAAGAGATTTCAAACCTTCTTGTGATTAATCCGCCGAGAAACATCATTATCAGCGGACATACAGACAATATGCCGATTAGAAATTCAGAATTTCAGTCAAACTGGCATTTAAGTGTGATGAGAGCCGTAAACTTCATGGGGCTTCTGATTGAGAACCCTAAGCTTGATGCCAAAGTGTTCAGTGCCAAAGGCTATGGTGAGTATAAACCGGTGGCCTCCAACAAAACTGCGGAAGGCCGAAGCAAAAACAGGCGGGTTGAAGTTCTCATCTTGCCAAGAGGCGCAGCGGAAACAAATGAAAAATAGTAAAAAAGGAAGCCTGATCTATCACAAGGCTTCCTTTTTTTACTTATTATGAAACTGTTTTGCGTTTAATCCTACTCTTTTTAACATTTCAGTGCACATTTCAACTTCTTCTTCGCTTAATACGCTGATCATTTCATCAATTTCAGCTGCATGATCAGGGAAAATATCATCCAAAAGACTGATGCCTTTTTCGGTAATTTGTGCAAATGTTACTCGTCTGTCTGTAGGCGACGCTTTCCGAATAAGGAGCTCTTTTTGCTCAAGCTTATCTACGACGTAGGTGATGCTCCCGCTGGCCAAGAGTATTTTATCCCCTATCTGCTGCAGCGGCTGATCACCTTTATGATATAACAGCTCCAGCACAGCAAATTCAGTAGGATTCAGTCCATGCTTATGAATATGCTTATTCATATGATCATTAATAGACCGATACGCGCGCGACAGCACGATAAATAACTTCAGTGATTTTTCTGTCATGTCTCAATCATCCTTTTAGAAACCGTTACAGAGAAACATTAATAAACAAATACCGAAATGTCAATAAAAATCTTTCCAATATTTCTCTTCTTTTTTATTATTCATGTGAACAACATATTTTTCTTAATTATTTTGGTTATTTTTTCTTATTAAACAAGAAGAAACAATGATATAATACCTCTAATCAGGTGTATGTTGGAGCGATGCAAATTGAAAATACTAAAAGGCGCCTGCGGGAGAATTAAGCTTTATATTGCACTAGTAGTGATTCCGGCACTCGTCATAAGCTTTTTCGTCTATGAAAAGGAAAAAGAAACAATAGCTGCAGAACATAAGCAAGAAGCCAGTGTTATGCTGAACCTTCACCGCAACAAAATAAATTATTTAATCGGAGAAACAAAAGCGAGAATGACGTCCTTGTCTATCGCTATCGACAGACCGATAGATATGAATAAAATGAAAACTGTTTTGGAAAAAACATTTGATTCCGAACCAAGGTTTTCCGGGCTTTATTTTCTCAATGCCAAAGGAGATGTCACTGCCAGCGCAACAGAATTAAAAACTAAAGTCAATCTGGCCGACAGATCCTTTTTTACAAAAGCGAAAAAAACAAAAAAGACTGTCATTACAGACAGCTATTCAAGCAGGATCACAGGCCAGCCGATTTTTACAATTTGTGTTCCCGTGCTGGATGAAAAGAAAAATGTCACAGATTATCTTGTGGCAGCTATACAAATTGACTATCTGCAAAACCTGATTAACTTGCTGAGCCCTGATGTCTATATTGAGGTTGTGAACGAAAATAACAAAATGATTTTCTCAAGCGGACAGGCTTCTCACGCAAGAGATCAAAAACCTGTCAGCGGTTATCTTGATGATATCAGCTGGAATATGAAAGTATATCCGAATCCTGTGACAATAGAGGAGCTGAGTAAAAGCCTTGTGCTTCCTCTTTCCTGTATTATAGTCTTGCTGAATATTCTTTTTATTCTTGTACTTTATTATTTGCTGAAGCGGCGGACCCAGCTGGAGCGCACGGAAAATGAGCAGCAAAAATTAGAGCTGATCGGAACGCTTGCTGCCAGCACGGCTCACGAAATCCGCAATCCGCTTACCGGCATCAGCGGTTTTATTCAGCTGCTGCAAAAGAAATATAAAGGTGAAGAAGACCAGCTGTATTTTTCAATTATCGAACAGGAGATTAAACGTATCAACCAAATTGTGAGTGAGTTTTTAGTTCTCGGAAAACCGACAGCTGAGAAATGGGAGCTTAACTCGCTTCAGGATATTATCGGAGAAATTATGCCGATCATCTATTCTGAAGGAAATTTATATAATGTGGAGGTAGAGTTAAAATTTTTAACTGATAAACCTCTAAAAGTAAAATGTACAAAAGATCATATTAAACAAGTCATTTTGAATGTTGCGAAAAATGGCCTTGAGTCTATGCCGGAAGGCGGCAAACTCACAATTTCCTTAGGAGCAGTTGATAAAAAGGCCATTATAAAAGTGATGGATAACGGTGAAGGGATATCACAGGAAATGCTGGATCATATCTTTCTTCCATTTGTCACTTCTAAAGAAAAAGGAACCGGCCTCGGGTTAGTCGTATGTAAACGGATCGTGCTGATGTACGGAGGTTCCATTCATATAGAAAGTGAAGTACGAAGAGGAACCGAGGTTACCATTACCCTCCCCGTCTCCTCTTCCTAGCCCCCTGACAGTCTCAGGAGGGCTTATTTATTTTCGTGAACGGGTATTTTCATTCTCCTTGCTTACAGCTCCTCCTGAAAAGAAGAATCGGATCAAACGCAAAAGCATTTTCAAAAGCAAAAAGATGAAAAAGAACACCAAAAAGCCTTTTAACCCTTCCGTTGCATCTAAAAATTCCATATTTCCCCGTCCGGTCACTTTTTGCTGAATCTCAATTGCAAATACGATAACAATGATGATCGTTACGGTATAGATAAAGGACAAAGCCGTCAAGCTCCATTTAGAAAGCCATGTAAATACAGCGTGAGTGACAGCGAAAAAGAAGATGCCAAATATTCCAATTACCCAAAAATGCATTTCTTTGTCGGTTAATTGAATGCCAAGCATCCCGCTTATCGAAATAAAAGCATCGTGAAATTGGTTTATCATTTCAGTAATGACTACCGCCAGTTCTTTCATCAGTTCCCTCTTTCGTATGAAATTTTCCCAGAAAAAAAGAGCGCTTCTGAAAAGCTCTCTCTTTATATATGCATCAGATAGCGCCGCTATTTATGTGCATCATATGCAGGCATGACGTCTCTTCGGGGCCACAAGCCTAATTTCTTCACAAGGCCTTGAATTCCTTTGGAATGTTCGTTTTCTTGCATGAGCTGGTGGTATTCGTTCATTAAAGAATCCAGCTCCTGACTGTGCCTGATTGTGTCATGCCCTGTAAATCCCTGCTTACTAGCGGCGTCTATCATTAACTTTCTTTTTTCATCAATAGACACCAGCAATCTTTCTTGTTCAGAAGAACAGCCCATTCAATTCACCCCTCGCCGCTAAGAAATAGGAAACAAGTTTGATTGGGTTATTGTGCATTATTACAGATTATACTTTATTTGTAAACATATTTTTATTAAATAACTTAATTTTTCATTTATAATAGATATATTGATAGGATTAGAAGAACAATACCCAGACGAAGACCATCTTAAACACACCGGCAGGCAGGAGGAATGCTAAATGAAGAAAAAAAAAGCGATAATGCTCGGTGCGGCAGGCGGAAAAGCTATTCTGAAAAGGAAAACCCGCAAAAAATTAATCAATCATATCACGATCTTTTGTCACATGCTTCGCGATTGGCGAAATGGTGACTATCCCCGTTCACAGATTAAAACACTGTTGCTTCTGACAGCTGCTGTCTTTTATATCATCATGCCGATTGATATGATTCCGGACTTCGTGCTCGGTTTAGGAATTCTTGACGATGCTGCCGTTCTCGGTTTGATTTGGACGCTGGTCAAAAAAGAAATGTCCCAATACGAAGAATGGCGTTTACGATAAGCAAAAAAAGCCCCGCCTTTATGGACGGGGCTTTTTCTTCTTATTGGTTCACGCTGTCTTTTTCATAAATCGGAACCCAGCCCTCAGATGTAACAAAGATCCGCACCGCCACAACTTTTCGATCCTCTTGAAGTGTGAAATAATGGCGGATATTTTCAGGTACCGAGATTAAATCTCCAGGGTTTAAACGGACATCAAAAAATGTGCCGTCCTTGCCTTGAATGACGAAAATTCCGTGTCCGCTTACAATAAAACGGACTTCATCGTCTGTATGGTGATGTTCTCTTTTAAAGTTTTCTAGCAGTTCATCCAGTTTCGGATTAGCGTCAGACAGAGAAATAACATCTTGGGCTTTGTAGCCGCGGCGGTCTGAGATATCTTTAATTTCAGCGTCGAAGGTGTCAAGAATTTGCTGTTTTTCTTCTTCAGACAGGTCATATTTTTCTGAAAGCTGTTCAGGGAGCTTGGCGATATCCCATTGCTCATAGATCACCTCTTGGCTGTCCAGAAAGCTTGCCACTTCCTCTTGATTTTCAATCGTTGTATTTGCCTCATCATGAATTCGAATTGTTGCCATTTGCGTTTCCCCCTTTTATTTAACCAGCTGATGCTGGAGTGTTTTCAGCTTCAAATGATAGCTGAATAAAAATTCATATGCTTCAAGCACTCTTTTCGCTTCAAGTGCTGTTCTTCCCCAAGCAGTAATGCCATGGTTCCTGATCAGGACAGCGCCTGAATCTCCAGTAACCTGATCCGCGAAAAGCGTTGCGAGAGTCGGAATATGAGCCGGATTTTCTATAATTGGAATGGACACTTCTGCATTCTCTTCCCACAGGCCGAGCGCTTTTATAATTTCTTGGCCTTTAAAAGTAATTTGGTTTTGATCGCCATACAGCTCTGAGATGACGTTATTGTTGACCGTATGAACATGAAGACAGCATCCGGCATTTGTTTTATTGTACAGATGCGTATGCAAAAGCGTTTCCGCTGACGGTTTCAGATGATGCCCCTTTTCGGCAGGCTCTCCGTTCTGATCCACCAACAGGAAGTCTTCATCCGTTTCTTTTCGTTTATCTTTTCCGCTCGCCGTTACGAGAAATTGCAATGGCTCATCAGAAACCTTGATGGACAGGTTGCCGCTGGTCGCCGGAAACCAATCTCTTTCTGCCAATTCCCGTTTTACTTCGGCAAGCTCGAGCCAGCGCTCTTGTTTTGCAGCCATTTCTTTACCTCCGTTACATCTTCAATCGCTTTCTTTATTTCGTGAAAATCATGGTATGGGATATGATTCAGATGATGCTCCTTGCATTCATTTAATAAATAATCCCTTGCAAAGCAAAGATCAGACAGCTTTGCCGCCTCTACATCGGTAACGGAGTCACCGATCATGATGATATATTGATCAGGCTCAGAAAGCTCGTTCATAACAGTCGGCTTGCAGCACCCGCATTGATTTGTGCATGTGCCTTTGCAAGAATGAGGCCAATCAATATGAATGAATTCGTTCTCAAATGACGCACGGTTGCAATAAATATGATCTTTCTCAACAATTCCTTCAAGCAGCGGATAGACAAAAAAGTCCATCCCCCCGCTTACGACATAAAACGGGAGTTCATGCTTGTTAACAAATACGACAAATTCCCGAAAGCCGTCCCGGATTTTTGCGTCTTCTAATACGAATCTCGTAATCTCCTCTTTTAAGCTGCTCGGCAGAAGGCCGAACATTCGTCCGACGCCTTCTTGGATTGACATCGTTTTGGAGAGCACGCCGTCTTTTAACGCCGTCCACTCCGGCGGAGCGAATGTTTTCATAATGTTTATAATGTTGTCGTTCATCGTGATGGTTCCATCAAAATCACATATAATTAACGGTTTTTGAGTCGTCATACGGCTTCAGCCTTTCCCCATTTATCAAGCGCAAGCTTCAAATCTTCGCATTGACCGGCTTTTTCTTCAATCGGCTGCGCCTCCAAAACCGCATCAATAATAGCTCTGAACGCTTTGCCCCCGCCTTGGGCGCCGTTTGGATGTCCGTGTATGCCTCCTCCGGCGTTAATAATATGATCAATGCCAAAATCACGCATGAGAAGCGGAACCATACCAGGGTGAATACCGGCAGACGGAACGGCAAATGTCTGGTTAAAGGCATCTTCTCTCACGCATTCTTCATGAATCGCCAGCGCGTCTTCTTTCGGAAGCGCAACTGAGCCATATGGAGAAGGAAACAGACTGAAGTCAGCGCCGCAATATCGGTTTAATTTTCCGAGCAAAAGGGCATGGGAAAACCCGTACAACGGTGAGGATGTAAATGCCCCGCTGACTGCCGGATGCGCCATAATGGGGATTGATACGTCCGGATCTTCCGCAAGGCTTTGCATGACGTCCAAACCGTAAGCGAAGACATTCAATAAAAGCGCATCCGCTCCCAATTCAGCGGCGCGTCTTGCTTTATCTATAAGCTCAGCTGTTCTTCCAGTCAAATTAACTGCATACAGCGTTTTATGGCCGGTCTGCTCGTATGTTTCTTTCAAAATTTGTTTTCCCTCTGTAATTCTTGTTTCAAAAGGTGCTAAACCCGTCTCAAAGAAAATTTCATCGTCTTTGATTACGTCAACCCCGCCGAGCGCCTGCTGCCTGAGCTGTTCTTTAATATCACTCAGGTCCCTTCCGATGACCCCTTTAAAAATGCTCATTAACAGCGGTCTTTCAAACTCTCCAAGCATCTTCCGGATGCCGTATACGCCAAAATTCGGACCCGGAAGTGTTCGCTTAAACGCTTCAGAAAATTCGAGATCTATTAACTTGATTTTTCCGTCCAGCGACAGCTTGCCAAACACAGTTGTCAGCAATGCCGGAATATCCTGTGAGAAATTTACCTCGGGATAGGCAATTGTGATAACCGCTTGTTTCCCTGATGCAAGATGTCCCTCTCTCTCCTCGACCTTTACAACCCGTCCCTTATGCTTTTGCATCTGCTCCTGCTTCACCAGAGGCAGATCAGTCCAAGAGCCCACCGTCAATCCTGTTGCGATTTGTTCTGCTTTTTTCTCCGTGTCGGCTCCCGGCTCGGTCAGGAGATATGTTGCTAATAATTCACTCATGCCAGAGCTCCTTTCATTTTTTAACCATATAAAAAACCTCTTCAAACAGCTATGCGTCTAAAGAGGTTTCATTTCTCGTCCGAATCTTATCTCTCAGCCGCCAGCTGCAAGAATTAGCACCGTGCTTTACAAGTCGGTTGCCGGGCTTCATCGGGCTCGTCCCTCTGCCTGCTCTTGATAAGAAAATATAGATTTTATAAATTATTTTGAATTATCCCACCGTTAAAGAATCTTGTCAATGCTTTTTTGGGTAAACAGGTTTAGTTTGCCAATTCGATGAGCTGCTTCTTTAAGCCTGGCTTCACTCGTTAAGAGCCCCACTCTGACATACCCCTCGCCATATTCACCAAAGCCGTTTCCTGCTGCAACCGCCACATTCGCTTTTTCAAGCAAGAGATCTGAGAATTGCTCAGAGCTATAGCCTTCAGGCACCGGCAGCCACGCAAAAAATGAACCCGCAGGCGCTGTTACATCCCAGCCGATTTCCCGGCATGCCGCTATCCAAGCGTTGCGCCTGCTTTCATATCGGGCATTTTGCTCCGCTACGCATGTCTGCTCAGATAAAAGTGCCGCCTCGGCAGCCTGCTGGGTTGCTTTGAAAAGACTGACAAACATATGGTCTTGATAAAGATTGATCGCTTCTATGACCGAGGCGTTACCAACTGCAAAACCGACCCGCCAGCCCGCCATATTATATGTTTTGGACAGCGTGTAAATTTCTATTCCGATATCCTTGGCGCCTTCAGTCTGCAAAAAGCTTAAAGGCTTGTGTCCGTCAAAGCCGACTGCACCGTAAGCAAAATCATGGACCACACAGATTTCGTTTTCTTTCGCAAAACTCACCGTTTCTCCAAAAAATTCTGCGGTAGCGACGGCTCCAGTCGGATTATTCGGATAATTTAAGTACATCAATTTCGCTTGTTCTCTTACGTCAGGCGAAATGCATGCGTATTCAGGAAGAAACGCATTTTCCTTAGTGAGCGGCATCATTTCCATTTTCGCTTTCGCAAGCGTGACACCGGACCAATAATCTGGATAGCCGGGGTCAGGAACCAAAATCGTATCCCCCGGATTTAGCAGGCATTGCGGAAGTTCGACAAGACCGGCTTTCCCGCCGAATAATACGGCTACTTCAGTTTCCGGATCAAGCTGAACGCCGTATTCTCTGTTATAAAATGCCGCCGCTGCTGATTTCAGTCTGTGTGAACCTCGAAATGAGGAGTATTTATGATTTTCAGGCTGAGCAACGGCTCGCTTCATTTCCTCCACAATATGCTCGGGCGTCGGCTGATCCGGATTTCCCTGCCCCAAATTGATAACATCATGTCCTTCCTTCAGCTTTCGGTTCACTTTCTGCACAAGAGAAGCAAAGAATTGTTTAGGCAGTTCCTGCAGCACTTGAGAATGTTCAAATTTCATCTGTTTTCACCTTCTAAAAAAATCTTGAAATGATAGTCCAGTATCATATATGGTTAAATGAAAAAAGTAAAGAAAAATATGGGGTGTTAAAAAATGAAATGGACCATTTCTTGTCTTCAATTTGATATTTCATACGGAAAACCTTCTGAAAATATAAAAAAGGCTGAATCTTTAATCGAAAAAGAGAGTAAAAATGCTGACGTTCTTGTTCTCCCTGAATTATGGACGACTGGTTACGACCTTGCCAATCTTGATCAGCTTGCTGATGAAGACGGGCTCACTGCTCAAAGCTGGCTGCAAAAAACCGCAAAAAAACACGGGGTTCATATTGTCGCAGGATCTGTTGCTGTCAGAAAGGGTTCTGATGTTTATAATACAATGTTCATCGCAGATAAGGAAGGACGAATGATTAAAGAGTACAGCAAAGCCCATCTTTTTCAGCTGATGGATGAGCATGTGTATTTATCAGCCGGTTCCGAGGACGGATACTTCGAGCTTGAAGGCGTCAAAAGCTCAGGACTGATCTGTTATGATATCCGTTTTCCGGAATGGATCAGAAAACATACGACACAAGGCGCTAACGTGCTGTTCATTTCTGCGGAATGGCCTCTGCCCCGTCTTGATCATTGGAAAAGCCTGCTTATTGCGAGGGCCATTGAGAACCAATGCTTTGTCGCCGCCTGCAATTGCACAGGATCTAATCCCAATAATGAATTCGCCGGACACAGCATGATTATTGACCCTTGGGGACGCATATTGGCCGAGGGCGGCCGTGAAGAAGGCAGTGTCAGAGCGGAAATTGACCTTCAAGAAAGCGTTGAGGTGCGGGGAAAAATTCCTGTTTTCGATGATATCAGAAAAGATTTATATTAAAAAATATATTGACAATTCAATCACACACCTGTTACTATGTTCATCAACTGATAAATTAGAATTGTTTAACAAGTGAATATATTCTCTTATCGAGAGTTGGGCGAGGGATTGGCCTTTTGACCCCAACAGCAACCGACCGTAATTCCATTGTGAAATGGGGCGCATCTTCTTGGCGCCGAGACTGAAGTCTCGTAAGGCACGGTGCTAATTCCATCAGATTTGATCTGAGAGATAAGAGAGGCGGGACATGATTGTTAAGCCTCCTTCTCTCTGAGAAGGAGGCTTTTTTACGGCCATTCGCGGCACACATAACAAGATAGTACATAACTGGAGGTAATGACGATGGCAGTCACAAAAACACCTTTATACGAAACGTTAAATGAAAGCTCCGCTGTCGCACTGGCGGTGAAACTCGGCTTATTTCAAAGCAAAAGCACACTGACATGCCAGGAGATCGGCGACGGAAATTTAAACTACGTCTTTCATATTTATGACCAAGAAAACGACAGGGCTTTGATCATTAAACAGGCGGTTCCTTATGCAAAAGTTGTCGGGGAAAGCTGGCCGCTGACAATCGATCGGGCAAGAATCGAAAGCAGCGCACTGATCCGCCAGGGTGAACACGTCCCTCACCTCGTACCGAGAGTTTACTATTCAGATACTGAATTGGCGGTTACGGTCATGGAGGATCTTTCACATCTGAAGATCGCTAGAAAAGGACTTCTTGAAGGTGAAAATTATCCAAATCTGTCACGAGACATTGGCGAATTTTTAGGAAAAACGCTTTTTTACTCTTCTGATTACGCACTTGAACCTAAGGTGAAAAAACAGCTTGTTAAACAATTTACAAATCCTGAGCTCTGCGATATTACCGAAAGACTCGTATTTACAGATCCTTTCTTTGATCATGATACAAATGAATTTGAGGAAGAGCTTCGTCCATATGTTGAAAAGCTTTGGAAAAATGACAAGATCAAAGTTGAAGCGGCTAAGCTCAAAAAGTCATTTTTAACATCTGCCGAAACGCTGATTCATGGCGATCTGCATACAGGAAGCATTTTTGCCAGCGAGCTTGAGACAAAGGTGATCGATCCTGAATTCGCTTTTTACGGGCCAATCGGTTTTGATGTTGGCCAATTTATCGCCAACTTATTGTTAAATGCACTCAGCCGTGACGGTGCTGATCGAGAGCCATTATATGAACATGTAAAACAAGTTTGGGACACGTTTCAAACAACATTCAGTGAAGCCTGGGAGAAAAACAGTCTCGATGTGTATGCCAAAATCGACGGTTATCTCGCTGATACGCTCATCCATATTTTTGAAGAGACCATTGGGTTTGCCGGCTGCGAATTGATACGCCGCACCATCGGTCTTGCTCATGTGGCAGATCTGGATACAATCGTACCGTTTGATAAACGAATCGAAAGAAAACGGCTGGCGCTGGAAACCGGTGCTGCCTTCATCGAAAAACGTTCACAATTAAAAACCATAACGGATGTTATTGAATGTTTTAAGTTACTTGTAAAGGAATGATTCACCCATGACCAATTCATTTGCTGTTCCGCGTTCGGTTGAATGGAAAGAAACAGCCATTAAGATTTTAGATCAGCAAAAGCTTCCTGATGTTACGGAATATTTGGAGCTGACAACGAAAGAAGAAGTATTTGACGCGATTGTCTCACTTAAAGTTAGAGGAGCCCCGGCGATCGGGATTACGGCAGCATTTGGGCTCGCGCTGGCGGCAAAAAACATCGAAACTGGTGATGTGGCGGAATTCCGCTGCGAATTGGATAACATCAAAAATTATTTGAACAGTTCAAGGCCGACAGCAATCAATTTATCATGGGCGCTCGAAAGACTGAGCCATTCAATTCAAAACGCCATTTCTGTAAATGAAGCAAAAACCAATCTTGTCCATGAAGCGATTCAGATTCAAGTGGAGGATGAAGAAACGTGCCGTATGATCGGCCAAAACGCGCTTCAGCTTTTCAAAAAAGGCGACAAGATTATGACAATCTGCAATGCCGGTTCTATCGCGACAAGCCGCTATGGAACCGCGCTTGCCCCGTTTTATTTGGCGAAACAAAAGGATTTGGGGCTTCATATTTATGCTTGTGAAACCAGACCGGTTCTTCAAGGTTCACGGCTTACGGCTTGGGAACTGATGCAGGGCGGTATTGACGTCACTCTGATTACGGACAGCATGGCAGCCCATACAATGAAAGAAAAACAAATTTCTGCCGTCATCGTCGGCGCGGACCGAATTGCAAAGAACGGAGATACCGCGAATAAAATTGGCACTTACGGACTTGCTATTTTAGCAAACGCCTTCGATATTCCGTTTTTTGTAGCAGCACCTTTATCTACTTTTGACACAAAAGTAAAAAGCGGGGCTGATATCCCAATAGAGGAACGGGACCCCGAAGAAGTCAGGAACATTTCCGGCGTCCGAACCGCTCCGGCTGAAGTGCCTGTCTTTAATCCTGCTTTTGATATTACACCACACCATCTGATTTCTGGGATCATCACTGAAAAAGGGATTATGACCGGTTCCTATGAAGAAGAAATTGAACAGCTGTTTACAGGCGAAAAGGTTCATTAAAAAACCGCTGAAGACTTTGCTCATATTGGGCCGAGTCAGCGGTTTTTTTGTTTGCTCATATTCATATCGATTATTTCATCTTTTTGAGCGCTGGATAAGATATGCAGTTTTACAAGCAGCTCGGCAAAAACGGCAATTTTCTCAGAGCGGCTCGGCTTCAATTGCTTTGTCCTCCTCTTTCATCAGACCAACTTTTTTAACTTAGTAAAATCATATGTCGGCGGCGAAAAAAGGGAACGTGCCATATGTTTTATTTTTCTTTATAGGAGATTTGCTCGATGCTAAGCAAATAAGCTTTAATGTCAGTTTTGCTTCCGGCATACCCTGTTAACGTGCTGTTTTTGCCGATCACTCTGTGGCACGGGACAAATATCGGCAGGTCATTTCGTTTATTTGCCTGTCCGACAGCGCGCACCGCTTTCGGACTTCCGACCGCTACGGCAATGTCAGCATAGCTTCGTGATTCGCCATACGGAATCATGGCAAGCGCCTCCCATACTTTTTGCTGAAAAGGCGTGCCCTTTTGGCTCAATGGCAGTGAGAATATCTTTCTTTCTCCCGCAAAATATTCGTGAAGCTGCTTTTTCGCTTCTGCCAAAAAAGCCGTCTCCAACTGCTCCGTATTCTCAACGGATTCTTTCCACTGCATCAAATCTTCCTTACTGAGGAAGAGACGGGTGATGCTGCCTTCTTCCTCGGCAATCGCGATCTCCCCGAGCGGCGTTTCCGCTGTCGTATAGTAATTCATTCCTCTAACCTTCTTTCTTCAAAATTCTGCCTGACGGGAAGTGTAAGATGAAAAACAGTCCCCTTTCCTTCTTCACTTTCCACCATTATTTTGCCTTGATGTTCTTCAATAATTTTATAGCTTACCATAAGCCCGAGTCCAGTTCCCCGTTCCTTTGTTGTATAAAACGGTTCTCCGAGACGCTTTAATTTGTCCTCTGTGATTCCGACTCCTTCGTCTTTCAAAGATATAAGAATATGATCTTGATCAGCTTTTTTGATCGTCACATAAATATTGCCGCCATCAGGCATGACTTCGATGGCGTTCTTTAATATATTGATAAAAACCTGTTTCAGCTGATTCGGTTCACAGTATATCGGCGGAATGTCGCCGACTAAATCCAGATGCATTTGTACGTTGCTGAGATTGGCTTGCGCGTTAAGAAGGTCTAATGTGTCTTTCATAATTTGTGTCACATGTTTTTCCTCATACATGATAGCCTGGGGCTTGGCTAAAATTAAAAACTCTGTGATGATGGATTCGATGCGCTTTAATTCTGAGGTGATGACGTTGAAGTAAAGTGAATAGTCTCCCTCCACACTCCCTTTCAGGAGCTGAATGAAGCCTTTAAGAGCTGTCATTGGATTTCTGATTTCGTGAGCGATGCCGGCAGCGAGTTCTCCAACGACATGGAGAGTATCAGATTTGCGAAGACGCTCTTCCAGTTCTTTTCGCTCTGTGACATCTTTAAAGATAGCCAGGTTCATATTTTGAATAATATTTCGTTTAAATGAAAATTCTAGTTTTCGATTATCATTGCTGCTCAGCAAAAATGGAATCTCATTGTCCATTTCATCGAAATTAATCTGCCTTGCGGGCGATGCCAGATTTTCTATTTCATAGGAAGAAATAATATCAAGCAGGCTGTGTTTTTTCAGTTCTTCATGCGGCAGGCCCAAAATATTGCTCGCTAACGGGTTGGCGTCGATGATTCGGTACTGATTGTCGAATAATACGTTGCCGTCCATTGAGCCGTTGAACACTTTTCTGAATTTGAGCTCGCTTTCCCGAAGCTCCTTTTCCATCCGCTTTCGGTCACTGACATTTCTTAAAATTGTTAAGTGCTGGTTTTCAAGTATAGTCCGCTTTGAAGTAAATTCAAGCTCTTTGAACTGCCCGTTACCCATTTGAAACAGCATCTCTTCTCTAATCTCACCGTATTTTGCATATTTTCTCTTCGTCAAGCTGTATTTCTGCTGAGAGTCTACGAGAAAATCACACAGCTTTCTTTTTAACAGCAAATTCATCGGCAGCTCAAAAATTTTACAGGCTGACTGATTGGCCTTAACGATTCTGCCGTCATTCGACCAGATGATAATGGCGTCCATGGCGTTTTCAAAAATTTCTCTGAAGCGCTCCTCACTTTTAAATAGCTGGAGCTCCATGGACCTCTTCTCTGTGATATCCCGCATAATCGACATATAAAAACCGCTGATGATGTTAGACGTAATCGTAAATTCAAACAGCTTCTGATCTCCTGAACGAAGCCTGACAGGCAGCTCGCCTTTTGCTTTTCCCTTTCGATAGAGCGTGTGCCAAATGTTATCGAAATCTTTTCGCGATCCGCTGTCTATGAATTGATACAGCGACAAATGTGACAGCTCATTCTGGTCGATTTCAAAGCTTTTGCAAAAGGACAGATTGGCATCAATAAAGCCGCCGTCTTTATCAAATAAAACGATTCCGTCGACAGCTCTGTCAAACAAGTCCTTAAAAAGCTGTTCATTCATGGAAAATTCCCGTTCCAAAATTTTCTTTGAAGAAATGTCTCTCATAACGACAAAAAAGAAATCCTCGCCAATCCCTCTTTTGGCAAGAAACTCAATATATTTTGTCGCTCCGCTGTCCAGCCTGATCGGAACCTCCTTCCACAGAAAACCTTTCTTAAAAAACTTCTTTACGGAAAGGTCCAGCTCATCCTTTGGAATAGAAAACAAAAAATCAAAAACGGAACGCTTTTTCAAACCTTCCGCATCTACTTGAAGCATCCTCGCTGTTGCTTCATTTACCTGCACGATTTTCATTTCATTATCGCATATAAAAATAGCATCGAGCGTATTGTTCACAATCACTTGATGCTGATGTAATTCCTTTTTCAGCCGATCATTTTCTTGTTTGAGGCGCTTCAGTTCCTCTTTCAGATCTGAATTTGTCTCGACATTGAGAGTTTCCATGCGTAAACACTCCTTCTTCAAAACCTATCCCTCAATATTTCTACATATTGCATGAACTTCCTTCATTCGCCCTATACATTTCAGAAAATTTCAGCGTGATTACATAAAGAAGACATTTTCAACGATCCTTACCGTCACTTTACATCGTCCTAACAATCAGACGTTTTTTCAAATCCTTTTTGATCTTTTATTTTAAAATAAATACCAACAGGGAATAATCTTTTAGTGACTGATTTAAAGAGAAGGTGATGCTATGAGTAAATCGCGAGACAGTTATTTTGACAATGCAAAATTCTTATTGATATTCCTTGTTGTTTTCGGTCATATTCTTCGATCTTTTATTCATGATAACAATTTTATGCTCTACCTCTACAAGTTCATTTACACGTTCCACATGCCTGCCTTTATTCTTGTATCCGGTTATTTCGCCAAAGGTTTTAAACGCGCCGGATATGTGAAAAAGCTGGCGGTCAAGCTGATTATTCCATATTTGATTTTTCAAAGCATCTATTCCGTCTTTTATTACATTATTCAAGACGAAAGCATGACAAATGTGAATCCGATTGATCCGCAATGGTCGTTATGGTTTCTGGTAAGCTTATTTTTCTGGAATATCCTGCTCTATCCTTTTTCAAAGCTTTCTAAGCATTGGGCGCTGTTTGTCAGCTGCGGCATCGCCGTTCTGATCGGCTATCTCGACTTTGTCAGCAGCACACTGAGCCTGTCCCGGACATTTGTATTCTTGCCGATGTTCCTTGTCGGATTTTACTCGAATAAACATCACTTTGATTTACTGAGATCAAAACGAGGCAAACAGATTGCGCTCGGTGTGCTCGCCGCCGTATTTGTCATCTGCTGGGGCATCGATTTTGACTATTCATGGCTGTTCGGCTCTAAGCCGTACTCATCATTTGGCGATGTCACCTTGGCAAGCGGCCTCTCCCGAATCGGCTGGTATGTACTTTCCTTTGCGGCAACCTTTAGCTTTTTAGCGCTTGTTCCGCAAAAACGCTATTTCTTTACGAAGTGGGGAACAAGGACATTTTACGTATACCTGCTTCACGGATTTATCATTAAAACACTCAGGCAGGTCGGGCTTGAGGATGGACTCACTGACTATCAAAACTTAGTCATCCTGCTGCTCTTAACTGCAGCCCTTACCTCCATTCTCTCAAGCAATTTCGTCAAAACGGTTGCTCAGCCGTTCATTGAACTGAGAATGACAGGCTTGCTGCAGCTAGTCAGAGGAAGCAGCAAAAATGCCTATTTAAAATAGCTTAACACCTCTTAAGCGGCATGCCGCCTAAGAGGTGTTTTTTATTTTTGTTTTTTCTCTTTTTTCTTTTTCGGCTTTGTTACTTCAAGGGTTTCAATGATTTTCCCGGCGTTGTAATCCCCAAGCTCACTTGAGAATTCTTCCTCAAGCACCTTCTTATTCATCGGCTTTTTATGATTCTGCATGTCTTTGCTGTGCTGGTTCTTTTTCATGATCACGCGCCTCCTTGCTGACCTTGTTTGGAATTGCGATTGGCCCCTCGGAAATTCGGGTCGTCGTGATATTGAGTCTTATATGCATTTCTGTCCATACTCTCAGTCGGTGTATTGTTATTTTTTATGGCTTCATTGACCTCAGCCTTACGTTTCATAGAAATCCTCCTCGCCAGTATTTCTAATTTTTATTTGCAGGCCAGCTGATTAACTGCAGCTGATTATGTTAGGTTCTCCAACTGGTGCCGGGTCACACATCTTTTTTTTGGCAATAAAAAAAACACCGCAGATGCGGTGTTTCATTATCCGATAATCACTCTTTCCTTCGGATAATGGTAATTTGCTTCAATTTCTTTTCTGCCGATCAGATAAAGGAAGGTCAATATTCCGATCCGCCCGATAAACATGACGATCATAATGACACATTTTCCTACGTTGCTCAAATCAGCGGTAATGCCAAGGGACAGACCAGTCGTTCCAAAGGCCGAACATACCTCAAACAAAAGCTGCAGCAGAGAATGCTTTTCTGTCACTGTAAGGATCAGTGTCGCTCCAAAAACGAGCAAAATCGCCATCATTGTGACCACAAGAGACTTCATCAGATCTGCTGGGTGCAGCTCCCGTTTGAATACTTTTACTGCTTTATTGCCGCGGGCAAAATGAAACAGCGCAAGCAGATTCAAGGCAAAAGTTGTTGTCCTTATGCCTCCTCCGACTGAGCTTGGTGACGCACCGATAAACATCAGCGCGCACATAAAAAACAACGTGGGATCCGACAGCTGGCTGATATCAATTGTTGCAAGCCCGCCGCTTCGGGTAGCTGTTGATTGAAACAAGGATAGAAACAAAATATCATGCCATGCCTTTCCTGCAAACGAGTGGCTTGCTTCCAGCGCATAGATGCCGATGGCGCCAAACACTACGAGTGAGCCAAACATAATGGTCGTGATTTTTGTAAAAAGCGTAAACGGATATCTCCGATGCTTTGAAAACAAGAAGTCCTTTACTTCGACAAGCACCGGAAAGCCGATCGCTCCGAAAATGATCAAAAGCATCGTAATAAACTGCACAAAATAATCATGGCGGAATGGAACCATGGAATTTCCTGTTATATCAAACCCGCCATTTGTGGTTGCGCTGACACTTGCAAAAAACCCGTGTAAATAAGCTTCCTGAAAGGAATCATAGTAGGTTAAAAAATAAGTGCCAAGTATGATTCCTCCAAAAAATTCAATCCACAATATAAGAAAAAGAACCTGCTTCATTAAATTGACAATACCTGAAAACTGGGATTGATTTTGGTCTACCATAATCAATTTCCGTTCTTTAAGGCCGATTCTTTTTCCCATGATCAGCCAAATAAACGTTCCGAGCGTCATAATCCCGATTCCGCCAAATTGCAGAACAAATGCCAAAATAAAAATGCCTGTAGTGCTGAATGTATCAGCTGTATCCACAACTGTCAGCCCCGTGACGCTGACTGAACTGACAGCCGTAAAAAGCGCGTCAATAAAAGTCCAATCCGCTCCCTGCTTATGGGCAGCCGGCAGGCTCAGCAATATCAGGGCCACAGTTACTGCGAGAAAGTAATATAATGCAATCAGCTGGGCCGGAGATAATGCCTGTATCAATTTTCCAAGCTTTAATCTCATGTGAAATCCTTCTGCCTCTCTTTTAAAGTACGGTAATTATTCTAAAGATATTAGATCCATTTTTAAAGGCTTTTGCGAAACATTTTCTTAACTTGCATATTTTTTTATTATTTTAGTCAAAGTGAAACAGAAAAAAACCTCTGAGGGTTCTCAGAGGAAGGATGTTTTTATTTTATTTAGCTTCTAATCGTCTGATTCTTTCATCTAAATCAGGGTGAGTAGAGAAAAGCGATGACCGCTTCTTGCCATTAATCTTTAGTGTTTGGACAGCTGACTGATCTTCTTCCATGATGCGGGAAGAATAGCCCTTAAGCGTTCGAAGAGCATGAATCATCTTATCCTTGCCGGCAAGATCCGCTCCTCCCCGGTCAGCATGGAATTCACGGTGGCGTGAATACGCAAAAACAACGAGGCTTCCGAGAATTGAAAAGACAATCTGAAACACAATCATTGCGATAAAATGAACAATCGGAGCAAGATCTTCCTTAACAAAGCGGCTCGCGATCCATGCAGCGATCCGTGATAAAAAGACGACAAAGGTATTCACAATACCTTGTAAAAGCGTCATTGTCACCATATCACCATTTGCAATATGAGCGACCTCATGGGCAAGCACGCCTTCAACCGCAGCGTCATCCATTTGGTCAAGCAGGCCTGACGACACAGCGACAAGAGAGCGGCGTTTTGAAGGGCCGGTCGCAAACGCGTTCACTTCGGATGAGCGGTAAATTCCGACCTCCGGCATCTTCGTTAAGCCGGCAGAGCGGCTTAATCTATAAACACGGTCAACCAATTGCTTCTCTTCATAGCTAAGTGTATGTTTCTCCGGATTCAGCACTCTGACGCCCATCATTGTTTTTGCCATCCATCTGGACATCGCAAGAGACATAAAGGAACCGACAAAACCGACGACTAAACTGAATACAAGAAGCGCAATAGGATCTATACCGCCATCAGCTGTAAAGTACGTCCCAACTCCAGTGACAGAGCTTATGACAGATAAAACAATGCCGATCGTTGTAAGCACCAAAATATTCGTTAAAATAAACAGAAAAATTCTTTTCGCCATAATAACCTCCGTTATTTTTAAGATCAAATGAACCTGTATATTTAAATTATAAAACATCTGTTTGAAAATGCAAGGATTTAGACGTATGATGTTAATGTATTACTGACGCTTTAATAGTGCATTTATACATAGAGATTATATCCGCGTCAAATTGTCTTGAAGAGGTGAACAATGAATATTTTTAAACTCACTCGAATGGAGATGGTACGGCTGCTCTATTCCCTTAAAGGCCTGGGAGACATGAGCCCGCTCGACATCCTCGTTAAATCGGCGAATATGTCAGCGGAAGAAGCTGCAAGCCATCTTCAAATTCCAGAATTTCTTACAAGATATGAACGAAAAAAACAGAAAAAAGAATACGGCCTTTCAACCAACGAAATCGTTGAGCTTGGCAATTTATGCGAGCTGACTTCGTTAAAGTCAACCGCGATTCAAAATTGGGTGAAACGCGATATCAAAGATCTCATTGGCCATCCTGAGCTGGGTAAAAAGTATTCAGTTGAACAGGCAGTGATTCTTTTAATTGTACGTGACCTAAAATCCATTTATGACTTTGAACACATACGAGCTATCTTAAAAGTTGCTTTTAACACCATCTCAGACAGATCTGATGATGTCATCAGCCCGTTAGCGTACTATGAAAGCTGCGCGCATGTGCTGCATGCCATTTATCACCAAGATACTCCTCCCATGAAGGAATCAAATCTCCAGCAGATTGTCGAACAGGAAACAAACCTTCTTCGTCACCATTTTGAAGAGCTGAGTGGCACCCAATGGGTCAAAATCAGGCAGATTATTGCCATTACAGTTCTCTCCATTTTGACGTTCCATATTCAGGCGACCGCGAACAAAATGACCGCTGACATACTGTAATCAGGATGTACCCCCGGCAAATCGCCGGGGGGTTTCTTATTCCCCCACAACAATTGCCAGCATAAATAAACCCCGTACATTTCAAACTAAATACGCGTTAAGAATTTCTTAATAGAAAAAGGAGATGAAAAAAGATGGCGAGCAGAAATAAACTCGTTGTTCCAGGGGTGGAGCAGGCACTAGACCAATTTAAACTTGAAGTGGCTCAAGAATTCGGTGTGAACCTTGGTTCTGATACAGTTTCACGCGCTAACGGCTCTATAGGCGGGGAAATGACAAAACGTCTGGTTCAGCAGGCACAATCACAGCTAAATGGCACAAATAAATAAACTCAGGACTCTATTCGCCGGGGGCACTCGGCGAATCTTCTGTTTGAGCTGATTCATTATTACTGCTGTAGCCATTTGGATTACGGTGGTAAGAAGCATTATCCCGATTAGATGAGGAATGATCCTTTCCTTTTTCACCGTTATTCCAATTTTTGCGATTTTTGCTATTCTGGTCACCATTGTCTTCTTCATTTCCGTTATCTTGAGGAACTTGTGTAGGGGTTTGCTCAGTATCCCCATCTTTTTCAACTTTCGTGTTTTCATCCGATTCCTTTACATCTTTATTCTGTTCACTATCATCATTCTGCGTGTCAGTTGTATCTTCTTTCTGTGAATCTGTATCATCCAGCTGTTCATTTTCTCCTTGTTTGCTGTCCTGATCGTCTGTCTGATCCGTGTTTTCTTCCTCGCTGCCGGTATTTTTTTGATCCTCTTCCCCGGATTTTTGAGAATCTTCGTTTGGATCTTTCATGTTATTCTTTTCATTTGATTTTATGTAGCTGCCTGTTGATACGCCTTCCTTTTTTGCTTTTTCTCTCGTTTTCATATCTGTTTCGAGAGATTCCATGCGGTATGTCGTTTTATATTTTTCCGTTACATCATTAAGCTGTTTTTTTACTCCTGATTTATATGTATCGTCATCCGTATTTTCATAAACAGTGGAAATCAATATTTCTTTCGATTCCTTTACATATCCATGCTCGCTGCAATCCGTAATAATATCGTCTATCACCTTTTTAAAATCAGTCTCCTCCCAATCATCGATGTCACTGATAACCTTCTTGCCGTCATCATTTAAGGGCGTCAGTTCGATCACTTCGTAATCGCTGTTTAACGCCATTTCGAAGCTTGGATTGATATCTATTGTCATATACGCATAGGCCTTGTCATTAGAGAAAACGGGGAGGATAATAAAAATAAAAAGCATAATAGCAGTCATCGAAAAAATCCCCATTTTGAAAGGGCGCAGTCTTAAAACATCAAAAAAGCTGGCCCTTCTGCCCATGCGTGTCTCACTCGGAAGCATGATTTCTTCTCCGATTTCATATGTTTGGCGATCATTTTTTGCTTTTAAAAATTGTCCGTCAGGGGTCAGCAACGTGACGAATTTTTTATTTTTCTCTACTATGATCCCTCTTCTCATGAGTGCAGCACCCCTTTAAGATAATCTTTTAAATAAATATAATCACCGGTAATGATAATGCACATTGCAATGATATATTTTCTGTTTCGCTCAATCGTTTTTCTGCTTACTGAAACGAGCTGTTCGAGCTGTTTAACAGGAAGCTGTTTCTTCGTATAAAGAATCGCAGCTAATTCTTCATGCTCGACAAGGGTGAGCGCCACCTTTATGGCGTTTTGCCTTGCGTCCGCATGCTTTGGAGAATGTTCAAGCAGCTCTTGAAATGAAAGACCGTAGTCTTTGAGCTGCTTTTGAAAGTACAGAATTTCCTCCCGCCTCTGTTCCTGTTCTATCTGGCGGCGGTATTCATCAATAGAAAGCTCGGCTTCAATCAGGCTTTGTGAGGATTCCTGATCGTCACCCTCCTGTAAATCCATATTAATATTTTGAGCGGTTCTTGCTTCTTTTCTAATGTAATCAATGACTTTTCTTTTTATAATAAGCTCTGCGAATGCGAGCAGCGAATTTCCTTTTTCAGGTGAGTACTTTTCAATAGCTTCGTTAAATGCAATCAGTCCGATGCTGAACTCATCGTCTTTTTCATCTATATATCGTTTACAAACGGATGAAACCGTCTTTGCGATAAATGGCTTATATTGCTGTATCAACTCGTTTTGCAGATCTTTATTGCCTTTTTGTATGCTTTCAACAGATTTTTCAAGCGTTTGCTTCTTTTTTCCCAATTTAAACAAAAGGCTAAGCACTGGTTTCACCTCAGTTCCTCCCTATAACTACTCATTAATGATAGCTAATTTGATAGGGAATCGCAAAGGAGAAAAAGAAATATTGATTTCCAATGTCTCAATTATGACAATCCATTCTCACGTACTATACAGGATTTCGTGCCTTTAATGAGAATTTTGGGGGTTTTAAAAGAGGTTTTTGTAACAAAGCTGTTATAAAAATGTTATTTTATTTCGTCTGTGAAAACGCTTCAAACATGAAAAGACTCTGCTTTTCAGCAGAGTCTTTATGATTAAGCCCTTTCTTGGCTTCTGTCATTTTGTTCGTTTTGTGCGTCTTCCGCCTGTTTTTTTGAGCCTGACATAAACCAGCCGCAAACTGCGATCGCCGCTAAGACACCCCAGAAAATCAGCTTCCATGTCCCTGAGTGGATAAAGTGCGAGGACACTATAGCGATGTCATCATGTGCGAGTGTATATAAAGCAAGCTTTACCCCGACCCATCCGACAATAACAAATGCTGCTGTTTCTAGGCTTGGACGTTCCTTTAAAAGCTTAACAAACATCGATGCCGCAAACCGCATAATCACCAGTCCGATAATGCCTCCGGCCAAAATAACGAAGAATTGTCCTCCATCAAGTCCGCCGATCTTTGGAAGTGAAGTTCCCGGCAGCGTAACCGCCAGAGCGACGGCCGCTAAGATGGAATCAACAGCAAAAGCGATATCTGCCAGCTCAACCTTTAATACAGTCGGCCAAAACCCGCTTTGCTTCGTCACCTTATGATTGTCTTCTTTCTTAAATACATATCTTTTGAGCAAGTGGCTTGCTGCAATATACAGCAAGTAGATCGCGCCAATGGCTTGAACCTGCCATACGTTCACCAAAAAGGAAATAGCGAATAAAGAGCCAAATCGCAGAACAAAGGCGCCTGCCAGCCCGTAAAACAATGCCTTCTTTCTTTGCTCCTCCGGCAGATGTTTTACCATAACCGCCATCACTAAAGCGTTATCGGCGGCTAAAATACCTTCCAGCCCGATCAAGACGAGAAGAACCCAACCATACTCCAATAATAATGCTGCATCCATAAATGATACCCTCCCAAAAAAGTTGTTTTCTTTCTCTTCATCCGATCTTATGCCGGCCGGACATGCAAAAAAGACCTTTGCCGACATAAGGCAAAGGTCTTGCTAGACATGAATTCAGGCATGCCAACAAAGCCGATGGATATTACTATCCATGAAATGACGACTTTGTTTCCGGAACATTCCGGACGCTACTCCCCTTTGGGATTTCAAGAAATATCATATTATATGTCAATGATATGCGGAGAGAGCTTATTTGTCAACGCTTATTTTTTAAAAAAACTGAAAAATGTTCAGACTGAATTCGTTTTTTCCTCTTCTTTATCAGTAAATAAAGAACAAACAAGATCAAAATGGCGATCCCGATCGGAAGCATATATTGGTCTAGAATAGAGCCAACGTCTTTCCAATTTTCTCCGAGCTTCACACCGAGATATACATAAACAAATGTGATCGGAAGCATGGCGATAAACGTGTAAAGAGAAAACACCCAGACATTCATTTTTGCGATGCCGCATGGTATGGAAATCAGTGTGCGGATCCCCGGCAGGAAGCGGCCGCTGAAAGCGACAAAACCGCCATGTTTTTTAAAAAATTCATCCGATTTGTCAAGAGCCTCAGGCTTTATAAAGAGGTACTTTCCGAAACGTTCAAGAAACGGCCTGCCTCCATAACGCCCGATCCAATACAGGGTGAGCGGACCGGCGACTCCTCCTAATGATCCTGCCAGAACAGCGCCGGCAAGCGTCATGTCACCTTTCGATACCCAATACCCAGCAAGCGGAAGGACAATTTCGGCCGGAATAAATTCAATACAGAGCGCCAGAAAAATTCCGAAATAAGATAAGCTTTTAAATGCTTCTATCCAGGACATAACCAATTCTTCGATCATCTTCACTTCCCTTTTCCCTGATCTATGTATACACATTTTTGTTTTTCACTCAAAACATCAAAATGATTTTAACATATTTTTGACGGTCAGCAGAACTAAAAACAGAGAATCTTCATTTCAAGCGGTTTTCTGACAATTTCTCCAGGCATATAGACTGAAATTCTTTAGCTGACAGCCGATATTAAGGAGAGTCAACAAGACTGGAACACACGGGGGAACCTCCATATGGAATTACACGCAACGTATAATACAACACTCATATGTTTATCTATTCTTATTGCTTGTGCAGCATCGTTCACCTCCCTTGAACTTTCAAGAAAAGTCACCATTCATACAGGATTAAAAAGCAAGGTGTGGCTGATTGCAGGCTCTATCATTATGGGCTTTGGGATTTGGTCCATGCATTTTATCGGCATGATGGCTGTTCATACGGAGATGCCGATGCATTATGAACTGACGCCTTTAGTGGCCTCGATTGCAGCTGCTGTTTCTGGATCATTTGTTTCTTTATATATCGTCAGCCGTTATATCCTAACCTTTTACAGACTGCTTACAGGATCGGTGGTGCTGGGTGCATCGATTTCATCTATGCATTATATCGGAATGTCTTCCATTTCCCGGGTAATGATGATGTATGAACCGCTGCTTTTTACATTATCCATTGTCATTGCCATTGGAGCATCTTTCGTCTCACTAAAGATTTTCTTTGACTTGTCCATGAAAAAACCTGCAGACCATTTGCTGATTTATAAAATAATCAGTGCCTTAATAATGGGAATTGGCATATCGGGAATGCATTATACAGGAATGATGGCCGCTACATTTTATGAAGATGTTGCACCTCCCGACCATCATATGGAAGTCCATACATTCGATTGGTCTATTCTGATTGCCTTAATCGTCTTCTGTATGCAAACGTTATTATTATTCAGTTCTCATGCTGATCGAAAATTCATGAAACAAAATGAACGCATGAAGGATAACGAACAGCGGTTTCAATCTTTAATCATTCATAATATTGATGCGATCTTTATCCTGTCATTAAAAGGAGATATTATTTCTTCTAATCATGCCGGTGAGGATATGATGAATAATTTCGGCCTACACCATCAAAATTGGAATCATTATATGTCGCCAAAAATCAATGCGCTTTTTAAGCAGGTCAAAGGCGAAAAACAAGCCATTAACAGTGATACCAATCTCATGACGGACAAAGGCCAGTTTCATTTAAATATTACGTTTATCCCTGTTGAGGTGAACCAAGAACTGGACAGCATATATGTCATCTGTAAAGATGTGACAAAACAGTACAGAGCCGAAAAAAAAATCCATAGAATGGCTCATTACGACTCACTTACAGATTTACCCAACAGAAGACATGCGATCTCCCATTTATCAAAGGTCTTGAATCGCGAGCATGCCTTGGATTATAACACCGTGGTATTTTTCTTAGATTTGAACCGGTTTAAAGTGATAAATGACGCATTAGGCCATAATGTCGGCGATCAGCTGCTCCAGCTCGCGGCTAAACGGCTTTCATCCGTTATACCGGATAATGGATTTATCGCACGGCTTGGGGGTGACGAATTCATTATTATTTTGACTGACGCCAATACCGGAACGGGGGAAGCCGATACTTTGGCTAAAAAAATCATTCAGCAATTCAAAAAGCCATTTAAAATTCAGGAACACACCCTTATTACATCCGTCAGCATCGGAATTGCGATTTCTCCTAAAGACGGAACAGACGGCCCTGAATTGATGAAAAAAGCAGATATGGCAATGTATGCGGCCAAAGAGCGAAACAAAAGCAAATACAGATACTACTCTTTCTCAATCGGCAATAAAGAAACCGTCAAGCTTAATCAAGAAATGGAGCTGAGGGAAGCGATTGATAACAAAAGATTTGTCTTGCGCTATCAGCCGCAATTCAGTACAAGAGATCAAAAAATGACAGGTGCTGAAGCGCTCATACGCCTTGTCACTCCTGATGGCAATCTGCGTCCGCCTGGAGAATTCATCGGTGTTGCCGAAGAAACCGGCCTTATTATTGATATTGGAAAGTGGATTATTGATGAGGCGTGCAGGCAGGCAAAAGTGTGGCACGACAAAGGATTTGATCTTTCTGTCGCCATTAATATTTCCGCCAGACAGTTTCAATCGGAGGAACTGATTCCGCTCATCAAGAATACACTTTCTAAATACATGCTTCCCCCTCGCCTTCTTGAAGTTGAAGTAACAGAAAGCATGACTATGGATAATCTTGACCACTCCAAAAAGGTTCTATCTTCTTTAACCAAATTAGGCATCAGGATCAGCATTGACGATTTTGGCACGGGGCATAGTTCTCTAAGCTATTTAAAGGACTTTCCGATCCACAGGCTGAAAATCGATAAATCATTCATCGACGATATTCAGACACACCCGAAATCAGAACAAATTACAGGCGCCATTATTGCCATGGGTCATCAGCTGTCTTTACAAGTCATTGCCGAAGGCGTGGAAAACTCCGGACAAAAACAGCTGCTTGACGAAAAAGGCTGTGACCATTTACAGGGCTTCTTTTTCAGCAGGCCAATACCGCCCGAACAGCTTGAACACTTGATATTGAACCAGCCGCCGCGTTAACAGCGCCGGCTGTTTTTTATACCCATAAGTTACTACACATGAATCACCCCTCTCATCTCCACAATAATGAAAAAAAGGGGTTCATCGATATGCATACAATGTGGAAGGGATCCATCAGCTTCGGTTTGGTGAATATCCCCATCAAGCTTTATGCCGCCACAGAAGACAAAGACATCAAACTGCGAAGCCTTCATAAAGAAGATCATGCGCCAATTAAATATGAAAAAATGTGTACCAACTGCGAAAAAACGCTCAGTCCTGACGAAATTGTGAAGGGATATGAATACGTAAAAGGAAAATATGTCGTGCTGACTGATGAAGATTTAAAAAGCTTAAAGCAGGAGCATGAAGAGAAAGCGGTTGAAATTGTCGATTTTGTTCAGCTGCAGGAAATTGACCCGATATATTTTAACCGCTCCTACTTTGTCGGACCCGGAGATAACGGCACGAAAGCCTATACTCTTCTTCGCGAGGCGCTTCGGTCCACCGGAAAGATCGGGATCGCCAATATGACGATCAGGTCGAAACAGCAGCTTGCCATTCTCCGCGTATATGAAAATTGCATCGTAATGGAATCCATTCATTATCCCGATGAGGTCCGTAGTGCTGCCCACGTACCCGGAGTGCCTGATCAATCAAGTGTAAATGATAAAGAATTGCAGACCGCCATTACACTGATAGATGAGCTAACAACTGAATTTCAGCCGGAACAATATGAGGACACATATCGAAAAGCCTTGCTGCAAAGAGTCAATGATAAGCTGGAAAATAAAGAAACAGCCGTCACTCCTGACAAAGCGCCTCCTCGTGAGGATGTGATCGACCTGGTCAGCGCACTTCAAGCCAGCATCGATCGAACCAAAAGGCCGAATCGGGAAAAACCAGCGGCAGCACCAGCCGAAGGCGGAGAACCGAAAGGAGCCGGAGAAAAAAAGCAGAAAACCACTAGAAAAAAAGTCTCCGGCACATCATAACCAATGGCGTTTACCATGCAGCCCGTCCTTACTGCGTCACCTCCAAAAGGAGCGGAATGGCGTTACGAAGTAAAATATGACGGGTTTCGCTGTATTCTCCGCATTCATCCGTCAGGCGTGACATTAACGAGCAGAAATGGCTTAGAGCTTAACAGCACCTTCCCTGAAATTACCAACTTTGCCGAAACTGCTTTTCAGCATATAGAAAAGGAACTTCCGTTAACACTTGACGGAGAAATCGTGTTTTTGGCGAATCCATTCCGTTCAGATTTTGAACATATGCAAGTGCGGGGACGTTTGAAAAGGCCGGAGAAGATACAGGAATCCGCAAACTCTCGGCCTTGCTGTTTTCTCGCATTTGATCTTTTGGAACGAAGCGGACAAGATGTATCGACTTATTCCTATATTGACCGAAAAACATCGCTGCATGAGCTGATGTCTGCTGCAAAGCTCCCGGCTGAGCCAAATCCTTATGCAAAGGAAACCATTCAGTATATCCCCTCCTACCAGCACCTCGATCCGATTTGGGAGAAGGTAATAAAGTATGACGGAGAAGGAATTGTAGCGAAAAAAATCAACAGCAAATGGCTCGAAAAAAAACGGTCATCTGATTGGCTGAAATATAAAAACTTTAAACATGCCGATGTTTGTATCACTGGATTTAATCCTCACAATGGATTTCTGACGGTTTCTGTGTTAAAAAACAGTGTAATGACGCCTGTCGCCTCTGTATCACATGGGATGAGCGAGGAAGAAAAAAATGCAATACGATCGATTATGGAACAGCACGGACATAAAACAGCATCAGGTGAATATACGCTCGAACCATCGATCTGCGCTACTGTCCAGTACTTAACGATTTTACAAGGCACGCTACGAGAGGTTTCGTTTGTCGAATTTCAATTTCAAATGGACTGGACCGACTGCACCTTTGCACAGCTTGTGCGCCGCTCAAAGCCGGTACATCCAAAACTGCAGTTTACAAGCCTGGATAAAATCATATTTGAAAAGCATAAAAAAACAAAAGAAGATTTCATCCAGTATATGATTGAAATCAGCGACTACCTGTTCCCGTTTCTCAAAGACCGTGCTGTCACAGTTATTCGCTATCCGCACGGATCAAGGGGCGAATCCTTTTTCCAAAAAAATAAGCCGGATTATACACCGGACTTTGTCCAATCCTTTTTTGACGGTAGCCATGAACATGTTGTCTGTAAGGACCTGTCCACCTTATTGTGGCTTGCCAATCAGCTCGCTTTGGAGTTTCATGTTCCTTTTCAAACGATTACAAGCAGAAGGCCGGCAGAGATTGTCATTGATTTAGATCCCCCGTCCCGAGATGACTTTCTGATGGCTGTTCAGGCAGCAAATGAACTCAAACGGCTCTTTGAATCCTTCGGCATCACATCGTATCCGAAGCTTTCCGGCAACAAGGGGATTCAGCTTTACATACCCTTGTCACCAGAAGCATTTACGTACGAGGACACACGCCAATTTACACAGCTGATTGCCGAATATTGTACCAATGCATTTCCAGACCTATTTACAACCGAACGCCTGATCAAAAACAGGCATGGAAAATTGTATCTCGATTATTTGCAGCATGCTGAAGGAAAAACGATTATCTGCCCCTATTCCACCAGGGGAAACGAGCTTGGCACCGTAGCAGCGCCGCTGTATTGGCACGAGGTGCAGCCATCTTTGACACCGGCGATGTATACAATCAATACCGTCGTTGACCGGGTCAAGAAACACGGATGCCCGTTTTATGATTTTTACCGCAATCCGCAGGATGAACCTCTTGCCGCTATTTTGAATCAGCTGAAGAAAAAGAGCTGACTTATCCGGTCAGCTCTTTTTGTTGTTTCAACTGTATTTTTTCTCCAAACGCTCACTTTCCTGGCGCTGCAGCGGGCTCAAGGGTTCATTATACAAATCGATATCTACCGCATATTTCGGCCGTCTTTTCACTTCAGAGAAAATCGTTCCGATATATTCGCCGATAATCCCGATTCCCATGAGCTGCAATCCGCCCAGAAACCAAATAGAGATGATGAGAGACGCCCAGCCCGCATTTGTGTGGCCGAGCATTTTTTGAATGACTGCGCCAATCCCCGCCATGGCGCTTACCAAAAATAATAGAAAACCCAAAAGCGTAAAAAAGCGAATCGGGGCCACACTGAAGGATGTGATTCCGTTAAATGCGAATGAAAGCATTTTTTTCAGCGGATATTTCGTTTTTCCGGCAAAACGTTCTTTGCGGTCATACAAGACTTCAGCTGACCTGAAGCCGATCATAGGAACGATGCCCCTTAAAAACAAATTGGCTTCCGGATAGCGCGCGAGTTCTTCAAGCGCCCGTTTATTCATTAAGCGAAAATCGGCATGATTGTAAATTAACTTAATCCCAAGCTTATTCATGAGCCGGTAAAACGCTATAGCGGTCGTGCGCTTAAAAAAGGTATCGGTTTTCCGGCTACGGCGCACGCCGTACACGATTTCAAAACCATCGTGATATTTCATCATAAAATCCTTGATAACAGAGATATCATCCTGCAGATCGGCATCAATCGAAATCACGCAGTCTGATTTTTGCTTTGCTTTATGCAGACCTGCTAAAAGCGCTTTTTGATGTCCGACATTGCAGGCTAATTTTAATCCGGTTACCTTCTTGTTTTTCACACTTTCCATGGCAATCAAAGACCAGGTGCGGTCTTTGCTGCCGTCATCAACAAATAAAATTTTACTGTCTTCGGATATCATTTTTTCTTCCATTAAGCTGTTTACAACCTCCGTAAGCTGACGGCTTGTCTCTTTAAATACTTCCTCTTCATTGAAACACGGAACGACGATGGTTAACACTGGCTGTGGCTGTTTCAATCGATATCCTCCTTATTTTGTTTCGTATAAATAAATGCGCCAGGCGGAATCTTTATGGTCAAATGTTTTCACGAGCGCCAGGTGGTTTTGGTCAGCGTTCATGATGGGAACCGAAGAAAAAATATATTGTCCGCCCATTTGTTGAAACACATCTGTATTTAATTCAAGATGATTGATTGTTTTCTTCGAATTCTTTTTAAAGTCATATCGTTTGCCAAGCTCATCGACGAACAGATAGCAGCGGCTCCCCCATTCATCAAAGTATCGTTTCAATTGGGCGTTTTTTTCCAGCTCTTTTTCAATGATTTTTCTAAATTCATATTTATATGAGAGCGGGTACAGGTTGTTATATGTATCTAAGGTGTAAAAACCGTTGTATTGAGCAATAGACGGATGCAGACCGATACTCGCCACCCTGTACGAATCTTGCGGGCGCCCGATATACTCCTTAATCTCTTTAAATTGGTCAGATGCGTAAAATTCACGAAACGTCGGCGCGTTGTAGTGAACGCCATACGTATACTCCTCATTAAAAGGCGCCAGGACCATCAGCTGCGCAGTAACTGCCGCATATACAAGCCATCGCCACTTTTTCCCCATCCGCCAGATGAGGTACAAAGCGAGCGCAAAACTCATGTAAATCACCAGCGGGCGCAAAAAATGAAAACGGGCAAAATTAAATTCAGCTAAAAATGCAAATTTCTGCTTTGGAACAGCCCATATTTTGTTGAACCAAAACGCATACCACAGCGACAGCGCATAATTCAGCACGCAGAGAAAAAAGATAAACGTTTTCTTCCCTTGTCCGATTTCGTTTGAACAGCACAGCAAAAAAGACGAGTAATAAGATTGGAAGAATCACAACGGTATGAACTGTCATGACATGGTTATGTCCGTAGACAAAGTTTTTGACGGACAAACGCAGAGAGTGCCAAACATCATGCCTTGATGAAATAAATTCAATCCGGTGCATCGGCGCGTGTGAAATCAACATCGAATAGACAAGCCGGTACTCGACAAACAGATAAATACTTGTCATAAAAGCGATGCTGCCTAAGAAAATAAAATTCCATTTTCTTTTTGTGATGACATCATACAGCCAGAAGCATGCCATCCCAGCCAAGAAAAAGAAGAAGCCTAATACAAAGCTTGAATACAACGGCAGCAAACCGAGCGTCAGCCATTCTCTCCATGAGATATCCCCTTTTCGGATATTCAAAAAAGCCCACAGCGCCAAAGGGTATCCAAGCGTGCTCAGCATTCCAGAAGGCCAAAAAGGCGTTAAAGCAAATGCGAGCGATACGCCAATTCGGATCAATGCCGCTTTCTGCTCCGGAATCACATGTTTCTTCAGCAGCACATACATTCCGAAGAAAGCGACAACTCTCGTAATGGTCTGGCTTACCGCATAGGCGGTCATAGAAGAAAACAACGCGTGCAGCCAAACAATTCCGCTCCACTCAGTGCCGAACGCATCCCGTGGCAGTCCGTTAATGATTTGCGGAATGGCCGCATCAACTTTGCCGATGATTTCTCCGCTGTCGGCCAGTACCTTGTACCAAGCGATATTGGAATCCAAATTATCGTGTACGCGAATATGGGCGTCTTCCTTCAAAATAAAAAGCGGGGAGACATACAGCAAAAGGAGAAATAAAGCCATCAAAAGATAATATGTTTCTTTTTTGTGTTGTCTTAATCGTAACATCCCTAACACATCCACCTGTTATTCTGACTTCTTTCGGGCATGATCTGCCTCACCTGTCAAAATTTATTATCCCTTTTCCCTTCTAAAACATTCATCAAATGACAATCCTTTCTGCATTTTTCAAACTGGTCTTCAACCCATTAATTCCCGCTATCCATAAGGCTGCATCACTTACTATACTGGTAGAAGGGAGGGGATACATGTGTTCATCTTACTTTCATTGGTCATACTGGCTGTTATGCCATTTATATATAAAGCAAACCGCAACACAAAAGATGTGAAGGTCAACACGATTTCAATTGATCAGCAAGACGGCCTTCCAGCAAGAAAAAAACTGAATATCCTTCATTTATCGGATCTTCATTTAGAAAACATTTCTGTATCGCCTGATGAGCTGTATCGTTTAACAAATAATCAACCTGTAGACCTCATTGCGCTGACCGGAGATTTTCTTGACCGGAAACGAAATATTCCAAAGCTTGCCGGCTACTTGCAGGCACTGCAACAACTGAAGCCTGCGTATGGCATGTACGCGGTGTTTGGCAATCATGATTATGTATTAAAAGAAAAGGACTTTCAAAGATTAAAGCGAGTGCTGGAGGAAAACGGCTGCATTACGCTGCAAAATGAACATGTTCACATCAATACTGATGCAGGGCCTGTTAATATTATCGGAATTGACGATTACAGTACGAATCGCAGTAAAATCACAAATTCTTATAAAGATCTTCAGAATGGCTATCACCTTGTACTGACACATGATCCAAACATTATTTTAGAGATGCAGGATATTCATTTTGACTACCTGTTATCAGGCCATTTTCACGGAGGGCAAATCCACTGGCCAAAGCCGTATCATTTGGTGAAAATGGGCAAGCTTGTACGGATGAATATGATTAAAGGCCTTCATTATCATCACGATAAACCGTTTTATATCAGTGAAGGTTTAGGACAAACTGGCATTAATATCCGTGTAGGAAGCCGCCCCGAAGTGACTTTCCATCAAATTTAAAAAGACTGTGCTGACCATGGCATCAGTCTTTTTTTTGATAGGTATGCTGAAGCTTTTCTTTCGAGATAAACAAATAGGATGAATTCGGCAGATTTCGCAAGCTCACTGGCTTTGACGTTAAATATAAAATCGGCATATGGGTGATCTTTTTAAAGGATCTGTAAAAAGGATTGACCGGGGTTACCACGTCAAAGCCGAGCCTTTCTACCCCTTTATCAAGCATTGTAATGCCAATGATCCCTTTGATTTTTTCGCTTTTTTTATGATTGTTGATATACTCCAGCAGCATCGGCATTGATTGATATACTTTTTGATAAATAATGATTCCTTTTCTGACCGCGCTTTCAATGCTTTGCAGCTCCCTGATCAGCTTGATGTTGTGCAGATGGATTTTAACGAGCACATCGTTTTTTCTTATATGCGTTCCGTCACTCAGCACGACATGATGCCCTTTGTATTTAGTCAGTCTGACTCGAAAGACGCATTTTCGCTCATCTTCAATCAAAGTCAGCCTCGAAAAAAAGAAATAAATCGGGTCAATCACTCTCCAAATGGAAAGGAAACAGGTTTTCATCTCTTCACCTTCCTTATCATCAAAAAAACACCCTTATATTTTGTGATGATTCTCCCCAAAATATAGTTGCCATATTTTTAAGGAGGACAGACATGACAAACATTCTCATTTTTCCTTTTTTAAGCATTTCCACCGGGCATCATCATGTCGCTGATACCCTGAAGGCTGATCTGGAATCTAAAGGGCTGCATTCAGAAAAAATTGATATCTTTTCACATACGTATAAACGCTTAGAACAACTGTCCTCCTCAGCTTATTTAAAATGGATTCAATATTTCCCGAAAACGTACAGCGGAATATACAAGCTTCTCGCTTGCGGAGAGTGTAAAAATGTCAAACGCTATGCCATGTATGAATGGCTGTTTATGCAAAGCATGAGACAGATTCTCAAAGAAAAACAGCCTGATATCGCCTTCTGCACACACGCCCTGCCTTCTTACCTGCTAAACCGGCTGAAACCGGAATATCCAAACATGACCATTGTAAATGTATATACGGATTTTTTTGTAAATCAGGTATGGGGGCGGAAAAACATTGACTACCACTTTGTCCCGATCATGGATATCAAGAAGCAGCTCATGACCGAAGGAATCAACCAGGAAAAAATATTTTTAACCGGCATTCCCGTTCACCGGGCTTATGAAGCAGGAACCGCAGACACCTGTCAGCATCGTCCGCCTTATACCGTCATGATCACAGGCGGCAGTATGGGAGTCGGAGGTATTTTCAAGCTGGTCCAGGGGCTGTCGCCAGGCGGAAACATCTTATACAAAATATTATGCGGCAGAAACGAAAAGCTCTACCGCTATGTCAAAAGTTTACAACATCCTTTTATCGAGGCGATCCCATACCTTCACAGCAAAGCAGAAATGAACCGTCTGTACGCACAAGCCTCAGGCGTCATGACAAAGCCAGGAGGCGTAACCATCAGTGAATGCTTAAAGAAAAGGCTTCCGGTATTTATCTATCATGCGCTGCCGGGCCAGGAGGAAATGAATTTGAACCTGTTAAAAGAACGGCAGCTTGTCACAGATATAAGAAACTGGGATATGAAGCGGACAGAAGAGCGTATTTCAGCATTTTTTCAATCGAATGAACGGGCAGCAGCAGAGAAGCAGGTCAGGGAGTATCTTGGCCAAATGTGCGACCGGGAGATTGGGGAGGTTTTAAAAAGGATATTAGATGAATGTGAACATAAAAAAACACCCTCCTGAAAAGAGAGTGTGGAATAACTAACGAAACAGTAAATGCTGGCTGTGAATACCTGCTTTCTTCAGCAGGAGGATCAGCTGGTCCTGCTCATCAGACGAAAGGCCTGAAAACGCTCTCGCTATACGGAGCGCATGAATTGGATAAATTTTATCCAAATACTCATTCCCTTTATCCGTGAGATGCGCGTAAACGGAGCGTTTATCTTTCGGGTCCTGCTCCCTGACTAAAAACCCGTTTCTTTCTAGCTTGTCAATGACATATGTGACGTTTCCGCTTACAAGCAGAAGCCGCGACCCAATTTGCTGTAATTTTTGCGGGCCTCTCGTATACAAAAGTTCCAGTACGGCAAATTCTGTGGGATTAAAGCCGTGCTCTTTGCTGTCACGGATGCTGTGTTCAGACACACTTTTGAAAGCCCTTGCAAAAACTCTGTACAAATTCATCGCACGCTCAACTTCTTCTTCGTTAAACGATAATCTCATCATATCTACCCCGTATATAGAATTTTTATAAAAAAATAATGAAAACCCTTACATAT
>NZ_LPVF01000011.1 GCF_001517105.1 Bacillus halotolerans
GATCGAGGACTTAACCTAATTCCTAATGATGTCACACCTGTTATCTAGTTTTGAGAGAACACTCTCAATTGTTTGGTGGCGATAGCGAAGAGGTCACACCCGTTCCCATGCCGAACACGGAAGTTAAGCTCTTCAGCGCCGATGGTAGTCGGGGGTTTCCCCCTGTGAGAGTAGGACGCCGCCAAGCAGTTTTATCTTAATTATATCATCGCGGGGTGGAGCAGTTCGGTAGCTCGTCGGGCTCATAACCCGAAGGTCGCAGGTTCAAATCCTGCCCCCGCAACCAAAAAAATATATCCTTTAAAATAAGGAGCGCCCAAAGGGTGCAACCAAATTAAAATGGTCCGGTAGTTCAGTTGGTTAGAATGCCTGCCTGTCACGCAGGAGGTCGCGGGTTCGAGTCCCGTCCGGACCGCCATTTATTGTAAACGAAACGATCATGTTTTCGTTTTTTTTGTGTTTTCTTTTATTACATCTTTTGCTTGGTATGATAGCCAAGCTTTCTTTATATCGGCAATATCTTGGATATTTCACCATAATCCGATACACTAGATACAGTACATATAAAACATCATCAGACCAAAAGGAGGTTTGGTTAATGGATGAGTTTGATTTAATTAATCGTATTACTCCGCGGACCATTCACCATTCTTCCGTTGATGTAGGAATTGGAGACGATGCGGCTCTTTACACAGCGAAAAACGGTGTGCAGGAAATTGTATGTGTCGATACAATGGTAGAGGACGTACATTTTAAATTGAGCTATTCTTCGCCGGAGGACATTGGATATAAGGCGTTGGCTATAAATATAAGTGATATTGCCGCAATGGGAGGTATTCCTAAGTTTTATTTAGTGTCTCTTGCGGTGCCTTCAAAATGGACGGAATCAGAAATCAAGGCCATGTATGAAGGAATGAATGAGCTGGCGAAACTATACTGTATGGACCTGATTGGCGGTGATACAGTTTCTACTTCTGATAAACTAGTCGTCACAGTGACTGTGATTGGGGAAGTTGAAAAGGGACGTGCCTGTTTGCGCAGTTTGGCAAAGCCGAATGATATAGTCTTTGTCACTGGTGAAATCGGTTCTTCTGCTGCTGGACTTTCATTGCTGCTAAAAGAGTCCTCTCATCCGGAAACATCATTTGAAACAGATTACTTTATCAATAGGCATAAACGCCCTCACCCAAGAGTGAGTGTTGGCAGACTATGCTCGAACGCTCAGCGTGTGGCTCTTAATGATATTAGTGACGGATTGGCAAGTGAATTGCATGAAATTGCTGAATCCAGCTCTGTTTCAATAGAAATTGACGAGAACCTTCTTCCAGTTCATCCGGACTTGCCTAAGTTAAATTCCAAATGGAAGGAATGGGCTTTGTTTGGCGGAGAGGATTTTGAGCTGACTGGGACGATCTCAAAGGAAGACTGGGAACTGTTACAGCAGGAGTGCAGCAGACTTCAACTGCCAATTAAAAAGATTGGATGTGTCCGTGAAAAGACAGAATCCAATGTCGTATTAAAGACAGATGAAGAAACAATGACTTTAGAGAAAAAAGGATATAATCATTTTAAATAAGACGGGTGACTCGTGTGAAGCAATTAAAATGGAGAACTGTAAATCCTGAAGAAACAAAAGCGATTGCTAAGCTGACTGCATCGTTTTCAAAGCCTGGGGACGTCCTGACATTAGAGGGCGATTTAGGAGCTGGGAAAACAACCTTTACAAAAGGTTTTGCTGAAGGACTCGGAATTACACGTGTTGTAAACAGTCCGACGTTTACGATCATAAAAGAATATAACGATGGTTCACTTCCTCTTTATCATATGGATGTATACAGAATGGAAGACGAGAGTGAAGACTTAGGACTTGATGAATATTTTCATGGACAAGGTGTCTGCTTAGTGGAATGGGCACATTTAATTGAAGAGCAGCTTCCGCAGGAGCGACTGCAAATTGCCATTAAAAGAGTTGGTGACGATGAAAGAGAGATCATCTTTACAGCTGTGGGGAATCGGTATGAAATGCTTTGTGAGGAGATAAGTAGACATGACAATATTAGCAATTGATACATCGAATTATACTTTAGGCATAGCGCTACTTCGGAACAACACTGTCATAGCAGAATACATGACATATTTAAAAAAGAATCACTCTGTGAGGGCGATGCCTGCTGTTCATTCTTTGCTGAATGATTGTGATATAACCCCGCAGGACCTTTCTAAAATTGTTGTCGCAAAAGGTCCAGGCTCGTACACAGGGGTGAGAATCGGTGTAACCATAGCCAAAACACTTGCCTGGTCTTTAAACATTCCGATTTCTGCTGTTTCAAGTCTTGAAGCGCTGGCGGCAAATGGACGTCACTTTGACGGTCTGATCAGCCCTATATTTGATGCGAGACGCGGACAGGTGTATACAGGTCTTTATGAATATAAAAACGGTCTTTTAGAACAGGCTGTGCCGGATCAAAATGTGATGCTGACAGAGTGGCTGGAGATGCTAAAAGAGAAGGAGCGCCCTGTTTTGTTTTTAGGTCATGATACATCCATACACGAGGAGACGATATTGGATGTATTAGGGACAAAAGGAATCATAGGGTCTGCGGCTCAGCATAATCCCCGCCCTTCCGAATTGGCTTACTTGGGTGCGGATAGGGAAGCTGCTGATATTCACGGGCTTGTGCCGGATTATTTAAGGCTTGCAGAAGCTGAAGCGAAATGGATTGAAAGTCAAAAGTAGGGTGATAGGATGAAAACAAAAGCAGCAGTCAGAAAAATGCAGCTTGATGATGTTGATCACGTATACGAAATTGAAACATCCTCCTTTACGTCTCCCTGGACGAAGGATTCGTTTTATCATGAATTGCTTGAAAATCCGTATGCCCACTATCTCGTGATTGAAAAGGACGATTGTATCGCGGGTTATTGCGGGATTTGGATTGTGATGGACGACGCCCAAATCACAAATATCGCGATTAAACCAGAGTATAGGGGCCAGTCTTTAGGAGAAGCACTTTTTCGTTCAGCTCTCGAGCTTTGTAAAGAAAAAGAGGCGAGGCGGCTTTCGCTTGAAGTGAGGGTTTCCAATCACCCTGCTCAAAGTTTATATAAAAAGTTCGGGATGCAGCCCGGCGGAATAAGAAAGAACTATTATACTGATAACGGGGAAGATGCGTTAATTATGTGGGTGACGATAAATGAATGAGCAAAAAGATCTTTATATATTAGGAATCGAAACGAGCTGCGATGAAACGGCAGCAGCTATTGTAAAAAACGGAACAGAAATCGTCTCGAACGTTGTGGCCTCTCAAATTGAAAGCCATAAACGATTCGGAGGGGTTGTGCCGGAAATTGCATCAAGACATCATGTGGAGCAAATCACTTTAGTGATCGAAGAGGCTTTCCGTAAAGCAGACATGACATATCGTGATATAGATGCGATTGCAGTTACTGAAGGCCCGGGATTGGTGGGAGCACTGCTAATCGGAGTAAACGCCGCTAAAGCATTGAGCTTTGCGCATCATATTCCGTTAGTTGGAGTCCATCATATAGCGGGCCATATCTACGCAAACCGTCTGGTAGAAGAGATCGTTTTTCCAGCGCTTGCATTGGTCGTTTCCGGCGGCCATACGGAATTGGTTTATATGAAAGAGCACGGTTCATTTGAAGTGATCGGGGAAACACTCGATGACGCAGCAGGGGAAGCTTATGACAAAGTGGCAAGAACGATGGGGCTCCCGTATCCAGGCGGACCGCAGATTGACAAGCTTGCGGAATCAGGGAATGACACTATTCCTCTGCCTCGCGCATGGCTTGAAGAAGGTTCTTATAATTTCAGCTTCAGCGGGCTGAAATCAGCTGTGATCAATACGCTTCATAACGCGGCTCAAAAAGGACAGGAAATTGCGCCGGAAGATCTTTCTGCCAGTTTTCAGAATAGCGTCATTGATGTCTTAGTGACAAAAACGGCACGCGCTGCAAAAGAATATGGTGTCAAACAGGTTCTTTTGGCCGGCGGAGTAGCTGCAAACAGAGGACTCAGAGCTGCGTTACAGAAGGAATTTTCCCAGCATGAGGGGACAGCGCTCATCATTCCTCCGCTATCCTTATGTACGGATAATGCTGCAATGATTGCTGCGGCCGGTACAATTGCTTTTGAAAAAGGGATTCGCGGATCATATGATATGAATGGCCAGCCTGGTCTTGAACTGACTTCTTACCAAGGTCTCACGACATAATGGAGTGAGGCTTTTTTATTGTTATTAACAGATAATTCTCAATTTATCCACATATCTGTGAGTAATTATAGAGATATAGATGGATAAAGGGGTTGAGAGGCTGTTAATAAAGTGGATAAATTCAGAAAATTTTGTGGATATTGTGTATAAATCGCTTTCTTCGTTTGCTTATAAGGCTATTTTCTGTGGATAAAAAGCACCTCTAAAAAAGAGGTGCTTGACTTTTTTAATCTTCTTCTGTGGATAGTTCTTCCCATTCTGATAGTAGGTTTTCCAATTCTTGATTGAGTTTCTCGTTGTCAGCGTGGATGGCTTGTACCTTTTCGTGGTCCTGATATACTTCCGGATCACAAAGTAATTCATCATTGTGACTGATTTTTTCTTCTATGGTTTGAACTGTCGTTTCAATTTCTTTTATGCGTCTGAGTCGTTGGCGTTCTTTCTTTTTCCATTCTTTTTCTTCCTCATAAGAACGTTTAGAGTCGGATTTCATTGCAGCCGTGGCTTTTTCAGTTTCCTCTTGCTGTTTCATTTTCTCTAATTCCAGCTGCTGTGTTTTTTTCTCTGTATAATAATCGTAATCTCCGAGATATTCTTCAATATGGTTTGGAGAAAGCTCATATACCCTTGTTGCGATTCTGTTAATAAAATATCTGTCATGTGAGACAAATAACAATGTGCCCGGATAATCGATCAAGGCGTTCTCGAGAACTTCTTTGCTGTCTAAGTCAAGATGGTTCGTCGGCTCATCAAGAATGAGAAAGTTAGCTTTTTGCAGCATCAGCTTGGCCAGGGCCACTCTTGCTTTTTCACCCCCGCTTAGGGAATAGACGGGTTTAAGCACATCATCCCCGGAGAATAAGAAATTTCCGAGGCACGTTCTGATTTCTTTCTCTTGAAGCTCCGGATACTCGTCCCACAGCTCATCAATGACGCGTTTAGAGGAGGTCAGCTCAGCCTGTTCCTGGTCATAGTAACCGATACTGACATTTGAGCCGTACGCTATTGATCCTTGATCTGGCTTCAGTGTGTTTATTAATGTTTTCAGCAGGGTTGATTTTCCGATTCCGTTGGGACCTACAAGAGCGGCGCTTTCTCCTCTTGTAAGCCTAAACGACACATCTGTCAGAAGCGGCGGCTGGTTTTCATAGCTGATGGTCAGATCCTGAACCCGCAGGACCTCGTTCCCGCTCTGTTTTGTAATATCGAAATGAAAATTTGCTGATTTTTCGTCGCCGAGCGGTTTTGACATGACGTCCATCCGTTCTAGCTGTTTCCGGCGGCTTTGTGCTCTTTTTGTCGTTGAGGCTCTCGCCAGATTTCGGTCTACGAAGTCCTGAAGCTTGGCGATTTCATCCTGCTGCTTTTCATACATTTTAATATCTTTCTCATACTGCGCGGCTTTTTGGTCGAGATAAGCGCTGTAGTTGCCGTGATACTTTTTGCTTTCTGATCTTGATACCTCGTACACCTGGTTCACCACTTTGTCCAAAAAGTAGCGGTCGTGAGAAACAATCAGAATGGCGCCTGAATAGCCTTGTAAATAATGTTCAAGCCATGTCAGCGTATCAATGTCCAGATGGTTGGTCGGCTCATCTAGAATGAGAAGGTCAGGCTGTGTTAACAGAAGCTTACCCAAGGCCAGTCTAGTTTTCTGACCACCGCTTAGGCTTTGCACCTGTGTTGAATCGTCAAAATGGCTGAAGCCGAGACCGTGCAGCACAGATCTGACATCTGCTTCATATTGATAGCCGCCTTTATCTTTAAATTCCTGCTGAAGGCGGTCGTAGGTTTTCATGATACTTTCCAGTTCACTTGGGTCAGCTGCCGCCATTTTTTCTTCTATGTTTCGCATTTCTTTTTCCATCGCTTTTAAGTGATCAAAAACAGTCAGCAGCTCTTCTTTTATGGTAAGCTTAGAATCCAAGCCGGTATGCTGGGCCAAATAGCCCATTGTGATATCTTTCGGCTTGATCATTTCACCCTTTTCATATGAAAGGTGACCTGCGATAATTTTAAGGAGTGTAGATTTCCCAGCGCCGTTTCTTCCTACAATAGCGACGCGATCACGGTTTCTGACTTCCAGCTTTATATTGTTTAAAATAGTATCAGCACCAAATGATTTGGAAAGCTGATTAATTTGTAAGATCATCATATTATTTCACCTCTGCTATAATAAGTTAAGTGTAGCTTATGAACCAGAACTCAGCAAACAATACATTGGCCGAATAAGACATAGAGAAGAAAATAGTGTATGATCTGTTTAAGGAGAGTTTTTACTATGAATGGATTTTCTCATTTTAATGAACAGGGCAGAGCCCAGATGGTGGATATCAGCGAAAAATCTTCGACTGTCCGTACTGCGGCGGCTGTATCAAGCGTACACATGAAGAGTGAAGTGTACGAGAAAATAAAAAGCCATGATATCGGCAAAGGAGATGTACTTGCTGTCGCTCAGGTTGCGGGCATTATGGCTGCGAAACAAACATCAAATATCATTCCGATGTGCCATCCGCTATCCTTGAGCGGGGTCGATATTTCGTTTGACTGGAAAATAAAAGAAACAGAAGTTATACTTCATATAAAAGCACAGGTCAAAACGAAAGGGAGTACAGGTGTGGAAATGGAAGCGCTAACTTCTGCATCGGTATGTGCCCTTACTGTTTACGATATGTGCAAGGCGCTTGATAAGGGGATGGTCATCGGCCCTACCTGCTTGCTGGAAAAGACAGGCGGGAAAAACGGTGACTTTAAAAGAGAACTATCCGAGTATAATTTGGAGGACCAAAAATGAATAAGGATCAATCAAAAATTCCGCAGGCGACGGCAAAACGGCTGCCGCTTTATTATCGCTTTTTAAAGAATCTGCATGCGTCAGGAAAACAGCGTGTATCATCTGCTGAACTCAGCGATGCCGTAAAGGTTGATTCTGCCACGATTCGCAGGGATTTTTCCTATTTTGGAGCTCTTGGCAAAAAAGGATACGGATATAATGTCGATTATTTGCTGTCATTTTTCCGAAAAACGCTTGATCAGGATGAAATGACAGACGTTATCCTGATTGGTGTCGGAAACTTAGGAACAGCGTTTCTTCACTATAATTTCACAAAAAATAATAACACAAAAATTTCTATGGCTTTTGATATAAATGAGAGTAAAATAGGAACTGAGGTAGGCGGTGTGCCCGTCTTTAACCTCGATGATCTTGAACAACATGTAAAAGGCGAATCAGTTGCCATTCTGACAGTGCCCGCAGTAGCGGCCCAATCGATTACTGACAGATTGGTTGCGTTAGGGATCAAGGGTATTCTTAATTTTACGCCGGCCCGTTTGAATGTGCCGGAACACATTCGAATTCATCATATAGATTTAGCTGTAGAGCTTCAGTCACTGGTTTATTTCTTGAAGCATTATTCTGTTTTAGAGGAAATCGAGTAACCGGAAAGGAGGAGCCCAAATATGCCGATCGGTCCTGGAAGCCTTGCTGTTATCGCAATCGTTGCTCTGATTATCTTTGGTCCCAAAAAGCTGCCTGAGTTGGGAAAAGCGGCTGGAGACACACTTCGTGAATTCAAAAACGCTACTAAAGGATTAGCGAGTGATGATGAGGAAAAAAAGAAAGAGAATCAGTAAGTTAGGATGACACAAATGAAAGTGAATCAAATGTCGCTGCTGGAGCATATTGCGGAGCTTCGAAAACGATTGCTGGTTGTGGCGCTGGCGTTTGTCGTTTTTTTTATCGCGGGATTTTTTTTAGCGAAGCCGATTATAGTGTATCTGCAAGAAACCGATGAAGCGAAGGAGCTCACGCTCAATGCGTTTAATCTGACAGACCCGCTTTATGTGTTTATGCAGTTTGCGTTTATCATCGGGATTGTCCTGACTTCGCCGGTTATTCTTTATCAGCTTTGGGCTTTTGTGAGCCCGGGCCTCTATGAAAAGGAGCGCAAAGTAACGCTCAGCTACATTCCGATCTCTATTTTGCTGTTTTTAGCGGGTTTATCTTTTTCCTATTATATTTTATTTCCTTTTGTTGTCGATTTTATGAAACGGATCTCTCAGGATTTGAATGTCACTCAGGTGATTGGAATTAATGAATATTTTCATTTTCTTCTGCAGCTGACGATTCCGTTTGGACTGTTGTTTCAAATGCCGGTCATCCTTATGTTTTTGACAAGGCTTGGAATTGTGACACCGATGTTCTTAGCGAAAATCAGAAAGTATGCGTACTTTACGCTGCTTGTGATTGCTGCTCTGATTACACCACCTGAGCTTTTGTCTCATATGATGGTGACTGTTCCGCTCTTGATTTTGTATGAAATCAGTATTTTAATATCGAAGGCTGCCTATCGGAAAGCGCAGAAAAGCAGTGCTGCCGATCAGGACGTTTCTTCTTAGCCAACATAAAAAATCCATTTCTCATAGAAGAGAAATGGATTTTCTTTATTTCTGGTTCTTCTTTATTTTAAATGAAAAGGCGAACATCTTAAAAGAAATGCTGATGTTGTATGCAGCGAACACCATCAGCAGGATGGAGTAAAATGACCACATGCTGCCTGGCGAGCTTGCGGCGAGATAAGTAAAGATGCACCCTACGGCAAAGTAGATCATTCCCCACACTATCGGGTTTCTCATGAAAATAATCCTCCAATAATCAATTGCATTTGTGTGCTTTGCTGTTCAAGGTATTTCTGAACAGGCTCAAGCTGCATAATGACGACGAATGTATTCATCATTACATGGGCGAAAATCGGCACCCAAATCCGTTTGGTTCTCGCATATAGAAATGCAAAGGTAAAGCCCATTGCCGTATACAGCAGAAGGTGCGTTAAATCCGCGTGAACAATTCCGAAAATAATGGAGCTGATCAGTCCGGCAATAAAGAAATTCGTTTTTTCGTACAGCGCGCCGAAAATGATTTTTCTGAAGATGATTTCTTCTAATATAGGCCCGATGATAGAAGAAACGATAATCATGAGCGGAACTGCCTGAATCACATCCAGGATGGCTTTTGTATTTTCTGATTCTCTTCCGATGCCAAATACATAATATTCAATAGAACCGGCTAATCCTTGAGAGAAAAGGGCGATGAAAAACCCGGCTATCGCCCAAAGGATCGAAAGTCCGACCGAGTCTTTCTTTTCGTTTCGCAGCGTAGTTTTAGGCGCGGTTCTGAGAATGAGCAATACAACAATCAGACAGGCAATAAAACTGATGACGGACCATAATCCCTGCGCGTACAGCAGATTTTCTTTTGTGGGCTGTCCTCCCGCATAACCGAATTTAAATAACAAGGGAATCGCAATTACTGCTGAAAACTGCATGATGATATATGTCAAAATAATAAACCAATACTGTTTTCTCAAATGGTATGTACTCCTTTGTTAAATGGGTTTCTTTTGTCTACAGCTATTGTAACATAATTGAATCGAGGGTGAAAAAGCCAAGGGATATCTGAGCTGAAAAGAATGATGTAAGCGTGAAAAATTTTTTATCTTATCACTTGAAATTGGAAGTGAGATTCTTTATTATAAGAATTGTGTTAGCACTCTTTAGTGCTGAGTGCTAAAATTACATATTCATACTATTGAGGAGGTTATTACATTGTTAAAGCCATTAGGTGATCGCGTTGTCATTGAACTCGTAGAATCTGAAGAAAAAACTGCCAGCGGAATTGTGTTACCGGATTCTGCAAAAGAAAAGCCGCAAGAAGGCAAAATCGTGGCAGCTGGTTCAGGTCGCGTGTTAGAAAGCGGAGAGCGCGTTGCTTTAGAAGTAAAAGAGGGCGACCGCATTATCTTCTCAAAATACGCAGGTACTGAAGTGAAATACGAAGGTACTGAATACTTAATCTTACGTGAAAGCGACATTTTAGCTGTTATCGGCTAATTCTTAAATAAACAAATACTTAAAAATTCGAGGAGGTTTCGTACACATGGCAAAAGATATTAAGTTTAGTGAAGAAGCTCGCCGCGCAATGCTTCGCGGTGTTGATGCACTTGCTGATGCTGTAAAAGTAACTTTAGGACCAAAAGGACGCAACGTGGTTCTAGAGAAAAAATTCGGTTCTCCGTTAATCACTAATGACGGTGTAACAATCGCTAAAGAAATCGAACTTGAAGACGCGTTTGAAAACATGGGTGCTAAGCTTGTAGCTGAAGTAGCCAGCAAAACAAATGACGTTGCCGGTGACGGTACAACAACTGCGACAGTTCTTGCGCAAGCAATGATCCGTGAAGGCCTTAAAAACGTAACAGCAGGCGCTAACCCTGTAGGCGTGCGTAAAGGTATGGAACAAGCTGTAAACGTTGCGATCGAGAACCTGAAAGAAATTTCTAAGCCAATCGAAGGCAAAGAATCTATCGCTCAGGTTGCTGCGATCTCTGCTGCTGATGAGGAAGTCGGAAGCCTTATCGCTGAAGCAATGGAGCGCGTAGGCAACGACGGCGTTATCACAATCGAAGAGTCTAAAGGCTTCACAACTGAGCTTGAAGTTGTTGAAGGTATGCAATTCGACCGCGGATATGCGTCTCCTTACATGGTAACTGATTCTGATAAGATGGAAGCGGTTCTTGACAATCCTTACATCTTAATCACAGACAAAAAAATCACAAACATTCAAGAAATTCTTCCTGTGCTTGAGCAGGTTGTTCAGCAAGGCAAACCATTGCTTCTGATCGCTGAGGATGTTGAAGGTGAAGCTCTCGCAACACTTGTTGTGAATAAACTTCGCGGCACATTCAACGCAGTGGCTGTTAAAGCTCCTGGCTTCGGTGACCGCCGTAAAGCAATGCTTGAAGACATCGCTGTCCTTACTGGCGGAGAAGTCATCACAGAAGATCTTGGCCTTGACCTGAAATCTACTGAAATCGGACAATTGGGACGCGCTTCTAAAGTTGTGGTTACAAAAGAAAACACAACAATCGTTGAAGGCGCTGGCGAAACAGATAAAATTTCTGCACGCGTCACTCAAATCCGCGCTCAAGTGGAAGAAACAACTTCTGAGTTCGACAGAGAAAAATTACAAGAGCGTCTTGCTAAACTTGCTGGCGGCGTAGCTGTCATCAAAGTCGGCGCTGCAACTGAAACTGAGCTGAAAGAGCGTAAACTTCGCATCGAAGACGCCCTGAACTCAACTCGCGCAGCTGTTGAAGAAGGCATCGTATCCGGCGGTGGTACAGCGCTTGTCAACGTATATAACAAAGTCGCTGCAGTTGAAGCTGAAGGTGATGCGCAAACAGGTATCAACATCGTGCTTCGCGCGCTTGAAGAGCCAATTCGTCAAATCGCGCACAATGCAGGTCTTGAAGGATCTGTCATCGTTGAGCGCCTGAAAAACGAAGAAATCGGCGTAGGCTTCAACGCTGCAACTGGCGAATGGGTAAACATGATCGAAAAAGGTATCGTTGACCCAACGAAAGTTACACGCTCTGCACTGCAAAACGCAGCTTCTGTAGCAGCAATGCTCTTAACAACTGAAGCTGTTGTCGCTGACAAACCGGAAGAAAATGCCGGCGGCGCAGGAATGCCTGACATGGGCGGCATGGGCGGTATGGGCGGAATGATGTAAAACCGACAAAAAACCCTTGATAAACAAGGGTTTGTCGGCAACGGACGTCATTTTTGATGCCCTTTTGATGCCATTTATAAATTTTCGAGGCTTCTCATGAGTTCACCGAACTTGTGAGAGGCTTCTTTTTTTCTGTCTTTTGTGGTTTGATTTTTTCAGCACTGTTTTATATCGATACTCAATAGTTTTGATAAACGGTAGGTAACCCCGATATAGACTATTCTATCGACTGAAATACAAAATTCTCATCATACAATTCATACTTTATTTGCATCTTGACTTTGTTTTGATTTACTTTGTGATTTTTAAGGAGGCGCAGTACCTCATCTTCGACTGCTGAAAACCAGAAGTGAGTTGAATTCCATCGTCTCAAAAAATAACACGGGGCATTATTTGGAATGCAGCGAGAAGGTTCCAGCCTATTCTGGGCTTATCCATGATATTATGAGCCCGACCAAAATAAAAGTGAAACAATAAGTAATTGAAATAATAAGAGCCCTTATCCACAAAGAGGAAGGGCATTGTTATTTATTTTTGGTCATTTTCTATATCCATTCACTTATGGGGTTGAAAATTATTCGTCCCAACCTCTGTTACCTTTCTCTCTATTGCAGACAGGAGACAATATTGGTATACTCTCATACGACAAAAAAAGACCCCGTTATCTAGATAAATAGTGCCACCAACACTTTTAGACGGTTTCCTCTAGGAAAGCACTGTCAAAGAGAAATCCTGTTAAAATGTCTATTTGTGCTGCTTTTTTTAGCTACTAAAAGACGATGTTTTCCTTGCAATAAGGAACTCGTCTTTTTTGTTAAGAATAAAGAGAGTCAGAATAATGACATCTAACTGATCCCAAAAAATTCACTGTCGATGAAGTTAGATTCTTGATAAAATCCGTCCCGACTCTATGGAGACAGACAATCCAATTATCAACTCTAATATTAGTTTTTTTGTTTATCAAGGAGGACTTAATAGTGCATTTCTCAAAAATGATAGATCGCTTGGCTTTATATGATTTACACAGAAAAAGAAGCAAAGATAAACATTTTTCTGCTGCTTTTACAGCCGATATAGATGATAGAGAAGAATTTTACAGTGCAAATATAGCTGATGTTTCAATTGATTTGAATGAATCAGGAAAAAATTATAAAATTGGAACCTTTGGCTATGAATCTTTAATTCAATCTGGGAATCCTGTTAATGATACTTTAAAAGGGGAGGTTTTTTTAATGAAAATGATATAGATCAACCCAATGTTATCTTTGTACATGGCTGGCGCATGGATTCGTACAATAGGATCAAAAAAATATTTCATAATCGTATAATGAACGATTTAGGCTGGAACATGTATTATTATTCTCTTCCATACCATTTTGAAAGAGAACCGGAAAATTCATTGTATAATGGCGAGTTGATGATTAGTGCAAATATTGATCGTACAATTGAGTCGACAAGACAGTCTATTGTAGATTTACGGGCGTTCATTCACTGGATAAAAGCAAATAAAAAGGGCCCTGTTATCATAGTGGGAGTAAGCTTAGGGGGATGGGTTACTAATCTAATTGCTACCCTAGAATCTCAAATTGATGTAGTGGTATCTATCTTTTATGCCAATCGCCTTTCTTATTCGATATGGAACACGATCCCAGGTAAATACATAAGAGAAGAATTAGAACAAAATGGTGTGACCTATGAAGAGTTAATAAAATATTGGAATATCACAGATCCTAGTCAAGCCTTGCCGAAAGTTAATAAAGATAACATACTGCTGATTTCTGCTAAACATGATCAGTATATAGACTTAAAAGATGCCGATTATTTATGGGAAAGTTGGGAGAAGCCCACAAGATATGTCTACAATTGTGGTCATTCCGGTATTGTTCTTTGCCGCAAAAAGCTGGCAAATGATACGCTTTCCTTTATACGAGAAAGAATACATACGGGAAAATCTCGTTCAGTACATTTGTAGACATTAATAAGAAACGAAAGGCCAACTGCGACTTCAGTTGGCCTTTTCTATTTATAATAAAGAAACTGAGTGAGATTCCTGACAGAACTACGTACTAGTCGTTTTCTTTGATCACCATTGCCAATCGTTCCACCTCACCCCGAATCCCAATAGCAGGCTCCCAAGAATCAATCAAACGAATCGCTTTCTGATTAGCTTCCATCGCTTTCGTTTTCTCTCCTTTACGATGCAACAGCTGCGCCATCCCATAATAATAATAAATCAGCTCAACCTGATTCGCGTTGTGTTTGTCATAAAGCATCTGCTCAAAAGCTTCTTCCGCTTTCTCAAACTGACCACATTTCACGTAAGCCACACCTAAATTGAAATAGGCTTCTATCGTTTTTTCGCCGCCGTACGTGGAGCTGATTTGATTTGCCGCTTCGTATAATTGAATGGCTTCTTCATCATGACCTCTCGAAAAGTTTAGATCTCCGCGAACTAGTAAAACTCTGTGTTGAATCGCAGGGGAGATCGGTATATCTTTGATTTCGGTTAAAATCGCTTCCGCTTTTTCATGACTTCCAGCTTTTAAAAGCAGCCTCGATTGCAGTGCGAGTCCCCATACCTTTAGATCGTGAACGTCTTGCTCTTCAGTGTCTGATTGTTCCAGCGTTTTCAGGCCGGCTTCAATTTGTTGAAGTGCCTCGTCTAAATCGTTGACTTCCATCAGTGCCCAGCCTGCTGTGTCGATTCGGAAGAAGGCTTCTCGTGTGTGTTTGCCTAATTGATGGGCGGCATCGGCGGCTTTACGGCCGTATTCGATTCGTAAGGGCAGGTTGATTCTGCTTAGAAAATGGCTGATGCGGGTGATGAGTTCAATTAAGATTTCATTTTGTCCGGTTTCGCTTGACCATTTGATCACCTTTAGGATGTTTGGCCATTCTTTTTTGATTGGGTCTAAATCACGTCCCAGGAGATAGCTCCAATAGACAGAGTTTGGCTGTTCCCGCTTTAAATGGGTTTCGGCATAATCAATATAATAGTGCGCCCAGCGGCTGCGGGCTTCTTTTTCATATTGCTGATTTTCGGATAAGTGCTGTTCTCCGTATGCGACAACGGTTTGATGGGCGAAGTACTGTGTACTTCCTTTGCTTCGTTCGGGCTGAATCAGAGCAAAAGACCGCATTTGTTCAACTGCGTAATGGAAACGGCGAGCGTCTAATCCGGCCGCTGCCGCCAGGCTTTTTTCATCTGGCGGCTTGCTGAAAAAGCATAGCGCCTGCCATAGCTTCCGGGTGTCTTCATTGCATCTATGCCATGTGCGCCCAAATAGAAAATCAAACAGGTCTAATAGTGAGTAGCCTGCTTTTCCGAGCTCATGAATCAGCTGCTGAGCGGGCATGTCATCGTCTGACATATAGGCGATGCTGAGTGCCATGGCTTTCGGGTTTCCGGCTGTCGCTGAAATGAACTCGCTCTTCAGTTCTGGAGACAGTTCCAGCAGCTGCGCCAGCTTTGCTTGTTTAGTTGGGTCGTTGCACATTTGCAGGCAGCGGTTCACTTCTTGATGAAAATATTCCAGGGCATCTGTTTGTTCAAGTCCGCTCAGCTGGATGGTTACCATTTCTCCGAAGCCTTCCCGATAGGTTTGCTTCAAGTTTTCACGTGCTGTGAGGAGAATTTTCACACCTTGGGGCAGGCTGGTGATAAATTCGTGAATGTCTCTTTCGGCAGTGTCTATGCTGTCCACGATCAGCAGTACCGGTTTTTCTCTGGTGTAATTGGCCAAAGCATTGCGGACGACAAATCGTTTTTCGTTTATGGATTTATCGATTTGTTCCGTTCGGCCGAGCTGGTATGCAATCGTATTTAAAAAATCGCTAAAGCTTAATCCTTTCCAATCAGCACTGAGCCAGATGATGCTGTTGAATGCCGGCCAATCTGAGGAATCGCCGATACAGGAATAGGCTGCTTCTAGAGCAGTTGTCGTTTTTCCCATGCCTGCCCATCCGGTAATTAAACAGACGGGTGATGGGGAAAGCATCCATTGCCGTATCGCCTCGATGTCAAATCTTCGTCCTATAAAGTGACCCGACCAGCGTGACGGTAAGTTGTGTGTCAAAGGCATCTGTTCTGTAAGCGCATTCGTTTTATGGTCGAGAATATCGGGAAATAAACGCTTGACTGTTTTTTCAATATCTTGATCAAGCGGTGCTCCGAATGAATTGTCCTCCCGTACTATTTTCGCTTTTTTAAGACATGAGGCCGCCCATACAGGCAGTGCAGGCTTGATTACCGGTATAGTGGTGGTCTCAAGCAGGTCGGTAAACCACTGTATATTCATATCGGTTTTTTCAAGAATGATCCAGATCATTCCGAATAGTTTTCCGTCTTCGATTCTTCCGGGAACATAGTTCGCACCCATCTGTCCGATCCAGCTTTTAATCGTGTTTGGGGAAACTCCCAGCTGGTGTGAAATGTTGTCTAAATAAGACTGTCCTGTTTTTTCGTTCTTATTCCTTCTGACTTTATAATCTGGATGAAGTTTTAATGACTTTACGCCAGGTGCCAGCAATTCCGCAAATTGTTTTCGATCTTCAAGTTCAGCCATAAAACCTGCACCTCCTATTAGTACTATTTTATCAATCCTGCTTGTTTTGTATATGAAAAATCAAAAAGTACAGTGCGGCTGTCCTTTTATACAGCATGAAAAGCTGTTGAACATTCTGAAAAGCAGATAAAATGAGGGCAGTAACAGAGAAAACAAAAATGTATGCACTTACATTTCTTGATGAAGCGGCCACATGCCGTTAGAAGTATTCATAAAGAAAGGAATTTGCCAAATGACTCACACAGTACCTAAAACCATGAAGGCTGCTATTATGCATAACACAAGAGAAATCAGAATAGAAACATTGCCTGTACCTGACATCAGCCATGATGAAGTATTGATTAAGGTGATGGCTGTCGGTATTTGCGGATCAGATCTGCATTACTATACAAATGGCCGAATAGGCAACTATGTAGTGGAGAAGCCATTTATCCTCGGACATGAGTGCGCGGGAGAAATCGCGGCTGTCGGCTCGTCTGTTGATCAATTCAAAGTCGGTGACCGCGTCGCTGTTGAACCTGGTGTTACGTGCGGGCGCTGTGAAGCGTGCAAAGAAGGGCGTTATAACCTTTGTCCGGATGTACAGTTTTTGGCCACGCCGCCAGTAGACGGCGCGTTTGTACAATATATCAAAATCAGACAGGACTTTGTTTTCTCCATTCCAGATTCACTTTCTTATGAGGATGCTGCCTTGATTGAACCGTTTTCTGTCGGTATCCATGCAGCGATGAGAACGAAGCTTCAGCCTGGATCAACGATTGCGATCATGGGAATGGGCCCTGTTGGATTAATGGCTGTTGCAGCCGCTAAAGCATTTGGAGCAAGTACAATCATTGTGACCGACTTAGAGCCGCTGCGGTTAAATGCCGCGAAAAAAATGGGAGCTACTCATGTGATCAATATCCGTGAACAGGACGCTATTGAAGAGATCAAAAAAATCACAAATGAAAGTGGCGTTGACGTTGCTTGGGAAACAGCGGGGAATCCTGCGGCACTGCAATCCGCACTGGCTTCTGTACGACGCGGCGGAAAGCTTGCGATTGTCGGTTTGCCTTCTCAGAATGAAATTCCGTTAAACGTGCCATTTATCGCGGACAATGAGATTGATATATACGGCATCTTCCGTTATGCCAATACGTATCCAAAAGGAATTGAATTCCTTGCTTCCGGCATTGTGGACACGAAACACCTTGTGACGGATCAATATGCGCTGGAGCATACGCAAGAGGCGATGGAGCGGGCGCTTCAATTTAAGAATGAATGTTTAAAAGTGATGGTGTATCCGAATAGCTGAGTGAACAGGGAGAATCTCGTATTCTCCCTCTTATTTACTGGATTTGTACTCAATATTGAAAACGGATTCTTGGGGTGGAAAAGATGATCGAAACAGAAAAAGCAACGGTAATGAAGGCGAAACATCAAACAAAATCCAGTGCCGGTCTGTCCTGGCTTGAACGAATTGGGTACGGCTTCGGTGATATGTCGTATAATATTGTGTTTCAATTTGTAAACGCATACCTGCTGTTTTATTATACGGACATCGGCGGCATACAGCCTGCGGTCATCGCTACATTATTTCTTGTTGTGCGGGTGCTCGATGCTATTTTTGACCCGATTATGGGGGTTATTTTAGATAAAACGAACACAAGGTGGGGAAAGGCAAGGCCTTATCTGCTGTGGGTTGCATTTCCTTTCGCATTATTTACTGTCCTGTGTTTCACTACTCCTCACTTTGGAGCAACAGGAAACATCGTATATGCGTATATTACCTATATTCTGCTCGGCATGTCCTTTAGTATGCAAACGATTCCGGTGAACAGCTTAACGGGTCGGATTACGAATTCTGTAAAAGAAAGAACGGTATTAACAACAATTCGTATGATCTTGGTTTATGTCGGAATCCTTCTATCCATCTCCTGTGCAACTCCGCTTGCAGCAGCTTTGGGAGGAGAGAACCAGGCATTTGGGTTTCAGATGACGGCTTTCGTATATGCCATTATAAGCATCGCTTTGAATCTCTTTAGTTTCTTTACTGTGCGTGAGCGGATTGCGCCTAAGAAAACAAAGAAACAGGGAATGAAAAAGACATTATCCGTTTTGTTTCAAAACAAACCTTTGCTGATTCTAACGTCATCATTTTTAGCATTTGCAATCGGGTTTAATATTAAAATCAGTACAATGGTGTACTACTTTACGTATAACGTGAATCAAAAGGAATTGGTGTTCTTTGGAACCGTTTTATTTTTTGGCGCAGCCCTCATCAGTAACTTGTTTATTCCATACTTTTCTGAGAAATGGGGCAGGAAAAATGTGATGATCATATCGGCTGCTTTGTCACTGATCTCGTATGCAGGTCTGCATTTTACGGCGTATTCTTCGGTGACGCTCATTTTCATCTGGCTATTTGCTTCAGGGTTCTTTACAACCCCTTTAAATACGCTTGCTTGGGGAATGGTTGCCGATTGTGTTGATTATGCGGAATGGAAGACAGGGGTTCGTGCCGACGGAGTGGTGATTTCCAGCATGAGTTTTATCAATAAGTTAGGTGTTGCACTGGCCGGTTCGTTTTCTGCCATCTATTTAGGAATTGCAGGATATGTGGCGAATACTGATCAAACCGTGACGTCACTGAATGCGATTAAACATATGAATGCCTTAATTCCGGGACTATTTATTTTACTCTCTATCATCATCATAGCCTTTTATCCTTTAACTGAAAATAGATATAAACAGATCATCACCGAGCTTGAGAAGAAATCCAGATAAGTGAATATATTTAATATTTCTAATATTCGATGTAAAAGGTTGTATTTATGACTGAAAGTAATATACTGAGACTGTAATCTAGAATATGTAAAAAGAGTGTGATAACATGCGAAGTCAGTCTGTTGTTTGTATTGGGGAGTTATTGATCGATTTCTTTTGTACCGATGTGGACGTTGATTTAAAGAAAGGGCGTCAATTTTTAAAAAGTGCCGGCGGCGCCCCGGCAAATGTGTCAGCGGCGATTGCCAAGCTGGGAGGGGACGCTGCTTTCGCAGGAAAAGTAGGGAAAGATCCCTTTGGGTATTTTCTGAAGCAAACGTTAGATGCTGTTCATGTTGATACCTCTATGCTGGTGATGGATGAGAAAGCACCTACAACGCTTGCTTTTGTTTCATTAAAGAATAATGGAGAGCGCGATTTTGTTTTCAATAGAGGCGCGGATGCTCTGTTTACGATCGAAGATGTCGATCAGGATAAACTGAATCAAGCGAAAATCCTTCATTTTGGATCAGCGACGGCATTGTTATCTGATCCATTTTGTACAGCCTATTTACGGCTTATGTCCATTGCGAAGGATAAAGGGCAATTTCTTTCATTTGATCCTAACTATCGTGGGGATTTATGGAAGGGAAGAGTCTCTGAGTTTGTTAGTGCTGCAAAAAGAGCCATTGCTTTAAGTGATTTTGTTAAGGTGAGTGACGAGGAGCTGGAGATCATCACTGGTGCGAAGGATCATGAAGAGGGCGTCAATATCCTCCATGGTATCGGAGCCAAGATGGTTGCCGTGACCCTTGGGAAAAACGGAACATTGCTGTCTAATGGCAAGGAACATGAAATCATTCCGAGTATTCCTGTCACTTCGATTGATTCTACAGGAACGGGAGACGCTTTTGTCGGAGCGGCTTTGTTCAAGTTAGCAGATACAGATAAGATTCAATCGGTAGAAACTGATTTTGAGCAGCTGCGTGATATCGTGTCTTTTGCCAATAAGGTGGGCGCTCTTGTCTGCACCAAAATTGGAGCGATTGATGCGCTGCCGCGTATGGAAGAGATTGAAGCTTCTTTATCTTTGTAATAAAAATAGAGGATGTTTCTTAAAAGTCTTTTGGACTTTTGGGAGGCATCCTCTTTTTTACCCCTTACTCTTGTGCAGGCCACTTACGCGCACCCGCTTGAACAATGCCCAAAAGCAATTGCCGCCGTTTTTTTAAAGATTTGACCGCTGTTCGAAATGTTTGCTCCGATAGGGTTGGGATGCCGCAATCCCTTAGCTTCAAGAGGCTGGGCCCGGCGGTTCTTGTTCAGCCGGATGGATATATGCTGTATGAACGGTGTCTAAGTAGTTTTTGACACTTGAGCGCGCTTCTTTTATGTGCAGCTGATTCGGAAGGTACTGCTCTGGAATGCCATATGTCAAAATGGTTAACGCTTCATCCAATACAGTGACTGCAATGACGGAAGATTCCTCGCGCTGTGTGCTATGGTAAAAATGAAGAATGGGGAAGGCGTTATGCTGAGCGGTCAGCTTTCCCAGCTCTGAAGAAAATGTGACGAGAAGCAAATCTATGTCATGAAAATGTCTCCCGTTCCACGCAGTTTGGACAATCGCTGTTCCGTTATGCCCAAGACTCAGTACACTCTGGGCGAATGAGCGCTTTTGATTAACCGCACTCAAGACAGAAATCAAGTACGTGACAGAAAAAGTAATCGTGAGCAGACCTTCAGCTGTAGCACCGACTGTAACAAGCTTCCAAAAGGCTCCGTTCGGTGTAAGGTCGCCATTTCCTAATGTAAACATCACATATCCAGAAAAATAAGCCCGGTCTGACCAGGAGGCTGGTTCTTTACTTTGAGTAACTACGAGAGAGTGAGGATCACTTGAGAAGATAAACGTCCAGCCGCTCCAAAATAAACCGATCCACACCAATAATGTCATGCATAACAGCAGCGGCCCTGCCGTACTGAGAACCTTTGCGTGATCTCCGCTGATCTTACGGAAGCCTTTCCACAGCCATGCAGATAAACATCTTGTGATCGGACCGGCTCCGCTCTCAAGCCATAATGTTGTCCATATAAAATCAATCATCCCCGCTGCCAACAATAAAATTCCTGCAATGATATACATCTCATTCAATTTTATTGCCTCCTCTTATTCAATTAGAGCCAGCCATTTAGCCATCTTTATTTTCCTCTTCTATTTCCTTTTGTCTTGAATCTGAAACAATCATTTGAATGTTTGAGAAGCGAATCATGCAGAGAAGATTTGTATAGGTGAAGTTACCCAACACTTACTCATTTTGATGAAGACAGAAATGAAACAGAAATTCACAGATAATACATACTGATTCCACATTTCCGGCATGAAAAAAGTTCAATTTCCCCTTGAATTGGTCATTTTGCTGGTATAAAGATAAGAAATTTTCAGAAATTTATATTGACTGAAAGCGTTTTTGAAATTATGATAAATATCAGAAGTGACAAATATATCACTATGATATTACTATAACAACACTACAAAGTGATTATAAAATGACAATTCATCTAGTCGGACATCAAAAATATACCCATTGTTGTTTGGTAATAAATGAAATCGCTTCCAAGTTAATTGTCTTCAACACATGCTGAAAAGAAGGGAAGGTTATGAAGCCAGTGAAAAAAGACATTTTGAACTTTTTTCTGCGGCCTGCTCACGGCATTTGAGGAAGGCGGCAGCCCTAGAATACGTTTTTGAAATACGCAGTGATCGATTTTGAAAAAGACTGGGGGAAACGGTATGGATACAAAAGGCAGTCAAATGTCATTTTTACGCACAATTATTTTAGTTTCGACTTTCGGCGGGCTTCTCTTCGGTTATGATACCGGGGTATTAAATGGAGCTTTACCATATATGGGTGAGCCTGATCAGCTTAATCTCAATGCTTTCACAGAGGGGCTCGTCACCAGTTCTCTTCTTTTTGGAGCTGCACTTGGAGCTGTGCTTGGCGGAAGAATGTCTGATTTTAACGGACGCCGTAAAAATATTCTTTTCCTCGCCATTATATTTTTTATCTCAACGATTGGGTGTACACTGGCTCCAAACGTAACAATCATGATCATCTCCCGTTTTGTGCTTGGAATTGCCGTCGGGGGCGCATCCGTGACGGTGCCTGCTTATTTAGCGGAAATGTCACCTGTGGAAAGCAGAGGACGGATGGTGACCCAGAATGAATTAATGATTGTATCCGGACAGCTATTGGCCTTTGTTTTTAATGCCATCCTCGGGACGACAATGGGAGACAGCTCCAATGTATGGAGATTTATGCTCGTGATAGCGTCTCTTCCGGCCGTATTCCTGTTCTTTGGAATGATCAGAATGCCTGAGAGTCCTCGCTGGCTTGTTTCAAAAGGAAGGAATGAAGATGCTTTAGGGGTTTTGAAGAAAATCAGGGACGAAAAACGCGCTGCTTCTGAGCTGTCTGAAATTGAATCCGCTTTCAAAAGAGAGGATAAACTTGAGAAAGCTACGTTTAAAGATCTTGCAGTGCCATGGGTGCGCCGGATTGTATTTATAGGAATCGGAATTGCGATTGTACAGCAAATTACGGGTGTAAACTCCATCATGTATTACGGCACTGAAATTTTAAGAGATTCCGGATTCCAAACGGAAGCAGCGCTGATCGGGAATATTGCCAATGGTGTGATCTCCGTCATGGCTACGTTCGTCGGAATTTGGCTGCTCGGTAAAGTCGGTCGCCGGCCGATGCTGATTACAGGGCTGCTCGGAACAACAACGGCATTGCTGCTGATCGGGATATTTTCACTTGTGCTGGAAGGATCGCCTGCGCTTCCATATGTGGTTTTGTCATTAACGGTTTCGTTCCTGGCGTTTCAGCAGGGTGCGATTTCACCAGTGACATGGCTGATGCTTTCAGAAATTTTCCCGCTGCGCCTTCGCGGTCTGGGAATGGGTGTTACGGTATTCTGCTTGTGGATGGTCAATTTCGCAGTCAGTCTGACTTTCCCTATTTTGATGGCAGGCATTGGGTTATCAACAACGTTCTTCATCTTCGTTGCGCTGGGGATTTGCTCGATTCTGTTTGTGAACAAGTTTTTACCGGAAACAAAAGGTCTTTCGCTTGAGCAGCTTGAGGAAAGCTTCCGTGTTCATGATCGCAGTGAGGCGAAAGAAAAGGCTGGCGCTGAAGTGATTGGCTAAGTGGAATAAAAAGAATCCGCACTTGAATGCGGATTCTTTTTTTGTATGTTTAGTTTGGTCTGACAAGGATTTTCACTTGGTTTTTCTCTTTGATCAGAGCTCCGAAGCCTTCTTCGATTAAATCGTCTAAGACGATCTTTTTCGTAACGAGTTTATCGGCTGAGAAATAGCCTTCTTTCATTAATGACAATACAGCTGGGAATACGTCACGGTACCCGATGATTCCTTTCACTGTACGCTCTTTGATTACGATATCGTTCGGATGAATTTCAGCGCCTTTTTCCCAGATGCTGACGATCACTGTCTCACCGGCAATTGTTGTAGATTGGATCGCTTGGCGTAAAACGACTGGAACCCCGGTTACTTCAAAGGCTACGTCAACGCCGCCTCCTGTAAGGTCTGTGATATGTGCCACTACATCGTCTGTTTTGGACGGATCCACGATAATGGCGCCGAGCTCCTCAGCTTTTTGCTGGCGCTCAGGTGAGAGCTCAACAGCATAAATATCAGTAGCACCGGCAGCTTTCAGCGCTTCAATAACAAGAAGTCCGATCGGGCCGCAGCCGAATACAGCCGCTTTGTCACCGGCTTTGATTTTGCTTGAGCGGACAGCGTATAAAGCGACCGCAGAAGGTTCAACGAGTGCGCCCTGCTCATATGATAATTCCTCAGGAAGTTTGAATAGCAGCTCTTCATCTACAGAAACGTATTCTGAGAATCCGCCGCCGCCTCCGGCTAAGCCGAGGAATCCCATTTGTTCATCAAGGTTGTACGCACCCTGATGTCCGTGTGTTGCAAAAATCGGTTCCACAACGACTCGGTCTCCGACTTTATAGTTTTCAACGCCTTCCCCGACTTCAACAACTTCACCGGAGAATTCATGCCCCATTGTGACAGGTGCTGTTTCTTTTGTTAAAGGATGGGGTTTGTCCACCGGGATAAAGATCGGGCCTCCTAAATACTCGTGTAAATCACTGCCGCAGATGCCGCACCATTTGACTTTGATCTTGACTTTTCCCGGTTCCGCTTTTGGCTCTTCAATATTTTCAATACGGATATCCTTTTGGTTATGCCATCTAGCTGCCTTCATGGATTACCACTCCTATATCTTTTGATATGAGTAATTCCGCACCGATCAATATGAACTGTTCACAAAATCGCCATTTTTTAAAACCAAAAAAAGATAAAACTTATATATAATATAATCTACGTTTTTTGAAATAAGAAACTTTGAAGAAAAAAGAGTCTTGCACACTCTTTTTTCTTTATGATGAGAGAGTATGATTGGTTTACATAACTATGAATTTGGCTTGAACAATACGGTAATGGTTCGTTCATATTGAATGCGACAACTACTCTATCAACAATTATAACGCTAATGCTGTAATTATAATAGGATAATCTTCCATGGTTTATTTTAGCAGAGGGGATTTTTTCGACTTTGTAACATTACTGTAAGGATATTGAAATAAAAAATCCCTGGTTGATCGTGTATAATTTTTCCTAGATGTTAACAAACAGGGGGACGAAATGTTGAAGAAAGTCATTTTAGCCGCTTTTATCTTAGTAGGAAGTACTTTGGGAGCTTTCAGTTTTTCGGCAGATGCCAGTGCAAAACATGTGAACGGAAATATTACTTGGTATAACGGAGTTGGGAAAAAAGGCTCTTCAGGTAAAAAACTTGGACATTGGGACTGTGCGACAAAGATCGGATTTGACGTACCTAGAAATGGGACAAAAATCAGAGCTTATGCTAAAGCGAAGCCTAAAAAGGTGATTACGGTTTATAAAAATGATGTTGGCAGAATGCCTCATGCAGTGCTGGATGTAAGCCCTAAAGCGTTTAAAGCGCTGGGATATCCATTAAGCAAAGGAAAAGTAGCGGGACATTACAGCTATTAATACATAGTTTAAATCTGTAAAGCAAGAAGTCGCATTCTTGCTTTTTCTATTGGTGGAGATAAGAGATGAAAAAAGGAATCGTTTTATTGGCAATCGTCGTTGTTTTGACGGCAGCTGCGGGTTTTATGTTTTATTCTTTTAAAGATAAAGGCAGTGAGAGTGCCGCCGATGTTTCCGTGAACACGGAGAACAGTGAGAAGCTTCTGGTTTCGATTACCGGTACCGATCTTCTGACGAAGTATTATGAAAATGATAAGGTGATCCACGAGGCGAAGCTGACCAGCTATCCGGCATTTGCCTTGGATCAAGAGCAGCAGGCGCTCTATTATACAAGCAATAACGATCAAAATGAGATGAGGCTTTTTAAGCTTGATCTTAAGTCTGATAAGAAAACTATGCTTTATAAAGGTCCGGAAAGCGCGGACAGCTTGTTTTTATCAAAGGATCGCTCAAAAATCTATTTTCGTTTAGGGAAAGCGGACGAAAGCAATTTTCGTATCGCATCCTTTGATTTGAAAACGAAGAAGTACAAAAACCTGTATCCTGCCGCTAATGACCAGGATGACAGCGTCAGCAGCTTCTTCTATAACCAAAAAATAGATTCATTTGCATTGCTTCATTATTCTGTAGAAGAAGATTACAAAAAAACGGATGAAGCCAATGAGAAGGGAATCGATCCTGAGCCGACAAAGATTCACTTTTCGGCCGGTCATGAAAGCGGCCTTCATGAGCTTAAGAGCCTGGAGCAGTTTATCAGTGATATTGCTGTTTCTGATGACGATAAACGTATTCTGTTTACGTCATATACACAAAAAGGCACGGAGCAAACGGCTACTATTCAAATGCTGAATGCAGACACGAAAACCTATAAAAAAATCATTTCAAATCAGAAAACATTTAAGCTGTTAATTGACGCGCAGCCGCAGTTCTCCAAGGACGGAAAGAAGATTTATTTCCTTGCCGAAGCCAAAGGGGCTAAAAAGCTGAAGGACGAAACTGGGCGTGAAGCCAAGGTTCGGACAATTTATTCTTATGACCTTGATACGAAGACGTTCAAAAAAGTATGGGAAAATCCGAATGGCATCATCAACAGCTTTTCCGTCATCAACTGAAAAAATCACTCAGCAAATGCTGAGTGATTTTTTTAATGGACGAGGTGCAGGGCAAATGATCCGAGCCATTTAAAGAAACGAATGATCGGTATGGACCAATTCATAAGTTCCGCACATGAGTTTATAGCCAAGTTCAACTTTTTGACTGAAGTCCGTTTCTTCAGGTCAGCCTGCTGTTGGTTTTTGATCACAACATCACCCCTCATATCCATATTATACCATAACGAACAGTGAAAAAGCCCGAAACGTTTACAGTTTTGGGCTTCATTATCTCGGCCTCTCGTCAAATCGAGAGGCCGTGCTATTGGATATAAAATTTGTATCTCTGATCGAGGATTGTTTGCTGATAGAGACTGCTTTTAAAAAAGGGAAGATCTAACTTGTTTTCGTTTGGCTGTTGTTTTGGAGATTCACTAATGAACGGGTGCCGTCGACCATTTTACTTCCGCACAAAGGGCACAATGGCGTGTCACTGCTGGCGAAGTTTTTTCTGGTCCAGCCGTTGCAGTCTTCTTTTGTGCATTCCCAAGTACTCACATCTTCCTTTGGCAGCGGTTCTTGATTTCGTTTGTTATAGTAAGACATAAAGTCACTTCTTCCCTCATGTATTTTACTGCACATTTCTTATTGTCTCATACTTTGCCCTAATCTCCTAATTCCTTTTTCTTTATGACTTTCCAATCTGCTCATCTAAAAAGGACAGAAGCGTGCTGTTAAAAGCATCCGGTTCTTCTAAAAACGGACAATGGCTGCTCTTAGAAAATGTAACGAGCTTTGCGTTTGGAATATGTTCACGCAGGTGTTCTCCGGCTTCTATTGAGAAAAATTTGCGGTCTTCTCCGAAGCATAACAATGTCGGAACATGAACGTTTTGCATGGTCTCGCGATAATCAGCTGCCGTTTGATTAAATAAAATCGTGCTTGAAATGGCTGCCGGCTGTTTCAAAATTTCGGCAAGCATCCATTCTGTTTCTGTTGATGCTGGCGGCTCTGCGAACATATTATTGATGAAGCTTTTGTAGAATGGAAGCGGCTCAGTTTGAATAGCGTGCATCGCTGTTTTCAAGCCGTCAAAGTCAAACGGGCCATGTCCCCAGCCGTCCCATTGGTAGTCGGAAGCCGATTGATCGACGATAACAGAGGCTCGTATGTTATCATTCCCAAATTGATTGATATAATCCCATACCACGAAAGCGCCCATTGACCAGCCAACAAGGACGGCAGGATCAAGCTCCATCGCACACATAAATTCCTTGATATCACGGGCGTATTGGGAAATGGTGTGTCCATGAAGAACTTTGTCGGATTCGCCGTGCCCTCTAAGATCAAGACGAATACATTGATAATTGGCAGATAGCGCTGAAAGTTGTTTGTGGAAAAATTGTCCGCTCATAAGCACGCCGTGTATAAATAGGATCGGTGTCCCGCTCCCGTGAGTTTCGTAGTATAGGCGGGTCTGATCTTCTAATGTGATATATGGCATGTTTTCTCCTCCTTTAGTTTCCGTCATGTGAATGAATGGCTGATGAACTGATGATCACAGCTGTTGCGGCTGCCTGCTGTGCTTGGATGGCCGTTTCAATTGCTGTGTAAAGGCCTGATTCCATCAGCAGATTTTTCTCCATATACTCGCTGAGATATAAGCTGACAGCAATTTTGAAGTTCATATCCTTTTCCCTTTTAAATGCTTTTTCTTGGTTCAGCTCATGAGTGATGCCTAGAACGGTTTTGATGTCCGGCTCTTCCAAGAATGTGAGAAGGGCGAGATCGGGATAATGAAAATCTTTTGGCTTTTTATGAGATTCAGTAATGGATTGAAAGATCAGTTTGCATTGGGAAACAAGGGTTTCAGGGTCTTTTTCACTTTGCAGGGCAAGAATATGGCTGACGTGTTGTAAGTATTGGCCTTTTTTAAAGCCGTTAGCGGACAGCAGCTGATAGCATGTTTCTGCCTTGTTCAGCGCCCGCAAACCATTTCCGTTTTGGGCAAGCAATATGGCAAGCGGAACATTTTGAGTTGAGGTGAGGAAATAGTGATTTTTCTTCATCTGCTGATAAACAGAGAGCCCCATGTTCATCTGTTCTCTTTGGTTTATCGTTTCGGTCTTGCCGGTGAGCATGATCAGAGCGGAAAGGTACGTGAAAATATCCCGTTTATATCCAAGCTTCACCATTTGGCTGTATACATCGATTTAAAGGAAGAAACGCTTGCTTCGCCTCATGCTGAAAATGAATATCCAGAATTGAAGCGACAGTAAAGCGGTGGTGAGAATTGAGTGTTGAGAAGCTGCCGATGTTTGATTTTATATAGCTGCTTAAATCATAAAAGCGCTGAAAATTAAAATCTCTTTTATTTACAATATATGCAGAGGAGATGAGCATTAATATCTGATTATGAGCAACTTTCCACCTTAATTTTGATTTTAATTCGTCATAAATTGAAATGTATTGATTTGTTTTATCTTTGAGATCGTTTGTCAGCATAAAAAGCCGCTCCTTTCTTCGCTGTTTCTAAGTTATACGATCTATGGAAGAAAAAAGTTTCATAGATAAAAAAACCTGCCTGCAGCAGGCAAGTTCTATGGGACTTATTTATGGGGGTCAATTATATCCATCGGTCTCATCATGTCATAGTCTTCATGCTCAAGAATGTGGCAATGCCAAACGTACCGCCCAGTGTATGGCCCGAATGTTACGGCGATTCTCAGGACTTCACCGGCGTGGGACTGAACTGTGTCTTTCCAGCCTTTTTCACTTGGTGGCGGCGGAACGGCGGGTCCGGTGTAGGCCAGTTCTCCGCGCTCTTCAAAACGGGCTGTATCAAATGGGCGCCGGTCCAATACACGGAAGGAGACCAAATGAAGATGGATAGGATGTGTTCCGCGAGTCGGATTGATGATCGACCATATTTCGGTAGAACCGGCTTTCGGTGCTTCAGTGACAGGATCGTGCCAGCGTTTGTTGTTAAGAAGAAGGACGGGTCTGCCGTATTGGTCTTGAGTGCCCGCCAGCTTCAATGTTCGGAGGTTTTGTATTCTTTCGTGCTGTACCGAAGGGTAAGATGCCAGGTATTTTGGTTTTCTGCTCTCGTCTTTTTGGGCTAACGGTTTTGTGACTCTGAATTGCATGATGTTTGCGTCTGTTTCTGGATTAACGTCACCGCCGCAGCCCTCGCTGTTTGCTAAAATGATCGATTCTCCTTCAAACGCGGCGAAGTCAATGAGAATATCAAAGCGTTCAGCCGGCGCAATGCTGAAGGAGTTTAGCTTGACGGAGCGCGGCAAAAGTCCGCCATCAGAACCGATCTGGATAAATTCTCCGCCATTATCAAGTGACAGGTTATATGTTCTCGTATTAGAGGCATTGATGACGCGGAAACGGTATTTTCTCGGTTCGACCTCCATGTATGGCCATACCTTCCCGTTGACGAGAATTGTATCTCCGCAAAAGGCTGGAACGATTGACGGATTAGGCAGTGACGGTGAAGGGTTTTCCGGTCCGCTCGGATAAAATAAAGAGCCATCAGCATTAATCGTACGGTCTGTGATCAAAAGCGGCACATCGTATTCACCTGATGGGAGCTTCAGGCGTTTTTCCTTTGGTTCATGGATGATATAAGCACCGATGAGCCCGGCATACACATTCAGCCTCGTGAGCGCCATGGCATGATCGTGATACCATAAAATAGCTCCGCGCTGCTGATTCGGATAATGGTAAACCTCTCGTTTAAAATAAGGACCTGTTTGTTCAAAGTCTTTAGAAAACCAGGCCTCAGGATAACCGTCGCTGTCATCTGGAGTGACGCCGCCGTGTAAATGAACGACGGTTTTTACTTCGGGTTCGGCATGCTGGCTGTCACTGTGATGAATGGTGTGATCAATCGGGAGAAAGTGCTCTGAAGGTAGGTTATTCATCCACTTCACATAAACGTTTTCATTTCTTTTGGCCTTAATGGTGGGACCGGGGAATAAACCGTTATAGCCCCACAGACGGGTTGGAGGGAGATCGCGGTGAAGCTGATGATAGCATTCCTCCATGGTTACTTCGTAGTATGTGCTTTCTTTTGACTGCTGTACCGGCTTTAGTGTATCTGGGATTGGGAGAGCATCCGCAAATTTTTCAAGTGTCATTTTCATCTGTCCTTATCTAAATATTCCCTAATTGGTACTATAGTTAATGACATTAAGGACGTGAAGGTGACAAAAAAATCCTGCCGTTAAGGCAGGATATCGGGCTGCTGCTGAGTGACCGGTTTGGCTGATGCTTTTTCAGTCACCTTGCGTTTTCTGAACACAAGATAAGAAAGCAATACAATGCCTGTGATAACGCCTGTCAGCAGCAGTTCATCTCTCATAGATTCAATAAATGCCATGGATACTAAAATACCGCAGATGACAATAATGGTCAGGTAGGTTAAGAACGGGAAGAACCACATCTTGATTTTCAATGCTTCCGGGTTTGTTTTTTCGAGGCTTTTTCGCATTCTCAGCTGGGAAACAGCGATAACAAGATAAACGAGCAGGGCGATTGCGCCTGATGAGTTGACTAAAAATAAAAAGACGGTGTCAGGTGAAAAGTAATTCATTACGACCGCGATATAAGAGAAAAATGTTCCGGCCACAATTGCTTGTACGGGAACCCCTTTTTTGCTCAGTTTCATAAAGCGGCGCGGCGCTTCGTTTCTTTCTGCAAGTGAATACAGCATTCTGGATGTGGTGTACAAACCTGAATTCAGGCAAGAAAGTACAGCTGTGAGGACGATAAAGTTCATAATTTGCGCGGCTGCCGGCACTCCAATATGTTCGAGAACAGCGACGAAAGGGCTTTCTAAAATATTCGCTGAGTTCCAAGGCAGAAGCGCAACGACAACGGCGATTGAACCAACGTAAAAGACAATGATGCGCCATACAACGGATCGGGTCGCTTTGGTTACAGATTGGACCGGGTTTGATGTTTCACCGGCAGCAATCGCAACAATTTCCGTTCCCATAAAGGAGAAGATCACGACAACAATTCCGAGCAATACAGAGCCTATGCCTTCCGGGAAAAATCCGCCTTGGCCCGTGATATTTGCGAAACCGACTGGATCACTGCCTGGGGCGAAGCCAAAAATAAATGCAAAACCAACGATTAAGAATGCGATGATTGTAACAACTTTAATGAGGGAGAACCAATATTCAAACTCACCAAATGATTTAACAGAGTAGATGTTTGTCAGTGTGAGTAAAATCGTCAAAATTAAGCTCGTCATCCAAAGCGGAATATCGTGGAACCAGTATTGGATAATGCCTGCTCCCGCGATTGCTTCAATAGCGATAACAATAACCCAGAAAAACCAGTAGAGCCAGCCGATTGCAAATCCTGCCCACGGTCCGATAGCGTCATGAGCGTATTGGGAGAATGATCCGCTTGTCGGGTTTACAGCCGACATTTCACCAAGCATTCGCATGATAAAGATGACCAATAATCCGGCTAATGCATAAGAGACAATGGCACCGGGCCCGGTAGAGTGAATCACTGAACCGCTGCCAACAAATAATCCGGCTCCGATGACGCCGGCGATAGAAATCATCGTCATATGTCGGGTCTTTAATTCTTTTTTTAATCCTGATTGAGACTGGTTCATATGTTACCTCCTTGAAAATTAAAGTTATTACTGAATATTATGATAATTGAAACTGTAACATAAATATACATTTTGTCGAAAATTTATGTCAGAAAATATAACAGTTTATTTCAAATTTGTAGGGTTTTGTTTGCTGTTTTTGGAGTGAATATGTTCGAAATAAAAGAAAAAATTTTCCGTCAATTACCCGTTTTTTTGATTTGTTATATGTTTGAAAAAGTGTTCGATGGCTAGAAGTATTGGTATCAGTGGATTTGAAACAATTTTTACAAATGAAACTAAGTTGCCTTGAGTAAAAAATGTTCTATCGTCACTATTTTTCTGTGGTGAGTGAATCATGTTTCTATAGACCCACTGCGGTTCAGCTTTGTATCATAATGATAGAAAACATGAGCGGAGAGGAGGTTTTTTATGGAGAGATATGATGAACTGAAAAAGGGAGAATCCGGGGCGCTGGTCAGTATTGCCGCGTATCTTGTGCTGTCCGCGATTAAGCTGATCATCGGTTATGTATTTCACTCGGAAGCTCTTACGGCAGACGGGCTAAATAACACAACAGACATTATTGCTTCTGTTGCTGTGCTGATCGGTCTCCGCATCTCTCAAAAGCCTCCTGACGAAGATCATCCATACGGACACTTTCGGGCGGAAACAATTGCATCACTTATCGCATCGTTTATTATGATGGTTGTCGGCCTGCAAGTGCTTTTCAGCGCCGGTGAATCTATTTTTTCTGTGAAAGAAGAAACACCGGATATGATTGCGGCTTGGACGGCTGCAGGCGGGGCAGTCATGATGCTGATTGTCTATCAGTACAACAAAAGGCTTGCCAAAAAGGTGAACAGCCAAGCGCTGCTTGCGGCAGCGGCTGATAATAAATCGGACGCATTCGTCAGTGTCGGCACGTTTATCGGTATTTTGGCCGCGCAATTCCATCTTGCATGGATTGATACGGTGACTGCGTTTGTCATCGGCCTTCTCATTTGCAAAACGGCATGGGATATTTTTAAGGAATCATCGCATTCATTGACTGATGGCTTTGACGTAAAGGACATGTCCGATTATAAACAGACGATCGAAAAAATCTCCGGTGTCAGCCGGTTAAAAGACATCAAGGCGAGATATTTGGGCAGCTCTGTGCACGTAGATGTAGTGATTGAAGTGTCATCAGAATTAAATATTACAGAAAGCCATGATATTGCGAATGAAATTGAGCGGAGAATGAAGGAGGAGCATGCGATTGATTATTCGCATGTTCATATGGAGCCTTTGCAAAACAAATAACTGGGTAATGAGAGCTTCCTGTCATGGGAGGCTTTTTTTGTTTGATTGCCCTGTATGTATTGGCAGTAATTTGCTAGAATCGTTTTTTTATACAGGTCGTTTTTTGTGGTAAAGTTAGGTTACTATATGATGATTTTTGTAGATGACTAGGAGGAAGAGAATGTCATACCAAGAAGACCTGCATCCTTTGCTGGGAAAAGCAGTTGAACATATCGATAAAGTAATGGTTGGAAAACGGGACATCGCAAAACTCAGCTTAGCAGCTATTCTTGCCAAAGGACATGTGCTGCTTGAGGATGTGCCGGGCGTAGGGAAAACGATGATGGTTCGCGCTCTGGCGAAATCGATCGGCGCTGATTTTAAACGAATTCAATTCACGCCGGATTTGCTGCCCTCCGATGTAACGGGTGTTTCTATTTATAATGCGAAAACAATGGAGTTCGAATACCGGCCGGGCCCGATTATGGGGAATATCGTGCTGGCTGACGAAATCAACCGAACATCCCCTAAGACACAGTCTGCCTTGCTTGAAGCGATGGAAGAGGGAAGCGTCACGGTAGATGGCAACACAATGCCGCTTGCTGCTCCATTTTTTGTTATGGCAACGCAAAACCCTGTGGAATATGAAGGGACATATCCTTTGCCGGAAGCCCAGCTTGACCGTTTTTTATTTAAACTTCGCATGGGCTATCCGTCCTTTGAAGAGGAATTGGATGTCTTATCTCTTCAGGAAAAAAGCCATCCGATTGAGACACTTGAGCCTGTAATTTCAAGAGAAGATTTTATCCGCCTGCAGAGAGAAGTGCAGGATGTCCGTGCTGATGACAGCATGAAGGAATATATTGTCGAAATCGTGCAAAAGACGAGACAGCATGCCTCTGTTCACTTAGGCGTCAGTCCGCGCGGATCCATCGCTCTCATGAAAGCGGCCCAGGCATTTGCGCTGCTTCATGACCGCGATTATGTCATTCCGGATGATATTCAATATCTTGCCCCTTATACGCTGCCGCACCGGATGCTCCTGCAGCCTGAAGCAAAATTTGAAGGGATCCATGCAGAAACAATCATACGGGAGATCATGTCTGGCGTGAAAGTTCCGGTTCAAAGGTCGTCGGTCCGCTGATGAAAAAGAAATTTCAATGGTTGATGTACGGGTGGAAACTGCTCGTATTAACGTTATTGACGGGTGCTGTTTTCTCTTATGCAATGTTTCAGGGCGGCTTTGTCAGCTGGTTTTTGTTTTATTCATTTCTCCCTTTTGTTGTATACGCCGGTCTGCTGGCGATGTACCCGCTCCGCTCCTTTCAGGTGTCGCGGCATATCGTCAAAACGCAATTACATGCGGGAGACAGGCTGGAAGCTTCGGTTACGCTTAAAAGAAAACTGCCGTTTCCCCTGATGTATATGGTGATTGAAGATTGTCTGCCGTCAGGGCTAGAGCCATTAAACGGAGATGAAGCTTTGGCCAAACAGCTGGTGTTCCCATGGTTCAAACGGAGCATCACGATGTCATATCAAATAACGCCGGTACCGCGTGGAGAGCATCATTTTCATGCCATCAGGGTGCGGACCGGGGATGTCCTCGGACTGATTGAAAAAACGTCGTTTTATGAGGCAGACGATGCGGTGTTTGTTTACCCTTTCTTTCAGCCTCTTCAGTATCAGCTGAATGAGCGATATCAGGAAGATGGCGTAAGCGGGGCATCACCTGTTCATCAGCACCATTCTTCTGTCGCGGCGAGTGTAAGGAACTATCAGCCGGGAGACCGTTTTGCGGCGTTAGACTGGAAGACTTCAGCGAGACGGAGCCAGCTGATGACGAAGGAATTTGAACCGTCGAGAAACAAAAACCTGTTTCTTCTGATGGACCGTTTTAGCTCTGACGCATTCGAAGAGGTCGTTTCCGTGACAGCTTCGATTCTTCATTCTGTTTTGAAAAATGGCGCAGGAGCAGGTCTGGCTTCAGTAGGAAAGGAAAGGTCCATTTTTCCGATTCAGGAGGGAGAGCGGCATTTTAAACACATGCTCCATCACTTAGCCGTTTGTGATTGCGATGCTGCTGACCGCGTAAGCCGTTTTGCGGGTGAGGAGCTTGGGAAGCCGTCTGTTCGCCAGGCTGATAAAGTGATTGTCACGGGACGGATTACGGAGGATTTGGTGAAGACGTCAGAAGCAGGGATCGGTCCGGTTACCATTATACTGGCAAAAGAGAAAGACGCCGATCTTTCCCAAGGTGAGCATATGATGATCGAACGCATGCTGAAACACCAAATCAGGGTTCAAATCATGAGAGGCGGCCGAGCTTCGCGTGTTGTTTAGAAAGAGAGGTGACGGTGTACATGCCGCTTGATGACCAGAAGGGAAGCCGTCTGAGCTTGCTGTTATTTTATTTTCTGGCTTTTTTATTGCTGTGGGAGTGGCTCAGGCCGCTGGACCATTTTACAGACACGAAGCATACAGGCTTTTTTATTGTCTTTATCGGCTTGACGTTTCTGCTGACTTTTTTCAGGATGAGGTGGTTTGTCACCGTTCCTTTTTGTGTCTTATTTACATTCATTTCGATACACATTCTGTTTTACGAAGGGTCTATTTTTGACTTAAGCTGGGTCAGCTCTTTTTTACAGGATGTCTATTTGAATATCACGTTTATTCAGACAGGACAATGGAATAATATGATTCCTTCTTTTCGGACCCTGCTGTTTTTTGTGCTGCTGTGGCTGCTGGTCTATCTCCTTCATTACTGGGTGATTTACCAGAGGAGGATCTTATTTTTCTTTATGATGACAGTGGCGTATATTACGATTCTTGATACATTTACGCCTTATGACGCCGCTTACGCTGTTATCCGTATCGTGCTGATTGGCTTCTTTATGCTGGGCCTTCTGTATTTGGAACGCATTAAGCTGATGGAACGAATAACGTTACCGAAAGCGGCTGTTCTGAAATGGTTTCTCCCCCTGTCTGTGCTGATTTTGGCCGCGGTGGGATTTGGGCTTGCCGCGCCGAAATCAGATCCGAATTGGCCGGATCCCGTTCCTTTTCTCAAAAAAGTCACCAATCATGATCGTGTGCCGGCAGGAGAAAGCAAAATCGGATACGGGAATCACGATGAATCGCTTGGCGGTCCGTTTCAGCAGGACGCTAGCCCTGTTTTCACGTGGCAGGGAAAAGAGCGCACATATTTCCGCGTGGAAACAAAGGATACGTATACGGGAAAAGGCTGGATTGAAACAGACACGGGCATGTCGTATCAGCTTAGCGGAGGCAACGTTGAAAATCTGTGGTTTGATCATAAGGTTTCCACAGAGCGGTACACTGTACGCGTGAAGGTCGATGAGCGTTACGGATATAACCATGTAATGTATCCGATTGGTGTGCAAAATATTAAGCCAAAGCAGGCTGTCTCGCTTGAAATGAACGGGAACACTGAACAAATTTCTCCGATCAGTGAGCAGAACGGTGATATTCGGAACATGGGCAGTTATACAGTGACGTACAACTCCCCGGTCTATAAACAGGATGAGCTGAAAAAGGTGAAAGTGAGACAAAACAGTGAGGAGTACACCTTCAGCGACCGCTATATGCAGCTGCCGGATACTCTGCCTGAGCGGGTGAGAACGCTAGCGATCAAGCTGACTCAGGATCACGATAATATGTTTGATAAGGTCAAAGCTGTTGAGGACTATTTAGGGTCAAACGAGTTCACTTATGAAACAGAAAACGTCACCATCCCTAAAGATGATGAAGATTATGTGGATCAATTTCTGTTTGAAACAAAGATGGGCTATTGTGATAACTTTTCGTCCTCGATGGTGGTGCTCCTGCGTTCGGCCGGTATTCCGGCACGCTGGGTAAAAGGTTATACGTCTGGTGAATATAAAGAAGCGGGGAACAAAAACGGCAGCATCTATGAAGTGACAAATAACAACGCCCATTCCTGGGTAGAGGTGTATTTTCCAGAGCAGGGATGGGTCACTTTTGAGCCGACAAAAGGGTTCACAAATCCGGCTGAGTTTGCTTCCTCCGATACAAAGGATTCCGGCAGCGAAAGCAGCAGCTCGCCTGAGAAAGCAAAAGAGGAACAGAAAGAAAAGAGAACACAGCCGGAGAAGGAGCAAAAACAAAAGGATAAACGTGAGCCTGCCGTTTCCAAAAAAACAACGTCTGCGCATGCAAGCGTTGGCGCAGGCTGGTATGCCGCTATGGCTGCGGTTCTTTTGACAGCGGTTTTGCTTTATGTTTTCCGTTCGTTATGGCTTCCTGTTTTCACAGTGAGAAATTTGAAGCACCGCAGTGATCAGCATGTGTTTTTTGAGGCATACGGCGCGCTCCTGAAACAGATGAAAAGAAGAGGCCTGCCTAAACGTGACAGCGAAACGCTGCGGGAGTATGCAAAACGAATCAACGAAACATATCATTCTGAAGACATGTTAAAGCTGACAGCGAACTATGAACGGGCGCTGTACAGAAATGACGATTCGGCAAAGCTTTGGAATGATTCCAGAGAGTTATGGGAAAATTTAATTAAAAGAAGATGGTCTTGACCGCTTATCGACGTGTTGTTAGAATTAGTGAATATTATCGGAGTCTGGGAGCGAGTTGCCTGACTCCGGCAAACGGCCTTGCCAAAGAGGGCGGAGCGTGTTTCATATCTGTCCTCGTTTTTTTCTGTGTCAAAAAACTTAGAGGAGATTAGGTGACAACCATGACAAAGTTAGTGAATGAAATGATTCTTGTCCTTGATTTCGGCAGTCAGTACAATCAGCTGATTACACGCCGCATCCGTGAATTTGGTGTATACAGTGAGCTGCATCCGCATACATTGACGGCTGAAGAAATTAAAGAAATGAATCCAAAAGGAATTATTTTATCCGGCGGTCCGAACAGTGTATATGATGAAGGCTCTTTCCGCTGTGACGAGAAAATCTTCGAATTAGATGTTCCTGTATTGGGAATTTGCTACGGCATGCAGCTGATGACTCATTACCTTGGAGGAAAAGTAGAAGCTGCCAGCCAGCGTGAATACGGTAAAGCGAACATCCACATCGAAGGAACACCTGATTTGTTCAAAGATCTTCCGAATGAACAAGTGGTTTGGATGAGCCACGGTGACTTGGTTGTAGAAGTGCCTGAAGGTTTCACTGTTGATGCGACAAGCCATCACTGCCCGAACTCAGCAATGAGCAAAGCGGATAAAAAATGGTACGGCGTTCAGTTCCACCCGGAAGTGCGCCATTCTGAATACGGCAATGACCTTCTGAAAAACTTTGTATTCGGCGTTTGCGAATGCGAAGGCAAATGGTCAATGGAGAACTTTATCGATATCGAAATGCAAAAAATCCGTGAAACGGTCGGAGACAAACAGGTTCTTTGCGCGCTTAGCGGCGGCGTTGATTCTTCTGTTGTTGCTGTTTTGATTCATAAAGCGATCGGCGACCAGCTGACTTGTATCTTTGTAGACCATGGCCTGCTCCGTAAAGGCGAGGCTGAAGGCGTTATGAAAACATTCAGCGAAGGCTTTAACATGAACGTCATTAAAGTAGACGCGCAAGATAGATTCTTAAATAAACTAAAAGGCGTTTCTGATCCTGAGCAAAAACGTAAAATCATCGGTAATGAATTCATTTACGTTTTCGATGATGAAGCGGACAAGCTTAAAGGCATCGACTACCTTGCACAAGGAACGCTTTACACAGATATCATCGAGAGCGGTACTGCAACGGCGCAAACGATCAAATCTCACCACAATGTCGGCGGGCTTCCTGAAGACATGCAGTTTGAACTGATCGAACCGTTAAACACGCTTTTCAAAGATGAAGTGCGCGCGCTTGGCACAGAGCTCGGCATTCCTGATGATATCGTATGGCGCCAGCCTTTCCCAGGACCGGGACTCGGCATCCGCGTTCTTGGCGAAGTAACAGAAGAAAAACTGGAAATCGTTCGTGAATCAGATGCGATTCTCCGTGAAGAAGTTGCTAATCATGGTTTAGAGCGTGATATCTGGCAATACTTCACTGTTCTTCCGGACATCCGCAGCGTTGGTGTTATGGGTGACGCGAGAACATATGATTACACAATCGGAATCCGCGCCGTTACATCAATCGACGGCATGACATCTGACTGGGCGCGTATCCCATGGGATGTGCTTGAAGTGATTTCTACACGTATCGTAAATGAAGTAAAGCATATCAACCGCGTGGTGTACGATATTACAAGTAAGCCGCCTGCGACGATTGAGTGGGAATAAGTAAAAATAGAGAAAACCATTTTCTTTGGCAATTATGCCGAGAAGATGGTTTTTTTTGTTTATTACGAACAAAATCGATTTTTAATTGACTAATGTTCGTTATTTATATTGTCATTTCAAATTGAACTTGGTACAATAGACTCAGAAATCAAATAAGATGAATTCGTATAATCGCGGGGATATGGCCCGCAAGTTTCTACCAAGCTACCGTAAATGGCTTGACTACGTAAACATTTCTTTCGTTTGATATAAATAAAACACGTTTATTTATTCAAACTGAAATCCGTCTGTAGTCAAGCGTCCCAAAATATATTGGGGCGTTTTTTATTTGGCGATTTCAGGGCAGGATAAATAGCAAAGAGTGAAGGGAGTCAAATAGCTTGAAAAAGTTTTTTCAGTTTGATGAGCTGGGCACCAGCTATCGCAACGAGATCATCGGCGGATTAACGACCTTTTTATCCATGGCGTATATCCTGTTCGTCAATCCGATTACGCTTGCTTTGGAAAGTGTGAAAGATTTTCCGGAAGCATTGAGAATAGATCAAGGCGCGGTCTTTACGGCGACAGCTTTGGCGTCTGCAGCAGGCTGTATCTTAATGGGATTGATTGCAAGATATCCGATTGCCATTGCGCCCGGTATGGGGCTGAACGCGTTTTTTGCGTTTTCTGTTGTTCTCGGTATGGGGATTTCCTGGCAGGCCGCTTTGTCTGGTGTTTTCATTTCAGGACTGATCTTTGTTGCTCTTTCTTTAACAGGTTTTCGTGAAAAAATCATTAACGCCATTCCGCCTGAGCTGAAATTGGCAGTCGGAGCGGGGATTGGCCTATTTATTACATTTGTCGGCTTGCAGGGCTCAGGAATTATTGCATCGAATCCTTCAACCCTTGTCACAATCGGAAACATTCACAGCGGTCCTGTGCTGTTAACGATTTTCGGTGTCATCGTAACGGTTATTTTGATGGTGCTTCGCGTGAACGCTGGCGTGTTTATCGGGATGCTGTTAACGGCGATTGCCGGGATGATTTTCGGTTTGGTTCCGGTTCCGTCTCAAATCGTCGGAAGTGTGCCGAGCCTTGAATCGACCTTTGGACAAGCTTGGATTCACTTGCCGGATATTTTCTCTGTGCAAATGCTGATCGTCATTTTAACATTCTTGTTTGTCGGATTTTTTGATACGGCTGGTACACTGGTTGCTGTGGCAACACAGGCTGGTTTAATGAAGGAAAACAAATTGCCGCGTGCGGGCCGTGCGCTTTTAGCTGACTCAACTTCCATCGTTATCGGCTCCGTGCTTGGGACGTCTACGACAACGTCTTATGTGGAATCAAGCTCGGGTGTTGCTGCGGGCGCTCGTTCCGGATTTGCGGCAATTGTAACAGGGTTTCTCTTTTTACTCGCTATGTTTTTCTCGCCGCTTCTATCAGTCGTTACGTCAAATGTAACAGCTCCGGCACTAATCATTGTCGGTGCACTAATGGTAGCGCCGCTTGGCAAAATCGCTTGGGATAAGTTTGAAGTGGCGGTTCCCGCTTTCCTTACAATGATCATGATGCCGCTAACGTACAGCATTGCGACTGGGATTGCGATCGGATTTATTTTCTACCCGATTACAATGGTGTGCAAAGGTAAAGCCAAAGAGGTTCATCCGATCATGTACGGACTGTTTGTTGTATTTATTCTTTACTTTATTTTCTTGAAATAATGAATGAAAACCAGCTGCGATGTTGCGGCTGGTTTTTTATTTTGTTGCGAAAGGCAAAACCATTTCATATCATATACCGTCATGTAGATGTGCCGCCATTGTTTACTTAAATGGAAATGACTTGACTGTTCAGGAAGGCTTCGGTACCTTATATAAGTGTTTTATTTTCTTACTGAATGGTATTCCGCCGTATATTTTTGATAGGAGTTGCTAACATGACGGAAGAAAGAAAAGAAACGTTTGAAGAAGAAGTTAACCAGAATGAAGGAATAGATGAAGAGCCGCTTTCGCGGATGTCCAGAAAAGCCAGCCGCCAAAGCAAGCAAAAGCAGAAACAAAAGCAGAAACAACATAAGGAACGCGTAGAATCGTCTGTGAAAGAAAAGCTATCCTCTGTTTGGGCAGCCATTAACAGATATTGCGGCTTTGCTTTTTCAATATTAAAGTCCCCGGCGAAAACTGTTGTGGCAGATGGTTTCTCTCATTATAAATATGGTCTTATTTCAATGCTCATATTTAGTATCGTTTTTTCAATCGGAAACTGGTTTCAGTTAAAGGCGAGCTGGAACAGGCCGCTTGGTTTTGGAGAGCGCCATCACGCGTTTTATGACGGATTTTTTGTTGTTCTTGTGTATATGCTCGTCTTTTTTGCTGTTATGGTCTTCTCCATATGGGCCGTGTCTCGGTATATGATGAAGCAAAAGGTATCATTCAAGGAAGCTGCGGCTGGTTTTGGCTCATTGCTTGTTCCGGTGATCGCCGTTTCAATCATTTGGATGATATTTGCGATCGTGAATGTACCGATGCTGACTGTCCTTTTTACAGTGTTAATGCTGTTTTCGATCTTCTTTATGATGGCGTTATATGTACAGCGTCTGTATCAGGCGGCAAGCGAGGCACCGATTGACTATATCTATTGTGTGTTTGCTGTTTTAGCAGTTGCGCTGCTGTTTGCGGCAGTGACTTGGCCGTTTATTTCTGAATATTTTACGGCATCGCTTATCCCGCTTTAATGTAAAAAAACCGGCTGAAAACGCCGGTTTTTTTGATGTCACAGTTTTTACAAATATATCTAAAAAACACAGTTGAATTGTAGGATTAATCCGTGTATGATGAGGAAAATGCGGTGGAGGATGATGGACATGGCCCATTTACTTCGTCAGGCGATTTATCAAAAGAAGGAATTTTTAAAAACCAAATTAATGCTCTCAGAATTTTATCGCGGAAGAGGGGAACAGCTCGCTGATTATACGCTGAGTGAACTTGAGAAAGAATATGAGTCCCTTCGGAAAATGAAAAAAGAGATGTGACAATAGATAAAGAAAAATGAGTCTGCTGAAAAGCGGGCTTTTTTGTTTGGATTTTGAAAAGGACAGAAAGAGGGTAAACTATTGCTGAGTGATGAAGAGAGTGTGTCGAAAAATTTTGCCTGCGATGACGGCCATAGCTGATTGTAAAGGGTTCAATTCTCTAGTAGAATATGAATGCTTTACGTAAGTTGAATGAGTAAGGAGGTTTTATAAAATGATGCAAACCTTATTATCAAACGGATTAGCAATGGTTCTCATTATTCTGATTATCAATGTTGTTTATGTATCATTTTTTACAATAAGAATGATTTTAACACTGAAAGGCCAGCGGTATTTAGCGGCCGGAATCAGCACCATTGAAATTCTGGTTTATGTGACAGGGCTGAGCCTTGTGCTTGATAACTTAGACCAGATTCAAAACGTGATTGCGTACGCACTCGGCTATGGTTTGGGCGTTATTGTCGGCATGAAAATCGAAGAAAAACTGGCGCTTGGCTATATTATGGTCAATGTGATTACAAAAGAGCTTGACCTCGATCTTCCAAGGCAGCTTCGTGAAAAAGGCTACGGCGTAACGAATTGGGTGGCCGGCGGGCTTGAAGGCGACCGCACGGCCCTGCAGATTTTGACGCCGAGAAGATATGAGCTGCAGCTGTATGATACGATTAAAACGCTTGATTCGAAAGCTTTTATTATTGCGTATGAACCAAAAACGATCCACGGCGGCTTCTGGGTCAAAGCGGTGAAGAAGAGGAGAATTAAAGAATAATGGCAAAGCCGAAGAAGAAAAAGTTTGAAGTGACAGAACAGCAAACGATAGAAGCAGTGCTTCAGCAAATGAAAGAAGAAGGATATATGCCTGTACGTCGAATGGAAGAGCCGATTTTCAAGGAAAAGATGGAAAATGGGTCAATTCAGATCGTTCCGTGCGGAAAAAAAATCGTATTTGAAGGGAAATTGATCTAAAACACGAACATTAGAAGAATGAATTTTTGTATCGTTCGATAATATCGTTGACATTATCCAAGTCCGTTGTTAAGATAAACATGAAATCAAAACACGACCTCATATAATCTTGGGAATATGGCCCATAAGTTTCTACCCGGCAACCGTAAATTGCCGGACTATGCAGGAAAGTGATCGATAAAACTGACATGGATATATCGCAGAAGCGAACGACTGCCGATACATGCACCATGCCCGGTTTGTATTGCTTCCTCATAAGTCAATACAAAGCCGGGTATTTTTTATTTTCTGAAAACTAAAGCATTAGAAGGTGGGAACAGAATGCAGCCGCTAGTAGGAATCATCATGGGAAGCACTTCCGATTGGGAGACAATGAAAAACGCATGCGACATACTTGAAGAACTTGAAGTGCCGTACGAAAAGAAGGTGGTTTCCGCTCACCGGACGCCTGATTTCATGTTTGAGTACGCTGAAACAGCCAGAGAAAGAGGCATCAAGGTCATTATCGCCGGTGCTGGAGGAGCGGCGCATCTGCCGGGGATGACAGCTGCTAAAACGACGCTGCCGGTCATCGGCGTTCCGGTTCAATCCAAGGCGCTGAACGGACTCGATTCACTTCTTTCCATCGTGCAAATGCCTGGAGGCGTGCCGGTTGCCACAACAGCCATCGGAAAAGCGGGCGCTGTGAACGCAGGCCTGTTAGCGGCGCAAATTTTGTCAGCTTTTGACGAGGATCTTGCCCGTAAGCTGGATGAGAGAAGAGAAAATACAAAACAAACAGTGTTAGAAAGCAGTGATCAGCTTGTCTAATCAAATCATCTATCCGGGAGCCGTCATCGGCATGATCGGCGGCGGACAGCTTGGAAAAATGATGGCTGTCTCCGCAAAACAAATGGGGTATAAAGTCGCGGTCGTCGATCCGGTAAAAGACTCGCCGTGCGGGCAGGTCGCGGATATTGAAATCACCGCTTCATACAACGACCGCGAAGCGATTCGGAAATTGGCTGAAATCAGCGATATTATCACGTATGAGTTTGAAAACATCGATTATGATGCGCTGCATTGGCTGAAAGGCCATGCGTATCTCCCGCAAGGAAGTGAGCTGCTGCTCATTACCCAAAACCGTGAAACTGAGAAAAAAGCGATTCAATCCGCGGGCTGTGAAGTTGCACCTTACCGCATCGTCAAAACAATGGATGAGCTCAAAGAGGCGGTTCAGTCGCTGGGGCTTCCCGCAGTGCTGAAAACATGCCGCGGCGGATATGACGGCAAAGGCCAATTTGTCATCAAGGAAACGTCACAAATAGAAGAGGCTTCAGCTCTTTTAGAGCACGGAACTTGCATTCTCGAAAGCTGGGTTTCTTTTAAAATGGAACTGTCCGTGATTGTCGTCAGATCGGTAAACGGAGAGATTTCGACGTTTCCGGCCGCAGAAAACATTCACCACAATAATATTCTGTTCCAAAGCATCGTGCCTGCGCGGGTTGAAGAAAGGATTCAGGAAAAGGCTGCTGAGCTGGCCGTTAAGCTCGCAGATGAGCTGAACCTTGTCGGACCGCTTGCTGTTGAAATGTTCCTGACAGAGGGCGATGAGCTTTTGGTTAATGAACTGGCGCCAAGACCGCACAATTCAGGACATTACACGCTGGACCTTTGCGAAACGAGCCAGTTTGAACAGCATATCAGAGCGGTCTGCGGCCTTCCGCTTGGAAAAACGGAGCTGCTGAAGCCTGGTATGATGGTGAATCTTCTCGGCGATGAAGTGAAGATCCCAGAGGAAGAGCCGGAGCTTTTAAAAGAAGCAAAGCTTTATGTATACGGAAAACATGAAATCAAAAAAGGCCGCAAAATGGGGCATATTACTTTTATGAAGCAGCCTGAAGACGAATGGATTCAGGAGATCACAAATAAATGGAGAAATAGAGACGGAGGACAAGCAGAATGATCGAACGTTATTCAAGACCTGAAATGTCCGCGATTTGGACGGATGAAAACAGATTTCAAGCATGGTTAGAGGTTGAAATTCTAGCCTGTGAAGCGTGGGCGGAGCTTGGCGTTATTCCAAAAGAAGACGTAAAGCTGATGCGCGAAAACGCGTCATTTGACATCAACCGCATATTAGAAATCGAACAGGACACGCGCCATGACGTAGTTGCTTTTACGCGCGCTGTATCCGAATCATTGGGCGAAGAAAGAAAATGGGTGCATTATGGCTTAACGTCAACTGACGTCGTAGATACCGCTCTTTCTTACTTATTAAAACAGGCAAATGACATTCTGCTCAAGGACCTTGAGAGATTTGTTGACATTATAAAAGAAAAAGCGAAAGAACATAAATACACCGTCATGATGGGCCGTACACACGGCGTACACGCAGAGCCTACAACATTTGGTTTAAAACTGGCGCTTTGGCACGAAGAAATGAAACGCAATCTGGAACGCTTTAAACAAGCGAAGGAAGGCATCGAGGTTGGTAAGATTTCCGGTGCTGTCGGCACATACGCGAACATTGATCCGTTTGTAGAGCAGTATGTTTGTGAGAAACTCGGCCTGAAAGCCGCACCGATTTCAACACAAACGCTTCAGCGTGACCGCCATGCTGATTATATGGCGACACTTGCTTTGATTGCGACAAGCATTGAGAAATTCGCAGTTGAAATCCGCGGACTGCAAAAGAGTGAAACACGCGAGGTCGAGGAATTTTTTGCGAAAGGGCAAAAAGGTTCATCAGCTATGCCGCATAAACGGAATCCGATCGGTTCTGAAAACATGACAGGTATAGCGCGTGTCATCCGCGGCTACATGATGACAGCTTACGAAAATGTTCCATTATGGCATGAGCGCGATATTTCTCATTCTTCAGCGGAGCGAATTATTCTTCCGGATGCGACAATCGCGCTGAATTACATGCTGAACCGCTTCTCCAACATCGTGAAGAACTTAACGGTCTTCCCGGAAAACATGAAGCGCAACATGGACCGTACATTGGGGCTGATCTACTCTCAGCGCGTGCTATTGGCATTGATTGACACAGGCCTGACTCGTGAAGAAGCTTATGACACAGTGCAGCCGAAAGCAATGGAGGCATGGGAAAAGCAAGTACCGTTCCGTGAGCTTGTGGAAGCGGAAGAGAAAATCACTTCCCGTCTTTCTCCGGAAAAAATTGCTGACTGCTTTGATTATCATTACCATCTGAAAAATGTGGATCTGATCTTTGAACGTTTAGGTTTAGCATAGAAGAAGCGTTTAGGCGGCTTCTTCCGCGCCGCCTTAGTTTGAAAATTCCCAACATTCGGGTTAGGAGGCCTTCCGTGAATATTGTGAAGAATGAACTTTTATATGAAGGAAAAGCGAAAAAGATTTACAAAACCGACGACGAAAACACGCTGTATGTGGTGTATAAAGATTCTGCAACTGCCTTTAACGGAGAAAAAAAGGCGGAAATCAGCGGCAAAGGGCGCTTAAACAATGAGATCTCAAGCCTGATTTTCAAACACCTTCACGAAAAAGGGGTTAACAACCACTTTATCGAGCGCATTTCAGAAACAGAGCAGCTCATTAAAAAGGTAACGATTGTGCCGCTTGAAGTCGTCGTCAGAAATGTTGTGGCAGGAAGCATGTCCAAACGTCTCGGCATTCCAGAAGGCACGAAGCTTGAACAGCCGATTATCGAGTTTTACTACAAGGATGACGCGCTGGGTGATCCGCTCATCACAGAAGATCATATTTGGCTCTTAAAAGCGGCGACTCCTGAACAGGTACAAACCATTAAGTCCATTACAAAAACAGTAAACGAAGAGCTTCAAACCATTTTTGACGATTGTCATGTCAGATTAATAGATTTCAAGCTTGAATTCGGTCTAGATGCAGACGGGCAAGTGCTTTTGGCGGATGAAATTTCACCTGACACATGCCGCTTGTGGGATAAAGACACGAACGAGAAGCTGGACAAAGATTTATTCAGACGCAATCTGGGAAGCTTAACCGACGCATACGAAGAGATTTTCAAAAGACTGGGAGGCATTCATCATGTATAAAGTAAAAGTTTATGTCAGCTTAAAAGAAAGTGTACTAGATCCACAAGGGAGCGCTGTCCAGCATGCCTTGCACAGTATGTCTTACAAGGAAGTCGCAGACGTGCGCATCGGGAAATACATGGAGCTAACAATCGAAAAGTCTGACCGTGATCTTGACGTGCTAGTCAAAGAAATGTGCGAAAAACTTCTTGCGAATACAGTGATTGAAGATTACAGATACGAGGTTGAGGAGGTAGTCGCACAGTGAAATTTGCGGTGATTGTGTTACCTGGCTCTAACTGTGATATCGATATGTTTCACGCCGTAAAGGATGAACTCGGTCATGATGTGGAATACGTCTGGCACGAGGAAACAAGCCTTGACGGCTTTGACGGGGTGTTAATTCCGGGAGGTTTTTCTTACGGAGATTACTTGAGATGCGGCGCCATCGCCCGTTTTGCGAATATTATGCCAGCTGTAAAACAGGCAGCGGCTGAAGGAAAACCTGTTCTCGGCGTCTGCAACGGATTTCAGATTTTACAGGAGCTTGGCCTTCTGCCAGGTGCAATGAGACGCAACAAAGACTTGAAGTTCATTTGCCGTCCGGTTGAATTAATCGTGCAGAACGACGAAACATTATTCACCTCTTCCTATGAAAAGGGCCAAGCGATTACGGTTCCGGTTGCCCACGGTGAAGGGAACTTCTACTGTGATGATGAAACGCTTGCTTCATTAAAAGAAAACAATCAAATTGCTTTCACATACGGTTCCGATATTAACGGAAGTGTCAGCGATATTGCCGGTGTTGTTAATGAAAAAGGAAATGTATTAGGCATGATGCCTCATCCTGAGCGCGCGGTCGATGAACTGCTTGGAAGCGCCGACGGTCTTACATTGTTTCAGTCTATCGTGAAAAATTGGAGGGAAACTCATGTCACTACTGCTTGAACCAAGTAAAGAACAAATTAAAGAAGAGAAATTATATCAGCAAATGGGTGTCAGTGATGATGAGTTTGCATTGATTGAATCCATTCTTGGCAGATTGCCGAACTACACAGAAATCGGAATTTTTTCAGTCATGTGGTCAGAGCATTGCAGCTACAAGAACTCAAAGCCGATTTTGCGTAAATTCCCGACGAGCGGCGAACGCGTGCTGCAAGGTCCGGGGGAAGGTGCCGGAATCGTTGATATCGGTGACAACCAAGCGGTTGTGTTCAAAATTGAATCGCATAACCATCCATCAGCCATCGAACCGTACCAAGGCGCTGCGACTGGCGTAGGCGGCATAATCCGTGATGTCTTTTCAATGGGGGCGCGTCCTATCGCTGTATTAAACTCTCTTCGATTTGGTGAACTGACTTCACCGCGCGTGAAGTACTTGTTTGAAGAAGTAGTAGCAGGTATCGCCGGATACGGGAACTGCATCGGAATCCCGACAGTCGGCGGCGAAGTGCAATTTGACAGCAGCTATGAAGGAAATCCGCTTGTCAACGCAATGTGCGTCGGATTAATCAATCATGAAGACATCAAAAAAGGCCAGGCAAAGGGTGTCGGCAACACGGTCATGTACGTCGGCGCTAAAACAGGGCGAGACGGAATTCACGGCGCTACGTTTGCGTCTGAAGAAATGTCTGATGCTTCTGAAGAAAAGCGTTCCGCGGTTCAAGTCGGCGATCCGTTTATGGAGAAGCTTTTGCTTGAAGCATGTCTGGAAGTCATTCAATGTGACGCCCTAGTCGGCATTCAGGACATGGGAGCTGCCGGTCTGACCAGCTCAAGCGCGGAAATGGCAAGTAAAGCGGGTTCAGGCATTGAAATGAATCTTGACTTGATTCCGCAGCGTGAAACAGGCATGACTGCTTATGAAATGATGCTTTCTGAATCACAGGAACGGATGCTGCTTGTTATCGAGCGCGGACGTGAGCAGGAAATCATCGATATTTTTGACAAGTATGATCTTGAAGCGGTTTCTGTCGGACGTGTAACAGATGATAAACTGCTGCGCCTGACACATAAAGGTGAGGTTGTATGCGAGCTCCCTGTTGATGCCTTGGCAGAAGAGGCGCCGGTCTACCACAAGCCTTCTCAAGAGCCTGCTTACTACCGTGAATTTTTAGAGACGGATGTACCGGCTCCTCAAATTGACGATGCGAATGAAACACTGAAGGCGCTCCTGCAGCAGCCGACGATCGCAAGCAAAGAGTGGGTTTACGACCAGTATGACTACATGGTGCGGACGAATACAGTTGTCGCTCCTGGGTCTGATGCGGGTGTTCTCAGAATCCGCGGAACGAAAAAGGCGCTGGCGATGACAACTGACTGTAACGCCCGTTATCTCTACCTTGATCCAGAGGTCGGCGGAAAAATCGCTGTCGCTGAAGCGGCGCGCAACATCGTTTGCTCAGGTGCAGAACCGCTTGCGGTTACAGATAACCTGAACTTTGGAAACCCGGAAAAACCGGAAATCTTCTGGCAGATTGAAAAAGCGGCTGACGGCATCAGTGAGGCGTGCAACGTTCTCAGCACACCTGTGATCGGCGGAAACGTATCGCTTTACAACGAATCAAACGGAACGGCGATCTACCCGACACCTGTGATCGGCATGGTCGGTTTAATTGAAGATACAGCACACATCACAACGCAGTATTTCAAACAAGCGGGCGACCTCGTGTACGTCATCGGCGAAACAAAACCTGAGTTTGCCGGAAGCGAGCTGCAAAAAATGACAGAAGGCCGCATTTACGGCAAAGCGCCGCAAATCGATCTAGATGTAGAACAGGCACGCCAAAAGGCACTGCTTGAGGCGATCAAACAAGGCTTTGTTCAATCAGCGCACGATGTATCTGAAGGCGGCTTAGGCGTAGCGATTGCTGAAAGTGTCATGACGACGGAAAACCTTGGCGCTAACGTGACTGTTGAAGGGGAAGCAGCGTTATTATTCTCTGAATCTCAATCCCGCTTCGTCGTTTCTGTGAAAAAAGAACATCAAGCAGCGTTTGAAGCAGCTGTACAAGATGCGGTTCATATCGGTAAGGTAACAGCTGACGGACTTCTGAGCATTCAAAACCAAGACGGACAACAATTGATTCACGCGCAGACAAAAGAGCTTGAACGCGCGTGGAAAGGAGCTATCCCATGCTTGCTGAAATCAAAGGCTTAAATGAAGAATGCGGCGTTTTTGGGATTTGGGGGCATGAAGAAGCCCCGCAAATCACGTATTACGGCCTTCACAGCCTCCAGCACAGAGGACAGGAGGGCGCGGGTATTGTGGCGACTGACGGTGAAAAGCTGACGGCGCATAAAGGCCAAGGACTGATCACTGAAGTATTTCAAAACGGTGAGCTCAGCAAAGTAAAGGGGAAAGGCGCAATCGGACACGTTCGGTACGCAACGGCTGGCGGCGGCGGATATGAAAATGTTCAGCCGCTCCTCTTCCGCTCTCAAAACAACGGCAGCCTGGCGCTTGCCCATAACGGAAACTTGGTGAATGCCACTCAGCTGAAGCAGCAGCTTGAAAACCAAGGGAGCATCTTCCAGACCTCTTCGGATACAGAGGTTTTGGCTCACCTGATCAAAAGAAGCGGCCACTTCACGCTGAAGGATCAGATTAAAAACTCGCTTTCCATGCTGAAAGGCGCCTACGCGTTCCTGATCATGACTGAAACAGAAATGATCGTAGCGCTTGACCCGAACGGGCTTAGACCGCTGTCAATCGGCATGATGGGAGACGCTTATGTCGTCGCGTCAGAAACATGCGCATTTGATGTCGTCGGTGCGACGTACCTTCGCGAGGTGGAGCCGGGAGAAATGCTGATTATCAATGATGATGGCATGAAATCAGAGCGCTTCTCCATGAATATCAACCGTTCCATTTGCAGCATGGAGTACATTTATTTCTCAAGACCTGACAGCAATATTGACGGCATTAACGTGCACAGTGCGCGTAAAAGCCTTGGAAAAATGCTCGCTCAGGAATCAGCGGTTGAAGCTGATGTCGTGACAGGCGTTCCGGATTCCAGTATTTCAGCGGCTATCGGCTACGCGGAAGCAACAGGCATCCCGTACGAGCTTGGATTAATCAAAAACCGTTATGTGGGCAGAACGTTTATTCAGCCGTCTCAGGCTCTTCGTGAGCAGGGCGTCAGAATGAAGCTTTCTGCGGTGCGCGGTGTTGTTGAAGGGAAACGCGTCGTTATGGTGGATGACTCCATCGTGCGCGGAACAACAAGCCGCCGGATCGTAACAATGCTCAGAGAAGCGGGTGCGACAGAGGTGCATGTGAAAATCAGTTCGCCGCCGATCGCTCATCCGTGCTTTTACGGCATTGATACGTCCACACATGAAGAACTGATCGCGTCCTCCCACTCGGTTGAAGAAATCCGTCAGGAAATCGGAGCCGACACTCTCTCATTTTTGAGTGTCGAAGGGCTGCTGAAAGGAATCGGCAGAAAATACGAAGACTCGAATTGCGGACAATGTCTTGCTTGCTTTACAGGGAAATATCCGACTGAAATTTATCAGGACACTGTGCTTCCTCATGTAAAAGAAGCGGTGTTAACCAAATAAAACTTGAAAATGACATAAAGGCAGCGCAGTTTGGCTGCCTTTCTCTTTCTGCCCTTGTTCGGAGAGATATTTTGAAAAGCGCCTTAAAGGAGTGAATAGGATGTCTGAAGCATATAAAAACGCAGGAGTTGACATCGAAGCCGGATATGAAGCTGTAAAACGGATGAAAAAACATGTGGAGCGCACGAAAAGGCTTGGTGTTATGGGCAGCCTTGGCGGCTTTGGCGGCATGTTTGATCTGTCGGAGCTTTCTTATCAGAAACCTGTTTTAATTTCGGGAACAGACGGTGTCGGCACAAAATTAAAGCTGGCTTTTTCCATGGATAAACATGACACGATTGGTGTAGACGCTGTTGCCATGTGTGTCAATGACGTGCTTGCGCAAGGTGCGGAGCCGCTCTTTTTTCTCGACTATTTAGCGGTCGGCAAAGCGGACCCTGTGAAAATCGAGCAGATCGTACAAGGCGTTGCGGATGGCTGTGAGCAATCAGGTTCAGCCTTGGTCGGCGGAGAAACCGCTGAAATGCCTGGATTATATACAGCTGATGAATACGATATTGCAGGTTTCTCAGTTGGTGTGGCGGAAAAGGATGAAATCGTGACCGGAGAAAACATCAAGGAAGGTCACCTTTTAATCGGCCTGAGCTCCAGCGGCCTTCACAGCAACGGGTTTTCCCTTGTGAGAAAGGTGCTTCTTGACGATGCAGAGCTTGATCTCGACAAAACGTATGCGCCGTTTGAACGCCCGCTCGGCGAAGAACTGCTTGAGCCGACAAGAATTTACGTGAAGCCTGTGCTTGCGGCTGTGAAAAGCGGACTCATTGATGGTATGGCGCACGTAACAGGCGGCGGATTTATCGAAAATCTTCCGCGTATGCTTCCTGAAGGCTTAAGTGCGGAAATCGATCACGGCTCTTGGCCGATCCCGCCAATCTTCTCTTTCTTGCAGGAACACGGCAAGCTGAAAGAAGAAGACATGTTTAACGTCTTTAATATGGGCATCGGATTTGTTCTTGCAGTAAAAGAAGAACATCTCACTGAAGTCATCGGAAAGCTTGAAAGCCAAGGCGAAAAAGCCTATTTGATCGGGCGAGTGAAACATGGTGAAGGCGTTACATTCGGCGGTGCTGCACTTTCATGAAAAAGTTTGCGGTATTTGCATCCGGAAACGGCTCAAACTTTGAAGCCATCGTCACGCGTTTGAAAGAGGAGAACTGGGATGCAGCCGTTTCGCTCCTCGTTTGCGATAAGCCGCAGGCGAAAGTCATCGAGCGGGCGGAAAGATTCCAGATTCCATCCTTTGCATTTGAGCCGAAGTCTTATGAAAACAAGGCTGCATTTGAACGGGCCATAATTGAACAGCTTCATCTTCATGAAGCAGAATTGATCGTTTTGGCCGGCTATATGAGACTGATCGGTGATACGCTGCTTCAGGCATACGGAGGAAAAATCATCAACATCCATCCTTCCCTTCTTCCTGCTTTCCCTGGAATAGACGCAGTGGGACAGGCATACCGGGCGGGTGTGAAGGTTGCCGGGATTACGGTTCATTATGTTGATGAAGGAATGGATACAGGGCCGATCATCGCTCAAAAGGCAATCGAAATTGACGAACACGATACATTGGAAACAATCGAACAGCGGATTCACAAGCTTGAGCATAAATGGTATCCGAGTGTGATTAAAGAGCTATTAGGATTAAATAACAGAGGTGAAAAGGCATGACCATTAAACGCGCACTAATCAGTGTTTCAGATAAAACAAATCTTGTTCCATTCGTAAAAGAACTGACAGAGCTTGGCGTTGAAGTTATTTCAACCGGCGGCACAAAAAAGCTTCTTCAAGAAAACGGTGTTGATGTCATCGGAATTTCTGAAGTGACAGGTTTTCCGGAAATTATGGACGGGCGCTTAAAAACGCTTCATCCGAATATTCACGGCGGTCTTCTTGCAGTTCGCGGCAACGAAGAGCATATGGCGCAGATCAATGAACACGGAATTGCGCCAATTGACCTTGTTGTCGTCAACCTCTATCCATTTAAAGAAACGATTTCTAAAGAGAATGTGACGTACGAAGAGGCTATTGAAAACATTGATATCGGCGGACCTGGCATGCTGCGTGCGGCATCGAAAAACCATCAGGACGTGACGGTTATCGTTGACCCAGCGGATTACAGCCCTGTTCTGAATCAAATCAAAGAAGAGGGCGATGTTTCGCTTCAGAAAAAACGCGAGCTGGCGGCAAAAGTATTCCGTCACACTGCGGCATATGACGCGCTGATCGCTGACTATCTGACAAATGTTGTCGGTGAAAAAGAACCAGAGCAATTCACCGTTACGTTTGAGAAAAAACAATCGCTTCGCTATGGGGAAAATCCTCATCAAGAAGCAACATTCTACCAAAGCGCGCTTCCTGTCAAAGGATCTATTGCGCAAGCAGAACAGCTGCACGGCAAAGAGCTTTCTTACAACAACATTAAAGATGCGGACGCAGCTGTTCAAATTGTTCGTGAATTCACTGAGCCTGCTGCGGTTGCTGTGAAGCATATGAATCCGTGCGGCGTGGGAACTGGCGAAACGATCGCAGAAGCGTTTGACAGAGCGTTCGAAGCAGATAAAACATCGATCTTCGGCGGCATTATCGCGTTGAACCGTGAAGTGGACAAGGCAACAGCCGAAGCACTTCATCATATTTTCTTAGAAATCATCATTGCGCCTTCATTCAGCGAAGAAGCGCTTGATGTTCTGACAGCGAAGAAAAATCTCCGTCTGCTGACACTTGATGTGACAGCTGCCGTTCAAAAAGAAAAACAACTGACATCCGTTCAAGGCGGGCTGCTGATTCAAGATTTAGATATGCACGGCTTTGATGATGCAGAGATCAGCATCCCGACAAAAAGAGAGCCGAACGAGCAAGAGTGGGAAGACTTGAAGCTTGCTTGGAAAGTCGTGAAGCATGTGAAATCAAATGCGATCGTTCTCGCAAAAGATAACATGACAGTAGGTGTAGGAGCCGGACAAATGAACCGCGTCGGATCAGCGAAAATCGCAATCGAGCAGGCAGGGGAAAAAGCGAAAGGCAGCGCACTCGGATCAGATGCATATTTCCCAATGCCGGATACAGTCGAGGAAGCGGCAAAAGCGGGCGTTACAGCTATCATCCAGCCAGGCGGATCTATCCGTGACGGGGATTCCATTAAAAAAGCGGACGAGTACGGCATTGCTATGGTATTCACCGGCATCAGACACTTCAAACATTAAGGGGATGAAAACGACGTGAATGTATTAATTATCGGTAAAGGCGGAAGAGAGCATACGCTGGCATGGAAGGTGGCGCAAAGCAGCCTTGTTGATACGGTATTTGCCGCTCCGGGAAATGACGGCATGGCATCTTCTGCACAGCTTGTAAACATTGAGGAAAGCGACCACGCCGGGCTTGTCTCATTTGCAAAAGAAAATCAGGTCGGGCTGACCATTGTCGGGCCTGAGGTTCCTTTAATTGAAGGCCTTGTTGACCAGTTCGAAAAAGCCGGTCTTCGTGTGTTCGGTCCGTCAAAAGCCGCTGCGATCATCGAAGGAAGCAAGCAGTTTGCAAAGGATTTAATGAGGAAATACGACATTCCGACCGCAGAATACGACACGTTTACATCCTTTGAAAAAGCCAAGGCTTATGTGCAGGAAAAAGGCGCTCCGATTGTCATTAAAGCGGACGGACTGGCGGCTGGAAAAGGCGTAACCGTTGCGATGACGGAAGAAGAAGCCATCGCGTGTCTGCATGACTTTCTTGAAGATGAAAAATTCGGTGATGCGAGCGCATCTGTCGTGATCGAAGAATTTCTTTCCGGCGAAGAGTTTTCCCTCATGGCATTTGTCAAAGGAGAAAAGGTATATCCGATGGTCATTGCCCAGGATCATAAACGCGCGTTTGATGGAGACAAAGGGCCGAATACAGGAGGAATGGGCGCTTACTCTCCTGTTCCGCAAATTTCGGAAGACACCGTGCGTCATGCTGTAGAAACGATCGTCAAGCCAGCCGCAAAAGCAATGGTTCAAGAGGGGCGTTCCTTCACAGGCGTTTTGTACGCGGGGCTGATGCTCACTGCGAATGGATCGAAGGTCATTGAATTTAATGCCCGCTTCGGCGACCCGGAAACGCAGGTTGTGCTGCCTCGTATGGATTCTGATCTGGTACAAGTGCTTCTAGATCTTTTAGATGATAAGGAAGTTGACTTGAGATGGAAGGATACGGCGGCAGTCAGTGTCGTGCTTGCTTCAGAAGGCTATCCTGAAAGCTATGCAAAAGGCACGCCGATTGGCAGCCTGACAGCAAATGCTGATCAAGTTGTCGTCTTCCATGCCGGAACGAAAACAGAAGGTGAAGAGTTCGTCACAAACGGCGGCCGTGTCGCCAATGTGACCGCTTTTGATGAAACGTTTGAAGCGGCACGAGACAGAGTGTACAAAGCCGTTGATGAGATCATCAAACCCGGCCTGTTTTTCCGAAAAGATATCGGAGCACGAGCTCTGAAGGCTGCCCAAAAATAAAGTGAAGAAAAACCCGCAGATTGTGCTGCGGGTTTTTTGTTATGCAAAAGCATGCCGGAAAGCGGAAGAAGAAAGCACAACAAGCGTGGTCGGTTTTCCGTGGGCCATCGAAGCGTCTATAAAATCTTCTAGACTATGCACAGATTCCGTCACCACTTTTGTCACATAGCTGTACATACCTGTAATCCGGTGGTTCTCTGCCACATCGGGGTGAGCTGCGGCAAAGGCGGCGTAGTGCTTGCAGCTTTTCGGCTCCATCAGGATAAAAGCAGTGACATGTTTGTTTAGCTTTTCATAACAGATATCAGCGCTGTACCTGGTAATGACCCCTTTGTCCTCAAGCTTTCTGACACGTTCCGCCGCACTCGGAGAGCTGAGTCCGACAAGCTTTCCTAATTCAACCATCGTTAATCTGGCATTTTGCTGCAAATGCGAAAGAATCTGAAGGTCTGTATCGTCCATTGGTATTGCTCCTTTATATGTTTAAGTGAATTGATGAGAATTCCTTTTATTATGAGGAAATGTTGTTGATTTAGCTTAATTGTAGCATATGGGTGCCGTTTGTTTTTTTCTATAATAAAGCCATTAACATGAAAGGAGGCAATCATTTTGCCGGAATTACAGCGTTCGATTACTTGGGTTCAAGGAGCGGCATTAACGATCGGGGCCGTATTAGGCTGCGGGATCTTAATCCTTCCGTCTGTCACGGCTGATGCTGCCGGCCCCGCTTCTGTATTGGTTTGGGGATTTATGTCTTTCTTATCATTTCTGCTCGTCGGCACACTGGCGCGCCTTGTCAGAATGGCGCCAAGCGCAGGAGGGATTACGGCTTATGTTCAGCTTGCTTTTCGGCCAAAAGCCGGAGCCATGTTGGGCTGGATCATGCTGGGATCGGTTCCGATCGGTGTGCCGGTGATCGCTTTGACTGGCGCACATTATGTCAGCTACGTCACACAGGCTTCGGATTGGCAGATTGCTTTCATTGCAGCATGTATGCTGGCGATCTCCATTTGGCTTCATATCAGGGGCATTCAATTATCAGCAAACATCAGCATACTCGTCATCTGTGTCATTCTGCTGCTGCTTGTCATATCTGTTGCTGTTTCACTGCCCCACGTTAAAGCAGCTGAATTTAAGCCTTTTCTGCCTCATGGCTGGTTTGCCGCGGGTTCTGTTTCTGTCATCATCTTTTTTTCTTTTGTAGGCTGGGAAATGATTACCCCATTAGCTGAAGAGTTTACACATCCGGAAAAGGATGTTCCAATCAGTTTATTCTTAGCGGCTGCTTGTGTGGCGGTGCTTTATATCATGCTATCGTTTGTCACTGTGGGCACTCATGCATACGGAGAAAAAGGAGAAATCGCATCTCTGACGATGCTCATATCAAAAGGTACAGGGGATATTGGGGTATATGTAACGACTTGTTTAGCTCTTTTTATTACATTCGCCACCATTCATGCCAACATTGCAGGGTTTTCAAGAATGGTTTATGCGTTGGCAAGAGAAGGTCATATTCCCGGGTATTTCGGGAAGCTCAGTCATACAAAACATACACCTGTCCGTGTATTAACAGCGCTGGCTTTCGTGTTTGGTTTCGTTCTTATGGCAAACGGCATATTTCAAATTGATCTGACAACGCTCCTTAAAGGACCAAGCTCAGCATTCATCGCATCTTACATATGCACAATGGCGGCAGCGCTGAAGCTGCTGAACTGGAAGGATTCAGGCTGGTGGATGGCTTTGGGGGCGCTTCTTCTTTGTACAGTGATCTACTTATTTAGCGGCTGGGCTCTCTTGTATCCGGCTGCGTTTGCGGCTGTTGGTTTTTTCTATATGAAGACAAAGAGATATACTGAGAAAAAGCTTGATCACGTTTCATGATCAAGCTTTTTTGCTTACGATTCTTGATGATCCTGTCCATGGTTTTCACCAGTGCTGTTTTGAAACATATAGGTCACAGGGCAGAAACGCAGTATGCCTGAACCTGCCTTCATGGCGCCGATAAAAATGCAGAACAGATGCATTCTGCACCAAGGTTTTTTCGTATACTTGGCGCTGGCGGCTGACATAATTGTCAGTCCGCAGGCGATACGGAAGACGGCATTGATGAGACTGATGTTTGGTTTCATGAAATCTGCTCCTTTTACTTAAAAAAGTTTTTTAATTGAACCTTCAAAAATTTGTAACGTTTTTATCGTGCGTGATGGAGAAGGATGTGATAACATGAGTCTAATACATGTAAAGGAGAGTATGTGAATGTCCGAACGCACCTTTAACTGGAAAAACAAAGACATCAGGGCACAGGTTGATGTTGTAGACGCTAAGCTGCTTCCAACGCTCCTTTTACGGAATGCTCTCGTCTTAAATCCATATGTAAAACAATGGCTGAAAAAAACATTTGGATTTATCAGGACCGTATTGTTTATGTTGGTCATGAACTTCCGGATAGAACCGAAGAAATTCATACGATTGATTGTGAAGGAAAATACATTGTGCCTGGCTATATTGAACCGCACGCACATCCTTTTCAAATATATAATCCCCAAACGCTGGCGGAATATGTGTCTCAGTACGGTACAACGACATTCGTAAATGATAACTTATTTTTGCTTTTGCAAAGCGGAAAAAAGAAAGCGCTTACTATTTTGAACGAACTCAAAAAGCTTCCGGTTCAGTATTTTTGGTGGTCACGGTATGACCTGCAGACCGAGGTGCTGAACGAGGATCACGTTCTTCCATTTGACGTCAGAAAGCAGTGGATTGAACATCCTGATGTCATTCAAGGCGGAGAAATGACCGGCTGGCCGCGTCTTGTAGATGGCGATGATTTAATGCTTCACTGCATGCAGGCCACAAAAAAACAGCGGAAACGCATAGAAGGGCATTTTCCCGGCGCTTCAGATAAAACGCTTACAAAAATGAAGCTGTTCGGAGCGGATTGTGATCATGAAGCCATGACAGGTGATGAAGTGATGAGAAGGCTGGAACTGGGCTATTATGTATCACTTCGAAATTCGTCCATTCGCCCTGATTTAAGAAACATATTGCAGGAGCTTCATGAAAAGGGCTTCCGCTACTACGACCACTTTTTTTACACAACAGACGGCGCTACGCCTAATTTCTATAAAGGCGGCATGACAAACGAGCTCATCCGGATTGCGCTGGAAGAAGGGGTTCCGGCAATCGATGCGTACAATATGGCATCCTTTAACATCGCAAAGTATTACCAAATGGATGATTATTTAGGCGTTGTCGGGCCGGGAAGACTTGCATCACTGAATATCCTTGAGGACCCGTTGCAGCCGAATCCGGTAACCGTTCTGTCAAAAGGCAAAATTCTGCGTGAAGACGGCCGTGATATGAATGCGTTTCCACATACGAACTGGAACAAAGGCGGTCTTGTCCCGCTTGAGCTTTCATATGATATGACAATGGATGATTTGCAGTTTTCCATGCCGATGGGCGTAAAAATGCGGAATGCGGTGATTATGGAGCCGTATATGATTGAAATCGACAACTCGGTCGAACAGCTTTCATTTGACCATGATGAAAGTTATTTAACGATGCTTGACAGACATGGGAAATGGCGCGTTAATACGATGATAAAAGGATTTGCGTCAAGTGTGCAGGGATTTGTGAGCTCCTTTACGACGACGGGGGATATTGTCGCGATTGGAAAAAGCAAAGCGGATATGCTGCTTGCTTTTTCCCGCATGAAAGAAATTGGCGGGGGAATTGTGCTTGCGGAAAACGGAAAAATCCTTCACGAAATTCCGCTTTCACTGTGCGGATGCGCTTCTTCGGAATCGTATGACATCGTGCTGGAAAAGGAACAGAAGCTGAGAGATCTTTTGACTGAAAGAGGCTATGAGTATTGTGATCCGGTTTATACGCTGCTCTTTTTGCAAAGCACGCACCTCCCGTATATACGCATTACGCCAAGGGGAATCTTCGACGTGATGAAAAAAACTGTACTCTTTCCATCGATAATGCGTTAAAATATAAAAGAGCGGGGAGCCGACATATGAAAAAATGGATGACAGTTTGCGTACTGTGTTTCGCGTTTTTCCTGCTAGTATCCTGCCAGCAGAAGGACGCTGTCCCTGATCACACAAAGAAGCTGAAAGCTCCTTTGACGGGACTGGAGACTGAGCAGAAGGTGACTGAACGCAGGCCTGTTGCTGTCGTGGTGAACAATCACCCGAAGGCGAGGCCGCAATCAGGACTGTCTAAAGCCGACATTGTCATAGAAGCGCTTGCCGAAGGCCAAATTACAAGGTTTCTGGCCCTTTTTCAAAGCCAGATGCCTGAAACTGTCGGACCTGTGCGGAGTGCGCGGGAATATTTCGTCACTCTCAGCAACGGTTTTGACAGCATATTTGTCCATCACGGCTGGAGTCCCGGCGCCAAGGAGCAGCTGGAATCCGGAGCTGCCGATTATATGAACGGATTGGATTTTGACGGAAGCTTATTTTGGAGAGCTGATTTCAGCGAACCGCCCCACAATTCTTTCACGTCTTATCAGTACATAAAAAAGGCGGCGGAACAAAAGGGATATGAGCTGAAGCAGGAAACAGATCCAATGCTGTTTCAAACATCAGATGCAAAACCTGTAAATGAATCTTATAATGTTCGGGTAGATTATGGAACAAAAAACGTTACAAATCTTGTCGAATACAACTATGATAAAAAAACTGAAGCTTATACGAGAAGCTCTGATGGTGTCATGACGACAGACCGGGAAACCGGAAAGCCGGTTGCAATGCAAAATATTTTCATTGTTGAAGCCAGCCATCATATTATTGACCAAGATGGAAGGCGTGACATCGACATAGAATCAGGGGGTAAAGGTCTGCTGTTTCAGCACGGAAACGTCATTGAAGCAGACTGGAAAAATGTAAACGGAAGAATTGTGCCGGTGAAAGACGGCAAATGGCTGCCGTTTGTGCCAGGAAAGACATGGATAAATATCGTGCCTGATCTCGATGCGGCTTCCATTAGTAAAGGAGAAGGTGTGTAACGATGCAAATCGATAAATTACGCGGCAAAGAACTGGACCAGTTATTTAACTCGATCTTATCGCTGAAAGACCTGGAGGAATGTTATCGGTTCTTCGATGATCTTTGCACAATTAACGAAATTCAATCGCTGGCTCAGCGCCTTGAAGTGGCGCGTATGCTTCGCGAAGGAAACACGTATCATAAAATTGAAACTGAAACAGGCGCTTCTACAGCGACCATTTCCCGAGTGAAACGATGCTTAAATTATGGAAATGACGCATATGAAATGGCGCTTGACCGTGTGAAGGAGAATGAAACAGAGTCTTCTTCCAAATAAAAAACCGCCCTGCCGTCTGGCAAGGGGCGGTTTTTTTATGAAACAATTTTCTCAATCAGATTGTCAATGTCAACTGTGCTGCCATCCTCTTTTCGGTAGACAACATGCTCCTTGGAAAAGTGAACCGGCGAATCGATCCCGGCTGCTGCGGCCAGATTAAACAGCCCCTCACGCAGCGAAATGACGTAGTTGCAGACGCGGTGCTGCTTTTCCTCAACGCTCAGCGCTTTTTGCAGCTTCGGATCTGTTGTCGCAACGCCTGCCGGGCATGTGTTGGTGTGGCAGACGAGGGCGCGGATGCATCCGACTGAAAACATCATGCCGCGTGCAATGTTGACAAAGTCAGCGCCCAGAGCTAAAGCGACCGCGATTTTGTCAGGGGTCAGCAGCTTTCCGGAAGCAAAAAGTTTCATACGGTCACGCAAGCCGTATTGTCTGAGCAGCGTATCAACGATAGGGAGCGCCGTCATAATCGGGAGGCCGACTGTGTCGGCAAGCTCATAGAAGGAAGCGCCGGTACCGCCTTCACTCCCGTCTATCGTAATAAAATCAGGATGTTTTCCGCTTTTCTGCATATAAGAAAAAAGCTCATGCAAGTCATCAGGCTGGCCTGCAACAATTTTAATGCCGACCGGCTTTTGACCGACGTCTCGCAGCTTTTCAATAAAATCCAGCATTTCAGGCGCGCTTGAAAATTCATGAAAGCGGTTTGGGCTGTCGATTGACTTTCCGGGTTCGACATTCCGAATGTCTGCCACCTCTTCTGACACTTTAGCGCCATCCACATGTCCGCCGCGGGTTTTGGCTCCTTGTGCGAGCTTCAGCTCAAACGCTTTAATTTGATCTAGCCGGCTTTTCTTTTTAAATTCCTCCCACGAAAATTCCCCTTTTCTATTGCGTACGCCAAATAGACCGGGGCCGATTTGGCAGATGATATCAACACCTCCCTTTAAGTGATACTCAGACAATCCGCCTTCACCGGTATTCATCCAAGTGCCGCCCGCCTGGTGCAGCCCTTTTGACAGCGCCGTAATGGCGCGCTCTCCAAGTGAACCGTAGCTCATGGCGGATTGACCGACTAATCCCTTCACATAAAAAGGCTTTTCGCATGTACTCCCGCCGATGACTTGAACATCATCCGGATGGAGAAAATACGGATCAGCCTTGGTACGTTCGGCATGCTCGCTGCGTCTGAACAGATTGTCCGAATCGATTTTATAGATGTGGGTTTCGATTTTCGGAGACTGGCCCACACGCAATTCTTCTTTTTGCTTTGGGAAAAGGGCGTTTCGGATATAATAGCCCGGTTGATCAAAATCTCTTACCGATCCGAATCCCATCATTCTGCTTTTGTATTTTCCTGATATGACTGTTTGCTCATATTCTTTTCGTGAAAAAGGCTGTTCCTCATTGTCATTGCTGAATAAATACTGCCGCAGCTCCGGTCCGATTTTTTCAAAAATATAGCGAAACCTTCCGATGACAGGATAATTGCGGAGGATTGAATGCTCCTTCTGCTTTTCGTCCTTTATGTAGATCCAGACAAACAATGCGATGGGGATAACGATGATCCCGATGATAAATGCAATAAGTGCAATAATGATGTATTCCATCTGTTAGCCTCCCTTTTTATGTAACCATTTCCACTGTTGGAGCGTTTCCAAACAATAGAAAATATTACTGTCTGTTTCTATAAAAAGAGAGGGGAAATAGAATCAAAACACCTTTTTCAGTGAATAACGAGAATGACGGTTTTTTCCGTTTTTCCGCGCTATGTGAATTTGTTATAATGTTTAAATGGTAAGAAACGAATGGAGGAACGGATGACGTGTACGATGTAACGGAGTGGAAGCATATCTTTAAACTCGATCCAAATAAAGATTTGCCTGATGAACAGCTGGAGATTCTTTGTGAGTCAGGGACTGATGCGGTCATTATCGGGGGAAGCGACGGTGTGACGGAGGATAATGTCCTGCGGATGCTGTCTCAGGTGAGACGGTTTTTGGTGCCGTGTGTCCTTGAGGTGTCAGCGATTGAAGCGATTGTCCCTGGCTTTGACTTATATTTTATTCCGAGTGTATTAAACAGCAAAAATCCGGATTGGATAGTCGGCATGCATCAGAAAGCCATGAAGGAATATGGAGAACTGATGTCGATGGAAGAAATCGTGGCGGAAGGCTACTGTATCGTAAATCCTGATTGCAAAGCCGCGGCTTTAACGGAGGCGGACACCAATCTGAATCATGACGATATCATCGCCTATGCGCGCGTGTCTGAGCTGCTGCGGCTTCCGGTTTTTTATCTGGAATACAGCGGCGCTCTTGGGGACATAGAAGCCGTGAAGAAAACGAAGGCTGTATTGGAAACGTCCACCCTGTTTTACGGAGGCGGCATCAAAGACGCGGAGACGGCATTACAGTATGCCGAGCACGCGGATGTCATTGTGGTGGGCAACGCTGTGTATGAGAATTTTGATGAAGCGCTGAAGACAGTAGCAGCTGTCAAAGGCGAGTAGCGAAATGTACGGATTTGGTTTATGATAGAACATATGTTTGTATAGGCGGGTGACGAATTTTGAATTACATTAGCAATCAACTATTAAGCGGATTAAACCCCGTTCAGCAGGAAGCTGTCAAAACAACGGACGGGCCTTTGCTGCTGATGGCGGGAGCGGGAAGCGGAAAGACGCGTGTCCTGACGCACAGAATCGCTTACTTAATGGCGGAAAAGCATGTGGCGCCGTGGAACATTCTGGCGATCACATTTACAAATAAAGCGGCCAGAGAAATGAAAGAACGTGTGGAGAGCATTCTCGGGCCCGGAGCGGATGATATCTGGATTTCCACGTTCCACAGCATGTGTGTGCGGATTTTGCGCCGAGATATCGACCGCATCGGGATCAACCGCAATTTCTCAATCCTTGATACGGCTGACCAGCTTTCAGTCATCAAGGGAATTTTGAAGGAACGCAACCTCGATCCGAAAAAATTTGATCCGAGGAGCATCCTTGGCACGATCAGCAGTGCGAAAAATGAATTAACCGAACCTGAGGAATTTTCTAAGGTTGCCGGCGGTTACTATGATCAGGTCGTCAGCGATGTATACACTGATTATCAGAAAAAACTGCTGAAAAACCAGTCGCTTGATTTCGACGACTTAATTATGACGACCATTAAACTATTTGACCGTATTCCGGAAGTGCTTGAGTTTTATCAGCGCAAATTTCAATACATCCACGTCGATGAGTATCAGGATACGAACAGAGCGCAATACATGCTCGTGAAGCAGCTGGCGGAGCGCTTCCAGAACCTTTGCGTTGTCGGTGACTCCGACCAGTCCATCTACAGATGGCGCGGGGCGGACATTGCCAACATTCTTTCCTTTGAAAAGGATTATCCGAATGCCAGCGTCATTTTGCTTGAACAAAACTACCGTTCAACAAAACGGATTTTGCGCGCGGCCAACGAAGTGATCCAAAACAACACAAACCGAAAGCCGAAAAATCTATGGACGGAAAACGATGAAGGCATTAAAATTTCCTATTACCGCGGAGACAATGAATTCGGTGAAGGACAATTTGTTGCCGGGAAAATTTATGAGCTTCATAACTCCGGCAAACGGAAGCTGTCGGATATCGCCATCTTGTACCGGACAAACGCCCAGTCCCGTGTGATTGAGGAAACGCTTCTCAAAGCGGGCCTGAACTATAACATTGTCGGCGGCACAAAGTTCTATGACAGAAAAGAAATCAAAGACATCCTCGCGTACCTGCGGCTCGTATCCAATCCGGATGATGACATCAGCTTCACGCGTATTGTCAATGTGCCGAAGCGCGGAGTCGGCGCCACATCGCTTGAAAAAATCGCTTCATATGCAGCGATGAACGGCTTGTCACTATTCCAAGCGATTCAGCAGGTTGATTTCATTGGCGTCAGCGCCAAGGCAGCAAACGCGCTCGACAGCTTCAGACAGATGATTGAGAACCTGACAAACATGCAGGACTATTTATCAATTACCGAGCTGACCGAAGAAATTCTCGATAAAACCGAATACAGAGAAATGCTGAAGGCTGAAAAATCAATTGAAGCTCAAAGCCGTTTAGAGAACATCGACGAGTTCCTGTCTGTAACGAAAAACTTTGAACAGAAAAGCGAAGACAAAACACTCGTTGCGTTCCTGACTGATTTGGCACTGATCGCTGATATCGACCAGCTCGACCAGAAAGAGGAAGAATCCGGCGGCACGGATGCGATCACGCTGATGACGCTGCACGCCGCAAAAGGACTGGAATTCCCGGTTGTTTTCCTTATGGGACTTGAGGAAGGCGTCTTCCCGCACAGTCGTTCACTGATGGAAGAAGCAGAGATGGAAGAAGAACGCCGTCTCGCTTACGTGGGCATTACAAGAGCGGAGCAGGAGCTTTATCTGACCAACGCAAAAATGCGCACGTTGTTTGGCAGAACAAATATGAACCCGGAATCACGCTTTATCGGTGAAATTCCTGATGATTTATTGGAAAACCTAAATGAGAAAAAAGAAACGAGAGCGCCGTCTGCGAGAAAAATGCAGCCGAGACGCGGCCCTGTTTCCCGTCCGGTGTCCTACGCAAGCAAAACAGGCGGCGATACCCTAAACTGGGCTGTCGGAGATAAAGCCGGGCATAAAAAATGGGGCATAGGAACCGTTGTCAGCGTGAAAGGCGAAGGAGAAGGGACCGAACTCGATATTGCCTTCCCGAGCCCGATCGGTGTGAAACGCTTATTAGCGGCATTCGCGCCAATAGAAAAGCAGTAATTGAAGAGGAAAGGAAGAAGCAGATGGACAAAGAAACAGCGAAGCAGCGGGCAGAAGAACTGCGCCGCACCATCAACAAGTATAGCTATGAATATTACACCTTAGATGAACCGAGCGTCCCGGATGCCGAATACGACAGATTGATGCAGGAGCTGATTGCGATTGAGGAGGAGCATCCAGACCTCAGAACGCCTGATTCTCCTACGCAGCGTGTCGGCGGTGCTGTGCTTGAAGCGTTTCAAAAAGTCACTCACGGCACGCCGATGCTCAGTCTGGGCAACGCGTTTAATGCTGACGATCTCCGCGACTTTGACCGCCGTGTGCGCCAGGCCGTGGGTGATGATGTGGCGTATAATGTGGAGCTGAAGATAGACGGTCTTGCTGTTTCTCTCCGTTATGAAGACGGCTATTTTGTCAGAGGCGCGACAAGAGGCGACGGGACAACGGGAGAGGATATTACGGAAAATCTGAAGACGATCCGCACTATTCCGCTCAAAATGAAACGCAGCCTTTCGATTGAAGTGCGCGGCGAGGCGTATATGCCGAAGCGTTCGTTTGAAGTGCTCAATGAAGAACGGATCAAAAACGGGGAAGAACCGTTCGCAAATCCGCGCAATGCCGCTGCGGGGTCACTCAGACAGCTCGACCCTAAAATTGCGGCGAAACGAAATCTCGATATCTTCGTCTACAGTATAGCGGAGCTTGACGAAATGGGTGTGGAGACACAAAGCCAAGGACTTGATTTTCTCGACGACATCGGCTTTAAAACGAACCAGGAACGGAAAAAATGCGGCAGCATAGAAGAAGTCATTGCGCTGATCGATGAGCTTCAGGCGAAACGCGCCGATCTCCCGTATGAAATTGACGGTATCGTCATCAAAGTGGATTCCCTTGATCAACAGGAGGAGCTTGGTTTTACGGCGAAAAGCCCGCGCTGGGCCATCGCGTACAAGTTTCCAGCAGAAGAAGTCGTGACAAAGCTTCTCGATATCGAATTAAATGTCGGAAGAACGGGTGTGATTACGCCGACCGCGATTCTTGAGCCTGTAAAAGTAGCCGGTACAACGGTCTCAAGAGCATCCCTTCATAACGAAGATTTAATTAGAGAGAAGGATATCCGGATTTTGGATAAGGTAGTCGTCAAAAAAGCGGGCGATATCATTCCTGAAGTCGTGAACGTTCTCGTTGAACAGCGGACAGGGGAAGAAAAGGAATTCAGCATGCCGACAGAATGCCCTGAATGCGGCAGTGAACTCGTCCGCATTGAAGGAGAAGTGGCGCTTCGCTGCATCAATCCTGAATGCCCTGCACAAATCAGAGAAGGGCTGATTCATTTTGTCTCCCGCAATGCCATGAACATTGACGGGCTTGGCGAACGAGTCATCACACAGCTGTTTCAGGAGAATCTCGTCCGAAATGTGGCAGATCTGTATAAGCTGACGAAGGAACAGGTGATTCAGCTCGAACGCATGGGCGAAAAATCAACTGAAAACCTGATCAGCTCTATACAGAAATCGAAGGAAAATTCATTAGAACGCCTGTTATTCGGCCTCGGCATCCGCTTTATCGGCTCGAAGGCTGCAAAGACGCTCGCCATGCACTTTGAAAGTCTGGATAATCTGAAAAAAGCCACCATAGAGGAGCTTCTCGCAATAGATGAAATCGGTGAAAAAATGGCTGACGCAGTCATCACCTATTTCCATAAAGAAGAAATGCTTGAACTCCTTGATGAACTTCAGGAGCTGGGCGTAAACACACTCTACAAAGGCCCGAAAAAAGTTAAAGCAGAGGACAGCGATTCCTATTTTGCAGGCAAAACCATCGTTCTGACAGGAAAGCTGGAACAACTGTCACGAAACGATGCCAAAGCGCAAATCGAAGCGCTCGGCGGCAAGCTGACTGGCAGCGTCAGCAAAAACACAGACTTGGTCATCGCCGGAGAAGCGGCGGGAAGCAAGCTGACAAAAGCGCAAGAGCTGAATATTGAAGTGTGGAATGAAGAACAGTTAATGGGAGAGCTAAAGAAATAAGAGGAGTGTTTTCTATTGAAAAAGACGTTGGTAATGGCGGCAACGGCGGCAGTGTTAATGCTGTCTGCCTGTTCGTCAGGTTTTGGGGGGAAGAAGGAGGAAGAGATTACGCAAAAAACGGCGAAATCATCAGAAAAAGCGATTATCCCGAAATACAATATCTCTGACTCCTATTACAAAATGGTGCTTCCGTTTAAGGCGGGGAAAGCACGCGGCCTGACAACGGAACAGCTGAATACAAGACTTGATATTGATGAGTTTGAAACGGGGCTGATGCGCCTTGCCCAGGACTCTTTCTCGACAGACGATTATCTGTTCCAAGAAGGACAATACTTAGATGAAGATACAGTATTAAGCTGGCTGGCTCGGAAAAAAACAGGATCTGATCTGAAAAAAGCCCAAAAAGAAGATAAAAACTTTAAAAACGAGGGTCTGAACCCAGCACTCCCTAGCTCCGGTTCAACTGAAGAGAAAAACGAAAGCAGTCCGGTTTATTTAGCTTCTATGCTGGAACATGATTACTTAGTCAGAAAAGACAAGAATTCCATCCAGCTTGGCGGCGTTATGATCGGCTTGGCGTTAAATTCAGTGTATTACTACCGTGAAAAAACAGGCGACCCTCAAAAAGAAGTGGAGATTGACAACAGCACACTCCGTAAACAGGGAGAAAAAATCGCGCAGGAGGTCATTAACCGCCTTCGCAAAAAAGACAACCTGAAAAATGTGCCGATTACGATTGCGCTTTACAAACAGGCGTCCAAAACATCAATCGTTCCCGGCAATTTTATCGCCAAAACAGAAGTCAAAGCAGGCTCCTCTGATATCTCAAACTGGGACGATGTAAATGAAAAATACGTCTTCTATCCGGCCGATACGAGCACTGCAGAGAAATATCCTGATGATACTGAAGTCTTTAAACGGTTCAAAAACTCAATTGACAACTACTTCCCGAACTACACAGGTGTTGTCGGAACGGCCCTGTATGAAAACGATGAAATGAAGAAAATGAAAATTGAAATTCCGATGCAATTCTACGGAAAGAGTGAAGTCGTCGCGTTTACCCAATTCTTAACGGGGGAAGTCATGGACTACTACTCAAAGAGCTCACTAGATCTCGAAGTGGATATTACATCCTCAGACGGACAGGAAGCGGTCATTCTCCGCGATGCTGGCGATAAAGAGCCGACTGTTCATATTTATGACTGATAAACATGCAAAAAACCCTTGTGCCAATTAAGGCTCGAGGGTTTTTTTGTGTTACAATTAACAGTATAAGGAAACCGCAATCGTTTCCGCTTCTGCCGAAACAAAAACCAAATGGGGGTATGTTGATGCTGGAAATCGTGTAAAAACAATAGAAGAAATCAAAAGCATAGAAAGGGAGATAAACGTGCATAAAGAAATCAAGAAAGTATTTCGTGAGGAGAAGGTTTTGGCAGAGGCTGCGGAGAGATACGGTTTTTCAAGAAATCAGGTGCGTTTTCTGGCTGATGCCGAAAACTATGTATATGAGTTTATAAAAGACAATGAACTTTATATTTTAAAGATTACCCATACAATTCGCAGATCGGCTGATTATATGATGGGTGAAATGGAATGGCTCCGTCATCTGGATGAAGGCGGGCTTTCAGTCGCAAAACCGATTTTGTCGCTAAACGGCACAGAGATTGAAGAAGTCCCTGACGGAAGCGGCGGAGCATTTTTATTGCGAGCCTATGAAAAAGCGCCGGGGCGCAAAGTGGACGAATCCGACTGGAATGAAACCCTATTTTTTGAGCTTGGCAGATACACAGGGAAAATGCACAGCTTGACAAAAAGTTACAAGCTCAACAATCCTGCTTTTAAAAGACAGGAGTGGGATGAAGAAGAGCAGCTGATGCTTAGAAAATACGTGCCGGAAGACCAGACTCAGGTGTTTCAGCAGGCGGATGAGCTAATGAATGAACTGCGTCAATTACCAAAAAGCAGGGACAGCTACGGCTTGGTTCATGCCGACCTCCACCATGGCAATTTTAACTGGGACCAAGGGAAAATCACAACATTTGATTTTGATGACATCGGCTACAATTGGTTTGTCAATGATATCAGCATTCTCCTCTATAATGTGCTGTGGTACCCGGTCGTTCCATATGAAAATAAAGCCGTGTTTACAGAGGAATTTATGACGCACTTTATGAACGGATACAGAGAAGAAAATGATCTTGATGCTTCGTGGCTGAAAAGAATACCTGATTTTCTCCGCCTGCGTCACATGCTGATATACGGGCTGCTGCATCAAATGTTTGATCTTAACTCAATAGGCGCAGAAGAAAAAGAAATGCTGGCCGGTTTCAGAAGGGATATAGAAAACCGCACGCCGATCACAGAATTTGATTTTTCTAAGCTCGTCTAGAACGAAAAAAGCCAATGGGATATAATGCCCCATTGGCTTTTATAATGTATCGCACTTTACGCCGACGACACCTTCAATGTCTTTTATATCATAGTAGACATCGGTCGTGTATCTGTTTTTATGGACACGGACTTTGACTTCCATGATCGGAAATTCTTTTTCATGAAGGTCATCGATTCGGACGGAGTGTGTCTTAATGTTTCTTCTTTTCATTTCTTTTAAGATCTCTGTCATTTTGTCTTTATCAGAAAGTGACATTCTGATGCGGATGTCTTTTTCCTGCAGACGGTCTGGACCGATTTTTCTGACCGCCCACGGCAGAAATTCAACGCTGATCAGGATGAACAGAAGGCTGGCAAAGGCTTCTTTATAAAATCCCGCTCCGGTAGCAAGCCCGAGCCCTGCCGCACCCCAAATCATAGCCGATGTGGTTAAGCCGGAAATGACGTCGTTGCTTTTTCGCAAAATGACACCTGCGCCGATAAACCCGACGCCGGAGATGATTTGCGCAGGCAGACGCAGCGGGTCCATCATGATGCGGTAGTATTTAGGGAAATGATATGCCGCGTTAATACTGACGATCGTCAGCATGCATGAGCTGACGGCGATAACGATACAGGTTTTTAACCCGAGCGGCTTATTCTTCAGCTCGCGCTCCAGCCCGATGACCATGCCAATCAAAGTGGCAATGCCTAATTTTAATAAAATGTCAGGATCAATATACCAGCTCAACAGCAACTTCCCCCTTATCTATGGTGTTTTTAAATAAATATGATTTTCTCACAGTATTTATCGCAAAACAAGGGCACAAAAGCCACCAAGCAGCGCTTGATGGCTTTTTGATTATTTTTTGCGTTTTAACAGTTTTTCCATGACACCGAATAATCGGTAAGAGGCTTTTGCAGGCCGCTTTGTGATCATGCTGACGATAATGCCGGCAATCATACTGAGGATAAACCCAGGGATGATTTCGTACACGCCGGTGGATTTTGCCAGGCCGGTTGTAATCCAGATCAACACGGTCGCAGCCCCGACAATCATCGCAGCAAGCGCGCCCCATTCGTTCATCCGCTTCCAATACAGGCTGAGCAGAATCGCAGGTCCGAAAGCTGAACCGAAGCCGGCCCACGCGTATCCGACCAAATCAAGAATGGAGCTGCTCGGATTCAATGATAAGAATACCGCAATAACGGCAATCACTAAGACGGACAGACGCCCGACCATTACTAATTCTTTATCGGAAGCTTTTCGTCTGAAAAACGTCCGGTATAAATCCTCTGTCACAGCACTTGCTGTTACTAAGAGCTGTGAGGAGATGGAACTCATGATCGCAGCCAAAATAGCTGACAATAAGAATCCTGTAATTAAAGGGTGGAACAAGATTTTAGAGAAGATGATGAATATCATCTCCGGATCTTTTACAGCAACACCAAATTTATGGGCATAAGCAACACCGACCAAACCGGTCAGCACGGAACCGAGAACTGAAATGATCATCCAGCTCATGCCGATTCGACGCGCAGGCTTTAAATCTTTAATGTTTTTAATGGCCATAAATCGGACGATAATATGAGGCTGGCCGTAGTAGCCTAAGCCCCAGGCTAAATAGGAAATAATGCTAATGACGCTCGCGCCTTTAAAGATATCCAATAAATGTGGGTTAACAGCGCCGATTTCATGGAAAGTCGGAGCAACGCCGCCCACGTGGGTAAAAGCAACGATCGGCACAAGCACTAGTGCTGCAAACATGATCGCACCCTGCACGAAGTCAGTCAGACTGACAGCAAGGAAACCGCCAAACAGTGTGTACAATACGACAACACCGGTAGTCAGAAGCAAGCCTAATTTGTAATCCGCGCCAAAAGCAGATTCAAACAGCCGTCCGCCAGATACCATACCGGAAGAGGTATACAATGTGAAAAAGATCATGATAACCAAAGCAGATACGATTTTCAGCAGTGATGAAGAATGCTGGAATCGTTTGTCAAAAAAATCAGGAATCGTAATCGCGTCATCCGCCGCTTCCGTATAAGCACGCAGCCTTGGAGCCAGCAGCAAGTAGTTTGAGTACGCCCCGATTGTAAGACCTAAAGCAAGCCATAAGGTTGACAGCCCTGTCGCAAACATCGCGCCGGGAACACCCATCAGCATCCATCCGCTCATATCCGCCGCTCCGGCAGACAAAGCAGTAACAAACGGCCCGAGACCTCTTCCCCCAAGCATGTAATCGTTGATATCAGTTGTTTTCTTAAATGCATACCAGCCGATTAACAGCATGGCAATAAAGTAAATTCCTAAAGAAATAATAATTTCAATACTCACGTTTTACCCTCTCTTCAATTCTAATAATTTTGCATCACCTCTCAAATTGATGGTGCCAGTTAAGCAGTCTGGCGCAAGTGCGACACAAAAGACATTCTTTTGCAGGTGCACTTGGTAACTTAACCTAACAAAGTATTCCCACCCATTCAAGCGATGAAACATAGACGGTCAGCGGGAAATACCGGGGCAAACCTAGAAGGGAATAAAGATTAAAACGCTTTCAAAAATAATTAAAGTAAAAATTTTCAGAAAAATATTTCGTTTCTCCTTCGCCTCTTTTTAGTATAAAATATATAGGGTATTGTCTCGAAAACACAGGCCCGCCCCAAGGCGTTTTGTTGCTTTAGAGGGCTTGTTTTTGATATGATCAGTATTATATGACTTAACGGAGAAATATGTGGAGGTGGATCATATGTCACGAATTTCAATAGAAGAAGTAAAGCACGTTGCGCATCTTGCGAGACTTGCGATTACTGAAGAAGAAGCAAAAATGTTCACTGAACAGCTTGACAGCATCATTTCATTTGCCGAGGAGCTGAATGAAGTCAACACAGACCATGTTGAGCCTACAACTCACGTGCTGAAAATGAAAAATGTCATGAGAGAAGATGAAGCGGGTGAAGGTCTTCCGGTTGAGGATGTCATGAAAAATGCGCCTGACCACAAAGACGGCTATATTCGTGTGCCATCAATTCTGGACTAAAGGAGGGACACAAGAATGTCATTATTTGATCACAAAATCACAGAATTAAAACAGCTCATACATAAAAAAGAGATTAAGATTTCTGACCTGGTCGATGAATCTTATAAACGCATTCAAGCGGTAGATGATAAGGTACAAGCCTTTTTGGCATTAGATGAAGAAAAAGCGCGCGCGTATGCGAAGGAGCTCGATGAGGCGGTTGACAGCCGTTCTGAGCATGGTCTTCTCTTTGGTATGCCGATCGGCGTAAAAGATAATATCGTAACAAAAGGGCTGCGCACGACTTGCTCCAGCAAAATTCTCGAAAACTTTGACCCGATCTACGACGCAACTGTCGTTCAGCGCCTTCAAGATGCTGAAGCGGTTACAATCGGAAAACTGAACATGGACGAATTCGCCATGGGGTCATCAACAGAAAACTCAGCTTACAAGCTGACGAAAAACCCTTGGAACTTAGATACGGTTCCTGGCGGTTCAAGCGGCGGATCTGCGGCTGCAGTTGCCGCGGGAGAAGTTCCGTTTTCTCTTGGCTCTGATACAGGCGGCTCCATCCGCCAGCCTGCCTCTTTCTGCGGCGTTGTCGGATTAAAGCCCACTTACGGACGCGTGTCCCGTTACGGATTGGTCGCATTTGCGTCTTCATTAGACCAAATCGGGCCGATTACACGTACGGTTGAGGACAACGCATTCTTGCTGCAAGCCATTTCAGGCGTTGATAAAATGGACTCTACAAGCGCAAATGTAGACGTTCCGGATTTTCTTTCTTCATTAACTGGCGATATCAAAGGATTGAAAATCGCGGTTCCGAAAGAATATCTTGGCGAAGGCGTCGGCAAAGAAGCGAGAGAATCTGTTCTTGCAGCGCTCAAAGTTCTAGAAGGCCTTGGCGCTACATGGGAAGAAGTATCTCTTCCGCACAGTAAATACGCGCTTGCGACGTATTACCTGCTGTCTTCTTCTGAAGCGTCTGCCAACCTTGCACGTTTTGACGGCATCCGCTACGGATACCGCACGGACAATGCGGAAAACCTGATCGACCTTTACAAGCAAACGCGTGCTGAAGGCTTCGGAAATGAAGTGAAACGCCGTATCATGCTTGGAACATTCGCTTTAAGCTCAGGTTACTATGATGCGTACTACAAAAAGGCGCAAAAAGTGCGTACTTTGATTAAGAAAGACTTCGAAGACGTATTTGAGAAATATGATGTCATTGTTGGACCAACTACACCGACACCTGCGTTTAAAATCGGTGAAAACACGAAAGACCCGCTCACAATGTACGCAAACGATATCTTAACGATTCCGGTCAACCTTGCCGGTGTTCCGGGAATCAGCGTGCCATGCGGATTTGCTGACGGACTTCCGCTCGGCCTGCAAATCATCGGAAAACACTTTGACGAGAGCACTGTATACCGCGTCGCTCATGCATTCGAACAAGCGACAGACCATCATAAAGCAAAACCTGAACTGTAAGGGGTGAAATGAATTGAACTTTGAAACGGTAATCGGACTTGAAGTCCACGTTGAATTAAAAACAAATTCAAAAATTTTCTCAAGCTCTCCGACGCCATTCGGCGCGGAGGCGAATACACAGACAAGTGTCATCGACCTCGGGTATCCGGGTGTCCTGCCTGTACTAAACAAAGAAGCAGTGGAATTCGCAATGAAAGCGGCAATGGCGCTGAACTGTGAAATCGCAACGGATACAAAGTTTGACCGCAAAAACTATTTCTATCCGGACAACCCGAAAGCGTATCAGATTTCTCAATTTGATAAGCCGATCGGCGAAAACGGCTGGATCGAAATTGAAGTCGGCGGAAAAACGAAACGTATCGGCATCACACGCCTTCACCTTGAAGAAGATGCCGGAAAACTGACGCATACAGGCGACGGCTATTCTCTTGTTGACTTCAACCGCCAGGGAACGCCGCTTGTCGAGATCGTATCTGAGCCGGATATCCGCACGCCGGAAGAAGCATATGCGTATCTTGAAAAGCTGAAGTCTATCATCCAATATACAGGCGTGTCTGACTGTAAAATGGAAGAAGGTTCACTTCGCTGTGACGCCAATATCTCTCTTCGTCCGATCGGCCAAGAGGAATTCGGCACAAAAACGGAATTGAAAAACTTGAACTCCTTTGCGTTTGTTCAAAAAGGCCTTGAGCATGAAGAAAAACGCCAGGAGCAGGTTCTTCTGTCCGGCGGTGTGATCCAGCAGGAAACTCGCCGTTACGATGAAGCTACGAAGAAAACCATTCTTATGCGTGTCAAAGAGGGTTCTGACGATTATCGTTATTTCCCTGAGCCTGACCTTGTCGAGCTTTACATTGACGATGAATGGAAGCAGCGCGTAAAAGCAAGCATTCCTGAGCTTCCGGATGAACGCCGCAAGCGTTATATCGATGAGCTTGGCTTGCCTGCATATGATGCGATGGTTCTGACCCTGACAAAAGAAATGGCAGACTTTTTCGAAGAAACAGTTCAAAAAGGCGCTGAAGCAAAACAAGCATCAAACTGGCTCATGGGTGAAGTGTCAGCTTATCTGAACGCTGAGCAAAAAGAGCTTTCTGATGTTGCGCTGACACCGGAAGGCCTTGCCGGCATGATTCAATTGATTGAAAAAGGAACAATTTCTTCTAAAATCGCGAAGAAAGTGTTCAAGGAATTAATTGAAAAAGGCGGCGACGCTGAGAAGATTGTGAAAGAAAAAGGCCTTGTGCAGATTTCTGATGAAGGCGTGCTTCTGAAGCTTGTCACAGAGGCGCTTGACAACAATCCTCAGTCGATTGAAGACTTTAAAAACGGGAAAGACCGCGCGATCGGCTTCCTTGTCGGACAAATTATGAAAGCGTCCAAAGGACAAGCCAACCCGCCGATGGTTAACAAAATCCTGCTTGAAGAAATCAAAAAACGCTAATGAAAAAGCAGCTCTCCTCATTGAGGGAGCTGCTTTTTTATGATCAAATAGTAATAAAGATAGAGATCAAAGCGCGAAGCTTTTCAACTTCTTCGAAATCACTTCCGGTCAAATTTGACAGCAGGCCTTTAATAATCGGCTTGCGCGGCTTTTCCTGTGACAGCTCTTCCTCGATCACATCGAGCGAAACGATGATGTCCTCAGGCAATGCGCTGTTTTCTTTCACTTTTTGAATGTCCTGAAGGATCTGGCCTTTATCCGCCGGCACCAGGCTGTAAATGTCTTTTGGCATGAGTGGATTCAGGCTGGAACGGCTTAGCCCCTGTACAAGATCATCCAGTCTCTCCATGATAAATTCAGATATGTTGTCTGCATCAATTTTGATTTCTTCATTAAATACCATCACATTCATATAGGAGTGCACAATGCCTCTTGCCATGATGGAGAGGTCTGAGAGGTAGTTCTCAGTTTCCTTGCCATAAGTCGCAAGCAAAGCGTTCCGATACAGTTTATCTGTCTCGGCTGTGACTTTGTAAAAGTATTGCTTTACTTCTTGGTTTTCCGGAATGATATTTTCAGTAAGCAACAGAACAATAAAATCCTTATGATCGCGAAAATCCTCAAACTGGGCGCTGATTTGTTTTTTCAGCACATCTTTAGGCGGCTGTCCGGCGAGATCCTCTTCTATTTGTTTCATTTTTTTCATAGACATGCCGATGTAATATTCACAGGCAGACAATAGCAGCGCTTCTTTTGATTTGAAATGCAGATAAAAAGCGCCTTTTGAGATGCCGCATTCACTGGCGATTTCCTGGATGGTCGTCGAAGCGTATCCTTTTTTCGCAAATAAACGAATGCTTGTTTTTATGATTCTCTCTTTTTTCTCATTCATGACGTGCTTCCCCTTAATCCTTGAAAAATTTAGAAAAATTTTCTGGTATATGAGTTGACGATGTTGCGTTATACCGTTTAGTATTATATAGAATGACCAGTCAGTCAATAAAAACACAATGGAGGATATGATGAATCACGTTATTAATTTCGTTCTGAAAAACAAATTCGCCGTATGGCTGATGACGATTATTGTAACGGCAGCCGGCTTGTACGCGGGTATGAATATGAAGCAAGAATCCATTCCTGATGTAAACATGCCTTACCTGACAATCAGCACGACATATCCGGGAGCGACGCCTAGCCAAGTCGCTGATGAAGTAACGAAACCGGTTGAACAAGCGGTGCAGAACCTGGACGGCGTGAGCGTAGTTACGTCCACGTCCTATGAAAACGCATCGTCGGTCATGATTGAATATGATTATGAGAAAGATATGGACAAAGCGAAAACAGAAGCGGCTGAAGCATTAGAAAACGTCAGCCTGCCTGATGACGCGAAAGATCCTGAAATTTCCCGCTACAGCATGAATTCCTTCCCGATTCTGACGCTCAGCGTATCCAGCGATAAAGATAATCTTCAAGAGCTGACGAAAAAAGTGGAAGATAGCCTCGTACCGAAGCTTGAAGGAACAGAAGGAGTAGCTTCTGTCCAAGTATCAGGCCAGCAGGTTGAAGAGGTTGAATTCTCTTTCAAAGAAGACAAATTGAAGGAATACAACCTCGATGAAGATACAGTCAAACAAGTGATTCAAGGTTCAGATGTGACAACACCGCTTGGATTGTACACATTCGGCAAAGAAGAGAAATCAGTCGTCGTCAGCGGCGATATTGAAACCATTAAAGATTTGAAGAATATGAGAATCCCGACGGCATCTGCTTCAAGTGCAGGCAGCAGCGCAGTATCTCAAGCGGGTGCGCAGAGTGCTCAAGCGGCTCAAAGCGCGCAGGCGGCAGCACAGGCACAGCAAAGTGTTAGCACAGACGTGCCGACGGTCAAGCTATCTGACATTGCAACGATTAAAGATGTCAAAAAAGCTGAATCAATTTCCCGCACAAATGGAAAAGACAGCATCGGCATCAACATCATCAAAGCAAACGATGCCAACACGGTAGAGGTTGCCGACAGTGTCAAAGATGAGCTGAAGCAATACAAAGAAGATCATAAAGGCTTCGAATACAGTGCAACCCTTGACATGGCAGAACCGATTACAGAATCAGTTGACACGATGTTAAGCAAAGCCATTTTCGGCGCTATCTTTGCGATTGTGATTATTCTCTTATTCTTAAGAGATATCAAATCAACATTAATTTCAATCGTTTCCATTCCGTTATCATTGCTGATCGCACTGCTTGTGCTGCAGCAGCTTGATATCACACTGAATATCATGACGCTCGGTGCGATGACCGTTGCCATCGGACGGGTTGTCGATGACTCCATCGTTGTTATCGAAAACATTTACCGCCGCATGAGACTCAAAGATGAGCCGCTGCGCGGAAAAGCCTTGGTCCGTGAAGCAACGAAGGAAATGTTTAAACCGATCATGTCATCCACTATCGTGACAATCGCGGTATTCCTGCCGCTCGCATTGGTAGGCGGACAAATTGGTGAATTGTTTATTCCTTTCGCCTTAACGATTGTATTTGCGCTTGCCGCATCCCTGTTGATTTCGATCACGCTCGTGCCAATGCTCGCGCACAGCCTGTTCAAAAAATCATTAACGGGAGCGCCGATCAAAGCGAAAGAACATAAACCTAGCAGACTGGCAGGCTTCTATAAAAAAGTTCTGAACTGGGCGCTGAGCCACAAGTGGATCACGTCTATCATCGCCGTTTTGATGCTGCTTGGAAGCTTGTTCCTCGTACCGTTAATTGGTGCCAGCTACCTTCCGTCAGAGGAAGAAAAAACGATGCAGATCACATACAGCCCTGAACCGGGTGAAACGAAAAAAGAAGCCGAAAATGAAGCTGAAAAAGCAGAAAAAATCCTGCTTGACCGCAAGCATGTCGATACGGTTCAGTATTCATTAGGCTCTGGCAGCCCGCTTGCCGGAGGAGATTCAAACGGCGCATTGTTCTACATCAAATATGACAGCGACACGCCGGATTTTGATAAAGAAAAAGACAACGTGCTAAAAGAAATCAAAAAGCAGTCTGACCGCGGAGAATGGAAGTCACAGGACTTCAGCTCTTCAGGCAATAACAATGAATTGACATACTATGTGTATGGCGATTCAGAAAATGACATTAAAGACACTGTCAAAGACATTGAGAAGGTCATGAAGGATGAAAAGGATCTGAAGAACGTAAACTCAGGCCTTTCCAGCACATATGATGAGTATACATTTGTCGCTGACCAAGAAAAGCTGAGCAAACTCGGTTTAACAGCTTCTCAAATTTCTAAGGCCTTAATGTCAGAGACAGCACAGGACCCGCTCACAACCGTGAAAAAAGACGGCAAAGAGCTTGATGTGAACATTAAAACCGAAAAAGACGAGTATAAGAGTGTCAAAGATTTAGAGAACAAAAAGATCACATCAGCAACTGGCAAAGAAGTCAAAATTGGTGATGTGGCAAAAGTAAAAGAAGGCACAACATCTGATACGGTGTCTAAACGTGACGGAAAAGTGTATGCTGATGTCACTGGTGAGGTTGCATCAGATAACGTGACAGCTGTATCAGTTGATGTACAGAAGAAAATTGATAAGCTTGACATGCCTGACAACGTAACAATCGATACAGGCGGTGTTTCCGCAGATATCGCGGATTCCTTTACGAAGCTTGGATTAGCGATGCTTGCAGCGATTGCGATCGTCTACCTTGTGCTTGTGATTACATTCGGCGGAGCATTAGCGCCATTTGCGATTCTGTTCTCACTGCCGTTTACAATCATCGGTGCCCTGGTCGGACTTTACGTATCAGGTGAGACAATCAGTCTGAACGCGATGATCGGTATGCTGATGCTGATCGGTATCGTTGTTACAAACGCTATTGTCTTAATTGACCGCGTGATTCATAAGGAAGCGGAAGGACTGTCTACGAGAGAAGCGCTCTTAGAAGCCGGCTCCACACGACTCCGTCCGATCCTGATGACAGCCATCGCGACAATCGGCGCCTTGATTCCATTAGCTCTCGGCTTCGAAGGCGGAAGCCAGGTCATTTCAAAAGGACTCGGCGTAACGGTTATCGGCGGTTTAATCAGTTCGACGCTTCTGACGCTCTTGATCGTGCCAATCGTATACGAAGTATTGGCGAAGTTCCGCAAGAAAAAACCGGGAACGGAAGAAGAGTAAAAAAACAAAAAGCCTCAGCTCTGCTGGGGCTTTTCTGTGTTTCCTTCTGTAAGATTATGTGCATTTTGTTGCGATTTTTTTAACTCATAGTATAATTAAAGGTTGTTAGTGTAAAAATGGATCGGATACTCTTAAGTAGGATGATGAGATAATGAAACGTGCACGCATAATATACAATCCGACTTCGGGACGGGAGGTCTTTAAAAAGCATCTTGCCCAGGTCCTGCAAAAATTTGAACAAGCCGGCTATGAAACCTCCACCCATGCCACAACATGTGCGGGAGACGCAACGCACGCTGCCAAGGAAGCGGCATTGCGTGAGTTTGACCTGATCATTGCGGCAGGCGGAGACGGAACGATCAACGAGGTCGTCAACGGGCTTGCTCCACTAGACAATCGTCCGACACTCGGCGTCATTCCAGTCGGCACAACAAATGACTTCGCCAGAGCGCTTGGCATTCCGCGAGAGGATATTTTAAAAGCGGCGGATACAGTGATTAACGGTGTTGTTCGCCCGATTGACATCGGACAGGTCAACGGCCAGTATTTTATCAATATCGCCGGCGGAGGCCGCCTGACGGAGCTGACGTACGACGTCCCAAGCAAACTCAAAACGATGCTCGGCCAGCTTGCTTATTATTTGAAGGGAATGGAAATGCTGCCTTCACTTCGTCCGACTGAAGTCGAGATTGAATATGACGGCAAGCTGTTTCAAGGTGAAATCATGCTGTTTTTGGTCACGCTGACAAATTCCGTCGGCGGGTTCGAAAAACTCGCGCCGGATTCCAGCCTGAATGACGGCATGTTTGATTTGATGATATTAAAGAAAGCAAACCTTGCTGAATTTATCAGAGTCGCATCGATGGCGCTCCGCGGCGAACACATCAACGATCAGCACATTATTTATACAAAAGCGAACCGCGTGAAAGTCAATGTATCAGAAAAGATGCAGCTGAACCTGGACGGCGAGTACGGCGGCATGCTGCCGGGCGAATTCGTGAATCTGTATCGACACATTCACGTCGTCATGCCGAAGGAGAAAGCGGAACAGCTGGATGACTAAAAACTTGGCTTTAATAGGCCAAGTTTTTCTTTCGCTTAAAACAAGAGGTGAACATACATGAAAATGAAACCCCCAGTAGAAAAAAACGAATACTACGACGTGACATTTGAAGATTTGACGCACGAAGGAGCGGGTGTTGCGAAGGTACAGGGTTTCCCGATCTTCGTGCCGAACGCCCTGCCAGAGGAAAAAGCCCAAATCAAAGTGACACGTGTCAAAAAAGGCTTTGCCTTTGGCCGCCTGATCGAACTGAAGGAAGAAAGCCCGCACAGAACCGACGCTCCATGCCCGATTTACAAGCAATGCGGCGGCTGCCAGCTTCAGCACATGACCTACGAAGGCCAGCTCTTGTTTAAACAAAAACAAGTCAAAGACGTCTTAGAACGGATCGGCAAGCTGGACCTGTCCAACGTCACCGTGCACCCGACACTCGGCATGCAAGACCCTTGGAACTACAGAAACAAAGCACAGGTGCCGGTAGGAGAACGAGAAGGCGGACTCGTCGCCGGATTCTATCAGCAGCGCAGCCATGACATCATCGACATGAGCGCCTGCCTGATCCAGCAATCCAAAAACGACGAAGCCGTCCAAGCTGTCAAAGACATTTGCGCTAAATACGGTGTCAAAGCCTACAACGAAGAACGCCACAAAGGCTGGCTCCGCCACATCATGGTCAGATACGGCGTCGTCACAGGCGAAATGATGATCGTCTTCATCACAAAAACAAACGATTTCCCGCACAAAGCGAAGATTATCGAAGACATCACAGCGCAATTCCCGCACGTCAAATCCATCGTGCAAAACATCAACCCAAACAAAACAAACGTCATCTTCGGAAACCAAACAAACGTCATCTGGGGCGAAGAATACATCTACGACCTCATCGGAGACGTCAAATTCGCCATCTCCGCCAGATCGTTCTATCAGGTTAACCCGGAGCAGACAAAAGTGCTATACGACAAAGCGCTTGAGTACGCGGAACTGCAAGGCGAAGAAACCGTCATCGACGCCTACTGCGGCATCGGAACGATTTCTCTATTCTTGGCAAAACAGGCGAAAAAAGTGTACGGTGTAGAGATTGTGCCGGAGGCGATTGAAGATGCCAAACGAAACGCTGAATTAAACGGCATCACAAACGCTGAGTTCGCGGTTGGGGAAGCGGAAACCGTGATTCCAAAGTGGTATGAAGAAGGCATTACAGCTGATACCCTAGTCGTCGACCCGCCAAGAAAAGGCTGCGACGAAGCCCTCCTGCGGACGATTGTAGAGATGAAACCGAAGCGGGTGGTGTACGTGTCCTGTAATCCGGGTACGCTTGCAAGAGACCTGCGGGTGCTTGAGGATGGTGGGTATCAGACGCTCGAAGTGCAGCCTGTGGATATGTTTCCGCATACGAATCATGTGGAGTGTGTGGCTGTGCTGAAAATCAGACAATGAAGTGGCTCTGTTAAGCACACAGACATAATAATAAAACAAACAAACCTTAGTTTATATAAACTAAGGTTTGTTTGTTTTATTATGTAATCCTCAAAAGCTGTACCTACTGAAGTAATGTAGAGTATAAATGTAAACTGGCATAAAAGTAAAAGTTGACATATGCTCACAGGATGTATTTATTGAACAACGATATAATGATTTTAAGTTGTAGTATTTTTTCAGGTAAAGACTATAAGGTATATTATCCTCCTTATTGAAGTCTATTTGACCATAGGAATAGAAAAAGAGAGAATAGTTTCGTATTTTTTGAAGAAAATACAAAAAAGAAATCTTGAAATTAAAAGAATTATATGAAATAATAACCATTGTAAAATAAAAGGAGGAATTTAGATGAAAAAGAAAATTGTAGCTGGTGTTTTAGGATTAACATTATTAATGCCTCTTGGGGCTGGAGCTGCTTACAAAAGTTATACAGGATATGTTTTAGGAAGCCATAGTACAAACAACTATACATCATATCATACAAAAGGAACTTCTAACCAACATATTATGAACACTGTAGAAAATTTCCAAAATGCTTCTTCAGCCAATTTTTGGGCGCAAAGAAGTGGTGCAGATACTGTTTCTTCTAAATACAACCAGAAAAAAGGCAATACAACTAAAATTAAATTCGATGATACAGTTAATAAAGGAAAACAAGTTAGATTGGCAATGGAAAACGCAAACTGGTGGGGTTCTAGAGCATTTGTAGCTGGACGAGCTGATTTTAGATAAGTAATTTATTAAATTTTCTTTAAAGCACTTTATTCATAAAGTGCTTTATGTTATTTTATTATTAGAAAATTTAACTTGAAAAAGAAGGAAGATAGGGATGAAATTTAAATATGAGATTAAAAATTGTTTAGCTAGAAGAGAAATACATTTTATTTTTAATTTGTTAATGATTCTTTCTATTATAGGGTTTTTAATGGAATGCATTGCAGTATATGATAAGAAAATGTCTTTTTTGAGATCTTCGGCAGAATCAAGTTTAATACAGGGAACTTATTCAGTATCAATAATGGGAACAGTTTTGATTATGTTACCAATTTTAAGTGGTATTATTTTTTCGGATTCAATACATACTGAATTTAAATCTGGTGTTTATAAGAGTATCTTAACTAGAGTCCCTAAGAAAACTTATGTGTTTACTAAGGCAGTTGTAATTTCCATTACTACATTTTTTGTATTCTTTATTCCTTTTATAGTAAATCAGTTACTTTGTACCCTATTCTTTCCGATTGAGGGATATGACAATATTTATTCACTCCCCCCATATGATATAGGGTTTCAAAATTTTCATTACGAGTATTTATTTGATTTCTTAAGAGTTCAACACCCAATTATTTATAATTTGTTTTTTGCTTTTTTAATTAGTCTTTTTGCTAGTGCTATGGCTGTTTTAACATATTCTGTCTACTTTTTTACTCTAGAAAAAAATCGAATAACAGGAATTGTTCTAGTATTCGGAGCTTATATTGTATCTACTATTTTATTCAGTATTATAAGGTTGGATGGTTTCTCTCTTTATGACCAAATTAAACCTGGACACATAGGTGATTCGGTTGGATTAATACTTTGGTTCATTTTTTTATTAGTATTATCATCATTCTTAATTATCTCCAAGGGCGTAAGAAAAGAATGGGAGTTATAATTGGAGGTAAAAATGAATGAATGGATTCACTAAACAAATCATTATTAATTTTCTAAATAATAAAAAGAATTTAATGGTCTTTTTAGGTATTTTATTTTTGCAGCTATACAATACTATGAAAGTAAATCAAGAATATTACTCTTATGATTACCTTTTAATACACCATTCTTTATTTAATAGTTCTCTATTACTTATTTTAATCTTACCGATATATATGTATTTTGTTATGGAATTATTCGGGGAATTCAATTACTTGTTGGTTTTTGTTAGATTTAAAAATGGTAAGCCATGGAGAGTTCAAAAAAGTATAGTTTTACTAGGTCTCTCTTTTTGGTTTGCCCTCCTACTACACTCTGGAATGTTTCTATATTTAATCTTAAACAATGTTAATTCTTTGTTTAAATTAGAAGAAACTAGTTTAATTATTCTTGGTTTTGTTTTATGTACTATAGGTTTTTATTTAATAGGAGAGATTATACTTTTTCTTGAAATTATATTAAAAAACAAAATAATATTAATATCCAGTCTTTACATAGGTTTTTTAGTTCCAGAATTTATAAAAGGAATTTTTTATTTACCTGTATATAATTATTTTGATTTCATTTTCTACCTCAATATTAGTGATTATAAAAATATAGTTATGTGCTTAATTTTCAATTTAATAATAATAATAATGTTAATAGTGAGTATTAGATTTATAATTTATTTTTTTGATAAAAAGAGAGATTTAATGAGATAGAAGGTGACCTAATATTAATGTTCCTTATAAAAATATATTTATGATACTTATTCTAAGTATACTAGTTAATCTATATCAATTGAATAGCTATCAATTTTATAGTTCTCCAACTAAAGACGTTGGTTTTTGGGTGTTATTAACATTCGGGTATTTAGAGCCGGATAACTTGCTAGAGATTATCCCTCTATTAGCTTGGTTTCTTCCTCAATTATTTTTAATCCTTAAACTTGGCAATTATATTGACCTTGAAATAAATAGAAATGCTGTATACATATTCACAAGAACTAACAATAAAGTTGGTTGGCTTATAAAAAGGTATGTAGAAATTTTTATATATACTACTTTTTATTACTTTCTATTTTATTTATTTACTATTTTATTTAGCTTATCTATGCATTTGAATATACACCTGAATGATTTTGTTGTTATTTTGTTTGTATTCATTATGCAAATAATAACTATTTATTTTATTCTTGTAATTGTAAATACAATAACAGTATATCTTCCGACCAATTTGAGTTATGTGGTTTTTTTAGGAGGATATTTTATTCACATTTTAATAATTGGAACAGTTATCAAAAAAATGCAAGATAAATTCGTTATCTCGAATATTTCACCTTTTATTAACTCGATGGTTGGTTGGCAAAACAATAGTATTATATATGACATACAAATAAAAAATTCTTTCTTTATTTTAAGAAGTTCAAATTCATATATTTTATTATCAATTATTGCAATTTTAAGTGTAATTATAATTTTAATAAGTGCTTTATTTTTTAGACGGAAAGATATACTTTAATTTAAAGGAGTACTAAAATTGATTGAATTAAATAATGTCAGTAAAATCATAAAAAAAAATAAAGTTTTAGATAATATTAATTTAAAAATTGAAAATAATAAAATTTACGGATTCTTAGGAAGTAATGGATCGGGAAAGACTATGCTATTCAGAGCTATATGTGGCCTTATACGTCCTACTACAGGTGAAATTAAAATCAATAATAAAATTCTGCATAAAGACATGGGGATTCCTGAAAGTTTAGGAGTTATAATTGAAACTGTTGGTTTTTGGGATAACTTAACTGGTTTTGAAAATTTGAAGTTGTTATCAAAAATTAAGAATAAGATAAATGATTCTGAAATAAAAAGTGCAATTACTAGAGTTGGGCTTAATAGTGAAGATATAAGAACATATAAAAAATATTCCTTAGGGATGAAACAAAGATTAGCTGTTGCGCAGGCTATTATGGAAAAACCTAAATTATTAGTGTTAGACGAGCCTACCAATGCTTTAGATGAAGACGGTGTGGAACTAATAAGAAATATTATACTTCAAGAGAAAGAAAGGGGAGCAACAGTTTTAATTGCAAGTCATAATAAAGATGATATTAATTTACTTTCAGACAAAAAGTTCAGAGTGAAAGATGGACGATTAACTGAAATGGAAGGAAACATAAGTTAATGAAAACAGGTATTAAGATTTTATATTTATTTACTACTCTTTTGTTTGTTTCCAGTATTATATTCGGTTTAATTATGAAAAGTTCTTTAATTGATAATGTTAATATAAAAAAAGATTTACGTGAGTTTGATGGATATACTGTGTCCCTAAATTATACACCTGAATATACAAATATATATTTTGATAATAATATCAATAATTTAAAAGAACTAATATCAAAATCTGATTTAGTAGTAGTAGGTACAGTCGGCGAAAATAGACAAAATTATAATCAAGCGCTCAAATCAAATTTTACAGTTGAAAAAACAATAAAATCAAAGAGTAAAGATAATTTAAAGAATGTCGTGATATATGAACCGAGCAACTTTTCCTCTGGAACTTACAACGTTGAATCTGGATATAATGTTATGGAACCGAATAAAAAATATTTATTATTCCTAAAACACCTTAAAATTCCAAGCGGTTATAAATATAAAAATAATGAGGCATTGACATATATGCCTGTCTCAAGTTTTTATGGAAAGTATACTGTGAATGAAAATAAAGAACATACTAAACTAATTGATATTAATACAATTGAAACTAAAACTTATCATAATATAAAAGAATACGAGATCTTAACTGATGATAAAAATATTTTACAGAGGTTAAATGATTTAAAAGCTGAGATTAGTAAAGAAAAATTTCAGAGTAAGAATTGAAGTCTCTCATATTTTCGAAAAGGGCTCTTAGGCTGTCAAGGAATATTTGACAGCCTATTTGAATTAATGATAATTTTTATAGTTACTTTTTTGTGCGTGCTATACTTTTTGGTATGATTCTTCGATTGCTGCTGAAATGGCTTCATACGTTTTGATCGGGTGAGCCGCCGCTCCGGTAATCGCTTCGACGGTGCCGCCCGGATCTGTGACCATATCCCACAGGCCTGTGACCGCGTCTTTTCCTGAATCGTAAAGGCCGACGGCAACCCCTTTGAAGCCTGCTTCAAGCTCACGCGTGTTTTCAATTTGGGTGAAGTATCTTTGCTGTTCTGCTGTCAGATTTTCATAGCCGATCGTTTTTGCCATTGAGTAGAATTCATCGGCATCTGCATAATCGTAGTTTTTCAGTCTCTCTTTCAGTTTTTCAATCTCGCGTTCCTTCGCTTCCTCTTTCTTAATCTTCAAGTAAGCATTCGTCCGCTTTTCAATATCGCCTTTTTTCTTATGTATGTCACTCTCACGATACGCCTTGGCGTTGTAGTGGATAGGTGTGGCGTTTTTGCCTTTGCCCGTTGCTTCTTGGAGCTTTTGGAAGTCGGATTTGATGAATTGTTCGTTTGGTTCTGACAGGGCGTATTCTGTCTGCAGGTCTTCGTCCAAAGCATCTAGCTTTTCTAGCGTTTTTTTGCGTTTGTCATTGGCATCACCAGCTCGTCTTTGAAGGTTTCTGTTGAAAACAGGTCGAGTGGGAGGATGTCGTTGATATCGTTCAGGATGTCTTTCATCGCTTTTTTCTGTTCGGACATAATGGATTTCGATTTTTGGTGGGCGTTTGCCAGTTCGTGTTCCAGAAAGGATTCTTCGATGTATGCGTCTGAGAGGCCTTTGTCTTCTGCGGCTCCGGCGATGCTGTTGAAAAATGCGATTTTCATGTCGATGTAGTCGATCCATTGGTCGGTGACACCGACGTGATCGTGATAGAAGGCTTTGATGTTGCTGGCGCCTTTTCCTGAGAATTCGCTGTCACTTAGATCAGCTACGCTTTTTAAGGCTTTTCTCAAATTGACCATTTGCGTTCTTAGTTCTTTGTACTCTTTTGCACGGTCTGTCGCTTCCGAAAGCAGTGTTTTCGCTTCAAATACTTTCATGACCATTTCCCTTCTTTTGTTAGCTCAATATCAAAATTTTACCACGGGGCGGGATGAGGGTGGGGGTGAGAACATGTTTTGATGGAAAAATGAGTCATTTGGCATGTGTCTAAGTGCACAGTTTTGATATGATGATGATACATCAATAAAAAGGGGAAGAGCTCATTTGGATAAAGATTTCTTAATCATAAAGATCAAGGATATTCAAAAAGGCGACACGCTAACAAACCGCGCCTGCGGGAACTGGGATATGAAATTATCCAGGGCAAAGGAATGTAAACGGGCAATTGTTGTTCGGAGCGGTGTAATTTTAAATGTTTACAAGATCGTTGACGCTTGGGAATCTGATGAACCCGCCAAGATCACTAAAACGAATAATAGAGTCCGGTTTCAATTGGCAGAGTGCCGTGATTATTCTTATTTAATTGGCAGTACACTGAAAACAAAAACGCAAAATCCGGTTTCGAGTCTATCCTTAGAAACTTTAATGGAACTAGTAAAATAAAAGGAGCCCAGCATGTATCTCTATAAAGTAAACAACCAAAATCAGCTAGAAGATATTCGCGAGAAACCGTTTAAAAAAGAAAAAGAGATGCAGGATTTATGTGAGAATAATCTTCAGGAAATGTTAGGTCTCAGGTTTGTAAAATCCGAATTCAGGATTAATAATTTCCGCATTGATACGTTAGCGTTTGATGATGAGACAAGTGCTTTCGTGATTATCGAGTATAAAAATACGAGGAACTTCAGTGTTGTTGATCAGGGCTACGCCTATTTAGCGACAATGCTCAATCATAAAGCTGATTTCATTCTTGAGTACAATGAAAATCATGATCGTCCGTTAAAGTGGGATGACGTGGACTGGTCACAGTCGAAGGTTATTTTTATATCTCCTGTTTTTACGGTGTATCAAAAGCAATCGATCCATTTTAAAGATCTGCCCATTGAATTATGGGAGATGAAAAGATACGAAAATGATCTGATTCAGTTGAATCAAATGAAGGCTGATGGCGTTTCTGAGTCGATTAAGACCATTTCACGGCAAAGTGAGACCATTCAAGAAGTCAGTAAAGAAATTAAAGTGTTTTCTGAAGAGGATCACCTTGCAGATAAGCCGTTTGACATCATAGAGCTTTATCAGCAGCTAAAGGAATTCATTTTAAACTTGGACGATCATATTTCAATCAAACCGACGAAGCTTTATATCGCGTTTACATTAAATAAGCGAAATTTCACTGATATTCTTCTTTTAAAAAGCGGACTTAAGGTGTGGGTGAATATGAAAAAGGGAGAATTGCAGGATCCTGAAGAGAGAATGCGGGATGTCTCTGAGACCGGTCACTGGGGAAATGGCGACTACGAAATTTTCATAAAGGACGACGAACACATTGAATATATCATGGGATTGATCAAGCAATCCTATGAGAAAAATAAGTGAGAACTTCCATTGAGAAGTTCTTTTTTTATTGGGTTACAAGGGAAATGTGCAGAGCATGTTGAAAACGATATAGAGTTTTGAACCATATACTGGGAGCTGTTTATATGAAAAAGCGTTTTATACTATTGAGCTTGTTCGCAAGTGTTTTAATGTTGGCTGCATATATTTACTCTCAAAATAAGAACATATATCCGGTCACAACTTCCTCTATCCAGCCCGAAGAAGACCGCATCTTTTTTATCTATTCCAATCCTCTCATAAAAGAAAGCACGCTGCTCTCAACCTCAACAGGCGAAAGATTTAATAGGCGCACGTTTAAGGTGGCGGATGTGCCGTACATCCAAACGAAGTCTTACGCATCAACAGACATTGTATTACTAGCTGAACATGAGTCCTTTTATTACACGCTGGAGAAGGATGCCATAAAAAAGCATCCGCTATCAAATCCATTTTCGTTTTGGTATGAGGGGAAGGATGTTTCTGTTAAGGCCTATAACGTTGATACGACGGGGAATGACGTGCATATAAACGACAAAAAAACGAAAAAGGAATATCAGCTCACCTTGCCTTCGCTTGTCACGATGGGGTCGAGTGACGGGAATTATATTTATGTCATTCAAAGCATGGCTATTTACGTGATCGACAGAAACACAGAGGAAATCATAGAGACCCTGAGCTTAGCCTCATACGCTGATCAATTCGCAGAATCGGAGGAATTTATTGTCGCGAGCTCGGATCATAAATTGACTGTGATTGAAAAAGGGACATGGAAAACGACATATATTCCGTATCCTGATGATCTTGAATACGCTGATACCGTATACTATGACAAAGAAAGCGGCAGTTTTTACGTTACGTACGAGGACAAAGAGGGTGAGGCGAACTTGCTGGAGTATGGGAAGGAATTTTCTTTTCATACATATAGTTTGAATTTCCCTTATATGGAAGCAATTTTTAAGGGGAGTCAACTGTATATTGTTGCCCAGGAAGAGCATAAAAAGGGCATTGGCGGGTACGTGGGTGTGTTTGATATCAATTCTAAGAAGATGCTTTATCAGTTTGATTTGCCTGAGGAACAGGTGAAGGTGCAGGATTTTATTGTGGTTGATTAGACTCCAAGGCTATAACTTAGAGTCAAGTTCTTATGTTTCGGGTGAGTAAATTAACCAAATGCCACTTCTGCTGAATAATAGAATTTATTATAAACTTCAGCTTAGTTTTGATTACTAGAAAATATTTTATAAAATATATTTTAATTCTTGGTTTTATGGTTTATAGTGTATGTAAGTCCTGTATTTTACAATTTTAATCAATGGAGGTATTTGATAATGAAAAGAGTAAACCACTTGATGACACTAGTTCTTGCAGGTGTAATGGCATTTGGACTAGTATTCATTGGATCAGGTCAATCGGCTAAGGCTGTTAGTAAAACTACGAGTTTTACTTTTCATGCAACTGTAGAATCAAAATCTTATATTCACACATCAGAAAACTATAAGAATGTTTATACTACAGTTGAAATGGGGAGAACAGGAACTTGGGAAAGTGCTGCTTATTGCAAATTATATCTGCAGCGTTATACAAACGGTTCTTGGAAAACAATCGATACAGCTTCTGGAAATGCATCATATGGTAGAAAATTAAATGTTACATTCACAAACATCGCAAAAAAATCTGCATCGACTAGAGTGAAACTAAAACTTTATAATAATTGGAATCACTCAGACTATATGCAAACAGTATATTCCAGCAAATGGACTAGATAAAAATAAAGCTCTCCTTTTAAGAAGGAGAGCTTTTTTAATTACATTAATACGATCACCTAGTTTACCATTTTGGCGTTTGAATTCTATTTTAAAGTTTATTTAAAAGAAACATATTGTTCTAATAGTCTAGTTATCTGATTTTAGATAAATAAAGATATGAAAAAACCAATAAATTAATTTAGCGATTACTGGGGAACAGAAGGATGAGCAGAGACAATTACATATAAATTGGGTGCGCTGTTTTTATCTATTTTACGAATATATATCAGCGTGTTCTGACAGCTGAGCTTCTGATAGGGATCAGGAAGAGCAAACCGTGAATAAAGTGAGTTATACGAAGCCGACAGAGCAAGAGCAGAATGCGAAACCGAATCATCTGATACAACTGGTACACAGAGCCCTTAGCAGGCATCGGAAAGCACAAAATCAGATTATCTTGCCAAACTGTCAGCAGATAGAAAAACACTATGATTATCAAATGATTGAGGATTACGCTATAACTATCAAATTTGGGACGGATCGATGAATGAGATATTCGGCGGTTTGCAAAAGCAGCTTTCTGCTTCAGTCATGGTGGTCCTAAAAAGTGGACAGCGCCAATAGATGAAGGATAGAAATGCTACAGTTTAGAAAAGATATGATGAGGGCGGCGGTTCTGGTTCTTTATCCCGAGTCGTCCAAACGGAATAGCTTGCAAAACAGACGAAAGAGCTCTGTTATGATCAGTGAAAACGTATATGAAAAAAGAATGACACGGGACCCTTGCATGGGGTCTTTTTTTGCGGAGAAAAACAAATTGACAGGATGAAAAAACAATTTCTTCCTGTTGTCTTGTTTTCAAAATTTGGGATTGATAGAATATGACATATCTTACAGAGAGGGAGGGAAGCGAGTGAAGCAAGCGATACCATCTTCGCGTGTTGGTGTTAAGATTAATGAATGGTACAAGATGATTCGCCAGTTCAGTGTTCCGGATGCTGAGGTGCTGAAAGCGGAAGTGGAGCAGGACATTCAGCAGATGGAAGAGGATCAGGATTTGCTGATCTATTATTCTCTGATGTGTTTTCGGCACCAGCTGATGCTGGATTATTTGGAGCCGGGACAAACATACGGGAATCGCCCTACAGTGACAGAGCTTTTGGAAACGATTGAAGCGCCTCAGAAAAAACTCACAGGTCTTTTGAAATACTACTCTTTGTTTTTCCGCGGCATGTATGAATTTGATCAGAAAGAATATGTTGAAGCGATTGGATATTACCGTGAGGCGGAGAAGGAGCTTCCGTTTGTATCAGATGAAATCGAGAAAGCGGAATTTCATTTTAAAGTGGCAGAAGCATACTACAATATGAAACAAACTCATGTGTCGATGCATCATATCCTTCAAGCCTTAAACATTTATCAAGATCATCCGTTATATTGCATGAGAAGAATACAAAGCTTGTTTATCGTAGCTGGAAATTATGATGACTTCAGATGTTATGATAAAGCGCTCCCGCATTTAAGAAAGGCGCTGGAGCTGGCAATGGACATTCAAAACGACAGGTTCATTGGCATCTCTTTATTGAACATCGCCAACAGTTATGACAGGTCAAGAAGATATGATTTGGCAATTGAGCACTTCCAAAAAGCGGCGAAAGTAAGCAGAAAAACGGTCCCTGACTTACTTCCGAAAGTACTGTTTGGGTTAAGCTGGACATTATGTAAAGCTGGACAAAAACAACAGGCGTTTCAGTTTATAGATGAAGGCTTAGAACATATCAAAAAATATCCAAATATGCTTCACCATAAATACTATAAAGAATTGTATACGTTCTTACAGGCGGTGTACAAAGATGTTATGGATGAAGACAGGATTCATGATGTATTGAGCGGCTTTAAAGAAAAGAATCTGCACGCCTATGTGGAAGCATGTGCCCAAAGTGCGGCATCTGTATTTGAAAGCCGCTGTCATTTTGAAGATGCTGCTGTGCTTTACCGAAAAGTGCTGCAAGCACAAGAAGATATTCAAAAAGGGGAGTGTCTATATGAATATTAAGAAAAAAGTGATGGTATGTCTTGGTGTTACTCTTATATTTGGCGGAAGCCTGTCTTTTCCGTTCTTGACAAACTCCGGCGGTGTTAAGGAATCAACGGATCGAAACACGACGTATATCGATCATTCTCCTCACAATGACATGACTGATCAGGATAAGAAAGCCCTTAGCTAGGGCTTTTTTTCTTGCTTTATTGGAAGTTCGTGTCGTCTCGTACTTTTAAACTACCGCATTCCTTCTATTTCTAACGCAAGACACTCGAAACAACCAAAGCATTTGAGGTATAATGGTTAAAGTGAATAACAGTATTTAGATTGATATATATGAAAGAGAGTGGAACATCATGGGCCGTAAGTGGAACAATATTAAAGAGAAGAAGGCGTCTAAGGACGCAAATACGAGTCGGGTTTACGCAAAGTTTGGCCGTGAGATTTATGTGGCGGCTAAGCAGGGCGAGCCTGATCCGGAATCCAACCAGGCGCTGAAGGTTGTGCTTGAGCGCGCGAAGACTTACAGCGTGCCGAAAAATATCATTGAACGTGCGATCGAGAAGGCGAAGGGCGGAGCGGAAGAAAATTATGATGAGCTTCGTTATGAGGGCTTCGGGCCGAACGGATCAATGATTATCGTTGATGCGCTGACGAATAATGTGAACCGTACGGCGCCGGAAGTGCGTGCGGCGTTCGGAAAAAATGGCGGAAACATGGGTGTGAGCGGATCTGTCGCTTACATGTTTGACGCGACGGCTGTTATTGGTGTGGAAGGCAAAACGGCTGATGAAGCGCTTGAAATTCTCATGGAAGCGGATGTAGATGTCCGCGATATTTTAGAAGAGGATGACAGCGTGATCGTCTATGCGGAGCCGGATCAATTCCATGCGGTGCAGGAGGCGTTTAAAAATGCGGGCGTTGAGGAATTTACGGTAGCGGAGCTGACCATGCTTGCGCAAAGTGAAGTGACACTTCCTGAGGACGCGAAAGAACAGTTCGAAAAGCTGATTGACGCGTTAGAGGACTTGGAAGACGTTCAGCAGGTGTATCATAACGTAGATCTTGGTGAATAAAAAAGGAGCAGACTGTCATGGTCTGCTTTTTTTATTGTCCGGGAAATTGTTTTAGCAGTTTATAGGCAGGTGACTATACGATCTGTAAGACCTTCTCATACGCTGGACTGTAACCTATGTGAAGGAGAGATTGGATATGACTGATACAAGACACTTCTGCTGCGGACCCGGTTTTGGCGCTTACCCAGGCTATGGTACAGGCGGTCCGGGATTCGGCATGTACGGAGGCGCGGGCTATCCGGGCCATGGCATGTATACAGGGATGGGCCAACCAGGTTATGGAGGCGCAGGCTACCCGGGTTATGGCATGTCTGGAGGATTCGGCGGCTACCCAAGCGTAGGCTATCCGAGCTCAATGAGTTATCCGAGCTACGGAGTGCACTATGATAATGATGGACATCACGGACATCATCAGGATGGAAATTACGGACATCATCATGATGGAAATTATGGGCATCATCAGGATGGAAATTATGGGCATCATGAGGACGGAAATTATGGGCATCATCATGATGGTAACTACGGGCACCATCACCACCAAATGGGGCACTGGGGAAAAGACGGTCATAAATAAAAAGCGTGGAGAACGGACACTCTTGCTGATCAAGGGTGTTTTTTTCTTTTTCTTTTTCTTGACTGTTCAGTCTGGAAAAGGTAATATCTTCTTGCAGGAGGTGATATTCGTTTGGGTAGGAATAAAGAATTCGATACCGCGCTTGTTTTGCGCAGAGCGATAGAGGTTTTTGGAGAGTATGGCTACGAAGGCACGTCACTGCAAGAGCTGCTTTCTCATTTAGGCATTGCGCGCCAGAGTTTGTACGATACGTATGGAACGAAGCGGGATTTGTTTCTGTCAGCTGTGAAAACGTATCTTGAGGGAAAAAACGCGGCTGTTGTGGAAAGGCTTGAGGCACCGGGCTCTGTCAAGGAAGCCATTCGTGATATTTTTCAGGAGGGTGTGAATGTCCTGAAAGATCCTGAACGTTCAAAGGCGTGTTTTATCATCAACAGCGCTATTGAACAAATCCCGCATGATTCGGAACTTGCCCGGTACTTTGAAGGACAGACGAAACAGCTTGAGACGGCCTTTTATCAGGCGCTGAGAAGAGCACAGGCTGAAGGAGAATTGAAGGAACATCTTGATATATCGGCCCTTGCCCGTTATTTAAACCAGAGCCGGCTGTCTCTGACGTTTATCGCTAAGGTTTCTGCTGATTTTGACCAGCTTCAGGATTATGTTGAAGTGAGTTTATCTGTACTTGATTGACTTTTTTTGATAAAGGGTGCTTTGCCCTTTGATGCAGTTTTCGGATTGAATGGTCTAAAATAAAACGAGGTGATGATCCATGATGATGACGGAATACGAAAAAGCATGTGACACACTGAATCAATTTATGCAATATATGCTTGAAAAGGATATGGAGCGCTGGGCAGAGCTGTGGGATGAACATGCTGTGTTGGAGTTTCCCTATGCGCCAGAGGGATTTCCGGAAAGAATTGAAGGGAAGGCGGCCATTTACGATTATATTAAGGATTTTCCTGATATTTTTGCTTTTACTGCTCCGACAGTGTATCGCTCGGCTGATACAAACACGATCATTGCGGAGTTTCAATGTGAAGGCTATGCGATCGCGACTGGGCTGCCTTACCGGCAAACCTATATCAGTGTGATTGAAACGAAGGACGGCAGCATTTTGCATTATAAGGATTATTGGAATCCGCTTGTCGTCAATGAGACGTTTGGAGAAACATTTGTACAAACAGAGGAGGATGAAAAATGATGAATCACGATCAGATTCTGATTACGGGAGGAACCGGTACAACAGGGAGCCGGATTGCTAAACGGTTAATTGAGCAGGGTTACAGCGTTCGCATCGCGAGCAGGAAAAAGGGCGAGATTAGCAATGCGGAGTATGTATATTTTGATTGGAAGGATGAGTCCAGCTTTACGCCTGCATTGGAGCGGGTGAAACGGATTTACCTCGTTGCGCCGGTTGGTGTGTTTGATCCGTCTCCTTATGTGCTTCCCTTATTAAAGGAAGCAAAGCGGCTCGGTGCTGAACGTGTGGTGATGCTCAGCGCGTCCGCTGTTCCTAAGGATGGTCCTGTATTTGGGGCATTGCATCGTGCAATACGCGGGTTTCCGGAATGGGCGGTGCTGCGGCCGTCATACTTCATGCAAAACTTCATCAATGTCCAGCATCGCATGTCCATTCAAACTGAAGGGCAGATCATCACGGCGGCGGGTGAAGGGAAACTTGGGTTTATTGATGCTGATGATATTGCAGAAACAGGAGTGCGTGCTTTGATTGACAGTGTGCCTCATAATACTCATCATATTCTGACGGGACCTGAGGCGCTGAGCTACGCTGAAGCGGCGGAGATTATAGGAGCCGCGGCGGGACGACCGGTGACGCATGTCAGCATGTCTTCTTCCGAACTGCAAAACAGGATGGAAACAGCAGGTTTGCCTGCGGATTACGCCCGCTTTATGGCGGAATTAGATGAAGCGATCCGCCATGGTGCCGAACATCGGGTGACGGATACAGTGAAGCGTGTCACGGGAAAAGAGCCCCGCTCGCTGGATGAGTTTGCGGCTGATCACGCTTCGTACTGGACGCGCTGACCTCTTTTTGGACTGAACAGTCTAGAAAGACTTTCTGCTCTGCCGAAGGTCTTCTTTTTATCTATTGAGTTTAAAAAGGCTTACCGCGTTTTCGGTGCCGATTTTGAATCTGACGGAGGTTCTCGATGATTTAATCCGGCAGGTTAAGCCTGATACGCCGGTAGAACCGGTCAGTATGGATGAGGATCATCCGCCTGTTTCATTTGTGAAACTCTTTGAGTACATCCATGAACACGCCGAGTACTTTCAAGTAATGCTGAGCGACAGAGGGCTTCCTCAATTCAGAAGTCTGATGGCGGAATTCGTTCAGAAACGAATTTACGGAATTGCTTTCATCCATTGAAGAATCTGAGAAACAGCTTCAGATTGAAAGAGATACTGGTCAGCTATATCACCTCCGCCCATATCGGGGTGATTTGTTCCTGGCTGGAAAGCGGCATGAAGTACAGTCCTTTATTTATGGCGAATCAATTAACGCGTTTAACGCTTTTGGGCCCGCTCCGGATTGCAGATATAGAAAAACAAATCAAGCTTCCTTATTAAGATTTTTGTCATCATAACGCCTCTTGCCTCATACCTATTAAGGTCATTGTTTTTGAGAAAGGAGGAGCCAGAATGAAGGATATGCAGCCGTTTACACCTGTTAAATCATACACGCCCTTTCACAGCCGTTTTGATCCCTGTCCGCCCATAGGGAAGAAATATTACAGAACGCCGCCTAACCTCTATATGACCTTTCAGCCTGAGCATATGGAGCAGTTTTCGCCGATGGAGGCTTTAAGGAAAGGCACCCTTTGGAAGGATCTCTATGATTTTTATGAAAATCCTTATCGAGGGGGAGACACACATGACAAAAAAGGTTGATGCGGAATATTACCGCCAGCTTGAGCAGATTCAAGCAGCGGATTTTGTGCTTGTTGAGCTGAGTCTGTATTTAGATACACATCCTGATGATGAAGACGCACTGAAGCAATTTAATCAATATTCCGGTTATTCGAGGCACTTAAAAAGACAGTTCGAATCATCTTACGGACCGCTTCTGCAGTTCGGAAACAGCCCCGCGGGCGAGGATTGGGATTGGGGAAAAGGGCCTTGGCCGTGGCAAGTATAAGGAGGAATGCCTGAATGTGGGTGTATGAAAAGAAGCTGCAATATCCTGTCAAGGTCAGCACGTGCAATCCGACGCTGGCGAAGTATTTGATTGAGCAATATGGCGGAGCGGACGGCGAGCTGGCCGCGGCTCTCCGGTATTTGAACCAGCGTTATACCATTCCTGATAAGGTCATCGGCCTTTTAACAGATATCGGCACGGAGGAGTTTGCCCATCTGGAAATGATTGCGACGATGGTGTATAAGCTGACGAAAGATGCGACGCCGGAGCAGCTGCGTGAAGCCGGGCTTGGCGATCATTACGCGAATCATGACGGCGCGCTATTTTATCACAATGCGGCGGGAGTGCCTTTTACGGCAAGCTATATTCAGGCGAAGGGCGATCCGATTGCGGATTTGTATGAAGATATCGCGGCAGAAGAAAAAGCGCGTGCGACGTATCAGTGGCTGATTGATATTTCGGATGATCCTGATTTGAACGATTCTCTGCGGTTTTTGCGTGAACGTGAAATTGTGCATTCTATGCGCTTCAGGGAAGCGGTTGAGATTTTAAAAGAAGAACGGGATAAGAAGAAACTCTTTTAACAGGCAGCGGGGGCTCCCTTCATGCGTCCTTTTACATACAGACAAAATATTCTGTTTTTTTGTCGTTTGCTTGCATTATAATGAAGGTATGCATGTAAGTTTAGTTTTGATCGGGGGGCCTTTATGACATCTTTTAGGATTACGAAAGAAACTGTCGCAAATGATTTTCACGCCGGCCTGGCAGATCGTGAGGATGCAGAGCAAATAACGGGACTGCTCGTCCGTACGGCTGAATGGCTGCGGGACCGGGGCTCTGACCAATGGAGCGGCCTGCTGGAGGGGCATGACTCACATGATATTGTTGGCTCAATTGAAAGCGGACATGTGTTTGTGTTCCAGAAAGATCAAGAGCTGGCCGGTGTAGTGATGCTTCTGCCTGAGCCGAGCGAGTGGGACAGAACGCTTTGGGGAGACGAAGGGCACGAAGAGTCCATTTATTTGCATCGACTGGCGGTCAGCCGCCGGTTTGCGGGGAATGGGCTTGGGGCCGAGATTCTCACATGGACGGAGACAGGTGTTGAGTATCCGGGGAAACAGCGGATCCGTCTTGATTGTGTTGCTGATAACGACGCCTTGCATTCCTTCTACCGGAGAATGGGATATGAATTTAAGGGATCAGATGCCTCGGGGTTTCATTTGTTTGAGAAAGAACTGAACAAGTCAGAATAAGCGTCCTTTTTAGGGGGCTTTTTTGCCTTTTTGAAAAGGGAGGACAGGGCGGATGATCTTTTTTTATGTGATGGCCATTGCGACGGCTTGTATTTCCGCTTGTGTCTCCATTTTTCTGCGGTTGAGGATGCCGCAAAATAAATGGCCGGAATGGATACTGGGTGGGCTGCTTGTTCTCGGTGTGATCACAATTTGGTGCAGCATCTTTTTTGTCGGCGGCTGGGATGGCATGGCGCTGGGCATGCTTGGGATTCATGTGATAGTCGGAGCGTTTGCCGGGTACTTGATCGAGACGGTGTTCCGGCTGTTGAAAAGGCAAATCAGGAGAAGGTAAGACATGTGCCGTCTCAAATGATGTCGAATTTTTTACGGGGCGGCAGGAATTTTCTTTCGAGTGGAGAAATACATATTACTTTACAATGAAAGCGTTTTCTGTAGTGGGAAGGTGATGTCGGTGATACATAGCCTGACAAATGGGCTGAATCGTTTTTGTACATGGGTGATGAGACTGGCTTATGTAAATGTGCTGTGGATCTTGTTTTCTCTTGCCGGGCTCGTCGTGTTTGGGTTGATGCCTGCTACGGCCGCGATGTTTTCAGTGGCGAGAGAGTGGGCGAAGGGGAACACGGATGTCCCGGTGTTTTCTGTGTTTATCCGGACGTTTAAGAAGGAGTGGGGTGCAGCTCAGCTGTTGGGGCTCATTCTTGTGACGGCCGGCTTGTTTTTGTTTGCGGATATACGGATTGCCGCTCAGATGAATCAGCCTGTGCTGGTGAATGTGTTTATGAGCATCGGATTGATTTTCTTGTTTGTGCTGTTATATGTGTTTCCGGTCTTTTCTCATTTTGATGTAAAGCTCAGACAGGTGCTGAGCATCAGCTTTTTGATTGCCTTCAGCCGGCCATTGGTGACGCTGATGATGGCAGCGGGTGCGGTCGGAATGTTGTTTCTAGTGCTGTTTCATGTGACGTTTTTGCTGTTTTTCAGCGGCAGCGCGCTGAGCTTGTTGTTAACGAAGCTGTCCTTTACAGCATTTAGGTCAATAGATCAGCGTCAGGAGAAAGAAAAGGCGGCATGAAAGGAAGAGTCGCGGGCTGGTACAGGCGGATGAAGATTAAGGATAAGCTGTTTGTGTTTCTGTCATCGATCATGGCCGTGTCCTTTCTGTTTGTATACAGCGGGGTGCAGTACGCTTTTCATGTCTATGATGAGCAGATTTACCGCAAATCCTCGGAGGTGCTGCGGATGTCTTCTGAACGGATTGAAGACGAGCTGAAGAAAATTGAAGATGTATCGTATGAAATCATTACCGATGAACAAATTCAGCGCATTCTCAGCATGCAAAACCGTGATGATACGTATGACCAGTATCAAATGAAGCAGGAGCTGTGGGATCAGCTTGCGCAATATGCCGGCGATGAAAAGTACATTGATTCGATTCATTTGATTGATGCCCGCGGCTCAGAGTATTCCGCCGGAAGCAGTTCATCGGACCTTATGAAGCAGCAGCAGGAAGAGGTATTTGAACGGGCGAAAGTGCAAAAAGGCAGGAATCTTTGGATGACCTTTGGCAATTCAGATCCTGTCCTGATTTCAGCGCGGCAAATCAGATCGTTTCATCAGCTGAGTTTAAATGGCTTGGGCATGGTGCTGATTCAAGTGAATGTGAAACAGATGATTCGTGATTTGCCGAAGGATTGGGGCGATTCGGTCGGAGACATAATGATCGCAGACAAGGACGGCAATCTGGTGTATTCGGCACATGCATCGGTGCTTACGCCTGAGATGACAAAGCAGACGCTGCGGCATCCTGGTTATGACTTGGTAAAAAAGAATGGCAAACGTTATTTTATTTCTTTCCTTCAATCATCCTATCAAAACTGGAGTTACTACAATGTCATCCCCTTTGATCAAATGTTCGCGAAAATTTCCTTTATGAAAACGGTGATCGGTACGTGTTTTCTTTTGTTTTTCAGTGTGGTTTTGCTTTTCGGGCGGAAGATTGCCAACAGCATCACAGAGCCGATCGAGCAGCTTGTGTCCGCAATGAAATCGGTGCAGCACGGCGGGATTGAGGCGGGCGTGTCGCTGTCACTGCCGGAACACACACAGGATGAGGCCGGAACGCTGAACCGCCATTTTACCGTGATGATGAAGCGGATCAATGAGCTGATGGAAGAAAATGTGGAAAAGCAGCTTATTATTAAAGAAACAGAGTTGAAGGCGCTGCAAGCCCAGATTAACCCGCATTTTTTGTATAACACGCTTGAGTCCATCAATTGGCTGGCGAAAGCGAATCAGCAGAAGCAAATTTCTCAAATGGTGGAATCGCTCGGTTTTCTCCTGCGAAACAGCATTCATATCAAAGAAGATACAGTGACCCTTCAGGAGGAGGCGGATATTGTGCTTCACTATATGACGATTCAGCGGTTCCGGTTTGAGGAGCGCTTGAACTTCACACTGGACATCGCCGATGAGGTGAAGCATTGCCGAATTCCGAAGCTGACACTCCAGCCGCTAGCGGAGAATGCGATTCAATACGCGCTTGAGCCTTTTACTCGGCCATGCGCCATCCGCCTTCAAGCGAAAAAAACGGAGGAGTGCGTCTGTATTACTGTCGAAGATAATGGGCCCGGCATGGACGAACGTATTCTTGAAAAAACGGGCGGAAGAGGGATCGGGCTCTGGAATATTCATGAACGCATCCGACTGATGTTCGGGGAGCCGTATGGCTTACGCATTCAAAGTGAGAAAGGGAAGGGAACGGCGATTTTGCTGACAATACCGTGCCGAAATGAGGTGGTGTGATGTACAAAATACTCCTTGCTGATGATGAGAGAATCATTCTTGACGGAATGGCAGGGATCATTAAGTGGGAGACGCTTGGCGCTTCTTTAGTCGGCAAAGCGCAGAACGGAATTGAAGCGTATGAGAAGATCGTAAACAAGCAGCCGCATATCGTCGTCACTGATGTAAAAATGCCCGGTATGGACGGGCTTGAGCTGATCAAAAAGGTGTCAGCCGTCTGCCCGTCCGTGCAATTTATCGTCCTGTCTGGTTTTGGGGAGTTTGAGTACGCGAGAGAAGCGATGAAATACGGGGTAAGGCATTATTTGCTGAAGCCCTGTAATGAGCAGCAGATTATCCGTTCATTAGAGGAAATCATCGCCGAGCTGAAGCGGCATGATGTGCGGAAGAAGAAAGCCGCCCACCTGAAACATGAGCTGAATCATATCCGTTCCTTTGCGGCTGATCAATACCTGGAAGGCTTGATCGCCGGTGTCACCCATCTGTCTCCGCCGCCTTCGCTTGCAGGAAAGAAGATTCGCCTTATCATCGCGGAGAACACTCAGCCTGAAGATTCTGCCGCCAGAGAGGCGTTTGGTTCCGCGCTGACAGCTTTTTGCTGCAGCGGAGGACGTGCGGTGTTTGCCGTGGAGGAGGGCACGCCCGATCTGGAGAAAAAGGCGGCGGACGGCTTTGCAGGCTGCCGGGTGATCATCAGCCGGACGGGGGAGCTGCAGGACGCAGGACAGCTGTTCCGGGAAGCAACTGAAACGGCCGGTGGCCAAAAGCGGAGTGAATTGATTTCTAAAATCACCAGGCTTGTCGCCGACGAGCTTGGCAATCCGAATCTCTCTCTGAAATGGGCAGCAAAAGATATGCTGTTTATGAACCCTGATTATGTGGGGAAAATCTTTAAGCAGGAGACAGGCGAAAAGTTTTCCCAATATGTTACGCGGGTGCGTCTTGAGCATGCGATGAAGCAGATGAAGCTGAGGCGGGATGTGAGTGTATCAGAAATCGCGGAAGAAATCGGATTCGGTGATAATCCGAAGTATTTCAGTCTCGTCTTTAAAAAATATACCGGTCTGACACCGTCAGAATTCAGAAGAAAACAGGGGGGCGCTTCCGCAGGATAGCCATCTCTGTTTTTTTAACTTTCGCCACTGTTTTTTGAGTGTTTCGCCCCGTCACAACCCTTTAAAATAAAATGTAAGCACTTACATTAAAGGGGGGATTGATGTGAAGAAGGTTTACTACGTGCTGCTGTCACTTGTGTGCGTCTTGTTTTTCAGCGGATGTTCTGCGGGTGAAGAAGCATCAGGGAAAAAAGAAGACATTACGCTCAGAATCGCATGGTGGGGCGGACAGCCGCGGCATGACTATACAACAAAGGTCATTGAATTATATGAGAAAAAGAATCCGCACGTCCATATTGAAGCGGAATTTGCGAACTGGGATGACTATTGGAAGAGGCTTGCGCCAATGTCTGCCGCGGGCCAGCTGCCTGATGTCATTCAAATGGATACGGCATATTTGGCGCAATACGGAAAGAAAAATCAGCTTGAGGATTTATCGCCATATATGAAGGACGGAACAATTGATGTCAGTTCAATCGATGAGAATATGCTGTCCGGCGGAAAGATTGAAGGAAAGCTTTACGGATTTACACTTGGGGTCAACGTGCTTTCTGTGATTGCCAATGATGATCTGCTGAAGAAAGCCGGTGTTTCAATTCATCAGGAAAACTGGACGTGGAAGGATTATGAGAAGCTGGCGTATGAGCTGCAGGAAAAAGCCGGCGTATACGGATCTAACGGAATGCACCCGCCTGATATTTTCTTCCCGTATTATTTGCGCACGAAGGGTGAGCGTTTTTATAAAGAGGACGGCACGGGCCTTGCGTATCAGGATGACAAGCTGTTTGTTGACTATTTTGAGAGGCAGCTGAGACTGGTCAAAGCAAAAACGTCGCCAACACCGGACGAAAGCGCCCAAATTAAAGGGATGGAAGATGACTTTATTGTCAAAGGCAAATCAGCCATTACATGGAACTACTCGAATCAATATTTAGGCTTTGCCCGGTTGACAGACTCGCCGCTTTCTCTCTATCTGCCGCCGCAGCAAATGAAGGAAAAAGCGCTGACGCTGAAGCCGAGTATGCTGTTTTCGATTCCGAAAAGCTCTGAGCATAAAAAAGAGGCCGCAAAGTTTATCGATTTCTTCGTCAACAATAAAGAAGCCAACATGCTGATCAAAGGCGAACGGGGTGTTCCGGTTTCCGACAAGGTGGCGGACGCGATTAAACCGGAGCTGAATGAGGAAGAGGCCAACATTGTGGAATATGTGGAAGCCGCGTCGAAAAATATCAGCAAAGCCGATCCGCCGGAGCCTGTAGGAAGCGCGGAGGTCATCAAGCTGCTGAAGGATACGTCTGATCAGATTCTGTATCAGAAGGTATCGCCGGAAAAAGCCGCCAAAACGTTCCGGAAGCAGGCCAATGACATTTTAGAGAGGAATAATTGACGGGAAATGGGGCTGACAGAATGAAAATAAGCCGGAGTATGAGAAAAGACAATCTGGCGGGATATGCTTTTATTTCTCCGTTTATTATCGGCTTCTTCTGTTTTACGGTGATTCCGATGGGCGCGTCCCTGTTTCTGTCCTTTACAAGCTACGACCTCTTTACGGCACCGAAGTGGATCGGGCTCGATAACTATAAGGAAATGTTTACGGGTGATGAAAAGTATTGGCAGTCGCTGAAGGTCACTTTCACGTACGTGCTTGCCGGGGTTCCGCTCCGCCTCGGCTTCGCGCTTTTTATTGCCGTCATTTTAAACAATGCGGCAAAGGGGACGGCTATCTACAGGACGCTGTTTTATCTGCCTTCTATCATCGGCGGAAGTGTGGCTGTTGCCATTATGTGGCGCAATATTTTCGGCAATGACGGGGTCATCAATGCGCTGCTGTTTTTTGTCGGGATCGATCAAAAAATTCTCTGGTACCAAGACCCGGCAAGCGCGTTATGGACGCTGATTCTGCTGTCCGTCTGGCAGTTTGGGTCATCCATGCTGATTTTTTTGGCCGGGCTGAAAAACATTCCGGCATCATACTTGGAGGCGGCCAGCGTGGACGGCGCAAATCGGGTGCAGCGCTTCTTTAGGATCACGCTTCCGATGCTGACGCCGATTATTTTCTTTAACCTGGTCATGCAGACGATTTCTGCTTTTATGACCTTTACCCCGGCCTATATCATCTCAAAAGGCGAGGGCGGTCCGCTTGACGGGACGCTATTGTATTCACTTTATTTGTTCCAGCGGGCGTTTAACTATTTTCAAATGGGCTACGCCTCGGCGATGGCGTGGATCATGCTGATCATTGTCGGAATGATTACGCTGATTTTATTTAAAACATCATCATATTGGGTTCACTACGAATCAAAGGAGGAATAACGGATGGAGCCGGTCAACCAGCCTGTCAGGCAAGCCCCGGTGTTTGAAGGGAAAAAAGCCGGGCGCATCAAGCCAAAACGCATTCTGTTCCATGTTTTTACGGCGTCACTGGCGGTGTTATTGCTGTATCCCGTCATTTGGCTGTTTGTCAGTTCTTTTAAAGAAAGCTCCAGTATTTTCACAACCTCTCATTCTCTCATTCCAGATCCTTTTATTCTCAGCAACTATGCTGAAGGGTGGAAGGGCATTGCGGGTCAGCCGTTTTTGACCTTTATTAAAAACTCGGCGATCATTGTCGGTCTGTCTACAATCGGCGCCGTTCTGTCATCGGCTGTCATTGCCTACGGCTTTGCGCGCATCCCGTTTAAAGGAAAAGCATTTTGGTTCGCCTGCATGATGGGGACGTTAATGCTGCCGCATGAAGTGCTGATGATTCCGCAGTACATTATGTTTGCGAAATTAGACTGGCTGAATTCTTTTAAACCGATTGTCGTTCCGCAATTTTTCGGGCATGCGTTTTTTATCTTTCTGATGATCCAGTTTATCCGGACGATCCCTGAGGAGCTGGATGAAGCAGCGAGAATCGACGGGTGCGGGCGCTTTGCCTGTTTTTGGCGGATCATTCTGCCCCTCATTGCACCGGCGCTTGCGACGTCTGCGATTTTTTCCTTCTATTGGAAGTGGGAGGAGCTGATTCAGCCGCTCTTATATTTGAATAAGCCGGAGCTTTATCCTGTTTCACTTGCGCTGAAGCTTTTCCTCGATACGGAATCCGCTTCGAACTGGGGCGCGATGTTTGCCATGTCGGCCGTCTCTTTGCTGCCTGTGATTCTCGTATTCTTTCTGTTTCAAAAATATATCGTTCAGGGCATCAGTACGACTGGATTAAAATAAAAAGGAGTGTTGCAGATGGCACAGCTTATCTTTGATGAAGAAAAGGTCACATCCGTTATGGACCGAATCGTGAAACGAACATTTCAAATGGATTTTGCGTGGGATTGGCCGGGCGGCGTCGCGTTTTACGGCGTGGCGGAGGCGTATGAAGCGACGGAAAACGAGGAGTATATCAAACTGTTAAAAACGTGGGTGGATGAACAGCTGGAGGATGGGCTGCCGCCGCTGTCGATCAACGGGGTTTCCATCGGGCATACGCTTTTATTTCTGCATCAGGTGACGGGAGATCATGTCTATTTGGAAACGGCTGGCGAGATGGCGGAATATGTGCTTCATCACGCGCCCCGTTTTGGGGAAGGTATTCTTCAGCATACGGTGAACTCGGCGGATTATGTGTTTCCTGAGCAGGCGTGGGCGGATACGCTGATGATGGCGGGGCTGTTTATGTTGAGAATCGGCCGTGTGATGGAGCGGGAGGATTACTTCGAGGACGGCCTGCGCCAGTTTCATGGACATGAGGACGTGCTGCAGGACCCCGTAACCAATTTGTATTACCATGCCTGGGACAACAAAGCGCAAAATCACCTGTCGGGGATTTATTGGGGCCGGGCGAATGGCTGGGCTGCGCTCACGATGGCAAAAGCGCTCCCGCTCATTGAGGTGACGCATCCTTCTTTTATGATTATTGATGGATCGCTCAGAGACCAGCTGAGCGCGCTTGTCCGGCTGCAGGACGATTCAGGGCTGTGGCATACCATTTTGGATGATCCGGATTCGTATTTGGAGGTTTCCGCATCGGCGGGCATTGCCTCTGCTTTGCTGTCGAGCGGGAAGCTCTATTCAAAATACGTGCAGAAATCACTTGCCGCCATTTTGGATGCGGTGGAAGAGGACGGTCGGGTCAGTAAAGTATCCGCGGGCACAGCCGTCATGAAAAATGCGGAAGGATACAAACAAGTGCCTTACAAACGAATACAAGGCTGGGGACAGGGGCTTGCACTCACATTTCTCGCTGATGTGCTGAGAACGAAAAAACGCGTGTATCAGTAAAGACGGCGGCGGGGGGAAAGGGATGAAAAAACAGCCTCAACAGAAAGAACGGGTTTCACACTGGAAGGGAACGTATTTCAAAAGAAACTTTGTTTTCATTTTGCTGATTGCCTGTATTCCCGGACTGCTGACAGGCGGGGCCATCTACTTTTTGTCTATCGATAAGGTGGAGAAAGAGCTGCAAAAGTCGCATGAAACACAGGTGGCGCGTGAAGTCAGCCGGATGGATGAGAAGCTGGAAGACCTTGAGCTGACGCTTGCCCAAATGGCATACGATTCCTCGCTGATGAACGGATTGGCCGAAAAGGATTTGGAGAAAGACTTTACATTCTCCTATCAATTAACGAAAAAGCTGTTTCTATTGCGGGACCAGCAGCCGCTGATTCAGCAGGCTTCTATCTTTCTGAACAGCCCCCGGCCTCTTGTGCTGAGCCCTGAATACAGCGTGCTGACAGAACAGGATATGCTTCGCAAATACCGCTCGCTTCTCACCTCAGATCGGAGTATTTATTGGAGCCGGCCGGGAAAAGACGCCGCACTGATTCAGCTCATTCCGGGTGCGGCCGAGAAACCGTTTGGCGCGATCATGCTGACGGTAGACCCGAAAGAAATGGAGGAGCTCCTGCAAAGTTTGTCTCCTTACCCTGAAGGCAGCGCGCTACTTCTTGATCAAAAGCGGGAGGTGCTTTTCCATGGGGGAGAAAAGGATTTTGAAAATGCTTTACTGAATGAGGTGAATAAACAGCCTCACCAGAAAGGTCATTTTCAGATGGATTGGGACGGCACGGTGTATTCCGTCTCCTATGGAGAAATGAAGCGAATGCATCAGAAGTGGACCTTTGTTTCTGCGGCGCCTCTTTCAGCTATTACAGCGCCGATGGTGTTTTTATCAAAGGTGATTATTGTGATGCTTGTCATTTGTATCGGCTTGGCTGTGTGCATGACGTGGTACGCTTCAAAGAAAATCTATCGCCCGATTCAGCATCTGCTCGGACTGTTTACGGGAGGAGAGAAAAAAACATGGCAGGCGTCAGGCCAGGACGAATTTAAGTGGATAGAAAAGAGATGGAATGACCTTTCCCTTGAGAGCCGAAAGCTTCAAGAGCAGCTGCTCCGGCAGACGCCCCATATGAAAAAGAGTTTTTTGCAGCACCTTCTCCAGGGTGATTTTTACTATGACACAGAGGACAGTCTCAGATCGCGGATGGAGGATGCGGGCTGGGACATCGGGGAACACGTATTTCACGTGCTTGATCTTCAGGTGACAGGGCTTCGTGGTGATAAGAGCATGTTCTATGCCGATGATGAACAGCTTGCTGTGTTTACACTGACCAATTTACATGAGGAGCTTGCGGCAAACCGCCGTTTTCAACCTTCAATTCTTCATATTGGCCGCCTTTCCGTCACCGTGCTTGTGATGAAAACGAGCGGATCGGATCTGAAGGGGTATGTTTCAGAGCTGGCCCGCATATTTGGTGCTGTCACGGGACTAAGCCTGACCGGAACAATGAGCAGGCAATCGGCCCGTATTATGGATATCCCATCTCTGTTTAAGGATGTGAAAAGCGGCAAGTCCCGCAGGTGTTTTGCCAATCGCCATCAGATCATAGATTTGCAGGATGATGTTTTTCAGGCTGAGCCATCCGCACCCTGCTATCCTTTTGAACTTGAAAAGCAAATCGTTCAGGCCATTCGGCTGGAAAGAAAAGCGGAAGCAGAAGAGCTGATTCGCTTATGTATGGATGAACTGGCCGAAAAGGCGGTCAGCGACAGACAAGTGCATTCTGCGCTGATTCAGCTGTTTTCCCGCATCCAGGAGGATATTCTGCATTCCGGCCTTCATCCGAGCGAGCTGTTTGGCAACAGGGATATGCTTCGGGAAATATCTGAGCTGCATGAGCCTGTCCAAGCGGCTGCCTGGCTGATGGATGCGGTTGTCACCCCGTATCTCGCCAAACTTGAAGGCGGAAAAAACAGACAGCAAAAACAGGTGGCAGAACGTGTGATTGCGATGATTCATGAGCAGTATATGGCGGATCTTTCTCTTGAAAGCTGCGCGGATGCGCTGGGCATGAATTCTTATACCTTGAGCAAGGCCTTTAAACAAGTGACGGGCGTTAATTTTATTGATTATGTGACCCGCATAAGAATTGAAAAAGCAAAAGAACTGCTGGTAAATACGAATAAAAAAATTCATGATGTGTCAGAAGAAGTCGGCTATCGCCACAATTATTTCAACCGGATTTTTAAAAAGCAGGTCGGCATGCCGCCGGGAGTTTTTAGGCAAATGTATCAGGAAACGCCGTGAAAGGAGAGGACATGTGATGGAAAAACCGATTCAGGTGTTTTTAGCAGGGGATTCCACCGTAAGCGACTGCCCGCCGCATGAAGCGCCGATGGCAGGCTGGGGGCAGGTTTTCGGTCAATTGTTCACTGAACAGGTGAAGGTGCGCAATCACGCCAAAGGGGGAGCAAGCACCAACTCTTTTGTGGAGGAAGGAAGGCTTCGGGCGATTGCTGAGTGCATAGCACAAGGCGATTATTTGTTTATTCAATTCGGCCACAATGACCAGAAACCGCGGGGGACGAAGCCGTACTCGACGTATCAGCAATTTCTCACTTTGTTTGCGGACACAGCACGAGAAAAAGGAGCGCAGCCTGTGTTCGTTACATCAGTGCAGCGCCGCCGCTTTGATGAGAACGGAAAGATTGAGCACACGCTCGGTGAGTATCCGGATGCGATGAAAGCGTTAGCGAAGGAGTTTGATGTGCCGGTCATTGATTTGTTAACGAAAACGAAGGCGCTTTATGAAGCATACGGACCGGAGGAGTCAAAGCGTTTGTTCGTGTGGCTTCAGCCGAATGAACATCCGAATTATCCAGATGGCATTGAGGATAATACGCATTTTTCAGAAGAAGGGGCCATGGAGGTTGCAAAGCTCGTTGCTGAAGGCATCGAAGAAATCGGCTTTCCGCTGAAGGACCATCTCGTAAGCCGGGAGGGGAAAGAACATGTATAAAGAAGGCGCGTGCCTGTACCGCAATCCGTTCCGTTCAGCAAGCGATGTGAAGGACTGGCGGATGGAGGGAGGCGGGCAGGTTTCATTCGAAGATTACCGTATGCACCTGTCACATGTACAGGACGAAGCGCACTTTGTTTATTGGTGCCCGGAAACATTTCCCGACGGCATCATTGTGAAGTGGGATTTTTACCCGATTGAACAGCCGGGGCTGTGTATGCTGTTTTTCGCAGCTACAGGCATCGGAGGCGAGGACTTATTTGACCCGCGACTCAAGAAAAGAACAGGAAAGTACCCCGAATACCATTCCGGAGACATCAATGCGCTCCATCTGTCGTATTTCCGCAGAAAATACCCGGAGGAAAGAGCGTTCCGCACCTGCAATGTAAGAAAAAGCCGCGGTTTCCACCTCGCTGCAATGGGAGCTGATCCGCTGCCTTCTCCGGACGACGCTGATTCCCCGTATCATATGAAGCTTATTAAGGATAAAGGGTATGTGCATTTTTCGATCAATGATCTGCCCATTCTGGAGTGGCAGGATGACGGAAGCACATTCGGACCTGTGTTAACAAAAGGAAAAATCGGGCTGAGGCAAATGGCGCCGATGAAAGCCGCTTATCGTGATTTGTCTGTGCACCAAGCGGTGAGAAAATGAAGACGACTGTGACGGATGCGCTTTATGCAGGCTGTGAAGCGGTCGTAAAAATCGCGTGGCTGAACGGGCTGTGGCTGTTGTTTACACTTTTGGGCGGCGTTCTTTTCGGATGGGCGCCGAGCACAGCCGCGATGTGTGCCGTCATACGGAAATGGCTGATGGGGCAAAAAGATGTCCCAGTATTTGCGTTATTTCTGGATACCTACAAAAAAGAGTTTCTGAAGGTCAATGCGATTGGACTTGCGTTTTTTGCTCTTTTGCTTATTTTGTCGGCTAATTATTATTATTTTTCGGCAAGTGCGGATTGGCTGTCCTTTACCGTGACGAGTTGCACCCTCTTGGCGGGGCTTTTGTATACTGTCGCGCTCATGTATGTGTTTCCTCTTTATGTGCATTACAAGCTTCCGCTTCGCCAATATATTCCGCAAGCGCTGCTGTTAGGCGCCATGCGGCCGCTGACCACCGGCTGCATGCTGATCGGCTGCGGATTTGTGCTTTATTTGCTGTATACGCTTCCGGGCCTGATCCCATTTTACGGCCCAAGTTTATTTGGGCTCGTGTCGATGTTTTTTGCTTTCAGAGGGTTTCAAAAAACAGAGGCGCAGCACCGTCATCAGGCCTGATAAACAAAAAAATGACAAACGGGCAAAAAAGTGCAGCCAATCAAAAACGTTTATGCAAAAATGTGACATTGAAGACAGCTCCTCAAGCGCATAAAATCCAATTTAAGTAAGCGCTTACAGATAAATGATAAGGAGCTGTCTGATGATTAGACGAAGAAAAAGCATGTTTACCACTCTCACATTGTTGGTGTTGTTGATGATGGGGGCTTCTGTGTTTCCTGTCAAAGCAGAAGGAGCGGCGCGGCAGATGGAAGCGCTGAACCGGGGCCTTGTGGCAGTCAAAACGGATGGCGGCATTTTTGTCAGCTGGCGGTTTCTTGGGACAGAAAACGCATCTGTGACGTTTAATGTGTACAGAGACGGACAAAAGCTGAATGCTTCGCCTGTCAAATCCACGAATTATATCGATAAAAACGGAACAGCTGGCTCATCGTATTCCATTCGGGCTGTTGTAAACGGAACCGAGCAGGCCGCTTCTGAAAAAGCCTCTGTATGGGCACAGCCGTATCATTCCGTTCCGCTTGATAAACCGGCTGGAGGCAAGACACCAAAGGGTGAAGCCTATACCTACAGTGCCAATGATGCCAGTACGGGCGATGTGGATGGCGATGGGCAGTATGAGCTGATCCTAAAATGGGATCCGTCCAATTCAAAGGACAATTCACAGGACGGCTATACGGGTGAAGTGTTTATTGATGCGTATAAGCTGGACGGAACAAAATTATGGCGAATCGGTCTCGGCAAAAACATCAGAGCGGGCGCACACTACACTCAGTTTATGGTGTATGACCTGGATGGTGACGGAAAAGCGGAAGTGGCGATGAAAACCGCTGACGGAACAAAAGACGGCACGGGAAAAGTGATCGGAAATGCGAATGCCGATTACAGAAATGAGCAGGGGCGTGTGCTTTCTGGTCCTGAGTACCTGACTGTCTTTCAAGGTGAAACGGGAAAAGAGCTTGTCACTTCAAACTTTGAACCGGCACGGGGCAATGTATCAGATTGGGGTGACAGCTACGGCAACCGGGTCGATCGTTTTCTTGCGGGCATTGCGTATCTCGACGGACAGCGTCCGAGCCTGATTATGACTAGAGGCTATTACGCCAAAACCATGCTTGTTGCGTATAACTTCAGAGACGGAAAACTGTCAAAGCTTTGGACGCTGGATTCCTCTAAGTCGGGTAATCAAGCTTTCGCCGGACAGGGCAATCACAACTTAAGCATTGCAGATGTGGACGGAGACGGCAAGGATGAAATCATCTTCGGCTCAATGGCGGTTGACCATGACGGCAAAGGCATGTACTCGACAGGCTTAGGCCACGGAGACGCGCTGCATGCCGGAGATCTTGATCCGAGCCGGCCGGGGCTTGAAGTATTTCAGGTTCATGAGGACAAAAACGCGCAATACGGCTTATCCTTCCGTGACGCCGCAACGGGAAAAATCATTTGGGGTGTCCACGCCGGCAAGGATGTAGGCCGGGGCATGGCTGCTGATATTGATCCGCGCTATCCGGGACAAGAGGTTTGGGCGAACGGTTCTCTTTACACATCGAAAGGCGCCAAAATCGGCAACAGTGTGCCGTCGTCAACCAATTTCGGCATCTGGTGGGACGATGACCTGCTGCGGGAACAGCTGGACAGCAACAGGATTGATAAATGGGATTATCAAAACGGCGTCTCTAAAAACCTGCTGACGGCATCAGGTGCTGTCTCCAATAACTCTACAAAAGCAACACCGGCTCTTCAGGCTGATCTGCTCGGTGACTGGCGGGAGGAAGCTGTGTGGAGAACTGAGGACAGCAGTGCGCTCCGCATCTACACCACCACAATCCCGACCGAGCACAGGCTGTATACGCTGATGCATGATCCTGTGTACCGGCTCGGCATTGCCTGGCAAAATGTCGCGTATAACCAGCCGCCGCATACAAGCTTCTTTTTAGGAGACGGCATGGCGGCACAGTCTAAACCGAATATGTATACGCCTTAACAGAAGGGGGGAAGGAACGGGCCGTACGCTTGGCCCGTTCCCATTTAAAATGAAACCAAAAAAGAGGCAAATGGAATACCTGACCAGAGGCCTGATCGCGGTCAAAACGGAGCAAGGCGTATTTGTGAGCTGGCGTTTTCTCGCAACCGATCATGAGACTGTTGCTTTTCACATTTATCGGAACGGAGATCGGATCACTGGCAAACCGATTGCGGATAGCACCAATTTTCTGGATGAAAAGGGAACGGAGGGCTCTCTCTATCAAGTGGCGGCTGTCTATAAAGGCCGGGAAGAAAGGCTTTCGAAAGAAGCTTCCGTTTGGCGGGAAAACGTTCTCGAGCTCCCGCTTAACAAACCCGAAGGCGGCGTGACACCGGACGGAAAACCGTATACCTACAGCGCCAATGATGCGAGCGTCGGAGATGTGGATGGGGACGGAGAATATGAAATCATCCTGAAATGGAACCCGTCCAACTCAAAAGATAACGCCCACGACGGATATACCGGAGACGTCCTCATTGACGCCTATAAACTGAATGGCACTTTTCTGTGGCGGATCAACCTCGGCAGAAATATCAGAGCAGGCGCCCATTATACGCAGTTTATGGTCTATGACTTAGACGGTGACGGAAAAGCAGAAATCGCTATGAAAACAGCCGACGGCACAATAGACGGCAAAGGAAACATCATCGGTGAAGCGCATGCTGATTTCAGGAATGAGCAGGGCAGAATCCTGTCAGGTCCGGAATATTTGACAGTGTTTAAAGGGGAAACCGGTGAAGCGCTCACGACTGTCGATTATGAACCGCCTCGCGGTAACCTGAAGGATTGGGGAGACGGCTACGGCAACCGGATGGACCGTTTTCTAGCCGGAATCGCTTATTTAGATGGAGAGCGGCCGAGCCTGGTGATGGCACGGGGTTATTATACGAGAACGGTATTGGTCGCTTATGATTTCAGGAACGGCAGGCTGAAAAAACGCTGGACGTTTGACTCTAATCAGCCGGGGCATGAAGCATACGCGGGACAGGGCAACCACAGCTTGAGCGTTGCCGATGTTGATGGAGATGGAAAGGATGAAATTATTTACGGCGCCATGGCGGTTGATCATGACGGAACCGGTCTGTACACGACGGAACTCGGACACGGAGACGCCATGCACGTCGGCGATCTAGATCCGTCACGCAAAGGGCTTGAAGTGTTTCAGGTTCATGAGGACGCAAGCAAGCCGTATGGGTTGTCGCTGCGTGATGCCGGAACAGGCGAGGTGTTATGGGGCGTCCATGCCGGAACAGATGTCGGCAGAGGAATGGCGGCTCACATTGACCCTCGGTACAAGGGATCGCTCGTTTGGGGAATTGATCCGCCGGGCAATGATGGAATGTCATATGGGCTCTATACGAGCAAAGGAGAAAAAATCAGCGACAAAGCGCCTGCTTCAGCCAATTTCGCCATTTGGTGGGACGGGGACTTGGTCAGGGAGCTGTTGGATCATGAATGGAATGGAACAATCGGCAAACCAAAGATTGAAAAGTGGGATGCTGAAAACCGCTGTTTAAAAACGATTTTTCAGCCGGAAGGTGTGCTGTCCAACAACGGGACAAAAGGAAACCCGGTTCTTCAGGCCAACCTGTTCGGAGACTGGCGGGAAGAGGTCATTTGGAGAACCGAAGACAGCAGTGCGCTCCGTATCTATACAACGACACACCTTACCCGCCATCGTTTTTACACACTGATGCACGATCCGGTTTACAGGCTCGGGATCGCTTGGCAGAACACCGCGTACAACCAGCCGCCGCACACAAGCTTTTATCTCGGAACAGGGATGAAAAAACCGCCGAAGCCCGCTCTGTACATAGCGGGAAACAAAGCGGAGACGCCGCTTTAGGAGGAACGTATGGGATACGAAGCAAAGACTGAACGCTATGACAAAATGACCTATCACAAAGCCGGGCGAACCGGATTAAGGCTTCCCGCCGTTTCTCTCGGCCTCTGGCATCAGTTCGGTGCTGCCTATTCTCCGGAGAACGCGCGGTCCATGCTGAGAGCCGCATTTGATGCAGGCATTGTCCATTTTGATCTGGCCAACAATTACGGCCCGCCGCCCGGCTCCGCTGAGGAGATGTTCGGGCGCATACTGAAAACGGATTTTGCGCCTTACCGTGATGAACTCGTCATCAGCACTAAAGCCGGCTATGACATGTGGAAGGGGCCGTATGGCAATGGCGGTTCGAAAAAACATTTAACTGCCAGCTTGAATCAAAGTTTAAAGCGGCTGGGACTTGATTATGTGGATCTCTTCTATTCGCACCGTCCTGATCCTGAAACGCCGCTTGAGGAAACGATGGAGACGCTGGCGGGCTTTGTGCGTCAAGGAAAAGCTTTGTATGTCGGACTGTCAAACTACAGCCCTGAAGAGACAGAGCGCGCCGCCGATCTTTTACAACAGCTCGGAGTCCGGCTCGCCATCCATCAGACGCGATATTCGATGTTTCACCGAGATCCGGAAAAAGGGCTGCTTGATGTGCTGGACAAAAAGGGAGCCGGCTGCATCGCGTTTGCGCCGCTCGCTCAAGGGCTTCTCACGACAAAGTACGTTTCCGCCATCTCGGAAACCTCAAGAGCAAAGGATGCGAACAGTCCTTTCCTCCAGGCGGAGCACATTACCGAAAGGACGGTCAGTAAGGCGCAAAGGCTGAATCTGGTTGCGAAAGAACGGGGACAATCGCTCCCGCAAATGGCGCTCTCATGGCTTTTGAAGGATGCCCGGATGACCTCCGTTTTAATTGGAGCAAGCCGGGCGCAACAAATAGAGGAAAACGTTCAAGCTTTGCAATCAGCGGATTTTTCAAACGAGGAGCTTTCTGCCATTGAGTTTATATTAAGTGAAAAAAACGAGGGGGAATGAGACATGGCACATCATCTTTATCTTGCTGGTGATTCGACTGTCCAAACGTATGGAGAAAGTACAAATCAAGGGGGCTGGGGGCAGTTTCTCGGTTCGCATCTGCCGGAGCATATTCAGGTGATCAATAAAGCGATCGGCGGCAGAAGCTCAAAAACCTTTGTGGAGGAAGGCAGGCTTCAGGCGATCCTTGATGTGATTGAGCCGGATGATTGGCTGTTTGTGCAGATGGGCCATAATGACGCGTCGAAAAATAAGCCGGAGCGCTACACCGAGCCCTATACCACCTATAAACAATATTTAAAGCAGTATATCGCAGGCGCTAGAGAAAAAGGCGCGCATCCGCTTCTCATTACCCCAGTAGCCCGCTTTCATTATGAAAACGGCGTGTTTTTGAACGACTTTCCTGATTATTGTATTGCCATGAAGCAGACGGCCGCTGAGGAGAATGTCCAGCTCATTGATCTAATGGAAAAAAGCCTCGCTTTCTTTACTGAGAAGGGCGAAGAAAAAGTATACACCTATTTTATGGTTTCTGAGGGGATTGACGATTACACGCATTTTACAAAAAAAGGCGCAAATGAAATGGCAAAACTCGTAGCGAAAGGCATGAAGGAGCTCGGCCTGCCATTAACAGAATCCATCGTCAAAGAAGGGTGAAGGACTTGGGGAGAAAATTATATCACGGCGCTTGCTATTATCCGGAGCTATGGGATGAAAAGACGATTCAGCAGGATATTGACAGGATGCGGGAGGTCGGCATCAATGTCGTGCGAATGGGTGAATTCGCCTGGTCTGTGATCGAGCCGGAAGAAGGAAAAATTGACTTGAGCTTTTTTAAGGAAATGATCAGCCGGATGTATGACAACGGCATCGAAACGATCATGTGCACACCGACGCCGACACCGCCTATTTGGCTGTCGCACGGCCGGCCTGAGCGAATGCATATCAACGAAAAAAGAGAGGTGATGGGGCACGGCTCCCGTCAGCATGCTTGTACAAATAACCAATATTTCCGAAAAAGAGCCGCCATCATCACCACAAGCATCGCCAAAGAGCTGGGACACCTGCCGGGGCTGATCGGCTGGCAGCTCGATAATGAATTTAAATGCCATGTGGCTGAATGCATGTGTGAGACGTGCTTAAGCTTATGGCATGTCTGGCTTAGAAACCGTTACGGTGTGATTGAACGGTTAAATGAAGCGTGGGGAACCGATGTGTGGAGCGAAACCTATCAAACCTTTGAGCAGGTGCCGCAGCCGGGTCCGGCCCCGTTTTTGCATCACGCTTCATTGCGCACGATGTATCAGCTGTTTTCGATGGAGATGATCGCTCAATTTGCGGATGAACAGGCGAAAATCATCCGCTGTTATTCAGATGCGCCAATCACTCATAACGGCTCGGTCATGTTCAGCACAGACAATGAGCGGATGTTTCAGAATCTCGATTTTGCTTCCTATGATACGTACGCTTCCCAAGAAAATGCATCTGCATTTTTATTAAATTGTGATATTTGGAGGCATTTCAAAAAAGACCGCCCGTTTTGGATTCTGGAAACAAGCCCGTCCTATGCAGCCTCGCTCGAAAGCTGTGCCATGCCGCACGCCGATGGGTATTTACAAGCTGAAGCCGTGTCTTCTTACGCCTTGGGGAGCGAGGGATTTTGCTACTGGCTGTGGCGCCAGCAGCGTTCAGGCAGCGAGATTTCACACGGTTCCGTCCTTAGTGCCTGGGGAGAGCCGACGGTCGGTTATCAAAACGTTTTGGCGGTTGAGCGGGCAAGAAAGGAAATCGAACCGATCATTCTTTCTACGGTGCCCGTTCAGGCTGAAGTTGCAATGACCTATTCCGACAGGGCGAAAGCGTTTCTGAAAACAGAACCTCACCGGGGGCTCCAACACCGAACGCTTATCACACACTTTTACGAGCGCATCCTCAACACGGGTATTCATCGTGATCTCGTTCCGGAAGGCTTTCCGCTGGAGGGCTATCGTGTGCTGTTTACGCCATTTGTGCCTTATCTGTCTTCTGCTTTTATCAAAAAAGCTTCCGCATTTGCTGAAGCGGGCGGCATATGGATTGCCGGGCCGCTGACGGGAGGGCGTACGGGCGAGCATACGGTTCATACCGATTATGCCCTTGGAGAACTGGAGAAAACAGCCGGAATCAAAACACTGTTCACGTTCCCGATGAACGAGGATGCAAATACAGGAAAAGCGTTTGGCATGACGGCGCCGCTCGGGCTGTGGAGCGCGGTGTTTGATACAGAGAGCGGAAACACTCTCGGCACAATTGAATCCGGTCCTGGCGCCGGTCATGCATTTCTGTCAGAACGAGAGCACGGCAAAGGGAAAATGGTCATGCTCGGCTCGCTTCCATCAGGCGAAAAAGGGGATGCAATGCTGGAAGCGCTCGTCAGGCATTATGCGGGAGAAGCAGCCGTTTCTGTAAAGTCCGATGTCACCCCCGGTACGATTGTTGCCCCGAGAAAAGGAGGAAACGGCCTTGTATGGGTTATCGTTAATATGGATGGAAAAGGCGGAAGTGTGACGCTTCCGGAAGAGGGGACCGACCTTTTGGCAAACCGTTCAGTCGGAGCGGGGAGACTGTCAGTCGGCCAACACGAATACCGTGTGATTCAGTTTGATAATCGCAGCTGATTCTTTGCATTGAATCAGCTTTTTTATATGGAAGGAGAGAACCGATGAAAAAGATCAAATGGCTATCAGAACAGCCTAAGCTGACAAGCGGCGTAACGTGGGGTGTGCCTTGGAAAAGAGGTGAATTGAAAAAGGGAGACTGTCTGGCGCTTGTAAATGCAAAGGGTGAAAGCCGCTATGTGCAAAGCGATCCGTCGGCCTATTGGCCGGACGGGAGCATCAAATGGACGAAGCACGCGGCTGTGTTCAGTGAGCAAACCGATACAAGCTTTACCCTTCAAAGAGATGAAAACCAGCTACCAGCGAAAAAGCTCATGATCCACGAGTCAAAGGGTGCAATTCAAGTGGATACCGGGGCGCTTGTTTGCACTGTGAATAAAACAGGTTCCGACATCATCCAATCGCTGGTGATTAACGGAAAGCCGATCGCCGCAGGCGGGCGGCTGATCGCAATAAAGGAAACGAGAAAGGAGATGGCGGCGGAAAAGGTTTTCTCACATGAAACATCGGTCAGTCTCACAAAACGTGCGGTCATTGAACAGAGAGGTCCTGTAAAAGCAGTCATCAAGATTGAGGGGGTTCATGTACTCCAAAAGACAAATGAAGAATGGCTGCCCTTCATTATCAGATTGACGTTTTATGCCGGGCTTTCAGAGATGAATATCATGCACACTCAGCTCATCGACAGAAATTTCAAACGAGAGTTCATCAAAGGGCTTGGCATGCAGTTTGACCTCTTTTTACAGGGAGAGCCGTACAACCGCCATTTCCGTTTTGCGGGGGACAAAGGCGTTTATAAGGAACCCGCCCAGCTGTTTGGCACCCGCAAATGGAATGAACGGCATCCACTTTATCAGCGGCACATCAACGGCGAACCGATTTCTCCAAGTGAAGAGCACAAGGATTGGTTCGCACACGGCGTACAGAACGCAGTTTGGAATGATGTGAAAATCGTTCAGGACTCCAGCGATCATTACCGACTGGCAAAACGGACCGGCAAGGAATATTCGTGGGTTGATATGCTGCATGGTACGCGGGCGAAGGGGCTTTGCTATGCGGGCGGCGAAAATGGAGGCTTAGCGCTCGGCCTGCGGTATTTTTTTGAAAAATATCCGTCGTCACTTGAGATAACAGGTCTTGCCGGTGATCAGCCGAACTTGACCGTCTGGCTCTGGCCGCCAGACGCGGAAGCAATGGATTTCAGGCATTATACAGGGGACACCCATGTCGTCAGCGCGTACGAAGGGTTTGATGAGATGCGCTCTGATCCGACAGGCATTGCCAACACAAACGACATCAGCCTGTCATGCTTTTCTCAGATGCCGTCTGATGACGTGCTGAATGCGTTAGCGGACAAATGGCAGGCGCCGCCATTGCTTATTTGTGAGCCGGACGTTTATTACGAGTCAAAAGCGCTTGGCGTTTGGAGTGTAATCGATACGGCCGATCCGGTCAAAAAAGAGCTGGAAGAACAGCTGGACGCCGCCTTCTCGTTTTATCAAAAAGAAGTGGAGCAGCGCAGATGGTACGGGTTCTGGAACTATGGAGACGTCATGCATACGTATGACCCGGTCCGGCATATGTGGCGGTATGATCTCGGCGGGTACGCGTGGCAAAATAATGAGCTCGTTCCGACCTTGTGGCTGTGGCAGGCGTTTTTCCGCTCCGGCAGAGAAGATCTGTTCCGAATGGCAGAAGCAATGACCCGCCATACAAGTGAAACCGACTGTTTTCATCTCGGAGAATATGCGGGGCTTGGCTCCCGGCATAACGTGGTGCACTGGGGATGCGGCTGCAAGGAAGCGAGAATCAGCATGGCCGGCCTTTATAAATTCTATTATTATCTGACGGGCGATGAGCGCACGGGAGATCTTTTGACGGAAGTGAAGGACGCCGATGCCGCCCTAGTGAACACCGATCCGATGCGTGCTTTCTACGAGAAAGGAGAGCACCCGACTCACGTCAGAACGGGGCCGGACTGGGCGGCGTTTTGCTCGAACTGGCTGGCGGAATGGGAGCGGACTGAGAATCCTGAATATCTCAGGAAAATCCAAACTGGCATCAGCTGCCTGAAACCCCTGCCCCTTCGCTTATTATCAGGTCCGACGTTTGAATATGATCCGGCGACATCTATGCTTCATCACATGGGAGACGGCATCGCGGGCGGCTATCATATGATCATTGCGTTTGGCGCGCCGCAAGTGTGGATGGAGCTGGCTGAGCTTCTCGATGACCGTGAATGGGAGGAAATGCTGAGTGAATTCGGCGAGTTTTACACATTCAGTGATGAAGAAAAACGCAAAAAAAGCGGAGGTGCGCTCCATGACGGGCATTTTCACTGGCCGATGTTTGCGGCTGGTATGACAGCCTATGCTGCGAGAAAAAAACAAGACCATAACCTCGCCGAAAAAGCGTGGAATCTTTTGCTCGACCATAAACTGAGCCATACGCCGCTTCCGATCAAACCCGCGCAAATTGAGACGTGGACTCAGCTTGAAGAGCTTCCGTGGGTAACGACAAACACTGTCTCTCAATGGTGTTTAAATGTCATTGCGGCACTTGAATTAATTGGTGAATACCTCCCCGCAAAAAAGGATACATCCGGCAAAAAAGGATAACTGCCGTCAATTCATAGGAGAAATGATGCAAAAAATGAAGATTGCAAGAATTTATGTAAGCGCTTTATATTAGGGGTGGCAAAGGAGAAATGAAAAAGGAGAAAAAGGGGGACTTACGCATCATGAAAAAAAGAATACGAAAAAGATGGATTGCTTTACCGCTCGCTGCCATGATGATAGCCGGGTGCAGCAATTCAGAAACATCCAATTCAGCGAGCGATTCAAAAAACACGATTAACATCATGGCGCCGCTGCTGTCACCGGAAAGCCCGAGTGATAAAAGCCCATCATTAAAAGCGTTAGAGAAATACACAGGCAAAGATATTAAGGTCACATGGGTGCCTGATTCATCCTACAACGATAAATTTAACATCGTCATGGCCTCTGGAGAGATGCCGCATGCGATTGTGATTAAAGATAAGTCAGCCGGCTTTATTAAGTCTGTCAAAGCGGGCGCTTTTTGGGAGCTGTCTCCTTATTTAAAAGACTACAAGAATATAAGCCAGGCTGATGAAAAGATACTCAAGAACAGCTCGGTAAATGGCGAGGTGTACGGGGTCTACAGATCGAGAGACTTGATCAGAGCCTGTATGATCATCAGAACCGACTGGCTCAAAAACGTCGGGCTCGATATGCCGGAAACGCTTGATGATTTTTATGAAGTGCTGAAAGCCTTTAAGGAAAAAGATCCTGACGGAAATGGCAAGGACGATACGTACGGCATGGTCGTGCCGAAATGGATGGGGCTTGGAAACGGAAGCCCGTGGGATGTTCTGCAAATCTGGTTCGGCGCCCCGAATCGCTACGGCGTTGAAAACGGAAAGCTGGTGCCTGATTTTACAACGAAGGAATATATGGAGGCGCTCACCTTCTTTAAGAAGCTGTATGATGAAGGCTTGATCAACAAGGATTTCGCTGTTATGGATTCGGCGAAGTGGAATGACCCGGTTGTAAAAGGAAAAGCGGGTGTCATCGTTGATACAGGCTCCAGAGCGTCGCAAATTCAAAGCGCCATGGAAGAAGCAGATGAGTCGAACAAGGATATCATTGATATCGTCGGCACAGTAGAAGGACCAAAAGGCAAGCGCACTTTCCCGACATCAGGATATTCAGGCATGATCGCGATACCAAAATCAAGCGTGAAAACGGAAAAAGAGCTGAAAGAGGTGCTGTCCTTCCTCGATAAGCTGAACGATAAGGAGGCGCAGATTCTGACCAACAACGGAGTCGAGGGCCGTAATTATGAGCTGAAGGACGGCGTATTCACCTCTCTTGAAAAAAACAACAAATCCCTTCTGTATGAGCATGAAGGCTTGGCTCAGTTCAGCATGTCCATCCCGAAAAGCGAGTACTACATCGAAGATCAGAAAACAAAGCTCTTCCAGCATCGCAAGGACATCATCACTGAAGGAGAAAAAATAGCCGTCTTTAACCCGGCTGAGTCGCTTGTATCCGATGTATATACCCAAAAAGGAGCCCAGCTGGACAACATCATTCTCGATGCAAGAACACAATTTATTATCGGAGAAATCGATGAAAAAGGCTTCAAGGATGCGGTGAAGCTTTGGGAAAACAGCGGCGGCAATGAACTGATGAAGGACTTAAACAAATTGTATCAATCGTCAAAATAAACCGATGCGCCTGCCGTTCAGCGGGCGCACCAGTATCACGAAAGGAGAACAGATATGGAAACGGTGCCGAAGAAGGGAAACGCACCAGTTCTCGCTGCTGGAAAAGGCATCAGCTGGATGGCTGCACTCAAAAGAGACAAGTGGCTTTATGTTCTTCTTATTCCCGGTCTGCTTTATTTTCTGATTTTCAAATACCTGCCGATGTGGGGCGTGCTTATCGCGTTTAAGGATTATTCGCCATATCTCGGCTTCTGGAAAAGCGAATGGGTCGGTCTTGATTATTTTAAAGATTTTTTTATGAATCCGGATTTTTTCCGGCTGCTGCGCAACACGCTCATGCTGGCAAGCCTTGATCTGCTGTTTGCCTTTCCCGCGCCGCTCATTTTGGCTTTGCTGTTGAATGAGCTGAGGAAGGCTGTGTATAAAAGGTGCATTCAGACCCTTATTTATGTGCCCCATTTTGTCTCATGGACAATCGTGGTCAGCATCACCTTTGTTTTCTTTACAGTCGATACAGGCGTCATCAACAAAATGGTCATGAGCCTGACAGGGAATCAGATTTCTTTCTTATCAGACGCTGACTGGTTCCGGCCGATGATTGTCATGCAAAGCATCTGGAAGGAGACAGGCTGGGGAACGATTTTATTTCTCGCCGCTTTGGCAACGGTGGATCAGGAGCAATATGAGGCGGCGATTATGGATGGGGCCGGCCGGTTTAGGCGGATGTGGCATATTACGCTTCCGGCAATCAGAAGCACCATCATTGTTCTTTTGATTTTAAGGATCGGAAGCTTTTTAAATATCGGTTTTGAACAGGTGTATTTGATGACAAACTCGCTTAACCGCAGCGTGGCTGACATCTTCGACACGTACGTTTACATGATGGGGATTACCCAAGGCGCGTACAGCTACAGCACAGCTGTCGGTTTGTTTAAATCAGTTGTCGGGATTATCTTAATTTTCGGTGCCAATTACATCGCGAAAAAGTTCGATCAGGAAGGATTGTTTTAAAGGGGGGAGAGGTATGGCTGACATTCATACGATGCACAACACAAAAGCCGGAAGGGTATTTGACGTCTGCAACATTTTGTTTCTTGGCGGCGTCGGCGCGATTACCATTTTGCCGTTTTTGTATATTATCGCCGGTTCCTTTGCGACAGAAGCTGAGCTGGCTCAGCGCAGCTTCTTTATTTTCCCGAAAACCTTTACCCTTGACGCTTATCGGTACGTGTTTTCGACACCGACGTTTATCAGAAGTATGGGCGTATCCATCTTCATTACCGTAGCCGGGACAGCCGTGCAATTGTTTTTCACCTTTACGATGGCGTATCCGCTGGCGAAGCGGCATGTGAAGGGACGGAATCTGCTTTTAAACCTTGTGATTTTCTCGATGCTGTTTTCCGGGGGGATGATTCCGACGTATCTTGTTGTCAAGTCACTTGGATTGCTGGATTCCTATTGGGCGTTGATCCTGCCGATGGCGATCAATCCGTTTAACCTCATTATTATCAAAAACTTCTTTCAGCAGCTGCCGCGGGAGCTTGAGGAATCAGCAAAAATTGACGGCTGTTCAGAAATCGGCGTCTTTTGGCGGATCGCTTTGCCGCTGTCAAAGCCGGTCATTGCCACCTTTGCGCTGTTTTATGCGGTCGGGATTTGGAATGATTTCTTCCATGCTCTCTTATATATCAATGACAGTGCAAAATGGCCGCTGCAAATGGTGCTCCGCCAGGTCACGATTTTATCGGACTTAACGGCGACCAATGGCGAAACGATGCAAAATACCATTCCGCCGGAGCAGGGGATTAAGCTTGCTGTCATCGTCATCGCAACCATACCGATTTTGGCGGTTTATCCATTTTTACAAAAACATTTTGCCAAAGGAATGCTGATCGGTTCTGTGAAAGGCTGAGAAAGGGAGTGTTTCATATCAGTACGTTAGATCAGATCAAAATCGCCTATATCGGCGGGGGTTCCCAAGGCTGGGCCCGAAGCTTAATGAGCGATTTGTCCCTTGATGACCGAATGTCAGGCATGGTGGCGCTCTATGATCTGAATGTTGAAGCGGCGCAGAAAAATGAAATCATCGGCAATAACAGCGGAGACGGCAGATGGCGGTACGAGGCGGTGTCTACTTTGAAAAAAGTATTATCCGGTGCGGATATCGTGATTATTTCGATTTTGCCGGGCACTCTGGATGACATGGAAACGGACGTTCATCTGCCTGAGCGATACGGCATCTATCAATCAGTTGGTGATACTGTCGGACCGGGGGGAATTATGAGAGGTTTGCGGGCCGTTCCGATGTTTGCAGAAATTGCCCGGGCAATAAGAGACTACGCCCCCGAATCATGGGTCATCAATTATACAAACCCAATGTCTGTGTGCACAAGAACGCTGTATAAAGTGTTTCCCGGCATAAAAGCGTTCGGCTGCTGCCACGAAGTATTCGGCACGCAAAAACTGCTGGCGGAGATGGTTACAGATAGGCTTGGACTAGAGGTAAAGCGGCGTGAAGACGTCCATGTTCATGTGCTGGGCATTAACCATTTTACATGGGTCACAGCAGCTTCTTACCGGCATATTGATCTGCTGCCTGTTTTCCGTGATTTCTGCGCGCATTATGCCGAATCCGGCTATGAGCTGGAGGGGGAAAGCTGGAAGGACAGCGTATTTCGCTCTGCGCACCGTATTGCATTCGATTTATTTGAAACGTACGGTGCCATCCCTGCTGCCGGTGACAGGCACCTGGCTGAGTTTCTCCCCGGTTGTTATCTCAAACAGCCTGAGACATGGAAGTTTCACCTGACACCCATATCCTTCAGAAAACAGGACAGAGACCGGAAACAAAAAGAAACGGATCACATGGCACAGCAAAAACAGGGTGTTGAGAGGAAAGCATCAGGAGAAGAGGGCGTGAGCATCATGGCGGCGCTCCTCGGACTGGGCGAACTTGTAACAAATGTGAATCTGCCGAATCAAGGCCAGGTCGCTCATCTGCCATTAGATGCGATCGTGGAAACAAACGCATTCATTACGCGCAACCGTGTCCAGCCGATTGTTTCCGGAGCGCTGCCGAAGGGTGTGGAAATGCTGGCGGCACGACACGTATCCAATCAGGAGGCAGTGGCGGAAGCGGGGCTAACAAAGGACCGCGGTCTCGCTTTTCAAGCGTTTCTCAATGACCCGCTTGTCACGCTCGACCGCCGTGATGCGGAGCAGCTTTTTGACGACATGCTTTCAAAGCACCAGCCGAATTTTTAATAGCGATCAGTGACCGTTTAGAAAACGTGCAGTTGACCATAATGATAGTAGCTCTTAAGAAGTAGGTGCTATCAACATGGGAGATTATCTCAATGTAGCGGTAGAATTAGTTTGCGGTTTGGGTATTTTATTTGTCATTTTGAAGTTTCTCGGAAAAACCCAATTCTCTCAAATCACGCCGTTTGACTTTATTTCTGCATTGATTTTAGGGGAACTGGTCGGAAATGCAGTGTATGATCATGAAATTAAGATCAGAGAGATTATTTTCGCTTCGCTGCTGTGGGGACTGCTGATTTATCTAATTGAATTCATTACCCAAAAAGTAAAAGGGTCCAGAAAGTTCCTGGAAGGTGAACCGAATATCGTCATCCATAATGGAAAGCTCAAATATGAAATGCTGAAGAAAAACAAGCTCGACATTAATCAGCTGCAGAGCCTTTTAAGGCAGGCAGGCTGCTTTTCCATACAGGAAGTGGAATATGCCATATTAGAAACAAACGGGATGGTCAGTGTTCTTCAGAAATCCGATTTTGGCAATCCGACGAGAAAAGATATGAATCTTCCGCAGCAAAATGTGTCTTTGCCCACCACGTTAATTCTTGATGGGGAGATTGTGTATGACAACCTGCGAGAAGCAGGGGTAGACGAACAGTGGCTGAAGCAAACGCTGAAAAAGCAGGGGATTGAAAAGACTAAGGATGTATTATTTGCTGAATGGCATCCTAATAAACCGTTGTACGCCATCACATTTGAAGAAAGCAGATCCTCATGAAAAAAGAGCTTGCGGCATAGCCCAAGCTCTTTTTCGTTATTGATGAGTCCCTTGTTTAACAGCTCTCACGTGATACATGCTCACTTCAGTGCTGATCATATAGTCAGGCTTTGGCTTGCCTTTGTTCGCTTTATGCCCGGCGATATGCGCATCGCTTTTTTCCCACTGTTTCCAGTGATCCTCGGATTGCCAACGGATCATGACAACGACTTCCTCATCGCCGCGGCGGACGTTTTTCTCAAGCACGGTCACATCAATTAAGCCTTCCTGTTTTTCAATGATTCCTTCAGCGCTGAAACGTTCGATCACTTTATCTGCATGGCCTTCTTTTACCGTCATTTTTCTTAACTGAACAAACATTTATCTCTCCCCAATCACGCTCATATATCCGTTATTGTAAATGAAATTCATTCTCAATGTCAAAAAAAGAGCACGGCGGAGCATTTTCTCCGCCGTCACACTTATGCTTTCAATAAAAACTCATTGCCGTCCTCGTCCTGAAATTGAACAAAGGTGCCCCAGTCCATCTGGTTCGGCTCACTGAGAAATTCTACGCCGTTTGTCTTCATTCTTTCATATGTACCAAAGATGTCTTCACACTCAAAGACAATAGAAGCCTTCATGTGTTCGGCGCCTTTCATCATCGCTTTCGGATAAATGACTAAACGAGTCTGTGCCCCCGTGGGTGCGACCTCCAGCCAGCTTGCGTTTGGTCCCATCGGATGGTCCGCCACAATGTCAAAACCCACCTTCTCCGACCAAAATTGCTTCGCTTTCTGCTGATCCTCAACATATACAGCCACAGTGCCGATTTGTTTGATCATAGGGAAACCTCCAATTCAATAGATATGTATATATATCATAACCTTTATAAAGCTGAAGTAACACAGAAAAATCAGCCGGGAGAACCGGCTGATTTACCATTAAAATGAGCAGCTTACGACATCTATATGTTTTGTGTCCAAGGCGTAATAAAACCAGCGGTGGTGTGAGGCATCCCAATAAAAGCCGCCGACGGATTCTCTTCCAAGAATGACTGGATAGAACCAAAATGAGCTGCCGTTGGTTAACCAAACATAGGTAAAACGGAAAAGGCAAGGCTGAATGAGAACGGGTTCAACTAAATAAGCCGCCCCATGCAAGCCCTGAGGCTTTGTCGGTTTTGCCGGCTTTTTATGCGGGGGAGGACCTTGCGGCGCCCCGCCTCCAACACCGGGCACGGCGCCTCCGCCTATACCAGGCACGGCACCCCCGCCAATTCCGGGCATGGCGCCTCCGCCTATACCAGGCACGGCACCCCCGCCAATTCCGGGCACGGCGCCTCCGCCGATTCCAGGCCCTGGGTATCCAACTGGGTAGCGGTAATCATATTCAACTGCGAGCCATGGATCATAAATCGACCCGTCATACATATATGGATGATAATACATATCATAACGCCCTTTCTCATAGTAAACTGTACATTTGACAGGATATGAGAGTGGGCTTATATTAGTGAATCTGCCTATGGATGAAATTGGCATGCGCTCAGTGTGCAGAATCAATCCATTTTTCCCTAGTCCCATTCACAATTCCGATTTATAATTTTATAATATAAGAGCTTCTATTATGAAAAAGGAGACAGACCGTGAATATCGATCAAAAACTATATCAATATATCATAGACCATACGGCTGACATTACTGAGAAATGGTTCAGTTTACGAAGTCAGCTGCAAGGCGAATTATACTCCGCCGACCATTTAAGTGAAGAAACGAAAAAGCTTTTGACAGAGCAGCATACGTTTACGAATATAACAATCGCAAGTGCATTCCTGGAGGAACAAACCGAATTTCAAGACAATATGGCAAAATGGGCGCTGAATGTTGCGAAAAACAGAGTAGAGCAAGATGTTCCGGTGCATGAGGTCGTCGAAGCCATATCAAATTCAAGAATCGCATTCTGGGATGCTGTCGTTATGTTTATAAAAGAGCATCGGGATATCGTCACAAATGAGGATGCTGACCGCTGGAACCGTACTGTGAATCAGTCTTTCGATAAGCTGATTATTGAGTTTTCCGAGCAGTATCAAAAATTTATGCTGATGAGGCTCACTTCTCAGCAGGAATTAATCAGTGAATTAGGCTGTCCGGTGATTTCCATTGCGGATGGAATCGGCATATTGCCGCTGATTGGCTCTGTCGACACAAAACGTGCGCAGGTGATTTTAGAGACAGTGCCTGTCCAATGCATTGAGAGAAAAATCACAAGTCTTGTTGTCGATCTTTCCGGCGTCCCGATTGTGGATACAATGGTTGCACAGCAATTGTACAACCTGTCGAAAACACTTTTCTTACTTGGCGTCAAAGCCGTATTTTCAGGCATTCGACCGGATGTAGCCCAAACATCCATTCAATTAGGGCTCGATTTCAGTGAATATGAAACATACGGCACGCTGAAGCAGGCGCTTGAAAACATGGGCGTCCGCTGTATTGTTGAGGAATTGGAAGAAAACTAAGATGAAATCTGATTAGGCATATGACCGCCCCTTGATGAGGTGATCATATGCCTTTTTGATTTGAATAGAAATCACCATTGATTTATTGGAAAAAACATAATATTATAATTCTTATAAGAATACTATGAATTAAAACCGAACAGGGGGGAAGGTCATTGGTTTCAAAAACAACCGTTGATCCGAAAGTGATTGAAAAAATCATCAGTTCGTTGGAAACACTGGATTTCGGCACCGTTCAAATCACCGTACACGATTCCCAGATCACACAGATTGAGAAGGTCGAAAAGCACCGTTTCTCACTGAAAAGCAAAGAATCGAAGTAAAAGAGGTTTTTTAAAGGCCTTTGTTCGACATTAAATTCTCCTTAAAACATATACATATTTCATCCATTTTTTATATAATAGACCTTTAAGATCATTTCTTAGGAGGATTTTTGACATGCAAGCTACGGTTCACGAGAGTAAGCAATCGATCATGCAGCGCATTTTGACAGTCTTTGTCTTCACGCTGCTGATCGCGACTGTCGGCCTTTATATCGGCCAATTTGTTCCTGGCGCTTTGATGCTGCCGCTTTCCATTCTTGAAGTGGGGATGATTATTCTGGCCTTCTGGATGCGCAGAAGAAAAGCGGTCGGGTATGCGTTTGTATATACATTCGCTTTCGTTTCCGGCATTACGTTATTTCCGATCGTCAGCCACTACGCTTCTATCGCCGGCGCCTATGTCGTGCTTGAAGCCTTTGGCTCTACATTTGTCATTTTTGCCGTTCTCGGCACAATCGGCGCAAAAATGAAGAAGGATTTATCCTTCCTGTGGTCATTTCTGCTGGTAGCGGTGCTCGCACTCGCAGTGGTGGGCATTTTCAACATTTTCAGCCCGTTAAACTCAGCGGCGATGATGGCGTATTCCGTGATCGGAACCATCGTCTTTTCCCTTTACATCTTGTATGATTTGAACCAAATCAAGCACCGCCATATTACGGAAGACTTAATTCCGGTTATGGCATTGTCACTGTATCTTGACTTTATCAACTTGTTCATCAACCTGCTTCGCTTCTTTGGCATTTTAAGCAGTGATGATTAATCAGAAAGCGCCTGTCATTGAGATAGGCGCTTTTTGAAATTGTTATTTATGTACAATAGCGTGACAATGGTGTCCGGCATTTTTATATCCGTTCTGATCGGCATTGTGTTTGTTATCAGCGATATTTGCCACCGTGTTTAAGGAAAATACGCTGTAGCCTGTCCAGACCGGACGGGTTTTTTAGTCTTTAAACACGCTCAGCTTTTCAAACAGATCACCCAGCATATTTACGAACATGTCTTTTTCCTCATCGCTGTAGTTTTCCATGACAGCGGAAATCTTGCTGAAATGGCCGGGCAGAAATTGCTCCAGCCGTTCTTTGCCTTCCTTTGTCAGCTCGATGCTGATTTTTCGTTTATCCTCGGTGTGATGCCTGCGGCGGACAAATTCGTCCCTCGCGAGTCCGTCAAGCAGGCCGGTAATCGTTGCTTTTGTGACGTTTGATTGCTTGGCGAGCTCCGTCGGGCTTAACGTGTGGTCCTTTGCATCGAACAAAAGCATCAGGATTTTAAATTTTCCTTCAGACAGTCCGCATCTGGCGAAATAATGCTCCATCACATGATTCATTTTTTTCGAGATATCAAACAGAGATAAAAATAATTCAAGAGAAACGGCGTCCACATTGGAATATGTCTCGGCGTGTTCTGTTATATGCTTGTATTTCGGTAAATGTTTTAATTCCATCACAATAAGCTCCCGTACGTTTGTCGTGACACGATTATAATGGAGGGAAAATCAGAACGCAACCTGTGTTGGAGTTGATTGACAGCTGTTTGCCGCACATAGTAAGGTAATATAGTTAGGTGCCTAACTATATACAGAGAACTGAAAAGGTGGTTATCAACATGAAACATATACTGATTGCGGGGGGCGGAATCGGCGGGCTGTCGGCAGCCATTTCTCTCAGTAAAGCAGGTTTTTCCGTCACCTTATGTGAAACGGCTGCAGAAAACCGCAAGACCGGCGCAGGGATTCTCCAGCCGCAAAACGCACTGGCGGTGTTAAAGGAGCTGGGCGTATTTGAAGAGTGCTGCGAGCATGGATTTCAAACAGCATGGTTTAAAACATTCGATAAGCAGGGGAATCTATTATTCAAAGTCAGTGAGTCTTTCTTAGATGATAAGCTTCCGGGCCGCAATAATATTCTGAGAAAAACGTTAAATGACATTCTCATCAAGCATGCCGAAGCTTCGGGTGCAAGGATCTTGTGGGGGAAAAAGATTGTGGCTTATGAAGAAACGCCTGAAGCGGTTACTGCCATATTTGGTGATGGAGAAAAGATGCAGGCCGACATTCTGGCGGGCTTTGACGGCATTCATTCCATTGTGCGCGATGCCATGCTGCAAAAAGAAATAGAAAAAGAGTTTCTCGGCATGGGGGCGTGGCGCTTTTATATCGAGTTTCCTGATTACACATTTGAGGACGCGACATTGATGTACAGAAGCGGAGAGACACAAATCGGCGTTGTGCCTTTGGGGGAACATGCCGGCTATGTTTTCGTCCTCCAGCCTTGCGCGAGCGATTATTGGGATGAGGAAGACACCCGGTTTGATAGAGTCAAAGAGATTCTCTCTGGCTTTCCGGGACTCGATTTTGTCACAAAGCATATGTCAAAAGAACATCCCGTCATTTTTAACAAGCTGGAGCAGGTTGCAGTGCAGGAGCCATGGTACAAAGGCCGCGTCGTCATCGGGGGAGACGCCGCCCATGCCGGAGCGCCGACCCTCGCACAAGGAGCGGCAATGGCCATCGAGGATGCCATGGTCCTCGCCGAAGAACTCAAAAACCACGACGGCATCAAAACCGCATTTCATGCATACTACGAAAGAAGAGCGCCAAGAGCGCTCAACGTGCAGGATTTATCCTCAGAAATCGTCCGCCGCGGGCTGAAAGGCCAGCCGGGAGCGGAAGAGCTGATCGGGGAGTGTTATGCGGTGTTGAGAGAAGGATATTAAATAGGAAAAGTCCAGAATTGAATTCTGGACTTTTTATTCTTGCTCTGTTTTATTCTGTATCCGCTCAATCACCTCATGCAGCCCTTCAGGCTTATAAAACTCCACCGGCGAACTGCCCTTCTCAAACGAAATCGTCTCCGCTTCAATCAGCGCGACATAGCGCCCGTTCACCTTCGCTAGATGAATCGATTCGCCAAAATCAGCTAGCAATCCCTTAATCTCGGTTTCTCCGACTTTCATTTTCAGCTCGGCTTCCGGCGTGTGCTCGATGATCTGGGCGGAGGCTTCGATCACTTGATGCGTGTCGAGGCGTTCTTGGATTTCCCGTTTTTCGCTCGCTTCCCAGATTTCGATGTCTTGTTCAAACTGTTTAAGCTCTTCACTGTTATCCTCAAATGTCTCATAGACGTGCTCCTGCACCATGTTCATGACCTGGGTTTTCATGATTTCCGGCATTGATTCGCCGTACTCAACGAATTTCAGGAAATCCTCGAAATAGCGGGCATGCGAGGCTTGGTGGATTTTCAGCTCGCCTTCCTCGACCATTCCTTCCTCCGGCATGAACGGGTATTGGATACTCTTCATGTTTTTTGTCGTGATGGCCATTTCGACTTTTTTAATGAGGGAAGACGCGTCTGAGATGCGGGCGACCTTCGGCTCAAAATCACATTTCATAATGAAGACAAATGACTCGTCGAAGTATTTTCTCGGCACAGCCGAAGCGACTAAGAACACACCGCCGCGGACCGCGCTTGTATCTAGGTACGTGCGGACGAACTGTTCGCTCAGCTCGTTAAAGTCCTCTTTTGTTTCCGCCAGGCGCCCGCGGTTGAACATGTTGTAGTTCGGGTTGGAATCCAGCTCGTGGCCGGGTTCGACGATAAAATGGCCGATTTTCGTCGGCACCTGCTCGGATTGCGGATGGCGGTCGGCTTTCCGTTTGACGATTTTTTTCAGCTCTCCGTCAAGAAAGTCCTTCAGTTCGCTTTCTTCAAATTCCTCTGTATCAAGGGTCTGGAAGTGCTTGAATTGCTTGTTTGCCTGCTCATCCTTGCCCTCCACCTGTATGACATAAAAGGATAAAAATCGAATTTCAAAATCCATATATGAACTCACCTTATTTGCGTATTGTACAGCTTCTCAAGTATAGAAAAAACAATGATCAGGCGTCAATCAGAGAAATGGAATAATCGTCACCATGAAAGGGAAATGTAGTCAGATAGAAAGCATTACATACGAAAGGAATGGTTCGATGAAGGAAACAAGCCCGATTCCTCAGCCGAAGACGTTTGGACCGCTCGGCAATCTTCCTTTAATTGATAAAGATAAACCGACCCTGTCACTGATCAAATTGGCGGACGAGCAAGGCCCCATTTTTCAAATTCACACACCGGCGGGCACGACAATTGTGGTGTCCGGCCATGAACTCGTGAAAGAAGTTTGTGATGAAGAACGTTTCGATAAAAGCATTGAAGGCGCTTTGGAAAAAGTTCGCGCGTTTTCCGGTGACGGATTGTTTACAAGCTGGACGCATGAGCCCAACTGGAGAAAAGCGCACAACATTCTGATGCCGACGTTCAGCCAGCGGGCCATGAAGGATTATCATGAAAAAATGGTCGATATCGCTGTTCAGCTGATTCAAAAGTGGGCCAGACTTAATCCGAATGAAGCAGTCGACGTCCCCGCGGATATGACTCGGCTGACGCTGGACACGATCGGGTTATGCGGATTTAACTATCGTTTTAACAGCTACTACAGAGAAACGCCACATCCGTTTATCAACAGCATGGTGCGCGCGCTGGATGAAGCGATGCACCAGATGCAGCGGCTTGATGTTCAGGATAAACTCATGGTCAGAACAAAGCGCCAATTCCACCACGATATACAAACGATGTTTTCGTTAGTCGACAGCATTATTGCAGAGCGCAAGGCGGATGGGGATCAGGATGAAAAAGACTTGCTCGCCCGGATGCTGAAGGTGGAAGATCCGGAGACCGGGGAAAAGCTTGATGATGAAAACATCCGTTTTCAGATCATTACATTTTTAATTGCCGGCCATGAAACAACGAGCGGCCTGCTTTCGTTTGCAATCTACTTTTTATTGAAGCATCCCGACAAATTGAAAAAGGCGTATGAAGAGGTCGACCGGGTGCTGACGGATGCAGCGCCGACCTATAAACAAGTGCTTGACCTGAAATACATCCGGATGATTTTAAATGAATCATTGCGTCTATGGCCGACGGCTCCGGCTTTCAGCCTTTATCCAAAGGAAGATACGGTCATTGGCGGAAAATATCCGATCACAACCAAGGACAGAATTTCTGTCTTGATTCCGCAGCTTCACCGCGATCAAGACGCATGGGGAGAGGATGCTGAGGAATTCCGTCCAGAACGGTTCGAACATCAGGACCAAGTGCCTCATCATGCTTACAAGCCGTTCGGGAATGGACAGAGAGCCTGTATTGGCATGCAGTTCGCCCTGCATGAGGCTACACTTGTGCTTGGCATGATTTTAAAATATTTCACTTTGATTGATCATGAGAATTATGAGCTTGATATCAAACAAACGCTGACACTTAAGCCCGGTGATTTTCACATCCGGGTTCAAACACGAAATCAGGAAGCGATTCATGCCGGCGTTCCGTCTGAGGAAAAAGCGGCGCACGACGATGAACAAAAGGGCAAACAGGAAACGAAAAGTGCTTCGGTTATCGGTCTCAACAACCGGCCGCTACTCGTATTGTACGGCTCTGATACAGGCACCGCGGAAGGCGTCGCCCGGGAGCTTGCAGATACAGCCAGTCTTCACGGCGTAAGGACTGAGGTTGCGCCCTTGAACGATCAGATTGGAAAGCTGCCGAAAGAGGGAGCTGTTGTGATCGTCACCTCTTCCTACAATGGAAAACCGCCAAGCAATGCGGGACAGTTTGTGCAGTGGCTTGAAGAAATACAGCCGGGTGAGCTTGAGGGTGTCCATTATGCGGTGTTTGGCTGCGGAGATCATAACTGGGCAAGCACGTATCAGTATGTACCCCGAACCATTGACGAGCAGCTAGCGGAAAAAGGGGCGACCCGTTTTTCTGCACGCGGAGAGGGCGATGTGAGCGGTGATTTTGAAGGACAGCTTGACCAGTGGAAAAAAAGCATGTGGTCGGACGCCATCAAAGCCTTCGGACTCGAGCTTAATGAAAACGCTGATAAGGAGAGAAGCACGCTGAGCCTTCAGTTTGTCAGGGGGCTGGGAGAATCCCCATTAGCCCGGTCGTATGAAGCGGTTCACGCATCCATTGCGGAAAATCGTGAACTCCAGTCCGCAGACAGTGGGCGCAGCACCCGCCATATTGAAATTGCGCTGCCTTCTGGCGTCGAATACCGGGAGGGCGATCACCTTGGCGTTCTGCCAAGGAACAGCCGGACAAATGTCAGCCGGGTTCTTCACAGATTCGGCTTAAAAGGAACTGACCAAGTTACACTGACGGCAAGCGGGCGCAGCTCGGGGCATCTGCCTTTGAATCGGCCTGTCAGCCTGCATGATCTGCTCAGCTACAGCGTCGAGGTGCAGGAAGCGGCAACAAGGGCGCAAATACGGGAGCTGGCCGCATTTACCGTCTGCCCGCCTCATAAACGTGAATTGGAAGATATGACAGAAGAGGGCGTTTATCAGGAACAAATTTTGAAAAAACGGATTTCCATGCTGGATCTGCTCGAGCAATATGAAGCATGTGAAATGCCGTTTGAACGGTTTTTAGAGCTTTTACGCCCGTTAAAACCGCGGTATTATTCGATTTCAAGCTCTCCGCGGGTGAATCCGGAACAAGCCTCGATAACTGTAGGCGTTGTGCGTGGGCCGGCTTGGAGCGGACGCGGCGAATACCGCGGAGTGGCATCGAATGACTTGGCGGAGCGGAAGGCGGGAGATGATGTCGTGATGTTTGTCCGCACACCGGAATCCCGATTTCAGCTTCCGGAAGACCCTGAAACACCAATCATCATGGTGGGGCCGGGAACAGGGGTTGCGCCATTCCGCGGATTCCTGCAAGCCCGGTCAGCTTTAAAACGCGAGGGAAAAACGCTCGGTGAAGCCCATCTTTATTTTGGCTGCAGAAATGACCGCGATTTTATTTACCGGAATGAGCTTAAGCAGTTTGAACAAGACGGAATTGTTACTGTGCACACGGCTTATTCCCGTAAAGAAGGCATACCGAAAACGTACGTTCAGCACCTCATGGCGGAACATGCGGAAACCTTAATTTCGATTCTCGACCGCGGCGGCCGGCTTTATGTATGCGGTGACGGCAGCAGGATGGCGCCTGATGTGGAGGCCGCGCTGCAAAACGCGTATCAGTCTGTTCATGGCACCAGTGAAGAAGAAGCGCAAAACTGGCTCAAACATCTGCAGGAAACAGGCATGTATGCAAAGGATGTCTGGTCGGGGATTTGATTGTTTTTACAAAGGACTGGAAAGATCCAGTCCTTTTGTTATGTCCTTTTTAAAAAAATGTGATCTCGCTAAACGTCTGTGCATACAATAACCACAGTCCGCCTGATGGGCGGGCTGTCCTTAAGACCTATTTTTCGTTTTTGCTAGTTTATGTTATTCTTATACTCGGTATCTATTTCTTTTTTTCCAAAAGCGGGCATGACAAAAGAAACCTTTTTTATTTACGAGAAAAAAGTGAAACGAATTGAGGGCTTCTTTCGTCCAGTGTTTGGTTTGAAATAGGTGTAATAGAACTGGTATGGTGCAAAACGTAAATATCCCGGTTAGCGCGGTATATTTATTTGTTGTGTGATGCCTTGATTTTGTTTGGAAAGAAGGAATTGGAAGACAGGATAAAAAGAGAAGGTAAAAGTAAATAAAGACTTAAAGTGTTTAAGAAAGTAGAGGTTGCCATGAAGAAACTTTTTTCTTACAAACTTAGCTTTTTTGTGTTGGCTGTTATACTGTTTTGGGCAAAAACGTATTTATCCTACAAAACAGAGTTTAACCTTGGGGTAAAAGGCACAACCCAAGAAATCCTTTTGGTGTTTAACCCGTTCTCAAGCGCCGTCTTCTTTTTAGGACTGGCTTTGCTTGCGAAAGGGCGAAAATCGGCTATTATCATGCTGATTATTGATTTTGTGATGACGTTCATTTTATATGCAAATATTTTATTCTATCGTTTCTTTGATGATTTCTTAACGTTCCCGAACATTAAACAGTCCGGCAACGTCGGAAACATGGGAGACGGTATTTTCAGCATCATGGCCGGTCATGATATTTTCTATTTCTTAGATATTATCATCTTGATTGCGGTACTGATCTGGAGACCTGAATTCAAAGAATTCAAAATGAAAAAACGTTTTGCGTCTTTGGTGATTCTTTCCGGGGTCGCACTGTTTTTCATCAACCTGCATTTTGCGGAAAAAGACCGCCCGCAGCTGCTGACAAGAACGTTTGACCGCAATTATATCGTAAAATACTTAGGTCTTTACAATTACACCATTTATGACGGTGTGCAGACGGCTCAAACAGAAACGCAAAGAGCGTATGCAAGCAGCGATGATCTGACAAGTGTCGAGAATTACACGACGTCACATTACGCGAAGCCGAACGCTGAGTACTTTGGTTCTGCCAAAGGCAAAAACATCATTAAGATTCACCTGGAAAGCTTCCAGTCGTTCCTGATTGATTACAAGCTGAACGGTGAAGAAGTTACGCCATTCTTAAATAAACTGGCCCACGGCGGCGAAGACGTCACGTACTTCGATAACTTCTTCCATCAGACAGGTCAGGGTAAAACATCTGATGCCGAGCTGACAATGGATAACTCGATCTTCGGTCTTCCGGAAGGCTCCGCATTTGTAACAAAAGGCGAAAACACATACCAGTCGCTTCCTGCGATTTTGGATCAGAAGGAAGGCTATACAAGCGCCGTCCTGCACGGTGACTACAAATCGTTCTGGAACCGCGATCAGATTTACAAACATATCGGCTATGATAAATTTTTCGACGCAAGCACGTATGACATGTCAGAAGAAAACATCATTAATATGGGGCTCAAGGATAAGCCGTTCTTTACAGAATCGATTCCAAAACTTGAATCTCTGAAAAAGCCGTTTTACGCGCATATGATTACCTTGACAAACCATTATCCGTTTAACTTGGATGAAAAAGACGCGACGATTAAGAAAGCGACGACTGGCGATAATACAGTCGACAGCTACTTCCAGACTGCCCGTTACCTTGACGAGTCCCTTGAGCAATTCTTCAAGGAACTGAAGGAAGCAGGTCTGTATGACAACTCAGTCATCATGATTTACGGTGACCACAATGGGATTTCTGAAAACCATAACCGCGCGATGAAAGAAATTCTCGGAAAAGAGATCACAGATTATCAAAACGCGCAAAACCAGCGTGTGCCTCTGATGATCCGCATTCCTGGCAAAAAAGGCGGAGTGAACCATACGTATGGCGGCGAAATTGACGTCATGCCGACACTTCTTCACTTGCAAGGTATTGATTCTGAGAAATATATCAACTTCGGTACCGATTTATTCTCTAAAGACCACGACGACACAGTGGCGTTTAGAAACGGCGACTTCGTAACGCCGAAGTACACATCTGTCGACAATATCATCTATGATACGAAGACAGGTAAAGAAGTAAAAGCGAATGAAGATACGAAGAACCTGAAAACGAGAGTGACACAGTAGCTGAAGCTTTCAGACAGTGTCCTTTACAAAGACTTGCTGAGATTCCATAAACTCAGTGACTTTAAAACTGTTGATCCTTCTGATTATCATTACGGCAAGGAACAAGATATCGAATAAGACAAAGAAGAGCCTTGAGCGGGCGCATTGCCGCGCTCAGGGCTCTTTTTTTGTGTGGTTACATAACCAAGTTGAAAAAATAGATTCTATTTGGTCACCAAGGCCGCCTCTCTCTCATATCATTACAGTAGATTTTGAAACCGGTATTGGAATCGGACAAATTATCGGGGAAATGCCTTGATAGATTGTAAGGAGGTACCAAGGTTTCGAACTCAATATTCATAGAGATGAGGGGTAGAGATGAAAGCGGTCATTCTCTGCGGCGGAAAAGGAACGAGAATGAGTGAGGTCACGAATGAACTTCCTAAACCGCTCGCCATGATAGGCGGAAAACCGATTCTATGGCATATTATGAAAATCTATCAGTACTACGGAGTGAACGAGTTTATTCTGCTTTTAGGCTACAAAGGAGAAAAAATCAAAGAATATTTTCTGAACTACGAATGGAAGCACAACAGCCTCACGCTCGACAGTTCTACAGGAGAGGTGCAGATGCTGGGACAGCCTGAAACGTGGAAAATCACATTTTTGGAGACAGGGGAAGACACGCTGACAGCCGGAAGAATCTTGCAGGCGAAGGACTACATCGGCGATGAAACGTTTATGCTCACCTATGGGGACGGGCTGGCCAATATCAATCTTTTTCATCTCATCAGCTATCATCAGACAAAGGGTGCTGCCGCGACTGTCACCGGCATTGATAAAGTCTCGCAGTTCGGCACCTTAACGGTTGAGGATGGCATAGCGAAAACATTTTCTGAAAAGACATCGAGTGACGGCATCATCAATGGCGGATTTTTCGTTCTCAATCCAAAGGTTTTCGATTATTTGCCGAAGGACGGAAACGCCATGTTCGAAGATGAACCGCTGAAGAACCTTGCGAAAGACGGTGAACTTGCCGTGTATCGCCATTACGGATTTTGGACGGCAATCGATACGTATAAAAATCTTTTGGAAGTCAACAAGCTGTGGGATCAAGGACAACATGTATGGAAGGTATGGTGAACTGATTTGAGTTTCTGGAAAAATAAAAACGTATTTGTCACGGGTTGTACAGGTCTTTTAGGAAGCTATTTGGTGAAAGAGCTGATCGAACAGGGCGCAAACGTGACGGGGCTTGTCAGAGATCATGTGCCTCAGTCCAACCTATATCAGGGAGAACACGTGAAGAAAATGAACATCGTGCAGGGCGCTCTTGAAGACTTGCCCGTGATTGAACGCGCACTTGGCGAGTATGAAATCGACACGGTGTTTCACCTCGCTGCACAAGCGATTGTCGGCGTAGCGAACCGCAACCCGGTTTCCACTTTTGAAGCGAATATTCTCGGCACGTGGAATGTTCTTGAGGCCTGCCGGAAGCATCCGTTAATCAAGCGTGTCATTGTCGCGTCAAGCGATAAAGCATACGGTGATCAAGAAAACCTTCCGTACGATGAAGATATGCCGCTGCAAGGCAAGCATCCGTACGACGTATCGAAAAGCTGCGCGGATCTGATCAGCCATACGTATTTTCACACCTATGGCCTGCCGGTCTGTATTACGCGCTGCGGAAATCTGTACGGCGGCGGGGATTTGAACTTCAACCGCATCATTCCGCAGACGATTCAGCTTGTGCTAAACGGGGAAGCTCCCGAAATCCGCAGCGACGGCACCTTTGTCCGCGACTATTTCTATATTGAAGATGCCGTTCAGGCTTATCTGCTTCTGGCGGAGAAAATGGAGGAACACAACCTCGCCGGGGAAGCCTTTAACTTCAGCAATGAGATTCAGCTGACTGTGCTTGAGTTAGTCGAGAAAATATTAAAGAAAATGAACAGCAATCTAAAGCCGAAGGTGCTGAATCAGGGAAGCAATGAAATCAAGCACCAATATTTATCTGCGGAAAAAGCGAGAAAGCTGCTGAATTGGACACCTGCTTACACCATTGATGAAGGACTTGAAAAAACCATTGCGTGGTACACAGAATTCTTCAAAAAGTAACGCGAAATGAGGTGAACATACCGTGACGAGCGCCTATTGCACCGTTTTATCAAAAGGAAGATTATATCAGGCAGTCGCCTTATTTAAGTCTTTAGCGCAAGTCGATCAAGACAGCCCCATTTTTACGCTTTGTATGGATGATGACACGCACCGCGTATTGCAGAAATTGAATCTGAAGCAGCTGACACTTGTACCGGTGTCAGCGCTTGAAAATGAAACGCTCCTGAAGCTGAAGGATACACGGGATCAAAGCGAATACTGCTGGACGATGAAGCCGATCTTTCTGCAAGCTGTGCTGAACAGCAATCCCGAACTGGAACGGGTGACGTATATTGACGGAGATCTATTTTTCTACGCCGACCCGTCACCGATATTTGCGAACCAGCCGGACTGCTCGGTGCTTCTTTCCCGGGGCGATATTATCATCCCTTCCTTTGAGAGAGAGCAAATTGATATGCTGCAGCGTCTGTTAGGCAGATATAACTCGGGCTTTATCAGCTTTAAACATGATAAAGCAGGAACGGACTGTCTGGAGTGGTGGAAGGAGCGCTGTCTTGAGGAGTGTAAAAATGCGCCGGGTGAAGGGAAATTCGGGGATCAGGGCTATTTGGATTATATGTCTGAGCTGTTTCCGAATGTGTGTGACATTACGACACCAGGTGTGAACATTGGCCATTGGAATTACGGACAGCATACGTTTTCCTGGAAGGATGGCCGAATTGTGCCGGAAGATGGAAATCCGCTGATCTTCTATCATTTCAGCGGATATCGAATCGTCAGCATCAATGAAATCAAACAGATTCACGAAACAACACGCACAGACCTGCCGTTCGTGCATGAGCTGTACCAGCAGACCCTGCCGCATATCATTCAGCATATCAAAGCGCTTGACCCTGAATTTAACGGTTTTGCTTCAAAAGATGATAACAAATAAATGATTAAATACAGGAAGTGAAAATGAAGTGAAAGCAAGCGTTATTATTCCTGCATATAATTCAAAGGAGCGCCTCTATAACAGCCTTCTGTCTTTAAACCAGCAGGAGTGCGATGAAGAGTTTGAGGTCATCGTAGCGGATAATGGCTCTGAGGACGGGACGCTCTCGATGCTCAAATCGTTTCAAGCGGACTTTCCGCTGATTTTTGTACGGATTAAAGAAAACAGGGGCATTGCATACGGAAGAAATCAGGCGGTCCGCAATGCCAGAGGAGATATTCTGATATTTCATGACAGCGATATGCTTGCTGCCAAAGATCTTGTGGCAAAGCATATCAAAGCGCATGAAAACAAAGAAAATCTAGTTGTGTGCGGTTTATTTTGGAAAAGGATCTACAGCTATTATTATGAGCGCTTTGAAGATGAACATAAGAAGCAGCTCGCAAAGTTGTATGATGAAATGCCGAAAAAAGACAAACAAAAGCTTCTGGCGGAAGCGGATATCAAAAACGAAAGCTTTCTGAACCAAAGCTTTGACCTTGATACCGATTTTATTGACGTGCTGAAGCGGATACTGGATGAATACGGCGATGACTTAAAGGGCTACCATATGCCGTGGCGTTTTTTTATCACAAACAATTCATCAGTAAAACGAAAGCATGTGGCTGATCTCGGTTTGTTTGACGAAGGCATTGTGCGGTACGGGTTTGAGGATTATGATCTTGGGATCAGGCTCCATCAGGCCGGACTCACGTTCAGGCTGCACCGCGATATTGTCAGCGTTCATCAGGAGCACCCGAGCAATTGTCAGTCAGTAGACGATATCAGAGCAAACATTGCCTATATGTGCGACAAATATAACAACATTCAGTCATTAGACGTTCATCTTGCCTTTAACGGCCCATTCCCTCCGGACATGACCAACAGGATCATGGATGATATTCATAAGCTGCTGGACTCGAAGAAATACGACATGTTGCTGCATCTGTTTCTTGAGCTGCTCCATGTCGTGAAGGATCGCAATCTGGACCCGGATTGGCAGAAAAAAACACCGCGGGTGACTGCGAAAAGCTTTGATTTGCAAGCCGTTCAAAAGCTTCTGCCAAAAGCGAAGAAGAAGCTTGGCGTGAACGATTTTGCCAATGCGCTGTATGCGCTTGTCAATGATATACTGCACGTGGATCTTAGATAAATGGATGTGGTATGGTGAGTCAATTTCATTTTTCAACAATAGTGTCAAGGACGCACATCTTTAAACTGATGCCTATGATTCATTCCCTCCATGAGCATTGCGATGATTTTCATTTATATGTGCTGTGTGTCGATCAGAAGGCATATGAATTGCTACAGCACGTGCCATGGGAGCATGTCACCTTTGTGCAGCTTCATGAAATGGAAGATCCGGAGCTACTGGAAGCGAAAAGCAACAGAACGTTCCATGAGTATTGCTGGACACTGAAGCCCGCATTTTTGTTCCATGTCATGAGCCAGTGGGATGACGCCGAATATTATGCCCATATGGATACCGATCTGTTTTTCTTTTCTGATCCAGCGCGTATTTTTGCTGAAAACCCGGCGGCTTCACTGTATTTGACCGATCACCGCAACTCGCCGCGGTTCATGTCTTATTATGAGCGGACCGGGCGTTTTAACACAGGCTTTGTCGGCGCCCGGAATACGGAAGAAGCCTATCAAGCGGTGTGGCAGTGGAGACAGGATTGCATTGAATATTGCACGGTGGAAATGAATACGAAAAGAAAGACGTACGGCGATCAAAGGTATGTGGAAAAGTGGCCGGCGCAGTATCAGGGTGTGCATGTTGTCAAATCAACCGGAGCCAATACGGCGCTTTGGAATATAGAAAACTATAAGGTGACTCAAAAGGACGGCCGCGTTTATCTAGATGAAACGCCGCTGATTTTCTATCATTTCTCCGGGTTTACATTGGTGACGGAGAATGAATTTAATCTTTGCTGGTATTACCGCATTGAAGACGAAGCGACAATTGAAATGATTTATATGCCGTATGTGTTAAACCTGAAAAGATGGATTGACGAAATACAGGCGGCATTTCCGGACTTTGCGGACGGTTTTATCCCGAAGCACGCGGTGCCGGACACTCATTTTATTCAGCTTGATTAAAAAACCCCTGCCAGGCGGCAGGGGTTTTTTTCAGCTATGCCATTCTCTCAGTTTCTGATCACTCGGCAAAAGAAACGCGAGGATGCCAAGAATCGGGAGAAACGAAATGGCAATCATGGTCGGGGTCAGTCCCGCAGCATCAATGAGAGCGCCAAGCGCCACAGCGCCGATTGCTCCCATACCGAAGGCGAGGCCGACGGTTAAACCGGACATCGTGCCGATCTTTCCGGGGACAAGCTCCTGTGCATACACAACTGTTACGGAAAAGCTCGACATGAGAACCAAGCCGATCAAAGCGAGTACCCCATAGGCCAGAACCGGGCCGGCAAATGGAAGCAGAATCGCCAGCGGCGCTGAGCACAGCAGCGAGCCGAGAATGACAACTCGTTTTCCGAAACGGTCTGCGAGCGGGCCGCCGAGAAAGGTTCCGACAGCGCCAAACAGCAAAAAGACGAAAATATAGCTCTGAGCCTGCTGAATGCTTACGTGATATGTATCCATCGCGTAAAACGTGTAAAAGTTGCCGATCGCACTCGTATACCAAGAACGCGCGAAAATCAAAAAGATAATAATAATAAGAGCGGTTATAACGGACTTGGTGACAGACGAGTTTTGTTCAGCGGCTTTCTTTTGGGTGCCCTGCTTCTGTGCAAGACTGCCGAGCCGAGCGGCGTACCATTTTGCAATATAAAGCAGAAACATAACGGCGAGCGCGGCTACAAGTGTAAACCAGACAGCACCGAATTGTCCGAGCGGGACAAGGATCAGCGCGGTAATCAGGGGCGCCATCGCTTGGCCTGAGTTTCCTCCGACCTGATAAATGGACTGGGCAAGCCCGCGTTTTGTGCCGGCGGCCATATAAGCCACACGGGAGCCTTCCGGATGAAAAATAGCGGAGCCTAATCCGATGAAAAACACACAGCACAAGATCGTCACAAATGACGGGGCAAATGCAAGGCCCAATATGCCGAGCATGCTGGCAGTCAGCCCGATCGGCAGGGCGTACGGCCGCGGCCGTTTATCCGTATACCAGCCGACGACAGGCTGCATGACGGATGACACCATGTTTAACGTAAAAGCGATGATGCCAAGCTGTGTGAACGTCAAACTCATGGAGCGTTCCAAAATCGGGAACATGGCCGGAATCACAGCCTGAAGCGAATCGTTGAGCATGTGGCAGATTCCGATGATAAACAAAATCGGATACACGGTAGTGCCGGGTTTTTGAACAGGTTTTTCCTTCAGCGGGGCGGCAATAGCCAAATGATTCTCCTCCTAACATATATCACCAATGCATACCACCATATTATTCATAAGGTGAAGGATTTATCAAGAGGAAAAAAGACGCCTTTTGGAAAGAAGCAGCACCCGCAGCCAAAAAACATTAACAGTTGATGATTGGTTTTTCGATTTTTAGAATTTGATATAGCTCTTCAAGCTTACGGATATGATACGTCGGCACAACCTCTGTTTCAGTGAGATTCATGCCAGAATTAAGCCAGCACGTATCAATTCCGGCGAGCTGTCCGCCTTTGATATCCGCTGTCAGCGAATCGCCGATGATTAAGGTGTGCTCCGCTGAAAAATGGGGAATCCGTTCAAACACATAGTCGAAGTACTCTTTCATCGGCTTTTGAAAACCTGTGTCTTCAGAAACGAAAATGTCCTTGAAGAACGGAAATAATCCTGAATCTCTGAGACGCTTATACTGAGTTCTGGAAACGCCGTTTGTCACGATATACAAATCAAAATGCTGTTCCAGTTTTGTGATGAGATCAAAAGCCCCGTCCATAAGCTGGTGCCCTTCTTCAAGAAAACGGCGATATTTCTGGTCCAGCAGCACTTCGTCTGCTTCATAGCCATATTCCTTGAACAAAGCGGAAAAGCGGGTGGTCATCACTTCATCGCGAGTCATGTTTCCGCCTTCAAAGGCTCTCCAGAGGCCTTGATTAATTGTTTGATATCGGGATTCCATTTCATCGGTAAGCGGAATGTTCTGGTCTTCAAACAGCAGGCGCAGCGCTGATTTTTCTGCCGCTGTAAAATCCAAAATGGTATTATCTACATCAAATAATAAAGTGCGGTATGGTTTCAAGGCTGGTCTTCCTTTCTGTATGTATACTCAAAGTATAGCACACGCAAAAAAGAAAAAAGCCGGCGAATTGGACGTTTGAAATGTCCGCACCGACGGCTTACAATTATTTGTTTAATAAGCTGTGTTTTTTTGCATAAAGGAAATAAACGATTGTTCCGACGGCGATCCAGATGACAAATGAAAGCCATGTGATGCCTGGAAGGCTGTACATAAACCAAAGGCATATTCCAGCGCTGATGATTGGCACAACCGGAACGAACGGCACCCTGAAGGAGGCTTTGATTTCCGGGTGTTTCTTTCTTAACACAATCACAGCGATCGAAATGACAGTAAATGCCGCAAGCGTTCCCATGTTCACAAGGTGCGCAAGTGTGCCGAGATTAATAAATCCTGCGATTCCCGCCGCGACGATTCCTGTCAGCCATGTGTTGCGGAACGGCGTTTTGAATGACGGATGAATCTTTGCGAACAATCCCGGCAAAAGACCGTCTCTGCTCATGGCAAAGGTTAAACGGACCTGGGCATACAGCAATGCGAGCATCACTGTTGTGATTCCGATGATAGCGCCGACAGAAATAATTCCCGCAACCGCATCCTGGCCGACGAATTTAAGCGCAAAGGACACCGGATCACCGACATTTAATTTGGCATAAGGCATCATACCTGTCAAAACAAGCGATACCGTGATGTACAAAATGGTGCAGACGGCCAGAGCTGAAATGATGCCGATCGGCATATTTTTTTGCGGATGCTTCACTTCTTCTGAAGCGTTGGAAACTGCGTCAAATCCGAGATACGCGAAGAAAACCGTTGCCGCGCTGACAATGACGCCTTTCATTCCAAACGGCATAAAAGGAGTCCAGTTATCCGGTTTGACATAACCGAAGCCGACAATAATGAACAATAAAATAATTCCGATTTTCATCAGCACGATCACGTTGTTGAAGCGTGTACTTTCTTTGACACCTCTGCTGACAATTGCAGTGATGAGGAGAATAATAACCGCAGCCGGAAGGTTAAACACGGCGCCCGGCGAGCTTCCCGGAGCTCCTGTCAGCGCAGCCGGAATATGAAAGTTAAAGCCGGCGAGCAGCGATTGAAAGTATGAAGACCAGCCCGTGGCAACCGCCGACAGCGCAATGACATATTCAAGCATGAGATCCCATCCGATTAAAAAGGCGAGCAGCTCTCCAAGTGTGATATAGGAGTATGAGTACACGCTTCCTGAAATCGGAATCGAAGACGAAAACTCAGCATAACAGAAGGCGGCAAGCGCACAGGCGAGACCCGCTAAAATGAACGATAAGATCAGGGCAGGACCGGCACCGGTCGCGGCCACAGTTCCTGTAATAACGAAAATCCCAGTGCCGATGACACACCCGATACCGAGAAGTGTTAAATCAAATGCGCTTAAAGTACGGGCGAGGCTTTTTGACTGGCTCTGCGCATTTAATGTTTCAAGCGGTTTTTTCTAAATAATGAACTCATAAAAAGTTCCTCCTGGAAAATTCAAAATATTCTAATCATTATATACATTTCTCGTTGTATTATATTGTCGAAATTTGACGCCGTCAATCATATATTTTTCTGCTTTAAACGATAGAAGCTAAAAAGCGTTGTCGTATCATAATATAGTAATTTTTACAAACGGGATATTGAATTTTGCTGATGGTGAACCGATAGAAATGATAGATTGGCCATATTTTGATTTGCTGTTAAAAAGGAGATGCTGACCATGTTTCAATATGAAGAATTAAACAAACAATTTATTGGCGGAAAATGGCAGGAGGGCAGCAGCCCAAATGTATTGGAAAACAAAAATCCTTATACTCATAAAACAATCACATCCTTTCAAAAAGCGACTGCTGATGATGTAGATGAAGCGTACCGGGCAGCGGCTTTGGCAAAGAAAAAATGGGATGCGGTCAACCCATTCGAAAAAAGAGCAATCTTAGAAAAAGCCGTTACGTATATTGAAGAGAATGAAGAAGCCATCATTTATTTGATTATGGAAGAGCTGGGCGGCACAAGGCTGAAAGCCGCTTTTGAAATCGGACTCGTGAAAAATATCATGAAAGAAGCGGCGACGTTCCCTGTCCGCATGGAAGGGAAAATTCTTCCTTCTACAATAGACGGCAAGGAAAACAGATTATATCGCGTGTCGGCAGGTGTTGTCGGTGTCATCAGTCCTTTTAACTTCCCATTCTTTTTATCTATGAAATCAGTAGCGCCGGCACTCGGAGCAGGCAATGGCGTCGTGTTGAAGCCGCACGAAGAAACACCGATTTGCGGCGGTACGCTGATTGCGAAGATTTTTGAAAGCGCGGGCGTTCCGAAAGGACTGCTGAATGTTGTTGTCACTGACATTGCAGAAATCGGTGACAGCTTTGTCGAACATCCGGTGCCGCGGATCATCTCATTTACAGGATCTACGAAAGTGGGGAGCTACATCGGCCAGCTCGCGATGAAGCACTTTAAAAAGCCGCTTCTTGAGCTTGGCGGAAACAGCGCCTTTATCGTGCTTGAAGATGCTGATATCGAATATGCAGTCAATGCGGCAGTGTTCAGCAGATTTACCCATCAAGGCCAGATTTGTATGTCAGCCAATCGCGTACTGGTTCACTCATCAATTTATGATCAATTCCTTGAGCTGTATCAGGCAAAAGTGGAATCGCTGAAAGTTGGCGACCCGATGGACCCTGATACGATTATCGGGCCTTTAATCAACAGCAGGCAGACTGACGGGTTAATGAAATCTGTTGAGAAAGCGATTGAAGAAGGGGCTGTTCCAGTGAAGCTTGGCGGATTTAACGGGACGATCGTGGAGCCGACCATCTTAAAAGACGTAAAACCGTTTATGAGCATTGCCAAGGAAGAGCTGTTCGGGCCAGTCGTCTCCTTCATGAAGTTTGATTCAGAAGACGAAGCGGTGGATATCGCGAATGATACCCCATTTGGCTTAAGCGGAGCCGTACATACCTCAAATCTTGAACGCGGCGTGGCTTTTGCGAAACGGATTGAAACGGGCATGATCCATGTTAATGACACGACGATTAATGATGAACCGAATGTGGCCTTCGGCGGTGAAAAGCAATCTGGCCTCGGCCGATTAAATGGCGAATGGAGCCTTGAAGAATTTACGACGCTGAAATGGATTTCGGTTCAGCACGAAAAACGAAGCTTCCCTTACTAATAAAAGGAGTGATTGGAATTGAGCATAAGAACGGAAAATGAAACAGCAGATCTTCTAGACGCATTTGTGAAAGTAGCCCCTTATTTAAACAGCCTGGTTCAGGATGATATTACAATCGGCATTTATGATACGGAGAAATTGCTGGTAAATATTCCGGCAAAAACCTTTTCCCTTAACGTAAAAGCCGGAGATCCGCTGCAAGAAGGAGATATCATCACAGACGCGATTCGCAGCAATCAGAAAAAAACGAGCATGGTGCCGAAGGAGTTGTTCGGCTTTCCATTAATCGCACGCGCCATCCCGCTTCATGACCAGAACGGAAGAGTGATTGGGGGAGTGGGCCTCGGCACGAGTCTTGAGGAGTCCTCTAAGCTTCATGATGTAGCGGAAAGCTTATCGGCAGTTGTTGAACAAACGGCTGCGGCCATTTCCGATATTTCTGAATCAATTAACGGTTTCTCATCGCAAATGTCGGGCATTTCCTCACAAGCGAAAAAGGTAAGCGAAAGCGCGGGAGAAATCGCTGATATTTCAGTAACCGTGAAAGGCATTTCTGATCAGAGCAATCTGCTCGGTTTAAATGCTGCGATTGAAGCCGCACGGGCAGGGGAGTCCGGAAAAGGATTTTCTGTCGTAGCGGATGAAATCAGAAAGCTTGCGACGCATTCGAAAGAAAATGTCGGCCAGATCGATCAGATCACGAAAAAAATCCACAGCCTGTTAAAAGGGCTAGAAGAATCGATTGAATCGATTAATCAGCATACTGACGGACAAGCTGCTGCTGTTGAACAGATTTCCGCCACGATGCAGGAGATCTCAGGCAGTGCGCAGCATCTCGCTAAAATGGCAGAGAAAGCGCTTGAAGAAGAGTAAGAGACTGGGGACAGAGTCCCCGGTCTTTTTTTCTGTCCGGTATTTCCATGAAATTTGTCTGCTCTTTTACTAGTTTTATTCCAGCGGCTGATTTAAAATGTACACATGAACTTACGTGAGGATTGATAGGAACCATGAGCATACTAAAAGCGGAGAGCCTTTACAAAACATACGGAGATAAGACGTTATTTGACCATATCTCCTTTCATATTGAAGAGAATGAGAGAATCGGATTAATCGGGCCGAACGGCACCGGAAAATCAACGCTGCTGAAAGTGATTGCCGGCTTGGAATCTGTTGAAGAAGGAGACATCGCCAAATCCGGCAGTGTGCATGTTGAATTTCTTCATCAGGACCCGCAGCTGCCTGCCGGACAAACTGTACTGGAGCATATTTATTCCGGTGAATCGGCTGTCATGAGAACGCTCCGTGAATATGAAAAGGCGCTCTATGAACTGGGAGAAGACCCGGAAGATGAAAAACGCCAGAAACACCTGCTGGCTGCGCAGGCGAAAATGGATGCAAACAATGCGTGGGATGCGAATACCTTGGCGAAAACGGTGTTATCGAAGCTGGGAGTAACTGACGTGACAAAGCCTGTCAACGAGCTCTCAGGCGGACAGAAAAAACGGGTGGCGATTGCGAAAAACTTAATCCAGCCCGCCGACCTCCTGATCTTAGACGAGCCGACGAACCATTTGGATAATGAAACGATTGAATGGCTTGAAGGGTATTTGGCGCAATATCCAGGCGCCGTCATGCTGGTGACGCACGACAGGTACTTCTTAAACCGCGTGACAAACCGCATTTATGAGCTTGAACGGGGCAGTCTCTATACCTACAAAGGCAACTATGAAGTCTTTTTGGAAAAGCGCGCGGAACGGGAAGCGCAGGCCGAGCAAAAAGAAACGAAGCGGCAAAATCTGCTGCGCCGTGAACTGGCCTGGCTCAGACGCGGAGCGAAAGCACGCTCCACAAAACAAAAGGCGAGAATCGGCAGGGTAGAATCGCTTAAGGAGCAGAAAGGCCCTCAGTCAGCCGGCTCGCTCGACTTTGCGATCGGCTCCCACCGTCTTGGAAAGCAAGTAATCGAAGCGGAGAACGTGATGATCGCTTATGGAGGAAACGTGCTTGTCGATCGATTCAATGAACTGGTTATACCTGGTGAACGAATCGGGATCATCGGGCCGAACGGCATTGGAAAAACAACACTGTTAAACAGCCTTGCCGGACGAATCACTCCTGACGGCGGGCATATTACGATCGGCCAAACAGTAAGAATCGGCTACTATACCCAGGATCACAGTGAAATGAACGGTGAGCTGAAGGTGATTGAATACATTAAGGAAACAGCGGAAGTCGTGAAAACAGAGGACGGCGATATCGTCACCGCTGAACAAATGCTTGAGCGCTTCCTCTTCCCGCGCTCCATGCAGCAAACCTATATCCGCAAGCTGTCCGGCGGAGAAAAGCGGCGCTTATACTTGCTTCAGGTTTTGATGCAGGAGCCGAATGTGCTGTTTCTCGATGAGCCGACGAACGACTTGGATACAGAAACGTTAAGCGTGCTTGAGGATTATATTGAACAGTTCCCCGGCGTTGTCATCACCGTATCCCATGACCGCTACTTCCTTGACCGCGTCGTAGACCGTTTGATTGTATTTGAAGGGAATGGCGTGATTTCACGGTTCCAGGGCTCCTACAGCGACTATATGGAGCAGGCCGAAGCGAAAAAAACGGCTGAAAAACCCGCAGCTGAAATCAAACCGGCTGAAGCGGAACCGAAGAAAAAACGGAAAAAGCTTTCTTACAAAGATCAGCTTGAATGGGACGGCATTGAAGATAAAATTGCCGAGCTTGAAGAAAAGCATGAACAGCTTGAAGCGGATATCGCCGCGGCGGGCAGTGATTTCGGGAAAATTCAAGAGCTGATGGCCGAGCAGGCAAAAACAGCGGAAGAGCTTGAGACAGCGATGGATCGCTGGACGGAATTGTCCCTCATGATAGAAGAGCTGGAAAGCTAGAAAAGTGCGGCCGCAGCAGGCCGCACTTTTCACATAATGTACAAAAACGAAACGGCCAGCTTATGATAGGATGGAATTGTGTGTCAGCGGCACACGGAAAACTAACGGAGATGATGAAGTATGACATGGGCTATCGTGATGTTAATCCTCATGAGTCTGGTGAAAATCGTATTAACCTGCCTGCCAACAGGCGTCATAGAATGGCTGCTCAGCAAATTTGAGGTGCACGCCAAGCTGAACGACGAAGATGCTGTTCTCTCTCTAGATGGAAAACGGCTCGAGGGTGAAGAGAAAAGGCACATGATCGATCAATTTAACGAAGCTGTCTTTCTGGAGAAATATTATATTTACCCAGGCGACGAAGAGCGTTATTTATACCCCGAAAACGGCGGAACACCGCTCGTGATAGATACGAAAAAAGGCAAAAAAGATGTAAAGCTGTTTGTGTACAGCTACGATGACCATATCGATGTCGTGAAACAGTACAAGAAGAAGGTTATCGCGTATCGACTGCTTTCTGAAAGTATGCAAAAGCAGTCTTTGTCAGTGACAGGGAGCTTAGCTTAAAATAGGATAATGAAAGACGGGTGCTTTATGTACTCGTCTTTTTTATTACATTTCAAAACTTAACGTTTACGTTAAGGTGCTAAAGGTGTATAATAATAACAGAAAAGGCGAAGGGGGATTTACCATGGAATGGATGAAGATTGATCAAGTTGCCAAAAGAAGCGGGCTGACAAAGCGGACCATTCGGTTTTATGAAGAAATCGGCTTGATTCCAGCGCCGAAACGGACGGAAGGCGGCGTTAGACTTTATTCAGAGGATGATATGGAAGAGCTTGAGAAAGTGATCAGCACAAAGGAAGTGCTTGGCTTTTCCCTTCAGGAGCTTCAGCATTTCATGGAAACCAGCCGCCAGCTTGAGTTAAACAAAGAGGGGTATTTGTTGTCACTGGATCCAAAGGAACGGAAAGAGAAGCTGGAGGAAATTCAGGAAACGCTGAATCACCAGCTGGATTTGATTGATGAAAAAATCCGCACATTCCAAAGCTTTAAGGAACGTCTGCACGGGATGAAAGACAAAGCGGAGCATGCCATTCAATCAATCGAATAAAACGTTTGCTAAACGCTATTTTTGTAGCGTTTCTTTTAATGGGATAAAGATGGAGGTCAGATCAAATGGATAATTCAAAACAAGTGAATCAGAAGACAGGTTTGCTGAATCAGCCGAAAGCTGTATGGGCTGTCGCGTTTGCCTGTGTGATTTCCTTTATGGGAATCGGGCTGGTCGATCCTATTCTTCCGGCGATTGCCGCACAATTACATGCTTCACCTAGTGAAGTATCACTCTTATTTACAAGTTATTTGCTCGTTACCGGATTTATGATGTTTTTCTCAGGAGCCATTTCCAGCAGGATCGGCGCAAAATGGACGTTAATTCTCGGACTTATTTTTATTATTGTCTTTGCAGCGCTTGGCGGAAGTTCAAGCTCAATTGCTCAGCTTGTCGGCTATCGCGGCGGCTGGGGATTAGGTAACGCCTTGTTTATTTCAACAGCGCTTGCGGTAATCGTCGGCGTGTCTGTCGGCGGCAGCGCTCAAGCGATTATTTTGTATGAGGCGGCGCTCGGACTCGGGATTTCCGTCGGACCGCTTGCAGGAGGAGAGCTTGGAAGCATCTCATGGCGTGCGCCGTTCTTCGGGGTATCTGTCCTGATGTTTATTGCGTTAATCGCCATTTCCTTGATGCTGCCGAAATTGCCTAAACCGGCGAAGCGCGTTGGGGTATTTGACGCTATGAAGGCACTCAAATATAAAGGCCTTTTGACAATGGCGGTATCGGCTTTCTTATACAACTTTGGATTTTTTATTTTGCTCGCTTATTCTCCGTTCGTTCTGGATTTAGATGAACACGGCCTTGGATATGTTTTCTTTGGCTGGGGACTACTGCTGGCGATTACGTCAGTCTTTACGGCGCCGATCGTGCACAAAGCGCTGGGCACAGTGCGTTCCTTGGTTGTTCTCTTTATCGCCTTTGCGGTCATTCTGATCATTATGGGCATCTGGACAGAGCATCAGGCGTTGATTATTACATGTATCGTTGTGGCCGGTGCTGTCCTTGGTATGGTCAACACGATCATGACAACAGCTGTCATGGGCTCTGCGCCTGTTGAACGTTCAATCGCTTCTTCAGCCTACAGCTCAGTCCGCTTCATCGGCGGCGCGCTCGCTCCGTGGATTGCGGGAATGCTGTCAGAACAATTCACCGCAAGCACACCATATACAGTAGGCGGAATCGTCGTTTTTGTCGGCATGCTTGTCCTACTCATGGGACGTAAACATCTTGCCGGAATTAAGGCGGGACATTAATAACGAAAGACACTGCTAAGGTGCAGTGTCTTTTTTTATTTGCTTAATCTTCCCCTCATAATAGTATGATCGTATTTCCCGTCAGATAGCCATTTATCATATTTTTAACCCCTTCTATTATGAAGTGAAATGGCATGCAAGGATATGTTTTGCAATCGGTTATACTCTAATCATAATGGAATCGACGCGAGAAAGGACATCCTGATGACACAATTTTACTATTTAGCTGCTAAAACGCCTTTAGAAACCGGTTTTTTCAGTCAGCCCTCCGGCTACTCCCGGAAAGGGCATCCGCTCCGGTCAGGTATTGACGCGGCGGGCATTGATCTTGAGGAAGCTGAGAATGTGTCTATGCATTTACGGTTGCCTTATCAAATAATAGTTCATGCTGAAGAGGGATCATTTGCCATGCATAAGGCAAAGCCTGACGCATATGACCTGAAGTGTTTACACATGCTTTATCAATACATACACAGCGTTATGAAAAACAGCTTTTCGGTTGAATGGTTCACCGCATGGGCTGATGAGGAAGACCTTGAACTGTCTGCCAAAAGAGAGCTGACACTTGATGAATTCACCTCGCCATTGCAGCTCATTTTAAAAGACAGAGAGCTTTTGAGAATCGTTCAGAAAAAATGTTACGAAAAAACCCGCCCTTCACCAGGCGGGTTTTTTCGTAACATTAAAGCACTTTCGTCGTCCAAGACTCGCAGTTCCATGTTTCTGTCGCGATGTCCATATAGAAATCAGGCTCGTGAGAAATAAGAAGAATGGAGCCTTTGTATTCTTTGAGGGCGCGCTTGAGCTCTTCCTTGGCGTCGACATCCAAGTGGTTTGTCGGCTCATCGAGCACCAGCAGGTTGGTTTCCGAATTGATCAGCTTGCATAATCTGACCTTCGCTTTTTCGCCTCCGCTTAATACGGAGACGCGGCTTTCGATATGTTTTGTCGTCAGTCCGCATTTTGCCAGAGCGGCGCGGATTTCATACTGTGTATATGAAGGGAATTCGCTCCAAACTTCCTCAATACACGTATTGTTGTTTGTTTCCTTGACCTCTTGCTCGAAATAGCCGGTAAAGAGGTGCTCGCCTCGTTCAACAGAGCCTTCGAGCGGCTGGATTTCGCCAAGCAGGCTTTTCAGCAATGTCGTTTTCCCAATCCCGTTTGCGCCGTAAAGGGCGATTTTTTGCCCGCGCTCCATGCGGAGGTTCAGCGGACGTGAGAGCGGGGAATCGTAACCGATCACGAGATCCTTCGTTTCGAAAACCAGCTTTCCTGATGTTCGGGCCGGCTTGAAGTGGAATTCAGGCTTCGGTTTTTCCGCCGCCAGCTCGATCATATCCATCTTGTCGAGTTTCTTTTGGCGGGACATCGCCATGTTTCGCGTGCTGACGCGGGCTTTGTTGCGGGCAACGAAATCCTTCAGCTCCGCGACTTCCTGCTGCTGTTTTTTGTAGGCCGCTTCAAGCTGCTGTTTCTTCACCTCGTAGACTTCCATAAACTGATGGTAGTCGCCGACATAGCGTGTCAGCTCCTGATTTTCTACATGATAAATCAGATTGATGACACTGTTTAAGAACGGAATGTCATGGGAAATCAAGATGAACGCATTCTCATACTCCTGCAGGTAGCGTTTCAGCCATTCGATATGCTGCTCATCAAGGTAGTTGGTCGGCTCATCGAGAAGCAGGATTTCCGGTTTTTCCAGAAGCAGCTTGGCGAGAAGCACTTTTGTGCGCTGACCCCCGCTCAAATCAGTAACGTCACGGTCAAGTCCGATATCACTCAAGCCGAGTCCGCGTGCAATTTCTTCCACTTTAGAATCAATCACATAAAAATCATTGTTCGTCAGCGCGTCTTGAATCACACCGACGTCTTCAAGAAGCTTTTCAAGCTCGTCAGGATCTGCTTCGCCCATTTTGTTATAAATCTCATTCATTTCTTCTTCCATTGCAAATAAATAATGGAAAGCGTCTTTCAGCACATCACGGATGGATTTTCCTTTTTCAAGCACGGTATGCTGATCCAGATAGCCGACACGGACGTTTTTTGACCATTCGACTTTTCCCTCATCAGGCTCAAGCTTTCCGGTAATAATATTCATGAAGGTCGATTTTCCTTCACCGTTCGCGCCGATCAGACCGACGTGCTCGCCTTTTAATAGACGGAAAGATACATTATTAAAAATGGCCCGGTCACCAAAGCCGTGGCTTAAGTCCTTTACAGATAAAATACTCATGTTTACACCTCTATCGTTTATCGAACACGCTGTATGGCGTGTATTTCTCACCTTTTGATTATAAAGGAGGAAGACGATTGTTGAAAGGCATAGGAAAGAAAAAGAAAAATTGCGTTCTGCGCGCTGTTTTGAGATACTATGGAATAGATTTTAGGAATCGAGGAGAACAAAATGACGCAAACTTGGCCATTTTTACATAATGCACAATCATTTATCAAAGAAAATTGGAATGCTTCAGGCTTTGAAAAGCCGACTCCTGTGCAGGAGCAGGCGGCCCAACTCATCATGGAAGGTAAGGATGTCATCGCAGAATCGCCGACAGGAACAGGTAAGACGCTTGCCTACGCACTGCCGGTATTGGAGCGCATCAAACCTGATCAGAAGCATCCGCAGGCGGTGATTTTAGCACCTTCACGTGAGCTGGTGATGCAGATTTTTCAGGTGATTCAGGACTGGAAAACGGGATCAGAATTACGGGCAGTTTCCTTAATCGGCGGAGCGAATGTGAAAAAGCAGGTCGAAAAGCTGAAAAAGAATCATCCGCATATTATCGTCGGGACGCCGGGCAGGGTGTTTGAGCTGATTCAAGCGAAAAAACTCAAGATGCATGAAGTGAAAACGATCGTACTTGATGAAACCGATCAGCTTGTCCTGCCGGAGCATCGTGAAACAATCAAGCAAATCATTAAAACGACATTAAGAGACCGCCAGCTTCTTTGTTTTTCAGCCACACTGAAGAAAGAAACAGAAGACGTGCTCCGCGACATGACGAAAGAGCCCGAGGTTTTGAAGGTAGAACGCAGCAAAGCGGAAGCGGGAAAAGTGAAGCATCAATACATCATCTGTGACCAGCGCGACAAAGTGAAGCTGCTGCAAAAGCTTTCAAGACTTCATGGCATGCAGGCGCTTGTGTTTGTGAGAGATATCGGTAACCTTAGTGTGTACGCGGAAAAGCTGGCGTACCATCATGTCGACCTTGGCATCCTTCACAGTGAGGCGAAAAAGATGGAGCGGGCGAAGATTATTAAAGCGTTTGAGCAGGGCGAGTTTCCGCTGCTTTTGGCAACTGACATTGCCGCGCGCGGTTTGGATATTGAAAACCTGCCGTATGTGATCCACGCCGATATTCCTGATGAAGACAGCTATGTTCACAGATCAGGGCGAACAGGACGGGCTGGAAAAGAAGGGAACGTGCTGAGTCTTGTCACGCGTATGGAAGAATCAAAGCTGAAGAAAATGGCGAAGAAACTTGGCGTGGAGCTGAGTGAAGCTGTTTATTCAGGCGGTAACCTGAATACGAAATAAAAGGAAGGGCGGAATCGCCCTTCCTTTTTGCTGTAAAATAATAGAAAATAGGAGTGGGGTGAGGAGATGGCTTCGATAGACCGTTTTCGTTTTTTGAAGGAGTCTGAGCTGAACATTATTGAAAAGTGGTTTGAGAATGAGAATGTCAGGGAGAGAATGGATGGAATGCTGCCATTACATCAGTGGTACGCCCGAGTGATTAATGATGAAAGCAATGCTGTCATGATGGCATATGACCAACAGCTGCCGGCAGGAATGGCCGTCATTGAGTTCGTAGAGGATAAGGCGTATATTGGATTGATCGTAAATCCTCAGCAGCATCTTCAAGGTTATGGGAAAACGATATTACGTAAATTAATTGATGATCCCAATTTTGCGAGGGTAAGTGAATGGGCTGCCTGCATTGAAGAAGACAATCAAGTCAGTTTATCCTGTTTTAAAGCAGCCGGGTTTACGTCGGCAGAAACAGAACCTGATGAAGATGGATTTTTTACTTTGACTCTTCGTCATTGACGTATTCTCAAAAATAAAAGGAGGGCGGAAAGCCCTCCTTTTATTGGTATATTTTCAGCTTGGATCACTGACTTTGATCAGCTGTTTACCTTTATTTTCTCCTTTAAATAAGCCAAGAAATGCATCGGGAATGTTTTCGAAGCCTTCAGTAATCGTTTCCTCATAATGAAGCTTTCCGTCGCTCAGCCATTCCGCCAGCTGTTTTGCGCCTTCAGGAAAACGGTCGGCGTAGTCGCTTACGATAAATCCTTGCATCAGCGCCTTCGTTTTGATCAGCTTGGATTGGACGCGAGGGCCCATGTCGTCCGCTTCGTTTTCCGCGTTATAGGAAGAAATGGCGCCGCACACAGGGATACGGGCAAACTCATTGAGAAGGTTCATGACCGCATCTGAAATCGGCCCGCCGACATTGTCAAAATACACATCGACACCGTTCGGACAAGCGTCAGCAAGCGCTTGTTGAATATCATCTGCAGTTTTGTAATTAATCGCTTCGTCAAATTGCAGTTCATTCTTTAAGTAGTCAATTTTGTCATCAGAGCCTGCGATACCGACGACGTGTGCTCCCTTAATTTTGGCGATCTGTCCGACAGCGGAACCGACAGCCCCTGCAGCTCCGGAGACAACCACGGTTTCGCCTTCTTTCGGGCGGCCGATGTCCAGCAGGCCGAAATATGCCGTCAAACCGGTCATTCCTAAAATGCCGAGATACGCTGAAGCAGGGGCGAGACTTGTATCAATTTTTCGCACGGCGGACTCGCTGACAGCGGAATATTCCTGCCAGTTCAGGTTTCCGATTACGATTTCTCCTTGTTTCAGCTTATCTCCGTCTGACACGACTTCAGCAATGACACCGCCTGACAGCGCTTCGTCTAAGGCAAATGGCTCTACGTATGACTTCGTGTCTTGCATTCGTCCGCGCATGTAAGGATCGACTGAGACATAGAGTGTTTTGACAAGCACCTCACCTTGCTTCGGCTCAGGAACGGGGATCGTTTCAAAGCGGAAATCTTCGTGAACGGGCACCCCTTGCGGACGTCTTGCTAATTGAATCTGCTGTTGAGCTGTTGTCATATTCATCCTCCTATCATTTGATTGACACCAATGTAACACGGACAAGTGATGAAATACAAAAAGTAAGCCGCATAAAAAAAGGAGAGGCAGATTCCTCTCCTTTTTCATCACGTCCGTAATTTTGGGCATAGTCCCATCGGCAGGCACATCGGCTTCTGGTCGATCGGGCTTCTCATGATGCAGCATTCTAAGCCGAAGACTTCCCGGAAAAACGGCTGGGTAAAGACGTCTTCCGGCGTTCCGGCATTGTAGATTTTTCCGTCCAATACGCTGATCAGATAGTCAGCATATTGAGCGGCTTGGTTTAAGTCGTGAAGCACCATGACAACTGTGCGTCCATGATCCCGGTTCAGCTTTTTCAGCAGCTCCAGCACCTCAATTTGGTGAGAAATGTCCAAGTAAGTGGTCGGTTCATCGAGCAAAAGCAAATCAGTGCCTTGTGCAAGCGCCATGGAAATCCAGGCTCTTTGTCTTTGACCGCCTGAAAGGGCATCGAGTGTCCGATCCTTCAGCTCATTCATTCCGGTTGCGTCAAGCGCCCACTCTACCATATCGTGATCCTCTTGTGTATGCTTGGATAACAGTTTTTTATGAGGATGTCTGCCGAAATAGCATAGTTCCTGTACCGTCAATCCTTCAGGCGCCTGAGGAGACTGAGGAAGAATCGCCAGCTTTTTAGCCACTTCTTTGGACGGCTGGCGATGAATATCTTTTCCTTCTAATAGGACCGTGCCGCTTTTTGGTGCCATCAGCCTGGCAAGCGATTTGAGGATTGTTGATTTTCCGCAGCCGTTGGCGCCGATGAGCACAGTGATTTTTCCTTCTTCAATCTTTAAATCGACTCCGTCAATAATCACTGTGCTGTCATATGAAAGAGTGAGCTGGTCTGCAGCCAGTTTTCCCATGGTATCCTCTCCCTACTGTTTCCTCGCTTCGAATTTCAATAAATATAAAAAATAAGGCGCGCCGATCACAGCTGTCAATATTCCGGCGGGTATCTCAACCGGAGGCATGATGCCGCGTCCTAATGTATCTGCGATTAGTAATATAATAGCACCGATTAATGCCGATGCAGGCAGTAAATATTTAGCTTTTTCTCCGGCAAGCCTTCTGGCGATATGCGGCGCAAGCAGCCCGATAAAACCGATTGATCCGACGACAGCTACACAGCTCCCCGCCAGTGCAACTGCGGTGAAAATCAGGATGAATCTCAGCCTGTTTGCATTTTCGCCGAGACCCTGCGCTAACTCATCTCCGAGTGACATCAGATCCAGCTTCGGAATGAGGATGCAGACAATCGGCAACAGAACCAAAAGCCATGGCGCAAGGAGCTTGACTTCTTCCCAGTTTCTCCCCCAGAGGCTGCCTGTCAGCCAAATGAGCGCTGCATTGACGTCCCCCGGAAATTTGACCATCATATATTGCATGCCGGCGTGGCAGACCGCGCCTAAGGCAATGCCTGATAAAGCCAATGAAGAGGGCTGAATGCTTTTTTTGCGGGCTATCATTAATAATACTACAGCAATAATGGCTGCTCCGGCAAATGCGGAGAACGGAAGCACGTAGACCGGAGACTCAGGAAAAATGAGAATAACGGCCATGGCGGCCAGTCCGGACCCTTTTGAAATTCCGACCACGTCCGGAGACGCAAGGGGATTTCGGATGACACCCTGCAAAATGGCTCCGGCAGAGGCAAGCCCGGCGCCTGCCAGAATCGCCAGTATAATGCGGGGGAGCCGGTACTGCTGAATAATAAACTCGAAGGAATGATCCGCTCCTAACAGGTTCGTAACCACCGCATCAGGTGAAATATACAATGCCCCGAAGCCGATGCTGATCACGGACAGCACTAGCAGGATGACAGCCAATATGAGGATGGCCAGCAAGGGGCGTTTTTGTTTTCTGGTTGATTTCTTCATTTCAGATTTCGCCCTTTCCTTGCTAAATATAAGAAAAATGGTGTTCCGATAATGGCGGTGACAATGCCGACCGGAGATTCATAAGGGAATGCAATCCATCTGGCCAGGACATCTGCGTACACCAATAAGATGGCGCCGAACAGCGCCGAAAACGGCAGCACATACTTGTAATTTTCTCCGATCAGCTTGCGGACGATATGCGGGACGAGCAGCCCGACAAAGCCGATTGGGCCGGCAACCGCCACAGAAGCGCCGGAAAGAATTAAAATGATAAAGCTGATCAGAATCCGCATGCCGTTCATGTTTTGCCCGAGTCCTTTTGCGGTTTCATCACCGAGACCGAGAACAGAAACGGGGCCTGAAAACACAAGGGCAAGTCCAATGCCGATGACAGAAAACGGGGCAATGGTCATAACGTCCTGCCAATTGCTTCCGTCAATCGCACCCGTCATCCAATACAGAACATCCTCTCCCGACTCATTTAAAATAATAATCGCCTGTGTCATGGAGGACAGGAACAAATGCACCGCCATTCCTGACAGCGCCAGTTTGACAGGTGTCATTCCGCCGGAAGAGGCAATCATATACACAATTGCGCCGCCTGCCGCCGCACCTGCAAAAGCGAACACAACCGAAGAGTAAGACGATGCCGGCAGAATGACGAGAGAAGCAACGACAAACAGCGATGCACCCGCATTCACACCGAAAATTTGAGGTGAAGCCAGAGGGTTTCTTGTCATGGCCTGCATCAGCGCTCCTGCTACAGCCAGGCTGGCGCCGACGAAAACGCCGATTAATGTGCGGGGGAGGCGAAGAGTAGAGATGATAAGCTGTTCTTTTGATCCGTCCCATACAAAAAGATATGTCAAAGCATCAATGATGCCGATGTCTGAGGCGCCTACTGAGAGATTCACCCCAAGCCCGAAAATAAGGATGATCAGTGCAATGATAAAAACCATCAATCTTGATGATGAGCGCCGTTTGGCTGAGTAATACAACAGTCTCACTTCCTTGCTGCGTCTGTTTGCAAAAACGAAGAAGCAAGGATTCTCCTCGCTTCTCTTTTGTCCTACTTATTATACACTTTTTTGAGCACGTCTTTGGCGCTTGTTTCACTGGACTTGATTCCTCTGAATCTTGTCCAAATGTCACGGTCTGCATCGTAGATTTGTCCGTTTTTCACCGCTTTTAGGTTTTTCCAGAGCGGATTCTTTTTCCACTCATCTACGATTGTTTTACCCTCGTTGGCTGAAATAAACAAAATATCTGGATCGATTTTGCTTAACTGCTCGAGGCTGACCTCTTGATACGCGTTATCTGACTTCACGGCGTGCGTAAAGCCGAGCATGCTGAAGATTTCTCCGTCATAAGAAGATGACGTATGAAGCTGGAAGGAATCGGCTCTTGCCACGCCGAGAACGATGCTGCGGTCTTCATCTTTTGGAAGCTCCGCTTTCAGATCGTCAATGACCTTTGTATGGTCGGCGAGTTTTTCTTTTCCTTCTTTTTCTTTATTTAATGCTTTAGAAATGGTATTGAAGCTGTCGATTGTTTCATCATAAGTCGCTTCCCGGCTTTTCAATTCAATGGTCGGTGCGATTTGTTTCAGCTGTTTGTAAATGTTTTTATGGCGTTCAGCGTCAGCGATGATTAAATCAGGCTTCAAGGAGCTGATGACCTCAAGATTCGGTTCGCTTCGCGTGCCTACGGATGTATAATCAATCGGGCTGCCGACCAGCTTTTGAATCATGTCTTTTTTGTTGTCATCGGCGATGCCTACCGGCGTGATGCCGAGATTGTAAACAGCATCCAGGAATGAAAGCTCAAGCACAACAACTTTTTTAGGTGTGCCGGTCACTGTTGTTTTCCCGTCTTCGTGCTGAATGACTCTTGAATCCTTAGATTTGCTTCCGGCTTTGCTGCCGCTGTTATCCTGACTTGATGAACAGCCGGATATAATGAAACAAGCGATTAATAAAACACTGATGATGGCAATAAACTTGTTAGGATAGGTGCGCATTGTTTTCTTCCTTTTTTCTGAATTTAATAATGAGAATCATTATCACAAATAAACACTATAATATCATGGCTTCCTATGTCAATATTTTTTAAATAAAGAAACAGAAGCCCGCTGCTTTATGTTTTTTTGATGTATGGGTCATATGGCACAAATAAATCGTACACAGCATCGCCGTGTCTGTGGGATAAAAACGAACTGGCGTTGGCTTTAGAGGCTTCAAGCATATCTCTGCTGACATGGGGAAGAAGAACGCTGAGATAGCCGGACAATTTTTTTTCGATTTCTTCAGAGAGCGCAAATTCAATGTCTCCGATATTCATGACAATAGAGAAAACAAAGTCAATATCGATGTGAAATGTTTCTTCGGCAAAGATGGCAAGCTGGTGAATGCCGGCTGAATAGCCGACACGCTGATGGAAGACCTGTTTTACTAAATCACTCACAACCCACGCATTGTATTGCTGTTCTGGTGAAAAGTATTGCATTGGACATACCTCCTGCTTGTACGGATAAAAATGGCGATTCATGTTCGGACGCTCCGTGCAGCGGTTTTGATTTTGACTATTCTGAAAATACTCTCGTTCTATCACTTTACCATGGTTAGAAATGAAATATCTACTACCATTCTTCCTGTTTTTGTGCCCAATGCTCTGGATGCTGTTTCATAGAAAAAGGATCGGGTATGAATATAACATAGACATGATGAAGGAGGAATTGGATATGAAACCAGTTGTAAGAGAGTATACAAACGACGAACAGCTCATGAAGGATGTAGAAGAATTACAGCAAATGGGTGTCGCAAAAGAGGATGTATACGTCTTAGCTCACGACGATGACAGAACGGAACGACTGGCAGACAACACGAATGCCAACACGATCGGAGCCAAAGAAACAGGTTTCAAACATGCGGTAGGAAACATATTTAATAAAAAAGGTGACGAGCTGCGCAATAAAATCCACGAAATCGGTTTTTCAGAAGACGAAGCGGCTCAGTTTGAAAAACGGCTCGATGAAGGGAAAGTGCTTCTCTTTGTGACAGACAACGAAAAAGTAAAATCTTGGGCATGATGCAGGAATGTAACCCCAAAAGGCGATTATCGTCCTTTTGGGGTTTTTTATATTTGCGGTCTTTGCGGTGTTTTTTTGCAGGATGCCGCAATAAAAAGCGGTACATTTTCGGTTATGGATGCCCATGAATTTGCTATTATGTTTTTTGTGAGAATATGGAACAAATTCTCACAAAATAGAAAATGGGGGTTCAGACTGCATGAAAAAAGTGATGTTAGCCACGGCTTTGTTATTAGGCTTGACTCCGGTTGGGGCGAACGCAGCGGATTTGGGCCATCAGACGTTAGGGTCAAATGATGGCTGGGGAGCGTACTCGACAGGCACGACAGGCGGATCAAAAGCCTCGTCATCCCACGTGTATACAGTCAGCAACAGAAGCCAGCTCGTTTCGGCTTTGGGCAAGGACACCAACACTACGCCAAAAATCATTTATATCAAGGGAACGATTGACATGAATGTCGATGACAATCTGAAACCGCTTGGTCTGAATGATTATAAAGATCCAGAGTACGATCTGAACAAATATTTGAAAGCCTATGACCCAAGCACATGGGGCAAAAAAGAGCCATCCGGAACACAGGAAGAAGCCAGAGCACGCTCACAGAAAAACCAAAAGGCACGCGTGATGGTGGATATCCCTGCAAATACGACGATCGTCGGATCAGGGTCAAATGCTAAAGTTCTGGGCGGAAACTTCCAGATCAAGAGCGATAACGTCATTATCCGCAATATCGAATTCCAAGACGCATATGACTATTTCCCGCAATGGGACCCGACTGACGGAAGTTCAGGAAACTGGAACTCACAATATGACAACATCACAATAAACGGCGGTACACATGTATGGATCGATCACTGTACATTTAATGACGGTTCGCGTCCAGACAGCACCTCTCCAAAGTATTTTGGAAGAGAATATCAGCACCATGACGGCCAAACTGATGCCTCTAACGGCGCTAATTACATTACAATGTCTTATAACTTCTATCACGATCATGATAAAAGCTCCATTTTCGGATCAAGCGACAGCAAAACTTCCGATGACGGCAAATTAAAAATCACACTGCATCATAACCGCTACAAAAATATCGTTCAGCGCGCACCGAGAGTCCGTTTTGGACAAGTACACGTTTACAACAACTATTATGAAGGCAATAAAAACTCATCAGAGTATGCCTTTAGCTATGCGTGGGGAATCGGAAAATCATCTAAAATTTATGCGCAAAACAATGCCATTGACGTTCCGGGATTGACTGCTGCTAAAACGATCAGCGTATTCAGCGGGGGAACGGCTTTATACGATTCCGGCACATTGCTGAACGGTACGCAGATCAACGCATCGGCTGCAAACGGGCTGAGCTCTTCTGTCGGATGGACGCCATCTTTGCACGGATCAATTGATGCTTCCGCGAATGTGAAGTCAAATGTTACATCTCAAGCGGGCGCGGGTAAACTAAATTAAGAAATGAAAAAAACACAAAGGGCTGCTCACCTTTGTGTTTTTTAATTAATTAAAATGTTTATTAACTTAGTTAAGGAGTAGAATGAAAAAGGGGATCGGAAAACAAGTATATAGGAGGAGACCTATTTATGGCTTCAGAAAAAGACGCAGGAAAACAGTCAGCAGTAAAGCTTGTTCCATTGCTTATTACTGTCGCTGTGGGACTAATCATCTGGTTTATTCCCGCTCCGTCCGGACTTGAACCTAAAGCATGGCATTTGTTTGCGATTTTCGTCGCGACAATTATCGGCTTTATCTCCAAGCCCTTGCCAATGGGTGCAATTGCAATTTTTGCATTGGCGGTTACTGCATTAACTGGAACATTATCAATTGAGGATACATTAAGCGGATTCGGGAATAAGACCATCTGGCTTATCGTCATCGCATTCTTTATTTCCCGGGGATTTATCAAAACCGGGCTAGGTGCGAGAATTTCGTATGTATTCGTTCAGAAATTCGGGAAGAAAACCCTTGGACTTTCTTATTCACTGCTGTTCAGTGATTTAATATTATCACCTGCTATTCCAAGTAATACGGCGCGTGCAGGAGGCATTATATTTCCTATTATCAGATCATTATCCGAAACATTCGGATCAAGCCCGGCAGATGGAACAGAAAGAAAAATCGGTGCTTTCTTATTAAAAACCGGTTTTCAGGGAAACTTGATTACATCTGCTATGTTCCTGACGGCGATGGCGGCGAACCCGCTGATTGCCAAGCTGGCCCATGATGTCGCAGGGGTGGACTTAACATGGACAAGCTGGGCAATAGCCGCGATTGTGCCGGGACTTGTAAGCTTAATCATCACACCGCTTGTGATTTACAAGCTGTATCCGCCGGAAATTAAAGAAACACCGGACGCAGCGAAAATCGCAACCGAAAAACTGAAAGAAATGGGACCATTTAAAAAATCAGAGCTTTCCATGGTTATTGTGTTTCTTTTAGTGCTTGCTCTTTGGATTTTTGGCGGCAGCTTCAACATCGACGCAACCACAACCGCACTGATCGGATTGTCAGTTCTTTTATTATCACAGGTTCTGACTTGGGATGATATCAAGAAAGAACAGGGCGCTTGGGATACGCTCACTTGGTTTGCGGCGCTTGTTATGCTGGCCAACTTCCTGAATGAATTAGGCATGGTTTCTTGGTTCAGTAATGCCATGAAATCATCCGTATCAGGGTTCTCTTGGATTGTGGCATTCATCATTCTAATTGTTGTGTATTATTACTCTTACTATTTCTTTGCAAGTGCGACAGCCCACATCAGTGCGATGTATTCAGCATTTTTGGCTGTTGTCGTGGCAGCGGGCGCACCGCCGCTTTTAGCAGCGCTGAGCCTCGCGTTCATCAGTAACCTGTTCGGGTCAACGACTCACTACGGTTCTGGAGCGGCTCCGGTCTTCTTCGGGGCAGGCTACATTTCGCAAGGCAAATGGTGGTCTATCGGGTTTATCCTGTCGATCGTTCATATTGTCACATGGCTTGTGATCGGCGGATTATGGTGGAAATTATTAGGGATATGGTAGAAAGAAAAAAGGCAGACGCGGTCTGCCTTTTTTATATTCGATCACATGACAAATGAGACTCGGTCATTTACTAGACAAATCATAGAGGATGATCAGTCACTTAATTAATTTGTTCTAATATCCGCGTAAATGACACCAAGAAACCTTATCCCTCAAGGCCCTGATTGCAGGCTTTCGCAAACCCTTCTTTGTTTCATTAAAAATCGTTTTGATTGAAGGAATCTGTTTGAGATAGTCCTGTGTCCCGTCATGAGAGCCGTTATCTACAACAATCACTTCTATACAGTCATCATCGGTATGCGTCCATATGCTCTCCAAGCATTGTTTTGTTAACGCCAATTGATTATAAGTCAGCACAATAAGACTCGTTTTCACCATAACCTCCCGCCCTTCACCATATCACTCAGATACTATATGTATATCGAAATGTTCAAACGGAATGATTCCTTCATGAAAAAAGGATTGTTCAGCAAAACTGGACAATGTGAAAAGGAAACATCTTGATCTGAATAATAGATCCTGATCACCAAAGAAATAGATTTTGAAAAATAAGAAAATTCCCGGGCGAAAAATGGTATGATCTAGGTAGAAAGGACGGCTGGTGCTGTGGTGAAAAAGCGATTCCATTTTTCTCTGCAAACAAAAATAATGGGGTTGATTGCGGCGCTGCTGATCTTTGTGATTGGCGTGCTGACGGTCACGTTTGCCGTTCAGCAAACAAAAGAAGGGCGAAAACAGGCAGAGCAGCTGGCGGTGCAGACGGCGAGAACGATTTCCTATATGCCGCCGGCAAAGGAGCTTATCGTGTCGAAAGGCGGGCAAGCTGCCGAGGCGCAGGAGGTCATTGAACAAATGAAAGAACAGACCGGCGCTTATGCGATTTATGTGCTTGATGAAAAAGGAATGGTCCGAACCGCCTCGGAAAATAGCGGAAATAAGCATCTGACGAGAAGCAGAGAAATCCTGTTTGGAGGCTCTCACGTCTCAGAGACGAAAGCGGATGGACAAAGGGTGATCCGTGGGAGCGCACCGATTATCGAGGAACAAAAGGGGCGCAGCCACGTGATCGGCAGCGTGTCCGTTGATTTTCTGCAAACCAAGGCAGAGCAAGGCATCAAGAAACATCTGAGAGACTTAAGCTTCATGGCTGTACTCGTGCTGCTGCTTGGATTTGCCGGTGCCGCCGCGCTTGCCAAAAGCATCAGAAAGGATACGCTTGGCCTTGAACCGCACGAAATTGCCTCTCTCTATCGGGAGCGGAATGCGATGCTGCGGGCGATTAAGGAAGGAATTATCGCCACCAATCGTGATGGCATTGTAACGATGATGAACGTATCGGCGGCTGAGATGCTTAAGCTACCCGAGCCTGTAATGAACGTGCCTGTTGATGACGTGATGCCGGGAGCAGAACTGATGTCTGTGCTTGAGCAGGAAGAAATGCCGCCGAATCAGGAGGTATGCGTTAACGATCAAGTCTTTATTATCAATACAAAAGTCATGACACAAGGCGGACAGGCGTATGGAATTGTTATCAGCTTCAGAGAAAAAACAGAACTGAAAAAGCTGATTGACACGCTGACAGAGGTGCGAAAATACTCAGAGGACCTGCGCGCCCAGACTCATGAATTTTCTAATAAGCTATACGCTATTTTAGGGCTGCTTGAGCTTGGCGAATATGAGGAAGCGATTGAATTGATTAAAGAGGAATACGCCATCCAAAATGAACAGCATGATATTTTATTCCAAAATATTCATTCGCAGCAGGTGCAGGCGATTTTGTTAGGAAAGATGAGCAAAGCATCGGAAAAAAAGGTGAAGCTGTCGATCGATGACAACAGCACGCTTGGGCCTCTTCCTCCTCATGTCGGCTTGTCCCATCTCATTACGATTATCGGCAATTTGATTGATAACGCTTTCGAAGCTGTAGCGGATCAAAGCGTACAGGAGGTTTCATGTTTTATTACAGATATCGGACGGGATATTGTTATCGAAGTATCCGATACGGGACTGGGAGTGCCGCCTGATAAAATGGAGGCAGTGTTTGAAAGAGGCTACTCTTCAAAGGGGATGAAGAGAGGCTACGGACTCGCCAACGTAAAAGAGTCAGTGCGTGAGCTGGGAGGCTGGATCGAGCTGGCAAATCAAAAAAGCGGGGGAGCGGTATTTACTGTTTTTATACCGAAGGAGAAACAGACAAAGGGGGAATCCATTTGATTCACATCGTGATTGCGGAGGATGATTTTCGGGTTGCGCAAATCCATGAGAGATTGATTCAGCAGCTTGATGGATTCAGCATTATCGGCAAAGCGGGCAATGCCAAAGAGACAATGTTGCTTTTGGAGACACACAAAACTGATTTGCTGCTATTGGATATTTATATGCCGGACGAGCTCGGAACAGCATTGATTCCAGAGATACGGAGACGGTTTCCGGAAGTGGATATTATGATCATCACAGCCGCAACGGAAACCCGCCACTTACAGGAAGCGCTGCGGACGGGCATCGCAAACTATTTGATAAAGCCCGTAACGGCTGACAAGTTCAAACAGGTGCTGCTCCAGTATAAAGAAAAAAGGCAGGTGCTGCTGTCTCAGCCGGAGGTCAGCCAATCCATGATTGACCATATTTTTGGGGGCAGCTCTAAGGGAGCTGTCACTGCGGAGGATTTGCCGACAGGCATCAATCCGATCACGCTGAAAAAAATTAAAGAGGCGCTGCGTACTGCGGACGGAGGAATGACAGCTGAAGAACTTGGCGAAGCAATGGGCGCGTCACGAACAACAGCCCGCCGCTATGCCGAATATCTTGTGTCTAAGGAAGAAGCGCGAGCCGAGCTGGAGTACGGGATTATCGGCAGACCGGAGAGAAAATATTATTTGGCGGCTGAATAGCGATGAAAAAATGTGTGATCCTATTCATTTGTCTATTGGTCTTCATGCAAGGTGACATCCGGAAGGCGGCCGCTCCACGTCTGCCGGACGGGCCGGTTGAAATCGTTGTGCCTGCCGAGCCTTCCGGGGGCTGGGATGTAACGGCGCAGGCGATTCAATCCGTGCTCAGGCAAAAACAGCTGATGAAAGGCGGGATTCATATTGTGTATAAGCCTGGGAGCGGAGGCGATAAAGGCTGGAAATATGTCAACCAAAGCGGCAGGAAGACTATCAGTATGATGTCCAGTTTAATCCTGAGCAATTACCTGCTCGGACAAAGTAAATTAAAAACTGATGATTTTACGCCGCTGGCGATTCTCGCTAAGGAATGGCAGACTGTCGCTCTTCCGAAAGGGTCGGCGCTGAAAAGCGGAAAGGATGTGCTGAAAGAGATCAAGAAGCATCCTGGCAAAGTCAAAATCGGTTTTTCCCCGGGGCTTGGCAATGACGATCAGCTCTCGTTCGTCAGAGCCGCTGATATGTACGGGATTGACCCTTTCGACATTGAGTTTTTACAGTTTGACAGCAGTGAAGAATTGATCCAGGCGCTGATCAGGCATGAGATAGAAGCAGCTTCCATGACTGTTTCAGAAGCCAAGCCGTACGAGCAAAACGGCGAGATTACATTAGCCGCCGTCACGTCAGATAAAAGGCTGCCCGGTTTTCCAAAAGTGCCGACGTGGAAAGAGCAGGGCATTCCGTTTGTCTTCTCTCATTGGAGAGGGGTGCTGGGGCCGAAAAACATGTCTGAGGAAGAGATTTCTTACTGGGACCAAGCATTAAAAAAGGTTACATCCTCGCCCGAATGGAAGCAGAAAATAAACGAGCAGGACTGGGAGAGCTTTTATTTAAACAGCAAGGAAACGAAACGGTTTCTTGAAGAACAATCAGCGTTTTATCAAACCATCATGACAGGTAATTAAGCAAAAAGTATTCTGCCGTAGGCGGAATGCTTTTTTTGTGTTTAGAAATGACCAAAAAGAACAAAACGGTTTTAAAAAATTAAAAATACAAAAAAACCAAATTATTTACTTGAGACCGTTTTTCTCATACGATGACAAAAAGGCAAAAGGGGAATAGGGGATAAAATGTAAGCGGATTCATTTAAAGGGGGAATGAATGTGTTAGCAATCTTAGGATTTCTTATGATGCTTGTGTTTATGGTACTGATCATGACAAAACGGCTTTCTGTCCTGACGGCATTGGTTTTGACGCCGATTGTGTTTGCGCTGATAGCCGGTTTCAGGTTCACTGAAGTTGGCGATATGATGATCTCGGGGATTCAGCAGGTGGCGCCGACGGCTGTTATGATTATGTTTGCGATTTTATATTTTGGGATCATGATTGACACTGGGCTTTTTGATCCGATGGTTGCCAAAATATTAAATATGGTCAAAGGCGATCCGTTAAAAATCGTTGTCGGGACAGCGGTTCTTACGATGCTTGTTGCATTGGATGGAGACGGTTCAACAACCTATATGATTACAACAAGCGCGATGCTTCCGCTCTATTTGCTGCTCGGCATCCGGCCGATTATATTGGCGGGAATCGCCGGAGTCGGCATGGGGATTATGAATACGATTCCGTGGGGAGGCGCGACGCCGCGGGCGGCGAGCGCGCTCGGGGTTGATCCGGCTGAGCTGACCGGGCCGATGATCCCTGTGATCGCGAGCGGAATGCTTTGTATGGTCGCAGTTGCGTATGTGCTGGGTAAAGCGGAGCGCAAACGACTCGGCGTGATTGAGCTGAAACAGCCGGCTGATGTCAACGAACCGGCCGCTGCGGTTGAAGATGAGTGGAAACGGCCGAAGCTTTGGTGGTTCAATTTGTTGTTGACGCTTTCATTAATAGGCTTTTTAGTATCAGGCAAAATCAGTTTAACGGTGCTGTTTGTCATCGCATTCTGTATTGCACTCATTGTGAATTATCCGAACCTTGATCATCAGAGACAGCGTATTTCAGCACATTCAAGCAACGTGCTGGCCATTGGCTCCATGATCTTTGCAGCAGGCGTTTTTACGGGAATTTTAACAGGCACCAAAATGGTTGACGAAATGGCGATTTCGCTTGTGTCGATGATTCCTGAACAATTGGGCGGGTTAATCCCGGCGATTGTAGCATTAACTAGCGGCATTTTCACATTTCTCATGCCGAATGACGCGTATTTTTACGGAGTGCTGCCGATTTTATCAGAAACGGCTGTCGCATACGGTGTTGATAAAGTCGAAATTGCCAGAGCCTCAATTATCGGACAGCCGATTCATATGCTGAGTCCGCTTGTGCCATCTACACATTTGCTTGTCGGGCTTGTCGGGGTCTCCATTGACGATCATCAAAAATTCGCTTTGAAATGGGCGGTTCTCGCCGTGATTGTCATGACGGTTACCGCTTTATTGATCGGTGCCATTTCGATTTCTGCATGATAATTCAGGCGGAATGACATACACTAACGGCATACAACGTACCGGAGGTGTCTTCATGAGTGATCCTTATATGCCGCTGACTTCAGTCAGAAGCGGGACTGGGTTCGAGGCCGCAAAGGGTGTACATGGTCTGACCGTGCAAATTGCGAATGTCTATTTTATTCAGTATCCTTCTGAACCACGTTCATTTATTTTAATAGATGCCGGCATGCCTCAATCAGCCGGCATGATTTTAAACGAAGCAAAACAAAGATTCGGTGATGACTATCACTTGAAGGCCATTATTCTGACACACGGGCACTTTGATCATATCGGGGCCATTGAAGAGATCCTTGAGCATTGGGATGTTCCTGTTTATGTTCATTCGCGGGAAATGCCTTTTGTGACCGGAAAAGAGGATTATCCGCCGGCGCGCCCAGATAGCAAAAGCGGACTGGTTGCCAAGCTGTCGCCGCTGTTTCCGCGCCATTCGATCGATATTTCCTCTCATGTTCAAGCACTGCCTGAAGACGGCACTGTTCCGTTTTTGGACGAGTGGATCTGGATCGCAACACCGGGCCACACACCGGGCCATATTTCATTATTCCGCGAGGACGGCCGTGTGCTTGTCGCTGGCGATGCGGTGATTACAGTTGAACAGGAAAAAATGGCTGACGTCTTCATTCAAAAACAGGAGCTTCACGGCCCGCCGGCTTATTTCACACCTGACACTGAGATGGCCGCCGAGTCCATTCAAAGACTTGCCGAACGAGAACCGGAAGTGCTGCTGACCGGGCACGGCATCCCAATGACAGGCAGAAACTTTCGCAGTGATTTAATGGAATTGGCCCATCATTTATCATCCCTTTGACACTCGCAAACGCGGGTGTTTTTTTATTTGTTTTTCCAAGAAGATGCAGAAAAACCATTTGTCTTCCCGCTCAAAAACGATACAATGAGAAGCATGAATGCGATTTGGAGGAGAGAGTTTGTTGGAAGATAAAGAAATACTCTGGAACGAAGCGAAAGCGTTTATTGCCAATTGCTATCAGGAACTCGGAAAGGAGGATGAAGCGCAAGACCGCCTCGATGACATTAAAAGTGAGATTGACCGGACTGGAAGCTATGTACATACAAAGGAAGAGCTGGCGCACGGGGCGAAAATGGCTTGGAGAAACAGCAACCGCTGCATCGGCAGACTGTTCTGGAACTCGCTGAATGTCATTGACAGACGTGACGTCCGGACTAAAGAAGAAGTACGGGACGCTCTGTTTCATCACATTGAAACCGCCACAAATAACGGGAAAATCAGGCCGACCATTACGATTTTCCCTCCGGAAGAGAAGGGCGAAAAGCAAGTCGAGATCTGGAATCATCAGCTGATCCGGTACGCGGGATATGAATCCGACGGAGAAAGAATCGGCGATCCTGCTTCCCGTTCTCTCACCGCAGCCTGTGAGCAGCTCGGCTGGCGCGGAGAGCGGACCGATTTTGATCTTCTTCCCCTTATTTTTCGCATGAAGGGTGACAAGCTGCCGGTCTGGTATGAGCTGCCCCGCTCACTGGTGATAGAAGTTCCGCTGACCCACCCGGAATTCGAAGCGTTTTCTGACTTGAAGCTGCAATGGTACGGCGTGCCGATTATTGCGGATATGAGGCTTGAGATCGGGGGCGTTCATTATAATGCCGCACCGTTTAACGGCTGGTATATGGGGACGGAGATCGGAGCAAGAAACCTGGCAGATGTGAAGCGGTATGACATGCTGAAAAAAGTGGCGTCCGTGATCGGCATCGCTGCTGATTACAATACAGATTTATGGAAGGATCAGGCGCTTGTTGAATTGAATAAAGCTGTCTTGCACTCGTATAAAAAGCACGGCGTCAGCATCGTCGATCATCACACGGCTGCAAGCCAGTTTAAACGGTTTGAAGAACAGGAGGAAGAAGCGGGCAGAAAGCTGACGGGTGACTGGACGTGGCTGATACCGCCGATTTCACCCGCCTCCACACATATTTTTCACCGGTCTTATGACAATTCAATCGTCAAGCCGAATTACTTTTATCAGGATAAGCCTTACGAATAGACAATTGAAAACCGGTGATGGCCTTCAAGGCTGCTGGATTCAGTGACAGAGATGCCGGTAACTTTTGAAAAGGGGCTGCCTTTCTTCACGGCCTCAAGAAATGATTGCAAGGCGTTTTCCGGCCCTTCGGCCAAAATCTCGACACGCCCGTCATCACGGTTTTTGACCCAGCCGGTGAGTTTATGCTTATCGGCTTCCGCTTGAACAAAGTAGCGGAAACCGACACCTTGAACCCGGCCGTCTGCAACGATTCGATATTGAAGCATGTAAAAAACCACCTTTTCTTTTTATGATAATCAATCATTTTATATCCTGTAAAGGAGATGTGTTCATATGACATCAGCGCATTATTCCATTCTTTCTCTTAATCTGGGAAAGCCGCAGACGCTTGAATATGACGGAAAGAAAATAGAGACCGGCATTATGAAGCGGCCGGCAGATTCCGCAGTGATGCTGTATCGGGAGAATTTTGAGGGAGACGGACAAGCGGATCTCGTCAATCATGGCGGCCCTGATAAGGCTGTCTGTGTCTATCCGGCGGAGCACTATCCGTTTTGGGCCGAGTTTCTCTCAAGACCGCTCCCGAGCGCCGCGTTTGGTGAAAATCTCACGGTGCAAGGCCTGACTGAGGAGGACGTTTGCATAGGCGATGTCTTTCAGCTCGATGATGCCGTGGTTCAGGTCAGCCAGCCGCGTCAGCCGTGTATAAAGCTTGCCAAAAAGTTCGGTGCAAAGGATATGGTGCTGAAAGTTCAGCAAACCGGATATACGGGATTTTATTTTCGCGTGCTGGAAGAGGGCAGGGTTGCTCCGGGCGCCAAGCTCGACCTGCTGTCCAGAGGCGAAAAAGGCATATCCGTCCAATTCGCAAACCATATCAAATACCATGACACAAAAAATCTCGCAGCCATTGAACGGATTTTAAGTGAAGAAGCATTGTCGGAAAGCTGGAGATCTTCCTTTATCAAAAAACGGGACAGGCTGCTTCCGATTCAATAAAAAAGCCGCGCATCTAAACGTGCGCGGCTTTACCATGTCAGGATTGTTTTTTCTTTGTTTCAAGCAGGTTGGCAAGAAAATAGGTTTTATAGCTTTGAAGCTTTCTTCCTTCATATTTCGTGATACCCTGCTTTTTTAATTCTGCCACATACCAGCCTTTACTGCCGTAATGCATGTCAGAAAACTCCTTTCCCTATCTGATTGACCAAACGATTGGCATTGTAACATCTATCAAAAGATGCTGAAAAGAGATGCGGGAAAAACTGAGTCTTTCGCACTAGTGATGCGAACTTTCTTCCTGTATGTATATGCGGAGTAAACGCTGAATATGCTTTAATGCCCGGTGAGTTTCAGCACGACAATGCCAAGTGTCATGATGCTGAACACAATACCGATATATGTAAGCATCCCGTTTTTTTTCTTCACGCCGAAAACGGTCATGATGATGCCTTCAATGAAAAAGACGATTCCAAAAATAATAAACCACATGCGGACAATGGCTCCTTTCACAGACATTAATCCTAGTGTAGCATATCTGGATGGGTCGGGCTGTGACAATATAAAGAAGCCGGGCATACGCCCGGCTTAGGTATTTATTGTTTCTCAACCAATTTGACTAACAGCTGTGCCAAATGTTTTTTCTCACCATCATCCGCAACGCTCCAAAGTTCCTGAAGCAGCATTTCTTCGCCGTTTTGCGGCTCTTCATGTTTCGCGAGATAGTCTCCCAGGATCGCAGCGCTTTTGACAAGCTTGCCGTCATCTAATCCTATTTTTTTGCCCCGGTTAACTTGTTTTTTCAGGTAGTCTTTAAATTCTTCAAAGTCTTTTAACATTTCTTCTTTTATTGTTCCGTGCATTGCATTCATTTCATTTTCAATTTGGATTTTTTCTTGATCTCTGTTCATTACAGTGCCTCCTCCTGCAGAATAGTGATGCTTTACCTGTAATAGGAGGAGGTTAAACATACGAAATGTGTTTTTACAGCTGTGTCAGGATAATCGGCTCGTCTTTGGTAATGACGATGGTGTGCTCAACTTGGGCGACCATGCTTTTATCCGGCGTCTTAAAGGTCCAGCCGTCTCCAGCTTCGACGATGGTTTCCGATTTTGTTGAAATGAATGGTTCAAGTGCGATCACTGTGCCGTTTTTGAAGAGCGCGTTATCAAATGGATCATAATAGTTCATGATGTGGTTCGGCGCTTCGTGAAGGCTTCTGCCGATTCCGTGGCCAGTCAGGGTTTTAATGACGGTAAATCCTTTAGAACGTGCTTCATGATAAACGGCTCTCCCGATCTGATTTTGGCGCTTGCCGGCTTTTGCCTGCTGCAGCCCTTTTTGGAAGGCATCCTCTGCGCATTGGCATAGCTTGTGAAGTCGTTCTTCTCCTTCACCGAGCACAAACGAGATGCCTGTATCGGAGTAGAAACCGCCGAATTCAGCAGAGATATCAATGTTCACAAGATCTCCGGCTTTTAAAATAGTGGATGTGCTTGGAATACCATGCGCCACTTCATCATTTACGCTGATGCATGTAACACCAGGAAAGTCGTATTCTTTTTGCGGAGCCGAAACAGCGCCGTGCTCGTCAAGCACCGCTTTTCCGATAAGGTCAAGGTCTTTTGTACTCATGCCGGGCTCTGCTTTCCGTTTCATTTCTTCACGCGCCAGCGCTACAATTCTGCCGATTTTTTTCAGGCCTTCTAATTCTTGATCGTTTGTTACAATCATCTGTCATTCCCGCTTTCTTTTTAAATAATCTAGTTTAAGCTTACCACAATTGGCTCTAGAATAGGAAACACACGAACCTGGGAAAAAAGAAATATGCCGGGAAAATTGGTATAGATCACTAGATATCTTGTATGGTATATTTTTAAAAAAGGGTAAGAGGGGGATGGGTATGCTTTCATTTTTACAAAAGCTTGGAAAGTCATTTATGCTCCCGATTGCGGTTTTGCCTGCAGTCGGGATTATCCTTGCACTTGGCAGGGAGGATTTATTCGATATCCCGTTTGTTTATCAAGCGGGAACTGCTGTTTTTGATCACCTGCCGCTTATATTTGCGATTGGGATTGCCATCGGCATTTCAAAGGACAGCAATGGGGCCGCGGGTTTATCAGGGGCGATTTCGTATCTGATGCTCGACGCGGCAACAAAATCAATTAATGAAGCAAACAACATGGCGGTATTTGGGGGAATTATTGCCGGTTTAATTGCGGGTTACACCTATAACCGCTTCAAGGATACAAAACTGCCGGAATATCTCGGGTTCTTCAGCGGCAGACGGCTTGTGCCGATTGTCACCGCTATTTTCACAATCATTTTAGCAGGAATATTCGGGTCGATATGGCCGCCGATTCAATCGGGAATTAACGCGTTTGGGGAGTGGATGCTTGGGCTTGGCGGAATCGGCGCGGGCATATTCGGCTTATTCAACAGGTTGTTAATTCCGCTCGGTCTTCACCACGTGCTGAATAATATTTTTTGGTTCCAATTCGGCGAATATAATGGAGTGACAGGAGATTTGGCGCGCTTTTTCGCTAAAGACCCGACAGCGGGCACATACATGACGGGGTTCTTCCCGATTATGATGTTCGGTCTTCCGGCGGCATGTCTGGCAATGATTGTGACTGCCAAGCCGTCAAAACGAAAAGCAACGGCCGGAATGATGATCGGGTTTGCGTTGACTGCGTTTATCACAGGGATAACCGAGCCAATTGAGTTTGCATTTATGTTTTTATCTCCGCTGTTATACGCTGTGCATGCAGTCTTAACCGGACTGTCGCTATTCATCGTTAATTTGCTCGGCATACGCTCTGGATTTTCTTTTTCAGCCGGTGCGATCGATTATCTTTTGAGCTACGGAATTGCAGAAAAGCCGCTGCTGTTGCTTCTGGTAGGTATATGCTATGCGGCTGTATACTTTGTCGTGTTTTACGTCTTAATTAAGACGTTGAATTTGAAAACGCCGGGACGTGAGGATGATGATTTGGATGAAGTGCTGGACGAGAACACAGCACAGTCTGTCAATGAAAACATCATGCTGAAGGGGCTTGGCGGAAAAGAAAACCTGCAGACGATTGATCACTGTGCGACAAGGCTGAGACTGACAGTGAAAGATACGTCTTTAGTAAATGAAGCGTTATTAAAGAAAGCAGGCGCAAAAGGAGTCGTCAAATCGGGCGGGCAATCAGTACAAGTCATTATTGGCCCGAATGTAGAGTTTGCGGCAGAGGAATTACGTGCTGCAGTGAAATAAAAAAAGCAGAGAGGCTGGCCTCTCTGCTTTTTTCTTATTTATCTTCGTCTTCTGTTGACGTCTCTGAATCCTCGCCGTGTTTTGTGTAATCATAATCGGAAGGGTTCACCTTTGTAAAACCTTTCGGGCTGTAGAAACGCAGCAGGTCTCCGTTTATGATTTTATCGGACATTTCGAGTTCCTTCTTGACGAGTGAGTCTTCTGACTTGTCGATCTCAGATTCATCAAGCTGTTTACCGGTTTTTGTGTCATAGTACTTGCCGGATATTTTCGTGTACTTCGGTGATATAAAGTCTCCGTTACGGAACGGAATCACTTCACGGTGTTCTTTAGATAAAATATCAGAACCGGACATCAGGTAGTCTTTCGTATCCACCCCGAGCAAATGCAGAAGGGTTGGAGCCACATCGACGTCTCCGGCATATTTATGAATTTTTTCGCCCTTCACGCCGGCAGCGTGGATAAAGAGCGGCACTCGCTGAAGCTGGGCGTTGTCATAATCGGTAATTTCGTCTTTGCCAAGCACTTTGGCCATCGCGTTATTGTGGTTTTCAGAGATGCCGTAGTGGTCTCCGTACATCACGATAACCGATTTATCATATAACCCGTCTTTTTTCAGGTCATTGAAAAATTGTTCAATGGACTGATCAAGGTAATGGGCTGACTGGAAGTAGTTGTTGACGACAGAGTCGCCAAAGTCTCCAGCCGGGAAGTCAGTATCCCCCTCATCCATTCCGAATGGGAAGTGGTTAGACAGGGTAATGAACTTCGTATAGAACGGCTGCGGCAAGCTTTCTAACAGCGGCATTGATTCTTTAAAGAACGGTTTATCTTTCATGCCGTAGTTTTTCGTGTTTTCTTCGTTCATGTCATAGTAAGCAGAGTCGAAGAATTTATCGATGCCTTCCGCTTTGTACATTTCGTTTCGGTTCCAGAACGTCTGCGTATTCCCGTGGAACGTCGCAGATGTGTAATCTTTAGACTTCAAAATCGCCGGAACGGATTGAAGCGTGTTTTGCGCTTTGTTCACGAAAACGGAACCCTGAGCCAGCGGGTACAGAGAGTTTTCCATCATAAATTCTGCATCCGATGTTTTACCTTGTCCTGTTTGGTGGAAAAAGTTATCAAAGTAGAACGTTTCGTTATCGTGCGCCAGTTTATTTAAGAACGGTGTCACTTCTTTGCCATCAATTTTATAGTCGATGATAAAGGACTGTAAAGATTCAAGTGAAACGTAAATGACGTTTTTTCCTTCCGCTTTGCCGAAATACACATTGTTCGGCACATCGTAATTGGCTTTCATGTAGTTCTCAACTTCCGTTACGTCGCTTGAATCGGCAAGTGCGCGCTGGCTGTTGGATTTGACATTCTGCACAGCGTCATAAATCGTGAAATTGTATGTTCCTAAATATTTGACAAGATAGTTTCGGTCAAATGATCTCGTCAGCAATTCAGGACGGTCTGACTCCGCAACTGCCAGGTTGATTAAGAAAACGAGAATCGAAGACGCAAGAACGATTCGGAATGATTTTTTGTTAGACGTATCGGCAGGCTTGTTCACTTTAATCGCTAAGATAATCAGAATGATCGTATCGATAAAGTAAAAGGCGTCAGTCGGTCTCATCAGCGAAAATGCGCTGTCACCGAGTTGGCCGCCGTTTGTTTTAGCCTGCATAATGACCGGAATCGTAATAAAATCATTGAAGAATCGGTAATACACAATGTTTGCGTACAGTAAAAAAGACATTAAAAAATGAATCACTATGATGGCTGTCTGCTGTAATTTTTTCTTGAACAAAAGTCCAAATCCAAGAAAGAATAAGCTTGAGCTGAGCGGATTCACAAAAAGCAATATTTTCTGGATCGTGTTGTCTATTCCTAAATTGAAGTTCAGGACATAACCGACATACGTCTTTACCCATAACAGGACGACCGCAATTAAGAAGAAGGCCAGTCCTCTTTCTTTTATAAATGTTTTCATTGTTACACTCCTTTTTTCCGATCACAGTTCGAGCGAAACGATAGAAAAAACGAACGTATCCAATATAACACGAATCAGCGGATTAGAAAAGTGAAAATCGTCCGATGGAAAAAGTGGCGAAAAACGCCGTCGAATCAACGTTTTCTTAGGAATTTGCCAGATGTAAAAGTAGGTTTATTACTGTAAATAAAGGAATAATATGGTTTGTGATAGCTGTATGATAAAATATATTCATTAATGAAAAGAGGTGGGACGATGGATTATTCTCATATTGTGTCTGAAGATAAGATTAAACGCGCCATCAAAGACGGAGAATTTGACAACCTGCCGGGAATGGGAAAACCGCTGCCAAAGGATGATGCGGCCCACTTGCCGGAATCCCTGCGGATGGGATACCGAATGTTAAAAAATGCAGGGATGGCTGAGGATGAGGGTGCACTGAAAAAAGAGCTTATGACCCTCAACCATTTAATCTCCAAGTGCTATGACGAAAAGGAACGTGAGCAATTAGTAAGAAAAAAATCAGAGAAGCAGCTGATGCTCGATAAGCTTGCCGACAAAAAAGGCATGTTTTCCAAACCAGCGTCATCGTTTTATAAGAATCAAGTATATGAGCGGCTGGGGCGAAACAGACCTTCTTCCACTTAGTTTTCCTTGTCAGGCGATGTTTTTTAGCCGTACAGCTTCCTTTATTCCTCAATTTGACTTAGTTCTGTCTGCCCTAAAAGGTTTATGTTTTTCCATCTGTGGGGAATTGACCCATAAACGGGAAAGGGTGATGGGATGGAACAACTATTAGAATGGGTAGAGCGTATATCTGATTGGCTGTGGGGGCCGCCGCTAATTATCTTACTGACGGGGACGGGATTGTACTTCACCATTTTGCTGAAGTTTTTTCAATTTCGCTATCCATTATACATTTTAAAGCAGACGATCGGCAGCGTAGGAAAAAAGCCGAAGGGAGAGGGGACAGTTACGCCTCTTCAGGCATTGACATCAGCCCTCAGTTCGACGATTGGGGCGGCGAACATTGTCGGAGTGCCTGCGGCTATCATGTTTGGCGGTCCCGGGGCTGTTTTTTGGATGTGGCTGGTTGCCTTATTTGCTATGGCAATTAAGTTTTCAGAAAGTGTGCTTGCGGTTCATTACAGAGAAAAAAATGAGCAGGGTGAATTTGTCGGGGGACCGATGTATTACATAACAAAAGGGCTGCGCATGAAATGGCTCGGCGTGTTTTTTTCTGTTGCACTGATCGTAGAGCTGATTCCAAGCATAATGGTTCAGGGGAATTCAGTTTCAGTCTCTCTTGCCGAAACGTTTTCTTTCAATAAAATATACGCCGGAATCGGCATCGCGTTTTTGATTGCTTTAGTTGTAATTGGCGGGGTTAAGCGGATCGGAAAAGTAACAGAGTTTGTCGTGCCTCTCATGGCAGGGGCATACGCGGGAGCCGGTCTCCTGATTGTTCTTATGAATCTTTCATCTGTTCCGGCGTTTTTCTCTCTGATATTTTCGAATGCGTTTACTTCTTCTTCGGCAGCAGGAGGATTTGCAGGCGCTGCCTTGGCTGAAACCATCCGCTGGGGGTTTGCCCGCGGCCTGTATTCTAATGAAGCCGGGATGGGAACCGCCCCGATTGCACATGCGGCGGCAATGACTGACCACCCCGTAAGACAAGGCTTCTGGTCTGTGATCGGCATTGTCATTGACACCTTGATCATCTGCACCACCACGGCATTTGTCGTCCTTGCATCCGGTGTCTGGACAGGAAAGAACGCCTCAAGTGACCCAGCAGCACTGACTACGGCTGCATTTCAGCATTATTTCGGATCTGGCGGAGGGTACTTCGTTTCGATTTCTCTCGTCTTTTTTGTTGTCTCGACCATTATGGTTGTCATCTTTTACGGCGTAAAACAAGCTGAATTTCTATTCGGACGGCTGTCGGGACATGTTATTAAATTCGTTTATTTAGCGGCTATTATCATAGGTGCCGCCGGCGGAGCAAAAGCCATCTGGGGCTTTCTGGACTTAGCGTTAGTTTTCATTCTCGTTCCGAATGTGATTGCGCTGTTATTATTGAGCAAGAAGGTAAAAGCGCTGTATACCGAATTTTTCACATCTGAACAGTATTACCTGAAAGATAGAAGAAAAACGAAACAGAGTGCTGTTTGCCAGACAAAAGAAGCTGAAAACTCTTAGTGTTTTTGGAACTTAACCTCGTCTTACTCTTGATAATCAATTAGGTGAACAAAGGCAGCAAGATCGCATCACCACGTTAATGAGCGGTTTGATTCTGTTAAGTCTATCTGTTTTGATTCTTTTTTCATCTTGTCAATGCCCTGCGTACCTGCCATTCCGTCCGATATAGGCTAAGACGATGTCGGTCTTGGTTCTCGGGCCGATTTTAAAAGCGATCGTTTAAGCTGAAGTGATTGACGCGAAAGCGCACAAAAGCACTATTGACTCTGAGGCTTTCTGTAAAGCCTTCTGATGGACTCGGTGATCGGTTCTTCAATGACTCTCCTTTGGCCGCCTTTTATTTTTACAATCAGGCATTTTGCCGTTTACAAAATAATAGATCTAAACTCGTCTCAGCCAATACGCTGGAAATAGACAGCATATCGGCTGAGATTCCTCGTTTTCCTTATTTCATCCCTCAGATGCCGCAAAAAAAGACGGAGGACGTGAACCTGAATAGATTCAGATTTTACGATTCCTTCGATATATACAATAGATCCGCATACACATTTCCGAAGTCCAACTTTGTAAACACAAATCTGAGCAGCCTTCTGTTAAAAAGGTCAGAGTTTTCCTTGTGAGGGGAGAAATCGGCCTTTCCTTCTTGTCTTCGAGCTTACGCAGGAGCTGCAGGGCTTTCTCGTGTTTATTCTTTAGAGCAACCCTGCCTGTTTAAGATATTCTATGACTTTACGAATAGTATGAAAGCGCTATAAAAAGTTGTTGACTACATGTATATACAGGAATACAATATAAACATAAGTTGTATATACAAGTTATCAAACGGAGGGGTTGGCATGGGGGAACTGAACAGATCAGCACGGCAAATTGTTGAAGCAGTTGGCGGTGCTGAAAATATTGCAGCGGCAACTCATTGTGTAACACGTTTACGCTTCGCGTTAATAGATGAAAGCAAGGTTGACCAAGGGGTGCTGGATCAAATCGATGTTGTAAAGGGATCGTTTTCGACAAACGGGCAGTTTCAGGTTGTGATCGGCCAGGGAACAGTCAACAAAGTATATGCGGAACTGGTCAAGGAAACGGGGATTGGCGAGTCAACAAAGGATGATGTGAAGAAGGCCTCAGAAAAAAATATGAATCCTTTGCAGCGTGCTGTGAAAACGCTTGCAGATATCTTTATTCCGATTTTGCCGGCGATTGTCACGGCGGGTCTCTTAATGGGGATCAACAATATCTTAACGGCGCAGGGGATTTTCTTCAGTACAAAATCGATTGTGCAAGTGTACCCGCAGTGGGCGGATCTCGCCAATATGATCAATTTAATCGCAGGCACGGCCTTTACGTTCCTGCCAGCGCTGATCGGCTGGTCGGCGGTGAAACGGTTTGGCGGCAATCCGCTCCTCGGCATTGTGCTCGGCGTTATGCTCGTGCATCCTGATTTACTGAATGCGTGGGGGTATGGCGCTGCGGAACAAAGCGGAGAGATCCCTGTATGGAATCTTTTCGGCCTTGAGGTGCAGAAGGTCGGCTACCAGGGGCAGGTGCTCCCGATTTTGCTCGCTTCGTATTTGCTCGCCAAGATTGAATTGTTTTTGACGAAACGGACACCTGAGGGGATACAGCTTTTAGTCGTCGCGCCGATTACGCTGCTCGTGACAGGTTTTGCATCCTTTATCATTATCGGACCGGTCACATTTGCGATCGGGAATGTGTTAACTTCGGGGCTTATCTCGGTGTTCGGCTCATTTGCCGCGCTGGGCGGGCTGCTGTACGGCGGCTTATACTCGGCACTGGTGATTACCGGAATGCATCATACGTTTTTGGCAGTTGATCTGCAGCTGATCGGTTCTAAGCTCGGAGGCACTTTTTTATGGCCGATGCTGGCGCTGTCAAATATCGCTCAAGGGTCAGCGGCGCTGGCGATGATGTTTATCGTAAAGGATGAGAAACAAAAAGGCCTTTCCTTAACATCAGGCATTTCCGCTTATCTGGGCATTACAGAGCCTGCCATATTCGGGGTGAACCTTCGCTACAGATTTCCGTTTATCATTGCGATGATCAGCTCAGGGCTTGCCGGGATGTATATCTCATCTCAAGGCGTTTTGGCAAGCTCCGTCGGTGTTGGCGGCGTGCCCGGCATTTTCTCGATTATGAGCCAGTACTGGGGCGCATTCGCAATCGGGATGGCGATTGTCTTGATTGTTCCGTTTGCCGGAACATACGCTTATGCGCGACTGAAACGTAAATAACAAAGGGGAGCGGGACGTGTTTTTGACGGTCCCTTTTTCCCATTTTCATTAAAAAAGACGGTGGTGGAGACAGATGAAAACAGAACAAACACCATGGTGGAAAAAAGCCGTGGTTTATCAAATTTATCCGAAAAGCTTTAAAGATACGACGGGAAACGGCATTGGCGATTTGAATGGAGTGATTGAAAAGCTTGATTACTTAAAAACGCTTCAGGTGGATGTTCTTTGGCTAACGCCGATTTACGACTCGCCGCAGCATGATAATGGGTATGATATTCGGGATTACTACACGATTTATCAAGAGTATGGCACAATGGAAGATTTTGAACGCTTATTAGCTGAAGCGCACAAAAGAGGCTTAAAAGTCGTCATGGATCTTGTAGTCAATCATACGTCAACTGAGCACAAATGGTTTAGAGAGGCGATTTCTTCAAAAGACAGCCCATACCGTGATTTTTATATATGGAAAAACCCGAACGAAGACGGGACAGCCCCGACAAACTGGGAATCGAAATTCGGCGGCTCGGCATGGAAGCTTGACGAAGCCTCAGGCCAATATTATCTGCACCTGTTTGATGTCACACAGGCTGATTTGAATTGGGAAAATGAAGAGGTCAGAAAGCATGTCTATGAGATGATGCATTTTTGGTTTGAAAAAGGAATTGATGGCTTCAGGCTTGATGTCATTAATCTGATTTCAAAAGACCAGCGCTTTCCGAATGCGGAAAACGGCGATGATGGCCGTACCTTTTACACTGACGGGCCGCGGGTGCATGAATTTCTGCATGAAATGAACGAAAAGGTGTTTTCACATTATGACAGCATGACGGTCGGTGAGATGTCTTCTACATCGATTGACCATTGCATCCGATATACAAATCCCGGCAATGAAGAGCTTGATATGACGTTTAACTTCCATCATCTCAAGGTCGATTATCCAAACGGAGAAAAATGGGCCTTGGCTCCGTTCGATTTTCTGAAGCTGAAGGAGATCTTATCTGTATGGCAGACGGAGATGCAGGCGGGAGGGGGCTGGAACGCTTTGTTCTGGTGCAATCACGATCAGCCGCGCATTGTATCGAGATATGGAAATGACGGTCCATATCGGGTGAAATCAGCAAAAATGCTTGCGACTGCCATTCATATGATGCAGGGCACGCCTTATATTTATCAGGGTGAAGAGCTCGGCATGACCAATCCGAAGTTTACCGGCATCAGCTCCTATCGGGATGTCGAGTCGCTGAACATGTATCACGCCTTCAAGAAAAAAGGCATGGCGGAGAAAGAGATTTTAGCCATTTTACAGGAAAAATCCCGTGACAATTCCAGAACACCCGTCCAGTGGGATGATACGCCGAATGCCGGATTTACAACAGGCACGCCATGGATACCGGCCGCCGGAAATTACCGGGAGATCAATGCTGAGGCGGCACTGAAGGACAAACACTCGGTCTTTTATCACTACCGGAAGCTGATCCAGATCCGAAAAACCTATGACATTGTCACAGAGGGAACGTATGAATTGATCGCAAAGGATGATCCGAACGTTTTTGCGTATATGAGACATGGCGAAAATGAGAAGCTGCTCATCATCAATAATTTTTACGGGACGGAGGCAGCCTTTACACTGCCGGACACGCTGAAGCCCGGTGAGTGGAAGGCAGAGGTGCTTCTGACAAACGATGAAGAGAGAGAAGAACTGAAGAATATGACGCTCCGCCCGTATGAGTCCATTGTTTATCATTTAACAAAACCGTGCTAAACTAAGCTGGGTGGTCATAAATGAAGGTGAATAAATTTATCACAATCTATAAAGACATCGCACAGCAAATTGAAGACGGCCGATGGAAGGCGGAGGAGATTCTTCCGTCTGAACATGAATTGACCGCACAGTACGGCACATCAAGAGAAACGGTTCGAAAGGCGCTTCACATGCTGGCTCAAAATGGATATATCCAGAAAATCAGGGGGAAAGGCTCCGTGATTCTCAACCGTGAAAAAATGCAGTTTCCGGTCTCTGGGCTTGTCAGCTTCAAGGAACTGGCGCAAACTTTGGGAAAAGAAACGAAAACAGCCGTTCACAAATTCGGGCTGGTGCCCCCGTCAGATCTGATCCAAAAACAGCTTCGGGCACAGCCGGATGATGACATATGGGAAGTGATCAGGTCAAGAAAGATTGACGGGGAGCATGTCATTTTGGACAAGGACTACTTTTTCAGAAAGCATGTGCCTCACCTGACGAAAGAAATTTGCGAAAACTCCATTTATGAATATATTGAAGGAGAGCTTGGTCTTTCGATCAGTTATGCGCAGAAAGAAATTGTGGCCGAGCCGTGTACGGATGAGGACAGGGAATTGCTTGATTTACGAGGCTATGACCATATGGTGGTTGTGAGAAACTATGTCTTTTTAGAGGATACAAGTCTCTTTCAATATACGGAAAGCAGACACCGTCTGGACAAATTCAGGTTTGTCGATTTTGCGCGACGGGGAAAATAAAGAGCGCCTGCCTGCGGCAGAGCGCTTTTTTCTCTTGGTATCAAAATTGATACTATCATACAAAAATGTGCGTACTTTTACTTTTTGTGAGAATGGCTACAATAGAAGTGAGAGTAACCAAAAGGAGAGGTGCTTAACATGGCAGATGTAAAGAAACAAATTCTGGACGCATACAATTTCAGACATGCGACAAAGGAATTTGACCCGAATAAAAAAGTATCAGACAGCGATTTTGAATTTATTTTAGAAACAGGAAGACTGTCTCCAAGTTCACTCGGCCTTGAGCCTTGGAAATTCGTTGTTGTCCAAAATCCCGAATTCCGCGAAAAGCTTCGCGAATACACATGGGGCGCGCAAAAGCAGCTTCCGACAGCAAGCCATTTCGTCCTAATTCTGGCGCGTACAGCGAAGGATATCAAATATAATGCGGACTACATCAAACGTCATTTAAAAGAAGTAAAACAAATGCCGCAAGACGTGTATGAAGGTTATCTCAGCAAAACAGAGGAGTTCCAGAAGCACGATTTGCATTTGCTTGAAAGCGACAGAACCCTGTTTGACTGGGCATCAAAACAAACCTATATCGCGCTTGGCAACATGATGACAGCCGCTGCGCAAATCGGCGTTGATTCCTGCCCTGTGGAAGGCTTCCAATATGATGAAATTCATCGCATCCTTGAAGAAGAAGGCCTTCTGGAAAACGGAAGCTTTGATATATCTGTGATGGTGGCATTCGGCTACCGAGTGAGAGACCCTCGTCCGAAAACAAGATCTGCAGTTGAAGATGTTGTGAAATGGGTATAAAAACGAAAGCTGCTCGATAACGAGCAGCTTTTTTTATGCCTGATTCGCTCTGTTCTGTTTTCTTCTCTGATGCAAGTACAATGCTGTTCCGAGTGCGCTGATCAGAAATCCGGCCAGCAGGATCGAGTATATGGATGTGGCTGTGTCCGGAAGGAGGCCGCCAGCCGGACCGTCTGTTCCTGATCCGCCCGAACCGTTTGTTGGTTCAGTGCCGGGAGGTGTTTGATCGCTGCCTTTGCCGTCATTCGGCTGCTTTCCGCCTGGATTGTCGGGCCCCCCGCCATTCTTGCCATCATCACCGCCGCCTGTCGGCTGATCGGACGGGAACGCCGGCGGTTTATCGTGAGCACCGGAATTTAAGATCGTGTATTCGCTGAAGTGGTTTGTGTATCCTGTCACCATATCATCGTCAACTGATCCGTTATCTGTCTTTGTGAAAGCTTTCTTTTTCCTGTCGACATGATAAATGGCAGGGTTATGGGCTTCTTCAATATCAAACATGCGAAGCGAAAGCTGAACGGGCTCCTTGAATGATTTTATTTCTTTTCCTTTTTGCTTCACTGTAAAGTCATATACATTTGATAGGGAGACGTTTAATTCTCCCTTAGATTTGATTCCGATTTCAGTGTTCGCGGTTTTGATATTCGCCATTGGAAGCTTCATGCTGTACCAGTAGTTGAACACCGTCAGGGAAGGATCTAATTCTCTATCCTTCAATAGCTTGACCTGGTCTTTTTTCATTTTTAGATTGATTGGTTTCTCTTGTGATCCTTCAGACGTTTCATAATAGACAAACGGCTTGTTGGCGTTTTTGGCATAAATCGCAAATTTGTCTTCGTCGAGTGTCCAGCTGCCGTCCTTCTGCTTTGTCGGCAGGAATACTTCTTTGATCCGTCCTTCAACTTTAGGAGAGACCTTGTTTCCTAGTTTTTTCAGCTGTTTGGTGAAAATCTCATAATCAACGTAGCCAAGGTCTTCACCATGGGAGGCTTCTGTAAAGACAGAATATCCGTCTCCTCCGGCACCGACAAAATGATTTGTTGCCACGCGGTAGGTATCATCCGTATTTATAGCAACTTTGTCTCCGTTAGGCGATTCAATTTTCACTTCTAATACACGGTGTCCAGGTTCGTTGTTTAATGTAAAGGTATATTCGATTCCGGCCACCTGAGGGAAAGCGCCGCCGCCATTTTCTACATTGCTTAGGCCTTGTTCAAGGGCTTCTTTAATTTGTTTTCCGGTCAAATCGGCCACGTAAAGCGTATTGCCGAACGGCATCACGTTGAGCACCTCGCCGAGTGTGATATCCCCTTTGTCAATGCCGGCTCTGATGCCGCCGCCATTTGTTATCGCTATTCTGGCGCCGGCTGCTTCTTTCGCTTTTGCCAGCATACCGTCCGCGATGAAGTTTCCGAGGTTCGTTTCCTTCGTGCGCACATGCTCACGCTGGCCGTCAAGCGCCACATCCGTATAGCCGACTTCTTCATTTTTCACGTCTTCTAATTCACTTTTGAACTGATCGAGCTCTTTTTTTGCTTCCGCGTTTTCTTCCGTATGTTCATCAATTGGCAGCACGCTCAGATTTGATTTGTCTGTTTGCACCACCCCGTTTTCATCAAACGCGACATCAACGCGCCCCAAGAATTGGCCGTATTCTTTTGCCTGTGCCACGATCGTCGGTTCGTCGTTTTCCACGACTTCCATTTTGTCCACGAGAGTGTGGGTGTGTCCGCCGATGATCAAGTCAATGCCTTTCACTTTTTTGGCTAGCTCAAGATCGCGGTTATGCCCAATGTGGGTGAGCGCGATAATTTTGTTTACTTTTTCTTCTTCCTGAATCGTTTTCACGGTGTTCTGCGCAGTTTTAAATGCGTCGTTAAATACAATGCTTTTGCCCGGGCTTGATGTTGTGGCTGTGTCTTCTGTTGTCAGTCCGAACACGGCCACTTTCTCACCGTCAACGTCTAACAGAATGTACGGATGGATGCCCGGCTCTTTCTTTTCTCCCGCAGTAAAGGTCTGCGGCTTTTTGACATATGATTTTAGCTTAGGTTCATTTGATACATCCACGTTCGCGCTGACGATTGGGAAATCAGGCGCTTCAAAGTGATAGCGATTCGCCGGATCGACAGTTGTGCTGTTCCCGCTGAGAAAATCAGAAAGAACGGACGGACCTTTATCAAATTCGTGGTTTCCGAAGGTCATGGCGTCATAACCCATCATGTTCATCAGTTTCAGGTCGGCTAAACCGTTCCATTTCGTGAAATACAGGTCGCCGGAAAACACATCTCCCGCGTCAAGCAGGATGTTGTGGTCTGTTTCGTTTCTTACTTCGTTGATTTTCGTCATTCGTCTGGCTGCGTCATCAAGGTGAGCGTGCGTATCATTTGTATGCATGACGGTAAGATCCCATAATTCGCCTTCAGGAGGATCGGTATCTGAATCGTCGTCAAATTGAAGCTTGTACACGCCATAGCCTTCATTTGAAGAATGTCTCACATAAGCGACATCATCGGCTTTGTCCGCAAAAGGCTTGGCTAAAAGCGAAGATTCAAACGTCAAATTTGTGCCGGAAACCGGTGCAATCGACCAGTTGTTATCGGCCTTTGGGTTTAATGTTTTCTGTTCAATAATGTAATCCATCAGTACCTGTCTGTTTTCAACTGCGGAGCCGTGGACAATCTTATCACTCGTCAGATGAGGAAAACCGCCGCCGCCGGAGGCGCGGTAATTATTCGTGACTACGAGAAATTCCTGGCTCGGGCTGATCGGTTTGCCTTCATAGGAAAGGTTGATGATCCGGCTTGAATCCGCGTTGATCACTTTTCCGTTTTCGTTGTATTTGGCCGGTTTTGTGACATCGACCTGATAGGTGACGCCGTCAATCACGTCAAAGTTGTAGGAACGGAAATTCTCATTCAGCAAGGCCTGGTCGCCGCCTTTTGACGGATCGATATGATTAAATTGTCCAGCTGACATGTCGAGCCAGTCCTTCACCTCGCTGCCGGTCAGCTTCACGATCTGGAGGGTATTATCGTACAGATACAAGTCTCCGACGTTTTTAATCGCAAGATCCCCGGCCGGAATGTTTGTATAGTAATTGGCACCGTTTCTGCCGCCGGCTTTAAACGGCGCGCCTGCAGACAAAATTGGAAGATCCTTATACTCGGTATCCTTCATTTCATTTTCCGCGTACCATTTTTGCGCATCTGTCACAATTTGAATAGAAGGGTCGTCCTTGACTTGGGCAAAGAAGCTGTTAATGTCGGCTTCTGTTTTTCCGACAGGCTTTCTGACATATTCCAGCGTGTTTTGATGTGTTTGCTGAATGGCTTTTGTGACGGCTTCGTTTCTGGATGTGACGCTGCCGGAAATTGATTCGATGCTGCCCTTGGAATCTTCGACCTTCCACGAGCCGTCTGTTTTTTCAAGCTTGAGGTCAATGACGCCTAAGTATTTGCCCCAGCTGCTTGGCATGACGACCGGAATGCCGTTAATGGTTCCTTTTTCAACATCGAACTGAGCGGCACCCGCATATTCTGCGGAAGGGAAGAGTCCGTGCTGATGGCCCGAGACAATCGCATCAATGCCCTTTGTTTTCGTGGCCAGGTCAAAAACGGCGTTTTCTGCACCTGACGATTGCGCCTGCTTTTCAATACCAGTGTGGGCAAGGGCAATAATGACATCCGCGCCTTCTGCCTTCATTTTCGGAATCGTTTCATTGGCAGATTCGACGATATCCTGCACCTGCACCTGTCCTTCGAGATTCTTTTTGTCCCAGGTCATGATTTGCGGCGGGACAAAACCTATGTACCCTACTTTGATCTTCTGTTCGTTTCCGTTTTCATCTGTGACTGTTTTCTCGTTAATAACATACGGCGTATAACGGTGTTCGCCGCCATTTGTTTTCACATTGGCGTTTACAATCGGGAAATCGGCTCCTTTGATTGTGCCGTCGAGAAAGTCGAGCCCGTAATTGAATTCATGATTGCCAAGTGTTCCTGCGTCATACTTCAGCGCGTTCATGACGCTGATAATTGGGTGGGGTTTCGCGCCGGAGATAATGTTGTCTTTTTCGTATTTCACTGCGTATTCGCCCAGCGGATTTCCTTGAATCAAGTCACCGTTATCCACGAGCAAGGTGTTTGGGTTCTCCTGGCGGTGCTTTTGGATCAGCTGTGCCGTTCTGGCAAGCCCGAATTCTGTCGTTTCTTTGTCGCTGTAGTAATCGTAATCCATCATGTTGGCATGAATATCAGTTGTAGCCAAAATACTGAGATTCACTTGAGGAGCCGTGTTTTCTTCTGCATGAACGGGCGGTGTTGGGAGGATTAAGCTAAGTATCATAATTGGGGGCAGCAGAATACGGAGAATGTTACTGACGTCTTTTCGTCTTTTCTGTATTCTCACCAGTTCTCCACCTTTCAACGAAATTTGTGTTACTGGTTCTATTGTAAGAATATTTTGTAAGCATTTGTAGATGTTTCTTTATGATTATTGTAAAAGGGAGAAAAATAAGTATTATGTATCATCTTTGGGTGTTGTGAATTGGGTCATTATGCTTATCGTTTGTCGGCTCTGCAAAATGTTTATTATATTGTGGCTGGGGTAGAGTGTTTTATGTAGACATATTAGGGGAGGTTATCAATCATGGGTAAAAAAATCGCAGTTGTGCTGACAGATTATTTCGAAGACAGCGAGTATACTGAACCAGCAAAAGCATTTAAAGAAGCGGGGCATGAGCTGACCGTTATCGAAAATGAAAAAGGGAAAACCGTAAAAGGCAAGCAGGGAAATGCGCAAGTCACAGTCGATGCGTCCATTGATGACGTAAACCCTTCCGACTTTGACGCGCTTTTAATTCCGGGGGGGTTTTCACCCGACCAGCTTCGTGCCGATGAGCGTTTCGTCCAGTTTACAAAAGCGTTTATGACGGACAAAAAGCCGGTATTTGCGATTTGTCACGGCCCGCAGCTGCTGATTACTGCTAAAGCGCTGGAAGGCAGAAAAGCGACAGGTTATACGTCCATTCGTGTAGATATGGAATACGCGGGGGCAGATGTCGTTGATCAGGAAGTCGTGGTTTGCCAAAATCAATTGGTCACCAGCCGCACGCCGGATGACATTCCTGCATTTAACCGCGAATCTTTGGCACTGCTTGAAAAATAACAAAAACGGACGCCCTGCGGGGACGTCCGTTTTTTCATGATAGCTTGGAACGTGCGGTCAGTTTATTGTATCTGTAATACAAAAAAGCAGCAGAGGCTGTTCCGATGACGGCAATGCCGAAGTCGAACATAAAGATATGGGCTATGCCTCCCGCTTTTGCGATGAGCCCGGTGGCGATCGGCAGCAGAATCGAGGCAATACTTGAAGCTGTCGCAACAATTCCGGTGACGGTGCCTTTGCGGTTCCAGAAAAGCTCTGTCATTAATGTAATGGTAATTTGAAACACACCCGCGGTTGAAAATCCTAAGAAAAAGGCTGTGATGTCCAGTACAACTGGGACGTGAACTGTCAGCATAACGGCAAGCGTACATAATGTAATAATCGGATACAGCAGCGTAATCATCACCGGTTTTACCCATCTGTTCAGCAGAAGGGCTAATAATAAAACAGATACCAAAGCGCCTATACTATAGTAGCTCAGCAATTGTACGGAAGCTGATTCAGCTAACCCTGCAGCCTTTTGGGCGAAGCTTGGAAGCCAGATTTGAGATACTGTGAATAAAGCCGTTGATGTAAAACCAATGATAATCAGCGCGGCGCCTTCTTTCTTCATGTCGGGTTCAGATAAGAAAGCAGGAGATCCCTGTTGCCCGGTGCTGATGGGCTGTTTCTGTTTTTTTGGCAGCGAAACCGCTGATAAGCAGAGGATGTTCAGCACATAGACAGCTGCCGGCAAATAAAATGCATATCCGTAGAATAGGCTATGGTCTGCCAAAACTGTAATCAGGAGCGGCAAAAGAGCGGCCCCGAGAGACATAAAAGCTTTTACCAAGACATTCGCCGAGCTGGGAGCAGTTGGGAAGAGCTCCGTTAAAGCCGGATATGTTCCTGCGTCCATGGCCGAATTTGCGACTCCGGCTAATAAAGCAAACACAAACGCAAGTTCATAACTCGGTGATAATGGAATACCGATTAAAAAGACAGCCATCAATCCGGCGGAAGCCACAATGAGCGGTTTTCTGCCTATTTTATCTGATAAAACGCCAGATATTCCGTATGTCAGCAGCTTGCCGAATCCGATAGCCGCAATCACATAACTGATGCCTGTCGGGTCGGTATTCCACTGCTTCGTTAAGGAGGACATGTTGGATGCGAGAATGATATTGACCATTCCGAGCAAGAAGTAGTTGATGTACATTCCGGTTGCTGTTTTGACGTATTTCGTTTTCATTCTAGTACTCCTTCAAAATCTTATTCGGCCATTTGCTGTATTCGCCGGCCTCAGGAAGCCCGGCGCCTTGCTGCCGCGTCTTTCCGGCTCCCTAATAAACGAAAGCAAAAAGAATCATCTTCATCAATAATAAAAAAGACTTGCCGGATGCCGGCAAGCCCCATTATTTTCGAAGTGATGCAAGTTCTTGAGCGATCGCCTGCATTTCGCTCGGGCTGAATGCTGCTTTTTTCATCACCATTTTATGAAGGTAGGTGAGGTCCTCTATTTTTTCGTCGCTGAAGTCTTCCGCTTTGATAACCCCGACATTCAGCATGTTCAGTTTTTGTGAAATCTCTTCAATCATTTGAGTTAATGTTTCTGTATTTTGGCTGGACAAATGATTCCATCCTTTCTTTCGCGTCATTTGGTATGTTTTATTCTAACAGAATTCCATCAGAAAAAAACCCTATTCTCATTTCGGCCATTTATTTCAAAAAAGTGGTGACATCAGTTGAAAAGTGATTGAACATCCTACTAAGATAGCGGTAAAGGTTTCTTTTTAGAGAAATATGGGCAAAGAATAGGGAGGTTGCACAACATGATCAGCGTGTTATTTGTTTGCTTGGGAAACATTTGCCGGTCTCCGATGGCGGAAGCGATATTTCGGGACTTGGCAGCGAAAAAAGGATTAGAGGGGAAAATCAGAACAGACTCAGCCGGCATCGGCGGCTGGCACGTCGGCAATCCTCCGCATGAAGGAACGCAGGAGATATTGCACAGAGAAGGGATCAGCTTTGAAGGCATGCTGGCGCGCCAGGTGCGCGAACAGGATTTAACCGATTTTGATTACATCATTGCGATGGATGCAGAAAATATCGGAAGCCTGAGAAGCATGGCGGGTTTAAAAAAAGCCGCACAGATCAAGAGGCTGCTTGACTACGTTGATGATTCAGATCTTGCGGACGTTCCCGACCCTTACTACACTGGGAACTTTGACGTGGTCTATCAATTGATCAGATCAGGCTGTGAGCATCTGCTTGCATCCATTCAAGAAGAAAAACAATTGTGAGGGAAAGGAGAGTTCATCATGAACAATGAACGCTGGTTGCTGAAAGGTGTCATTCTCGGAGCTGCGGCAGGCGCGGCGCTATCCTTGCTCCATAAGCCGACGAGACAGGCCTGCGGCATGAGATGGATGACGTGCAAGCATAAAATGTCTCTGTACAAAAACAATCCTGAACTATTGAAAAACAATGTCATTACAAAAATTGATGAAGCCAAACAGCTGGCCCAGACGCTGTCAGATGAAGTCGGCTTCGTTAATCAGCAAGTCAAAGAGCTGAAGAAAACAACGCCGAAAGTGATGGAGCTGGTACAGGAAACAAAGGAACATTTTACAAAAGATAAATGATTAAACATTCGAGGTGAGACGACATGAACTTTCTGAAAGAGCTGTTCGGCAGATACACCCTTCATGAGGGGCAAAGCAAATCTGCGGAGCTGGCGTATTTTTTTCTGTTATCGCTGTTCCCGTTTTTGATTTTTATGCTGACGCTCACCGCGTATCTTCCGATTTCTACAGATGACGTGCTGGGGGTTATAAAACAATACGCTCCCGGAAGTGCGATGTCCCTCGTTGAATCCATTACCCACCAAACATTAAATGACCGAAACGGCGGATTGCTGTCATTCGGGATCATCGCGGCGTTATGGTCTGCGTCTAATGGAATGAATGCCATCGTCAGATCGTTAAACCACGCGTATGAAGTGGAGGAAAACCGCTCTTTTATCATTGTACGTCTAACCTCAATTTTTCTGACGATCGCCATGGTGTTTACCATTTTAGTTGCCTTGCTTCTGCCGGTATTCGGCCGGCAGATCGGAATGCTTGCTGCGGACTTTGTCGGCGCTTCGGACCTGTTTTTATCCATCTGGACGGCGATCCGCTGGGGAGTCAGCCCGCTTGTGCTGCTGATTGTTTTTTCCGCTTTGTACGTCATCGCGCCTAACAAAAAGCTGTCGCTTCGCTTTGTAATGCCGGGTGCGCTGTTTGCGGCCATCGGCTGGATTGTCGTCAGCACCCTGTTTTCGTTTTACGTCAGTACATTTGCGAACTATAGCGCCACATACGGAAGCATTGGGGGGATCATCGTCCTGATGATCTGGTTTTACTTAAGCGGGATTTTAATTATTTTAGGGGGAGAAATCAACGCGCTTTTACATAAACGTAAAAAGCTTCCTGATGAAAATCCCTACAATTAGCGCACCCTATAAAGGAACTTCAGTTCAAAAATGATCCGGGGGGCAAAACGTGATGACAAAGCATACGAAAAAAGGCGGAAGCCATAACAAACAGAACTCAAAGAGCAAATCGAGTCATAAAACAAGCGGAAGTGCCAACGGACAAAACGGCTATCATTAGAACAAAAGCCTCCTGACTTTGTGTCAGGAGGCTTTTTCTTATGAAGAGGAAGAATAGGTCTCAGCCGCTGGCCAGCTTTTCGGTTTGCCTAAAGCGATAGCGAGCCAGACAGCGGCTAGAATGAGGGTAATCAAATAAAACAAGTTAGCACTTTCGAAGGTTTGCATATACCAGCCGCCTGCAATCGGCCCGAAAATGCTGCCGAGACTGAATGAAATGCCGCATAGCAAATTCCCCGCCGGAAGCAGGTGGGACGGAAGAAGGTCTGTCATAAAGCTGATGCCGAGTGTAAAGGTTGACCCGACTGCCATGCCCGCAATAAAGAAGCAGCAGCCGATCACGTAAGGAAAAGGGAACACGCCTGCGATGAGAAAGCAAAAGGCCCCCGTCAGCAAAATCACAAGCAGCACATTCCGTCTTCCGTATTTATCGCTGAGAATGCCGAGCGGGAATTGAAAAATAATGCTTCCGATCGCAAATGCAGGAAGAATCAAAGCGACGGCGTCCACAGATAAACCCAGACGCAGCGCATACACAGGAAAGCTGCCGTTTAATGCAGTCTCCAGAAATCCGTACCCGAACGTAGGCATAAACGCAACCCATGCAAACAGCATAGCCTGGTAAAAGCGTCTGAAACTATTGTCTGATTTGGTTTCGTGAGGGCTGGTTTCCGGGTATGCATTTTGTAGCAAGAAAACAAAGAGCCACGCAAGCAAACTGATGCAGCCTGACACGATAAAAGGCAGTGCCGGACTCAGCTTAACAAACGGGACCATAAACGGGCCCGCAGCAAAACCAAGACCAAAGGAGAGTCCGTAAATGGAAAGATTTCTCCCGCGGTTTTGCTTTGACGACATGGAGGTCACCCACGTTTGCGTAGAAAAGTGAAGCATATGGTCGCCGATCCCAATGAAAAGACGAAGCAGGAACCACACCCAAACCGACTGAAGCCAAATGAACCCGAACAAGCTTAAAATGACGATGCTTCCGCCAATGACGATCAGCGGTTTGAAGCCCAGTTTTCTAAGCGGAGCCTCCATAAACGGAGAAGCCAATAGCACTCCGATGTACAGCCCGGTCGCATGCAGGCCGTTCATCGCCGCTGATTCACCATTTGTTTCAAAGATAATCGAGATGACGGGGAGCAGCATGCCCTGTGAAAACCCGGATATGGAAACGAGCAAAACCAGAATAGAAAAATGCATTCGTGACATCGTGTCTGTTCTCCTTTGTGAGATCTATGTTGATCGTACACCGATTTCCAAAAGGCGGCAACCTGAAAAAAGCCTATATCGCGCGCAAACATTTGACCTCGTGTAATCATGATGATTTTTGTGAAGAATAAAAATAAAACAAGTCATACTAAAGGAGTCAATTCACTATGAATCGTATCTTTTTTATATTAGTGGCGGCTGGTGTTCCGCTTTCTGTTATCGGCAGTTTGATGCATTGGCCTTCTGCCATTCTCTTTGCAGTCTATTGTGTAACAATTATTGCTCTGGCAAGCTATATGGGAAGAGCGACAGAATCGCTGTCCATTATTGCCGGGCCGCGGATCGGCGGTCTGTTGAACGCCACCTTCGGGAATGCGGTTGAGCTGATTATTTCGCTATTTGCATTAAAGGAAGGCCTTACAGGAATCGTGCTTGCCTCTTTAACAGGTTCAGTGCTGGGAAATCTCCTGCTGGTTGCGGGGTTATCGTTTTTTGTCGGCGGTTTAAAATACAAGCGGCAGGAGTTTAATATCCATGATGCACGCCATAATTCCGGGCTTTTGATTTTCGCCATTATTGTGGCTTTCGTAATTCCTGAGGTATTTTCGGTTGGAATGGGGGATACAAGCAAGCTTAATTTAAGCATCGGTATCAGCATCATTTTGATTCTGTTATATGTGGCGGCTCTGTACTTTAAGCTTGTCACGCACCGCGGTGTATATCAGCCGAACAATGCTGTCCAGCCTGAGGAAGAGGAGCAGCCGGAATGGTCAGGGAAGGTTGCCACGATTGTTTTGTTTGCGGCAACAATTGTCGTGGCGTACATTTCCGAAAATCTGGTGCACACATTCCACTCGGTTGCTGAACAGTTCGGCTGGAGCGAGCTGTTTATCGGGGTCATCATCGTTGCGATTGTCGGTAATGCGGCGGAACACGCGTCTGCCATCATTATGGCCTATAAAAATAAAATGGATATTGCGGTGGAGATCGCTGTCGGCTCCACTTTGCAGATTGCCATGTTTGTTGCGCCGGTTCTCGTGATCTGCTCTATCTTTTTCCCGGTAAGCATGCCGCTTGTGTTTACACTGCCGGAGCTTGTCGCGATGGTATCTTCCGTTCTCTTGATGATTGCCATTTCGAATGATGGTGATTCCAACTGGTTTGAAGGTGCCACGCTGCTAGCGGCTTATGTCATTATGGCGATCGGCTTTTTCCTTCTTTAACCTGAAAAAATGATGGATAACAACAAAGCGGGATGAAAAGACTAAGGGAAAATGCGATAGAAAGAGTGATATGATGAAAAAGCTATTTCATTCCACACTTATTGTGTTGTTATTCTTTAGTTTTTTCGGCGTTCAGCCCATCCACGCGAAGAAGCAGTTTAAGGTGCCGAATTCTGTAGCAAGCATTTCGAAGGAAAACACGTATCCGAATGCTTCACAGGATCAGCCGATGCTTCAGCCGAGCAAGCTGGCTAAGGAACTGCTGAGTTCATCAGAGGTACAGATCGAAAATCCGCACCTCATCAAAATGCTGAACGAGTCTACGGTCTCTGGCACACCGCTTGCGGTCGGCTACCGAGCCACAATATTTCTCGGGAAATGGGCGCTTGGATATGAATCGAATGAAACAGTCGCCAACTGGGAGTATAAAAAAATCAATACAAACCGCGCGGATAACCGCGGCGGAAAACAAACGGCTGAAATGCATTATGACCAAGAGCAGCAATATAGAGTAACGGGCGGCCTGACAGCAAAAGTTCCAAACACGGAAGATGTCAAAAGCATGATGATGCTGAAGGCGATGAAAAAAACAAATCTTCCGCTAGCATTTGAAACGGTCATCGGAGCGGGAACAAAACGAGATCAAATTTATAAAGTCGCTCCGAAAAAACTCGGTTATTTAAACGCATATGCTCCGGCTGTGAATGAAAAAGGGAAAGTGACTTACGGAGAAGTCTATTTAGTGCTCAAGGGCAATAAACGAAAACTTGTAGTGAAAAATGTCACGTCACAGGGAATCGGCGCGTGGATTCCGGTTCAAGACCATGTCACGTTTAGCTTCCAGCTTTCCTCACAGCCAAGATAAACAAAAAACTGATTCCATTATGGAATCAGTTTTTTTATTGGGTTCTTTCGATTCTTATAGCTTCCTCAAGCATTTGCACATTGTTTTGGTACAGCTGGCGAACGAGAACCCGTCTGGCGGCAAGGCTGGCACTGAAATAATCTTCATCCCGCACCATGCCCTTTACGGTAAATTCAACCCCGCGGTTGATTTTATTCAAAGCGGTGATGCCGTGTATTTGAAAAGGCTCTGTCGGGTTTCCGAATTCATCCCGCTTCAGTGAATCGCGAAGCTCTTCATTCAGCATGTCGCACGCTTCCTCCAGCACACTGTATACACGATCTGGATCTTCTTTAAAGCTGATGAGAAAGGATTCGGTAATCCGCATAAAATCAATATTATAATTTTCTATTTGTCTGACCTCGCCGTTGCTGATGGTGAGAAGCTTTCCGCTCCATTCACGGATTTGCAGCGAGCGCAGGCCGATTTCTTCGACGGTGCCGTTAAATAAATTATTTACCGTCACATAATCGCCTTTATGAAGCTGGCGTTCATAAATTAAAAACACACCCGCCAGCACATCCTTAATCAGTGATTGGGCGCCAAAACCGATGACGATACCGGCTACGCCCGCCCCGGCTAAAATCTTGCCGAAATCATGCACAAATAAAGAAATAACATAAAAGATAAAACCGATCGTCGCCGTATATTGGGTGATAGAACGGACAAGGCTTTCAATGGTTTTCTCTTTTCTTTCTTCAATAAAGTCCGTCCGTTTAAAAAATAACTGCACCAATCGGTTAATGATAAAAACACCGATCCACAAAATGACGGCGACGAGGAGAATATCAACGATTTTATTCTGAAAAATCTCCGTAAGTGTTTCTTCCATCCGCATCTAACTCCTGGCTTGACGTTTTGAAAAATCTGTATCCTGGTAGTAGCTGTTTTTGACGAGAACGTTTGGTCCGAGGCACCGGACATTCGGGCAGTGGCAGTTCAGTTCTTTGGCCAGCTTTGTTTCTCTCCACTTTTGATAGGCGGAAGGCAGGCTGTCCGTCTGTATATTGCCGAGTGGCGGTGTATCGCCAAAGTCGGTCACAATAATATTCCCGTCAAAAATATTGACATTCAGGCGTGACCGGCCATCAGGGTCATTTCTCACTGTCACGTTTTTCGCCGTGCGAAGCCGGCGAAGCAGCTCTTGATCCTCTTCGTCAGGACTGCATGCGTAAAACGGCAGTGTGCCGAACAGCATCCATGTCTTTTCATCACGAATATCCAGCAAACGGTGAATCGCCTGTCTCATGTCCTTCAGGCTGAGAGATTCAAGAGCGCTCGCAAAATCACTCGGATACATCGGATGGATTTCATGACGCTGACATTTCATATCTTCTGTGATTTGGCGGTGAATATGCTCAATGTGCGGAAGTGTGCGTTTGTTCAGCATCGTTTCCGCTGATACCATCACTCCGGCATCCACTAGCTTGCGGCTGTTTTCGATCATTTTATCAAAATAGCGCGCGCGCTGTTCGAAGGTCGGTTTTCTGTCCATCATAGCAAAACCGATTTCCGCAAACTCTTCAACCGTTCCCCAGTTATGAGAAATATGTAACACATCAAGATACGGAATAATCCATTCGTATCGCTCGATATCGAGAGTCAGGTTTGAATTGATTTGGGTCCTCACCCCGCGCTCGTGGGCGTATTTCAATAACGGCACGACATATTCCTTTACAGATTTTAATGAAAGCATCGGCTCTCCGCCTGTAATACTGATGGATCTGAGGCGGGGAATTTCCTCCAGCCGTTTTAACAGAAGATCTATTGGCAGAGCATTCGGGTCTTTGGGCTGCAATGTATAGCCTACAGCGCAATGCTCGCATCTCATATTGCACAGTGTCGTCGTTGTAAATTCAACGTTCGTCAGCTGCATATCTCCATACTGGTCGACATCCATATAGGCTTCCCAAGGATCGAACTCAGGTGTAATCGGACGCAGCTTCGTGTTTTGTGTCATGACTATCTAACTCCTTTATAAATGGGGCATACTAACGCTGCCAACAGTTAATTTTAGACCTGATTTGCCAAGATCGCAAGTAGCGGGGCGATTGAAAAACAGCAAAAAATGAGCTACCATAATAAAAAATGAATGGAGGCGCAGAATGGGGAACGCAGTAAACAATAAAGATCAGCAGCTTGATTATTTAAAGAACAGACTAGACATGTTTATGAACGTCATCGATTCATTAGACCCTGAAGCAACAGACGTTGAAGATATAGACAGACTCATCGGCATGCTGGATGACCTGGAAGCCAAATATGAACGATTTAAAAAAGACTGGGAATAAAACCGCGCATGCCGCGGTTTTTTATATTGGCATTAAGCGTCAGTATAAAACAGGGCGCCTTTCTGTAAAATAAGAAAAAATGCAGAAGGAGCGCTGGCCATGAAGTGGATGTGTGCAATATGCTGCGCCGCCGTCCTGCTTGCAGCAGGAGCAAAAGAGGCAGATGCGGTACCGAATGAGCCGATTAATTGGGGTTTTAAGCGAAGCGTTAATCATCAGCCGCCAGATGCGGGAAAACAGCTGAACAGCCTAATCAAACAATATGACGCGTTTTATTTAGGCAATACAAAAGAAAAAACAATTTATTTAACATTTGATAACGGCTACGAAAATGGCTATACGCCAAAGGTGCTTGATGTCTTAAAAAAACATCACGTGACAGGAACGTTTTTTGTCACCGGGCATTTCGTGAAGGATCAGCCCGAGCTGATCAAACGGATGTCGGATGAAGGGCATATCATCGGCAACCACTCATTTCACCATCCGGATCTGACGACAAAAACGGCAGACCAAATTCAGGATGAGCTTGATTCAGTCAACGAGGAAGTTTATAAGATCACGGGAAAGCAGGACAACCTGTACTTACGGCCGCCGCGCGGCGTATTCAGTGAATATGTGCTGAAAGAAACAAAACGCATGGGCTATCAAACCGTTTTCTGGTCCGTCGCTTTTGTCGACTGGAAAATCAATCATCAAAAAGGGAAAAAATACGCCTACGATCACATGATCAAACAGGCGCATCCGGGTGCGATTTACCTGCTTCACACTGTCTCCAAGGACAATGCCGAGGCGCTGGACGATGCGATTACCGACCTGAAAAAACAAGGCTATACCTTTAAAAGCATTGATGACTTGATGTTTGAGAAAGAAATGAAGCTGCCGTCTTTGTAAGCAAGAAAGCCTCTCCGCAATGGAGAGGCTTTTTCTATTTTTCTATGCATTTTATTAAAGCGGCCCAATCTAGGTTTCCAAGCCCTTTTTCAATACCGTTTTCAAAATGGCTTTTCGCCAGCTCGGCAAGAGGGAGGTTTGCAGAAACCTGCTTCGCGGCGGCGAGCGCCAGATTGGTGTCCTTCAACCCTAATGACATTTTAAAGCCCGCCGGCTCAAATGTTTGCTCGGCCATGATCGTTCCGTAATTTTGATATACGGGGGAACCGAAAAGCGCGTTGGCGATCTCTAAAAATTGTTTTTGCTCTAGTCCGTATTTCTCCATCAACAGGAATGATTCAGATAACGCCTCCAGCATGGATACGAGCAGGAAATTGATGCTGATTTTCGCTGCGTTTGCTGTTTTGCTTTCTTCGCCGACGTCAAACACTTGCTGACTCAAGCTTTCGAGCAGAGGTTTTGCTGTTTTTTTCGCTTCCGCGGGTCCTGCCGCTATAATGCGAAGCGCGGCTTTTGCGGCGGCATCCGGTCTTCCCAGCACAGGAGCCGCAAGGAAGGATTGTCCTTTTTCTGCATGGGCGGCCGCGAGTTCTTCTGAGAACTCCACACTGATCGTGCTCATCGAAATGTGAATGCCATTCCCAGATAATCCTTCAATCAATCCGTCTTTGCCGAATGTCACGGCGCTGACAGAATTGTCATCAGAAAGCATTGTCACGACAATATCAGCGGTCTCGGCCGCCTGGCGCGGCGTTTCTGCCACTTGGGCGCCCTGGGATGCGAATTCCTCCGTCTTTTCTTTCGTCCGATTGTATACTGTCAAACGATAGCCTGCTTGTAGCACGTTTCGGGCAATGGGCTGTCCCATATTGCCGAGTCCGATCACAGCGATTTTCAATCTGATCACTCCCTGAACATTTTTTTCATTATATACAAAATGAACAGGATATGCTGGAAATCGGCTTACCAAAATAAAAAGAACAGCTTCACGCTGTCCTCATTTAAAGATGTTGAACCATCCTTTATGTACAAACCATATCAGCATGCCGGCCACAAGAGCGGCCATCAGGCCAAGCACAGCAAAATATCCGTATTTCCAGTGAAGCTCCGGCATGTTGTCGAAGTTCATGCCGTAAACGCCGGCGATAAACGTGAGCGGGATAAAAATCGTAGACACGATGGTCAATGTCATCATAATCGCATTCATCCGGTTCGAATTCAGTGTCACGTAGCTGTCACGTAAATCGGACGTCATGTCGCGGTTAGATTCCACAATTTCTGAAAGCTTTAATAAATGATCGTAAATATCGCTGAAGTATGCCTTTGTTTCCCGCTGCTCTTTCACATGGTCAAGACTTAAAATCCGATACAGCAAATCACGCATCGGAATAATGGTCCGCCTGAGATGCAATAGGTCAGTTCTGAGCTCAAACACCTCGCTCATCAGTGTCCCGTACGTTTTGTGGCTGCGGCTGTCTTCAATCTCATTCAGCCGGTCTTCTATTTTGTACACCAGAGGAAAATATTCATCAACAAGCTGATCCATGATCATGTAAGAAATATGCCCCGGCCCTTTTTTAAACATGTCCGGTGAAGCATATAATCGCTCCCGGACTTTGGCGATACCGGGCGTTTCGTGTAAATGAAAGGTGACGACAAATGTTTCGCCTTGAAAGATATCGACTTCTTCGGTCTCAAGTGTTTCCTGATTCAGCGCATGAAGCACGTAAAAGCGATAGCCATCGTAATGGTCAAGCTTCGGGCGCTGCATATGCTGAAAGCAATCTTCAATCGCAAGCGGATGAAAATGAAAAAAATCTCTCAATAACGCGGTTTCCGTTTCCTCCGGGCCGTAAAAATCAACCCAGTACCACGCAATATCCGGCTGTTCAACCCGTTCGATCGGTATATTTTTCAAAAGCTGATCCTGTGTTGTGATAGCGGTAATGTTGATCATAAACAACCCTCCACCTGCCATTATATCATGCGGCCTTTTTCAGAAAAGTATACAGTGTTTTCTACCGGTTTCCAGCGGCGTGGTATACTGAACAAAAAACGGAAAAAGGGCTGATCATATGTGGAAAGAAAAAGTATCGGTCACACCGCCGTACCATTTTGACCGTGTGCTCAACAGGCTGGCGTTAGACCCTCTGAATGCAGTTGATTTGAAAGCGCGGGACATAAGAGTGCCGATTAGAAATAAGGCCGGTGACGTATGTATTGTGAAGGTGCAGGCTTTAGGCCATGCGGACGAGCCCGAGTTTCTCGTCAGCGGGGAAACAGAGCAGGAAGACATGATGAAGGAAATCAAGCGGATTTTTCAATGGGAACATGATTTGCAGCATGTCCTTGATCATTTCTCAAAAACGAATCTTTCCGCGATTTTTGAAGAGCATGCAGGCACGCCGCTTGTATTGGACTACAGCGTGTACAACTGTATCATGAAATGCATTGTGCATCAGCAGCTGAATTTATCTTTTGCGTACACCTTGACAGAACGGTTTGTCCAAACCTTCGGCGAGCAGAAGGACGGCGTGTGGTGCTATCCAAAGCCGGAAACGATTGCGGAACTCGATTATCAGGATCTGCGCGATCTGCAATTCAGCATGAGAAAAGCGGAATACACCATTGATACGTCAAGGATGATCGCAGAAGGCACACTCGACTTGTCAGAGCTTCCGAATATGACGGATGAGGACATTATGAAGAAACTAATCAAAATCAGAGGCATCGGCCCGTGGACAGTACAAAACGTCCTCATGTTCGGCCTTGGACGCCCTAATTTATTTCCGCTTGCCGATATCGGACTCCAGAATGCGATCAAACGCCATTTTCAGCTGGACGATAAGCCGGCAAAGGATGTCATGCTTGCGATGAGCAAAGAGTGGGAGCCTTATTTAAGCTATGCGTCTTTGTATTTGTGGAGGAGTATAGAATAATTCGTCTGACAATGAAGGAAATCCTGCAAACGTGTTATACTAGTTAGATGTGAAAAAAACATTTCACTTTCTGCCATCTGCAGAAAGCTTCATATAGAAACGGAGAGAACAACGTGAACCAACAAAAAAAACAGGCGCCCGTCGAACTGAAAGTCGGACAAACCTTTCCGCTGACGATTAAGCGTCTCGGCATTAACGGAGAAGGTGTCGGCTATTTTAAGAAAAAAGTCGTGTTCGTGCCCGGCGCGCTTCCTGGTGAAGAGGTTGTCGTCCAAGCGACGAAAGTGCAGCCGAAGTTTTCGGAGGGACGGATCAAGAAGATTCGCAAGGCTTCGGAGCATCGGGTGGCACCGCCTTGCCCTGTCTACGAGCAGTGCGGCGGCTGTCAGCTTCAGCATCTTGCATACAGCCAGCAGCTTCGGGAAAAGCGCGACATCGTCATCCAGTCTCTGGAGCGCCATACGAAGTTCAAAGTCGAAAACATGGATATCAGAGAAACGGTCGGCATGGACAACCCATGGAATTACCGCAACAAAAGCCAATTCCAGATCGGACGCTCACAAAGCGGCAGCATCATCGCCGGCTTATACGGCCTTGATTCTCATGATATCGTGCCGATCAAAGACTGCGTCGTCCAGCATCCGGCAACAAATAAAACAACAGGCATCGTCCGCCGCATTTTAGAGGACTTCAATGTGTCTGTTTATAATGAAAGAAAACGAAAAGGCGACGTTCGCACGATCGTGACGAGAGTCGGCTTTGAAACAGGCGAAGTGCAGGTCGTTCTTGTAACAGCAAAAGAAACGCTTCCGCATAAGGAAGAAATCGTCAAAGCGATCCAAAAGCGCCTGCCTGAGGTGAAATCCATTATTCAAAATGTAAACGGAGCGAAAACCTCTGTGATCTTCGGTGAGAAAACAAAACCGCTCGCCGGAAAAACAGTGATCCAAGAGGTGCTTGGCGACGTATCATTTGAACTGAGCGCCCGCGCCTTCTTCCAGCTCAACCCGGAGCAAACCGTCAAGCTGTATGACGAAGTGAAAAAAGCGGCGCAGCTGACCGGAAAAGAAAAAGTCGTTGACGCGTATTGCGGCGTCGGCACCATCGGAATGTGGGTGGCGGACGGAGCGAAGGAAGTCCGCGGCATGGACGTCATCAAGGAATCAATTGATGATGCCAAGAAAAACGCCAAAAAGCACGGCATGACAAACGCCACGTACGTAACAGGAACAGCCGAGCACTGGCTCCCGAAATGGACGAAAGAAGGTTTCCGCCCGGACGTCGTCATCGTCGACCCGCCAAGAACTGGCTGTGACACTACGTTCCTGGACACGATCAAAAAAGTCAAACCGAAACGCTTTGTGTACGTTTCCTGCAATCCATCCACGCTTGCGAAGGATTTACAGGCGCTGTCGAAAGACTATCGCGTGGAATATATTCAGCCTGTCGATATGTTTCCGCAGACGGCTCACGTTGAAGCAGTGGCGAAGCTTGTATTGAAATCGTCTCATTAAGTCCTAATCAGATCTGGATTTCGGTAGAATGTACATTGCCGACTTCCGGGTCTTTTTCATGCGTAAACCTTGCCCTGACTCATCTCTTTTCAGAGATCCTTATAAAGATAGAAAATGGAGGGGAACAGGGGATCATGTTTATTACCGTTTCACAAAAATTGTACTGTAAAAGTAAACTTCCCATTCTTGTATCAAATAATTTCTCGATTTTTTTCGATAAAAGTCCAAGGATTATTTAGTTCAAACTAATACAATTCAATATCTTAGCAATACTTTTTAACAAATTTGGACAGGGACGCAGAAATAAGTGTGTGATGAGCCCCCCAGCAATTGATAAGAAAATTTTCAGGAACATACAGAAGAAACCTGAATCATGTACCTAAACCTTTGACCCAAACTTTGTCACTTTTTATGTGTGATTAGCAAAGATTTAAATGTTCAAAATTTACTATCGTTTGATAAGAAGTGCTTACACATGCTATAAGTGTAAAAGAAGCATGGTCAGTTTTTTAATTTTGGGATCAAGGTTTGGCCGTATCCCATCATGAAAGGATTTGGATTTATTATGACAGAAAATTTCTGGCGTGAATTACCACGGCCATTTTTTGTACTGGCACCAATGGAAGATGTGACAGATGTAGTTTTCCGGCATGTAGTAAGTGAAGCAGGCAGACCGGATGTGTTCTTTACAGAATTCACAAACTCAGAGAGCTATTGTCACCCGGATGGGAAGGACAGTGTGCGCGGCCGTTTGACTTTTACAGAGGATGAACAGCCAATGGTAGCTCATATATGGGGAGACAAGCCTGAGAACTTTCGCCAAATGAGTATTGGTATGGCGGAATTAGGGTTTAAGGGTCTGGATATTAATATGGGCTGCCCTGTACCTAATGTGGCGGGGAATGGAAAGGGAAGCGGCCTTATTTGTCGTCCAGAGGTTGCAGCAGAACTAATACAAGCAGCAAAAGCAGGGGGATTGCCTGTAAGTGTGAAGACAAGGCTTGGTTACACAGATGTTGACGAATGGCGTGAGTGGCTGACACACGTACTGAAACAAGACATTGCGAATCTTTCTATCCATTTGCGTACAAGATCGGAAATGAGCAAAGTGGATGCGCATTGGGAACTCATCCCGGAGATTAAGAAACTTCGTGATGAGGTAGCGCCAGATACACTGTTGACGATCAATGGGGATATTCCTGACCGTCAAACTGGCTTGAAACTTGCTGAACAATACGGTGTTGATGGGATTATGATTGGCCGCGGTATTTTTACAAATCCATTTGCCTTTGAAAAGGAGCCGAAAGAGCATAGCAGTAAGGAATTACTTGATCTCTTACGGCTGCATCTGGATCTTCATGATAAATATTCAGCATTAGAAGCGCGTCCATACAAGCCTCTTCCTCGCTTTTTCAAAATTTACCTCCGCGGATTCCGTGGGGCAAGTGAATTAAGAAACCAATGCATGAACACAAAATCAACAGACGAAGTGCGTGCATTGCTCGATGAATTTGAGAGGAAGTATCTTGATGGGGCGGAGCCAAAGTAAAAAGTGTTCCAATTCAAGGTGAGAGCGAAGTGGGGACATTAAACTGGTGTGAATGCGGTATTGCGCCGGATTATTCCTGCAAATTTTCATCTCGATATTCAGGGAGACATGCTGCCTAGAAGCTGTTGAAGTATTATAAGAATCAAGATAGCAGGGAATTGTCCTTGCTATCTTTTTTTATCTAAATGGATAAGATAAAATACATGGTAATAACAGGAGATGGTGCGGAAACAATGAAGGGGGAGTTTACGGTGAAAGAATTTCCTATAATTGAAACAAAAAGATTACGTTTAAGAGAAGTAAACTTTGAAGATGCCAAAGATATGCTACCATATCTTTCAGATCAAGATGTTGTTAAGCCGATGGGGTTAGACCCCTTTGAAACAACTAAAGATGTGTGGGAAGAGATCAGGTGGTATAAATCCATTTATGAAAAAGGTACAGGAATCAGATGGGGAATTACCCTTAAAGATTCTGGCGTCGTAATAGGAAGTTGTGGATATCTTAACCGACTTGCAAAACATTATCGAGCTGAAGTTGGGTACGAATTAAGCAAAGATTACTGGAGAAAAGGAATCGTCAGTGAAGCATTAGAGGCTGTCGTCAAATATGGATATAACCACTTGCAGCTGGAAAGAGTTGAAGCTCTTATTGAACCTTCTAATATCCCATCGATAAAACTAGTAGAAAAACAAGGTTTTAGCAGAGAGGGTTTGTTGAGACATTATGAATTCGCTTGTGGTAAATTTGAAGATTTATATATGTTTTCAATGATCAAAGGAGATTTTACAGCTGGTTTGGGAAAAGATAAAAATAAATTTTAACAAATGGCTCTTTCACAATAATGTGAGGAACTAACTGCCCGGGATATGGCAAATAAAACAGGGGCGCTTGTTATTTCAACTATTATATGAAACAGAAATAGGGGGAAGAGAAAAATGAAACGACTATGCATCATCCCCTGCGGCAAGAAAAAAATATGGGACATCCGGCCAGATACAGGTCCGGTAAGGGCGGAAGACGCTTATCTCAGCCCGTTTCATCAGGCGTGCGAGCGATATGCGAAAGCTTTTTTCGACGAGTGGGTCATATTGTCGGCTAAGCACGGATTCCTTCGCCCAGATGATGTCGTACCCGAAAATTACGATGTCACTTTTAGAACCGCTTACCCGGAGATTATGGCAGCGGACGAGCTGCGCCGTCAATTTCACGAAAAAGGCTTTTCCGACATTGAACAGCTTGTTATGCTTGGCGGGAAAAAATACCGAAACGTCCTAAACGCCGTCATTGAAGAACATCAGAATATCAGCTGGCCTCTGTCATCGTACAAAGGCATTGGTTACATGCTTCAAGCGCTGAATCGGGCTGTTGAAGAAAAGCATGAACTGCAGAACGTACAGATGAAGAAAAGAGTGTGAACATGAAAAAACTTGTGGTTGGCGTACTTGCCATTGCATTATTCGGATGCGGACTATTTATCTATCATGTATGTTTCGGTGATCCATTTACGAAAAATACCGCAGAGCAAAAGCTTGTCTCTTATGTGAAAGAAACCTATCCTCAAAAAGAAATCAAGATCACGAATGGGGTATATAACGTTAAAACCTCGGAATATGTGTTTCAAGCAAACACCCAATCTCATCACTATCCGATGTGTACGAAGGGATTTCTCCATCCGAAAGTCACTTGTGATGGAATTGAAGAAGCGTATACCGAATCAGTAGCAAAACACTTAAATGAAGAAGCATCGAAGGAAATCGAAGCAGATCTGAAAAAAGAGGTGCCACAAATCATAAAAACTGAAGCTGCTTTGATTCTTGAAAACGGCCAGTTCACATTAGATACAAAATGGAACAAACAGCTGGCAAAAAAAGCGCCTATGAGTATGGCGATTCAGTTAGATGCCAGCGGGTTATCAAAAACAGATGCCGCGGCGATGGCGGAAACCGTCAGAAAAACGCTTAATCAAAAAGGGTATACATATTTCAGAGGCACGATAGACTGCATGCAGAAGGATGGGGACGGCGGCTTTGGTTATGTAAAATATTCAATTGATTTCACTCCGGAAATCGCCATTCAGAAAAACGATGCAGAGGCATTAGGAAGTTGATAAGATTTCCGAGGAAATAAATATGTCGATCGACGTCAAAAGACCAGGCAGGTGCCCGGTCTTTTTGATTTGGAATAAAACGAGACACATGGTTTCATATCGAGACAAAATGAGACACCTGTCTCAAACTGTCTCATGGTATCAATTATAAAAGACTGATTTTACGGGCATCCAATAGCTGGCACACTTCTTGCATTCATTAAGGCGAACCCTAAATAGAAGGAGGCACACACAATGGAACTGTTAAAACGAGAAGGCTTGTCATTAACTGAGGAAAAAGCGCTGTGGATGTACCAAAAGATGCTGGAAATCAGGGGCTTTGAGGACAAAGTGCATGAACTGTTCGCAGAGGGAGTGCTTCCCGGATTCGTCCATTTGTATGCCGGTGAAGAAGCGGTAGCTGTAGGCGTGTGCGCTCACTTAGATGATGGCGACAGCATTACAAGCACACATAGAGGGCATGGGCATTGTATCGCCAAGGGCTGTGATCTGGATGGCATGATGGCTGAAATTTTCGGGAAAGCGACCGGGCTTTGTAAAGGCAAGGGCGGGTCGCTGCACATTGCCGATCTTGATAAAGGCATGTTAGGGGCAAATGGAATCGTCGGGGGCGGTTTTACGCTCGCATGCGGGTCAGCGCTCACGGCTAAATATAAACAGACCAATAATGTAAGCGTTTGCTTTTTCGGAGACGGAGCAAATAACCAAGGCACCTTCCACGAAGGACTGAATCTAGCGGCTGTATGGAACCTTCCTGTCGTGTTTGTTGCTGAAAACAACGGCTATGGTGAAGCCACGCCATTTGAGTACGCGTCAGCCTGTGATTCAATCGCTGATCGGGCAGCTGCCTATAACATGCCGGGAGTAACCGTGGACGGAAAAGATATTTTAGCAGTTTATCAGGCAGCAGAGGAAGCGATTGAACGAGCAAGAAACGGCGGAGGCCCATCCTTGATTGAATGCATGACTTACAGAAACTACGGCCATTTCGAAGGAGATGCCCAAACCTATAAAACAAAGGATGAAAGAGCTGAGCACCTTGAAGAAAAGGATGCCATACAAGGCTTTAAAAACTATCTGTTAAAAGAGGCGGATGAAAAAAAACTGGCAGACATTGAACAAAGCGTCAAAGAATCGATTGAAAAAGCCGTCTCGTTCAGCGAAGACAGCCCATATCCGAAAGAATCAGAGCTGCTGGCAGATGTATATGTCTCATACGAAAAAGGAGGAATGTAAGATGGCGAGAGTCATAAGTATGTCAGACGCGATCAATGAAGCAATGAAGCTTGCGATGAGAAGAGATGAAAATGTGCTGTTGATCGGTGAGGATGTAGCCGGAGGAGCGGCAGTCGATCATTTGCAGGATGACGAAGCATGGGGCGGCGTATTAGGCGTCACAAAAGGGCTCGTTCAGGAATTTGGACGGAGCAGGGTGCTGGATACGCCCATTTCTGAAGCGGGCTATATGGGCGCCGCTATGGCTGCGGCATCAACAGGGCTGAGACCGATTGCGGAACTGATGTTTAACGATTTCATCGGCACGTGCTTTGACCAGGTCATTAACCAAGGGGCAAAATTCCGCTATATGTTCGGCGGAAAAGCGCAAGTGCCGATTACCGTCCGCACCACATACGGAGCGGGTTTCCGGGCTGCGGCACAGCACTCCCAGACGCTGTACGGCCTTTTCACAAGCATTCCGGGGCTGAAGACGGTTGTTCCGTCGAATCCGTATGATGCCAAAGGTCTGCTGCTTGCGGCGATCGAAGACAACGATCCGGTGTTCTTTTTTGAAGACAAAACGTCCTACAACATGAAAGGGGAAGTGCCGGAAGAGTATTATACAATCCCGCTCGGAAAAGCGGACATCAAACGCGAGGGCGGCGACATTACGCTGTTTGCGATCGGCAAGCAGGTCAATACCGCACTCGAAGCGGCAGCACAATTATCAGAAAAAGGCATTGAAGCCGAAGTTCTTGATCCGCGCAGTCTGTCTCCTCTGGATGAGGAAGCAATTTTCACATCGCTAGAAAAAACAAACCGGCTGATCATCATTGACGAAGCCAATCCGCGATGCAGCATAGCCACAGATATAGCCGCGATTGTGGCCGACAAAGGCTTTGATCTGCTGGATGCGCCGATTAAGCGGATTACAGCGCCGCACACACCTGTGCCGTTTTCGCCAGTGCTTGAAGACCAATATTTGCCGACACCAGATAAAATCGTCAGCGTCACGCTTGAATTGCTTGGCGAGCCGGCAGTGAATTAAAGGGGGGACACATATGGCGGTCAAAGTAGTGATGCCAAAGTTGGGAATGGCCATGAAACAAGGAGAAGTATCGATTTGGAACAAAAAAGTGGGAGATCCGGTTGAAAAGGGAGAAAGCATCGCCAGCATTCAGTCGGAGAAAATTGAAATGGACATCGAAGCGCCTGAAAAGGGCACGCTGATTGATATTAAGGTGAAAGAAGGGGAAGAGGTTCCGCCCGGTACGGCCATTTGCTACATCGGGGACGCTAATGAATCGGTACAGGAAGAGGCGAAAGAGCCAGCCGCTGAAGCTAGCAGGCAAGCCAATCCCCCGCCTCCTAAACAGGAGAACAAACCCGCAAACACTAAAAAAGACAGACTGAAAATTTCTCCAGTCGCCAGAAAAATAGCGGAAAAAGCAGGGTTAGACCTGAAAAATCTGAAAGGCACGGGACCGGGCGGACGAATCGTAAAGGATGATGTCACAAAGGCGCTTTCTGAACAAAAAAGGGAACAGGCTGAGCCAGTTTCCGAACAAAAGGCGCAGGAAACGCCAGTTACAGGCATGAGAAAAGTGATCGCGTCCAGAATGCAGGAAAGCTTGGCAAACAGCGCCCAGCTGACGATTACAATGAAGGCTGATATCACTAAGCTGGCAGCTCTTCAAAAACAGCTTTCGCCGACAGCGGAGGAACGGCACGGCACGAAATTGACGATCACTCATTTTGTCTCAAGAGCTGCGGTGCTCGCTCTCCAATCACACCCTATGCTGAACAGCTTCTACAAAAATGAGCGCATTATCACACATCCTCATGTTCATCTCGGAATGGCTGTTGCTCTTGAAAAAGGGTTGGTTGTCCCTGTCATTCGTCATGCTGAAAAACTGCCGCTGATTGAGCTGGCCAAAACCATTTCAGAAAACGCCAAAAAAGCACGCGAGGGACGTGCGGGAAGCGAAGAATTGCAAGGCTCGACCTTCTCAGTCACAAACCTTGGCGCATCCGGCGTGGAGCATTTTACACCGATATTAAATCCGCCCGAAACAGGCATTCTTGGCATCGGAGCAAGCTATGACACACCGGTTTTTCAAGGAGAGGAGATTGTCAGAGGTACGATACTGCCGCTCAGCCTGACGTTTGATCACAGAACCTGTGACGGCGCTCCGGCAGCTGAATTTCTGAAGGCGATCAAAACATATTTGGAGGAACCGGCAGCGTTAATTTTATAGAAAAGCAGGTGAAACGACATGACATTAGCCATTATCGGAGGGGGACCAGCAGGCTATGCGGCAGCAGTCTCAGCGTCACAGCAGGGAAAAAAGGTGCTGCTCATTGACAAAGGCTCGCTTGGAGGAACCTGTTTGAATGAAGGCTGCATTCCGACGAAGTCTTTGTTAGAAAGCGCAAATGTGCTCGATAAAATTAAACATGCCGGGCGCTTCGGAATTGAGCTTCCGCACGGTGCAATATCGGTTGATTGGGACAAAATGCAGAGCCGAAAACAGCAGGTTGTCAGCCAGCTTGTCCAAGGCGTACAGTACTTAATGAAAAAAAATCAAATACAAGTCGTGAAGGGGGAGGCCTCCTTTCTTTCTGACAAGAAGCTCTTGATCGAAGGGGAGAACGGAAAAGAAATCAGAGAGGCTGAACAAATATTGATTGCTTCCGGATCAGAGCCGATCCAGCTGCCCTTTGCCCCGTTTGACGGCAAATGGGTGATCGACAGCAAAGATGCACTCGGCCTTTCTGAAATTCCCGGTTCGCTTGTGATTGTCGGCGGCGGTGTGATCGGCTGCGAGTATGCCGGATTGTTCGCCAGACTTGGATCGAAGGTGACGATCATTGAAACGGCCGGCCAGCTGATCCCGGCAGAGGACGAGGATATCGCCCGTCTCTTTCAGGAAAAGCTTGAGGAAGACGGAGTTGAAGTTCACACCTCCTCCCGGTTAGAGCGTGTTGATCAAGCAGCCAAAACGGCGATATGGAAAAGCGGACAGCGTGAGTTTAAGACAAAGGCCGATTATGTGCTGGTGGCGATCGGCAGAAAACCTCGTCTGGATGGATTACAGCTTGACCAGGCGGGAATTGATTTTTCCCAAAAAGGTATTCCCGTAAATGAGCAGATGCAGACCAATGTTCCTCATATCTACGCATGCGGGGACGCGATCGGTGGCATTCAGCTGGCCCATGCTGCTTTCCATGAAGGGATCATCGCTGCTTCACACGCTTCAGGACGCGACGTCAAAATGAATGAAAAAAACGTGCCCCGATGTATTTACACATCGCCGGAAATCGCATGTATCGGATTGACGGAAAAACAGGCAAGACACGTTTACGGAGATGTACAGATTGGTGAATTTCCTTTTTCCGCAAACGGGAAGGCGCTCATCAAACACCAAGCGGAAGGAAAGGTCAAGATCGTGGCGGAACCGGAGTTCGGCGAAATCGTCGGAGTCTCAATGATCGGACCGGATGTGACCGAGCTTATCGGCCAGGCGGCTGCCATCATGAACGGAGAAATGACGGCGGATATGGCAGAGCATTTTATCGCGGCCCATCCGACACTGTCGGAAACGCTGCACGAAGCATTGTTAAGCACGATTGGGCTTGCGGTGCATGCATAACAAGAAAAGCTGGCGAATGCGCCGGCTTTTTTATGTTGAAAGCGCTTTATTTTTCCCCTACAATAGATGAAAACGGCGTGTAAGGGAGGAACGATCAAGGAATGAATTCGATCCCGAACGATTTGCAAACCTGGAAACGTTTTGTGAAAGACGGCGTGCTGGACGAAGCCCGAATAAGAAAAAGGATAGCCGAATCCTGGCACCGCTGCAGAAAGGCTGAGGTTAACCCCTATTTAGAAAAAGGCCCGAAGGTTTTGCAGCAAACGGAACTGGATCAGCAGTCAAACAAGCATTCATTCTTTCTGTCGACCGCAATGCCTTATCTGGAAAAACTGCTGCCCGCAATAAAAGAAATGGAAATGATGGCGCTATTAATTGATGCGGACGGCGTGGTGCTGGCGCTTGACGGCCATCGCCGCGCGTTGCATGAAGCCAAACGCATTAACTTTGTCGAAGGCGCGTGCTGGACAGAAACGGCGGTTGGCACAAATGCAATTGGAACGGCGCTTCACATTAGCGAGCCGGTTGTCATTCAAGGATCAGAGCATTATTCTGTCGCCTCCCATCACTGGAATTGCTCAGCAGCACCAATTCATTATGAGGACGGCAGTCTTGCGGGGGTGATTGATATCTCTTGCCCGGCAGCGCACGCACAGCCAAATATGCTCGGCATTTCCGCGGCCATTGCCTTTGCCGCGGAAAGGGAATTGGCAGCCAAAAGCAGGGAGAAAGAGCTTGAACTGCTCAGCCGCTTTGCCGATAGGGCAGCGTCCCGTGTGCCGATCGTGCTTTGCAATGCCAAGCAGCACATCATCGGCGCAAGCCTGCCGATACGAACGTCAATACCGGATTGGCAAGGCCGGCATCTTTATGAGTTGAAGGAAAGAGGTTTTACGATCGAAAAAGCGGTCACCATGGGGAACAGCGCCACTTGTTTTTATTTATCGGAACAAAAGAAAAAGCCGGCCTTTCGATTCAATGGAGTCCTCGGACAAAGCAGGCAATCGCAAGCGATGCTCAAAAGCCTTGAACGAGCGGCCGCGGCTGATGCGACAGTTTGCCTGTCGGGTGAAACCGGCACGGGCAAGGAAGTCGCGGCCCGCGCGCTTCATGAAAACAGCGACCGTAAGCACGGCCCGTTTGTAGCCGTGAATTGCGGAGCGATCCCGTCGGATTTAATCGAAAGCGAGCTGTTCGGCTATGCAGAAGGGGCTTTTACAGGAGCGAAACGAGATGGTTACAAAGGCGCCTTCCAAAAAGCGCATCAGGGCACCTTATTTCTAGATGAAATCGGAGAAATTTCCCACTCGATGCAGGTGGCGCTTTTACGGGTGCTTCAGGAACGCAAGATTACACCGGTCGGCGGGACAAAAGAAATTCCGGTTGATATCAGAGTGATTGCTGCCACACATTGTGATTTGCGTGAACTCGCAGAAAGCGGAAAAATCAGAGAGGACCTGTTTTACCGCCTTCATGTTTACCCGATTCAGCTTCCTCCGCTGCGGAACCGTCTCGAAGATATTGAGACCCTCTTTGCGTACTACACACAGAAAAATGGATGGCCGGGAGAGCTTCCGCCTGCCTTTTTGGACGTACTGAAGCAATGGAAGTGGCCGGGGAATATTCGCGAGCTGTTTAATGTCTTTGAACGCCTTTCCATCAGGTTTCCGGACGGACGGCTGAGTGACGAGCCGCTTTCCTTATTGCTCGAAGCGTCGGGCTTGCCGATCGGCCCCGTAAAAGAAAAGGAGGCTGAAACAAAGGGGCTTAATCTCCGTGAGCAAATTCAAAAAGATATCCTCATCAATGCGCTTGAAACGGCAAAAGGAAACGTCTCCCAAGCTGCGAAAATCAGCGGCATTCCGCGCAGCACCTTCTACAAACGATTGAAAAAATTTAATATGACCGCTGGATCATAAAGCATACTTCTTTCAAGAAATGGAAACGTTATGGGTGAAGGAGGGTGTTGAGATGAATATACAGAGAGCGAAAGAAATCGTGGAATCACCGGATATGAAGAAAGTAACGTATAACGGAGTTCCGATTTACATTCAGCATGTGAATGAAGAAACCGGAACAGCAAGAATTTATCCGCTGGACGAACCGCAGCAGGAGCATGAAGTGCTGCTGAACAACTTAAAAGAGGATTAAACAAACATGGCCCGCTTTCATAAGCAGGCCATTTTGTTATGCTCGCGGCGCAAATAAGATCACACAAACGCCGATCAGACAAATCAGTGCGCCGATCCAGTCATACAGATCAGGAGTTTTCCGATCGACAAGCCACCCCCAAAAGACAGCTAGTACGATGAACACTCCTCCATAAGCGGCGTATACACGGCCGAAGGAAGGGAAGGATTGAAACGTCGGGAGAATGCCGTACACAATCAATATCAGTGCCCCGGCTGCCCCGTATCCGACGGGCTTCGCTTCTCTCAGCCACAGCCAAATCAAATAGCCTCCGCCAATTTCAGCAAGTCCCGCCGCGAGAAATAAAAGAATGGTCATCAGCATCACGCACACCCCTCAAACTGCAGTTGTATTTCATTATAAAGGAGCGAGACGCGTTAAAGCTTCGGATTCTCTTCAAATTCCTTCAAATACACACTGCGCTGAATCTCCGTAAATTGGCTGATCCAATTGTTTTTCGCCTCTTCCGTCATATGGGGCAGCATATAGCGTTCAACCGCTTCGAAAAATAATGGATTAGCTATGATGTTCCAAGTCGGAATGCGAACGATCTTGCCGTCATTCCTCTCAATGATAATATCCTCAAAGAAAATCCCTTTCAAACTGTATTGATGGCGCCCCATATAAATGTGCTTGATTTCAGTAAAAGGCACGCTGCGTTTTTTTGTGAAAATCTTCCCATCAGGTCCTTGTTTGATACGAAAAATAACATGTCCTCGGCTTGTGAACGCTGGTAAAACCATAGAAAATGTGATCAAGCCATAGACAATTGCCATCAATCCGCCACCTAAATAAAGCAGAGCGTATTTGGATTCGAACGTAATGGCTTCTGACACCAGCCATACGCCTGCAATCACGGCGCCTCCAGTTGCGAGAAACAGCCAGATTCTGAAAAACATTCTGCTTTTGACTTCGATATCATGTGATTCCAATGTGCTGCTCCTAAAGCTTCGGATGATTCTCAAATTCTTTTAAATACACATTGCGCTGAATCTCTGTAAACTGACCGATCCAATTCGTTTTCGCTTCATCATTCATATGTGGGACAATATAACGTTCAACCGCTTCAAAAAACAAAGGGTTCGGAATGATATTCCAAGTAGGAATGCGAATCGTTTTGTGGTCAGTTGTTTGAATTATGACATCTTCCTGAAAAATCCCTTTTAAGCGGTATTTATTGCGATTCATTTCAATTTTCTTGATATCGGCAAATTTCACAGCTGCTTTGTCAGTGAATATCTCACCATCTTTTCCGGTTTTAATACGGAAGATGATATTTCCCCTAGGGGTAAAGGCAGGAAAAAAGATGATAAATAAATATAAACAAAACAAGGTGAATAGAAAACCTGCTGGAATGGCTAGGAGATAATATTTCGTTTGAAAGGTAATCCCCATATAAAACAGCCATAAACAAGCAAGCCCCATACCGGCAGATCCGACAAAAGCCCATATTCTCAGGAACATTCTGCTTTTGACTTCGACTACTTGATTTTCCAATGCTCTTCTCCTTTTATCAATTCAGATTCTCGTTCGGTTTTGAAATGATTTGATTTACAACATCCTTATGAGCAGCCATGACAGTAAATTCATTCTGGGTGATACCCGTTACAAGCCAAGTATGGCGGGTGCCGGGCAGGATAAAAGCCATGTCATCCACTTCCGGTGCGTTATCTTTATCGTAAGACAGGCGCATCAGCGTATCCATCTTTCCTTTACGTAATGACAAATCATTTATAAACCGGGTAATGTCCTCTTGGTAGTCGTGCTTTCCAAGGAATTCCTTCAGGTATGAGGGAGTCTCGGAAGCACCTTCCAGAAGTGCTTCAAATTCTTTTGATGTCAAAGTCAGGATAGATTCGCTTTTATCCTCGGTATCTATTATATTTAAAAACTCAGCTGTTTTTGTAAGTAATCCGTCACTTGATTCCATTTTTTTATGCTATGTACTTGCTCATCAAAAAGAAGCTCATGGGAGTAGGTGCCGAATTTTGAAACATGGCAGGAAACATTCCGTTCGCTGCCTTGCTCGTCAAACTTGGAAAGCTTCACTGTATAGTCCGCGTCATTTAATACGTGGATAAACGGGCAGTACTCGTCCTTTAACCTGTATTGATGATTCCGATATTCAGCAGCATCCTTCGCCAAAAGCGAACGGCAGGCCGCTTCAAATAAAAATCCGAGCTGCTCATCCTCTATTTCAGGAAAATAGGCTTGCTTGAGTGACATGCCCTGTTCAAAAAAGCCTTCGCTGTAAAAACAAAATATGAGCTCTTCTAAGCTGATCGTAAACTGATTCATGATTTATTCTCCTATCCGAATGAAAGTTTGCCTTTAAGGAAATGAGTTGCGCCGTGTATGAGTGAGTCCGCCGTTTTCTTTGCTTTGGCCATTCCTTTATGAATTGTTTTATTAGCCGCATCTATGCCGTCATTCACTGATTCTACGACTTTGCCGGCCGCTTCCAGCCCTTTTTTGGCAGTATTAACAACAGCATGAATCGGTTCTTTCAGCTTTAAGGCTGTCTTTTCGGCGAAACCTGCCGTAAATTTGGCAATTTGTTCTCCTGCCACTCCGCCAACATAAGAGCCAGCTGCGCCAAGGAGGACAGTACCAACAGGGCCTGCAAAACTTCCGATCGCCCCGCCTATTACAGCGCCTGCCGTTGCGCCGCCAGCGACAAAAATCGTGTTATTCACTGCATTGCCAACAGCTTTTGCATTTTCCCGTTTGAGCACTTCGGGTTTGTCTTCGTATTTCGCGTAATTTTCGGCGATCTTTAAGCCTGCTCCAAACGTTTCTGTCGCTCCGGTTATCAGTGTCGCTGTAATGGCATTTCCTTTTGCGAATTTCAAACCTGTTTTTCCGACATCCTTCAGTGTTGAGCGTACGCCGGCTTCATTAACAAATCCTCTTGTATAGCTCCTGACGCTGTTTGAAAAATCCACCGTGTCCTGCGGAAAGTATTTTGTAAACTTTTTATGTACCAAATCAGAAAATGGCCGGTTTGTCTTTTTAAACAGATATTTTGGGTTCAAAAGCACTCTGGCTGCTTTTTGATAACGGGAGCTGTCTACTGCTCTGGAAATGTCCAATAGAAGCTTTGAATGCCGTGCAGTATGTAAGCCGCTTGGCTGTTTCACAAACTTTGTAAGCCCTAATCCGTAGTATTTTCCCTGGGTCAGCATCAGGGCGGTTAAGCTTGTCATCGTTCCGTATTTGTCGTAAGCGTTATAAAGCTTTCGTAAAATATTGTCTTGCTCAACAAATTTGTCGCTCGTTTTTCTGATGAATATCTCATTGTCACTCAGCTTGCTGACGAGTGCTTTTCCTGAGCTCCAAGCATCCCCAACCCCCGAAAAACAGCTGCTGTAACGGGGATCGCATTGTAAAATCAGCTGTCCCAGCTCCATATGCAAATCCTTATATTTGTTTTCCATATCAGTTAATTCTGTGACCACATCATTTGCCAGCTGTTCAAGCTTATCCGGATCAACTGCAATATTTCCTGACACGCTATTCACCTCTCGAGTTTATGTCTTTCCTCTCTTGCTTTTCTTTCTAATTCTTCCATTCTGGCAATCTCAGCTTTTCGTTCTTCTATTTTTACGGCAGCTGCCTTAAGTTCCTGGCTTGTTTCTAGCAGCTCCTGTTCGAACTGATCGTAGGCGGCTTTTGTTTCCTCGAAATCCTGGTCGAATGTGTCTCTTGCTTTTCCCTGCCAAGCATCGCCCAATGCAGATAACCGGGAGTCAAGGAGCATTTTTGAGCTTCTGACCTCTTCTGCGGCTGCACTGTACTGATTTGCAAGCTCGATGACTTTATGTGAGTCCAACTTTTGTCCCCTGCCTTTCCTAAATTAACGCACAAATGGATGTTTTATATAAATGATTATAAATAATTCGGCATGTATCCGAATCGTACAAAAGAACCTTTTCATAAGAATTGGAAGGGCGTATATTCACTCAAATTTCACAGATGATGAGACTTTGAGATTACAAAAAAGGTAAAAAAATCAAATTGTTGAACTGATAGATAAGTGAGAAATTTCCCGCTCGATGGGAAAAAAAACTAAAACTGATCAAATGACCTAAGTGCGCCAAAAGCATTACGAGACAAACTGTCACATGATATAAATAAAATGTAAACGTTATCAAGGAGGTCGTCATATGAAGAAAAAATCATTCTCAATCGTAATAGCGGGCGGAGGGAGCACATTTACTCCCGGGATTGTTCTGATGCTCTTAGACCATTTGGATGAGTTTCCGATCAGAAAGCTGAAGCTGTATGACAATGATAAGGAAAGACAGGAGCGGATCGCGGGGGCCTGTGACGTTTTTATCAGAGAAAAAGCACCCGAAATTGAATTTACAGCGACGACTGACCCGGAAGAAGCTTTTACAGACGTTGATTTTGTCATGGCACACATCAGGGTAGGGAAATACGCAATGCGTGCGCTTGATGAGCAAATTCCGCTGAAGTACGGAGTTGTGGGCCAGGAGACGTGCGGACCGGGCGGTATCGCATACGGTATGCGTTCAATTGGGGGCGTGCTTGAAATATTAGATTACATGGAAACATACTCGCCAGATGCGTGGATGCTGAATTACTCCAACCCGGCGGCGATTGTGGCGGAAGCAACGAGACGCCTCAGACCGAACTCAAAAATCCTCAACATCTGTGATATGCCGGTCGGTATCGAAGACCGTATGGCGCAAATTCTCGGCCTGTCCTCAAGAAAAGAAATGAAGGTCCGGTATTATGGATTAAATCATTTCGGCTGGTGGACATCCATTCAGGATCAAGAGGGCAATGATTTAATGCCGAAGCTGAAGGAACATGTGTCTCAGTACGGGTATATTCCGAACGCAGAGTCCGAGGCGGTGGAGGCGAGCTGGAATGACACGTTCGCAAAAGCGCGTGACGTGCAGGCCGCCGATCCGGACACATTACCGAATACGTATTTACAATATTATCTGTTCCCGGATGACATGGTGAAAAAATCAAATCCGAACCATACGCGGGCAAACGAAGTCATGGAAGGACGCGAAGCCTTTATTTTCAGCCAATGCGACATGATTGCACGCGAGCAGTCCTCTAAAAACAGCGAAATCAAAATAGACGATCACGCGTCATATATCGTCGATCTTGCCCGCGCTATTGCCTACAATACAGGTGAAAGAATGCTTTTAATTGTTGAAAATAACGGGGCAATCGCAAACTTTGACCCGACAGCAATGGTAGAGGTGCCGTGTATCGTCGGCTCAAACGGGCCTGAACCGATCACAGTCGGAAACATTCCGCAGTTCCAAAAAGGACTGATGGAACAGCAGGTATCAGTTGAGAAATTGACAGTTGAGGCGTGGACGGAAAAATCCTTCCAAAAGCTATGGCAGGCGCTCATTCTCTCGAAAACAGTGCCGAATGCCCGTGTGGCAAGGCTTATTCTCGAAGATTTATTGGAGGCCAACAAAGATTTCTGGCCTGAGCTTGATCAAAGCCCGAGCCGTATCTCATAACTGAAAAATCCCCCATTTTCGAAATCTATATTGTATATAATAGAAAGAAAATGGGGGGGATCTGATATGCAGCTCGAAGAACTGATTAATCAGCATTACAGTAAATTAAATGACAATGATTTTCATATTTTGAAATATATATTGAATCACAAGAATACGTGCTATCGTCTTGGAATCGACGCCCTTGCGAAAGCATGCAGCGTATCGCGTTCCTCGATTTTGCGTCTTGCCCAAAAGCTCGGTTTCAGCGGCTACAGTGAATTTCGCGTTTTTTTGAAGTGGGAAGATCAGCCGGAAGAAGGCGAGAGTATGAGTTTTCAAAAGCTGTTGGATGATATTGAAGCAAATTTGAAATTTATAAGGACAAAGGACATGACGGACATGTGCCAGCTGATTGATGAAGCGGACCGCATTTTCGTGTACGGGTCCGGAACGGCGCAAAAGATATGCGCCCATGATTTGCAAAGAATGTTTATCCCTCTCAATAAGTATCTGATTTTGATTGAGGGCAGTAATGACTTTGACCAGATGCAGGATGATTTTAAGGTGAATGATCTGTTTATCATCATTTCGCTGTCCGGAGAAACGCCTGAGCTGATTCCGCAGGCAAGGATGCTTTCCGCAAAGGGAGTTCCCTTTATATCCATTACGAATTTGAAAAACAATGTCCTCGCCCAGCTCACACCGCATAATCTTTATGCGACAAGCAAGCCCGTGACATTGAGTGATAAAAAAGAAATTGTCGCTTTTGCGCCGTTTTTTCTCGTTGGCGAAGCATTGTTCCGCGCATATGTTGATTACAAAGAAGCTGAAAAAAACGACATTGAGTAGCAGGGGGTTTTGGTATGATGCAAAAAGTCCAGCGCTTTGGAAGCGCGATGTTTGTGCCTGTATTATTATTTGCGTTCGCCGGCATTATCGTGGGTGTCAGCACGCTTTTCAAAAACGAAACCCTGATGGGGCCGCTCGCTGATCCTGACGGGTTTTGGTATCAGTGCTGGTATATCATTGAGCAAGGCGGCTGGACGGTGTTTAATCAAATGCCGCTTTTATTCGCCATCGGCATTCCAGTCGCTTTGGCGAAAAAAGCTCAGGCGCGCGCTTGTTTGGAAGCGCTTACGGTTTATTTAACGTTTAATTATTTTGTCAGCTCGATCCTGACAGTCTGGGGAGGCGCCTTTGGCGTCGATATGAATCAAGAGGTCGGCGGAACGAGCGGATTAACGATGATTGCCGGCATTAAAACGCTTGATACCAACATTATCGGGGCAATCTTTATTTCTTCCATTGTCGTATTTTTGCATAACCGCTATTTTGATAAAAAACTGCCTGATTTTCTCGGCATCTTTCAAGGCTCCACGTATATCGTCATGATTTCCTTCTTCATTATGATTCCGGTCGCTCTGGCCGTGTCTTTTATCTGGCCGATGGTCCAAACGGGAATCGGGTCGCTTCAAAGCTTTCTTGTCGCTTCCGGGGCGGTGGGCGTGTGGATTTACACATTTTTGGAACGGATTTTGATTCCGACCGGTCTTCATCATTTTATTTACACGCCGTTCATCTACGGCCCGGCTGTGGCGGAAGGCGGGATCGTCACGTACTGGGCGCAGCACCTTGGTGAATATTCACAAAGCGCCAAACCGCTGAAGGAGCTGTTCCCGCAAGGCGGATTCGCGCTTCACGGCAATTCAAAAATCTTCGGCATTCCGGGGATTGCGCTCGCATTTTATGTCACAGCCAAAAAGGAAAAGAAAAAACTCGTTGCCGGCCTGCTGATTCCTGTCACACTCACGGCAATCGTCGCCGGCATCACAGAGCCGATTGAGTTTACTTTCTTATTCATCTCTCCTTTCCTATTTGCGGTTCACGCCGTACTCGCCGCGACAATGTCGACGGTCATGTATATGGCTGGTGTTGTCGGAAACATGGGGGGCGGGTTAATTGAGGCGGTTACCCTGAACTGGATTCCGCTCTTTGGCAGCCACGGTATGACGTATGTGTATCAAATTCTGATTGGACTCTCATTTACTGCAATTTATTTTTTCGTCTTCCGATTTCTGATCCTCAAATTCAATATTGCCACACCGGGACGGGAAATTGACGATCAGCAGGAAACAAAGCTGTATTCGAAACAAGAATACAGAGAAAGAAAAAACAAAAAGGACGAAACAGCCTCCGCTGCAGAAACGGCAGATGAAACCGCTGCATTGTACATCGAAGCGTTAGGCGGAAAAGACAACATCACCGAGGTCACAAACTGCGCCACCCGCCTCAGAGTCAGCGTTAAAGATGAAAAAAAGGTCGAACCCGACAGCGTCTTCCGCGCGCTTGGCGCACACGGCGTCGTCAGAAACGGGAAGGCGTTTCAGGTGATTATCGGATTGAGCGTGCCGCAGATGCGGGAGCGTGTGGAAAAACTATTAGATCAATAAAGCAGACCCTCCTTTTTGGGAGGGTTTTCGTTTGCCGTCAAAAAGACCATCATAGTAAAGTAAAGAAAGAGACAATCGAGTATAAGGGATTTGGAGGCTTTTACATGTCAAAGGCTTTATCATATTTGAAACCATACTCACTTCTGGTGGGAATTGCGCTGATTCTCATGCTGACGGAACTCGCGGTTGAACTGGTACAGCCTCTATTGATCGCAAAAATCATCGACGATGGGATTATGAAGCAAGACATGCGGCACGTTTGGATATGGGGTGCGGTCATGATCGGTCTGACCATTTTATCATTTGCGGCGGGGATGCTGAATTCCTTTTACGCTGCCCATGTGAGCCAAAGCTTTTCCTATGACACGAGAAAAGGGCTTTTTCAAAAAATACAGTCCTTCTCTTATTCAACATTTGGACAGTTTTCGTCCTCATCCTATATGACAAGGCTGACAAACGATGTGACACAGGTGCAAAACCTGATTTTTATGAGTCTGAGGTTTATGCTGCGTGCGCCGCTAATGATTGTGGGCGGCATTGCGCTGTCACTCGCTGTTAATGTGAAGCTCGGCTTTTTTCTTCTTGTGACGATTCCGATCCTGATTTTGTTTTTGCTTTGGGTACTGAAAAAGGGCGGGGCGCTGTTCCGGTCTGTGCAGAAACGGCTGGATCACGTGAATACGATCATGCAGGAGAATTTAACCGCGATCAAGCTGATTAAAGCGCTGCTGCGCGGAAGCCATGAGGTCAAGAGATTTATCAAAGCAAACACGATGCTGATGCAAAAAACGGTCTCGGCATTTCAGCTTGTAGAATTTACGATGCCTGTGCTGATGCTGCTGATGAACCTCTGCATTCTTTTTATTTTATGGGCGGGAGCTCGCGGCATCACAAGCGGAGGTTCTCAGGTCGGCGATGTCGTTGCGGTTATTAACTATGCGACACGAATTACGGGTGCGCTTTCTATGTTCCCGTTTTTGATTATGATTTTCACCCGGGCAAAAGCCTCAGGCGACAGAATCGGCGAAGTGCTTGAAACAGAAGGTGACGGGCAGGAGGAAGGATTACTCTCAGCTCGCTTGTCAGGCCGAATTGACTTTCAGGATGTGTCCTTCCGATATCCGGATATGGACAGAGAAGCGCTGCGGCATGTCACATTTTCCGCAAAGCCGAAAGAAACGATCGCGATTCTCGGGGCGACGGGATCAGGGAAATCGACGCTTTTTCAGCTCATTCCGCGGCTTTATCAGCCCGATTCGGGCAGCATTTACATAGATGAAAAGCCTATTGATGACTTTCCGGCGGAGGGCCTTCGCAAGCAAATTGGATTTGTGCCTCAGGAAGTGCTCTTGTTCTCAGGCACTATCAAAGAAAATATTGCTTGGGGCAAAGAAAATGCTTCACTTGATGAAATAATGGAAGCGGCCAAACACGCGCAAATCCATGAAACGATCATGAAGCTTCCGAAGGGATATGATACCGTCCTGGGACAAAGAGGCGTCAATTTGTCCGGCGGCCAAAAGCAGCGGATTTCTATTGCAAGGGCGCTGATCAGAAAACCGTCCATCCTTCTTTTGGATGACAGCACAAGCGCGCTTGACCTGCAAACGGAAGCGAAGCTGCTTGAGGCCATCAGCACATATGAGTGCACAACCTTAATCATTACACAAAAAATAACAACGGCCATGAAAGCTGATGAAATCTTGCTGCTCGAGGATGGAGAGCTGATAGAAAAAGGCACACACAGCCAGCTGCTTTCTGACTCACATTTATACAAACGCATTTACGAGTCGCAATTCGGAAGGGAGGGGAGCGAATCGTGCTGAAAGACATCCGCAAGCCTTTCCAATATCCCAAAATCCCAATCGATAAAAAAGAACGCGCCAAAAAAAGAGCGAAAGCAAAGGATACAAAAGGCACCCTGAGACGAATCTGGTCTTACCTGGCAGAACGAAAAGGGCTGCTCATACTCGTTATGCTGATGGTCGTAATCAGCGCGATATTCGGGCTCCTCGGCCCCTTTGTGATCGGAAAGGCTATCGACCATTTCATCGTCGGCCAGACGGTCCGCGGGCTTATTCCCGTTCTGCTCATTCTGCTTGGCATATATCTCATTCAATCTTTATCACTATGGTTTCAAAACTATTGGATGATCACGATTTCGCAAGGCACTGTCTTTAGAGTGCGAAGCGAGCTGTTCACCCATCTGCATGAGCTGCCGATCCCGTTTTTTGATAAACAGCGGCATGGCGAACTGATGAGCCGGGTGACCAATGACATCGAAAATGTCAGCTCCACTTTAAATACGTCTGTGATTCAAATTCTGTCGAGTGTCATCACCTTCGTCGGAACGATTGCCGTCATGCTGTATATGAGTCCGCTGCTTACTGTGATCACGCTGACGATCATTCCGGTAATGGCGGTGAGTCTGAAATGGATTACAAACCGTACGGGAAAACTGTTTAAAGAACAGCAAAAAAATCTTGGCGAGCTGAACGGATATATTGAAGAAAGCATTTCAGGCGCAAAGGTCATCAAAGCGTATTCACGGGAAGACCAGATTACAGCTGAGTTTCTGGAAAAAAACGCAGCACTCAAGACTTCAGGCTTCTGGGCACAGACGATTTCCGGCTTTATCCCGAAAGTGATGAACTCTTTAAACAATTTAAGCTTTACGATCATTGCTGCAATCGGCGGACTGTTTGCGCTGAAAGGCTGGATATCCATCGGCACCATCGTTGTCTTTGCCGAGTACTCAAGACAGTTCACCCGTCCATTAAATGATCTGGCCAATCAGTTTAATACGATGCTGTCCGCTATTGCCGGCGCTGAACGGGTGTTTGACGTACTGGATGAAAAAGAGGAGCGTGAGGATGAAAAGAAAGCCCTGCATCAGCCGATACAAACAGGCAGCATTGAATTCCGAAATGTTTCCTTCGGCTACGAGGAAAACAATCAGACACTGAAACACCTCCAATTCACAGTGCCGGCCGGACAGTCAATCGCCTTTGTCGGCCCGACGGGAGCGGGAAAAACCACTGTTACCAATCTGCTTGCCCGTTTTTATGAGCCCAATGAGGGGAGCATTTTAATTGACGGGATTGATATTAAAAAGCTGACAAGGGCCAGCCTGAGAAAAAACATGGGGTTTGTGCTTCAGGATTCGTTCTTGTTCCAAGGCACGATCAGAGAAAATATCCGCTACGGCAGGCTCGATGCCTCCGATCAGGAAGTCGAGGCCGCTGCAAAAACAGCGAATGCCCACAGCTTTATTGAGCGGATGCCAAAAGGATATGATACAGTGCTGACGCAAAACGGCTCGGGCATCAGTCAAGGACAGAAACAATTGATCTCCATAGCAAGAGCCGTACTGGCCGATCCGGTTCTGCTCATCTTGGATGAAGCGACAAGCAACATTGATACCGTTACAGAAGTGAAAATCCAAGAAGCACTTGCCCGTTTAATGGAGGGGAGAACGAGCGTCATCATTGCCCACAGGCTGAATACCATTCAAAGAGCGGATCAGATTGTCGTATTAAAAGACGGCGAAATGATTGAAAAAGGCAGCCATGATGAGCTGATACGCCAAAAAGGATTTTACAGTGACTTATACGAAAGCCAATTTCAGAAATAAAGAAAAAGACCTTTGGCCTGTACAAAGGTCTTTTTTGTTACAGATTTATAGTACTTTTATTTCAATTTCGTAAAATGTAACGAAATTACTTGACGTAAACAAGTTATGTATATATACTAGCTTACATTAAGTAAGTGATAACATTTATCAAGGAGGATAAAAATGAATAAATCATTTGAAATTGGCACATTACTTTTAAGAGTCATCACAGGTATTATCTTTTTTGTTCACGGTTTATCAAAGTTTCAGGCAATGGAGGGCACGATCCAATTTTTCGGCAGCATAGGCCTTCCAAGCTTTATGGCGTATGTCATCGCAGCGATTGAACTCGTTGGCGGAGTGCTCGTCTTTTTCGGATTGGCTACACGTATTGTAGGTGTTCTGTTTGCTCTCACATTGATCGGCGCCATCATCACAGTGAAGCTAAAAGCGCCATTCATGGGCAATGCGGAATTTGATTACCTTCTGCTTTTGACATCCATTCACCTGGCGCTTACTGGAAGCAGATTCCTGGCACTGGACCCATTCGTGTTTAAAGCAAAAAAGAACGGAAACGTATCAGCATAAGAAAAGAGGCATACAGCATGACCAGCATTCATGAGGATACAACCATTGGCTATGTCAAACTCACAATCCGCAGTCTGGAGCGTTCCCTTCAGTTTTACTGCAACGTGATCGGCTTTCAAGTCTTGAAAAAGACGGACCGCCAAGCTGAATTAACGGCTGACGGAAAACGCCCCCTGCTTATTCTGGAAGAAAATCCGAGCGCTGTCGTCTTGCCTGAACGCACGGTAACGGGTCTGTATCACTTTGCGATTCTGCTTCCCAACAGAAAGGAACTTGGTATCGCGCTCGCCCGTTTGATTGAAAACGGGATTGCCCTCGGACAGGGAGACCACGCTGTCAGCGAGGCGCTCTATCTCTCTGATCCGGACGGAAACGGAATTGAAATGTACGCTGACCGCCCCCGCAGCACTTGGCAGCGGGATCGTGAAGGAAACTACGTCATGACAACAACTGCTGTCGACATCGAGGGCCTTTTGGAAGAGGCCGGAGAAGAGCGGAAAACAACACTTCCAAACGGTACGGTCATCGGGCACATTCATCTGCATGTCAGTGATCTGAAAGAAGCAAAAGCGTTTTACACAGATGTGCTGGGCTTTGACATTGTCGGAGACTATGCGGGCATGTCTGCTCTCTTCATTTCAGCCGGAGGCTATCACCACCATATCGGCTTAAACATCTGGGCTGGGAAACATGCGCCGCCTAAGCCGGCAAATGCGAGCGGGCTCGACTATTACACCGTTGTCCTGCCTCATCAGGAGGAACTCAAATGTGTAGCGGATCGAGTCAAAAACGCTGGATATTCGCTTGAAGAAACGGAAAACCATTTTCTTGTGAAAGACCCTGTCTCCGGAGCACATATCAAATTTGTGATTTAACTGTCATCATCCCTTTGCCGTAAAAAACGGCAGGGGGATTTTTATTTCTGTCCGCCTTGTTATGGTAAGAGAACCAACCTGTTAGGGGCGTTTGAAACCATCTTGTATCGGGCACAATCGCTTTAAATAGAGCAAAATGATGCCTCATTTTACATCCATTATTCTAATAAATAAGTGGAAGCGCCGCATATGACATAAAGTTCATATGCGGTTTTTATTTTCCAGAAACCCTGTAAAAAATAACAGGAGGCAGGTATGATAAGAAAGGAATTGCTTATAGGAGTGATGAGCGTGAAAGCTCTTTTATTTACAAGAATATTCACCTTGATGGTGAGCTGTTCGATGTATCTGTCCCTTGTAAAGGATGATAACTGGTTTGAATATCTATTTATCGCGTTAGGAGCTGCCATGTATGCAGCCAATCATTTTTTGCTGAAAACAGAGAAGTATGACGTCTGGTTTTGTCTGATTGATCTTACGGTCGGCTTTTCGTTCGGATTCATGTTTCCCGGCAATGGTTTGTTCATTATTATGCTATGCCCGGTAGCTGTCGCATTTTTTCTGCGCGGGTTCAATAGAAAAATGGCATGGTTTCTGTTATGTCTTTGCTCAATTTTGTTTTCAATTGTCCTCATACGTACATATCTGCTAGCCGGCAATGAATATGTCATGGATCACATCACCAGCATGACATTTGTGGTGTTCTGCGGAGTCGTCGGCAAATTAATCCGCAAACTTCTTGAAGCACAAGAAACGGCAAAACAGCAGTTTCAGGAACTGACAGATTCGCATCGTGCGCTGTCAGCAGCACACCAGGAGCTGCATTTATATGCGAAGCAGGTCGAAGAACTCACCGCCATTCACGAGCGGAACAGAATGGCACGGGACATCCACGATACAGTAGGGCACAAAATGACGGCGCTTCTTGTCCAGCTGCAGCTTCTGCGTGAATGGCAAAAAAGAGACAGCCGAAAAGCAGATGAGACAGTCGGCGTCTGTAAAACGCTCGCCCGTGAAGCACTCGGCGATATCCGCTTATCAGTCCGAACCCTGCAAACGGAGAACGATCCCTCATTCATTGAATCGCTGAAACAACTGACAGAAGACTTTTACAAAAATGCGGGCGTCACATCTGAACTGACGGTCAGCGGCGATCCTGCGCTGGTCCCGCTGTCTCTGCATCCGACTGTGATCAGAACGGTGCAGGAGGCGCTGACCAATGCAAAACGTCACGGCGGCGCCACTGCCTGCTCGATTCAGCTCACGTGTTCACCGGAAACAGTCAGTCTTTTGATTAAGGATGACGGAAAAGGAAATCCTGAGGCCGCGCTGGGATTTGGTCTCTTGAATATGAAAAAGCGGGCGGCCGAACATGGCGGGATGATCCGTTTTGAAAGCGAGCGGGATCAAGGATTTACCGTGATGGCGGAATTTTCTTTGACCAATAAAAAATGGAGCTTTGGGCCCGCACAGCAAAAGGAGAGTTTATCATGATTAAAATCATCATTACCGACGATCAGGATATCGTCAGAGAAGGGCTGGCGTCTCTGCTTCAGCTCCGGCAAGAGCTCGATGTCATCGCCACGGCGCGAAACGGACAGGAAGCCTTTGAAAAGGCGAAAGAGCTGGAACCGGATATCGTATTGATGGACATCCGCATGCCGGTGTCCACCGGGGTGGAGGGAACAAAATTGATCACCAGCTCGCTGCCGGGCGTAAAGGTGCTGATGCTGACGACCTTTAAAGATTCAGAGCTGATTGCCGAAGCGCTTGAAGAAGGGGCAAGCGGGTACCTGTTAAAGGACATGTCTGCCGATACGATTGTGAAAGCGGTGATGACTGTTCAATCAGGAGGAATGGTGCTCCCGCCGGAACTCACAGCCCAAATGCTGAATGAATGGAAACGGGAAAAACAGCTGAAAGGAACGGAAGAGAAAGAAAAACCGAAGGAACTGCTCGACCTGACCGAGCGTGAAATGGAAGTGCTGACTGAGCTCGGGTACGGACTGAACAATAAAGAAATTGCCGAAAAGCTGTACATTACAGAAGGAACAGTGAAAAATCACGTGTCAAACATTATCAGCAAACTGTCGGTCAGAGACAGAACCCAAGCCGCCATTTATTCCGTCAGACATGGCGTATCTGTCTTTTGATAGATGACGTTTGGCATATGCGTTGCCCTGAAAAGGCCTGTCACAGGCCTTTTTTTTATGCCCGATGTTCTATCCGGCGCCACATGTTTCACCCCTCAATCTCTTCTACAATGGCAATGGGATAAAAAAAGGAGTGAAACAGCGTGCTTCAAGCAGAAAATATCAAAAAGGCATACGGAAAAAAAACAATTGTCAAAGGAATCTCTTTTTCCTTGAAAAAGGGTGAGTCGTTCGGACTGCTCGGACCGAACGGAGCGGGGAAGTCCACAACCATTTCTATGATTTCCGGACTTGTGCCGCTTGACGGAGGGGAGATTACAGTCGGCGGGTATGCTATCGGTAAAGACACGAACAAAGCCAAACAAAAAATCGGCATCGTCCCGCAGGAAATCGCCCTGTACCCGACACTGACGGCTCAAGAAAATCTCGTATTCTGGGGGAAAATGTATGGACTCACGCATGGAGAGGCCAAAAAAAGATCGGCAGAAGTCCTTGAATATGTAGGGCTTACTGAGCGGGCTAAAGATAAAATCGAAACCTTCTCAGGCGGAATGAAACGGAGAATTAACATCGGCGCCGCCCTTATGCATAAGCCTGAGCTGCTTATCATGGATGAACCGACCGTCGGCATTGACCCCCAATCGAGAAATCATATTTTAGAAACAGTCAAACAGCTCAACGAAACAGGCATGACTGTGATCTATACGAGTCATTACATGGAAGAGGTCGAGTATTTATGTGACCGGATCGGCATTATTGATCAGGGAGAAATGATTGCGATCGGCACAAAAAACGACTTGTGCAGCCGTCTTGGAGGAGACACGATCATCCAGATGACTGTCAGCGGGGCAGATGAAGGATTTCTTTCTGATGTCCGCTCGCTTGCCTATGTGAATGATGTAACAGTGAGTGAATCAGAGCTCAAAATTGAGGTTGCTGCGGCGCACCATGAGAAAGTAGTCACCAGCCTGCTCACGGAAGCCGCTGCCCATCAAACGAATCTCCTGTCTCTTCAGGTTCACGAACCGAATCTGGAACGGCTGTTTCTGAATCTGACAGGCCGCACATTGCGGGATTAGGAGGGACGGCGATGAAAAAAGCAATATGGATCGCATGGAAAGATGTCAAAATCAGAATCACGGACAAAAAAGGGTTTATGATGCTTATCTTAATGCCGCTGATCTTAACAGCCATATTAGGGGCCGCTCTTGGATCAATCCTTGGCGGAGGCAGCGAGATTGATGAAATCAAAGTCGGCTATGTCCAGTCTGATCAGTCAGGCGCGTCGAAGATGTTTAAAACAGATGTACTTGAAAAAATGAAGATAATCAAGGTCACAGAAGCGAGCAGTAAAAAGGAAATGAAAAAGCTGCTGGCGGAAAAGAAAATTGATGTCGGAATTGCCGTCCCGGCACATTGGGGATCCGGCAAGAAACCGGCCGCTGTTTATGCTGGCACTGATCAGGAATTAAAAAGCTCTATCATAGAAACGGCTGCAGTGTCTTTTATAGATCAATACAAGGCGGTTCGAGAAGCGGCATCCGCCTCGATGGAATATGTCACCAAGACGGAAGCTGTAAAACAAGGAAAGCTCAATCCTGCCTTCATTGCAGAAAATCTTGCTAAGACGCTTGAAAAAGAAGCGGGTGCCAGGCTTGCTGTTACGGAGAAATCAGTCGGCACAAAAGAAGTTACCAGTTTTCAATACTATTCGGCGGCAATGCTTTGCATGTTTATGCTGTTTCATATGACGGTCGGCGCGAAATCATTTTTGCTGGAAAAGGAAACAGAAACCCTTGCCAGACTGCTGATGACGCCTGCACAAAAATACGCCATTCTCTTCGGGAAGTGGCTCGGAACCTATTTGTTTGCCATTATACAATTTTTCATTTTTCTTATTGTGACCATCAATGTATTTGAGGTGGACTGGGGAGACAATCTCTTGTTTGTGTGCGTGCTGGGGCTTTCCTACGCAGCAGCTGTATCCGGCATTTCAATGCTTCTTGCTTCGTGCATCAGCGATATGAAGTCAGCAGATGTTTTGGGGGGTTTTGGCATTCAGGTGCTTGCCGTTCTCGGCGGTTCTATGCTTCCGTTTTATCAATTTCCGGATTTTCTGCAATCTGTTTCAAAGGCGGTGCCAAATCGATGGGCGCTCGAGGGCTTTCTTTCCTTAATGGAGGGGGGAGGCTGGGCTGAACTTCAGACGCCGGTCCTTCTTTTTGCGGCAATCGGTCTTTGTTCACTGGCTGTTGGCATCAGAAGGCTTCACACAAGATAAGGAGGTAAAACACGGTGAAAAAAATCATAGCCATTTGCGGCGTTGAGCTTTCTCTCATTTTTAAGAAGCCGCAGAACTATTTAATGATGTTCGCTGCCCCGCTGCTGCTGACCTTTGTATTCGGCGGTATGCTCGGCGGAAATGATGATAAGGTGCGGCTTGCGATCGTCGATCAGGATGACACGCTTCTTTCACAGCATTATATTCGGGAGCTCAAGCAACATGATGATATGTATACATTTCAAACGATGACTAAAAGCAAAGCTTCAGAAAAACTGAAACAAAAGAAAATTGCCGGAGTCATCATCCTTTCCCGCACTTTCCAAGAGAAGCTGGAAAAAGGAGAGAAGCCGGAGCTGGTCTTCAGCCACGGTCCAGAGCTGACAGAGGCGCCAGTCGCTAAACAGTATGCCGAAAGCAAGCTGGCAAAGCTCAACATTCAGGTAACCGCGGCAAAAACTGCGGCCGAGGCGGCGGGGGAAAGCTGGAAATCGGCTTATAAAACGGTAATCGCCAAAGATCATGGAGATAGCGCCCCAGCTGTAAAACGGGAATCTCTTAATGATAAAAAAGAAGGCAAGGGCGTAAGTGACACAGCTTCACGAGCTGCAGGCTTTTCCATTCTGTTTGTGATGCTGACAATGATGGGGGCAGCGGGCACGATATTAGAAGCGCGGAAAAATGGCGTCTGGCCGAGACTGCTCACCGCGTCTGTCAGCCGCGCGGAAATCGGAGCGGGGTATGTGCTGTCGTTCTTTGTGATAGGCTGGATCCAATTTGGAATGCTGCTTCTCGCATCCCATTGGCTGTTCGGAATCAGCTGGGGCAATCCGGCTGCACTGATCGTGTTAGTATCCTTTTTTCTGTTTGCAGTCGTGGGCATCGGGCTGATGATTGCTGCCAATGTCAGAACACCAGAGCAGCAGCTTGCTTTCGGCAACTTGTTCGTTATTGCGACGTGTATGGTGAGCGGAATGTATTGGCCGATAGAAATTGAGCCGAAGCTGATGCAGTCCATTGCTGACTTTCTCCCGCAAAAGTGGGCGATGAGCGGACTGACAGACATTATCGCTAACGGGGCAACCATTACGGATATACTCGGCATTTGCGGCATCTTGCTTGCTTTTGCCGCCGTGACCTTCACAGCGGGGCTTAAAGCGCTCCGAACGTAAAAGCATCCGCCTCCGGGCAGATGCTTTTATCATTATATCGTGTGTTCTGTCAGGTTCAGTCTTTGTTCCAAGTGTTGTTTGACGGACGGCCAGTCACTTTCGATAATACTGTAAAAGACGGAATGACGAAATGTTCCGTCTTTTCTGATCATTTGGTTTCGTAATATTCCTTCTTTCACTGCTCCCAATCGTTCTATCGCCTTTTGGGATCTGATATTCCGTTCATCTGTTTTAAACTGCACCCGAATGGTGTTCATCTGTTCAAAGCAATACTGTAAAAGTAAATATTTGCACTCAGTATTGACGGCTGTGCCCCATACCGAAGGATGAAACCACGTCCAGCCGATCTCCAGGCTTCTGCTGTCAGGCGACATATACAGAAAACGAGTCGTGCCGACGATTTTGCCGGTTTCACGATGAAACATCACAAAAGGAAATTCTGCTCCGGATTTTTTATGATGCAATGCTTCCTCAACAAAGTCCTCCATATCATATGCGGTTTCAATCGTTTTCGGCAAATGGGTCCAAATTCTTTCATCATTTGCCGCTTCATATAAACCTTGAATATGGCTCCTGTCCATCGGCACCACTCGGATCTGTTTGCCCATTAATTCATTCAATGTCACATTCATTTGACGTCCTCCTGCATAAGAGTAGCGGAGCAGCCTTAAGGCCGCTCCTGGGTATCCTCTTGTATCATGGCTAAAATATGCTCCAGCCAGGATACGTAATTCTTCTCCCGTTCCAGCGCTTTTGTCAGTACCAGATAGTGGCCGAAATCCGGTGAAGAAAACGACATCGGCATCGGCTCCGCTGAGGCCATTAGCTTTTCATAACTTCCTTGCAGATCAGCTAGCTTCTCCTTGCGCTTCAGCAGCTGGTCTGTAAACAAGTCGGCTGCCTCCTGGCGTGACAGAGAAGAAATGAAATAAGCCTTCAGCATAAATTCATCCTTCACTGTTTCCGGAATAGGGTGGTGGCGGGTCAGCCACACGTGAAGCTCCTGTTTTCCGCTGTCAGTCAAGGTATACATTTTTTTCTCAAGTTTTGTGCCCTGAATCGTTGTCCGGAATGTGATAAAGCCTTCATCTGTCAGCTTTTTCAGCTCCGGATAAATCTGGCTGTGCTTGGCGCTCCAAAACTGGCCGAGCTCCGCTTTGAAATAACTTGTAATATCATATCCGCTCAATTCGCCTTTTCGTAAAAGTCCTAATATGGCGTATTTTAATACTCGCATGCTGTCCTCCGTGTCTATGGCTGTTTTTGCAAAAAAGAAACTTTTAAATGCCCTGCCGCCGCAAAATCGGATCGTTCTTTTCTCTTATACCGGCAAAAAAACAAATGTGAATTCTTATACAAAATAGTGAATGCCATCTATTCTCATGTCTAGCTTTCATCTGTTCCCTATATTATAGGAAAGGGAGACTGGGAACACAACCGCATGTCCCCTTACGCTTATAGTCCTTTCAAGTTTCTTTCGAGTGTATGGAAGACAACTGCCAATAGAAAAATTTATGCTTTCATCAAAATAATAATGAAATTGAAGATTCTGATAAGTTTATATTTACCAAGTTTAAATTTAACTGTATAATCATTCTGGTAAATACATGATTGAGGAGAAACGGAAAATGAAAAGATTACTTATTGCATCATCTATTTGTCTATCAATGATTTTGTCTATTCTAGCAGCTCCGCCTTCAAGTGCAAAGGCGGAAACAGCACATAACCCTGTTGTTCTTGTTCATGGGATTAGCGGTGCATCATACAATTTTTTTGCTATTAAAAATTACTTAATCTCTCAGGGCTGGCAAAGCAATAAACTGTATGCAATTGATTTTTATGATAAAACAGGGAATAACTTAAATAACGGCCCGCAGCTTGCAGCATATATTGATCGCGTTTTAGAAGAAACAGGAGCTAAGAAAGTAGATATCGTGGCTCATAGTATGGGAGGCGCCAATACGCTGTACTATATTAAATATTTAGGCGGGGGAAATAAGATTCAAAATGTTGTCACGCTCGGAGGGGCTAATGGTTTAGTGTCATCTGTTGCGCTGCCGGGTACAGATCCTAATCAAAAGATCCTCTATACATCTATTTACAGTCTCAATGATCAAATTGTAATCAATAGCTTGTCTCGGTTACAAGGAGCCAGAAACATCCAGCTGTATGGCATTGGACATATTGGATTGCTTTCTAATAGCCAGGTCAACACCTATATCAAAGAAGGATTGAATGGCGGGGGACTAAATACGAACTAATGCTTCAAGATATGCGCTATGTTAAAACCTGCTGTTCAGTTACAGCAGGTTTTTTGTTTTCTGACAGGTTGAAAAGAGCAGAAAGTCGGAACGAAAACTGACCTTTTTGTAAGTTCTAATACAGTTATTCAGCACTTCCGGAATGAATACTTCATATAACGGATAATCCTGCTCTAATCCTTCTTTGTTTGAAGCTTTTCGCTAATGCGGGAGCCGCCGCCTTCATGACAAATGGTCCCTTCCGCAACGCCGGCTTTTTGGGTAATTTCACTCGTGGATGCCGAGGCAAATCGCGGATTAGATTACTATCAAAAAGGCATTTTGCAATTTTGCGGAATCAAAAAAGTGAACAGGACACTGTACCCGCGCGTCAAGCATAGCAGCCCGGCTGCACGGGACAAATGGCTGAGGGCGGTATGTCAAAAAGTTATGGGTTTTTATGGGTCTTAGTCGTTCGTGCATACTGAAAGATAAGAAATCAGGCACTTTTTTCAATTGAAGCAGGTGTGTTATGGTACAACCATCGATTTTTAAAAATTTGAAATAAAGGAGCGCTGTTATGCAAATTAAAGAAATTTTTATGATCCGTTGCATTTCGTGCTTAAGTGTCGTTCTGCTCCATATCATTTCAATGGTTCTGATGCTTCAGGCGGAAGCACTTGCTGATATTTCTCACACGGTTGATTCTTTGCGCACACTCCTGATGTTCAGCACGCCTGCTTTCATTTTTATCTCTGAGTTTTTGCTGGCGCGTTCTTATCCTGACGGGGTGCCGGAGGGATTTTTGAAGAAGAGAGGAAAAGTGATTTTTATTCCCTTTTTGTTTATCGCAGCCATTGATGCCTTGCTGATGGCCAGTGCAATGGGGGGAAAGCTGACTTTTCTGGCGTTTGTGCAGAAATATCTGGAAAACGTATTTTTAGGAAACTTTATCGGATATTTCATTCTTGTCATCTTCCAATTTTACATCCTGCACATGCTCTTTCATGAGTATTTGAAAAAAGCATCGCCAAAATGGGTGCTGTTTGTTTCGTTTGTGGTGACAGCCGCTTATTTGGGCTATTTCTCAGCAGTCAGTCCGGCACCCGCTTCTGAACAAGGCGGTTCATTTCCGTTCTTCTGGGTTCCGTTTGCAGGCTGGCTTTTCTACTTTTGTCTCGCTTATTACTGCGGAAAAGAGTACAAGCGGTTTTTAGCGCTGCTGAATCAATACCGCTGGGTGGTATACGGCGCTGCGGTCGGGTCCGCCGCGTTGGTTGTGGCTGTTTCTTATTTCGGAGAGGTCGGCATGATTAGCTCAAAGCGGCCTGACATCATGCTTTATTCAACAAGTATGATTTTCCTGTGCTTTCACCTGTTTTCTAACATAAAGCAGGTGCCGAAAATCATTATGTTTATCAGTAACTATTCCTTTTCGATTTATCTGCTGCACGCTTATTTTATGATCATTGGCTATGTTTTGCTGTTAAATGTGCCAGACATTCCCGCCGTGCCGGCCGTTTTCTTGCTGTTTGCCGTCTGCACAGCGGGCCCGATCCTGACATCCTGGGCACTGAACAAGTTTAAATATGGATATTTGTTTGTAGGGAAAATCTATCAGCCGAAGAGGCGAAAAGTAAAAATGGAAGTGCGAGACCACGCAGGCTGAAAAATCACGGCAGGAGAAACGTTCCTGCCGTGATTTTTATGTTTCATTCACTTGCAAAACTGTTTTTAAATACAGTTTAGCTGCTTCAGCCATTCCTGATACATCAGCTTTATCTTCATTGAAATAAAGCGCGTTCTGGATGATGCCATCGTTCACATTAAGAAAAAACTTAGTAATCGTCGCCAGAGGCTGCAGCGGTTGAAATTCCCCTTGATCGATTCCTTTTTGCAAAAGCTTCGAAAACCTTGTCACAAAAAGATCATAACGCTTCTCCAAATACTCGCGCCGTTCTTCATTGCGCCAAGCCGTCACCAAATATTCAAATTGTACCGGCGCCAATGTATCCGCCGCTCCACGCAGGCCTTCAGTCAGTCCATCGAGGTAGCTGGTAATAGTCTCCCAGACACTTCGATTTTCAGCTGATTCATCCAGCTTTCGGAGCCCTTCATCGAGGTCGGCCTCAATGATGCGGCGAAACATCTCTTCTGTACTGGAAAAATAAAGATAGACGCCGCCTCTGCTGAAGCTCGATTCTTCCACAACGTCCTTCATTGTCGTTAATTCAAATCCTTTTCGTTTAAAAACGGTTTTGGCGGCTTCTAAAATCTCCGCTTGCCGTTTATCTTTGTGCTCCTTTGTTACTTTCGGTGACAAAATATCGCCTGCTTTCTGCCATTTTCTTACCTATAAGTGTAGTCAACCCGGCCGCAATCAGCAAGCAGCCACAGATCAGAAAAGCAAGAGATACGCCGATCAATTCGGCCAGCACGCCCCCGCCCGCCATGCCGAGAATGGAGGCGAGAGTCGTCATGCTCTGAATAGCGCCAAACACTCTGCCGCTATAATCAACAGGCACGGACGTCTGAACAAGAATTTGAAACGGGATATGAACGAGCCCGAAAGCTGCTCCCATGATGAAAAAAGCGAAGATAAAAAGTGCTGTGCCGACAATTCCGAGGCCTCCCAGAAATGGCACACATCCAGTTGCTATTCCAAGCAGACAAGCCCCTAGTGTGAAATAAAGCAGATAAGAGGAAATTCGCCTTTTCCCTACAGTGACCGCCGTCAGCAACATGCCGGCCCCGCTTACGGCCATGCACCATCCTGCAAGTTCGGGCGGCGCACCGGGAAAAGAGCGGATGAGAATAATAGCCTGTGAATCGCCTATCTGCAATATGAAGAGAACAAAGCAAGCCGTGAACAAGCCCGTCAATAGAAGAGGTGTCTGTTTCATAAATAGAAAACCTTCTTTTATAGAAGCAAGTGCTGATGTTTTGTCTTGAGGTGTATTGGATGTTTGCTGAAATGCATCTCTCGGAAGCAAAAACAAAATGACAGCAGATAGAAGAAAAGCGCCCGCGTTGATGAAGAAAACGGAATGAATGGAGACTGCGGCGACCATTATGCCGCCAAGCGCGGGACCGAAAATTTTTGCAGTGTTATCGATGATGCTGCTGATAGAAACGGCCTGCTGAAGAAAAGCTTCTGATGTCAATTCCTTAAGCTTACCGTTTTTAGAAGGTGAAAACAATGAAGAAAAACAGCTCTGAAGGCTGAGCAATACGTAAAGCTGCCAAAGCTCACTGACATAAACACAGCTGATAACGGTGAGGGTGCGGCCGATTTCAGACAGAAACATGATCATTTTTCTGTCAAATCGATCTGCAAGCACACCCGATACGGGGCCGAGAACAATGACAGGCAGTGCATATGACATCATTAAAAAAGACATATCCAGTGAAGAAGCATCCAGCTGAAAGGCGGCTAATGTTAAGACGGCCAAAATGTGCAGCCAGTCGCCAAGGGAAGAAATCGTTTGCGAGGCTAACAGCGTCATCAGCCCTTTATTTCTCCAAAACAATGATTGACCCATAGTTTTCTCCTCCTGTTTATAAAAGTGACACTAGTGTCGTTTTTATTTTATGGGAAAATAACACAATAAACAATCGTTTTCTTGTAAAATAATAAAGATTGAATAAAGCATTCAGGAGGGAGATGCGCATGTCAACAGCCAATCTAAGCTATCCGATAGGAGAGTACAAACCTAGGAAATTCATATCAAACGAGCAGGAAGAAGAATGGATTCAAGTGCTGGAGGAAGTGCCGGTTAAGCTGAAGCAAGCGGTTGAAGGAATGACGGACAGCCAGCTTGATACACCGTACCGAGACGGCGGATGGACCGTCCGGCAAGTTGTTCATCATCTGGCTGACAGTCATATGAATAGCTATATCCGTTTTAAATTAAGCTTGACAGAAGAGACGCCGGCCATCCGTCCGTATGATGAAAAAGCATGGTCGGAGCTTGAAGACTCCAAAACAGCGGAGCCGAGCGGTTCACTCGCGCTTTTGCAGGAGCTTCACGGAAGATGGACAGCTCTTCTTCGCACTCTGACAGATCAGCAATTTCAGCGCGGATTTTACCATCCCGATACAAAAGAGGTCATTACCCTAGAGAACGCGCTCGGGCTGTATGTCTGGCACTCACATCACCATATCGCTCATATTACGGAGCTTTCCAAACGGATGGGGTGGTCTTAACGCTTTTGCCGGCGGAAAGCCGGGAGACTGATTGCTGCAACCACCAGCAGAGAAATCACAGCCGCCGCCGCATATAAATGATCATAGCCGCTGGCAACACTGGCATGAATGGCATCGCTTATCGCAGTTTTGACTTCAGGCACAGGAATGCGTTCGATCTGTTCTTGTAAAGAAGAAACATCTGAACTGTCGATCTCGGGAATCATTTGCATAGCCTTCCCTGACTGTCCGCTGTCTGATAAGCGACTGCTGATTTCATCGCCGATTTGGTCAAACCCTGCTGTGATAAAACCTGCATAAAGAGTAGGCGCCAATGTCAGTCCGATTTGCCTTACTAATGAAAGCGTGCCGAGCGCCGTGCCCTTATTCGCTTTAGCTGCTTCTGATACAAGAACATTCAGCGGAGCGCCTAGCAGAAAGCCAAAACCGATGCCGGCCGCCACGCTTGCAATGACAAACTCCCATTTTTCCGTCACCCAAAGCGGAAATAAAGCAAATCCCGCACATGAAATAATTCCTGAAAGCACAACAGTTTTCACCGGTCCTTTTTTGTCGGTGAGCGCTCCGCCAAGCCAAGCGCCGATTCCGGAAGCTAAGGCAAGAGGTGTCATCCAATAGCCCGCTTTTGCGGCAGGAACGCCTAAATATTGCTCAACATATGACGGAATAAAAATAACCGCCGCCAAGAGGCCCCCGGATAGCAAACCGATGATAAGCGTTCGCTGAAACATGTGATTCCGAAGTAAAGAATACGCCAGAATGGGATCGCCCCCGCGCATTTCCATCCGCTTCTCAAACCATACGAGCGCCGCAAAACAAAAAATACCGAAAACAATACATCCATAAACCTCAGGATCTCCCAGGCTTTTTAAGAGATTTGCCCCGTCAAGGTTTGTCATGCCGTACATGACAGCCAAAATTGACAAGGACAGAAGAAAAATTCCGGCCGTGTCGAGACGTTTGGCCTCCGGCGCTTTGGTTTCCACAATAAAAAATGCACCGAAAACAACCAGCAGCACTGCAATCGGCAGGTTAATCAAAAACAGCCAATGCCATGACCCGGTCCAATCAAGCAGAAAGCTTCCGATATTGGGTCCGAGCACAGCAGCCATCCCGTTCATCGCCCCTAGCAAACCAAGGGCCTTCCCTTGCTTTTCCTTTGGAAGTGTAGCAAGAACGTGAGAACTTCCGATGATGAAAATCCCGCCGCCTCCAAGCGCCTGAATCAGCCGTGAGATAAGAAATAGCGGAAAGCTTTGGCTTAAAGCGACAAGCAAAGAACCAAGCCCGAAAAGGCCGACTTCAATAAGAAACAGCTTTTTTCTGCCGTAGCGGTCGGAAAGCTTTCCGACGATCGGCACACTGACGCTGAGACCGAGCGTATAAAGCGTAATGCCCCATGAACCCCAAGACGGAGAAACGGCAAACGATTCGTTTATCGTGGTCAGCGCAGCGGAGATGATCCCGTTATCCAGCGCAGCCATAAACACACCGATGGTAAACAGGCTGATCGCCCACTTTTGGCTTTTTTGATCTGCCAATGCCTTATGCATATTCATCAGCTCCTTTTACTTCACTCGGAATATATTATTCATTTAAAATGAACCAAATGTCAAATGAAAAAAGTCTGCCTCCGCAGTTTGCGTGAGGACAGACTTCGCTGACATTATTCTTTTTTAGCCTGCTCCAGCGCTCCGGAAAGAATAGAAAGCCCTTTGGAAACAGCTTGCTTTTCATCGGGAGACAGCATTTCCAAGGAACGCTTCAATTTCATATGGCCCTTTTGATAAAGCCCGCGAAAAATATTTTTCGCATCCTCCGTTAAATGAACAACCACTGAACGGCGGTCCTCTTCAGAGTGTGAGCGTTTAACAAAGCCGGATTTCTCAAGGCGGTCAAGCAGCCCGGTTGTATTTGACAGGGAAGCCCCCATTTTCTCTGCAATGTCACTGACCTTCAGCGTTCCGTGATTGTTTAAAAGCATGAGCACTTTCATTTGCGGCATGCTCATATCCAGCTTCATCCACTCAGATACATCACCGAGCCCGGCAGATGTTAAGACTTTCATATAAAGCACCCAAATTTCACGTTCCTCAGATGAAAGAATATTTTCGTTTAATACTGTTGTATCATGTAAGTTATATTCCATTTGATCACTTCCTCGTCATTCGCTCCTCTTACCATATTACTCGATTTTAACCGCTGAAAGAAAGTCAGCATAAACCGCAGATGAGACTTTGTCCGAAAAATAGCGGTAGTGTATAATGAGTTGGAGATTATTGGGGAAAGAAATATCGAACTGTATATGATTGGAGAGACCATTGCTGATTAAAAAAAATGCTTTATCAATTTTAAAAATCGTTTTTCCTGTTGCTGTTTTACTATTTGTGTTTTATCAGTCGAAAAAAGAATTGACAAACCTGTCATTCAAACGAACGCTTATGGTAATCAACGGGCTGGAGCGGACCGACTTATTCATTCTTGTGCTCATCGGCCTGCTTGCTGTTGCGGCCATGTCACTATATGATTACGTTCTTAAATATTCGCTGCGCCTTTCGATCACAAACGGAAAGGTGTTCAGAGTATCCTGGATTGCCAATTCATTTAATAATGTCCTTGGCTTCGGAGGGTTAGCCGGAGTCGGGTTAAGAATGATGTTTTATAAGGAGCATACAAAAGACCATAAAGCGCTGGTGAAAGGAATTGCCTGGCTTACATCTTCTATGCTGCTCGGCCTTTCAGTTTTCAGCATTTTCGTTGTCGCAAGATTGCTGCCCGTGGATGAAGTCATCAATGAAAAACCATGGCTGTGGGCGGTTGTTATCGGCTTCGCGCTGATTGTGCCGATCTCTTTGGCGGCGGCTAAACGAAAAGGCCGCAAAGCAGGGGATGAAGAGGGCGCAGACAAAGTGAAAAATCCGATTTTCGCTTATATGGGCGCTTCCGTTGCAGAATGGCTTATGGCTGGAATCGTAATCTATCTGTCTCTGTTCGCTATGGGAATTCATGCTGACATCAGGTATGTGTTCGGGGTATTTGTGATTGCGGCAATCGGAGGCATGATCAGTCTTGTTCCGGGCGGCTTCGGCTCGTTTGACCTTTTGTTTTTGCTCGGAATGGAGCAGCTTGGCTACCATCAGGAAGCCATTGTGACGTCGATTGTGCTGTACCGGCTCGTCTATTCATTTATCCCGTTCGTTTTGGGACTGTTCTTTGCTGCCGGCGATCTGACCGAAAGTACGATGAAACGGCTTGAAACGAACCCGCGAATTGCACCGGCTATCGAAACGACAAACGTGCTGCTTGTCGTACAGCGGGCCATGTTAGTGAGGATTTTACAGGGATCGCTTTCACTCATTGTGTTCGTAGCCGGTCTCATTGTCCTTGCGTCGGTGTCACTGCCGATTGATCGGCTGACAGTCATTCCGCACATTCCCCGTCCGGTCCTTTTGCTGTTCAACGGGCTGTCCTTAAGCTCAGCGCTCATTTTGCTGATATTGCCGATCGAGCTTTATAAACGGACAAAACGGTCCTATACAATGGCGATTACAGCACTTGTCGGCGGATTTGTTTTCAGCTTTTTAAAAGGGCTCAATATCAGTGCAATATTCATATTGCCGATTATCATCGTCTTGCTTGTGCTGCTGAAAAAACAATTTGTCAGAGAACAGGCTTCCTATACGCTCGGGCAAATGATTTTCGCTGCGGCCCTGTTTACTGTGGCGCTGTTTAACTATAACATTATCGCAAGCTTCATCTGGGATCGGATGAAAAAGGTGCTGCGCCACGAATATTTCGTCCACAGCACTTCCCATATTACACATGCGACCATCATGGCAATCATTGCCGTTCCGCTGTTCTTCTTTATTTTTACAGTGGTGTATCATAAGAAAACCAAACCAATTGGGGAAAAAGCTAATCCAGAACGTCTTGTTGAGTTTTTGAATGAAAAAGGCGGCAACGCGCTCAGCCATCTCGGCTTTCTGGGAGATAAGCGCTTTTATTTCTCTAGCGACGGCAATGCATTGCTTCTGTTTGGGAAAATCGCAAGACGACTGGTCGTGCTCGGCGATCCGTCCGGCCAAAAGGGGTCGTTCCCGCTTGTGCTCGAAGAATTTCTTAACGAAGCACATCAAAAGGGGTTCAGTGTTCTGTTCTATCAAATCGAACGAGAGGACATGGCGCTGTACCACGATTTTGGCTATAACTTTTTTAAACTTGGCGAGGAAGCCTATGTGGATTTAAACACGTTTACCATATCAGGGAAGAAAAAAGCCGGCCTGCGGGCGATCAATAACCGGTTTGAACGGGAGGAATATACTTTCCATGTAGATCATCCTCCATTTTCAGAAGCGTTTTTAGAAGAGCTCAAACAAATCTCCGATGAATGGCTCGGCTCGAAAAAGGAGAAGGGCTTTTCGCTCGGGTTCTTTGATCCGTCATATTTACAGAGAGCGCCGATCGCCTATATGAAAAATGCCGAAGGGGACATTGTCGCTTTCGCCAATATCATGCCAATGTATCAGGAAGGCGAAATCTCGGTCGATCTGATGCGCTATCGCAGCGACGCCCCGAACGGTATTATGGATGCATTGTTCATCCGCATGTTTTTATGGGCGAAGGAGGAGGGGTGCACGTCATTTAACATGGGTATGGCGCCCTTGGCCAATGTCGGCACAGCCTTTACATCCTTCTGGTCAGAACGCTTCGCGGCTGTCATTTTTAATAATGTTCGGTACATGTACAGTTTCAGCGGGCTCCGGGCATTTAAAGAAAAATACAAACCCGAATGGCGCGGAAAATACTTGGCGTATCGGAAAAACAGATCTCTTTCTGTCACCATGTTCCTCGTCACGCGTCTGATCGGCAAAAGCAAAAAAGACTCCGTCTAAACAGACGGAGTTCTTTTTTATTTAGACTTTAAGAAATACGTTTCAATATCGTCAAGCAGATAGTTTGCGGCTTTGATTCCGCCTGCGGTTGTCCACACGACGTCATCGACCTCATGGGCGTTCCCTGATTTCACAGCCTTGAGGTTTTTCCATAGTGAACTGCTCGTCCACTGATTGGCCCATTTTTCATTATCTTTTGCATTATCGGCTTTATAAGTGAAATAAAAAAGCACATCGCCATCCATATCGGGAATGGATTCTTTGCTGTCTGTTGAGAACGTGAATTGGTCCTTTTGTTTCTTGAATAGCTCCACTTGCTTTTCAGGACGTTTAAAACCCAGCTGGTCTAGAATAATGCCAGAGAATGAATCCTTATAATAGATTCTTGACTCGCCGGACAGAAAGCGTACAACAGACACAGTTTTCTTTGTCTGATCGCCAAGCTTATCTTTCATATCGGCAACGCGCTTATCAAAATCGGCAATGACTTCTTTGCCTTTGTCCGCCTTATTTACCGCGTCGGCATAAAGAGTCAGGTTATCCTTCCAGTTCCCGGCTAAAGATTCAGCAAAAACCGTGGGCGCAATCGCATTTAACTGATCATAAATCTTCTCTTGGCGCACTTTATTTCCAATAATCAAATCAGGCTTTAATTCCGCGATGGCTTCCACATTCGGTTCAGTTTCTAGCCCGACGTTTTTAACACCTTCCATATCGTCTTTCAGGTAGTCATACCACGGGTCGCCCTTCCATGACTTCACGGCCCCGACGGGTTTAATGCCAAGCGCTAAAAGCGCCTCTGTTCCTTCATTTGTTAAGACGACAATCCGTTTTGGATGGGCTGGAATGTTGTCTGATGTCCCCATTGCATGTTTAACCGTTCTTGTTTTGCTGCTTGACCCCTCGCTGTTACTTGAACTTTCTGAACTATTACAGGCAGAAAGCACCATAACGGCCATAAGTAATACAAATAGCATGCTGATGTGCTTTTTCATCTTTTTCCTCCCAATATTGAAATTCATTATCATTTAGATCATAATAAGCAGTGGTGAGAGTGTCAATCATTAATTGAGGATGATTCTCAAAAACAATCAATTTACTGCAGTCATGAAGAATGGTACATAGTAAATCACTAGGAGAATTGGATGATGATCTTCAAAAAGGCTTATTCGAAATGGATTTTGTTATTATGTCTGCTTTTCGTTTTGCTGGCGGCTGTCTGCGCAAGTGTCATATACGGCTATACCGGTACGTCATGGGGACAGGTCTATCAAGCGTTTACATCTTTTAACGGATCAAATGAGCAAGTCATCATTAAAGACGTCAGGCTCCCGCGCGCCTTGGTTGCCGCGGTCGTCGGCGCTTCCCTTGCGGCTGCCGGCGCTCTGATGCAGGCGCTGACAAAAAACCCGCTAGCATCACCAGGGATTTTCGGAATCAACGCAGGGGCCGGCTTTTTTATTGTTGCCGGATCATTTTTTCTGCATATTCAATCACCCCAAGCGCTTGTATGGAGCTCGTTTCTCGGTGCTTCCTTTACCGCCGCGATTGTCTATGCCGCAGGTTCGCTAGGAAGAGAAGGGCTCACGCCGATCAAATTAACGCTGGCTGGAGCAGCCATGGCGGCAATGTTTTCTTCGCTGACACAAGGCATGCTTTCCGTCAATGAACTCGAGCTGGCTCAGGTGCTATTTTGGCTGACGGGCTCTGTGCAGGGCAGGAGTCTCGATTTGCTGATGACAATGCTTCCATATGCCGCGGCGGCGCTTTTGATCAGCTGTTTCCTCGGCCGAAAAATTAATCTTCTTGTCATGGGAGAAGATGTTGCCAAAGGACTTGGTCAAAAAACGGGACTGCTGAAATTCGCTATGGCACTATGCATTGTCCTGCTTGCCGGTTCGGCTGTCGCCATTGCCGGACCGATTTCCTTTATCGGCATCATCATCCCGCACTTTGCCCGCTTTATCATCGGCAATGATTATCGCTGGGTTCTGCCGTTTTCCGCTGTGTTGGGTGCGATTTTACTTGTTGCCGCGGACATCGGGGCACGATATATCATTATGCCTCAGGAAGTTCCTGTCGGGGTTATGACGGCGATTATCGGCATGCCTGTGTTTGTTTACATCGCAAGAAGGGGGGCGAATCTATGAAACTTCGTTTTGGCATTACAGCGGCTGAAAAGAAAGCATGGATTGTCTTTTTTGTTTTACTCGGTTTAACAGCGGCTGTGTTCATCATAAGCGCCGGTCTCGGACAGCGGTTCATTCCTCCTTGGGATGTGGCCAAAACATTTTTCGGTGCAGGTTCAAAGCTCGATGAAATGATGGTGATGTCGTTCCGCATGCCAAGAATATTGACAGCTGTATGCGCCGGCGTTTGCTTGGCTGCGGCAGGCGCAATTTTGCAGGGGCTGGTCAGAAACCCTCTCGCATCCCCGGATATTATCGGAATCACGGGCGGAGCGGCTGTGGCTGTGGTGCTTGTCATGATGTTCTTCTCAGACCGAAGCGATTCACTGACGATCAGTCTGTCATGGCTTCCGGCTGCCGCATTTATCGGGGCATCAGTTGTTGGACTTATCGTTTATTTACTCGCATACAAAAATGGCGCCTCCACGTTTCGGCTGGTGCTGATCGGAATCGGATTTTCAATGTCTGCACAAGCGATGACCACATTGCTCATGATCAAAGGACCGATCTACAGGGCGTCCCAAGCCAATGTATACATAACAGGTTCGGTCTACGGATCTAACTGGCAGCATGTAAAAATAGCCGTGTTGCTGTCTGTCATTCTCTTATTCATTTGTTTTATCTGTCTTAAAAATATGAATATACAGATGCTCGGTGAAGATATTGCGGCAGGCGCGGGAAGCTCCGTGCAAAGAAACCGGTTCTTCCTGCTTCTGCTGAGTACGGCTCTTACGGGCTGTGCGGTTTCTGTTGCCGGAACGATTGGTTTTGTCGGTCTGATGGCGCCGCACATCGCAAGGCGTCTCGTCGGCTCGTCTTACGGTGCGCTGCTCCCGGCATCTGCACTGATCGGGGCTCTGCTCGTATTAGGAGCAGACATCATCGGCAGAACCTTATTTGCCCCGGTCGAAGTGCCGGCAGGCGTTTTTACAGCGGCGATCGGCGCCCCCTACTTTATTTATTTGCTCTATAAAACAAGAAATTCCTGAATGTAAGGACCCATTTTCTCTGCAAAGAAAATGGGTTTTTTAATAATGACTGAAAATTCCCATTAATATTTTGTTATACTGACAGAGACATTGATGCAGAAAGGATGGCAGGCGAATGAAAGCAGAGGTATTAAAATATGAAGCATTTACGGAAAATCCCGGCAAAGGAAACCCCGCGGGTGTGGTATTGCACGGGGACCATTATACAGAAGAAGAAATGCAGAGAATAGCTGAAATCGCAGGATATTCAGAAACCTCCTTTATTCGGAACAGCGAGGCGGCTGATCTTGAACTCCGTTACTTCACTCCTGGACACGAAATGAATTTATGCGGACATGCGACGGTCGCTTCCCTATACGCATTGTGTGAAAAAGGAAGGCTGGAGATTGGTAAAACGTACAGCATCCAGACAAAAGTCGGTATCCTGCCAGCAAACATTTCTGAAAAAGAGGGTCGCATCCATATCACACTTGAACAGGCTGCTCCGACATTCAAACCATTTACGGGCGACCGGGAAAAGCTCGCGGACGCATTGGGGATTACGGCGGAGGACTTTCATGAGAACCTTCCAATTGTTTTTGGCAGTACAGGCATATGGACTGCAATCGTTCCGCTCAAATCATTAGAAGCCTCTAAAAAAATGGTGCCGAATAACAAACAATTTCCGGATGTTCTAGTTGATCTGCCAAAAGCCTCAGTGCATCCGTTTACCTTTGAAACGATTCACTCTGACAGCGACCTGCACGGGCGCCACTTTTCGTCGCCGTATTCAGGAACAATAGAAGATCCCGTGACTGGCACAGCATCCGGTGTAATGGGAGCTTACATGCAGCAATACGGCCGGTCCGGGCAGCGTACATTCATCATTGAACAAGGACAGGAGATGGGGAAAGACGGAAGAGTGGAAATTGAAATAAATGGAGATAACGATCACATCAAAGTGAACATGACAGGGACTGCCGTTTACTCAGAAACTCGGATTCTTGAAATCTAATATGGCTGACGGTTTACAAAAAGCTGCACTTTCCGTTATGATTATGATTGATAATCATTTTCAATTGGATAGAAAGGGTGAAGCGGTATGCCTCAAGCCGAACAGATAAATCAAGATTCAGCACTGCGGAATATCATACGCAGCAGAAGATCAATCCGTAAATTTAAACAAGATCCCGTCCCTCCGGCTGTCATCCTTGACATGCTAGAAACGGCAAAATATGCGCCAAATCACAGAGTGACGGAGCCTTGGAGATTTATTTACGTTTCCAGTGAAACAGGAAAAGCAAGCTTGATTAAAACCTTTGCTTCATTTTCTAAAAAATCAAAGCCGGACATGACGGAAGAAAAACTCCAAAACTTCAAAAAGACACTCAGCCGTGTGCCGGGATTTCTGCTCGTTGTATTTCAGGAAGATGAGAACGAAAGAGCCCGAGATGATGATTTTGCGGCAACCAGCTCATTGATTCAAAACCTCCAGCTTCTTGCCTGGGAAAAAGGAATCGGCATGGTTTGGAAAAGCGGAAAGATCCTCTATGACAAAGACGTGCATCAAGCCTTCGGTTTACAGGATAACGAGCGCTTCGCCGCGATCATACAAACAGGCTATCCTGATGAAATGCCGGAAGTGAAAAAACGCACACCGATAAAGGAACGGTTCACCGAGCTGTAAAAAACCCCCTGTCTCAAGCAGAGACAAGGGGTTTTTCATTAACGTTTTTTGCTTTTCGCTCTGCTGTCAGCCGCTTTCGCGCGCTCCTGCGCTTCGCGGTCATCCGCATCAGCAAGTTCACTTGAATATTCCTCGTAAACGCCGTCAGTTTCTCGTTTTAACGCATCGGGAACCTGAGGAAGTTTTTGTTTGTTTTTATCACGGTTTTTGTGAATATGATTTCTGCCCATATCAAATTCCCCCTAAAAAGTGATATCAAACAAACATAGTATCTGCTTTCCGGCGTTATGTATCCCTACTTCCGCTTAGCAGCTTTTTCCGCCTTTTTAAATTCACTCGAATAAAGAACTTCCTGCATTTTCTTCAGGTTGGCTCCTTGCTGGTGCTTCTCCCTCTTCTTTTCCATAAAAGGACCTCCTTCAACCATGTTATTCTTAAGGTTGACGCTTCCTTCCGTTTTTATACAGCCTTTCGGTCCGTCAGCAGCTGCGACAGGGCGAATTCAAGATCTGAATATGTAAAACGGAATCCGGACGTAATTGCTTTTTTAGGCAGAGCGCGCTGTCCTTTCACAAGAAGCAGGCTCATTTCTCCCAATGCTTTTGATAAAAAGAATGCTGGAACGGGGAGCCAGTGGGGACGGTGTTTCACCCGTGCAATCGTTTTTCCGAACTGCTTCATTTCAACCGGATTAGGCGCTGTCACATTAACAGGACCTGAGATGCTGTCGTTTTCGATTGCATATACAATCAGCTGGGCGGCGTCATCCACGTGAATCCAGGACAGCCACTGATTGCCCGTCCCGATCGTTCCTCCGGCCAGCAGTTTATATGGCAGAACCATCAGCGGGAGAGCGCCTTTTTCTCCGAGCATCACGCCAAATCTCGCGTAAACCGTTCGAATGCCCATCACCTCTATATTTTGCCCTTCCCGTTCCCACATATGTGCAGTGTGGCTGAGAAAATCCTCGTCCGACGTGGGGGAGTCTTCTGTAAAGGTTTTTTCAAGGCTAGTGCCGTAAATGCCCACTGCACTGGCTTGAATAAGCGCCTTCGGTTTTTCCGCCTGTTTATGAATAAGCCGCCGTACTTCCCGGGTTGCATCGATCCGGCTGGAGAGAATTTGCTGCTTCGTTTTTTCGTTCCAGCGGCCAAAAATTGATTTTCCCGCAAGATTTACCCAAACATCAATATGAGGAAGTTCTTGTTCAGGCGCAGCTTCTTCAGTCAGCCATTGGACATAAGAGATATTTTTTTGTTCAGTTTTTGGCGCGTTTCTTGATAAAATATAAACATGATGTCCTTGGCGGGTGAGGACGCCAGTCAGATGCGTACCGAGAAAACCCGTTCCGCCCGTCATTGCAATATTCATAAACATCTCTCCTCATCGTTCTGATACCTATACTTTACCTCATTTTGATCATAGAAAACGCGTTTGAGACCGGAGAAGGGAGATTAAAATGCCATTTATTACAAAGATTTCAGCGCAAAAGAAGAATACGGAACGCTTTAATATTTTTCTGGATGAAAAATATGCTTTCAGTGTTGAAGCAGATGTGCTCGTGAAATTTGAGCTTACAAAGGGAAAAGAGCTTGATGACCTCGAGATCATTGAGATTCAATACGGAGATGAAGTGAAAAAAGGCTTCAACCGTGCGATTGATTTTTTATCCTATCGAATGCGGTCAACGAAAGAGGTAGAAGACCATTTAAAGAAAAAAGAAACCTCGGCGCCCGTCATTACGGAAGTGATTCATAAGCTGAACGATTACAACTATTTAAATGACCAAGAGTTTGCGGCGGCCTACGTGAGCACTCACAAAAAAACAAACGGAAAAGGGCCTGACGTTTTGTTCAGAGAGCTGAAAGCGAAGGGGATCGATGACGACACCATCAAAGATACACTGAGTTCTTTCTCCTTTGAAGAACAGACGGAAAAAGCAGTTAAGCATATCGAAAAGCTTCTGAAGAAAGACAAGAAACTCTCTTCAAAAGAAATCAAACAGCGAGCACAGATGCAGCTGCAGCGCAAAGGCTTCTCATTTGATGTCATCTCTGCGGCGCTGGAGCAGATTGAATACGAAAATGACGAAGATACTGAAAAAGAAGCGCTGCGTCTTCATGCGGAAAAAGCGCTTAGAAAATACCGTTATGACGGCTCCTATGAAAGTGCCATGAAGGTCAAACAATTTTTATTCAGAAAAGGATTCTCACTCGATTTAATCGAGCAATTTCTGCAGGAAGAGGAGTAGCTGAAAAATGGAGAAACGATACAGTCAAATGACAACGCACGAACTCAATACAGAAATCGCAGGACTTTCTGAAAAAGCAAGGAAAGCGGAACAGCTTGGAATCATAAATGAACTGGCAGTGCTCGAACGGAAAATTGCCATGGCAAAGGCTTACTTGCTGAACCCGGAGGACTTCTCGCCGGGAGAAACGTATGTTGTGGACGGCTCTGAGGACGAGTTTCACATTACCTATTTAAATGGCGTTTTCGCTTGGGGATACAGAACATCAGCTCCCGATCAAGAAGAAGCGCTTCCAATCTCAGTATTACAGCAAAAGAAGCAGGGATAACCGAGAGGCTGATTATCAGCCTCTTTTTTATTTGAGCACACTCAAGGCGATTTTTAGAGAAAAAATGATTGAATTCACCCTGGATTTCTTTTAAGATGGAACTCGTTGTTTTTTCACATTAAAGGAGGCGATGACGTTGAGTATGAAAAATCCATCAGTAAAATTAATTATTTTTGTTCTAATGATCTGCACGTTTTCAATTGGATACACAGAATATGCGGTGATGGGTATTTTGACGTCGATTGCCGATGACTTTCATATACATGTTTCCTCTGCGGGACTCCTTGTCACCGCTTATGCGGCAAGCGTCTGTGTAACAGGCCCGCTCGTCACGATTGTTTCTGTCAAGCTCCCGAGAAAGCCGGTGCTTCTTGGATTGATGGGGATTTTCATCCTTTCCAACCTGATGAGCGCACTGGCACTGAATTTTGCGGTATTGGCGGTCTCAAGAATTTTATCTGCTTCCATTCACGGCGCTTTCTTTGCGATTGCGATGGTATTCGCTAGTGAAATGGTGCCGCCGGAAAAACGCGCCGCAGCCGCTGCGTCTATGAACGGCGGTTTAACAGTGGCTTTGATGCTGGGTGTTCCATTCGGTTCCTACTTGGGTGATGTCCTAAACTGGAGAGTCGTGTTTTCCATCATTACGGTGCTTGGAGTGATCGGATTTTTAGGCCTGATGGCTACTGTGCCGAACAGAAAACCAAAAGTCATCCCGATGCTCATGAATGAGTGGGGAGTATTTAAACATAAACAGGTGCTGTACTCCTTTGCGATTACAATTTTAGGATATTCAGGCGTATTTATCGCGTATACGTTTATCGAGCCGATTTTAAGAAATTCAGCGGGTTTCAGCACAGTCGGCATTACAGGCGCCCTCTTCGCCTATGGTTTGGGAGGGGTTGCGGGAAACTTCTTTGCGGGAAAAGTGCCGCTTCCTCTGCTGACCCGGACCATGATTGGCGTCATGATCGGTTTGATCGGCGTACTTGCGGTATTTCCGTACATCGCCGTTTATCCGGCCGCAGCCATTGTCGCGACTTTCTTATTTGGAGCTTGCGCATTCGGCACACCGCCTCTTTTGCAAACAAAGGTGCTTTCTTCATCTGAGAACGGCACAACAATCGCCGCAGCTGTGAGCGTGTCTGCATTTAACCTGGCTAATGCGCTCGGCGCTTGGATCGGCGGCATCATTTTAAGCGGAACCGGCTCTTATTCCTGGCTGTTTGCGGGAGGAGCGCTGATGACCGCTTGCGGACTGGTGCTCTCAACATTCGCGCATCTGTCTGAAAAGAAAAGCGTCTATGAGTATCAAGTCAATAAAGGGTAAAAAAACAGCTGCACATGTGCAGCTGTTCTTCTTTTATCGTTTGCCGGAGGCTCTCATTTTTTCCTGAGGATGCTGGTTGATTGACCCGTCAGGACGTTTTGAAGCATAGTCGTCCTTCGCTCTCGGTTCACCTTGAAACTTGTTTTCGTTTTCGTAAGGAAATCCTTTTTCTTTATTGCGGACCATGTCATATCCCCCTAGGTTCGAGATCAAAAAGTTGCGTCTTGCCGGATGAAGACGTAAGGTTAGTATATGGAGAACATGAAGTTTTAAAGCGTAATTTTTTTCCTGAAGGAAAGGAGACCACCAAATGAATACGTATATTGAGAAACTGACAAATCTGCTTCTGGAAAAAAACGATATGATCAGCTACATTCAGGCGAAAACATGGGTGGAATTGTTATGGAGCGACTTTGAAGCAACCTATGCAAAAGCCGGACACGCCTACCAAGGCGAAAAAATGACCGAAAAAATCGTCACACAGTGGATTGAGAACTATGGCGGCCAGCTCCACCTTTTCCAAAGCGGCCGTGAAGACGTGAATGATTACTTAAACCAAAGCAGAGGGCTTTTACATTAACACAGCCTGCCGGCAAAGTACGGCAGGCTGTTTTTTTACACATTTGTATTTAGTACATCACTCATCACCATTCTAAGCATAAAACCAAGAAAAGCAGTATATGCAATCAGCTGCAGATAGGAAAGAGGAAGCATGGATTGATGAATAAGAACAACACCTATAAGCAAAATAACAATCATCACCCAATGTGATATATAGCCCGCGAAATGAGCATTTGAGCGGGTGCGTTGGTCATTCTGAAAGTGTACGTTTCCCCAGAGTTTATTTCTATGAATATGTGCGGCAGAATAAAGAACTCGTGCAGTTCCGATGACTGCTAACAGAAGTGTTAAAGTTGAGGGTGAATGCCAATAAAGGACATACAATAAAATGGGAAGCAAAGTTTGCAAAAATAATCCGGTACGATACGTCATGTTCATATTATTTGTCTCCTTCTATCCAGAATAATTGATCTAATGAGCACTCTAATACTGAAGATAATTTAATTGCAGTGCCTATTGAGGGTTCATATCTTTGTTTTTCAATTGCAATGACCGTCTGTCTTGTCACTTGAATGTTTTCTGCCAGCTGATCCTGTGTCCATCCTTTAGCTTTTCTGTATTCTTTTACACAATTACGAACCCCGTGCTTCATCTTATTTGATCCTCTCTCATTATGTAACGTATACCTTACATAATGTATCATACATAGATTAGAATGTAATGTACACCTTACAAACCTTAACATTTCCTTAACTGTTAGAAAAAATAAACAAAAAGTGTTTTATCCTCCAGGCAATCAGGGAATATCTCTTATATCTTGTCAAAATGCGAGGAGGAGCTATGTATGAAAAAGAAACAAGTATTGCTCGCTTTAACTGCCGCCGCAGGACTGAATTTCACAGCATTTAGCACTGCTCCCGCAGCAAAAGCTGCAGCCCTTCAGACCATAAATGTCTCTCTGCCATCATCAGATTCGTATATGATTAAAGCAGGAAAACTGAATGTCCGGGCTGAGCCAAAACAAAAAAGCGCGATTCTCGGCACAGTATCATCTGAACAGAAAGTCACTGTAAAGGGATTTGCTAATGCTGATTGGGCTCAAATCGAATTCAAAGGAAAAAAAGCATATATTTCAACACACTTCTTAATGAAAACCGCAAGTCAAGCAAAAACAGCAAAGCAGACTGCCTTCTATTTTCCAACACCGGAAAATGGAAAAGCCAAGCAGCTTTCTTCGGGGACAGAAGTCACTTTGATCGGCTGGGGATTCAGTGAAAACGGAGGATTTGATTTCAGCTGGGCATTCGTTGATTACGGCGGGATAAAAGGCTATATTCCGACAAAGGATTTACAAATACGCTAAATAGACAGGCTCCTGCTTGTCTTTTTGTCTGGATATTGAAACATTTCTTCTTTCTTAACGTAACAATGAGAGAGGAGATGATCATATGGCATGTTTAATCGGCGGAGGGTTCATGATAATTGCAGGTCTTTTCATCAAATTGTTCCCTCCAAAATCCATTAACAGTGTATATGGATTCAGAACGAGACGCTCAATGTCAGATCAAAAGTTATGGAAGGAAGCCAACCGTTACAGTGCGGCGCTCATGATCCTGTCAGGTTTGATTGTCTTGGGGGCCGGGGTGCTCCTGAGATCAAGCTTTATCATCCTTCAGCTGATCTTGCTTGTTGCTGCTTGTATCATCACTTTTATGCTGACGGAGAAAAGGCTGAAACATATGACGCAAAGTCAAGGAGGAGATTTAAGTGGAAGGAGTTAACAGCCAGTTTGTCAAAACAAATGGAATCACACTCCACGTTGCTTCCGCAGGACCGGAGGACGGCCCGCTTATCGTCCTGCTCCATGGATTCCCTGAGTTTTGGTATGGCTGGAAAAACCAAATCAAACCGCTTGCGGACGCGGGGTACCGGGTGATCGCTCCTGATCAGCGAGGTTACAATCTTAGTGACAAACCGGAAGGAATTGAGGCATATCGGATTGATACATTAAGAGATGATATCATTGGGCTTATTTCGCAATTCACTGATCAAAAAGCAATCGTGATCGGTCATGACTGGGGAGGAGCAGTAGCCTGGCACTTGGCATCAACATGTCCGGAATATCTTGAAAAGCTTATCGCCATTAACATACCGCATCCGCACGTCATGAAAACCGTAACGCCAGTCTACCCTCCGCAATGGCTGAAAAGCTCATACATTGCCTTCTTCCAGCTGCCGGACAAACCGGAGGCCGCGTTAAAAGAAAATGATTATGAGAAATTAGATAAAGCCATCGGGCTATCTGATCGGCCGGAGCTTTTTTCTTCTGAGGATATCAATAAGTACAAAGAAGCGTGGAAGCAGCCTGGCGCCCTGACATCAATGCTGAACTGGTACAGGGCCCTCAGAAAAGGCAGCCTTGCAGAAAATTCCCGCGAATGCCATACAGCCCCTTATCGGATGATCTGGGGAATGGAAGACCGCTTTTTAAGCAGAAAGCTTGCAAAAGAAACAGCAAGACGCTGTCCAAATGGGCATTTAATATTTGTGGATGAAGCGTCCCATTGGATCAGCCACGAAAAGCCGGCCATCGTGAATCAGCTTATTTTAGAATATCTTGAAAAACAATAAGTCAGATTTTCTTTGCACCGTCTGTCGAAATGGCAGACTTTTTCTATGCTTTTTTTTCATACTCTATTTTAATCCTGACAAAATAACATTACATATACTCAAATGTCATACCAAAAATGTAACAAAAAACAGGTTTAAACGACTTTAAAAAAAGGAATAGCCTTACTGAAGATTTGTGTACAATTCCCCTAAGGCAATACTTAAAAAGAATAATAAAAAGAAGGTGCCTTAATGAAGCAAGGATTAATCTCGATTATTATCCCGTCTTACAATGAAGGTTATAATGTCAAACTCATTCATGAATCTTTAAAAAAGGAATTCAAAAACATTCATTATGATTATGAAATATTCTTCATTAACGACGGAAGTATTGATGACACGCTTCAGCAGATCAAAGACCTGGCATCCAAATGCAGCCGAGTGAAATACATATCATTTTCGCGGAATTTTGGAAAAGAAGCCGCGATCTTGGCCGGATTTGAACATGTTCAAGGTGAGGCCGTTGTCGTGATGGACGCCGATTTGCAGCATCCGACCTATTTGCTGAAGGACTTTATTAAAGGCTACGAGGAAGGCTATGATCAAGTCATTGCCCAAAGGAACAGAAAAGGGGATAACCCCGTGCGTTCGCTTCTTTCGTCCCTTTACTACAAGTTCATTAATAAAGCGGTGGAAGTTGATTTGCGTGACGGTGTCGGAGACTTTCGGCTGTTAAGCCGCCAAGCTGTGGATGCACTTTTGAAATTGAGCGAAGGCAACCGCTTTTCAAAAGGCCTGTTTTGCTGGATCGGCTTCGAACAGAAAATTGTTTTTTACGAAAATGTCGAAAGAAAAAACGGCACATCCAAATGGTCATTCAGCAGCCTTTTTAATTACGGAATGGACGGCGTTGTCTCCTTCAATCATAAACCGCTGAGAATATGCTTTTACACCGGCATTTTTGTATTGCTGCTCTCTCTTATTTATATCATAGCCACGTTCGTCAAAATTCTTACAAACGGTATTTCTGTACCCGGATATTTCACAATTATATCTGCGGTCTTATTCCTTGGCGGGGTTCAGCTGTTAAGCCTTGGCATCATAGGAGAATACATCGGCAGAATTTATTACGAAACAAAAAAACGTCCGCATTATTTGATCAAAGAAGCAAATATCCCGAGCAAAGATCTGCCTGAAACGAACGAATTGAAAAACGTGCGGCGCCTGACCAAACTGCACTGAAATGAATCAATTGCCATTGGCAGTGCTTTTTTGCATGCTTACAGTTAACGGCAAGACTGGAGAACTCTTATGAAAAAAAGAAAACATGTCATGATGTATGCGGCCAGTCTGTTCATAGCCGTTCTTGCGCACGCTTTTTTTGTGAAAGAATGGGCGGAAGGCAGATATATGACAGGTCCGGGTGACGGACTGGCGCAAATGATTGTATTTAAAAAATTCTTATATGAACAATACACGCAAGGAAACTTTTTCTATCATTATTCATTCGGACTCGGCGGCGGCACATTCAGTCAGCTTGGCTATTATTTTTCTGCTTCTTTCCTTTTTCTCGCGACAGCCGCCGCAGTATGGCTGCTGCAATCCGTTCATCTCATCGGTGAGGCGGACACGCTTTTTTGGGCACAGTCAGCCGTTTTTATCAGCATTTTTAAGCTGAGTCTGATTATTTTTACAGCAGCTTCTGTTTTCAGCTATTTGCTCAAACGCAGAGCAGCGGCGTTTACGGGTGCTGTACTATACGGAGTATCGATTATTTACTTTCGCCACGAAGCGTATTGGGAATTTTTCACCGATACAATGATTTGGCTCCCGCTTCTCGTGCTCGGAGCGGAAAAAATCATCAGGGAACGGCGTCCGGCATGGTTTATCATTGCTTGCTCACTGAGCTTAATCAACAATTTTTACTTTGCATACATAAATCTGATTTTCATTGGAATTTATATTTTGTTCAGATGGCTGATCAAGCTGGAAGATCATGAAGTGAAAAAATGGGTTCAATGCAGAATGTTTTTAGTCTCGGGACTCCTTTCTTTCGGTATCAGTGCGGCGGTATTTGTGCCGGTGGTTTACGGGTATTTAAATAACCTGCGCCCTCCGTATAATGAAAAAATAGAGTGGCTGAATTTCGATGATAATATTTTATTTTCAAGCAGGATTATCGTGGTGCCAGCCATCTTTTTGCTGTTTTTGTTTGTCATTTCTTTTTATAAACACCGGGTGTTTCGCCTTTTTGCCACATTGAGCCTTCTGTTTATCCTCTTTCATTTCAGTCCGTACGCGGCAAGCGCCTTTAACGGCTTTTCCGCACCGCAAAACCGGTTTGAATATATTTTGGCCTTTACAATCGCCGGAGCAGCCGCCGCAGGTTTATCACAGCTGCAGGAGCTGAGGCGGAAAGAACTGCTTCCTGCCGCAGCGATTGTTCTGCTTCTTTATTGGTATCATGTCCAAAGGTATGAGCTTGATATATGGAAGCCAGCGAATGAAAGCATCCTGCTGCTTTTGTTCCTGACAATCGCTGCTTTGTTTGCCGCAGTTTTTGTGAAAAAACGGGCAAAGCTGGCTGTATACGGTGTGGTGATTCTGTCTTCGCTGCTTGTCGCTAACACCTATCAGAAATATGCGCTCTCAGAAGGAGGCGGGCTGGACAGTGTCTCAAAATCCTATATGACAAGCGAGGAATACAAAGGAGACGAACAATCTCAGCTCATTAGACGTGTGCAAAAGGAAGACAATGATCCGCTCATGAGAATCGACTGGATGAATGGCGTCCGCAATAACACTCCGATTATTTACGGATTTAATGGATTCAGCGCCTACTCGAGCATTTTAAACAGCCACTTGCTCTCCTTCTATTGGAATGATCTTCGCATCGATATGGGAAGAGAAAGCGTCAGCCGCTACGCTTCATTGGGGGACAGAGCGAATTTGTACAGCTTGCTTTACGGCAGATACTATATGACGGAAAAAATAAACGAAGCGAATGTTCCATACGGCTTTACAAAACATATGGAATCAGAGCACTACACCGTTTATGAAAATCAATACATGCTTCCTTTTGTCAAATCAGCCGATAAAGTTTACTCAGAAAGGGATTTGGAAAAATTGCCCGCTCTTGCGAAAGAGCAAGCGATGCTGAAAGGAATTGTATTAGCAGATCCAACTGAAAAAACAGAGCAGCCCCCTGATCTGGCGAATCTGATCTCCAAATCGGATATCACTGCAAAACAAGCTCAATATCAAAACGGACTCCTCACTGTAACTGGAGAAAACGGCGGAGAATTGATCATCACTCCGAAAAAGGCGTCAGCCGGTCCGGGCGATTACTATGTCAGTTTTTATTTAAAAAGCAAAGCAAAAGACAAAGGATTTACGCTAAAGGTAAATGATTATGTCACAACAAGAAAATCCAATCAATCGATCTATAAAACGGGTGTAAATGATTTGACCATCAGAGTGCCTCAATCAGATCATATCTCGATCAGGCTTCCGAAAGGAACGTACGAGCTTTCACACATAGCGCTTTATGAAGAAAATTATCAAACATTAAAAAACGCTGTGTCGCAAAACAAAACAGAGAGAACAGACAGCCTGGAATGGAATAAAAACAAGCTGACATTCACATATCACAATTCCAAACCCCAGTACATCATGCTCCCGATTCCGTATGAGAAAGGCTGGGAGCTGAAAATTAACGGAAAACAGCAGAAAATTGAAAAAGCCGATTACACTTTTATCGGTTTTAAGGCGCAAAAGGGAGACAATCAAATTGAACTCACCTACTATCCGCCATATTTTAAAATATCCGCACTGATGTCTTTCATCAGTCTGCTCTTAGCTGTTTTTTATACAAGACGCAAAAAAGCCCGGCTCTAAATAGAGCCGAGCTTTAATTTTTTCTGAAGCTTTTCTTCGCTGAATATCCAGCCGGTATAAGATGAGCGTATCTCAAGATCATGGCTGATATGAACGATTGCCACAAACGGATAGTGCCCTTTACTCCGATAACGCAGGTCAATAAACCGTACCTCGTAATGATCCTTATACGTATCCACTTCCCACCTGTAAACCGGGGAGAACGACAGAAACGCCGCAATGTTATCATCCTGCTTCGCCGCTTGCATAACGTCGGTTTCAGGAACCGGCACCCGATTAAACGTATCAAGTATCACCACATGCCCGTCCATGCTCCTTCCTACATAAAAAGCATGCGCAGTCGTAACCGCAATCCGCCATTGCCTGAATTTCATCGTCGGTGAAATGATAATGCTTTCGATCTCTTCGTGAATCATCTCACGGAGCTGCCGTTTGATTCGCAGCTGCATCATCAGGCGCAAGATATAATAGCCTGCCAGTATTACGTATAAGGTGAGAAATGTAATACCGGGGCTGCCGCCGACATACCAAACCGCGATGGCAGCCAGATGGCTGATAAATATAAACGGATCAAATGTGTTAATCAGCCCGAGTGCCACCCATTTTTTCGAAAACGGCCGGATGGCTTGTGTTCCGTACGCGTTGAAAATGTCAACAAATACATGCAGCACAACTGCCAGCAATGTCCACAGCCACAGATGCAGAAAATCAGCCTGCGGATAAAATAAATACAAAATCGCCGGAATGATGACAGACCAAAACAAAACGGCGGGAATAGAATGGGTAAAGCCTCTGTGATTTCTTATATAAACAGCATTGTTTTTAAGTTTTAACACAGTATCAATATCAGGAGCCTGTGAGCCCGCAAGCGTAGCGATCATGACTGCGTGAGCCATTGCCGGATCTGTTCCGACAACCGGATCCAGTGTCGCGATTCCGCCGAGGGCGATGCCCATGACAACATGTGTGCCCGTATCCATAGGTGACCTCCTTGCAGGTGTATCCTGCACATTCACTTTTGTAAGACATTACCTATTTTTATATACCCAATCTTTTAACCTGTTTAATCGTTCTCATATGTTTCCGCTTTTTCTTTACTTCTATTTAATGTAACATATTATCGTACTGTGCCCTTAGTGTACAACAAAAAACAGTCTAAAGAAAAGCGGGGCGCGAGAGACTGGGGAGAAACACATATGAACGTACTTGAAGATAAGATAAAACAAAAAGATATACAGCAATTTCAAAATGATTTAATTAACTGGTTCGAAAGAGAACAGCGCATTCTGCCGTGGAGAGAGGACCAGGATCCGTATAAGGTGTGGGTATCTGAAGTGATGCTCCAGCAAACGAGGGTAGAGACGGTCATTCCTTACTTTTTACGGTTTGTGGAGCAATTCCCGACAGTAGAAGCGCTCGCTGATGCCGATGAAGAAAAAGTGCTCAAAGCATGGGAAGGCCTCGGTTATTATTCGCGGGTCAGAAACCTGCAAAGCGCGGTTAAAGAAGTGAAGCAGCAATACGGGGGAGTTGTTCCGTCAGAAGAAAAAGAGTTCGGCGGTTTAAAAGGCGTAGGCCCTTACACAAAAGGAGCGGTGCTAAGCATCGCCTACAATAAACCGATTCCCGCGGTTGACGGAAATGTGATGCGTGTCATGTCGAGAATTCTGTCCATCTGGGATGATATTGCCAAGCCAAAAACAAGAACGATTTTTGAAGAAGCAGTCCGTGCGTTTATTTCAAAAGAAAAACCCTCTGAATTCAATCAGGGTTTAATGGAGCTGGGAGCCATCATCTGTACGCCGAAATCACCTTCTTGCCTGCTTTGTCCTGTCCAGCAGCATTGCTCAGCGTTTGCAGAAGGCACTGAACGAGAACTCCCGGTGAAAAGCAAAAAGAAGAAACCCGGGATCAAAACAATGGCTGCAATTGTGCTGACAGATGATGACGGACAAGTCTATATTCATAAACGCCCGTCTAAGGGACTGCTTGCCAATCTGTGGGAATTCCCGAATCTTGAAACACAAAAAGGAATCAAAACAGAGCGCGAGCAGCTCACTGCATTTTTAGAAAGTGATTTTGGCATAAAAGCTGAAATCAGTGACCTCCAAGGTGTAGTGGAGCATGTTTTCACCCACCTGGTATGGAATATTTCTGTGTTTTTCGGTAAAGTAAAACAAGTGTCGGATACTGCAGACCTGAAAATAGTAACGAAGGAAGAGCTCGAAGAATTCGCGTTTCCAGTGTCACATCAAAAAATTTGGAAGATGGCAGTGGAAGCAGCCGGAGTCATTTAATTCGGCTGCTCGGTAAGAGTCCTTAATCATAACTGACGCGCGTGCCGTGGCTGTAGTCTGCTTCATTGCGCTTCATACCGCCGCGCGCTTCAATCTCTTGCGTTAATTCGCGGTATTTTGATTGGCCTTCTTCGTTCAAATAAGGCATAATTTGCTGAAAGGCATGATGAAAAAAGGCGAGTTCACTGTTTTTCCAGTCCTTTTTGGAAATCATGGTCAATTCGCTCATATCTCGTCCGACATACATAACAGAAGACCCCCTTATTAAAGTTCTTGCCATTATTGTTTGTGGAATGAAGAGAACTATACGCTACAAGGAGCTGAGGAAAAAATGGAACAAAATAAATGCGCACTCGTAACAGGAAGCAGCCGCGGCGTCGGAAAAGCAGCGGCGATCAGACTTGCGGAAAACGGCTATAATATTGTCATTAACTATGCACGCAGCAAAAAAGCCGCTCTGGAAACAGCGGAAGAAATCGAAAAACTTGGCGTGAAAGTGCTTATCGTAAAAGCAAACGTAGGGCAGCCTGCAAAAATTAAAGAGATGTTTCAGCAAATTGATGAAACCTTTGGAAGACTGGATGTTTTTGTTAATAATGCTGCATCAGGCGTACTGAGACCGGTTATGGAATTAGAGGAGACACATTGGGACTGGACGATGAACATCAATGCAAAAGCCTTGCTTTTCTGCGCTCAGGAAGCGGCAAAGCTGATGGAGAAAAACGGCGGCGGTCATATCGTCAGCATCAGCTCATTAGGTTCAATCCGCTACCTTGAAAACTATACGACAGTTGGTGTGTCAAAAGCTGCGTTAGAGGCTTTAACCCGTTATCTCGCAGTAGAGCTTTCACCAAAACAGATTATCGTAAATGCGGTATCAGGCGGAGCGATTGACACAGATGCGCTCAAACACTTCCCGAACAGAGAAGACCTTTTGGAGGATGCACGTCAAAATACCCCGGCGGGACGTATGGTAGAGATTAAAGATATGGTCGATACGGTTGAATTTTTAGTGTCATCAAAAGCTGACATGATCCGCGGACAGACCATTATCGTTGACGGCGGGCGTTCTCTGCTCGTTTAAAAAAATTTTTTTAAAAAAAGGAATAGCCACTCGATCACCTGCACATTCTAATGACCGTGGAGGTGATAACAATGGCTAACTCAAATAACTTCAGCAAAACAAACGCTCAACAAGTCAGAAAACAAAACCAACAATCAGCTGCTGGTCAAGGTCAATTCGGCACTGAATTTGCTAGCGAAACAAACGCTCAGCAAGTCAGAAAACAAAACCAACAATCAGCTGCTGGCCAACAAGGTCAATTCGGCACTGAATTCGCAAGTGAAACGAACACACAGCAGGTAAGACAGCAAAACCAATCTGCTGAACAAAACAAACAACAAAACAGCTAATCACTGAAACAGAAAAAAGCACTTCATCTTCGGGTGGAAGTGCTTTTTTCTGTTTGAAAAACGACAAAACTTGTGAAAGCTCAACAGAATGAGTCAAAGGGTTTGCCAGATCAGAATCGAAATGAGTAATGGTAGAAACGTTTAGACTTTGACCAGGCTGAAGGAGGAACCGATGACGGAATTTGAAAAGCTGGTAATAGAACAGATGAAAACGATGGACAAGCTTCTCGATCTCCAATCAGAGCTCGACCGCTGCAAAGAAATCGAAGCAGAACTCCGGCACTTGGAAAGGGATGCAAGGCTGCGCGGTATTCAGGATGAAATTGCGGTAAAACGAAAACATCTTGCTGATATACAGGATACATTTCAAAAACAGACAGAGCAGGTGATTCGTTCATATCGCAGCTCAGAAAAGCCGTCTTCCTATGTGTAGAGCAGGAATGTGCCATTCCCAAGCCGGAATGGCTCTTTTATTTTCATTTTTCAATTTGTAACGTTATAATAGGTAAAAGACGTTGTCGGTAAGCAAATTTGGACATACTAACTGTAGGGCTTTATAGAAAGTAGGGGAGAAATATGGGTTATCCCAAGGAAGGAGAAACCATTCAAATTCACAGCTATAAGCATAATGGGCTGATTCATAGAATTTGGAATGAGACAACAATCTTAAAAAGTACAGAAATGTGTGTCATCGGAGCCAATGACCGGACGATGGTAACCGAATCAGACGGCCGGACATGGATAACCAGAGAGCCCGCAATCTGTTATTTTCACGCAAGACAATGGTTTAATGTCATCGGGATGCTGAGGGAAGACGGGGTTCATTATTATTGCAACATCAGTTCTCTGTTTGCCTATGATGGCGAAGCAATTAAATATATTGATTATGACTTAGATGTTAAGGTTTTTCCTGACATGACTTACAATATTCTCGATGAAGACGAATATGATGATCATCGGAAAGCCATGAATTATCCAAAAGAAATTGACAGTATTTTAAGAGACTACTTAAACACGCTGCTCCATTGGATTCATCAGCGGCAGGGCCCGTTTGCACCCGAGTTTGTCGATATGTGGTATGAACGGTATTTGCGCTATACAAAATAATGGTTGAGTAAAAACCTGTTGCGGGGTACAACAGGTTTTTCACATGGGCTCACACACATCATGATAAAGAGAGGGGGAATCAACGTGGGGGTTATGAAACGCTATATGCAATTCGTCAAACCTTATAAGAAGCAAATTTTCATTACAGTATTAATCGGGATCGTAAAATTCTCCATTCCGCTTGCTCTCCCATTGCTCCTGAAGTACGTAGTTGACGACATTATTCAAGGAGGCGGCACGGCCAGTGACAAAACAACGTCATTGTTCACCATTATGGCGATCATGTTCGCCTTATTTTTAATTTTGCGCCCGCCTGTTGAATATTATCGGCAATATTTTGCCCAGTGGACAGCCAGCAAGGTACTCTATGATATAAGAGCCAAGCTGTTTGATCATATACAGAAGCTGAGCCTTCGTTTCTATGCGAATACTAGAACAGGGGAAGTCATTTCCCGAGTCATCAATGACGTGGAACAAACAAAGGATTTTGTGATCACAGGTCTGATGAATATATGGCTCGATATGCTGACGATTTTGATCGTGATCTCTATCATGCTGACACTGGACGTTAAATTAACGCTTATTTCCATCATTTTGTTTCCGTTATACGGTATATCAGTGAAGTATTTTTACGGCCGTTTAAGAAAGCTGACAAGAGAGCGGTCACAGGCGCTTGCTCAAGTACAGGGGCATTTGCATGAACGGATTCAAGGCATGCCGGTGATCAGAAGCTTTGCGATAGAAGACCATGAGCAGGCCAACTTTAACGAAAAAAACAGCCATTTCTTAGATAAAGCAATCCGTCATACGAATTGGAATGCCAAAACTTTTGCGGTTGTCAACACCATTACAGATCTGGCACCGCTCATCGTGATTGCATTTGCCGGCTATTTTGTCATCAACGGACCGCTGACAGTCGGAACGATGGTTGCGTTTGTCGGGTATATCGACAGAATGTATAACCCTGTCAGAAGGCTGATTAATTCTTCTACAACCTTGACGCAGTCAATCGCTTCAATGGACAGGGTATTTGAATTTATTGACGAGCCGTATGAACTGACTGACAAACCAAATGCCATCAAAGCTGACCATATCCGCGGAGAAGTCGAATTTCGTAATGTGTCGTTTCAATATGAAGAGGGAAAAGAAAACATCCTTCACGATGTATCTTTAAAAGTAACCAGAGGAGAAACCGTAGCCCTCGTTGGAATGAGCGGCGGAGGGAAATCCACGCTTGTCAGCCTGATTCCAAGGTTTTATGATGTATCAAGCGGCAGCCTATTGATTGACGGGACAGACATTCGGGGGTATGAAGCAAGAAGCCTGCGCAATCAGGTTGGCATGGTGCTTCAGGATACCTTTTTATTCAGTGAAACGATTAGAGAAAATATTGCGATCGGAAAACCTGATGCCACGCTTGAAGACATTATGGAAGCCGCAAAAGCAGCCAATGCACATGATTTTATTATGAATTTTCCGGAAGGGTATGAGACCCGTGTGGGAGAAAGAGGCGTTAAGCTCTCAGGGGGACAAAAACAGCGGATTTCCATTGCGCGTGTATTTCTGAAAAATCCGCCGCTGCTGATCTTGGATGAAGCTACTTCAGCTTTGGATCTTGAAAGTGAGCACTACATTCAAGAAGCGATGGACAAGCTGGCGAAAGACAGAACAACTTTTGTTGTGGCCCACCGCTTATCAACCATCACACATGCGGATAAAATTGTCGTCATGGAAAACGGAACAATCATCGAAACAGGAACCCATGATGAACTGATGGATTATGACAGTCAATACAAGCACTTATTCACAATCCAAAACTTGAACTAAACATTGATCTTATATCCTTTTATCAAGGATATAAGATTTTTTTGTATAAAAAAACCCGGTGATGTCAACCGGGCTACTCTTCTATTTCCAATTCGCAGTCTTTTGGATGGTACGTTTGAAAGCTTGTAATAAGTGTTTCTAAATGTTCAAGCTGCTCGCGATATTCCACAGCGCTTGCCATAATATTAAGCATATTATAATCAAGAAGCTCATCATCAGAGTTGCGCTGGTTTCTAAGAAATGACTTTGTCAGCAGCTGTTTGTATTGGATGCCTTCTTCATCTGTATCATCATGCGGTTTAATTTTGCCGACAAACCTCATCAAAATCCGCTCGTGCCAATAAAGCAGGTAATCAAGCTCTTCAGTCAGCGTTTCCTGAAACTCTTCAGGCATATGATAAATCTCGTTTTCCAGGCGATGCAGCTTCTTCAGCGTGTCGAGCGCCCGGTTTGCGGTTATTATCGACTGTCTGAACAGGACAAGTTTTCTTGATTTCACGTAAGTCGTTTTCTTAAAGTAGCTTCTTTCTTCTTTATATAGAAGATATGTCTGATCAAGCTTGATCATTTTTTCTTTCAATTTTTCAATATCCTCTTTCAAAATCGAATGCTCTGTTGACTGGCGCATAATCAGCCTGATCCATTTCATAATTTCTTCAGTGTTTTCGACTGTGTTATGAATCAGCTTTGTCTCGTACTTAGGCGGCAGGAACACCAGGTTGACGATAAAGGAAGAAAGTACCCCTAAAATGACTGTGCTTGTTCTGATCAGCGCAAACATTAAGAAGTCGTCACCGGCAGATTCTAAAATCGCAATAACTGTAACAAGAGCAATCGAAATCGTATGTTCAATTTTAAGCTTCAGCATTATGGTAATAACAATAACTGCTGTCAATCCGATCATAATCGGACTGGGTCCGAAAATAAGACCGAACACTGTGGCGATAACAGCTCCGATAATATTTGCCTGAACCTGATCAATAATAATAAGAAAAGAGCGGTAAATTGACGGCTGGATCGCAAATATCGCTGCAATCCCAGCAAAAATCGGTGCGGGAAGTCCGATCCACGAAGCTAAATAAAGAGCCAGCGTAATCGCGATCCCTGTTTTGAAAATGCGGGCACCAAGTTTCATTGGTTTGTGCGTGCATTCCTTTCTATAATAAATTGTTTGACCTAGCAAATGGCTAATCATTAAAATTCCCTGTGAGTTTATTTGCTAAACAATTAAGTAATATACAGGGATCAATACAATTATTCAAGCTATTTTTCAAGAAAAAGACCAAAATCTTACACGCTTTTTAAAAGTACAAAAAAACAGGAGCTTTAAGCTCCTGTCCGGGGATGTGCAAAATTACTTTTTAAGATGTTTAAAAGCATCCTCAACAGCAGCAAGCGTATCTTTAATATCCTGCTCTGTATGCGCTGTTGTAATAAACCACGCTTCATATTTAGAAGGTGCGAGATTAATGCCGCGCTCAAGCATCAGCTTGAAAAACGTAGCGAATGTTTCACCGTCACTGCGTTCTGCCTGATCGTAATTTTCTACTTTCTCATCAGAGAAGTAAACCGTCAGCGCACCCTTTAACCGATTGACTGTTATTGTGATGCCGTGGGTTTCTGCGTGTGCCAAAATGCCTTCCTCAAGCATAGCGCCAAGATGGTCAAGCTTTTCATACACGCCTTCCTCTTTCAGCACTTCCAGGCAAGCAATGCCGGATAAAATAGAAGCGGGGTTTCCGGCCATTGTTCCTGCCTGATATGCAGGGCCGAGCGGTGCGACTTGCTCCATAATTTCTTGTTTGCCGCCATAGGCTCCAATTGGAAGTCCGCCGCCAATAATTTTTCCGAGTGCAGTTAAATCCGGTTTCACTTGTAAAAGATCCTGAGCACCGCCATACATAAAGCGGAAAGCAGTAATGACTTCATCATAAATAACGAGGGCGCCCGCATTGTGTGTCAGTTCGTTTACTTGTTCTAAGAAACCTTCTTTTGGCTCAACGATACCGAAGTTGCCGACAATCGGTTCAACGAGAACCGCTGCGATTTCACTGCCCCATTTATCTAAGGCCGCTTTGTAGCTGTCAATATCATTAAATGGAACTGTAATGACCTCGTTTGCAATGCTTTTCGGTACACCGGCTGAGTCAGGTGTGCCCAGAGTAGACGGACCGGAGCCTGCCGCTACGAGTACAAGATCTGAATGGCCGTGATAACAGCCTGCGAATTTAATAATTTTGGTGCGGCCTGTGTAAGCACGAGCCACACGGATGGTCGTCATCACAGCTTCTGTCCCTGAATTGACGAATCTTACTTTATCCATAGCGGGGATGGCTTCCTTCAGCATCTTTGCAAAAGTAACCTCATGTTTTGTCGGTGTTCCATATAATACACCGTTTTCTGCGGCTTTTTTAATCGCCTCTGTAATATGCGGGTGGGCATGTCCGGTGATGATCGGCCCGTAAGCCGCCAAATAATCAATGTATTTGTTTCCGTCGACGTCCCAAAAATAAGCGCCATTTGCTTTCTCCATTGCAACAGGAGAACCCCCGCCAACTGCTTTATATGATCTTGAAGGGCTGTTTACACCGCCGACAATATGCTCTAATGCTTCACGGTGAAGTTCAACTGATTTTGTATACAAAAATAATAACCTCCTATATCTCCTTGCGTCCCCTCTATTGTAGCATGCTTCCAGACAAGAACAACGGATTCAGGCTCAAGATACAGGGTCATAGTTGTAATCTGGACAAGAATTGGATACGCTTAATACAAAAACATCCGGAGGTAAAGAAATGACTATTGAAATCGGACAAAAAGCGCCTGATATTGAGTTGAAAGGCGATCATGGGGAGATCGTAAAATTATCGGATTATGAAGGGAAGTATATCGTCCTTTACTTTTATCCAAAAGACATGACACCGGGATGCACAACTGAAGCGTGCGATTTTCGTGACAGCCACGAAAACTTCGCTGAGCTGGATGCTGTGATTATCGGCGTCAGCCCGGACAGCGAGGAAAAACACGGGAAATTTAAAGAGAAGCATAATCTGCCGTTTTTGCTGCTTGTCGATGACGAACACAAGCTGGCGGAGGCGTTTGATGTATGGAAACTGAAGAAAAACTTCGGAAAAGAATATATGGGGATTGAACGCTCGACTTTTTTGATTGACAAAGAAGGCCGGCTCATTAAAGAATGGAGAAAGGTAAAAGTGAAAGACCATGTAGCTGAAGCGCTCCAGACGCTGAAAGATATGTCGGGAAAGTAAAATCGTCAATCAGCCTCATAGCATAGCTGCAACTTTTACCCTAATATCAATTGACAAATTATCGTAAAAAGAGTTACACTAATTATAAACATTATAATGTAAGAATCTTTTTTAGAAGAGAGGTGCATGACGGATGGCTGCACATGAACTAAAAGAAGCCTTAGAAACGTTGAAGGAAACCGGAGTTCGCATTACTCCTCAACGTCATGCGATTCTGGAATATCTCGTTAACTCTATGGCTCATCCAACAGCGGACGATATATATAAAGCTCTGGAAGGGAAATTTCCTAACATGAGCGTAGCGACGGTATATAACAACTTGCGTGTGTTCCGGGAATCCGGCCTGGTAAAAGAGCTCACATACGGTGATGCTTCCAGCAGATTTGATTTTGTTACATCCGATCACTATCACGCCATTTGTGAAAGCTGCGGTAAAATTGTGGACTTCCACTATCCCGGCCTTGATGAAGTGGAACAGCTTGCTGCACATGTGACCGGCTTTAAAGTAAGCCACCACCGTTTAGAAATTTATGGCGTCTGCCAAGAGTGTTCAAAAAAGAAAACCATTAAAATAAGCTGACCGCGAAACGGTCAGCTTATTTATTTCGACATTTTCTTCTTATTATAAGACTCATCAAATTCTTTTCCTTCTAAGCTTTGATCTAAAGTCAGCGGCTCTCTGCAATGCATACACATATCTACTCTGCCTAAAACCTTGGTCTCTTTTTCACAGCCCGGACAAATGACCCGAACCGCTTTGGTCGAGAGCATGCCGATCCAAAAATAAACAACCGTGCTGAGCCCGATAGATAAAAGCCCGAGTATCATAAACAAACTCGAAAGCAAAACGGACTCCTTAAAAAAAATCCCGATGTACATAATGATAAACCCAACGAAAACCAAACTTAACGCAAACGTTCTGATCTTATTAATTTTGCTGGAGTATTTCGCCATGTCCATCCCCCTCTGAATTAAATATAGCACAAACCCAATGGGATTTTCTTCATGTTTTCGTTTGAAATGGAATTTAAATATGGAGACTTGCTTTGAAATTGTTTATAATAGTTCAATGTGTTTAGAAAAAAGGAATTTCGATTTAACCATAGAATTGAATCAAATAGAGAATAAAAAAATTTGAACAATTGCATTGGAGGAATAGTGATGGAAAATCTTCTCCGTCCAATTTACCAAGAAAGAGCAAGTCATCCCAATACATTGGCTGTTATTATGATTGAGAGAAGAAACAAAACGTCTTCCATAACAGATAACTTTGATGCCGCTTTGCTTGTCATTGTAAAGCAGTCTGATAAGCCTGTTTTTATAAAGCATTATGAATTTGATCACAAAACAGCCTCTTTGCATGTGATAACTGATGCTCAGGTTCAAGAATGGATTTTGCTCGGCACAAATAGAAGAATCATAGATTGGATTGTAAACGGAAGAGTCATGTTTGACCGCAATGAGTATATTGCTGAGCTTATCGACAGGCTTAATACTTTTCCGTTTGCAGAACGTAAACTGAAGATCGGCCTTGAATACGGCAAGTTAATTAGAAGATACGTTGAAGGAAAAGCTTTCTTTGAAGCCAATCAATTTTTAGATGCCTACAATGCGGTAGTTCATGCGTTGCATCATCTAGCACGTATTGAAGTAATCGACAGAGGATTCCACCCGGAAACCACTGTGTGGAGTCAAGTGCGTCAGATGGAGCCTCAAGTGTACAAATTATATTCCGAGCTGATTGAAAGTCACGAAAGCTTGGAAAAAAGACTTGAATTATTATTCTTAGCAAATGATTTTCTGATTCATTCTAAAGCTGAGATTGGTTCAGCACATCTTTTCGAAGTAATGAAAGAAAAGGACATATGGCAATTTAGCGAGCTTCTTCAGCATCCTGACTTAAAACATTTCACTCAAGACCTTGGCGTCATGCTTGATTACCTGACAGAAAAAGGTCTTATCAGCGTGTGCCGAATTGAAACCAAAGGACAGGCTGTCTTTCATCGAGGATATTCTTTTAAAAAAGATGTTGACTCTGATTCCTGAGCATGGTATATTATTAAACGTCGCTGATGCGCTTCTGAAAAAACAAGCTCACAGCGGCGGAGAAATAAAATAAAAAACATTTGACAAAACAAAGTCGAAATGTTATACTGAAAAAGTCGCTTCTTAAAGAAGTAACGGATGATCTTTGAAAACTAAACAAGACAAAACGTACCTGTTAATTCAAGTTTTATTATAAATCGCACAGCGATGTGCGTAGTCAGTCAAACTGAGGTCTGCACGATGCAGATCACGCAGATGTTACCACAGGATGTGGTGAACTCAATCTGCGATCCATTTATCG
>NZ_LPVF01000012.1 GCF_001517105.1 Bacillus halotolerans
TATAATAAGAGTTTAATGCCCTTATTATTTTTATTCGCTATAATTCGAGAAATTCCTTTTCAGGAAACAAAAAAAATCCTTATACCCATTATTTTGCATAAGGATTTTTTTGGTGATATGGGATGCTGCGAAAGAAATATGCGTATTCCTTCCGCAGTTCAGAAAGTGTCATTTTGTTCATTACTTCTTTATTATAAACTCCGATTTGAAAGAGTTTTTCTGAATAATGGCTTCGTTCTTTTTCTAATGCTGTTTTCAATAAATTACTCATAGCGTCCTCCTTCATTTTAAGGTATCCTCTAAATAAGATACTCTTTTTAAATGAATGTGGTGTGAATCTAATGTAAAGAATTTATGTTTACGAAGATTTTCGGTAAAGTCCGTTTTGAACTGATCTTAAAAGCTGAAAAGCATGTTCTCCGGCAAGCTGCATAAACGTTTCAAGCATTTCATCCCGTTTCATATCCAACTCGATTATTTCCTTTGCCAGTGAGACCGCTTTTTCTTCCTCCATGATTATCCTTCCTCCTCATTTAATCGTTACATAAAGGATAAAACGCGCTTATAGGTTACGCATCATTCTTGTTAATTTTTCTGCCGTATTTTTTCAAAAATCTGCTATTTCATGTTAGAAAATATAACAAGCGTCAGGTTTTTTCTCTATGTTTTTTATATACTATTATCAAAAGACATCCAGGGGTGGAAAAATGACCACAGAAGATCATTCTTATAAAGACAAAAAAGTGATTTCAATCGGGATTGTCAGTGAATTGACAGGATTGTCCGTAAGACAGATCAGGTATTATGAGGAGCGTAAGCTGATTTATCCGCAGCGTTCTTCAAGGGGAACGAGGAAATATTCTTTTGCCGACGTCGAGCGGCTGATGGATATCGCCAACAAACGCGAAGACGGCGTGCAGACAGCTGAAATTTTAAAAGATATGCGCAAAAAGGAACAAATGGTAAAAAACGATCCGCAAGTCAGAAAAAAATGCTGGAGGGGCAGCTTAATGCTCACTTTAGGTACAAAAACCGTTAAACGATAAAAGTCCGCCTCGCAATCTGAGACGGACTTTTATCGTTTATAATGAGTGAATGAATGCAGTGGCAATACCAAAGTAAATTAATAATGACAAAATATCATTTAACGTCGTAATGAGCGGGCCTGACGCAATGGCCGGGTCTACATTCAGTCTATGCAGAATAATGGGGATGATTGTTCCGGACATCGTGCCGATAATTAAGGTCAGCAGCAGTGAAGAGCCGACAACAAATCCTAAAAGCACATTCCCCTGCCATATAATGGCGATCACCGTAATTAAGACAGAACAGACGGCACCGATATAAATACTCGTTCTGAGCTCCCGAAAAATCAGTTTCACAATCGTTGTTTTATTCATTTCTTCTTTAGATAAACCTCTGATGACAACCGCGAGAGACTGTGTTCCTGTATTCCCTGTCATCCCTGACACCATCGGCATAAAGAATGCCAGCGCCACGACCTGCTTCAGCGTATCTTCAAAATAGCTCATGATGCTGCCTGAAATCAGCCCGATGAACAAAAGCAGGATCAGCCATGGAAGGCGGCGGTATGCTGCAACATATGCTTTTGTATCGAAGGTAATGGCTTTACCTGATGCGGCGAATTTTTCGTAGTCCTCATCGGCTTCCCGAATAACGACGTCAATGATATCATCGACCGTCACGATCCCGACAAGCACATTGTTTTCTTCCACAATCGGAATCGCTAAGAAATCGTAACGTTCAATCAGCCGCGCCACTTCCTCCTGATCTTGAAGCGCGTCTGCTGCAATGACACGGGTAAACATCAAGTCTTGTACCTTTTCTTCCGGTTCCCCGAGAATCAAATCGCGATATGACAGAACGCCGACAAGCTGCTTACTGTCATTTATGACATATAAGTAGTTGATAGACTCTGCGATTTCCGCGAAACTTTTTAGTTTGACGACCGCGTCTTTTACCGTGTAATGCTGAGGAATCCACACATAACGGTTGGTCATCATGCGCCCCGCTGAATCAGCCGGGTAATTCATAAGGAGCTGAACGGCTTTTGACTCTGAGGCTTCCATGCTGGATAAGAGCTGTTCCTTCAGTTCTTCATCCATTTCCTCAAGCAATTGAGCGAGGTCATCGTTGTCCATTTTGTTCATGGCGAGTGTTGCTTTTGTTTTTCCGACTTTATTTAAGACGGCTAGCTGAAATTCCCGTTCCAGTTCGCCGATCATATCAGTAATATCGTCAACAGTTAAATAAGATAAATAGCGGGCGCGGTGTTTTTCCGGCATTTCTTTAAAAATAAACGCCATATCATAGGGCTGAAGCTCATCAATAACACTTCTGAAATCCCTGATTTTTCCGTCTCGCAATAAGATAATGATGCGTAAAATGAGTTCGTCATAGGTCATGTTTTGAACCATCGGGACTCGTACCTCCTCTACGGAGACGTGCCGGCCTCGCCAGAAGGTGCGGCAGATCGTCTCCTCATCGTGTAATCAATTGTCTTGCTGTCATAGTATATGGGTACTTCTTCAGATTGACTCGAATGGGGAGAATCCATACTCCGCACCTCCTTTTTGTTCAACATTTCGTTTTCAAGGCATAAAAAAAGCCTTCTGGATTGAAGGTGAAAGAAGCACGGCAAAAAAAGCGTGCGGGCGCCTTCAATCGTAGAGCTTTAGCACTGTATGGCATAGGAGCAATCATCCAGCTGCATTAAAAATCACCTTATGTCGATGATTTCTGTTGACCCATTGGCGTCTTTGGACATTTTTGGGCAGCAGCGTATCTCCATACAGGAGCCTCACCTAACGAAGTTCGTAATTGAATTGACACACTGAGATTACAGAAAAAAACAAGCTGTGTCAACTTAAAAAAGTTATTTATGCGTTTACATCTCATCAGATGAAATAAAATAAGGGCCTTAGCCCTTATTCTGTGGTTTGCGTCTCATCATCTTCAGAAAGCAAATGATAGGTTTCATGAAGAAATAAGGCGTATTCCCCTTCCTTCGTCGGATGTGGAACATACTCAGCCTGATTGATGTATTGTTCTTCTTTCTTTTCCAAGCGCTTCGCCTCCTTTTCTTATTAGATTGTCCAAAAAGCGGCTCGTTATCATGAAAAAAACCCCGCGGATGCGGGGTTAGTCGTCTAATTCCTGTTTCATAATACGTCCGTCCTTTGCAGAGATGTCAAATTCTGCTTCAGTCCCTTGTTTCGTTTGGACCTCAATTTCGTAGATATAAGCACCGTCGTCTTCATCCAGCTTGCTTTCTGTGACGGTTCCAGCTGTTTGCTTTAGAGCAATCTGTTCTGCTTCTTCTTTTGTCAAAACAACTTGCTCTTTTTTCTCTTTTAACGGGTCATTGAGCGCTTGTTTGGTCTTGATATCCACATAAACATCATAGTCTTCACCGTCTTTTTCGATTTCAACTTCATAAGCTTCTTTGCCATTATAGATGTCTCTGTCGATGTCATCCACTGCTCCGTCAACAACTGTTTTGGCAATAGACTCCGCTTCTTGTTCAGTAAGTCCGCCAATTTCAGAAACAGACTGTGTTTGTTCATTATTTTCTTTCGCAAACGCGTTGTAGCTGAACCCTCCGGCCGCTAAACACCCTGCTAATAAGCCAATCATCCATCTTTTCTTCAGCATGTGTGATTCCTCCTTGTTCGTTATGAGTTCAGTTTACACACTCAACATGAAAGGAACACGAGAGAAAGATGAGAATTTGATGAGAAAACCACTAGTCTTCATAGATAATATTAGAAACTTTGCCGGTATAGGCGTTTATTTTCACCGTAGCTTCCTTGTCATTCGGGAGATCAACATCTACTTCAAACAGGAGAGTGCCCTCGCTTTCTTCCAAATCGGCGTCATCCGCTTTTCCTCCAGCCTCACGCTCTGCAATGGCTTTTGCCTCTTTTTCGGAAATTGTTGTCTTTTGTTTGTCCTTGCTGCTGATTTTATCAGCGGACACCACCGCTTTTGTCTTCATATCTACCTTCACTTCGTATGTTTCCCCATTATTTTTTTGAATGGTATACGACGCAACTCCGTGTTTTCGCGTGTGTTTTTTAACGGTGCCCGGCACCCGCACCAGAGCGAGCTGCTCAGCTTCTTTTTCTGTCATGCCAGATGTGTTCGTCTTTTTCACTCTGTTCATTGACAATATGTCGCCCGATTTAGCATCAGCTTTTAGAAAATAAATTCCTTTTGGATTTTCCAGAGTCATATCATACGTTTTTTTATCATTGGATTGCGTCACTTTTGTAATGTCGCCTTCATAGGAGATTTCTACTTTTTTTATGACTGCCTCCTTTGACAGCACGTCCTCATGGGTTTGCTGAATGATAAGAACCGCGCAGATGACAATGGCTAAAACAGCTGCCGCCGCAGCAGCTCCTGTTTTCATTCGTTTTGTCATAGCGCTCCCCCATTCTGTTCTCTAAATTGCATCGTGACATTTGTTCCCTGTCCCGGTTTGCTTTTTACAGACAGGTCAATACCATGCTCGTCGGCAATATGTTTGGCAATGGATAGACCTAAACCCGTTCCGCCTGTTTTGCGGTTACGCGCCTCATCCGCCCGGTAAAAACGTTCAAACAGGCGCGGGATATGCTCTTCAGGTATGCCGATTCCTTCATCCCTTACAGACAAAAACGGACGTCTGTTATTGGTTCCGGCGGAAATCACAATGGCCTTGTCACTATACTTTATGGCATTATCAAGCAAAATCGTCAGCAGCTGCTTTATGCGTTCTTCATCTGCCGTTACAAGCAAATTCTCCTTGTCCGTCTCGAGAAAGATGTCGCGTTTATAAACCGGCTGGAGTGTTTGTATGACGGAGCGCGACACTTCGATCAGGTCAACCGTTTTCAGATCAAGCTCCAGTTCTTTATGGGTCTTGGCCAGCGTAAGCAGCTGATTGGTCAGTTTTTTCATATGGACCGCTTCTGAATGAATAGCTTCAATGGATTCCTCAAGCACTTCAGGCTTTTTTGCCCCCCAGCGTTTCATCAGATTGCTGTAGCTTTCAATAATGGTAAGCGGGGTTTTCAGCTCGTGTGAAGCGTCTTGGACGAATTGCTGCTGTTTGTCGTAGTGCTCTTTCAGCATGCTCGCCATCTCATTAAAGGTCAGCCCCATTTGATACAGTTCGTCATGCGACTGTCCTTCCAGAGAAATTGTTTTGAATGCTTTTTCTCTCTGTATGTCTTTCATCGTTGTCACCAATTGTCTGATTGGATTGATGATATGGCGGGCGAGTAAGCTGCCGGCAAAGAAGGAAGCGATACAGACCGCAGCGCTGGCCGCAATTAAGATGATTCTTAGCAGAAAAAGACTCTCTTCTGTATGCTCCAGCCTTTCCACGAGCTGAAGAGATACGACTTGTCCGTCTGTCCAAATGACCGGGACAGCTGCTGCTGCAAACAGTTTGCCTTCATGCTTTGTCACGTCTGTCGTTTCCCCGCTGTGAAAAGAAAGAGGGAAGTCTTTATATGCTTTTTCCTTTGTGATGGTCATCACGGCTTTCCGATCCGCACTCACTACCCGCACCATTCCATTTGCCGGAAGATAGGCCTGCAGCATATCCTGCAAAGCCACTCCTTGTGTTTCGGCGGTGTGAAGAGCTTCGGCGATATTGTCCGTTTCATCGGCAAGACGGGCCGCATCCCTTGAGGTGAGTGCCGATGAAAAAATGAGATAGACCGCAGTATGAACCAACACTAATAAAATCAACAGCCAAATGGATGTATAAAGATGAATCTTTGTCTTCAGCTTCATCATTTACCCCTTAATGGTATAGCCGACCCCGCGTACGGTATGAATCAGCTGTTTTTCGTAAGGATAGTCCAATTTTTTTCTGATATATCTTATGTACACGTCGACGACATTTGTATCACCGATATAATCAAACCCCCATACAGAACTGAGAATTTGCTCTCTCGTCAGCACTTGCTGCGGATGCTTCAGCATATAGACGAGCAAATCAAATTCCCGGGGCGTTAATTCAACCTCTTTGTCTCCCCGTCTGACTTCACGTGTTTTCTCGTTCACCTGCAAATCGTCATATGTCAAAAATGTGCCGATATCCTCTGTTTTGCTTCCGGTTTGGCGGAGCGCCGCTCTGATTCTGGCAAGCAATTCTTCAATTTCAAACGGCTTGGTGACATAGTCATTCGCACCGATGTCAAGCCCCGTTACCTTATCTGGAACGCTGTCGCGGGCTGTTAATAAAATAACCGGTGTCTCTTGATCCGTTTTCCTCAGCCGGCGCAGCACTTCAAGCCCGCTCAACCCTGGCAGCATGACATCGAGCAGCAATAGGGAATACGAACCTTCCGTGGCCGCGTTAAGTCCTTCAGAGCCATTATGTTTGATGGTGACGCTGTATCCTTCATATTCCAATTCAAGCTGAAGGACCCTCGCGATTTTTTCTTCATCTTCCACAATTAATATGTGCCCTTTTTCCAATTCCGATCATCCTCTCATGTTCCTATATGAAAAAAATGATTTCATTGTTTACAAAATGATTCTTATCATCTATTATGATGTCAAAATAAAAAATTGTATACGGAAAGCACTAGGGGTGCTGTTATGGCTGAGATAAAGCGCGAAAAAACGCGCTTTGATCCCTTATGACCCGATCTGGATAATACCAGCGTGGGGAAGTGCAGGTTGACCGAAAGGTGTATTTTTTCGTGCGCTTACTCGATCTATGACTGCATATTCCCTAAGGATATGCAGTTTTTTATTTTACCAAAAAAACAGGAGGTCAGAGAAATGGACAACTTATGCGGCACAAGCAGAATCGCCGGATTTCGGTTCTCTTTATACCCGATGACAGATGATTTTATCAGTGTGATCAAGTCTGCGCTGAAAAAAACGGATACGTCAAAGGTTTGGACAAAAACCGATCATATCAGCACAGTTTTGCGCGGATCGATCGCTCATGTATTCGACGCCGCCAAAGCCATTTATCTTTATGCGGCGAACAGCGAAAAGCACATTGTCATGAACGGGACGTTTTCCATCGGCTGCCCCGGCGATACACAAGGAGATACATATCTGACAGCAGATGAAAAGCGAGTCAATGAAGAATCTGTTCACGACCTGAATGTAGAGGCTCCATGCCAATTTGCACTTTATCCGATGAATGAGCCGAACTATATGGACATCATCATGAAAGCTGTTGAAATCGCTAAGGCTGACGGCACCTTTGTACAGGGTGTTCATTACGCAAGTGAGGTAGACGGAGATGCACACGACGTGTTCCGGACACTGGAAGCCGCTTTCCGCATGGCAAATCAGCAAACAGCCCATGTCACCATGACCGTGAACTTCTCGGCAAACAGTCCATCAAGAAAACAGAAAGCAGGGATAAAATGAAAAGCTGGAAAGTAAAAGAAATTGTCATCATGTCTGTTATCAGTATTGTTTTTGGCATTGTTTATTTAGTATTCACCCATTTCGGAAACGTACTTGCAGGGATGTTCGGGCCCATCGCTTATGAACCGATTTACGGCATTTGGTTTATCGTGTCGGTGATTGCCGCGTACATCATTCGTAAACCGGGCGCGGCCCTTGTTTCAGAAATCATCGCAGCTCTCGTTGAATGTTTGCTGGGAAATCCTTCAGGCCCGATGGTTATCGTGATCGGCATTGTTCAAGGTCTCGGAGCAGAAGCTGTATTTCTTGCGACACGCTGGAAAGCATATTCCCTTCCTGTGCTGCTTCTGGCGGGTATGGGGTCTTCGGTGGCCAGCTTTATTTATGATTTCTTTGTTTCAGGTTATGCGGCGTACTCACCGGGCTATCTGCTCATTATGCTTCTGATCCGTCTCGTTTCAGGTGCGGTCCTGGCCGGCCTTCTCGGAAAAGCTGTCAGCGATTCTCTCGCATATACGGGTGTCTTAAACGGAATGGCACTCGGAAAGGAACTGAAAAAGAAACGGAAACGGGTATCAAATCATGCAAGCCTATAACAAGTTGCTTTCGGTTGATCGGCTTAGCTTTTCATTTGAAGAAAACGAGAAACCGATTTTTCAGGATATAACGTTTGAGCTCCAAAAAGGAGAATGCGCTTTATTGTTAGGGCCGAGCGGATGCGGAAAAAGCTCGCTTGCCCTCTGTTTAAACGGGCTTTACCCTGAAGCTTGCGACGGGATGCTGTCTGGGCATGTATTCTTATTTCAAAAACCGATCACTGACGCTGAAACCTCTGAAACAATCGCTCAGCATGTCGGAGTCGTCTTTCAGGACCCTGAGCAGCAGTTTTGTATGCTGACAGTAGAGGATGAAATCGCCTTTGGATTGGAAAATCTGCAAGTCCCCCAAGAAGAAATGGTGAAGAAAATTGATGACGTTCTGGAAAAATTACACATCACTCATGTAAAGGAAAAAACGATTTCTACTCTGTCAGGGGGACTGAAGCAAAAAGTCGCGCTCGCCTGTATTTTGGCAATGGAGCCTGAGCTCATTATTCTGGATGAACCGACTTCCCTTTTAGACCCTTATTCAGCACGGGAATTCGTTCAAATGATCAAAGAGCTTCAGCAGGAAAAAGGCTTCGGCCTTCTCGTGATCGAACACCAGCTTGATGAGTGGGCGCCTTGGGTTGAAAGAACAATCGTACTGGATGGAGCAGGCAAGAAAGCCTTAGACGGGCCGACTAAGGCTATGTTTCAGCATCACTCAAACATGTTAAGAACAATGGGAATCGCTGTGCCAAAAATTTGCGGCTTACAAGAAAATGTGAGCATACCATTTACATTGTCAAAAGAAACGCTGTTCAAGGAACCCTTCCCTGCTGGGCCTGCTGAAGAAGCGGCGGTTCTTTCTGCTGAACACGCAGTGCAGGTCCAGAACTTATCGTTTTCAAGAGGACAGCAGACCATTTTCAAAGACATCAGTTTTTCATTGCGTGCAGGCTCTTTGACGGCACTTGTCGGACCAAACGGCACAGGAAAATCTACGCTGTTGTCTGTTCTCGCCCGTTTGCTCAAACCGAAAAGCGGCAAGATTCTTCTGCATGATAAGCCGCTGGAGTCTTACAAAGAAAAAGAGCTTCGCAAACAAATGGGATTGGTTTTCCAAAATCCAGAGCACCAGTTTGTGACTGACACAGTATATGATGAGCTGCTGTTCGGCCATGCGGCAAATGCCGAAACCGAGAAAAAAGCGCAGAATCTGCTGCGGCGTTTCGGCATTGCACATTTGGCGGACCACCATCCGTTTGCGATCAGCCAAGGGCAAAAACGGCGGCTGAGTGTCGCCACCATGCTGATGCACGATGTAAAGGTTTTGCTTTTAGACGAACCGACCTTTGGCCAAGACGCCAAAACAGCCGCTGAATGCATGGAGATGATTCAGCATATCCAGACAGAAGGCACCGCTGTCCTCATGATCACACACGATATGGAGCTTGTATCTTCATATGCTGACAGCGTGCTTGTGCTTCACGGCACACATTTGGCCTTTGACGGAACACCGGAACAATTATTTTCTAGGGAAGCCGAGCTCGTCCAAAAAGCAAAGCTCACCCTCCCCCTTCGATATGAATGGATGACATACCAGCAGGAGGTGCGTGATGAAGCAGCCGTTACATCTCATTAACCCGGCAGTAAAAGCAGCGGCGGTTTTTTGCTGTGTCGTCATGCTGTCGTTTATTTACAATCCTTACACCCCGGCGTGTTTTTATATCATGATTGTTGCGGGTGTCCTGTTGGCGGCCAGAATACCGCTGAAAAAATGGCTTTTGTTCACGATTCCGTTTTTGATTTTAGCATTCGGCTGCGTATGGACAGCCGCTGTTTTCGGCAAGATTCCGACGACCGCAGATAATTTTCTGTTCCAAGCCGGCCCTTTTTCGATCAACAGTGAAAATGTGGCTGTCGGCATCTCACTCGGGTTTCGGATTTTGTGCTTTTCCGCCTTATCGATGATGTTTGTTTTTACAACCGATCCGATTTTATTTATGCTGAGTCTCGTACAGCAGTGCAAGCTGTCCCCGAAGCTCGCATACGGTGTCATTGCCGGATTTCGTTTTCTCCCTCTGTTAAAAGAGGAGGTCCAGCTGATCCAGCAGGCACATAAAATCCGAGGCGGAGCGGCGGAAAATGGCTTAAAAGAAAACATAAGCGCGTTAAAGCGCTATACCATCCCGCTATTAGCAAGCGCGATCAGAAAAGCGGAACGAACAGCTCTTGCGATGGAATCAAAAGGATTTACAGGCAGCCGAAACCGGACGTATTACCGGTCGCTTACCGTCAGCCCGCGCGACTGGCTGTTCTTTTTCCTCGTTCTCTTGCTATTCGCAGGATCTTTTCTTGTGTCTTTATATTTTACCTCGTAAAAAAAGCCGCTATGTTTGGGTCTGACCCCTGTTTTTGAGACAGGGGCCAGTCCCGTTGAATAGCGGCTTTTTTATTATTGATGATAGTTCAATGCTTGGGCAAGATTGGTTTTAATATTAATGTTCGTAAAATCAATTCCAAGCTGTACAGCGGTTTGCGCAATTTCTGGTCTGATTCCAGACAATGTGGATCTGACACCGATTAAAGTAAGCGCCTCAATCAATTTAAAGATTTGATGCGCCACCATTGTATCAACAACGACGACACCTGAAAGATCGATCAACAGATGCTCAACGCGTCTTTTCGCACATGCATTAAGCGTGTTCTCAAGAATAAACTTTGCCCGTTCAGTATCAATATCACCGACAAGCGGCAGCAGAGCTGTCGCTTTGCTCAGAGTAATGACAGGCGAGCTTAATTCCAGTATCATTTCTCTCTGGGCATTTAATTGCTGTTTTGCATTCGATTCAGCGTGATCGACGAATGTATAAATGGTAAAATCAAAAACTTTCACAATCAAATCGGCCCATTTTTGTTTCTCTCCCGGTCCAAATGCCGACTCGTTTTCTTCTGCGAACTTCTCATAATATTTCGTATATAATCTTCGGTTTCTCATAAACTCACGGATGACGTATTGCACCGGGGTATCGAGATGTTTTTGATCATTCGTCAGCTCAATAACCCATTGTTGAAATTCATCGAGAAATTGTTTTTCCGGTAAAACATACATGTAATTCAGATGCCGGTAGAACTCTCTGTCCTGCTCTTTCAGCTCCTCGGTTACAGTTGCATTATGTAAGGCATAAATCGAATTCGGATCACTTTCCTCCATTGTGTCAATCCATTCCTCGGCCATTTGTTCTACATGCTCAGAAAAAAACGCAAATATTTTTTCATTCAGTTTCATCACACTGCTCCTTTCCCACCTTCTATTATAACTTGACTGACAGCTGAATCCCAGCCATACACGCTAGAGACATCCATTATTTTGAAAATTACTAATCCATTGGATTGTATCCTATTTTTTCAAAATGCTTCAAACGACTCTGTCCGAGCGGCTGCTTTTTTCATATAATGTGAGATAACACCCTTGTATCCACTTGCAAGCATAAAAAAGGAGGGCTTTTTTATGAATGGTGAAATCCGCTTGATCCCGTATGTGACGAATGAGCAGATCATGGATGTGAACGAGCTTCCTGAGGGTATTAAAGTGATTAAGGCGCCAGAAGTGTGGGCAAAAGGGGTTAAAGGCAAAGACGTAAAAATTGCTGTATTGGACACCGGCTGCGATACGAGCCATCCCGATTTAAAAAACCAAATCATCGGCGGAAAGAATTTCACAGATGATGACGGCGGCAAGGAAGATGCCATTTCCGACTACAACGGACACGGCACACACGTTGCCGGAACGATTGCGGCTAACGATTCAAACGGCGGCATCGCCGGGGTTGCGCCTGAGGCAAGCCTTTTAATTGTAAAGGTGCTTGGCGGTGAAAACGGCAGCGGAAAGTACGAATGGATTATTAACGGCATTAACTATGCTGTTGAGCAAAAGGCTGATATCATCTCAATGTCCCTTGGCGGACCGAGCGATGTGCCTGAACTGGAGGAAGCGGTCAAAAACGCCGTCAAAAACGGAGTGCTAGTCGTTTGTGCCGCGGGAAATGAAGGTGACGGCGACGAACGCACAGAGGAGCTTTCCTATCCTGCTGCGTATAATGATGTAATTGCGGTTGGATCTGTTTCAGTAGCGCGTGAATCGTCAGAATTTTCAAACGCAAATAAAGAGATTGATCTTGTTGCACCTGGTGAAAACATTTTATCCACTCTTCCCAACAAGAAATACGGGAAGCTTACCGGCACTTCAATGGCTGCCCCTCATGTCAGCGGAGCGCTTGCTTTAATTAAAAGCTTTGAAGAAGAATCTTTTCAAAGAGAGCTTTCTGAATCTGAGCTTTATGCGCAGCTGATCCGCAGGACACTTCCGCTCGATATCGCAAAAACATTGGCGGGGAATGGATTCCTGTATTTAACCGCTCCTGATGAGCTGTCAGAGAAAGCAGAGCAATCACATTTACTGACCCTATAATATTATTTTTCTCATATAATATATACCGTAATTTGTAAAAAAAATTTCAAAATCTTTGTTGACAATGAATTTGAATTGCTGTTAAGATTACCAACAAATGATTCAACTTTTCAAAAAATTAATAACATTTTCTCTTATCGAGAGTTGGGCGAGGGATTGGCCTTTTGACCCCAACAGCAACCGACCGTAATTCCATTGTGAAATGGGGCGCACTGATTTTCGCGCCGAGATTTATATCTCTTAAGGCACGGTGCTAATTCCATCAGATTATTTCTGAGAGATGAGAGAGGCTGTGTGTTTTGCAAAAAAGCCTCTTTCTCTCATGGGAAAGAGGCTTTTTAGTTGTGAGAAAACCTCTTAACAGCCTGTATCCGCGGGTCAACAAGAGTGTTTTACATATAAAGGAGGAGAAACAATGACAACAATCAAAACATCGAATTTAGGATTTCCAAGAATCGGACTGAACAGAGAATGGAAAAAATCGCTTGAAGCGTATTGGAAAGGAAACAGCGATAAAGATACGTTTTTGAAGCAAATCGATGAATTATTCTTATCCGCAGTGAAAACGCAAATTGACCAGCAGATTGATGTTGTGCCTGTTTCTGATTTCACACAGTATGATCATGTTCTTGACACTGCGGTCAGTTTCAACTGGATCCCGCAACGCTTCAGACACCTGACTGACAGTACAGATACATACTTCGCCATCGCCCGCGGAATAAAAGACGCCGTATCAAGTGAAATGACAAAATGGTTTAATACAAACTACCATTACATCGTGCCTGAATATGACGAGAGCCTAGAGTTCCGCCTGACAAGAAACAAACAGCTTGAAGATTATCGCCGAATCAAACAGGAGTACGGCGTTGAAACAAAACCTGTTATCGTCGGCCCTTATACGTTCGTCACGCTTGCAAAAGGCTACGAGCCATCTGAAGCTGAAGCAATTCAAAAGCGTCTCGTGCCGTTATATGTACAGCTTTTAAAAGAGCTTGAAGAAGAAGGCGTAAAATGGGTGCAAATTGATGAACCTGCGCTTGTCACCGCTTCAGCTGAGGATGTACGCGGCGTAAAAGAGTTATTCGAGAGCATCACAAATGAGCTTTCTTCCTTGAATGTGCTTTTGCAAACGTACTTCGATTCTGTTGATGCTTATGAGGAGCTCATTTCTTATCCTGTACAGGGCATCGGGCTTGATTTCGTTCATGATAAAGGCAGAAACCTGGAACAGCTTAAGACACACGGCTTTCCGAAAGATAAAGTGCTGGCAGCCGGTGTCATAGACGGACGCAACATTTGGAAAGCGGATCTTGAAGAACGCCTGGATGCCGTGCTTCATATCCTCAGCATTGCACAGGTTGATGAATTGTGGATTCAGCCTTCCAGCAGCCTGCTTCATGTTCCGGTAGCGAAACACCCAGATGAGCATTTGGAACAGGATCTGCTGAACGGATTGTCCTACGCGAAAGAAAAACTGGCAGAGCTAACAGCTTTAAAAGAAGGCTTAGTATCAGGCAAAGCCGCCATCAGTGAGCAAATTCAGCAAGCGAAAGCGGACATCAAAGCGCTCAAACAATTTGCAACAGGAGCCAATTCTGAACAAAAGCAAGAGCTGGAACAATTAAGCGATAAAGACTTCAAGCGCCCCATTCCGTTTGAAGAACGCTTAACCCTGCAAAATGAATCTCTCGGACTCCCGCTTTTGCCGACAACAACAATCGGAAGCTTCCCGCAGTCTGCTGAAGTACGCAGTGCACGCCAAAAATGGCGGAAAAACGAGTGGTCTGATGAACAATACCAAAACTTTATCAATGCGGAAACGAAAAGATGGATTGATATTCAGGAGGAATTGGATCTTGATGTTCTTGTTCACGGTGAATTCGAACGGACAGACATGGTTGAATACTTTGGTGAAAAGCTGGCCGGCTTCGCCTTTACGAAGTACGCCTGGGTTCAATCATACGGTTCACGCTGTGTACGCCCGCCGGTCATTTATGGAGATGTAGAGTTTATTGAACCGATGACAGTGAAAGATACTGTATACGCTCAATCGTTAACATCCAAGCATGTAAAAGGAATGCTGACAGGTCCTGTTACGATTTTAAATTGGTCTTTCCCTCGGAACGATATCTCGAGAAAAGAAATCGCGTTCCAAATCGGACTCGCCCTCCGCAAAGAAGTAAAAGCGCTTGAAGAGGCGGGCATTCAAATCATTCAAGTCGATGAGCCAGCTCTGCGTGAAGGCCTTCCGTTAAAAAACCGTGATTGGGATGAGTATTTGACTTGGGCTGCCGAAGCATTCAGATTAACAACCTCTTCCGTGAAAAATGAAACACAAATTCATACACATATGTGCTACAGCAACTTTGAAGACATCGTCGATACGATCAATGATCTTGACGCTGATGTCATTACGATCGAACACAGCAGAAGCCACGGAGGATTTTTGGATTACTTAAAAGAGCATCCGTATTTGAAAGGGCTTGGGCTTGGTGTTTATGACATTCACAGTCCACGTGTTCCGTCAACTGAAGAAATGTACAACATTATCGTTGATGCGCTTGCCGTATGTCCGACTGACCGTTTCTGGGTAAATCCTGACTGCGGTTTAAAAACAAGACAGCAGGAAGAAACAGTCGCAGCCTTAAAAAATATGGTTGAAGCGGCGAAACAGGCAAGAGCTAAGCAGACACAGCTTGTATAATACGAAAACCATCTGCAAATGCAGATGGTTTTTCTTTTAGAAAACAGAAATCGGTTTTCGATGCTCCCCATCCCCTTCTTTTAGTATTTTGGCTGTTCCGTTTTTATCAAATGCCAAAAGGCTCAAAGACGTATCATGTATGTAAGCAGAATTCCATATGTCATGAATGCCTCTTCCCTTTATGATATTTAACAGCATTAATATAAAGACAGAATGGGTAACCAGAAGAATATTCCCGGAAGAATGGCTGTCTAAAATCGATTGGAGAGCCAGCCGTGCCCTGCTTTCGAGGTCAAAAAACGTTTCACATCCCGGCTGGCGATATGCTTCAGGATGATGAAAATAAGCATGAAAAAGATCAGGTTCGTCTCTTTCAATATCCTCTTGTTTTTTCCCTTCCCATGGCCCCAGCGACATTTCTCTGAATATACGATCTTTCACCAGCGGCAGGCGGCGCGATCCCAATATAGCTTTTGCCGTCTCTTCTGTCCGCTTACTCGGGCTGATGTAAACCTGATTGAATTCAATATCCTTCAGCCGTTCTCCAAGAGCGCGGGCATTGTACAGCCCAAGTTCTGTTACACCAGAATCCAGCCAGCCCTGCATCCTTTTTTCTACGTTCCAATGTGTCTGTCCATGCCTGGCAATATACAAATGCAGCATATGCTCCCCCCCTTTTTTCATCTTAGCAAATCCCCCAAATATTTTGTTTATCTTTCATTTTTTTGAGAATGTTTTTTGCACTTCTTTTCGGCTATACTTATATCATTCGATCGACTGGGAGGGTATGGGATGAATCATGAAGCGTTTTTAAAGCGGGCTGTCGAGCTTGCTCGTGAAGGAGTGAATGCTGGAATTGGCGGGCCTTTCGGAGCCGTTATCGTGAAGGACGGGGCCATTATAGCCGAAGGACAGAACAACGTTACTACAAACAATGATCCGACTGCCCATGCGGAAGTAACTGCTATTCGAAACGCCTGTAAAGCGCTTGGGACATACCAGCTGGATGACTGCATGTTGTATACGAGCTGCGAGCCTTGCCCCATGTGCTTAGGCGCCATCTACTGGGCTCGGCCGAAAGCCGTTTACTATGCTGCTGAGCATACAGATGCTGCTGAAGCCGGTTTTGATGATTCATTCATTTATGAAGAAATTGATAAACCTGCTGAAGAAAGAACGATCCCCTTTTATCACGTGACTCTCGCGGAGCATTTATCTCCGTTTCAAGCATGGCGGGATGTTGACCATAAAAAAGAATATTAAAGGATCAGGCATGTGCGGCCTGATCCTTTGTTCATTCACTGAGCAGCTGCTGTGCCTGAGTACACCTCGGGTTTGCTTTCAGCGCTTTTTGCAAATATAAAACTGCTGTCATATATTGATGCAATTCAGCGTGGCAGACGCCCAGCCAGCAAAGGGGTCGAAAATTTCACCTTGCGTTTGCAGACAGGATTCAAATGTGTAATCGCTTCTCTGACTTTTTTAAGCTGATACATCATTATTCCTTTGTAGTAGTAAAGGGGCTGTAATCCGGATAATGCCGCAGTGCTTCATCAATATCCCGCTCAGCTTCTTCATACCGTTCAGAATCAATGAAGAGTTTAAACTTGATATAATATAAAACCGCTGGAGGAATTTGCTTTTTGCTGTTACATTCATTTATGCACTTCATTGCCAGGCGGATGGCTTTGCTCTGTTCGCCGCCTCTGTCGTACTCAGCTGCTTTCTGATAAATGAGAAGCGGGTCGTCATATGACGTCAATAATTCTGTATTCAATATGCTTAAATTACGTTTATGCTTACACTTTGCCTCCTGCTCCAGATAGCCGTAATGGTGAATAACACAAGGGAGAGAGAAGGCGCTGCTTGCCTCCTCACCCACGGGCTTTTCGCAAATTCTTCCCTTAAACGTTATCTTCCGCTGATTCCGTATCAGTCTGATCTGCATTTGTTCAAATGCTTCGTTTTCATCCCATTGCTTTCCCGTGTAGTTTATAACCTTTACATAACCAAGGGGCTGCCTGCAGTCATTCAGCAGTGAACGCAGCAAGCTTCCCGTATCCACGTCTAACTCTTCATCTGCATCCAAAATCAAAATCCACTCACCCTTGGCATGCTGTAAACTGATGTTTCTTGCCTGCGAATAATCCTGTGTCCATTGATGATGATAGACCTGAGCATGAAAACTTCTGCAAATTTCTACTGTTTGATCGTTTGATCCGGTATCAACGACAATGATTTCATCAGCAATATGCTGCACGCTTTCTAAACAGCGGACAATATGACGTTCTTCATTTTTGACAATCATACAAACTGACAGCTTCGGTCTTTTCATTCGCTCACCTTTTCTCTAGTCTGAATCCACCTATACTACATGTATTCACACTCCGAAAAGATCATAACCAATCCGTTCATATCAAAAAAACATCCTGAGAACTCTCAGGATGCTGCAAATTATTTTAATTCTAATTTCACATCAACATTTCCTCTTGTTGCTTTTGAATAAGGACAAAATTCATGAGCAGCCTCGACAAGCTCTTGGGCTTTATCCCGATCCAATCCCTTTGTATTGACGACAAGTGTGACTCCGATTTTAAAGCCGCCGTCACTTTCATCCTTCATGAGGCTGACCTGTCCTTCTATTTCTGAATCAATGTCAATATTTTGTTCTTTGGCCACGTGTTCAAGCGCGCCGCCAAAGCATGCTGCATAGCCTGCAGCAAAGAGCTGTTCCGGGTTTGTTCCGGTTTGTCCTTCTTTTTTTGCATTGGGCATGACAATGTCAAAATCGAGTACCCCGTCATCTGATTGAATATGTCCTGCACGTCCGCCGCGAGCGGTGGCTTTTGCTGTAAATAGTGCCATTTGTTTTCAGCCTCCTTATTTGTCTTTAGTTGTTATATTTCCCATACAAATCTTTTTAAACATGTTTTGTTTGCCGAGAATAGGAAAAGTGATGTTTTTCAGCTACAATAGTATGTAATGTCAGAAAGAGTTGGTGAACACAGATGGAAAATGAATTTGACCATATGAAATTGGAGAATCAGCTTTGTTTTTTGCTTTATGCGAGTTCGCGGGAGATGACAAAGCAGTACAAGCCGCTGCTTGAAAAGCTGAATGTGACATACCCTCAATATTTGGCTTTGCTTTTATTGTGGGAACACGAAACACTTTCCGTCAAAACAATGGGTGAGCTTCTGTATTTGGATTCCGGAACGCTGACACCGATGCTGAAACGGATGGAGCAGCAGGAATTGATTATAAGAAAAAGATCTGAAGAGGATGAGCGGTTGGTGATGATCAGCCTGACAGAGAGCGGAACGTTATTAAAAGAAAAAGCGGCTGATATTCCGGGAACGATTCTGGCACTCTCAGGCCAGTCCGATGAGGAATTGAAACACTTAAAATCGGCTCTATATACATTGCTTGAAACGCTGCACCAAAAAAAATGAGGATGCCCTATGTGAGGCACCCTCATTTTTTATTCAGCGACTTCCAATGTGACATCGATATTTCCGGAGGTTGCTTTTGAATAAGGGCAGACACCGTGCGCTTTTTGCACAAGTGCCTGTAATTCTGATGCACTGACCCCTTTTCCTTTCACCTGCAGCGTCACATCCAGTTTGTAGCCTTGATCTGCTTCATCCTTTAGCAGGCTGACATGCGCTGTAACCTCGGTCTCCACTTTCACTCGTTCTGTTCTTGCTACAAGCTGAAGTGCGCTGTCAAAGCAAGCTGCGTAACCTGCGGCAAACAGCTGCTCCGGATTTGTCGCTTTTTCTAATTTCTTAGCTCTCGGTGTTCCCGGCATTGCGACATCGAGCTCGAGAACGCGGTCTGAGGAAATAATTTTACCTTCTCTTCCTCCTATCGCTGAAACGGATGCTGTAAATAATGGCTGACTCATATTGTATTCCTCCTCTTTTGTTTTACACAATTAAATTGTACACAATTAAATTTACCGTGTCAATTTTTTATTCATAAAAAAAGCTTACCTCCTTTTAGAGATAAGCTTTTTAGAGAATACATCGTGCTATTCGCGAATTTGTCCTGTTCCTTTAATGATATATTTTGTAGAAGTTAATGCAGGAAGCCCCATCGGTCCTCTTGCATGAAGCTTTTGTGTACTGATGCCGATTTCTGCTCCGTAGCCAAATTCAAAGCCATCGGTAAAACGGGTCGACGCGTTATGATAGACCGCGGCGGCGTCTACAGCCGTTTGAAAGTAAGCCGCATGCAGATCGTTTTCAGTTAAAATGGCTTCAGAATGATTAGTGCCGTATTTCTGGATATGCTGCACGGCTTCCTGTACACTTTCAACCGTCTTTACACTGATGACAGGCCCTAAGTATTCCGTTCCCCAATCTTCTTCTGACGCCTGTTTGCTTGAAGAATGAAGCCCGCATACGAATTCATCGCCGCGGATTTCGACTCCCGCTTTTTCCAGCTGCGTCAGCAATTCTTTTCCGTGCTGCTCTGCCCATGCTTTGTGGATCAGCAGTGATTCAATCGCGTTGCACACGGAAGGGCGCTGCGTTTTGGCGTTTATGACAATCTTTTCAGCCATTTGCTGATTTGCCGTTTCATCTATGAAAATATGACAGTTGCCGGCTCCGGTTTCTAATACCGGGACTGTTGATTCTCTTACAACGAGATCGATCAGTTTTTTTCCTCCGCGCGGAATCAATACATCCAATCCGTCATTTAACGTAAAGAGTTCTTTTGCTGTCTCTCTGCTCGTATCCTCAATCAGCTGCACAGCGTTGATTGGAAGCGCTGATTGCTCAAGCGCTCTGTGAATAACACTGACGAGTGCTTTGTTGCTGTGAATGGCCGAGGAGCTCCCCCGCAGGACAACCGCATTTCCTGTTTTCAGGCAAAGGGTAGCCGCATCAACTGTGACGTTTGGCCTCGCCTCGTAAATCATTCCGGCAACACCGAGCGGCACACGGATTTTTTCAATAAACAGGCCGTTCTCTTTTTCAATTGTTTCAAGAGATTCGCCGACTGGGTCAGCCAGATCAATCAATAGCTCTACCGCGTCCGCGATGTCGCGTATGCGTTTCTCATCCAGCGTGAGACGGTCAATGACATCGGGTGTTAACCCATTTGCTTTTCCGTTCTCAATGTCTTTTGCATTTTCCGATAAGAGAAAATCCAATTCTTTACGGAGTCCATTTGCAATAAGACTGAGCGCCTCATTTTTTTCAGCCGTTGTTTTCATCATCATTTCAGCTGCTGCTTCTTTTGCCAGCTTCGCTTTTACAGAAACTTCACTCATTTTTCCGCCCCCTAGTCTTTTAAGTTGACCCAGTCATTCCTGTGAATGACCTCAAACGTTTTGTCAAAATCAAGCTCATTGCTTCGTTTGCCTTTTGCCTCCATAATCTCCTCAGATGAATAATGGGTCTGGCCTTTGCCGATCACACCGCCCGGTCCCCGGACTTCCACGACAGCCCCTTTTGGAAAGCTCCCGTTCACGCCCACTACGCCAGCCGGTAAAAGACTGCTTCCGTTATGAACCATCGCCTCTTCGGCACCCGCGTCAATGACGATTTCCCCTGATATCGGCGAGTGGAATTGAATCCATTGTCTCGTATTGTTGACTGAGGATAGCTCCTTGTTGCCGATATAAGTCCCATCTCCCCTGCCGTCTAAAATATCCGCCAGCTTTTGTTCGCCGCTGCCTGTTCCGATGAACACTTTGACCCCAAGAGACAGTGCGGTTTGTGCAGCTAACAGCTTTGATTTCATACCGCCCGTGCCGACCTTTGATCCGGCTGAACCCGCGTATCCCAGCAATTCAGGGGTGATCTCCGGCAAATAATCAAATCGTTTCGCATCGGGATTTTCATTTGGATTGGCATCATACAGCCCGTTAATGTCAGTCAGGATCATGAGCTGGTCTGCATGAATTAATCCGCTGACCAAAGCAGAGAGCATATCATTGTCGCCAAAAGTCAATTCTTCAACAGACGTAGAATCATTTTCATTAATAACCGGGATAACACCGCGCTCCAGCAATTCCATAATCGTTGCATACGCGTTTCGATACCGCTCTCTCTTCGAAAAATCATTTCTCGTCAAAAGGATTTGACCCGGGGTAAGTGAGTATTGTTTAAATTGATTCATGTATTGCTGCATTAACAGTGTTTGTCCGACCGCGGCTGCCGCCTGCTTTCCCTTGAGGGTAACAGGACGGGACGGATAACCGAGACTGGAAAACCCCGCCGCTACCGCTCCCGAGGTAATCAAAATCATTTCATGCCCCGCTTTTTTCAAAAGAGAAATTGCCTGAACGTGTTCTCTGATTTTTACCTCATCAATGCTTCCTTTGCTATTTGTAAGCGAACTGCTTCCTATCTTCACTACTATTCTTTGTTTTTTCATTTATTCTCCTCCGCGGCTCTTCGCCAGCCAACTTACAATAAAAAAACCCATTTCATCCTCATTAATAAGGACGAAATGGGTTTCCGTGGTACCACCTTGTTTGAACGCACTTCAGCACGTTCCGCTTCCCTGTAACGCCAGGTTATGCGCCTAGGTTTTCCCCCTAAGACTCCAAGGCAGGTTCGGCAGGTTTCATGCGGCAAAATGTTTCAGCCACTCATTTTGCTCTCTGTCACAGAAAGGTCTGCTTACTAATCCTCTTCAACGCTCAATGATTTTTTTATATTATGCAAAGAAAAAAGCCTCTTGTCAAGGTTTTTTCCACATCAAAAAACCCGCATTGCGCGGGCGTCTGGCAGTCTAGTTAAAGACAATGGTTTTATTTTCGTGAACGATGACGCGGTCTTCCAGGTGCCATTTCACAGCGCGGGCAAGAACGCTGCGTTCAATCGTTCTGCCGATATTTTTCAGCGCGTCGGCATTGTCGCGGTGGTCAACACGCTCAATGTCCTGTTCAATGATCGGCCCTTCATCAAGGTCATTTGTGACATAGTGAGAAGTTGCGCCAATCAATTTGACCCCCCGCTCATAAGCCCGTTTATACGGATTGGCACCGATAAAAGCAGGCAGGAAGGAATGGTGGATATTGATGATTCGATTCGGATGAGCCGACACAAAATCAGGCGTTAAGATCTGCATGTAGCGAGCAAGAACGATCACATCAATATCATATTGCTCCAGCAGTTCAAGCTGCTGTTTCTCAACTTCCGCTCTGATATCTTTGTTCGCTTTTAAATAGTGGAATGGAATGTTCAGCGGTTCAACAAGGTCTCTCGCATCTTCATGGTTGCTGATGACAACCGCGATTTCCGCCATGAGATTGCCTGTTTGCCATTCCCAAATGAGCTCATGCAGACAATGAAGCTCCTTTGATACAAAAATAGCGACACGCTTCAGCTCGCTGGCCATCGTTAAGCTCCACGTCATGTCGAATGTATTCGCAATAGACGAAAACGCGTCCTGGAGTTTTTCTTTTTTCTCCTGAATGCCCTCACAGTCGAAGTCAATTCTCAGGAAAAAACGCCCGCCTTCAGGATCTGTCGTATATTGATTGGATTCAATAATATTGGCGCCATGTTCTAATAAAAACGCAGAAACGGCAGCAACAATACCCGGCTGATCAGGACAGCTGACCAAGAGGCGCCCTTTATCTTCATTTCCGTCACGGTATTCATTTAACCGCTGGGTCATATATGATTTCATGAATAATCCCTCTTATCTTTGTAAGTCTAAACTAATTATCCATTATACTGAAGATTTGATAAAAATCAATTTATGACAGAATTTTTAAACCGACGGCCGAGCACAAGATTAAAGCGATAAAGAAGATCCGTTTGGCGTCTTTCGGCTCATTGTAAAAGAGAATGCCGATAAGCGCCCCGCCCGCGGTGCCGATTCCTGTCCAAACGGCGTAAGCGGTGCCCATCGGAATGGTTTCCATAGCAAATGATAATAAGGAAAATGAGGCGGCAAAACCGATAATGATCAGCACTACCCATTTGGGGCTTTTTTCTTTCGCAAATTGATTCATAAGTGCGACGCCTGCCATTTCCAAAAATCCCGCGCCTAATAAACTGATCCAATGAAGCATTATGCCTCGCCTCCTTTTTCTTCAGCCTCATCCTGTGTTACAAGCTTCAATCCGATCACACCGATTAAGAGCACGCCGATTAACAAAAGCTTCGGCAATCCGACCGGTTCGTGAAACAGAAACATTTCACTCATCACCGTTCCTGCTGTGCCAAGACCTGTAAAGACGGCGTATACGGTACCGACCGGCAGGCTGGCTGTCGCCTTCATTAACAAATAAAAGCTAACTATGATACCGACGGCAGTGCCGCTCCATGTTAAGACTGAGTCAGCATGCTTTAAGCCCACAACCCAAACAACCTCAAATACGGCGGCTAACACAACCAATCCCCATTTCATATCACATCATTCCTTTCTATCTATGCAATAAAATTCTCCGAAAACAAAAAAACCCCGGACAGTCGACTCATAATGAGCTTGACTCTCCCGGGCTTTTTTCCCTCCGTGTGCATATGCGCTGTTATGATGCGCATATGTGTTTTCTCTCGGACCAGTCCATGTCAATGAACATGCGGAACCCTAGAAAACTTTATCTGGTCTTATGATACTACACCTCGACGCTGTCTTCAATTGTAAGATTTTCTTTCATACACAGCGATCGGTTTATTCCATTTTCTGATCATCCGGCTGTAAAGCATGCCGATTTTCTCTGCCACCCGTAAAGACGCTTTGTTATCCGGGTCAATCAAAGCTGCAATTTTGCCGTACTGCCGCTCCTTGAAACCATAGTCCAGGCAGGCTTTGGCCGCTTCTTGCGCATAGCCGTTTCCCCAGTGCCGGCGGGCAAACATATAGCCGATTTCCATTGCCGTTTCATTTTCGGTTTGCTGAGGCACGATTCCGCATTGGCCTAAAAAATCCCCCGTCTGTATGTCTTCGGCGATCCAGAGACTGACCCGGTACCCTTTTTCATTTCTTTTGTTCCAAGCGATCCACTCGCGGGTTTGCCGTTTATCTTTTAAACCGGAATAATATTTCATCACTTCAGGGTCGCTGAAAAGCTCAAGTAAAGATTCTTGATCCCGGTCCTCCATACAGCGCAAACGAATCCGTTCGGTCACAAGCTTCGTTTCAGCGTCCATTTTTGATCATATCCTGCTTCCATTCTTTTTTAAGGGCTTCAATATGGGCTTGATGATAGCGATTATGGTCCGCCATATGCCATATCCCCCATCTTACTGTTGCCTTGTCACCCTCGTAAGAAAGTGTTTGATGCAAATCGCTCTCGGTCAAGGTCTTACATACCGATTTCAGCTCGTTTACGACATGTTGATGTCTTGTCAAAAGTTCTTCTAACCCCGGCTGATTCTTTGGTTCAGGCAATCGTCCGCTTTCATCTGTCATCGGGCCGTAAATGTCTTCAATATGTTCAGGGACCCGATTCTCCTTTATGCGCCACACCCATCTGATATCAACATTTGCGATATGCTGCAGCAGCTGTGCCGTGCTGTTTTTTGTTTGACAGCACCCCTTATAATATAGCTCTCTGTGAGTCATGCGGCTCACAATGGATGCCAGACGGAGGCTGTTTTCTTCCACTGCGGAATACAGCAGACTGACTGTCGGCGCCATGTCTTTTCTAATGAATAAGTCCCTCATGTTCCATTCCCTCCTTACCTATGTGTACATTTTGACGTAAGGGGGGACATTTCCTTTGCAGAAGGCACAATCTAATCTATCAAAAAAGCGCCAAAGAATGTCGGCAGCACATTTAATTGTTATTTCCAGGCTTGTACAAATACGGATCATGGTGCGCATCGTTGGATGTATTCAAATCGAGTGAGATGTCACCGCGGTCATTTAACGTGCCGAGCGTGACCAAAGACAGCTGTTTTGGGCTGTGTCCTTTTTCCTTAAGCTTTTCAAACAGCCAGCTTCGGTTTTTTTGAAGGTACTTCAAATTGTGATCAAGGATCTCGCCGTCCAATATGAGGGGTATCGGGATAAAGTTCCGTTCAGCCTCTATATTCAAATCCCGCACCTGCACTGCTCTCGCTTCTTCTGTCGGGATCACGCTTACTTCTCCCGTTTCTTCAATGATGGCAAGATCAATATCAGCCGGATCAGCATAGCCCTTTTCTCTCAGTTTTCCGAGCAGCTCATTGACGGTCAGCCTCTCTTTTTTGAGTCCACGCTCATCGATATCCCCGTTCCGGATTAACACTGTCGGACTGACCACCAGCAGCCATCTCCACTTATTAGAAAGAGCAAGCTTGCTCATCAGAAGATAAAGCAATAAAAAGGCGCCTGCGTAATAAATAGACATCGGCAGCTTGGATGTGAGGATTGGCTCACTGATAATGGTTCCGATTGCGAAGGTCAAAAGCAAATCAAAATTGTTCATTTGTGACACGGCTTTTTTTCCGGCAAGCCGAAACAAAATATATGCAATCGAAAACACGATAACAGGCTTGAATAAAAATGCCCATACCATCCATAACACTGATCATTGCCCTCCATCCGCTAGTCATAATGAATATATTGTTCCCTGTAACTGAAACGCTATGCATATCCTACCTCTTCATCCAGCATCCAAATAGGCGAACGTGCAGAATGCAGGCACATAACATAGTAGAAAGTCATGTTATTGGAGGGACAGCATGAAACATCAGCATAAGAGTGCCAATTGGCAATATGAAAGCATACAGTCAAAATCCGCATCCTATCAGCCATACCATACAGCTGACAGGCTGGCCGGTTTAGAGCTTAAAATGGAGCATTTGATCAGAGCCATCGAGGTGAACAATGAATTGCTGAGAACGATTCAAGAGCAGCAAAATCGCGTATGCACAAATGGAGGCGGATCAGTCATTGTGCGGATGTAGAAGAAGGCGCGTCCGCCTTCTTCTATTTACCTAAAAAAAGCCCTTCTCATATAGGAGAAGAGCTGTGTGTATTAAGAAATGGACTGTGCGATGCTTAATTGAGGACCGAACAGTTCGTAATGAATAGACTCTGGCGCTGATCCGAGCTCCGATACAAGCTTATGCATTTGAGTGATAAATGACGGTGAACCGCAAATATAATAATCCGCATCTGTATTGGCGATCAGGCTTTTGAGAAACTGCTGGTTAATTTGGCCTTCATGAAATTGAATGTCACCCGCGCGGTCCTCTTCTGTCGGCTCGCGATACACAAATGCCGTTTTAACAGAAGAATGCTCTGATGCCTCTTCTGCTTCATCGCGCAGCGCGTGGTATTCACTATTTTTCGCGGCATGGATAAAGAGAATCTGCCGCTCAGGCTGTTTGGAAACAGACGTTTTTAGCATGCTGATCATCGGTGTGATGCCAACTCCGGCACTAAGCAGAACGAGATCTTTGCGGGATGAAGAATCTAAAACAAAATCTCCTGCCGGTGCGCTGATTTCTAATGAATCCCCCTCATGCAGCCCTTCGTGTAAATAAGAAGACACAGCACCGTCTTTCTTAACTGAAATTCGATAGTAGTCTTTTCCCGGCATATCAGACAAGCTGTATTGACGGATATGCGTATATTCAGAATCAGGAATCCGGACTTTGATGCTGATATACTGCCCTGCTTGAAATTCAGGTAACGGCTTGCCGTCTTCCGGTTTCAAATAGAAGGATGTTATTTCTTTGCTTTCACGCACTTTTTTCGCAACGATGAAAGGCTTATACTCCTTCCATCCGCCAGTTTGGTGTTCCGCTTGTTCATACATTTCTTCTTCAATTCCGATAAAAGCGTCAGCTATAACTCCATACGCTTTCTCCCACGCCTGCATAATGTCAGGAGTCGCTGCATCTCCCAAAACATCTTTAATCGCAATCAGCAAATATTTGCCGACAATCGGATAATGTTCAGGCTTAATACCGATACTGCGGTGTTTATGCCCGATTTGTTTGACGACCGGAATGATATTGCCAAGCTGGTCAATATTAGCTGCAGCTGCAATAACGGCATTCGCCAGGGCGGTACGCTGTGTTTTTTTCTTTTGGTTTGTTTGATTAAAAATGTTTAAAAGCTCAGGATGATCTTGGAACATGAGGTCGTAAAAACGTCCTGTAATGGATTCTCCGTGCTGCTGTAATACTGGTACAGTGCTTTTTATGATTTCGATTGTTTTGTTATCTAACATCGTTTAACAACCCTTCCGAAAAGATGTATTTAAAATATATCTTTAAAATACATGATCCTGCCTTTAAAAGATATATTTAAAATGAATCTTTAATAAAGTTGTCACAAAATTATCAATTTAACGTGACAATTGTTGCTTTTTTATAGAATCCCCTAGCAAAAACGGACTAACCTCTGTAATGATCACCATTAACAGTGAAATAATGGAAGGGACAAAAAAACCCAAAACAACGTATGTTTTGGGTTTCATGTTTACCAAGGCTTGTCTGTTCCAAGCGCATTTGCCAGCGCCTGACTGTGTTTTTTTCGGTTTTTCCGTTCACTGGCACGCTGAACCGCTGTGTTATGCAGCATGATTTCCTCTTCTGTTTCCGGTACAACTCTCGGCACAGGCACCGGCTTGCCGTTTGAGTCTAATGCGACAAAGGTCAAAAAGGATGTCGCGGCGAGCTCCCGTTCACCAGTCATCAGATGCTCTTTGATGACTTTCACAAACACCTCCATGGAAGATGTGCCGACCCAAGTCACATATGATTCCAAGCAGACAGACTCCCTTTGCCCGATCGGTTTCAGAAAATCGACAGAGTCCATCGAAGCCGTTACCGTATCACGTCTGCAATGGCGCGCTGCGGAAATAGAGGCAATATCATCGATATAACTCATCAGTTTTCCGCCAAACAGCGTATTATGATTGTTCGTATCGAGAGGGAATACCCTGCTGGTTTTCACAACCTTTGACTCTTTACAATATTTTGTTTCCTGTGCTTCCATACCTTTCTCCCCTTTGATGTCTGATCGATTAGTAAATGCACTCATATTCTCCTATTAAACAATATTCTCATCCATTTGTCTAAAATTTAAAATGATTTGTCTGTCAGGTTTTCTTTCTTAAATGTTTAATGATTTGGCTGACGAGGGAATAATATACGTATTCTTCACACGGTCAGGAGGAGAAACAAATGGATGTATCTGTTCCAAAACATCAGCACAAAACGGTATGCCAAACTGAATATGACACCTTGAAGAAAGTTATTTTATGCAAACCCGAGCATATGACAATTAAGGACGTTATTAATGAAACCCAAAAACATTTTGAAGAAGACAATATTCAGGTCAAAACCGCCAAAGAGCAGCACAAACGCTTAGTAGAAGAGCTCAGTTCACACAGCATTGAGGTCATCCTTTTGCCTGTTCAGCACGGACTGCCTGAGCAGGTATTTACCCGGGATATCGGTTTTGTCATCGGGGAAAAAGCCTTTCTTTCCAGCATGACTGAGCCCATTCGCCAAGGGGAAGAAGCTGTGATAAAAGAATTTTTCCACAATCAAGGGATTCCTTATACCCGGATGCTGGATACTAGCATTGAAGGCGGGGATGTCGTCATAGATGGCGATACCGTTTATGTCGGAATCAGCCAGCGCACGGACATCTCAGCGGTCGGCCAGCTGCAAGAAGAGCTTCCTGAATATACCATCATCCCAGTTCCGCTCCATGAAAAATTTCTGCATCTGGACTGCGTATTTAATATCATTTCTGAAAGCGAAGCATTAATCTACCCTGAAGCCCTTCCGCAGCAGGAAGTTGATATGCTGGCAGAGCGTTACAATCTCATTGAGGTACCCGAAAACGAACAATTTACACTTGGCACAAACGTCCTGTCTATCGGCAGAAAGACCATCATCAGCCTGCCGGGCAATCGTCATGTGAATCGTGAATTATCCAAAAGAGGCTATCACATCATCGAAATTGACTTGTCAGAAATTATCAAATCAGGCGGTTCCTTCAGATGCTGTACGATGCCGCTCATTCGAGGCGAATGAAGAATATTCCCCTTTTTCATGTTTTGAACAGCGTATTTCTTTAAGATACGTTAATATAGAGATGACATCATTTTTAAGGGGGAAATCGCATGACAAAGTACATAGGATATGTCGGAACATATACAAAAGGCGGAAGTGAAGGCATTTATTCATTCGAGCTGGATACTGAGAAAAAAACACTCAGCGAGCCAAAGCTTGCCGCAAAGCTGGGAAACCCCACATATGTGACGCCGAATAAAGACAACACGATTCTTTATTCAATTGAAAAAGCAGACGGTAAAGGCGGTATTGCTGCCTATAAAATCGATAAAAACAGCGGTGAATTAACATTTCTGAATCATCAGTTAATCGATGGCCCATCGCCATGCCACGTGAGCGTCGATGATCATCAGCAATTCGTATTGACAGCCAACTATCACAGCGGGAAGGTGCACGCTTTTCCGGTTCAACAAGACGGAGGTCTGCAATCTCCCGCTTCAGAAGCCGCCCATACAGGAAAGGGTCCGCATGAAAGACAGGAAAAGCCGCATACACACTATGCGGGCTTTACACCTGAACATAATTATGTCGTAGCGGTTGACTTAGGGACAGACAAGCTGTACACCTATAAGCTGAAAGACGGTGAATTAACTGAATCCGGAAGCCATTCCTTCGCTCCCGGTGCAGGCCCTCGTCATATCGCTTTTCACCCGAAAGAAAAATACGCATATGTCATGACAGAATTAAGCAATGAAGTGATTGCGCTTGAATACAATCCGACAGCCGGCGAATTCAGAGAACTTCAAGTCGTCTCTGCCATCCCTGATGATTTTACAGATAACAGCCAGGGAAGCGCCATTCACGTCACTCAGGATGGGCGTTTTGTTTACGTTGCAAACCGCGGCCATGACAGCATCGCTGTGTTTGAAGTGAATCAATATTCAGGCGAGCTGGCATTTGTGGAAAGAGTATCGACTGAAGGAAACTGGCCTCGTGACTTTGTGCTGGATCCAACGGAGACCTTCCTCGTTGCTTCAAATGAAGAAACGGGCAATCTCGTATTGTTTGAAAGAGACACAGAGACAGGCCGGCTGACGCTGCTTCCTTCAATCGTTTCTGTCCCTTATCCGGTGTGCGTGAAATTTTTACAGCAATCATAAAAGAAAGCTGGCTCCCAACAACGGAGCCAGCTTTTTGTTTATCTCACCTTTTCTTTCGTTTCAGCATTTCGATATAAATGGCAGGCAACGAAACGGCCGGCTTCGATTTCTTGAAGCAAAGGGCGTGATTCTCCGCAGTCAGGCATCGCCTCCGGGCAGCGCGTCCGAAACACACAGCCGCTCGGCGGATGGACCGGACTCGGCAGCTCCCCTTTTAAAATGATGCGCTCACGCTTGTCCTCTAATTCGGGGTCCGGAATCGGAATCGACGACAGCAGCGCCTTCGTATACGGGTGCAGCGGTTCACGATACAATGTGCCGCTATCTGTAATTTCCATCATGTGGCCTAAGTACATAACGCCGATCCTGTCGCTGATATGCTTTACCATCGATAAATCATGGGCAATAAACAGAAATGTGAGCCCTTTTTCTTTTTGAAGCCGCTTCAGCAGGTTGACCACTTGCGCCTGAACCGACACATCAAGCGCAGAAATCGGTTCGTCCGCTACGATAAACTCCGGATTCAATGAAAGCGCTCTGGCAATCCCAATTCTCTGCCTTTGACCGCCGCTGAATTCATGCGGGTAACGGCTGCCGAAATCCGGGTGAAGCCCCACTGCCTCAAGCAGCTCGTCCACAACGAGAAGCCGCGCTTTATGGGTATTGTAAAGATTATGAATTTCCATCGGCTCTAGAATGATTTCTCGAACGGTCATCCGCGGATTGAGCGATGCATAAGGGTCCTGAAAAATCATCTGCAGTTTGCGGTTAGAGGCAAACTGCTCTTTCTCACTGAGGGCGTGAAGATTTGTTCCGCGGTATTTGACGCTTCCTTCTGTGGGATGGTAAAGACGCATCAGCACTCTTCCCAAGGTTGATTTCCCGCAGCCGGATTCTCCGACAAGCCCGAACGTCTCCCCCTCATGAATCTGGAAGGTTACCCCGTCGACCGCTTTGACTGTTCGCTTTTTCCCTGCGTCAAAATGCATTTTCAGCTGACTGACCTCTAGCAGTGGTGTCATGTGTCTCCCTCCTCATTCTGAAAAACAGCGGCGTGCCGCACAAAGCTCTTTTTCATATTCTGTATCTTTCAGCGTGATGATTTCGATCGATTTCCCTGTTTTAGGAGAATGGAGCATTTTTCCGTCTCCTATGGACAGACCAACGTGATGAATTGCTCCTTTTCCTTCCTCATATGCAAAAAACAGCAGATCACCGGCACCGATGTCGTGAAGCGGCACTTCCTTCCCTGTTTTCGCCTGGTCTCCCGCATCTCGGGGAATCCTGTATCCATTTGCTTTAAATACGCTGTACATAAAACCAGAGCAGTCAAATCCAAACCCGCTTATACCTCCCCATAAATAAGGAAGCCCGAGAAAACTTGCCCCTGTCTGAATGATGTCTTCCGCCGTTCCTTTCTTATTCTGAACAAGCGCCGCATCAGTTTGTCGCAGGAGCCTATCTCCAAAAGGAGTCGCTACCTTGAAAAAGCCATTCTCTTCTTCAATCAGCGGCAGAGCAGTTAAGAAGCTCAGTTCAATTTCCTTATCTCCGGTATCCCCATATAAAAAAGCTGTTGGTTTGCTGATCGCCACGGTGTGATTCGATTGTGGGAGATTTGTGTTTTTCAGCTGGTTCTTTTTCATCCAGCCCGGATAACCGCGTTTATCCTTGCGGGATGACTGGCCGGGCACAACGACAGACACCCATTCATCCTGTTCTGCCGTGACCAGCACCTCCTCACCAAAGAGAACCTGCGTCTGAATCACATTATCTGTACATAACCCAAGCCGCTGATCATAGGTCATGCTCTTCAGCCATTCTCTGATCGACACGGTCGGATCGAGCATGGTGTGATCAAATGGACGAGGAGTATCAGGTGCTGTCCATATGTTGGCAACTGCTGATATAACAGTATGGTTCATGTTTCCATCCCTCCTTTCTGATACGCGACTCCGGTAATGCCAAGACCAGGTTTGTCAGGCATCGTAATCGTGCTGCCGCTGTAAATAATCCCGCCCTTGATCAAATCCGTTTTCAGCATGAGCGGGGCGTCGAAATCAAAGCGGGTAATGTTTTTTTTGCTTGCCGCGAAATGCGCCGCAGCTGTTATGCCAAGCTTTGTTTCGATCATGCTGCCGACCATGCACTCCACCCCGCAAATCTCAGCCATGGCATTGATTTTCTCTGCACCGCTGATTCCTCCTGCCTTCATCAATTTAATATTGATCAGGTCGGCGCTGCGGGTTTGAAGGACTTCGAATGCCTGTCGCGGAGTAAATACACTTTCATCAGCCATGATTAGGGTGTCCGTTGCATCCGTAACTTTCTTGAGCCCGGCAAGATCATCCTTATGGACAGGCTGCTCGACAAGCTCAATGTCCAGGCCTGCATCCTCCATTTTCCGAATGGCCGTTACCGCTTCTTTCGGCACCCATCCCTGATTGGCATCCAAACGCAGCTTTACCCCAGGCCCGACACGCTTTCTGATTTCTTGAATACGGGCGATATCTGTCTCAATGTCATCTCTGCCAACCTTTATTTTTAGCATTTGAAAGCCTTGTTTAAGAAAGCTCTCTGCATCCGCCGCCATTTCTTCAGGCGAGTTCACACTGACGGTGTAGTCCGTTTCAAGTGTGCTTCGATATCCGCCGAGCATGTGGTAAAGCGGCTGTCCGCTCACCTGCGCCCAGCCGTCGTATACAGCCATTTCTACAGCTGCTTTTGCGCTTTGATTCCCTTGCAGAAGATGCTGGATGTCATGCAGAATGGCCTCGCAGCCGGACAGTCTTCTTCCAAGCAGTGCCGGCTTTAAGACGTTGTGAATCGCACTTTCAATACTGTCCATGCTGTCTCCGGTAATCACAATTGTCGGAGGCGCTTCTCCCCATCCGATTGCGCCATTATCATAAGTGATCGTTACGATAACAGATTCAGCCGTATACACTGTGCGAAGCGCCGTTTTAAACGGCTTTGTCAGCGGCACGGCGACCCGTTTCGTGTCTATTTTTGTGATCTTCATACTGAAAGCGCCCCTTCAGAAACGCCCGCCTCAATGACGACCGTTTTTTCGGCTGTATCCATGGCAGCGTGCGCACCGATCGGAACGGCAATACTCGGCGAACAGTGGCCGATCTTAAACCCTCTAAGAGCAGGCCTTCCGGCGGACACAATATAGTCTTCGAGCACCTGCTCAAGCGTCAAAGATTTCTCCCGCTTCACCGGGATGCAGTTATGAAAATCACAAACAAGAATACCGGCTGCGTCCGCCAGCTTCCCTGCCATTTTCAGCTGATTCAGCATCCGGTCAATTTGATACGGCTCTTCATCAATATCTTCAATAAACAGGAGCTTTCCCCTCGTATCAATTTCAAACGGCGTGCCGAGTGTCGATGACAGCAAGGAAAGATTGCCGCCGACAAGCTCTCCTTCCGCTTTTCCCGGAAAAAGCACCGTTAGCGGAGAAAGCTTTTCTGTATAGGTGAATACTGTCTCTTGAAACAGCTGCTTATACGACGCTTTTGTCAGGGGATGAACGTCTTCCAGGCCAATATCTGAGCTGAGCATCGGCCCGTGAAAAGTGACGAGGCCTGTGTTTTGATGGATGGCGGTATGTAAAAACGTAATATCACTGTATCCCCAAAAGATTTTAGGATGTTTGCGGAGCAAGCTGTAATCAATGCCTGAAGCGATCCGTCCCGTGCCAAAGCCTCCGCATGCGCACAGCACCGCTTTCACCTCCTGGTCTTTGAACATCTCGTGCAGATCAGCCAGCCGCTCATCATCCTGTCCCGCTAAATAGCCGTGCTGGTTTTTCAGCGCCTTGCCCAGCTTTACCTGAAGACCGAGCTCCTCTAAAAATAAAAGCGCCGTTTCAAGCTTTTTCGGATCAGGCGGGCTTGCAGGTGCGATGACACCGACTGTATCGCCTTTTTTCAGTGCGTTCGGCTTGTGATTCAACTCCGATCAGCTCCCTTCATTTGCTCTGCACCCTACGTATACGTGAAAATAAGAGAAAAAATACCGCTCCTTCACATAAAAGAGAGCAGTATTTTCTCAATCCCAGCGTTAGTTTTTATCGGCCCATTTTAAATCGATGTAGCCGACAGGGTGCCGGACGATGTCCTTTACATGTTCGTTTTGCAGATTGACCTGATTATAGAAATAAACCGGAATGATCGGCGCTTCATTGATGAGAAGCTTTTCCGCCTTATGCATGAGTGAAAAACGCGTTTTTTCATCCGCTTCATTTTTTGCCTGCTTCATCAGCTGATCATATTCTTTGTTGGTCCAGCCTGTACGGTTCATCGAATTTCCTGTTTGGAAGGCTTCCAGAAAACTGATAGGGTCCGCATAGTCAGGCAGAAATGAGCTTTGTGAGAATTGGAACTTAAGCGCTTTTTGCTCTTCTAAAAACACGTTCCACTCCATATTGGCCAGCTTCACATCGACGCCAAGGGTGTTTTTCAATTTTTGCTGGATGGCTTCAGCAATCTTTTTATGCTCCGGTTTCGTACTGTAAGTAAGCGTGACCGCAGGCAGCTTGTCATACTTCTCTTCCTTCATTCCTTTTTCCAGCAGCTGCTTCGCTTTGTTTTCATTTGGTGTGATCAGGTCTCCGCCCGCTTCACGGAAGTCCTTGCCGTCAGGCTGTGTAAACCCTGGCGAAACAAAAGCGTGTGCCGGTTTTTCATTGTTTTTCGTGACATATTTTACGATTTCCTTCTGATCAACAGCCATTGCGAAGGCTTTTCTGATGTTTTCATTTTGGAACGGCTCCATATTGACATTAAAGCGGTAAAAGTATAAACCCGCCTGATCAACGATGTGCACATTGTCTTGATCCAGCAGCTGGTCACTTAGCTCAGCCGGTACGTATGCGGTGTCCAATTCACCGGACTGGAACATTTGGTAATCTGTATTTCTGTCACTCACCATTGCCCATTTCACTTTGTCAAGCTTCACGGTTTCTTTATCCCAGTACGTATCGCTTTTTTCCATTGTGATGCTGTCATCATGCTTCCATTCCGTCAGTTTAAACGGACCGTTGCCGACAAATGTATCGGCTTCAGCAAACCACTTTGGATTTTCTTTGTCGACTTTTTCGTTAACCGGAAAATACGCCGGGTTTGACACCACGCTCAGGAAATATTTTTGCGGTGCGGCAAGCGTCACTTCAAGGGTGTGATCATCCTTCGCCGTCACCTTCACATCGTCTCTTTTCCCTTTTCCGCTGTTATAGGCTTCGCCGCCTTCAATAAAATAGCCGAGAAACGCGGAAGAAGCTCCTGTTTTCGGGTCAAGCATCCGTTTCCAAGCGTATTCAAAATCTCCGGCTGTCACAGGGTCTCCGTTCGTCCATTTCGCATTTTCCCGAATCGTAAATGTGTACGTTTTCTTGTCTTTCGACACAGACCACTTCTCTGCCATCGCCGGCTCCGGTTCATTGTCTTTGCCGAGGCGCGTTAACCCTTCCATGATGTTATTTAACGGCTGCCAAGACACGTTATTAAAACCGATCGGCGGATCAAACGAGGTCGGTTCATTTTCATTATTTAAGTACAGTACCTTTTCTCCGCTTGTCTTTGCCTTATCTTCTCCGCTTTCTTTTCCAGCCTGCTCATTTGCTGTACATCCCATCAGCGCAAATGAAAGTCCCAGTGCAAGGCCCATTCCCCATAGCTTCTTCACTCTCTTCATCCTCTTCCCCCTTTTTTGTTATTCATTCTTCGCTCCCGGCAGCACCGCATGCTCAGCCCGTTTATCCTGAAGCCAGCAGTGTACAGCGTGCGTGCCGGATCGAACAGTTTGATCAGGGTATACCCTGTCACACACGATCATTCTGCTCGGACAGCGGGCGGCAAATGGGCAGCCCGGCGGCGGTGAAAATAAATCCGGCGGCGTGCCGTCAATCGGAATCAGCTCCGCGCCATCAAGATCCAGCCGCGGGACAGAATTCAGCAGCCCTTTTGTATAAGGGTGCTGCGGCTTGTAAAATATATCTTTTCTTGTGCCAACTTCCGCTATTTTTCCGGCATACATAACAGCCACTCTGTCAGCAACCTGGGCAACCACGCCTAAATCGTGTGTGATCAAAATGACAGAAACCTTTGTTTTTCTCTGAATCTCTTTAAACAGTTCCAGTATTTGCGCCTGTATGGTGACGTCAAGGGCAGTTGTCGGTTCATCCGCTATTAAAATATCAGGCTCGCAGATCAGCGCCATCGCAATGACAATCCGCTGTCTCATGCCGCCGCTGAATTGATGGGGGTACTGCTTCAGGCGTGCTTCAGGATCCGGAATGCCGACCAATTCCAGCATGGAAAGAACCTCTTTCTCAGCCGCCTTTTTCGTCATCCTTTTGTGACGAAGAAGCGCTTCAGCCAGCTGGTCGTCGACAGTCAGCGTCGGGTTTAGCGCCGTCATCGGGTCTTGAAAAATCATTGAAATATCCGCGCCCCTTATGCTCCTCATTTCTCTGTCAGAGAGACGGCAAAGGTCTTTGTTTTTAAATAAAATGCTGCCGTCTGTCACCTTCGCTGAATAAGGCGGGAGCAGTCCCATAATGCTTTGAGAGGTGACGCTCTTGCCGCATCCCGATTCACCGACAATGGCAAATGTTTCGCCTTTGTACAAATCGAAGTTCACGCCTCTGACAGCCTGAACCGTCCCGCCGTAAGTCGTAAAAGAAACGTGCAGATCATTGACTGACAGAACTTTCTCCATACAGCTACCTCCTTAGCTTAGGGTCCAGTGCATCCTGCAATCCGTCCCCCAGCACATTAAACGCGTACATCGTTAACGAGATGAAAAAGGCAGGAAAGAACAGGCGCCACCAATGCCCGGACAAAATGGTCGGCAGGCCGTCATTCGCCATCACACCCCAGCTGGCAAACGGCGCTTGAATGCCGAGACCGAGAAAGCTCAAAAATGATTCTGCGAATATGGCGGTAGGTACAGTTAAAGTCATTTGTACGATGATCGCGCCCATTGTATTCGGCAGCAAATTTTTGCGGATGATGCGAAAGGTTTTTGCACCAAAGGTTTTCGAGGCGAGCACATACTCGTAATTTTTTATTTGCAGCACTTGGCCTCTTACAATTCTCGCCATGCCGACCCATCCCGTAACAGTCAGCGCTACGATAATGGTGCCGAGCCCCGGACCCATCAAGACCATCAGCAAAATGACAACAAGAAGATACGGCAGCCCGTACAGCACTTCAATAATCCGCATCATGACACTGTCTGTTCTGCCGCCTTTATAGCCGGCAATGCCTCCGTAAATGACACCGATCAAAAAATCAATCAGTGCAGCCATCACTCCGACAAATAACGAAATCCTCGCTCCGTACCATGTTCGTGTAAACACGTCCCGGCCAAGCTCATCGGTACCGAACCAATGATCTGCAGAAGGCGGAAGATTTTGTTCTGTCAGCGATTGGCGCTCGACACTATGAGGAGATAAAAAAGGGCCGATTGCTGCCATCACAAATAGAAATAAAAGAATAAAAAGCCCGGCCATCGCTAGTTTATTTTTCTTCAGCCTCCTCCAGGCATCCTGCGCATAGGACAAACTCGGCCGTTTGACTGAATCGGTCTCTTGGGTCTTTCCCTGATTCGAAACAAACCATTCGTCCGGCACCTGAGCGTGCTGCTGCGGCTGGCGTTCATCTGTTTGTACAGGGAGATTCATACGCTTCACCCTTTCTTATGCAGTTTAATGCGCGGGTCCAGCAGACCGTAGGCCAAGTCGACCAAAAACAGCATTACGATCAAAATGACGCTGTAAAAAACGGTCGTTCCCATAATCACGGGATAGTCCCGCTGATTAATGCTTTCGACAAAATATTTTCCCATTCCGGGAATGGCAAAGATTTTTTCAATCACAAAACTTCCTGTTAAAATGCTGGCAACGAGAGTTCCCAGTACGGTAATGACGGGCATGAGCGCGTTTCTGAGTGCGTGTTTTACGATAATTTTGAGCGGAGACAGCCCTTTCGCTTTCGCTGTGCGGATATAATCCTGTGTCAAGACTTCGACCATGCTTGATCTTGTCAGCCTGGCGATAATCGCCATCGGTCCAACTGCAAGCGCTGCGGTCGGAAGCACCATATGGATCGGGCTCGTCCACGTAGCGGCGGGAAATAGTTTAAAATTGACGGCAAACTGCTGAATAAGCAACGTCGCCATAATGAAATTCGGGATGGAAATGCCGAGTACCGCGAGGCTCATCGCAGCGTAGTCCAAAAAGCCATTGCGGCGCAGCGCGGCAGTTACGCCAAGTATCAGCCCTGAGATCACAGCAATGACAATCGCTGCCATCCCAAGTTCGAAGGAAACGGGAAATCCGCGTTCCAGCATATCATTTACGCTGTCTGAAGGTTTTTTAATAGAAGGGCCAAAATCGAATGTAATGATGGATTTTAGATAGATGATGTATTGGATAATGAGAGGATCGTCTAAGTGATAGTAGGCTTCGAGATTTCTTTGAACCGCTTCATTTGTGCCCCTCTCCTCATTAAAAGGAGATCCGGGAATGACCTTCATCAGAACGAAAGTCAGGGTGGTAATGACCAAAATCGTAGCTGCCATTGCCCAAAAACGCTTCATTATATATCTTGCCAAAGCCTTAACACCCCTTTAGCAGAATGATGTTCGCATTGCCAGTTCAGTCATGACAAGCATTGCCTGATAGGCTTCAAGCATATCCTTCGCCTGAAATTGAACGGTTGTGGTTCCCGGTTTAATTTCTGTACCCGGCATTAGATGAGCCCATTCAGCTTGGCCGTAATTGGCAAATTCAATGCTTAATACAGGCCTGTCAGGCGGTGTAAGCGGTTTAACTTTATCTTTGTTCTGCAAGGCATATGCGGTTTTTTCTGTCAGCAGCCGGCCGGCTTTCGCAGGCGACAGACATTTGACTGCAGACCTTGAAATCGTTTGTTTAACAGCAGCTGTCGTGACATTCGGGATGAGCTCTTCAGCTTCTTTGGCCGCCCGGTCATCACCGGCTACCATTAATACCGGAACATCGTAATAACCGGCAATGTAAGCATTTAATCCAAGCTCACCGACAGGCTGATCATTTATGTAAAAATGACGGACACCGAAAATCATGCTATGGGACATGACACCGGGAGTTGAGGCTCTCGCGTGATAACCGAGAAACAACGCGCCCGTGAAAGTATCATCCAGCCCCTGCACCATTGAAAATGGTTTAACATCGCCGGAGATCAAATCCGCCTCCGGATGAAGCTTTTCAACCAGCAGATTATTCATTTTCGAATGGCTGTCATTCACCAGCACCTCCGTACACCCGCTGTTAAACGCTTCGGTAATACAGTAGTTTGCTTCTTCGGTCATGATCAGCCGTCCGCGTTCATAATTACGCTTGCCGGAATCAACAAAGGTATCATCCGGAAGACCTGAAATACCCTCCATATCTACTGACATGTACAGTTTCATAACGCTCCTCCTTTTTTACTAAATTATGAATATTCTAACAGATTATATTAAAAAAAGAGGAAAAATGCAATATAGCTGGGAAAAATCACTAACGTTCAGAGATAAAAAAGAATCCTCTTTCAAGGATTCATGTTTCTTTTGCTGCCTGTTCTGTCAGCTGCTCATATTTTTCGAGTGTTTTTTCAAATACTTGATCAAAAACATGCGGCACGGAGGCACGTATCACCGCCGCTCCCTCTCCTGTAATTCCGCCTTTCGTTGCAACACGGTTCAGCGTCTCCTCAAAGGACATCTTTTTTTCGATCAGCAGCTTGCCTGTCCCATACAGTGAGTGTATCAGGAAATCAAAGGCTTCTTCTTTTGTCAGGCCGCTGTTTCTCACAGCCGACAGCGCTAATTCTTCAAACACTGCGGCGATGAAGCCCGGAGCAGAGCTCGTCAGATTACTGGCGGCATCTAAATTGGATTCTTTTATTTCTCGCACACTGCTGAAAGCCGATAACAGTGCATCCAAACGTTCTTTCTTCTGTGCCGCCAGTGCTTCACTGTGAACAACCAGTGAGATACCGGCTTCCGCTTCAGATGTAATGGCCGGAATCACCCGTGATATTCCAGCTGCCGTTTCAGCCTCTAAAAGCCGCAGAGGCACACCAGCCGCAATGGATACAATATGAGTGTTCCGGTTCACATACGGGTGAAGCCGGCGCACTGTTTCAATGACATGGAGCGGCGGGACACATATAAAGATCAAGGCGCACTTTTCCGCCCATATCTCAAGCGGTTTTGCCGAAACGTCTGGATAATCAGCGAGCAAAGCCTGAAGCCGCTCCCCCTTAGTTCTTGTCTCAACAAACAGCTCATTTTCCTCTATTTGTTTATGCTTCAACAGCTGCCTGGCGATCATATCCGCCATGCTGCCATATCCGATCAATCCGATTGACTCCATCGTTTCAGCCCTTTCATGTACAATATTCCTTATAAAGTGTACCGTTTTTCGCACTTTTTCACAATTTCCCATAATGTTTTCATTTTTATCCCACAGTTTTTGTTTATGATAAACTCAAGTCATAAAACTGCCATAAATAAAATGTAATTTGTTGAAAATAGAGAGAAACGGAGTGAACATGATGGATAACTATCGTGACGAAAATAGAACAGAAGGACAAGAGAATGAGGTTTTTTTAACGAAAGAGAATGATCAAAACCCGTCTTACTCAGCCCGCAATGTGATTCATGATCAAGAGAAGAAAAAACGCGGATTCGGATGGTTCAGGCCGCTGCTCGGCGGAGTCATCGGCGGAAGTCTCGCCCTTGGCATTTATACGTTCACACCGCTTGGCGACCACGATTCTCAGGACGCAGCGAAACAGACGTCCAGCCAGCAGCAAACTCAATCTGTTACAGCTAAAAGCACATCCTCTGAATCAAGCAAAAGCTCGACAAGCTCATCTGCATTTAAAAGTGAGGATTCTTCTAAAATCTCAGATATGGTGGAAGATCTTTCACCGGCGATTGTCGGCATCACAAACCTTCAGGCTCAGTCAAACAGCTCTTTGTTTGGCTCTGGCTCTTCCGGTTCGAGCTCTGATTCAAGCGAAGATACAGAAAGCGGCTCAGGATCGGGTGTCATTTTCAAAAAAGAGAACGGCAAGGCTTATATCATTACGAATAACCACGTTGTAGAAGGCGCAACTTCACTTAAGGTGTCTTTATACGACGGCACCGATGTGACAGCTAAGCTCGTAGGCAATGACTCTTTAACAGATTTAGCCGTTCTTCAAATCAGTGATGACCACGTAACAAAGGTAGCAAACTTCGGTGATTCATCAGATCTCAGAACAGGCGAAACCGTCATTGCGATTGGAGATCCGCTCGGAAAAGACCTGTCTCGCACAGTAACACAAGGAATTGTAAGCGGCGTGGATAGAACAGTTTCAATGTCAACTTCAGCCGGTCAAACAAGCATTAACGTGATTCAAACTGATGCCGCGATTAACCCGGGTAACAGCGGCGGTCCATTGTTAAATACAGACGGCAAAATTGTCGGCATTAACAGTATGAAAATCAGTGAAGATGATGTTGAGGGCATCGGATTTGCCATTCCAAGCAATGATGTAAAACCGATAGCTGAAGAATTGCTTTCTAAAGGGCAAATTGAACGTCCGTATATCGGTGTCAGCATGCTTGATTTGGAACAAGTGCCGCAAAACTATCAGGAAGGCACACTCGGCTTATTCGGCAGCCAGCTGAATAAGGGCGTATACATCCGTGAAGTCGCTTCAGGCTCCCCTGCTGCAAAGGCCGGGCTGAAAGCTGAAGATATTATCATCGGTTTAAAAGGAAAAAAAATCAATACAGGCAGCGAATTGCGCAATATCCTATATAAAGACGCAAATATCGGCGACACCGTCGAAGTGAAAATTCTCAGAAACGGAAAAGAATTGACGAAAAAAATCAAACTCGATCAAAAAGAAGAAACACCTTCTTAAGAAAAAAGCCTCAGGCCGCAAAAGCTGCCTGAGGCTTTTTATTAGACAAAAGACCTTTATACTCTATGAAACTTTCTGCCAAGACACCCGTATATGATACAGGCTGACATCATTCTAATCAGATGCTTGAAGCATTGTTTAAAAAAGGAGGAATAACATGAAAACCGTGGGATTGAGCATAATTTGCGCAGGATTGGCTTTTCTGATGCTGAGCTTTCTCCTTCCTGCATCAACATTGGCACGAGGAGTTACACTGGGGGCCAGTATTCTATTAAACATAACAGGCACTGCTGTGATTATGCGTTTCTTAAAAAACCCTCAACCTAACAGCTGATTCAAGCAACGCCTAAGACGAAAGCTTTTAGGCGTTGCCGTTTTTATTTCAGCTTGCCTGACCGCAGTGCAAGTTCACAATCCCTTCTCCTCTCCTTCTTCCTTCCATATCAGCACCTTTTACTTTGATCATTACATAAAAAACCCCTGTCCGTAATGGACAGGAGGTTCAGGTTAGGACATATGCTGGTCTCTATAGAGTCTTTTATTTTCAATCCCATACGATTTCTGTACGATGTAAAGCGGCCGGTCTTTGGCTTCATCATAGATTCTGCCGATATATTCACCAATCATGCCCAGTATCAGAAGCACGATGCCGCTGAACAGGAGCTGGATGACGATAAGCGATGACCAGCCGGTAATGGTGCTGTCGGTGAACAGCTTCAAATACAGTACGATAAACATATACAGAAATCCTGCGCTTGACATGAAGACCCCGGCATAGCTTGCCAGCTTCAGCGGTTTATGTGAAAATGTCGTAATGCCGTCCATTGAAAGCTTCAGCATTTTCTTAAGCGGGTATTTCGTTTCTCCGGCAAGCCTTTCATCACGTACATACTCAACTGCCGTTTGTTTGAAGCCTACCCAGCTGACGAGTCCTCGGACAAAAGGGTTTTTTTCCTTTAATTTTTTCATTTCATCACAGACTTTTCTGTCCATGAGACGGAAATCCCCGGTATCAATCGGGATATCAATATCTGTCATGCTGCTGAGAAGCCGGTAAAACATGGCCGCTGTCTGTTTTTTGAAAAAGGTTTCCCCTTTTCGTTTTGTACGTACGGCGTATACGACCTCATAGCCTTCCTTCCACTTTTCAATCATGTCTAAAATTAACTCAGGAGGGTCCTGCAGATCGGCGTCAATGACGGCGATTGCATTCCCCTGTGCATAATCCATACCCGCAGTAATCGCGATCTGGTGCCCAAAGTTCCTTGAAAAATCAATGATTTTCACTCTCGGATCAATCAGACTGTGTTCTCTTAAAATCTCAATACTGCGATCTTTGCTGCCGTCATTGACAAATAGCAGTTCATAGTTTTCCTTCGTTTGATCCATGACCTCTTTTAAGCGCTGATAGGTTTCATGAATGACAAGCTCTTCATTATACACAGGTACCACAATTGAATATTGAATATGTCTGCTCATGTTTTTTTCCTCCTATTCATCAGCATGTAGTTCGTATAATGCAGCTGACTGGTTCATTCCGCCAGGCCCGCCGCCCATTTTGCCGGTTTGGCCTGGTGCGTTGCTCTCGCTTGACGTACCTGATGAATCAGTCTGATCAGGTGATGTCTGCTGATCAGCGCTTGACTGCCATTTATCAGAAGAAACTTTCTTGCCGTTTTCTTGAACCCATTCGACAATTTCATTGTTTCCGCCTTTCCCCATTCCTGAAGCCAAGAAGTATTTCACTTTTCCTTCTTTTACGAGCTTTTTAAATTGAGTCAGCGTGATGGCCGGGTCAGAACCGCTGAATCCGCCGATCGTCATGACGGCCTTTTTCGTTTTGATAATATACGGAGCCGCTGTGTTTGAATCAGTTGTGGCGAATAAATATTCCGCTCCGGAATTGTTTTCTTCTAAATACTCAATCAATTTTTCATTTACACTCGACTCGTTCATTCCCATGCCTTTTCCGCTGCTTGAAGCGAGCTGCGGCCCTGTTTCAGGAAGAGAACTGTTTCCTCCGTACAGGAGAGGTGTGCTTGCCCAATAAATCGGCATCACAAGCAATACGAGAAGACCTGCAAGTGATATATAATATGTGAGCGGTTTTTCACGCTGTTTAAAAATCAAAAGAGCAATGGCAGATAACGCACCGATAACCCCTACGCCGATACTCCATCCAACACCGATTTGATCGTTGTAGTTTCTCAGAATAAACAATTCAAATCCTGTTGTGGCAATCATCGCCGCCGGCAAAAGCCAAGACTTCCAGCCTGTATGGTTTCGGTATAACTGAACGAGCGCAACCCATCCAGCTCCGACAAGTGCAGCAATCGGCGGCGCCAGCATAATGAGATAATAATGATGGAAAAATTCTGCTACACTGAAGAATCCGGCAATCGGCACAAGCCATGCAACCCAGAACACCGTCTCCTTCTGCTCAACTGATAATCTTCTTCTTTCTCTCGCGCCAGCGATCAGTAAGCCTGCGATTCCAAATATCGCAAATGGCAGCAGCCAGCTGATTTGATCAGATAGTTCTTGTTGGAAGAGCCGAAGCGGGCCAGGTGTTCCCGTTCCGAACATTCCTGTACCTGATTGCATTTTTGAGCCGGTTCCTGTACCGCCTTTCCCTCCGTCTCCGCCGGGTCCGCCTTGGCCGCCATCTCCGCCGCTCGGAGGGCCTCCTTGACCGCCGCTTGGCATTTCCCCATTGGATGGCGGTGCCGTCATATTGCCATTTGCAGATTTGCCATCGTTTGATGAGCTGCTGCTTGATGACTGATTAGGCGGTGCCTGAGCGTCAGATGAACTGTTCTCCGCAGAAGGCATTTCTTTTGGTGCGTCTCCGCTTGACCCGCCCTGACCGCCGCCGGAATTTTGTCCTGTCAGCCGCTGAATTCCGTTGTATCCGAAAGCCAATTCCAAAACAGAGTTGGTCTGGCTGCTTCCGACATAAGGGCGTTTGCTGGCAGGGATATTGTCAACAATGAGCGGCCATGATAACGAAACTGCCGCTAATATGACTAATGCGCTTCCTAATGAAATGATTTTTTTCTTGATTGTGGCATTTGCCGCAATCAGGTAGAACAATAAGAAAGCCGGCAAAATCATATAAGCTTGAAGCATTTTTGTGTTGAAACCTGCACCAACGACGAAAAATGCTGCTAACAGCCAGATCAGCTTTCCTTTTCTGATGGCTTTAAAGAGAAGCCATGTAGCCAGCAATAAGAAAAATACCAGTAATGCATCAACATTGTTTGTCCGGGCCACAGCCACCGCAATCGGTGTACATGCCATGATGAAAGAGGCAATTCTTGCTGCCGTCTTACCGAATGTCGGTTTTATTAACAGATACATTAAAAGGACAGAACCTACACCAGCAAGTGCCTGAGGCAGGATGACGCTCCAGCCGTGCATACCGAATATAAGTGCGCTGATGGTTTGTATCTGGAACGTAATAGGCGGTTTATCAACCGTTATAAACCCCGCCGCGTCGAATGAGGCATAGAAAAAATTATGAAAGCTTTGCATCATACTTGTGACTGCAGCGGTGTAATAAGGATTCACCGTATCATCATTCCAGATGTTATAGATATTTAAAAATGCAGATGCGAGCAAAATGAGAATCAGGAAGATGTCCAGCTCGCGTTTTTTCTTTTCCACGTTTGTCTTCACTCCTTTTCGTCTAACTTTGAAATAGTGTAACAAGCAAATGTGAAAAAACTATTAATAAACAAAGGCAATATTTTTGCCATAATCAATTCATACGATCAGTCCATAAAAGCAAAAGCTTTTGGGTCTTTACCCTGATCTAAATCTGATATTTTGTACCTAATCATCCACGCTATTTATGTAAGCCGTTTTTGAACAAAAAAGCCTTCCGGTGACGCCGGAAGGCAAAGAATCACAATATATCGTTATTGAATCGGCTTCAGTCTTGCTTCAATTTCCTCTCTTCTATGCTCAAGATATGGCGGAAGAGCGATGGTTTGGCCAAGCTCATCAATTTCTTCATCAACCATAAAGCCCGGACCGTCTGTAGATAATTCAAACAGAATGCCGTTCGGTTCTCTGAAATACAGCGCCTTGAAATAGTAGCGCTCAACAATGCCTGAGTTGCTAAAGCCTTCCCGGCTGATGATGCGGTGCCATCCGGCAAGCTCTTCTTCGTCTCTCACGCGAAATGCGACATGATGGACACTTCCTTTTCCTTGACGTTCGCGCGGAAGATCATTTCTTTCAATTAAATGGATTTCTGTGGCCGCACCGCCTTCTCCAGATTCTAAAATGACCGCTGTCCCCTGTCCTTCAACCGGCTCTCGACTGATCTCTGTAAACCCAAGAATATTGGTTAATACATGTAATGTTGGTTCAGCGTACGGAACTGTCAATTCAACAGGCCCTAACCCGCGAAATGAAAATTCTTCCGGAATGCCGCTTTGTTTAACAGGCAGACCATAGCCTTTGCCTTTCTCATCAGCAGTCAGCACAAGTCGCTGTCCTTCATGATCCTCGAATGCCAATATGTCACGTCCGGCTCTTTGGGCGATGCCGCTATGCGCCACCTGATGCTCTTCAAAACGCTCTTTCCAGTAATGCAGCGCTTCTGAGCTTGGAACACGTAATCCAATAGAAGAAATACTGTTTGTTCCCGCATGAAACGGCGCAATGCGGGGAATCTCAAAAAACGTCAGTTCCGTTCCCGGATTTGCCACTTCATCTCCGTAGAATAGATGGTACATCGTCGGTTCATCTTGGTTTACGGATTTTTTGACGAGTTTTAATCCTAATACTTTACTATAGAAATCTAAGTTTTTTTGCGCGTCAGCTGTTAATGCGGACACGTGGTGAATGCCGTTGACTTTCATATGCTGTCCCTCCAGGTCAGTTTATCTCGATTTCGAGATATTATATTAAAGATGTATATTTATTTTCCTAATTACAAGGTATTTTATTCACATACGAAAGTCAACATATCAGCTTCATCTGGGTCCGGGATCCTGCTAAGTCCCGCCGTCAGCCATTTATTGTGTTCATTCTCTACTTGAATACCTTTCGCAAAACACGAACTTTATATAAGATTACAAACAATTTTATTCGTTTCAAGAGATAGAAAATAGACGATTTCATAGATTTTACGAATGTAAATAGAGCAAATATCGAAAATCAGAAAATTTATTTTATTTCACTTTTCTAAAATAGGGTTTACAATATGAAAAATAGATTCTTCATCACGAAGCTTCATCATAGGAGGTTAAGGACATGCATACTGAAGAAAACGGTTTAAAAAAAGAGATAGGCCTCTTGTTTGCCCTTACTCTTGTTATTGGAACCATTATCGGTTCCGGCGTTTTTATGAAGCCCGGTGCTGTGCTCGCTTATTCAGGAGACTCAAAAACGGCGCTATTTGCGTGGCTGTTAGGCGGTATATTAACGCTGGCAGGCGGACTGACGATTGCTGAAATCGGTACGCAGATTCCGAAAACAGGCGGACTTTATACGTACCTTGAAGAAGTATACGGCGAGTTTTGGGGATTTTTATGCGGCTGGGTGCAGATCATTATTTACGGCCCGGCGATTATCGGGGCACTCGGTTTATATTTTGGATCTTTAATGGCGAATCTTTTCGGCTGGGGTTCAGGCCTATCAAAGGTAATCGGTATTATCGCAGTTATCTTTTTATGTGTCATTAATATTATCGGTACAAAATACGGCGGTTTTGTTCAGACGCTGACTACGGTCGGAAAGCTGATTCCGATTGCTTGTATCATTATTTTCGGCCTTTGGAAAGGCGATCAGCATATCTTTACGGCAGTAAACGAAAGCATTTCTGATATGAATTTCGGAGCAGCCATTTTGGCCACATTGTTTGCTTATGACGGATGGATCCTGCTTGCGGCTCTCGGCGGAGAAATGAAAAATCCTGAAAGGCTTCTGCCTCGCGCAATGACTGGCGGACTGTTAATCGTAACAGCCATTTATATCTTCATTAATTTTGCGCTGCTGCATATCCTGTCCGCAAACGAAATTGTGACACTTGGAGAAAATGCGACAAGCACTGCTGCCAGCATGCTGTTCGGTTCAATCGGCGGAAAGCTGGTCAGTATCGGAATTATTGTCAGCATCTTCGGTTGTTTAAACGGAAAGGTTCTTTCTTTCCCGCGTGTGACCTTTGCGATGGCAGAACGAAAACAGCTGCCTTTTGCTGAGAAATTGTCCCGCGTGCACCCGACATTCCGCACACCGTGGATTGCGATTTCTTTCCAAATCGCTGTGGCGATCATCCTGATGCTCATCAGTAATCCTGATAAGCTCTCTGAAATCTCTATTTTTATGATCTATATCTTTTATGTGATGGCCTTTTTTGCAGTATTTATTCTTCGTAAACAAACAAAGGGAAAAACGCGTGCTTACAGTGTTCCGCTTTACCCGTTCATGCCGATATTGGCGATCGCAGGTTCATTCTTTGTATTGGGAAGCACACTCATTACAGACACATTAAGCTGCGGACTATCAATTCTCATCGGTCTGGCCGGACTCCCTGTGTATTATTGGATGCAAAAACGAAAAGCCCGCTAAAAAAACGGTTCCCTTGTTTAGGGAACCGTTTTTTGGTGAATCAGAAGATAAATGTTGACAAAAAAAACACAACTTTTGATATACTTTTTACGTTAACCAGAAAGATTTTGCAAACTTGGTTCGTTTTTTTGAGGTGAAGTAGGCCAAAATAAGGAGACACGTTTTATCGAAAAAGTCAAGCCGCGTTTTTTTCGACTTTTCCTGTTTTTTTTCGACAAAAGGCTATATAATAATTTGATGTGTGCATTGTCTCATTCAAACAATGGAGGGTTTTTTAATGATAAGAAGAAAAAAAGATAAGTTTTCACTCCTTTTAACAGAAATTGCAAAAAATATAGACGAAACTGCAGAATATTTTGTAAACTTTAAAGTCACAAACCAAACGACGCTTAAAGAGTTTGCAGATACGTTAAAGGAATTTGAAACAAAAGGTGACAATCATGTTCATGTCATGATCAAAGAGCTTAACAAAGCTTTTATCACTCCTATTGAGCGCGAAGATATTCTTCAGCTGACAAACAGCCTGGATGATGTGCTGGACGGAATCGAACATTTTTCTGCCATGATGGAGATTTTCTCAATTACTTCATCAGACGAGCATATCGATAAATTCAGCGGATACATCAGAGAATGCGCGAAAGAAATTTTGATTACAATTGAGCTGCTGGCTGAAAACCGCTTAAAAGATATCCAGCCTCACGCAATTAAAATTAAAGAGTATGAGCACAGCTGTGACAACCTGCACAGAAAATCATTAAAAAATCTTTTCGGAACAGAAAAAGATCCGATTAAAGTGATTCAATATCGTGAAATTTACGAAACGCTTGAGGAAATTGCTGACTCTTGCCAAAGTGTTGCCAATAATCTTGAAACCATCATTATGAAAAACGCGTAACGAGGGGTTATAATGGATATTCTCTTAATATTAACGATACTAATTGTGATTTTTGCTTTGGCGTTTGATTTCATCAACGGGTTTCATGATACAGCGAACGCAATTGCGACCTCAGTATCGACAAAAGCGCTGAAACCGCGCCATGCTATTATAATGGCGGCTGTGATGAACTTTATCGGAGCGATGACCTTTACAGGCGTTGCCAAAACCATTACAAAAGATATTGTTGACCCTTATACTTTGGAAAATGGCTCTGTTGTTATTTTAGCTGCTTTAGTCGCAGCAATAATCTGGAACCTGCTCACTTGGTATTACGGCATTCCAAGCAGCTCATCCCATGCGATCATCGGGGCGATTGCCGGTGCTGCAATTGCGGCAGCTGGATTTGGAGCTTTAAATTATAAGGGATTCATTAAAATCATTGAAGCGCTGATCTTATCACCGATCATTGCCTTTGTTCTTGGTTTTATCCTTTACAGCATCGTCAAGCTGATTTTCAAAGACAGCAATTTGGCGAAAACGAACAAACAATTCCGCAGAGTGCAGATTATAACAGCTGCCCTGCAATCCTATACACACGGAACAAATGATGCGCAAAAAGCAATGGGAATTATCACAATGGCGCTGATCACGGCGAATTTACATACTTCTGCTAATGACATTCCGACCTGGGTGCAATTCGCCTGTGCGACAGCCATGGGTCTCGGTACATCAATAGGCGGCTGGAAAATCATCAAAACCGTCGGCGGAAAGATCATGAAAATCCGTCCGGTAAACGGGGTATCCGCTGACTTAACCGGAGCAGCCATTATTTTCGGTGCCACATTTATTCATTTGCCAGTCAGTACAACGCACGTCATTTCTTCATCAATCCTTGGCGTCGGTGCATCACACCGGGTAAAAGGCGTAAACTGGGGCACGGCAAAACGCATGCTGATTACATGGGTTATCACGCTTCCGATTTCAGGAACACTTGGTGCTATCGCCTACTTTATTTTAAATATGATTTTTTAATGTGGAACCGCTTCTTAACAGAAGCGGTTTTTTGATGGAACAGGAAAACCAGCCGCATCTCTAGAATACAATAATCAGAACCTATTTCAGATGCGAGGGATTGATGTATGCTTTTATTCTTTCAAATCATGGTCTGGTGCACTATGGCCGCTTTAGGCTTATACGTATACGCCACATGGCGGTTCGAAGCGAAGGTCAAAGAAAAAATGTCCGCCATCCGAAAAACATGGTATTTGCTGTTTGTTTTGGGCGCCATGATATACTGGACATATGATCCCTCTTCCCTGTTCACAAACTGGGAACGGTATGTCATTGTCGCTGTCAGCTTTGCTTTAATTGACGCTTTTATCTTTTTGAGCGCTTATGTGAAAAAACTGGCCGGCAGTGAACTGGAAACAGACACAAGAGAAATTCTCGAAGAAAACAACGAAATGCTCCACATGTATCTCGATCGGCTGAAAACATACCAATATCTATTGAAAAACGAACCGATTCATGTTTATTATGGAAGTATAGAAGCATATGCTGAAGGAATTGATAAACTGCTGAAAACCTATGCTGATAAAATGAATCTGACGGCCAGCCTTTGTCACTATTCGACACAGTCTGATAAAGACCGGTTAACCGAGCACATGGAGGATCCCGCTGACGTGCAAACGAGGCTGGATCGAAAGGATGTCTATTACGACCAGTATGGAAAAGTAGTGCTCATTCCCTTTACAATCGAGACACAGAGCTATGTCATCAAACTGACGTCTGACAGTATTGTAACGGAATTTGATTATTTGCTATTCACATCATTAACGAGCATATATGATTTGGTGCTGCCAATTGAGGAGGAAGGTGAAGGATAATGGAAAACGCGTTTCAAAACGGATGCCATCCGCGGGCAAAGAAACCGTTTAAAATCCTGAAAAAACGTTCAACCACCAGTGTCGCAAGCTATCAAGTCAGTCCGCACACAGCAAGAATCTTCAAAGAAAACGAACGGCTGATTGATGAGTATAAACGTAAAAAAGCATGATCACACTAAAAGGACAAGAGAAACAGCTCTTGTCCTTATTCCTTTTCTTAAGGGGCTACATATAATAAAACAAACAGAGGATAATGTCAGGTGATACAGTGAAAAAATTGGTGCGGCGTGTGAAGGTTATTGATTACGGGAGGTTTGGCTTTTCCGGGTATTCGCTTCGGGTGAGGGAGCGGAGTGCAGGAATTTTAAAAAAATTGAAGAAGAAAAAATAAATCCCGGAGCAACTCCGGGATATTTAGGTTCTTTCATCAGCTAACTTGAGCTGCGATCTTCGCTTTTGTCGCAGGTCCGTAGATACCGTCAGCGGGTAGACCGTTAACAGACTGAAAACGCGCAACCGCGTCTGCTGTTTTCGGCCCGTAAATGCCGTCGATTCCGTTGTTCACAGCTCCTTTATCAGGATAAAAGTAGAGAGCCGCCAGCGCTCGTTGCACCTGAAAGACGTGTTCGCCTGAGGTATATGGTGTTGTCAGCTGAATGATACCGTCAGGAAGCGGATAGAGTTCTGGCTCTGCAGCGGACGAAGGAGCACTTACAATTAACACTTGACCAACCTGAATGAGATTCGGATCTTCGATGTTGTTCCACTCTTGCAGCTGAGCAACAGTGACACCGAACGCTCTCGCTATGGATGTAAGTGTGTCACCTTTTTTTACGACGTAAGTTTGGCTTCCGCCACCGCCAATTCCCGCTTTAAACGAGTCCCACGTATCCAACAGTTTGCGAGGGCATTCCTTCCCTGACCAATATTTGTGAGGCACGACGTTAGCGAGGCTGATACCGTGTTCATCCATCAATGTTTTGATCAGCCACTGGGCATTAGCTGTTGCTTGTGCAAAGTCACCATCCGCATTTTCACAAATTTCAATCCCAATAGAAGCCCGATTGCCGCTTCCATTCCCGTCTCCTGCATGCCAGCCGTTTTCATTTAACGGCAGATGCTGATAAATCTCTGTATCATCAACTGTAAAATGCCAGCTTGTTGTCGTATCAGGGTTTTTCAAATAGCGGGCATGCGCTTGGGCATCGGCGCCTGCTGCCGTGTTCGCTGTATTGTGCACGGTAATATAAAGAGGTGTCATCGCGTAGCCTGGACGGTTATTTGCACCGACCGGAATAAAATCTTGAATAATGTTAACCATTTTCATCTCTCCTTATTTCGTCAGATTATTTTCCTTTAACAAGTCGCGTTGCTTTTTCCCTTTTTCTGTTACATAGTTGTTTTTAAACCAAGCTGCTAGTGTTGTCCCAATTGTGAAGATCACTGATCCTGCTGAATACAGAGCATCTGCAAGCTGATTCACCTGCTCTTCCTGTATGTCCAATGGTGATTTGCCAAACATCAGCATGCTCTGGTTGATGAGCGCAAGCAAAAGAAGCACCGTCCTAGTGACCGTGCCTTTATCATACGTTTTCATGATAATCCCCCTTAATGCTGCAGCAGGTTGTACATAATGGCGATCGCTCCGCCAATGATCCCTGTGCACACTGCTGTAATGATGGCACCAGTGATGGTGCGCTTAATCCATGTTGTATTTTCTTCAATTTTGTTTAATTTTTCGTTCAGCGTCATGATTTGCTGATCCTGCCGGTCAGACACGCGTTCCAATGCGGAAACTCTCTGTTCGAGCGCTTTTTGTTCACCTTTTATGTCTGCTAAATCCTGCTGAAAGACATTAACATCAGGTACCTCCGTCGGTTGTGACACCGGTACGCCCTCCTTTTACTTCATCTTGTTCACCTCCTTTGAGGCAAAATAAAAAAACGCCTATTAAGCGTTTATCCTTCCTTATTAAGTCACAATAAGTTCGTTCGTCTCCTCGGGATTGCTGGGAATTAGTAATCCTTTCCGGTAATTTCTTTATATTGCTCTTTTGTGATCCATTCAATCCTAACGTATTCTTGAACTTTTTCATCCGTATAGCATTTCCACATATAAAATTGCTTTATGTCAGCTACTTCTGGATACCTAGCCATTTAATTTGCTCCCTTCAATTCTTGTATTTGTTTTTGCATCTGGGCAATGACAAAAGCCTGCTCTGCTTCCCTCATACGTCTTTCTTCATTTTCCTTCTCTGTCTTAGCAATCTGCAAAGAAAGCGCCGCATTTTGCTGCTTCAAAAGTTCAACTACAGAGACTTCTTCTCCCACTGAACTTAAAACCGCATCAATCTCTTCCTGTGTAGCTGCCTCAGTCCATTCCTGTTTATCTGCATCAAACTTTGGTTTGAACAGAGAAGGAGAATCCGGCAGCGCAACGGTAGTGCAATCAGCAGGAATGATATAATTGCCTTTCTCGTCAACTTCAATCACCAAGACAGGCTCAACAAACATAAAATCTTCATCATATCTAAAGACTTGTATCAAGTTTTCAACCTCCCTAATTTAATGCAATTACATTATCCATGTAGTAACCAGTTACATTGCTGTTATTATTCGAATGAATACCTGACAATTTCATATCTCCACTTGTATGGATAAATAACTTAGAATAACCAGTCGTTCCTGAAACAGGGACATTTACAACTGCACCGTTTTCTGGCAATCTCTCAGACGGAATTGTTCCACATACAACTTCACGATTTGCTGTGATATGGCCACGTAATAGAAGCAGATTCCCCCACTTTGCGTATTGAAACGGTCTGTCTCCAGTAGCAGCGCCATTTTTTAGTGTGACGTTTTGCCATGTTACCGATTCAAAATCCTCATTAGTAATAAGGCGCTTCCATCCTAAAAAATTGCCCTCTTTATGAAAAATTCCAATCCATGTTTGATTATCGTAAGATCTAGTAGCGACAATTTTCCTTAACCCTTGAGGCGGAGCGAGGTCAGCTTGAACATCTGTAATATCATAATAGTACCAAGCTGCTTCATCATCACCTGGATGATTCACAACCCCTGCACCGAAATATAAGCCAGTTGGGTAATCAAAAAGATTCTTTCCATTATCAATCTTAATTCGTTGACCATTCTCTGTTGTTAATGGATATAGTTGTGCATTATTCCATTTGTCTTTATCAGATTTTATTACGTGGATATCTGTTTGATTTGCATGTGCATCTACCTTAGATTGCGCTCCTGCTGTAGATTCGATAGGATACCAATTGATTGCAGTGTTGTTAGCATTATAGTAAAACCACCATGCATTACCTTCTACGTCTACAGCGTACCCAATGCCTATTCCCGGCTGTCCTACTAACTGCATACCGCGCAAGCTTGTCTTTGAAGGGCTATCTATTACAGCATTTGTTCCATAGAAAGAAACGGAACCAACATCTTTTAGGGAATCATAAAATGAGCCAGAAGTTAGATTTATTTTTTGTGTACCATTATCGGCGGTTATTTTGAAAAGTTGACTGGCATTCCATTTTTCTTTTTCAGTCTTAGTTACATGTATATCAGTAAGTTTGGCGTGAGCATCGACTTTCCTTTGAGCTCCCTCTGTAGTTTCTATATCAATCCAAGATGTCCATGTGATAGAATCATTTTTTCGGATTCGATAGAAAGTTTTCAAACCATTTGAAGCATCGTACGCAGTTTGAACGAGCGTATTCCCATAGCTCATTACTAGAAGAAAGCATTGGATCAAGCCTGGTCCATTCAATCCAGCATTGTATATCAGATACATTCCAGTAGCAGTCAGTTCATTATAATCCGTTGTCTCACTGCTACTTTTATAAAATACCTTGCCGTTGTCTTGCGTTATTTTATAGAACTGTCCTGCATCCCATTTGTCTTTATCGCCTTTTGTTACATGTATATCTTTATTATCAGAATGAGCAGCCACTCTTTTTATTGAGTCTTCTTCCGTTTCATATTTTATCCAGTCAGACCAGATTCCGTTAACTAAAGACTTTCTCCAAAAGCCACCATCTTCAGCCATGGCCATTGCTTCTCCAGCCGTCGAAGAGGAATGCAAGTAAATACCATGAACCGATTGAGAAGGCGCATTTTTCGCATCACTCGAAATATAAAAAGTAAAAGTCTTGTTCTGCCCTAAGGCAACACTATGAAAGTCATAACTTTTACTGATGTTAATAAGGATCGATCCATCGTCTTTCGTAATTTTCGAAAGCTGCGCACCATTCCATCTAACCCGTTCTTCATGCGTAATATGCCGCACCTGATCTTGCTCATGTTCATCAAAATCCTTCTTCGCCGCTTGCTGCACATTATCAACATTCCCCAGCCCGACTTGCGCCTTTGTTGTGTTGTGGGGGTTGTTCATGTCGTTTTTGTGGGCAGCCAGGTCTGTGTGGGCGTCTTTTATGCCTTTTTCCCAGCGGTTGACGTCGTCCTCGTTAATTGGATCATCCGGAAGCCAGTCTGTTTTTTCATCGTATGCCATGTTTACACCACCTCAAAGGTAAATCTGAAATCGAGTGTTCTGTTTTCACTGACGTCCAGGTCTGTTTTTCTTTCTGTAATGATGTTGCCCAGTTCGTCAAAAATTTGTACCGTTTCTATATGTTTGATGTCTTCCTCACGTTTTGTCAGAACGGTCACTGTTGCTCCTTCAATGGTGAGCTCCACTATTTCTGTTTCTTGGCCGTTAAGCAGCACGTGATGAATCCTGCTTTTGAGATCGGCAGCTGTACGTTCTCTGTATATGGTTGAAATCAAGTTAAGACCACCTCATTATTGTTAAGAGTGACAGAATAACCGACCTTCAGCTCACTGGCTGTTCGGTATCTTCGGTGATTCAGGATGACTCTGTCCTTTATTTGGAGCGTCTCATTCAATCCGCCTCTGAGCGTATAGGCCAGATGTGCCGGCTTCATGTTTTCCAATGCTTCGATCAGCTCATTCATGTGCTGGAGATCATCAATATTGATGTCTACATTAAATCGGTATTCACCGGGCAGCAGGCGGACTTGTGCCGACGGTTTTTTTAAGAAACGGTTCACCGCCTGCTCAATGGCCCTGTAGGTGATCGGCGGGATGTTCGACATCTTCGAAATGAGCCGTAATCGCCTGATTTCATCGGTATCTCCAGATTCCCGCGGCACGTTTAAAATCTTTTCCCAGCGGCTAAGCCCCCATGTTGCTGTTGGCACAAATAACTGGTCTGTCAGATCAAATATGCTGTTGTTTTGCTGATCAAACTCAGGTGCTTCCGCTTTCAGCAGCTCCGACATTTCTTTTAAGCTGGTGAGAAACGGCGGCAGATATGAAATCATGTCATCTTGTTTGCTCAATGATATTCACCTGCCCAAGCTTAGGAATTTCTACGTCGCTCAGCACTAAATTTTCGGAAGTGCCGTTGATTTTAATATTTGAATAGTCACTGACAGACGGCGAATTATAGACGATGTTATTAATTTGAGAAAGGCGGATAATGTTATCTTCGAATGCCATTTTCTTAAAGAGATTTAAAACGCCTTCTTGAATTTCTGTCTTTACTTCATCAATCGAGTGATTGACTTCCGGAAGCACTTCGGCAGAAATCTCAACTTCCTTCCAGACCGCGCTTTCCACTGTGACAACGGCTCCGATTGGCGCCTGCCCCTCGCCCTGACCGGGCTCAGGATCAATATAGTCTTTCACTTTTTGAATTAAGATTTCAGAAGCCGGTTCAAGGTTAGCATTCGTGACGACAATTTTAACCGTCCCGTCTCCGTTCCAAAGCGGGAAGATCTTTGCCTTTCCAACACCGTCCACTTCTTCAGCCCACTCTTTATAATGCATTTTATTAGCGCTGACAGCCTCACGCCGAACCCTCGTAAAATACCGTTCTCTTAAGCTGTCATCTCCTTCTTCTTCACGCCCCGGAATCAGAATCTCTTTGACAATCGCTTTTTCCAATCCCGGGATGGTATCCAGTGACAACAGATTGCGTCCGGTCAGATTGGCGTTTCCTGCTTCTCCCGGCGTTTCACAGACAAGTGTCCCGTCTCCTGTATATTGAAAATAAAGATTGTCCACATAGAAGCGGGAGCCTTCAGGAATTCTGACGCCAGCTGTGAACTCCCCTGCTCTCACGGCCTTTGTGGCAGCTGTCCGTTCAATCCCCGCTTCCGCAGCGCGCCGGTCCAAAAACTCTCCTTGCGCAGTATCAGAAAACACAAGCTCAAGCACGGTATCAAGCCATATATACGACTTCGCAAGCTCGGCTGCCGCCGGGGCTAATGCGTTATAAATAACACTGCCTTCTCTCGTGTCAATATCTGCAGAGATGCTGTTCAGCATACGCTCCATAATATCTTCAAAGGTCTGGTCCTCAAACATCTTCGCCAATCACCTCCTCAATCTCAAGCGATCCTTCATCTGTCTCGACTACAAAGGAAACATGAAATGCATCGCCTTGTTTTTCTATCTCAAAGTCTGTTACAGCGGAAATCCGGTCATCATAAACAAGTGCCTCCTCTATGAGCCTAGGAATCTCCATTTTTTTGTAGGCATCAGTCGTCTCATGATCTGTAAGCACGTCCTGAAGCTCATTTCCGACATTATGGCTATAAACTGAATACGCATATCGTTCAGTTTGTAAGGCGATATACACAAACTGTCTGATTGCTTCAAGCCCGGTAATCAGCTCATTTGTAATTCTTCCGTTTTCAAAATCTATTTTGTAGGTTTGCGAGGTTTCAATGACTTCGCCGTCATCTTCAATATCCTCAAACTCCACTTCTGGTGTCAGGGCCATGATGCCCACTCCTTTATACATGCTAAATAAAAAACCACTTCGTCCGAAGCGGTTTTGTTTACAGTTTATCTAAAATAAAAAACGATTGTCCGCCTGTCAGAGCTGCAGTCATGACGCGATCCCCCAGCTCGAGTGCACCATCTCCTCCAGACTGCATCCGTTTTGGAATGATGAGGGCGTCAGCCGGGATAATCAGTTTGCTGTTTTCTTTTAATTTGATTTCAACAGGAGAAACCGAAACCACCTCAGCTGGGAGCAGCTCCACCGGAGATTCAGCATCAACCGCACCGACGGCCAAATGTTTGATGGCTTCACTCAGTCTCATCAGGAAACCCCTTCCGGCATCGTATTCTTTTCGACAACATCAATGGTCATCGTATGTTTCGTTCCTTTAAACTCATGCCGGTCTGTATCTACCCAGTAGATTTTCTTAATCCCTGCCTCCGGAATGGATATATAGATAGGCAAGCCGCTCTGCACTTCTGGAATGCCGATGGCCTGAATATTTTTCAGTTCTTTTTTTACGCCCTTTTTTTCAGCAAGGCGTACGTCGGCCCTCTGCTGAAGCTGCGCCTGGTTAATTTCGTCTGTTACGGTCTCCGTATATTGAAGCACGCCGTATTTGTTTAAGCCTGAACTGTCCTTCGCAGACGCTTTATACGTCTTATTATCCTTCTGGCGGCGCAGCACGACTCGTGTAGCGGTATCATTTATAGACGTGCTGTATTGGTAGCCCGTAATATTGACACCTGTTTCCAGCACCCATACCTCTGACGGTTCTGGCCAAGCGCGCAGACCCAGCTTTCCTTTTTCCGAATACAGCTGATAATTCCGGCCCGTCTGGCTCTTTGTCTGTTTTAAAGCCTTCAATATGATGTCGTACAGGCTCGTATCATTTTTAATCACAAGGCTTTTGATCGTATGACTTGTGTTCGCAATAGAGGTTGTCGGAATTTGAAAATCATTGGCGATCCTCCTGATCATCTGGTCAGCACGCTGATTGGAAAACACGTACACATCCTGATTTTTGACCAGATATTGCAGCATATCGTACGCACTGAAGGCAAGCGTATGTTCATCAGGCGTTCGGGCGAAGACGATCCCGCGGAAAAGCTCTTTTCCCTTCCACTTAAACAAAACGGTATCTCCTTCTGTGACGCTGTAATATTTCTGGTCGCCCTGTTTAATGACGATGGTCGCTTCTATGGACCACGGCGCTTGATATCGGTGCCCCTCCAGCGACACGCTTTCCGCTACCAGCTCAAGCCATTCTGTATCTTTAATGACGAACAATTCTATCATCATACATCACCTGCTTCATTGCGGTATCTTTAATTTTTGACCGGGAAAAATCCAGTGGCCCGGCTGCCTGATATTTCGTTTGCTTCGTTTAATCATTGCTGTTTTATTGGCGTTCCAAATTTTGCGCCATTGCGTACTGTTCCCGTAAAATCTGCCGGCAATGTCCCATAGCGTGTCTCCCTTTTTCACTGTATAGGTTTTCGGAGAGGCCTTTGACGGACGTTTTGCCTTTGTTTTTTTCTTTTGCTTGATTTTTCGGGGGGAAGCGGTTTTGTATTCTTTTAATTGAATATCAAACGAGCGATCACCGATATCCTGCTGGCCTTCGCTATAGGAAAAACCTTCAACACTGCAAGTCAGGTTCACTTTAGTTCCCGTAATCAAAAACTGGACCGGTTTTTTGGCCTTCATCCATTTTTCAATTTTTGTTATCGCGTTTTCCGGCGACGGGACGTTTTGATATTCAGCTATCGGGCTGTATTTCTTCGGAAAAAACGAAGAGAACGAAATTTCTTTCGCTCCCTGTTCGTCAATAAATGTAAGGTCACCGAACTTAGCTACTTTAACCGTCTCATTCTGAACCGTATTTGAAATATTCAGCTGGTCGGGAAGTACGGGGAGCCGCAGCTTGTCCTTCCCTTGTGAAATCCAAAATTCATATACGGATTTAGTCAAATGCAACGACTCCCTTCGTTCCAATATTGATATCCTTTTGCAGTTCGTCTATAAGCGCCTGCTTGATTTTCGCTGCAAGACTTTCGACGTCTTGTCCATTATGGAAGTGCTGGTCACCATTAAATTGAATATAAATTTCTTTTGATCCGGATACCGCTGTCGTTGGCCGGCTTGCCGAAGTAACAGCGGAGACTTGGCCTGAAGAAAGCTCAGACTGCTGGGATTGAGACGGATCTGTCACTTCCATACCCAGAGCTTGCGCTGCTCTCTGAAGGAGGTAGCGGCCGCGTATGCCTCGCTCCTCCGGAATGATCCATTCCCGCTTGTTTCCTTCACCGACACGGGCGATTTGTTCTTTTGTGATCAGTCCGCCGTTGGCATAACCGACATAGGGACCGCCACGTTTCAGGCTTTTAATGCCAGGTACATTATCAATTGAGCCGTATCTGCTTTTGATATAGCCGATCGCTGCAGCAGCGTTGTGAATCGGATTTTTGATGTTACCCATGCCCGGTGCTTTATGAGCATTAAATGTAGTCGGGACTGTCTGCATGAGTCCTTGTGATGGATTTCCCGCCTTCGCGTTGCTATCCCACAGGTTAATAGAGTTCGGGTTGCCTCCTGATTCATACTGAGCAATCGTCATCAATCCTGGAAGCCAGCTTAATGGTGTCTTTGTGGCCATCATTGCAGCCATAAGCCACTGCTTCACATTTCCCCCTACTGCACCCATTCCGGAATAAGCAGCTGCAAGTGAACCGGCTTGCTTTTCAGCGTATTTTTTCACATCGACAGAATCCAATCCTTTTACTACACCAACAGATGCAAAGCGACCGAGACTCATCATAACTCGAGAAGGCGAATGGATATCTAATTCTTCACGGAAAGCCGTCTCAACTTTTTTCGCGAGTTCCTTGGCAGCTTCATGGACTTCACTTGCCTTTGAAGTCATACCTGAAACAAAATTCCCGATCATACCGCTTCCCCAGCCGTTTGATGATTCTTTAGATCTCAAAAACGGCTTATTCACATGTGTATTTACATATTGATCAGTACCGGTTTGGGAACTATTTTGTCCGGAAGCAAACCCTTTGATTGTACCGCTTCCCCATGAGGAGGATTTATTCACGGTGTTCTGGAATGGTGTTTTGACTTTCGTCTGCAGGAAGCCATCTGTGCCAGTTGCTGTGCTGTTTTGCCCCTTAGCATAGCCGCTTACCATCTGTTTTCCGTAATTTGGTGAAGAAGAAATCATTTGTGTAAATGGCATATTGATGTTTTTCTTTTTCCAATCTTCCATTTTAACCGGCTGATTGCTGATGCCTTTACCAAAGCCTTCTGAAAATTGCTGTCCGAGTGTGGACGCTTGGCCTGTAAGATTTGCAGTGTCCATTGATGGGGAGGCTGATCCTGATAACGGACTGGCAGCTGCTCCTCTTGAAACAGATACCGGGCTTCCAGCAGAAGACGAAGCGGTTCCCGTATCGTCTACGACTTGCATACCTAGCTTAGACGCCGCTTGTGAAAGAAGCATCTTCCCACGGCCTCGGTTGTTATCAACTGGGATAACGAATTCCTTGCCGGCTTCACCGATCCATGAGATGGTTGGTTTGGTGATGTAGCCGCCTGTGGCGTTCCGATTCAGAGATTGTTGAAGAACAGTCATATTTGTTGGAGACTGAGAAAAAATGTTATTAGTAGTTGTTTTAGAACTAGCTTTACCTTTCGAACTCTTTTCACTTGTTTTTTTCTCTAGATGAGTAATTTCCTGTCCTCTGTTTGTTACTTTTGTAAAGAAACCACCGACTGCATCTTTAACATATCCTATACCTGAACTAGCAGCATCTTTCAAATCAATTACCCATTGAAATTTCTCAGCAATTTTCTCTGCTACTTTAACCAATGGTTCTTTCACATGTTTATTAAACCAAGTTTCAATTCCATCCCATGCATCCTCAAAGAATTTCCTTGCATCATCAAATTTTTCTTTTATTGAAGTTTTAATATCTTCTACTTTTGTGACAATCGGGTTCCACACATTATCATAAAACCAATTCGATACACTGGACCAAATATCAGAAATAGTAGTCCATGCACCATTGATTTTACTCCAAATCCATGTTGCTGCAGTTGTTACTGCTTCACTCACAGGGTTCCACACATTGTCCATGAACCACGTTGAAACAGTAGACCATATGCCTGAAATAACTGTCCAAGCGTTACACAATCCAGTCCATATCGTTGTAGCAACTTTAGTAACTGCTCCGCTTATTGGATCCCACACATTATCCTTAAACCATGGGTAGACAATGTTCCATACTGCCAAAATGCCATCCCATGCATAAGCAAACAAACCTACTATAAAATTAATTACGGGTACAGCTACATTATAAATAGGCGTAAACACATACTGGTCAAACCAAGTTGAAACTTTACTCCATGTATCTTCAATCCAAGTAATAGCCCCATTGGCAGTATCAGAAATAGAATTCCATTTTCCACTCCACCACTCTTTGTTAAATAGTGAATTGCTTATGTTCTCCTTTAACTTAGAAGTATCAAACATCTTACCAATGTTCTTACCTGCTTCTTCGCCGCCTATTCCGCCTACTAAACCGCCGCCGACTCCGCCGATAGCTCCCCCGACTACTGTACCTTCCGGACCCACAAAGGATCCGATTGTCGCACCAGCCTCTGCTCCGGCAGTTGCTCCTGCTTCTGCGCCGGCAATGCGTCCTCCGATTGAACCAACCTTTTCACCAGCATTATCTTTATTGATTCCAGCTAGATCGAACATTGCTAAAGCAGATCCTACGTATGGAACAGCCTTACCCATTCCTCTAAACGCTTTTCCTAGTTTGGATGAATCCTTCCCTAGCGATTTTAAGCTTCCGAACCAGTTCTTGAACTTCGAACCAGAGGACCGTGGCGCACTTTCACCGGATGTGCCGCTCTGGCGTCTTCTTATTACCTCTCCAGGAACCCTAAGTGTTCTGTTTGGAGCCTTTGTCGGGCTTTTCTTTTTTTATAGGTTTTTCTATTTTTACTGCCCGGACTGTTACCTCCGTCTTCACAGCAGCAACAGCAACAATTTCCTCCTGTATTCCGGTTAAGGACTTTATTATCCGTTTCAGAATTTTCACCAGAATCGTCCTTTTTTTGAGGTCCTAGAATTTTATCAATGATCTTATCAAACACATCATTTTTCAGCTTTTCTATCAATCTTTCTTTGAAACGATCCAAAAAAGCTTTGCCTATTTGGTTGAGCGTATCCTTAATCCAAGGCCAAGCTGACTTTGTCCACCAATCCTTCAGCCATCCTTTGATTTTCCCGACCCAGCCAGGTTTTTGATCAGAACTTTTGTCAGCGCCTTTATCCGAAGCTTTGTCTGATTCTTTCTTAGATTTGTCTTTATTAATCGGGCTTTCTTTTTTATTGATTTTGTCTGATATTTTTGTCTTAACAACGACCTTTACATAATAGGTTTTTTCAAATTTCTTCAAAAGTGCTGTTAATCGATTCACTGTTTTTGTAATTTCATCGATAACTTTTAATTTGACTGTATATCCGTTTTTCAAATTTTTCTTGATATAACCAATAATCTTTTTTACGGCTGAAGTAACCTTGTCATCTGGAACCAAAAGGAATGATAGCTTTTGATTAGATAGCATCTTTTTTATTTTTTTGTACGCAGCTGCTGTCCTGTCTACTAAAGATACAGTCAGCTTCGTCTCTTTCGGCAGCCGCTTAAGTTTTCGTTCAATCGCTTCCAGCTTTGAAGTGGCTTGGTCATCAAGTACAACTTTGATTTCAAGTGATTTCGCGAATTTCAAAATAATGTAGTCATTTATTTTTCTCAGCCGGTAAAATGCCTGATCTTCTGCTCTGATACTGATTTTGATTTGCCGATTAATGGTCTTTACTTTTTTTTCGACCTCTTGGAATCCTTTATGTATCCGTTTTAGTTTTTTAGATACCTTGTCTTCGAGATCAAAACGGGCTGTTAATTTTGCGATTTTAATTCCCTCCTCTCCTTGATTCTTTTTCTAATAGATCTAACTTATATCCAATCAACCCAAATAAAAGAGCTTTAAAGTGCTTTGGTGCTTCATATAATTCAAGAAGCTGGGATGGCGAATAATGAAGTTCATGCATTGCATAATATAAATACACAGCTTCTTTATCGCCATCCTTTACTAGTTTTTTGCTTCTTCTTCTAGATCTTCAAGATCATCTTCAAAACCATTGATTTCAATTGCTTTATTCAGCCAGTTTGCATATTCTCCTCCCACCGATAGTACACGTTTGGCGACTTCCACCGGGTCTGCTGTTTTGTATGCCTCTCTTAAATCTTTTGAACGAAAATCCGGATAAATAGTGGATTCGATGGCAATTCTCGCATAAAAACGCTGGGAGTCTAAATCTTTAACGCGTCCGCGGCCTTTCACATTTTTAAATGTTGTATTTTCTTTCTCCAGTTCATCAATTCGTTCGGTGGTAATTGGTTTTAAAATAAACGGTATGACATTCCCTTTTTTATCAACAAAACGTTTAGAGATCGGCACTTTGATTTCTTCGGCTTCGATTGTTTTTCCCGGCATAAAAAAGGAAAGATCATATACGTTTTCGTTCTTCTCGCTCATGTAAAAAACTCCCTTATCTTTAAATTGATTTCATCATTTAAAAACAGACCTTTCTGAGAAAGGTCTGCTTATGGCTTGTTCAGTTTTGATTAAAACGTGTCAGAAAGCTTTTCAGGCACGTCGAAGTCTTCAAATGTAAACGGAACTTCTTCCTCTAATGCTTCTGAATCGACATCGAGGCTGGCGATTTTTGCGGAGTCGAAGTTTACGTCGTAAAGCGTGACTCTTTCTGTTCCTCTTCCGGAAGATTTATCATCTAACACAGCCTGCAGGGTGAAATAAGGATCGCTGCCTTTTTTGACGTAGTCCATCATAAGGATTACAAATTTTGATGTGACTTTGTAGAACGTCGCTGTGCCTGTTCCGTTTGCCCCTGTTGTTTTATGGCCTGTCATGCGGCGGCCCATAATATTTACTTCAGACTTGTTTTTCTCCACATTTGCTTCAAATGTTTTGATATGCGCCATTTCTTCTCCATCGAGAAATAAGCGTCCTTCTTTACCTGAAATCGTGTTTTGTGCTTTTAATGCCATATTAGTTTACCTCCACATTAAAGTAGAATTTTTCTGCTGCGTCGACAGGCTGTACAGCGAGGTCAATCAAGAAGCCGTCACGGTCTTCATTCATTGAAATGGTGATATCTTGATCAGAATCAAAACCGGTAATGCCGCCCGCATCCTGAAGTGTTGTCATGTATTGCGTAATCATCGTTTTCACATACTGAAGCCCGTCTTCAGAGGCCGGGATGTCGCTTCCGCTTCCCTTTCTTGATTTGATTAATGCTTTCAGCTCGCGTGTTAAATCGTTATTGACGGCGTCGAGTACACGGACGATTTTGTTTTTCGCAAACTTCTTGTTTTTCTCAGCCGTAAACGTGACAAGTGAGTTAATGTCTTTTTCTACGCTTACCGATTTATCGCGGGCGTCAAATGTGAATAAAAATTCGCCTTTGCCTAAGCGTTCCACAATCGCGTCGTGGTCAAGGCGGTTTAAGACATCAACGGCGCCTTCATACTCCACAAATGTCAGCGATTGGTTAAAGGTTGCTCCCGCACTTGCGCCGGCTACCCACGCCGTCGCTTTGTCCGGTGTCACTTCTGTTCCATCTTCCAGCAGCACACCTTCTGTCACGTTGATGATGCCTTCATAGTCACCGCTGTAATTGGCTGTTACCCCTTGGACTTTTTGCCCTTGTCCGTCACGCAGACGCTTAATGAATGCGGCAAAGGTCGCCTTCAGCTGATCTCCTTCTGCAACCGGCAAAGCGATGACATCAAAGCTCTCCGTTTCAGCCGCAGCCAAGAAATCAGTATAGTCTGAGTTGACCGGCGCTTTATCCGTACCGCCGGATAAACGGATTCCCGCAGATGCGTTCAGCGTCTCGGCAGCCGCGTCTCCCTCTGATCCAGTCAGCGGAATTGAAGAGGAAAGATCTCCTGTTCCGGTAAATGTCACATAGCCGTTTGCTGTTAATTCTTCAGCTTTTTTGACAGTCTGTTTATCCACTTCTGATTCATCCATATACGTTGTGACATCAAATGACGCTGCATCCAGTACATTTTCATTAATGCGGATGATGATGTCATTCCCTTTTGATCCGCCGTATAGAGCAGTCGCTTTAACGCCTTCGGCAATATCGGCAGATGCTCTGACGCCTTCAGTGAGGCGGTACATCAATACCGTTTTCGCGTTTTTCTTCGCTTCACACAACAGTAATAAAGATGGATCGTCGATGCTGAGACCCACTTTTTTGTTTAAATCCTCCACGCTTGAAATGGAGACGAATGTTTTCGCTTCGCCCCAGCTTGATGCGACCGGAAGTGCGACCGTCCCCCGTTCACCAAGTGACACCCGTTCCTGTGCCGTCGTTTTAAAATTGAAATAAATGCCTGCACGGTCCTTTTCTTTTCCTGCTGTAAATGTTCCGCCATTCATTATTGCATGACCTCCTTAGTTAAAAATGTTTGGATCAATTGACTAGCCTCTGATTTCGTCAGGCGTGTTTTGTCCACGCCAAATAAAGCCCCCTGAAGGATCTCCGGCTTAACGCCGAACAGTTCCTTTGCGTGCTTGATCAAATCCGCTGTATCAAAAAGAGCTTCCCGGCTCTCTGTATGTACAGCCTTCGCTTGTTTCTGCTTTGCCACCGCTATTTCACCCCGCTGTTCATATCGATATCCTGTAAGACAGGCTGTTCTGTTTTGTGATAATAATATCGGCTGCTCCACCTGATCACCATGACCGCCTCGCCCCTGTCTCCCACCCTTGTCTCAATTCGGGTGATGCGAAGCATATCCCCTGTCTTCTCACCGGATTCACTAAGCAGCGGAACTATATTTCTCGCTTCTCTGATGGCATCCGCGAGCCTGTCCGCTTCATCCAGCGCCTGCACGGAGTCAAGATGAAACAGCTTCACATTGAGACTGTAGGTTTTTTTAAACGTGGAGACTGTATCTGTTTCTTCAAAAACAGATGGCGCAGGGACATATAAAGACGGCACTTGAAAATGATCAGGCAGCTCGCTTTCATAAATGGGAACAGACCACTGGCTGTACAAAAAAGCCATGATCGATCCTGTTTCGCTGTTCATCTCGCTCCTCCTTTACATCTTTTTCAGCCACTGGCGCAATTTATGTTCCATTGATTTTGCAAACAGCTGTTCATATAGAAGCAGTGCATGCTCCCAATAGCTCGTGCCGGGTATCCATTTTTTCTTGAGTGCCATGCCTGTGGAAGAAGCCGGATCATAGATAAACCGTGAGCCTTGAAAATGCCCCGGCACCCATCTCACATCGTCCGCTTTCGACGTCCAGTGGCCGTCATTGAGAAAAGAAGCATATTCAAGCTGGGTCCCGACCTCAAGTGAGAGTCCGCCGCTTTGTATCTTCCAGAGGTTGTCCTCTGAGCCTTTCTGAAAGGAGCTGAGCAGTTTTTCTGTATCTATCGATTGCGTGCTGATGAGTTCAGATTGTACGATCTCCAGAAAATCTTGCCCGCACTCTTCAAGCCACCGGGACGCCTCGCGGGAAAAACCGCCGGATGCCGCTCCTTTTAACGATGCGTTCAGCTGTTTAAGTCCCGCTATCTTCATAGACTTTCATCTCTGACAGCGATGACTTCCCAATGATGGTGTCTGATCTTTTTTGGCAGCTTCAGAATATAGCTGTTGTGTTGCCAAATGATTTTGTCGTTCATCCGGATATCCGCAGAGCCTGGAAAATGGACAAGAAAGCTGTGATACACGGTTTGATCAGGCTCCTCCTGAATCAGCTGCTGCGTTTTTTCTGTAAAGTAGCAAGGGACATTTTCTTCATCGGGTGTATTCGGATATGAAAATACCGGCTGAAGCTTGTCCGCCGGAATTCCGAATCGTCCCGCCGGCGGCGGCTGCGCTTTTTCATGATAAATATTACAGCGATGAATCAGCATCTGCTGATAACTCATAACGACCGCACCTTCAATCTGGCGGACTCCGGAACATAGTCCGGTGCGATAAACTCTTCCAGCAAATGATATACATCGGGCTTTTGAATGCCGGCTTCACCTGAAACCGTGTAGGAGTAATCCCCCATTTTCTCAGACTGATAGCTTGATGCGGCTGATTCGTCGCTGTTTACTAGCGCAAAGTATTGGGCGAGCTTCAGCAAAGCTAATCTCGCCTTTTCAGGGAGCGGGTCGTAGATGCTGTCTGTAAAGCTGTGCCCTGTAATGAGGGCCGCTTCCGATTCCGCCTCGATGATATCCTGCGCCAGCAGTTCTTCCGGCCTGTTTTTCACCTGGTCATAGACCGAATAGGCGGCAACGTCCGTCGGTTCGATGAGCATATAAGCTGGCCACCCCATTTCAATTATTCTTTTACGTTAATTAATTTAGCGCAGGCATCCTCTTCCTCGAACTTGCTGTCCAGCTTCGCCGTTAAGACAATGATGAACTTACGGGAGCGGATATCCTTGTCGACTTCAATTCGAATATTGCGTGAGAAGCCGAGAATGATATTTTTCGGATGTGTCAGAATGATATCGGACGCATCATATTGCGCGTCTCCCTCTCCGACTGCGTACGGCTGAATATTGGATACCCCTTTTACCGGTACGCCGAATGCTGTGGACAAGCCGCCCTGAACAGCCTGGTCCCCAAGATTTGTCTGACGGTCCGCCACGCGGTCCTTCCATTCAACTTCTAAGCCGTGCGACGTATAGAATCTGAATTCCTGAGGGATGCGCAAATATTTCGGCGGAACAGCCTTTAAACCTTTTTTAAATGTCGCTCTCGACAGTTCTTCACCGTTCATATCGACGATGTGGGACACTGCTTGTTTACGGATGCCGTCCAGCTGCGCCAGGTATGGATCTGCTGATGCAGTATCTCCGTTTACGATCAGCTCTTCAATATCAACTGCCGCGCGCTCTGCTAAAATTTGCATGATCGTTTGCTGCAGTCCGCCTTTTTCAATATTGTTTTCGAGCGTGTCGTACGTAATGTTAATTTCCGCAATGACTTCCTTTGTGTTCAGCTGGACAGTGCTTGTCGTCGGAACCGCCAGCTCGTCTGTTGTCAGCGCCTTTCCTTCTTGAGCCGCGCGCAAAATACGCTGGCCGAAGCCGATTTTCTCAAATTTTTGCGAATCGTTTTCCATTTGAATCACGCGGGATTCACTGAAAATCGTCGGCGTGTTTTGCACCATGCGGATAAAAGCTGATGCTTGTGCAGGGTTCATGAGCCCGCCGCTTTTTAAAGCAGAAAGCGACATTTCCGCTTTCCGAATGATCTCTTGATTTCTCAATTGATTTCCTCCTCTTTGACTGGTTTACAGCAGTCCGCTCCAGATTGATTTTTTGACTTGCTCTGTATTGCCGGCCGCATCGTCCGCCGTTTGTTTAGAGGCTCCCCGAGCTTTTTCCAGAGCCTCAATGCGTTCGATCAGCGGGGCAATCATGTCCTCAACGAGCTTCTTCAGGCGCTCGTCATCTCCCGTCTGCTCCGGTTTTTCCTCTGTTTCTGTGTTTTTTTCAATTGTCTCCAGCCGTTTGAGCAACGGATACAGCGCATGCTCGATTGATTCCCTCATGTCTTCTTTCCTCATTTCTTCAGTCTCCTTTCCTGTTTTGTCGGCCAGCAGCTGTTTAAACACACTTAGGAACCCGGCTTTTTCAACCGGTTCTTCTTCATATACATCAGCAGTGCCCGCCATGCTGTAGCCGGTGATGATGCCGGCTTTGATTTGTTCCCACACCTCATCTGACGCTCTTGTCACAAGCACCCACGAGCCCTTTGTAATCCGTTTTGTTCCGATGATAAAATCATCGGGCGCCACATAGGATTCAACGACCACGCCTGTGCCGCCTTCAAAGCTGTGATTGATATCAATCTCCCGCGCGTCTGCAAGAAAGCCATGCGCTGCTTTTTCAATTTCTTCTGCGGTCATATAGTCGCCGTGGGCATCTGGAACATCAGGCTCATACACAATTCCGTATACGAGCTTTTGTTCATCCTGCTCGCTTTTCGTAAACAGCCGAACCTTTTTTTCAAATGACGGAGGTTCGGCTGACTTTGTAAAGAAAAATTCTGTCTGGTTTGCCGCCTTGTCCACATAGCTGACAAAGCTGATTTTGGCATTTTTCAATTCCCGCGCCACCTGCTTGATTCACCTCCCTTCAGGACGTTTTGATAGCTTCGATGCTGTCCTTCAGCTCCTGCAGAAGTGCTGTCAGATTCGTCTTTTCAGCATCCTGTCCGGCAGGGCGTTTGTAAATGTCCTCCGGCCACTCCTCAAGCGTTTTGCCGAGCACCCGTCCGGCAAGGTCTCGTAAATCATTTGGAGAAACGGCTCCAGCTGTAATAAAAGGACCGAGCACTTTCGCAATCTCAAGCGGATCACGAAAGTCCGGTCCTTTTAATGTCAGCCTCACATCATGAAGATTCAGCTCCGGCAAAAGCAGTGTGTTCAATTTGTTGACAAGCGTTTTCCGCTCTGGCTGAAACACCTGCTCCTCCGTAATTTTTCTCGCTGTATCAGCCGTAGCCCGGTTGTATTCCTGAGCTTCTCCCGTATAAAGCGGCGGCAGACGGAAAGCAGAGCGCAGCTTATTTCTGCTTTTTTCATCATATTCAAGAAACAAGGCGTCGTTTTGCAGGATTTCCGCAAGGGATTTGATTTCCACAGAAACCGGCGTGATATCTTCACCGCCGTGAAGGTCCTTCTCCTTCGCGATGCCTTCCGCCTCAATCAGAAGAAATTTATGGGCGTTTTCCACACCTTCAAGGTCATTCATATACTCCTGCAGTTCCCGGTAAGAAGCTTCAGACAGCATCCCGTTTTCCACCGTAATCGCTGCGGGTACGTGACGCCCCTGCTTAAAGTACATAAAATTGAGCTCTTCCGCTTTCCGGGCGCCGTATAAATTGACGATATTGCCTACCCAGCGGGGCACGCCGTATACGCCGCTTCCGATTTTAAGATGGATCACTTCGTTTGCTTGGTGCTTTTCAGCCAGTGTGCTGACATATTCGCCCGTGCGCATGTCCAGTTTTCGAGGATCGCCGTATTCTTTGAAAAATACTTTTTTTCCATTGATCATCTGCACAAATTTCCGAAACCGTTTTTGCCTTTTGATTCTCTTCACTTTTCCGTTTTCTTCATACATAAAAGATACTTCGACAGGCTCGCCGGCTCCGCATACGCGCATATATTTCACATCCAAATATTCAATGCCGGCCGGTTTTCCCATCCCGTCGCGAAGCACTTCCATAAAGCCGTTTCCGGTTTTTTCCCTGTCTTCAATGGCATAGCCTAAAATCATTTCAGCAGATTCATCAAAGTGAAGGCATTTGTAAAAGGCTTCAAGTCTGGCCCAGTCTTTTTCCGCTTTTTTCTTTTTCGCCTGGTCGACATCAGTGGCGTTGACATCAAACGTGTACTCCACATCAAAACCAAAACCAGTAATATTCACTCTGTACGCATCAATGCATTGCTGAAGAATGGTTGAGTATTCAGCAATTGTTTTGAGCTCGGTGATATTGTAGGGCGGAGCGATGATATCCTCTCCGTACAAATCAGAAAACTCGTCTTCATAAATTTGCTTTGTCTGAGGAGCAGATGCATTGGCTTTTAAAACCGTTGCTCTGACTGTTTGATTGTGCGGCATTTATGACCTCCTCCTTTCTCGGTTCGGACGGATTCGTTTTTGCGCTGTTTCCTTCACATCTGCGACCTCATAATCATCAAGCGCATACCAAATAGCAGAAAGCGTATGCGGATCGATCGTGAATTCATCCTCAATCAGCGCACCGTTTTTATCTTTGGCATACGTCAGTGTCTTGAGCTCATAGATGACATTTTCACAGCGGTCCGAACAGAAAATTTTTTTGAAGCGTTTGACCTTTTTGGTGTATTGAAGCCTGGAGCCGGGAAACTTCCTGGCTCCGACCATCCGAAAACCCTGCTGGCGGAAATATTGAATGCTCTTCGGCTCAGCGGAGTCGGCTTTGATCATTTCCTGTGTTTCAACCAATTCCCGCAGCTCCTCAGCCGTCTTGTCATCTGTCATTTTGTTTTTATAATACTCCCAATAAATGTAGAGATATTTCTTATCAGGATCGACGGCGAGACGGACGACAGCATTGTAGGATTCTTCAAAACCAAAATCCATGCCTGTGCGAAGGATCGGCTGGCTGATGGCCGCAATACGTTCTTCGATACGGTCGTGCGGAAGCACCTCAAATTGCGGCAGCACCCTGATTCCATTGACGCCGAACCTGCCTTTACGGGCAATTCGGTATAAGTCAGGATCATATTCCTTCAGTCCGTCAAGCTGCTTGATATAGCTTTCGGGGAGGAAGAGGTTGTCGTTTGCCGTGGAATGATGGTAATACGTATCTCTCCTGACAAGTGTCCGCTTTTCGTAAAGCTCGCTGTCATCCAGCACAAACCGCTGATTGCGTTCATCCCGAAAAAAATGCCGGTACGTCCAATTGGAGGTGCCGACGGGATTGGTGGTGCAAATCATGTGCAGCTTCAGCTCAGGGTGGCGAAGACGGCCGATTAATTCCTTAAAGCCTTCATACTTCACCTCAGAGCACTCTTCAATCCATATTAATGAAATGTTGTGTACAGATTTCAGCTTCGCCGGGTTGTCCATCCCTTTGAACATGATCCGGCTGCCGTTTTGAAACCGCAGCTGAAGCGGGGAAGAAAGTGCTGCGGCTGCCTTCGTGAGACCAAGCTCTTCAATCACCTCTTCAAATAAAGCGAAGGTCGAATCCCGGTGGGTATCGAACACCTCGCGTATGACGAGCGCCGTCCGCTTTTCCTTCAACAGCTTTAACACGATTTTCAGCGCCGTATGATAGCTTTTTGATGAGCCGTAGCCGCCGACGAGAAACTGGTACGTCTGCTCCCAATTGAACACGTAATCTTCAAAATGAGGATTGATTTCTTTTACAATCATGCCTTGTCCTCTTTTCGTTTGATCATGATTTCAATTGGCTCGCGGCCGTCATCAGTTTTTTCCGCTTTTTGTTTCGCGAGCTTTAACTTCTCATTTTCTATTTTTTGTTTAAATTGATCCGGAAACAAATCAAAGTATAATGACAGCTTTTCAAGTGCTTTCATCTTATCGGCAAGCTTAATGGCGATGCCTTCCTTGCCGAGCTTTGCCTCCGTGACAATCGTGCCGTCAACGAGACCGGAGTCTTTGACGTCGACAAAGCTGATTTCCTTCATGATCGGGTTATCATCTTCATCAAACAGCGGTCCCGACTTTCCGACGGCCTGCACCTCTTTTTTGCCAAAGGTCACATAATCCGTGATATCGGCGAACGCGATTTTGACATATACCTGCAAAACGTCCATCGCTTCAATAAACACTTCATTCACCATTTCTTTTTTTATCCGTCTGATTTCAGCGGCAACCTTTTCATTCTTTAACAGCCGGCAGCCCGTCACATGGGCGCTGTCCGGAGAATAGCCCGCCTTGATCGCTGACTGTGTCGCATTGAAGCTTTTTACGTAGTACAGGCAGAACAGCCGCTGCCGTTCATTTAATTCATCATTTTCTATGCGGCGCTGCTTATGTCCGTTTTCAGAAAACAAGGCTTCTTTCCATCCGTCCTGTTTTTTCCAGATGCCGATTGTTTTCGCCGAAACGCCGATTGTGTCTGCAATGGCCCGGTTTGTGATATTTCCTTGATGGTGCTGATAGATTGCTAATGCTTGTTCTCTCTGTTGTGTTTTCATGCTACGGCATCACCGCCACCTCCAGCATGGATTTCTATTCATAAAAGCGGCCGGTTATGCCGGCCGCTTATGTGTCATGCTCTTTTCACTTATAGGTGGCAAACGTATGACAAGCATTCAGGCAAGCGATCGGTTCATTTCCTCCTGCTGTCTTTGCATCTTTAATAAAGCCCGTTTGATTGTTGTCTGCACAGTTGATTTTTTGACGCCAAGAAGATCGGCAATGCGTTCATAAGAAAAGCATTCCACCTTGTGCAGCAAAAACATTTCTTTCTCCCTGTCCGTTAAAAGGGATAAAGCTTCTCGGATTCTCTCCCTGTCTTCCTCAGATACCTGTCCGTCCGGCTCAAACATCATATCGCAAGAAAATGATTCTATGATTCTTGGATCTTTGACCATCAGCCGCTGATACGCATCACGCCGGTCAATCGCCCGTCTGATGCCGGGCTGTCTTCCTTTTTCAAGCCATTCTGTTACATATTCAAGGTCTGTGATGATGTTTCTGATAATCTTTTTATCCTTCATGTCCTCAGCTGAGAGCACTGATTCATCTGCTTCAGCTAGCGGTTTATATTGTGTTCTTGTTTGTTTTAATGTGCGTTTATATTCAAATAATAAGTCTAGCATTCTATGATTCCTCCTCATTTGTGCAATAAAAAAGCGGACACCAATCAACGCACAAATGCTGTGCATGTTGATCAGTGTCCGCAGGCTTTCCGTCTTGGACGTATTCTTTTTTCGCTTTAGTTTAATTTGTAGCCGATTTCAAATTCTACGCGGGCAAGGTCTCCCTTTCTCGTTTCAACAAGCGTTTTCCCGTGCTCCGGAGCTTCTGTGATCCAGGCTTCTTGCTTTATGCCGTCGACTATAATAACGCGGATTTTCCCATCCTCAAGCTGGCTGTCGAGCGTGATGGAATCAATATTTACGAGTTTTTTAGGGTTGATCATGTGTCATTTCCTTCCTTTCGGGTTGAGCGCTTTTGTTGGCTTCTTCTAATACCTTTATGATGTGCTCCTTGGAGTGAGCGGAATTCCCGTTTAGAAAATCCAGCGCCGCTTTAGCCGCTTCCTTCAGCTCAGGTGCGGCTGCCATCAAGTTGGCATTGCTTATTTGCGAAAAAGAGCTGAGGTCAAATACAGCGGCGATCAGCCGGCCGTTTGAATAAGGGAATCTCTCTTTTTCTTCTTCACTGTAAGCAGAATAGATATAAATTGGCTTCGTATCTCCGCTTGCGACAGCACGCCACGGCGCAGGACTCATTTCAAATTGTTTTGTTTCCGGCATCTGCTTCACTTCCCGTCATCCTTGTACCATTGTTCGATGTTTTTTTCTGTCCGCTTCGCCCGAAACAGCAACGCGAACAGAGCAGCCAGCTGTTTAATCACGGGCATTCAGCCCCGCTTTTCCGGCTGTCAGCATTTGTTCCAGCTTTTGAATAACCGGCGTTAAATCATTGCCGGACCGGCAGTTAGGACATGGATGAAAAACCGCTCCGATCCCGGTATGTTCAACAATTACTTTCTTTGTCTTACAGAGCTTGCACATTATCTGATGCCCTCCAATCTATGATTCAGGTCATACGCTGTTCCTTTGATAATCACTAAGTAATCACTGCACATTTCATAGATTCTCGTGCCGATCGCTTCATCAACCCGGACGAGCGTTTCAATCGTAAGCTCGCTTGAAAGCAGAATCGGTTTATGATTTAAGTAGCGGTAGTTCAAAACGGAATACATTTGTTCCAGCTGCCAATCAGTGGCGCGCGGTTTGCCGTTTACCGGTTTAAAGAGATCATCAATGAACAGCACGTCTGCCTGCTTTATTCGGTTCAGCTTGGCTTCCAAAAGATCAAAATCATTTTTTAAATCAGTAAAGCCTTCAACGAACGGAAAATAAATGACCGGCACATGGCGCTTTCTCATCAGGTCATTGGCCGCAGCGGTAAGAAGATGTGTTTTCCCGGAACCGGGCTGACCCAAAAGAGCGATGCTGTTTTTCCGGCTGTCCTTGATTTGTTCATAATCCGCCACAAACTCTTTGGCGCATTCAAACGCGTCCTTGACGGCCTGTGGCTTCCCTTGGGTGCGGAATTCATGGAAGCCAAGCTGTCTGAAAGCAGGTGTAATTTCACTTGCGCCAAGCAGCCGTTTCACTTTTCGTTCTGCCATACAGCTGCACATTGTCCACACTTCCAGACCGTCTTGCCGGCTGAGATATCCTCCCTGATCCTTGCAGCGCGGACAATCATACCGGCTTGCGTCTGATTCGGCCGGTTTGTCCGCCAGTAATGGACGTCTCCCTTTTCTCAACTCGTCTAAAATCTGCTCGATTGTATGTTTTGTCATTACTTTCATTCCTCTCATGTTGTATTGCGGCGGTCTTTTTGGCTTGCTGCGCGAAAAATCGGTCTTCGATGAATTTCGAACAGTAGCGAAAGGCCTTTATCGTTTCTGAAGCAGCGGTTCGCCGGTTTTCAAAAGCTTGAAAACATTCCTCAAGCCATTTGATTGTTTGCGTTACAGGAACGCCGATGGCGACAATACGGGCGATGGCTTGATAATCTCTGGAGGAAGGATACACGGTGCGTCCTTCTTGAGCCGACCGTAATTGTGTAAACCGCTTCGCAATGTGATCCACTGCATCATCAGCAGCAGTATATGTTTTTGTTTTATCTATATTAGAGCGGTCTTCTTTGTCCTGTGCCAGCGGCGAAAATGACCGCTCATTATCGCTGCGGTGCGCAGTTTTGTCCGATCTGAAGCTGAATTTTTTAGAATGCTTCACAGAAATCATGAGTCCGTATGGCGCGCGGGCAGCCTTTATGTATCCATGGCTTTCAAGAAGCTCCAGCCATCTTCTGACTGTTTTTTCACTTACACCGAATACGGCCGCCATCTCTCTTGCTTTTAATGGCTTATGGCCGAGCACAATTCCCCAGCTCACGCCTTCCTTTTCAATTTCTTTTGTCGTTGAGCTGATAAACCAGAGAAACAGCCACAGGGCCGAGCCTATTTTGTCGTAATGTTCTGAATTCAACAGCCCTGAATACATGGGAAAAGGATAGCTTTTATCCATTTTCATTGCGTTTCACCTCTTCTTTTAACAGCAAGTACGCTTGAAATTGTTCTCGATTTTCAAAATGGAATACCGGAAGGCCGCATGCCGTAAAAGAAATGGAGCCGCCGGATTGTGCGAGATGGCGCTGATCTATCGGATGTTCACTAAAAACCATTTGAATCGGATGCATGTAATCACTCCCCCGATTTGTTTTCGATACAATTCGTATCAACTGTTACCAAGTATAAACGATACATTCTGTATCATCAAGTTATTTTTGATACTTTTTTTATCATAACTTTATTTTGATACAGATTGTATCTATAATCATAAGTAACTTAGGGAGTTAAAAAAAGAGAGGTCATAGTATGATAGGCGGCAGATTGAAGAGTCTCAGAGGAAAAAGGACACAGGAAGAAATCGCATCTCACATCGGTGTATCGCGCGCACGATATTCTCATTATGAAAACGGGCGAAGCGAACCTGATTACGACACACTGCAAAAGCTGGCTGATTACTTCCAAGTGACAACGGATTACTTATTAACAGGAAAAGAAAAAAAATCTGATGATGATATGTTTTCTGATCCGGACTTGCAGCTCGCATACCGGGATATGCAGGATTTTTCCCCGGAAAGCAAGCAGCAGGCCATCGAATTTATCAACTATTTAAAAGAAAAAGAGAAAAATCGGAAACCGAAAAACAAATAAATCTTTCTCTGTTCTCTAAAACATATAAAAAATAGACCGATATAAAGAAAAAAGTGTTTATTTTTTAAAGAAAAGGGAAAGATTTCAACACACATTTTAGCCCTAAACGGGCTTTTCTTTCTCGCTATAAACAGAACGTATGTTCGAAAGGGAGTATTCAATTGGGCGATTACTTATCACATCTGGAGGAATACGTAAAAAATTTATACAGCCGGCTGGGCATCACCTCTCCCCATCACATTGACATGCTGAAAATCGCAAACGATCTTGATATATGGGTTCATTTCGAGGATATGGGAAGCATGATGGTGAAATACGACGGCATGTACAGTATCATATTGAACCAAAGAAAGTCCCAGGAAGAGCAATGGGAGGATTTTGGTCATGAACTGTGCCACGTATTAAAGCATGCAGGCAATCATTTTCAGATGAACAAGCTCTTCAGGGAGCTGCAGGAATTTCAGGCGAACCAATTTATGTACCACTTCTGTGTGCCAACCTTTATGCTGTTGCAGATGGAACTGCCGCAATGGAGAAGTCAGGCTCTTGCAACCATTGCGACGGTATTCCGGGTAACAAAGGACTTTGCTGAGAAAAGACTTGAAATGTTTGAACGGCGTAAAGCAGGTATTCAATTTCAGAAGCGGCTTGCTTACTTATTATCACATAAGCGGCCAAATGCGTACGAGGAAGGCGATCAGCAGCACTTGCAGGTCGCTGAAGAAAAAGCGTTGTATCAAATCGGCAAATACAGCTGATCAAAAACAGGCTGAGGACATTTGCCCTCAGCCCGGCATAGATATTAATATTTCGACATCGGAGGCATGGTATTCTGCAGCCACATTGGCGCCGGTTTAAGATGAGGCGCAGATGCGAACGCAATCGGAGCCGGGATATACCTGAACTCGCCCCGGCCGTCAAAGGCTTCGCCATGAGCCCATCTTCCCTGTGAGCTTTCATCCCCTCTGGAAAAGTTAAACAGGTCATAGGATACTTCCTGCTTTTCTAGCTCACGCGGAAATGTCGTGGGAACGACAATATCCCGTTCTCTTTCTTCCAGCTCTTTAATCGCTGCATACCACATATTTTGATGATAAGTATCCCTTGCAATCAAAAATGACAGCATATCCCTTACACCGGGGTCATCAGTCATGGCGTAAAGCCGTGTCACCTGAAGGCGCCCCTGGGCTTCCGCATTTAAGTTTGCACGGAAATCCGCCAGCAGATTTCCGCTTGAGATAATGTATTTTGCATTCCACGGATAACCCTCACTATCTGATGCCATCGCACCCAAGCCGGACACAATAGCGTGCTGAGGATTCATCCCTGACATCACTGCTGCAATAGCGGGGTTGCTTTTATAAGCATTCTCCTGTACATCAGCAGGAGAATCATCCAGAAGCCTGGAAATCATCGTAGCCAACATTTCCACATGTCCGATCTCTTCCGTCCCCACATCACATAGCAAATCTTTATACTTGGCATCCGCCCTGCAGTTAAAACCCTGAAACAAATATTGCATCATCACACTAATTTCACCAAATTGGCCGCCCAGCACCTCTTGGAGCTTTTTCGCATAAACAGGATCCGGACGGGAAGGCTTTGCCTGATATTGAAGCTCTTTAATATGATAAAACATCGTTTATTCCTCCCTGCGCATTCAAACAATCACAGCATATGAAGGAATAGGCAGTTATTGCAGGTCCTACTTGCTTCTTTCATAAAAACCAAGCTTAACGGCATTCACATATCGAGAAAAAAGATTGTTTTCTATGTATTGTCCCTTACGGCAGCCAAAATTGTGAAACAGCGCGCTCCGCTGCGCCGTACTCAGTTCCAGCTGCAGCCCCATCTCCCTTTTCGTCCGATTGACGATATTTTGCGGATGAACACCTGCCAGCCGGTCTTTTTCACTGACCAGTTCCGCACTGAAACCTGCCTCATTCAGCAACTCGCAAATGGCTGCTGCTTTTATCCGATCCGCGCCCCCGACCAATGTATGCGGCTTTTTCAGATCACGATAGCCGTGAAATGCCAGCGCGAATCGGTGGGCGTTAACTTTTTCTATGGCAAGCGGTTCATCAAAACGAGTGCTTGTCAGGTGGAGCGAACGGTTGTTGTGCTGCTTCAATCCTTCAAAAATATAAATGGAACTTTGATCAGCAAATGCCCGCACCAGTTCGCTGACGCCCGGCTCAATTCTTCCGCCGTGAGGGCCGAGGACAATATGCTCGCTCCCGCTGTTCTCTTCATAAATAATCCGGTACTCCGATTCAGACGCAGAAAGAGATAAAAAACTGTCATACATATCTTTCATGTTAAGCGCTCTCCTTTATCAGTCAGCACCAGTTTACTCTACTCATCTATGAATGAAAACCTTTTTATCGTATTTCCATATCAGGAGATACATGAAGGGATTTATCGATATATTGCTGAAATGTGTCAACTCTTTCAACAGCTGAAGCGATAGAAAAGTAAGCACTTATTTTACTAGAAAGAAAAACTGGGGCGTTTAAATGGGGGCGTTATGCGGTCGATCTACAGGTGGATGAAGTATAAATGTTATAAATCATTCTTTTAAAAGGCTTATGTAAGCTGGCACGCTATCCATTTTTATCAGTTTGTTTTTGAAAACAGCCTTTTTTTGATGACGAATACATTTGACCATACCATCTCTTTTTTAATCCATATAATAAAACTGATCAAACATTAAAGGAGGGGTTAGTATGGGTTATTATAAAAAATATAAAGAAGAGTATTACACTTACAAAAAGAAGTACTACAAGAAGTATTACGACCACGATAAAAAGTATTATGATGATCATGAGAAAGATTATGATTGCGACAAAAAGTACTATGACCATGACAAAAAATATTATGACCACGGCAAAAAGTGTTATGATCATGACAAGCATGACTATGATTACAAAGTAGAATATAAAAAGTATTACTAAACCTGTAACTTTCTATTTCTTTTCCCCGGTGATCACCGGGTCTTTTTATTTTCTATTTGATTGCTCGAAGGTTTTTGCTTTTCTAGATTTCTTGTTAACTTTATGCCTAGCAAATTGTTCATAACTCTTAACATCCTATTATGACGCGGCGCTCTCCTGCTGTGCCAAATCAGTCAAAAGGTTCTCGCTGCCGTTTGTATGTAAGGGAAAAAAGGAAACTCCATTCAAGTGAAGCTTCCTTTTTATCATTATAGTTTTTGTTCCATTTTAGCTTTCGTTTTCGGCCCGTAAATGCCGTCTGCCGTTAATCCGCTGACAGATTGAAAGCGTTTGACAGCATTTGCTGTTTTTGGCCCATATACACCGTCCACCCCATGATTCTTCGCCCCTTTATCAGGATAAAAATAAAGAGCTGCCAGCGCAGTCTGAACCTGCTTTACTTTTGTGCCTTTTGTCAGCGGGCTCGTTACTTTGATTACCCCCGATGGCAGCGGGTAAGAGGATGCGGCATGGCTTTTAGAGGAAGAGGCAGTCCCGGAAAGCTTGATCTCCTGTCCGACTTTAATGTAATTTGGATCAGTGATGTGATTTAAGCTTTGCAGCGTTTTCACACTGACACCGTGTGATGCTGCGATGCCGGATAGCGTGTCTCCTTTTTTCACATGATACACTTGCGCAGAAGGAGAAGCCTTTTTCGCTGAAACGCTGCCGTTTAATTCCGCTTCAATTGCCGCCTTGACTTGCTCCCAGCGCCCCTCTGATAAAATGCGGTGCGGGCAGTATTTTCCGTTCCAGTCTTGGTGCTTTCTGACTCGATCAATTCCCCAGCCCCGCTCCTTCAAAAGCTGTGCCACAAAAGAGATCGCCAATGCCTCTGCTGCCTCGTACTTTGGGCCTCCCGATTTGCTGTAGCAAATTTCAACGCCAATCGACTTGCGGTTGCCTGTACCGTTTGTGCCGTCACCAGTATGCCAAGCGATACGGTTAAGCGGCAATCCTTGAATCACCTCTTTATCATCAACCGCGAAATGAAAGCTTGTCGAGCTGGTGTTCCCGATCATGTAGCTGATTTCGTTGGCAGCGGACGCGTCGTTTGCCGTGTTGTGAATGGTAATATATTCAGCGGACATCGCATTCGGGCATTTCAGGGCGTACTTTGCCTCAGAAACCAAATTTTTCTTCACTTGAATGCTCACCTATCATCTCTCCTTTTTCTTTTTTCATCAATAGGTGGCATTCGTAGGACGAAAAGCACCGCTATATGGATAATTGTGCTAACCTAGAGTTCAAAAGGGGGAGACATTCTTGAATACGTACTTAATGCTGACTACGAGAACAGATCAATTCAATCAGAAGCATGCAGCCGGTCACTATGAATTTTTGGACCGTTTGCAGGCAGAAAAACGCTTAAAAATGTTCGGGCCTTTCAGCGACGCCACAGGCGGAGCATACGTCATCAAAGCGGGTTCACTGGAAGAGGCGCGCGAAATCGGACCCGCTGATCCATTGGTGTTCAGCGGGTCCTCTGCGCTGACCATTAAGGAATGGAAGCTGAAATAAAAAAGACCCTTCCGCAACCGGAGGGTCTTTTCTCGTCATCATCATGTTTGATTGCGTGCCGCAATATGAAATGTTTTTCCCTCTGCATCTGCTGTTTCTCCTGCATGGACCATCACCTGAGTAAAGCTGAACCCGACCGCAACGAGCAACAAACCTGTCATCCATTTAGATTTCATATAAACAATCTCCTCTCTGGATTTGTTTTTGTGCGTGCACCATTTTCTCATAAAAGGAAAGTGCTTTTTCAGGCTGTCCGTTCTCTATATAGTATTGGGCAGCATCATGCGCCAGCTCTTCAATGTAAGGATACAGCATATGTTCTTCAAGAAATTGAAAGGTGTGTGAGACTGATTCTGTGTCAATGTTTTTTCCGTATAACGCATGTAAAAATTGAAAAAGCTCCACGAATAATTCATCACTATACTGACGGGCGATTTCCAATCCTTGACAATATTGCTTTTGCGCTTCGGCATCATTTTTTTGTTTATACAGAACTTGTGTTAATGAGTAGATAGAATGCGGAAGATTATCGAACTTTTCCGACTTGCAAATAGAAACAGATTTCTCAAAGTATTCGGCTGCCTTTTGCAGTTCACCCATTTTCTCGTAACAGTTTCCGAGATTGTAAAGGGCCGAACTGATCAGGCGGGGATTGCCTTCTTTCTTTGCAAGATCTAAAGCCAGTTCTAAATGGGGCAATGCTCTTTCTGGATACTGCATATCATCATAATTACCTGCAATAACGAATTCACATTGGATTCTGCGGACAGTGTACGTTTCATACATCTGATACGTTTCTAACGCCTGAACGGCATAGCTCATAGAGACATAAGTCTGCTTTAAATTGTAAAAGATCTCAGCCATTTTAAAAGCAAATTCAGCTTTTTCAATGTCGTCTGACACAAGGGCAAGGTTCTTTTCTGCCCTCTTATAGTACATCATGGCACTGACAAACATTTTCTGCTTAAATTCATACATCCCGCGAAAAAAGTTAAAGTAGTATTCGAGCAGTCCTGTCAGCTTGTACTGATTCCCCTCGATGTCTTCTAATAATTCTGAAAACTCTAGCTGCGAGGTGTCCTCTCCCAAAGGCTTAATGTAATCCAGCATAACACGGTGCCTAAATTCCATTAAAGAATAATACAGCAGCAAATCTTGATCTTCTTCCATATCCTCGATTTCTCTTTCTACTTCGAGCTTGACCCGTTCGGCTTCAGCTATGTGAAACTGCCGGATATGGGTATACCATTCATTAATTTTAAGCCCGACATAAGAGGACGGAATAGTCTGCTTCATCCTCAATTAATCCCCCCTTTTATATACCCGAGATATGTCATATTTTATCATATTTACAAGAAAAAGAAGAACGCAAAAAGACCGCAATTGTCGAATTTCGGCTAACCGCAAAAAAATACAATCACTTCTCAGCATATTGCTTGTTAATTTATGCCCATTGATATAGGATTTCATTGCACCATTTATTTTTACATATGGAGGAGATTCTATTGAGCCAATCCACTCAAATTGTGAGTCACTTTTTGTCACATCGCAATGTGACGATTGAGCTGACAGAAAAAATCAGCAAAAATCATTACAGCTACAAACCGACGGAAACATCAATGTCAGCAGAGGAGCTTGTCAAGCACATCCTGACGTCTTTCCATCTGTTCGCAAATGTCATTAAAGAAGGCAATGCCTCACCTTTTCAAAACCAGCAGGAAGAAACAGAAACAGATCTCAATGTTTTGGCTAAAACGTATACAGAAAAAACGGCTGCCATCCTTGAGCAGCTGACTGAGGAACACCTTGACAGAGAAATTGACCTGACAGCCTCTTTCGGAAGAAAAGTCACTGGCAGCGCATTGCTTCAGCTTGCGATGGAGCATGAAATTCACCATAAAGGCAACCTGTTTGTTTATGTAAGAGAAATGGGTCATACGGAGCTGCCGTTTTATCAGCAGCGTATGTAACCTAAAAAAAGATACCTGATCTAAAGGTATCTTTTTTTATTGCCTTCAGTTCACAACCGTATCCAATACACCGCGATTCCCAGTGACAGCCGGTATTTGCATATAGCTGACTGGCTGACCTCATTCAGCCAAATACCGCCCCGAATGACCTGTTTTAACCGGTCAAACTCAACCCCATCTCGTCCTGACACTCATTATAGGGCAAATGAATAAAGATATTGAGCATACAAAAATCAAAGAAACACACGTACAAATATTCAAAAAATTTAATTGATTAAAGCGACCTAATCATATATAATCTGATAAAAATAGTCGGGTTTTTCAGGAGGCCTTTATCATGAGTGTTAGCATCATTTTGATGGGTTTGTTAGTCGGTGTCTTAGTCGGATTGACAGGTGTAGGCGGAGCTGCGCTTTTAACTCCTCTTTTAATAGTGCTTGGAATCAATCCTTCCATTGCGGTCGGTACGGACCTTGTCTATAACTCGATCACCAAGCTGTTTGGTGTTGCGTCCCATTGGCGGCAGAAAACAATCAATTTTAAATTGGTAAAATACTTAGCCATCGGCAGTATTCCGAGTGCTTCTATAGCCATTGGCATACTTCATTTGTTCCCCGCCTTCCACCAGCATCAGGAAGAGATTATTAAACACGCTCTTGGTTATGTGTTGACCCTAGTTGCCATTTCGATTATCGTCCGCCTGTTTCTGGACAAAAAACTTCGCCCGAACCGCTGGCAGCTGATGCCGCTAGAAGATAAGCGGATGCTTACGATTCTTATCGGTGTCGTGTTTGGATTTATCGTCGGCTTAACGTCGATCGGTTCCGGCTCGTTGTTTGCGATTGCTATGCTGTACTTATTTAAAATGAAAACATCCGACATTGTCGGAACAGATATTGCGCATGCTTTTCTGCTCGTTACTGCGGCAGGTATTTTAAATGCAAGCTTCGGGAGCGTTGATTATTTGTTAGCGGCCAATTTGCTTATCGGTTCCATACCGGGGGTGCTGGTTGGCAGTCATCTCTCACCTAGATTTTCACCCCGTCCGCTGCAATTTATTATGGCATCCATTATCTTAATCAGCGGCTTGAAGCTGATTTAATCAAGAAGGCTATCCTGTACAGGATAGCCTTTCTTGGTTTATAACGTCACACCCGATTTAAAAATGGCAAGCTCTCTGAAGTCATTTTTTTCGTGATTCACAAGCTCTCCGCTTGCAACCTTCGTGATATAATCGATAAACTCACGAAGCACAAATTCCTCACGAACATCATCCTCTGCTAAGAGGCCTGCGTTAAAATCAATCCAGTGCGGCTTCGTCTCGTACAGCTGTGTATTCGTCGCCACCTTTACAGTTGGAACAAAGGTGCCGAACGGCGTGCCACGCCCCGTTGTAAACAAAACAATGTGACAGCCGGCCGCAGCCAATGCGGAGGAGGCGATTAAATCATTGCCTGGCGCGCTCAATAGTGTCAGTCCGTTTGTCTGAAGCACTTCACCGTATTTTAATACATCTGAGACAGGAGAAATCCCCGCCTTTTGCGTGCAGCCCAGCGATTTATCCTCAAGGGTAGAAATGCCGCCTGCTTTGTTGCCTGGCGAAGGGTTTTCGTACACCGGCTGATCATGCTGTATAAAATATTGTTTAAAATCAATGATTAAATCGACAATCTTATGGAATACCTCTTCATTGGCAGCCCGCTGCATCAGCAGCGTTTCCGCCCCGAACATCTCCGGCACCTCCGTCAGCACCGTGCTGCCTCCCTGCGCAATGATATAATCAGAAAATCGTCCGAGCAATGGGTTCGCTGTGATGCCGGAAAAACCGTCAGATCCCCCGCATTTCAACCCTATTTTCAGTTCAGAAAGCGGGATGTCTTCCCGTTTATCCCCTTTGGCCGCTTCATGGATGTCCTTCAGCAATGCGACACCTGCCTCCATTTCGTCTGTCACCGACTGGGATTCGAGAAACTTCACCCGATCCTTGTTGACATCCTGAAGCGCTTTTTTCATTGCTGCCAGCTCGTTATTTTCACAGCCGAGCCCCAGCACCAAGACACCGCCGGCATTTGGATGGCGAATGGCGTTCAGCAGGATTTGCCTAGTATTTTCGTGATCATCGCCAAGCTGTGAGCATCCGTATTGATGTTTTAGCACTAATACGTTGTCAAACGGGGCAATATCCCCCGTTTCTCTGACAAACCGCTGGAGCATTTTTTCGGCTATTCCATTGACACAGCCGACGGTTGGCACGATCCATAATTCATTGCGAACACCGGCATTGCCGTTTTCTCTTCTATATCCTTTAAATGTCCGGTCCTCATGTGTGTATGGATTTTGTTCAAATCTCGGTGTATAACTGTACGTTTGGATATCAGATAAATTTGTTTTTGTATTATGAACATGAACATGCTCCCCAATACAAATATCTTTTAACGCATGCCCGATCGGAAACCCGTATTTGATGATGCTGTCGTTTTCCTTTATATGCTGCAGTGCAATCTTATGGCCTCTTTTCATATCATCTTTTACTTCAATCGATATGCCGTCCGCGTTCAGCAGCTCTCCCTTCCGAATATCACGCAGAGCAAGCAAGACATTATCCTGTCTATGAATTTTTATAAATGATTTCACAGCACTTTCCCCCTTTGCAGACAGCATTGTTCAAGAGCCCGCTCCATTCCCAGTTCTTGAATATGATTCAAGTAATCAGCGACTCTCTCAGTCAGCTTCGGAATTTCATTCAGATTTGCTCCCCACAGCCATTGTTCTCCTAATAAGGCTGAAGCGATACGGAGCATATCTCCGGTCTCCTGATTCCAAACCTCTTGGAAAAATTGAAGAACAGCCGGGTCATCCTGCATTTCCTTCTTTCGATAAACATACAGAAGCGCGCTGAATGAAAACACTAAACGTGCAGGAAGCTGTCCCTTTTGTTCAACATATTCCTGGAGGGTCGGCAGGTTTCTCGTTTTGAATTTTGACACTGAATTTAGTCCAATGCTTTCCACATAATGTTTGATGTACGGGTTTTTAAAGCGATTCAGCACATCCTCCGCATATTGAGTAAGCCCTTCCAATTTCAAAACAGGAAGTATTTCATCATGAATCAGCTCCTCAACAAAGCGCCCCACTGCCGGATGTTCAACTGAATCACGCACCGTTTTCAAACCGTATAAAGAAGAAACTGGCGTCATTGCCGTATGCGCGCCATTTAAAATTCTCACTTTTTTCGTCCGATATGGGGTCAGATCGCTGACAATCTTTGTATGAAGACCGGCTGCCGCAAAGGGCAATTCTTTTCCAATCCAATTCGGCCCTTCAATCACCCATAAATAATACTGTTCTCCCACAACAACCAGTTCATCTTGATAGCCTAATTCCGCAGTGATCTCATTCATGCTGTCTACAGGAAAACCGGGAACAATACGGTCTACTAAACTATTACAAAACGTGTTGGCGTTCTGAATCCATTGCGTAAACCCCTCTTCCAGCTCCCATAGATCAGCATAATGCAGAATCGCTTCCTTCAGCTTTTGCCCGTTATTCTCAATCAGCTCACACGGAATCAAGACACACCCTTTTGTCTCGTCTCCGGCAAAAGCCTGGTAGCGAAAGTACAGAAAAGCTGTTAATTTCCCTGGAAATGTTTTTTGCGGCCTATCCTCTAAGCGGTCTTCTTTCTCACAAACAATACCGGCTTCGGTCGTATTAGAAATGATAAAACGCAGTGCTTCGTTTGAAGCCAACTTTTTGAACTCGTCATAGTCGGAAAACAGATCAATCCCGCGGCTGATTGAATTGATAATCATCTTTTCGTTTACCGCTTCTCCATCCTTCATTCCCTGTAAAAAAAGAGTATACAAGCCATCCTGGTCATTTAATCTTTTGATTTTCTCTGAACCTCTCGGCTGTACAACGGCGACACTTCCATTGAAATCAGTATGTCGATTCAATTGTTCAATTTGCCAATCGACAAACGCCCGCAGAAAATTTCCTTCCCCAAATTGGAGAATCTTTTCCGGATACTGTGTATAGCTTTCGTACAATTTTTTATTCAGCTTTTGCACCGTCATTGCCTCCCTTTCAGATGTATGCACACGTTAACATTTTTCAGTATAAAGAATGCCCGCTGGAAAAACGGGGCATCATGTCGTGACATTTTTTACTGAATCACGCACCATAAACTCTGTATTTTCAAAGATTTTTTCTGCTTTCGTATCCGGTGTGCTGATCAGCGCCAATAATTTTTTTGCCCCGAGCACACTGATTTTTTCAACAGGACGTTTCACTGTAGAAAGCCTTGGCGTGATATATTGCGAAAAACCAATATCATCAAATCCGATGACAGATATATCACCAGGCACGCGCATCCCCTTGGCAAATATGGCATTCATTGCTCCGATCGCCATGTCATCATTCGAACAAAAGACAGCGGTTGGAGTGTTCGGAAGCGCCAGCAGGCGTTCCATCGCCTGAAAGCCGCTCTCCATATCGTATTGCCCTTTTACACTGTATTCATGTTTGATTGGTATATGATGGCGAATCAGCGCCGCTAAGTAGCCTTCCTTTCGCTGCTGAGAGGATTTAAATCCTTCGATTCCCTCAATGATGGCGATGTCTTGATGTCCGTTTTTAATCAAGTATTCTACAGCTTCCTGAGAACCTTCCTTGTCATTGGACAATATGTTGGTAATGCCCCTGTCATCGACATCCCGGTTCAGCACGACGAGCGGGATCTTTTTTTCCCGAATATGATAAATAAAAGAATTATCAATATCACTTTGGCTCATTAAAATAATGCCGTCATATCTCATTGGTGTTACAGAGTCATAGCTTTTCAGATCATCAATGCCGCGCACATACAGATTGTACTCCTCGCTGATTGCCTGGTTTACGCCTTTTATGGTATCAGCGAAAAAACTGTGTGAGGTTCCGTTTGTGATGCTTGTAAAGAAAAGCCCGATCGTATGAGATTTTTGCATTGCAAGGCTTTTTGCATTCACATTCGGTGTATAGTTGAGCTGTGAAGCAAGCTCCAATATTTTTTTCTTCGTGTGTTCTTTAATATAAGGGCTGTTATTGAGTGCTCTGGATACGGTTGTGTGGGATACGTTTGCAAGTTTTGCGATATCTTTAATGGTTACCATCTATTTCCCTTCCTTATCATACCGGCTGCGATTCGTTATTACATATTGTATCATCAAACACACCCCCTCTCCCACGATATTTCCAGATTAATAAGAAACCGTATCATCAGCATGTGTTCCTGCTGCGCTGCCGATGATTGGCCGCACAAAACGGATGACAGCCAGTGAAGCGAAGACGGCCAGCCCTCCGGCAAGTAAAAATGCGCCAGAAAAAGTACCTGTCCGGTCGACAATAAAGCCGGTTAAAGCGGGACCGATGATGCCTGCGGTGTTGGCGAGAAAATGCATGAATCCGCCAACAGAACCGACATTCTTTTGGTCGACTACATCCTGAATAACAGCCCAGTAGATCGCGCCCGTCAAATATAAAAAGAAGACAGACAGAGCCACGAGTGTAACAGCGCTTACAGTTGTGGTGACAAGCCCAGCTAAACCAATCAATACCGCGGAAGAAAACAAACACGTGACGAGCACGACTTTACGCGAAAACAGCACGCCTTTCCGGACTGTTTTTTTGTATACATAGTCCGAAACAAATCCCCCGGCTGCCAGGCCGATAAATCCTAAAATCCACGGAATGACTGTGATGACACTCATTGACCCAACACTTAATCCCCGCTCCTCGACAAGATAGCTCGGAAACCACGTCAAAAAGAAGAAGAGGATGTAGTTGTAAGCGAAAAAAGCAAACGCCGTGAACAAGACTGTTTTTTGTTTCAGATAAAAGGTCAGCGGAATTTTCTCCTCGGGAGCGGCTTCAACTTTCATCGCAGGTGCATTGCCCATTGGCTCAGCCGGCTTTTCTTTTACGCATTTTAACCAGAGAAATGCCCAAATCAATCCGATGATCATGATGAGAACGAAGGAAACCTTCCAGCTGAATGCAACGGCGATCATGCCGACAATTGGGCCGGAAATGGCTCCGCCAAGGGGCGTTCCGCTATTTGTGACTCCGACAGCTGACGCCCGCTGAGTCGGCGGAAACCAGTTATTGACCATTTTATTGATAGTCGCCGAAAGCGGCCCTTCCCCCATTCCAAACAAAATTCGTATGATCAGCAGGCTGACAAAGCCAAAAGCCAATGCAACTGCTCCGCTGAACAGCGACCAAACGACCATGGCCACAAATAAGGTCAGTTTTGCTCCATAGCGGTCGGATGCCACACCGCCAAGAAAATTGAAAACGGCATATCCAATCGAAAAACTGCTGAAAATCAAGCCCATTTGTGTAGCGGACAGTGTGAGATCATCCTGAATGAATGGAGCTGCAATGGACAATGCCGAACGGTCCAGATAGTTAATCACACCAGCCAGGAACAAAAAAAGGATGACTGGAAGCTTATCTTTTGAAAACATCTCAACCTCACCCCTATGTTGGTTCAGTATCTGTATCTGCTTTCGTCACACTCCTGAATAAGCCATAAAACCTCCATCGACAGGAACGGTGATACCGGTGACAAAGCCTGAATAGGAATCATCCGCCAGCCAAAGAAGCGTACCGAGCAGGTCCTCCGGTTTTCCAAATCGCTTCATCGGTGTTCCCGCAATAATCTTTTTAGAGCGGTCTGTAAAGCTTCCATCCTTATTGATCAGCAGATCGTGGTTTTGTTTCGTCAGAAAAAAGCCTGGTGCGATTGCGTTAACCCTCAGTCCGGTTTCCGCAAAATGCACAGCCAGCCACATTGTAAAATTATTGATTGATGCTTTGGCCGCACTGTACGCCGGAACCTTCGTCATAGGTGAATAAGCACTCATTGATGAGATATTCACAATGGCTGGTGAGTCTGCCTTCAGCAATTCCCTTCCAAATACTTGGGTAGCCAGAAATGCCCCAGTGAAGTTGGTTGAAAAAACAGTTGAAAATCCGTTTTCATCCATGTCAAAGAATGATTGCCCTTCTCCTCCTTCTTCATATGTCTCCACATCAGTAATCGCAGCGGGATGATTTCCTCCTGCTCCATTGATTAGGAGATGAACAGCGCCAAATCGGTCAAGGATATCAGTCTTCGCCTTCTCTAGCGACGTCCTGTCCAGCACATCAGCAGAAACGGAATATGCCGTGCCGCCAGCTTTCGTAATTTCCCTCACAACCTCTTGTCCTGTTTCAGCTGATCGGTTCAGTATCGCCACCTTCATGCCATGGCGGGCAAGCTCCCGGGCCATGGCCGAGCAAAGCACACCGCTGCCCCCTGTGATAACAGCAACTTTACCTGCCAGTCGATGATGAAGAGGAATCATCATTCCACCTCTTTTTCGCCATTGATTCGTACGCGTCCCACAGTCCGCTCAAATACATGATGCCTAAAGCGCGATCGTATAAGCCGTAGCCCGGACGGCACTGCTCTCCCCAAATATGGCGACCGTGATCCGGCCTGACATATCCGTTGTAATCCTGCTTGTGCAGTTCTGCCATGACCCCTTGAATATTAATCGAACCGTCCTTTGTCAGATGAGACGTTTCAATAAAATCCCCATTTTCAAAGATCTTCACATTGCGGATGTGTGAAAATGGAGCAAGCCCTGCATATGTTTTAGCAATTTCCACCATGTCATTGGCGGGATTGGCCCCCATGGAACCGATACATAAGGTGATGCAGTTAGAAGGTGAGTCTGATATGGCCCGCAGCTTCTCATAGCTTGCCTCTCCTGTGATAATACGCGGCAATCCAAAAATCGGCCAAGGCGGGTCATCCGGATGAATGGCCATTTGAATGCCATGCGCTTCAGCAACCGGCAGAATTTCCTTCAAAAAAAATGATAAATTGTTCCACAGCTGTTCTTCATCGACCGGCCTGTAGGCCTCAAACAGTTCTTTGATCCGAGCCAATTTCTCAGGCTCCCACCCTGGGAGTGTCAGGTCAGACGCGTCTTCCACCGTCCGGATCAGCTCTTGAGGCTCCAGGCTCTCCACTTTGGCTTTTTCAAAAAACAGAGCGGTTGAGCCGTCTTCCAGCGGACGGAACATGTCGGTGCGTGTCCAGTCGAAAATCGGCATAAAATTGTAGCAAATCACTTTCACGCCAAAAGCAGACAGATTGCGGATGGTCTGCTTATAATGTTCAATGTACCGGCCGCGTTCTTCGCTGCCCAGTTTAATCGCTTCATGAACGTTTACGCTCTCGACAACCTCCGCATGAAAACCATGGGATTGTATATATTCCGTCTCAGCTTTGATTTCCTCTATTTCCCACACTTCCCCGGCAGGTTTGTGATGAAGAGCCCAGACGATGCCTTTCACCCCGGGAATTTGTTTCACGTGTTCAAGTGTGACTGTATCGTTGCCTCGTCCATACCATCGAAATGTAATATTCATCCTGCACCTCCGGATTGAGCCTTTTAATCAAATGTGATCACTGCCTTCCGCACCTGATCGGGATGCTCCTTGATAAATTGAAACGCGTGATGGACATCATCAACTGAAAACGTATGGGTGACGAGCCCGTTATGCGCTAACCGGCCTTCATTCAGCAGCTTTACAACCTTCGGAAACTGATTTGTCTGGAGTCTTGAGCCGGTAATCGTGACTTCTTTTTTTGTAATGGGGAGCTGAGGAATTTGTGACGCTCTCTCATCAAATCCAAGCACCACCACACGCCCTGCCGGAGAAACAACATCAACGGAAAGCTCAAAAGTCGCAGGGAGACAGACAGCATCAATGGCTACATTGGCTCCTTCATTGCCCGTCCATTCCCGAACCCGCTCAGCCGCATGTTCTGTTTGAACATTCACAACAGCGTCGGCACCGTTTTCTGCAGCAAATGCCAGCCGCTCATGATTTAAGTCGGTTATCATGACGGAAGCACCCGCAAGCTTTGCCATTTTTAACACACAGATGCCGATAGGCCCCGCTCCCTGAATCAGAACGCGATCACCCTTTTCCACCTGTCCCCGCCAAACGGCCTGGGCACCTATTGTATAAGGCTCGGCCATAACTGCCTCCTCCCAAGGCAGCTCTTTTGAAACCGCGTGAAGCTGCTTTTCAGGAAGCACAACATATTCCCGCATCCCGCCGTCTTCATGAACGCCAAACACAGAAAGCTTCGCACAAACATTCGGCCGGCCTTTACGGCAGGCATAACAGTTTCCGCAATAAGAAATCGGTTCAATCACAACATGGTCTCCGGCTTTCAGGCCTTTAACATTCGCACCAACCTCCTCCACTTCTCCCGTTACCTCGTGTCCGATTACTCTCGGAAGGGTCGCAAGCGGATTCGTGCCATGATAAATATGCATGTCAGAACCGCAAATTCCGACTCGTTTTACTTTGACGAGCACTTCATCAGCCTTTGAAAGAACAGGCTTTTCCATGTCTGCTGTCACCAAATCATACGCTTTTCGCACTTGAACCGCTTTCATTTCCTCACCTGCTTTTTAAAAATTCATACACGCTCCGAGCAATTGAAATTCCGTGTTTCCTGTTTCTTTCCTCGTGCAGCTGCTCCAATTCGCCAGGCACATACACTCGCTCGACTCCTCTAGCCGGAGGTGATTGCTGCAGTTCATCAAGCATGGCGTCCATCTGCTCTAAAAACATATCTTGTCCGGTAAAATAGGACGGATGGATCGCGCAAACATAATGTCCAAGCTTCCTATTTTGATCAAGATCGCCGTACATTTTAACGATATGCGGCCCAAAAGCCGCCCCAGCCAGCAAACCTGAAAACACATCCACCACAACAGATAGCCCGTAGCCTTTAGGACCCCCGAACGTCGAAAGTGAGACGACCTTGTGAGGGTCTGTTACCGTCTCACCGTTTTCATCGACTCCCCATCCTTCTGGTATTTCTGTGCCCTCTTCACGCGCCTGCAGTATCTTTCCAAATGCCACTTTTGACGTTGCCATATCTAGGATAAACGGTTTTTTATGCTTTGCCGGCACACCGTAAGCAATTGGATTCGTGCCTAAAAAAGGAGACCTCCCGCCAAACGGGACTACAATACTGTCAGTATGAGACATAGCGATTCCGATCAGTTTTTCCTCAGCCGCTTTTTGCACAAAATAACTTAACGCTCCGCAATGGCTGCTGTTTGTCGCGGCGACCATGCCAACACCATTTTTCTTTGCCATTTCAATGGCGTGATCCATCGCCTTATCGGCAATCACATGGCCGAACCCGTCATCACCGTCCAGCACTCCTGTCACCGGCCCCGTTTCTTTAAAAATGGGACACGCTTTTGGATTGATGCCTCCAGCCCTCAGCCTGTTCACATAATGTTCTGTTCGCAAAACACCATGAGAATTCACATTGCGTAAATCGGCGTGTATGAGCACGTCTGCTACTTTTTCGGCATCTCGTTCATTCAAATTGGCGCCGATCAGCTTTTGCTGAACCAGTTCCTTCGCTTCTTCAGCGGAAATCGTTACCGTATTCAATTCAATAAAGAGCCTCCTTTCTTTCAGTTTCATCACTTAGTGAAAACCCTTACAAATTATTATTACTTGCGAACTGTTCAAAATATTCTTTATATGATTGTTTGATCAGTTTCTATGCTGAAGCTCTTCGACAATCTGTGCATGCTGCTGATCTGTCAGTTTATAAAGAAAACCGATAATGACCATAGCTAATGCCAAAGCAATAGCGGGATACAGAAGAAGAAGCGCTTTAATGCCGAGCAGCGCCTGTGCCGTCTGGGCTACGTTCGGCATATATCCGACAAGCCCCAATCCGATCCCCGAGAGAAATCCAGACAATGACTGAGCAAGCTTCCGCGAGAAGTTAAAGAGGGAATATGTCGTTGCTTCTTTCCGCTCACCGGATTTCCACTCGCCGTAGTCAATGATATCTGAGACAAGCGCCCACGTAATGCCATTGGGAATACTGATCCCAATAAACGCGATGCTTGCAAGGATGGTAAACACATATACATTTGAAGGAAGCATAAAGTTGATCAGGTCCGCGGCAACGCTGATGCCGAAACCGAACATTGCGGTTTGTTTCTTTCCAAACATCTTAACGAGCTTTGGCAGAAACACGACGCCCAAAAAGGAAGATCCAATAATGATAAAGTTCATATAAGCCATCAGTTCGACATTGCCTAGGTTATATTGTGCGAAGTATACGAGCATTGCGGATTTAATGTTGTATGCGGAAATCGAAAAAATGGTCATCAGGACAAGGGTTAACAGCGGTTTGTTCGTTATAAACGTTTTGACGACAGATGAAAATGTTAATTTCTCTTTTGGCGCTTCCGCAATAACAATACGTTCCTTGCAGTTGCGATAGCAAATATAAAACCAAAGCACACCGAGAACAGCAAACAATCCCATGACCACCGGATAGCCTACCTTCGGGTTATCAAACTTGACGAGCAGCGGCATGACGGCCACGCTCGTGATAAACAAAGCCCCGAGTGAGCCGATTTGGCGAAAAGTAGAGATAGAAGTCCGATCTTCGGTATTTTGAGTCATCGACGCTCCTAATGAGCCGTACGGAATGTTTACAAATGAATAGCCCACGCCCCACAGCATATAGGATGCATACGCATAAATCAGCTTGCCTGTCGTTGATACATTCGGGGACAGAAAAATAAGAACAGTAAGCACCGCAAGAACAATGCTGCCGATTAATAAATAAGGCCTGAATTTCCCCCGCCTGCCGATGTTTTTGCGATAATCAATTGATGAGCCGACAATGGGGTCTGTTACCGCCGCAAAGAGCTTGCTGACTAAAAAAATACTTCCCGCCATCGCAGCCGGGATTCCCGCCACATCAGTAAAATACTTTAATAAATAGATTTGGCCTAAATCAAACATAAAACCGTTCCCAAAATCACCAAAGCCATAGGACATTTTCTCTTTCAGTGAAAGCCTCTTCTCCGTTTCAATCGACACAACCTTATTTTCCAGTTCTGCTCGCATCTTCCACCTCTGTGTCTTAAGAATTTTCGATGAGATGTCCGCTCAGTATGACGTATCTGAGCCGGAACTTATTTTATACGTTTGCCTTTTCTTCTTGAAATCGAAAATATTGTTTCGCATTGTGATAGCAAATGCCTTGTACGATGCCGCCAAGAAGCTCCATATCTTTCGGCACTTCGCCGTTTTCAGCCCATTCGCCGATCAGATTGCAAACAATCCGTCTGAAGTATTCATGGCGTGTATACGACAAAAAGCTTCTGGAATCAGTCAGCATGCCGATAAAACGGCTGAAAAGCCCGACATTTGATAACGCTTTCATTTGATTGAGCATCCCATCCTTGGAATCGTTAAACCACCATGCTGTGCCAAATTGTATTTTCCCAGGCGTGATGCCGTCTTGAAAGCTATTTATCATGCTGGCAATGATATAGTTATCATTTGGGTTGAGCGAATATAAAATCGTTTTCGGCAGCTGGTTTTTCATTTCGACTGAATTCAGCAGTCTGTACAAAGGCTTCGCAATTTCTTCGTCATTCATAGAATCATAGCCTGTATCCGGCCCCAATTTCTTCATCATTTTCGTATTCGTATTTCTGAGTGCATTGATATGAAACTGCATCGCCCAGTCAAGCTCAGCATACAATCCGCAAAGAAATTGAAGCGTATATGTCTTGAATTTCTTCTCGTCTTCGTAAGAAACCTGTTCTCCGTTTAATCTTGCGGTAAAAATGAGGCCCGCTTCCTCTTTGTCCGTTTCGGCAAACACCATTGAATCAATCGCATGATCAGATACTCTGCCGCCGACTGAATGGAAGAAACGCACTCGTTCTTCAAGAGCTTTCAAAAACTCATCATAGGTTGTAATCGAAAGTGACGCAGCCTTTTCAAGCGCCTGCACCCAATCCGGGAAGCCTTCGCGATTGATTTCCAGCCCTTTATCCGGCCGAAATCCCGGCAGCACACTGACAGGAAAATCTTTGTCCTCTTTTAATAATAGGTGGTACTCAAGGGAATCGACAGGGTCATCGGTTGTGCATACTACTCTTACATTTGATTTCACAATGAAATCCCTTGCCCCGAAGCCTTCTCCTTGCAGCAGTTCATTCGTCCGTTTCCAAATATTTGGCGCCGATTGCTCATTTAATATCTCGTAAATCCCAAAAAATCGCTGCAGCTCTAAATGGGTCCAATTGTAGAGCGGATTGCCAATCGCCATCGGCACTGTTCTCGCCCATGCCATGAACTTCTCCTCATCAGCTGCATCGCCTGTAATGTATGTTTCTTCAATTCCATTGGCTCTCATGATGCGCCATTTGTAATGGTCTCCATACAGCCAGGCTTCTGTCATGTTTTGAAATCTCTTATTTTCATAGATTTCTTTCGGACTCAAATGGCAGTGATAATCAATAATCGGCATGTCTTTCGCATAATTGTGATAGAGGTTGACAGCGGTTTCATTTTTCAGCAAAAAGTTTTCTCCCATAAAGGGTTCCATGTCCTCACCGTCTTTCATTCTATTTCAAAATGTTAACGTTAACATTTTGATTTGTTTTTATTTTACCTTTATATTCCTCTGGGATCAATCTCTTTTTAAAATTTAAATGTTAACGTTAGCAAATAAGCGCAAAAAAGACATTGCCGTAAAGCTGTCTGAAAAGACCTCTTTTTGGCAATGTCCGATTTTACAAGAAAGGATTAGTAAGCCAGGCTGAATAGTCCTTTAATGTGTGTTAAGTAGCGTACGTTACTTGCTTCTTTCATCAAGGAAGCAGGAAGACCTTTAAGCGGTGTAGAATTAGCACCAATGATGGCTACCGCATCTTTGCGTCCAAGACTTGCAAGTGTACCAGAGTTTACTGGCTGGAATGTTTCAAGTGTTTTTCCTTCTAAGTAAGCGAATAGGTTGTAACCGATCAGCTCACCCATTTGCCATGCGATTTGTGCAGTTGGCGGGTATGGACGGCCGTCTGCCGCAAAGTAAACAGCGCTGTCACCGGCAACAAATACATCTTCATGAGATGTAGATTGAAGGAAATCGTTAACTGTCGCACGGCCGCGGTTCACTTCAAGACCTGATTCGCCGACTAAAGGATTTCCTTGTACGCCGCCAGTCCAAACAAATGTGTTGGCAACAACTTTTGATCCGTCTTTCAGATCAATCACGTTTCCTTCTACATTTGTAACAGGAAGGCCTGTTAAGAACTCAACGCCGCGTTTTTCAAGGCTTTTAGTCGCGCGTTCGATAAGATCATCCGGAAGAACAGGAAGGATTTTCGGACCTGCTTCAACCAATTTTAATTTGATTTCTTTGTGGTCTACGCCGTATTTTTTCGCAAGATTCGGCATGATGTCAGCAAGCTCACCGACAAGCTCAACGCCTGTTAAGCCGCCACCGCCGATAAGGATTGTTGCATCCGCTTCGTTTTTCGTTTTAGAGTACTCGCGCACACGGTCTTCAACGTGGTTGAAAACTTTGTTAGCATCAGCAGCAGATTTAAGAACCATGCTGTTTTCTTCAAGTCCTGGGATGCCGAAGTAAGCAGTGACAGAACCAAGGCCTACTACTAGCGCATCGTAAGTTAATGCAGAACCGTCAGCAAGCGCAATCTCTTTTTTATCAACAGAGAAAGAGCTGACTTCCGCGATTTTAAGATCAATGTCTTTGCCTTTGAAAAGTTTTTCTAACGGCATTGCAACCGCTTTTTCAGACACGTTGCCTGCTGCAAGACGGTGTAATTCCGTAATGATTTGGTGAGTTGGGTATTTGTTTACCACTGTCACGCGTGCTTGTTCTTTTGTGTAATGTTTGCGAACTGTTAAAGCAGAAAGAACACCGCCATAACCAGCGCCTAAAATGACAATATGTTTTGACATCGTATATCCTCCGTCCTTTATATCAATTTGAATCTGAGATTATTTTTGTTTTTCGTTCATGATTTCAAGGTAGCTGTTAGCAAAACGGAACAGCTTTTGAGCTTGAGGATCTTTCAGCATGCGCAACAGGCCGAAAAGTCCAATCGTTTCGTTGCTAGCATCCGCGCGGTCTTTCGCTTCGATTGCAGTCGCAGCCACTTCTTTTGCTGTTTCTTTTACAGGTTCGAGAATTTCAGTGATTGCACCGACTGTATCGCTTTTCAATACTTCGTCAGTCGCAACAGACTGAGCGAAATCATAAGACTTCGTTAAAATATTCACTAACTCAGTCAGCTTTGGAAGCTGGTCAACTAAAACAGTCAGTGATTCTTGAACTTCTGGCTTTAACAGCTGATCAATAAGATCTTGCTGGCTTTGGCTGACAGACGCATTTGTTTGATCGATTGTTTCTGGCATATCCAATTCTCCTTTACTATAAGCAGTATGCTGATTTTTTGGAAAGGGTAGTGCCTCTCCCTGATCTCATGTTTGAAAGCATGAGAAGAAGGATTGTGAATTCGTGCACAATCATTCGCAAAAATAAATGTTTACTACCCAGTTTTTCATCTTGCCATATTCAGTATTATTTTTATCTCAAAAATAAACCATTGAATAAGTCAAAATCCTTTACTCTCTCTGAAAATAGCAAACATAAAAAACTCCAATTTGATTACCTTCTATATGATAACACTTTTTGAACAAAATTTGAACGTGAATTGCTTCGATTATGAAATTAATTTATATGGTGCCCGTGTCATAACATTTCTTCAGCACTAGTTATTGACAATCCATCAATTTTCTCCCCTACGCGTTACCCATATGTCCAATAGAGGTTCTCTTTTTCCTGTAACTGGATCCAATGCCGGAAGTACTGCTTGCTCTATATTCTCTAGCGCAGCCGCTCTTTCATCCGGCTTTCCCGTCTTCATATCATACCGAGAACCATCTGGATAAGCGCCAATCACGGTAAAATCGGGACTCGCGCTTAGCTTTTTATGGCCGACACCGGCTGGAATGACCGCTGCGTCGCCCGTTTTGATAGGAACAGCAGCTCCTTTTTCTCCCCCAAATTGAATAACAGCCTCCCCTCGGACTGCGATTAGGACTTCATGCGTGTTGCTGTGATAATGATGGTACGGAAAAACACTGCCCGACCAGCTGTTTAGCCAGCCATGCCGGTTGACGATCCGCTCTGCCTGTTCAGCACGTCCCATAAAAACTTTTTTATAGATAACGAGCGGAAAATCAGGGTGATTTGGAATCCTGCCGTCATCCTGAAAAAAGTACGTTTCTGTTTCCATCATTTTCACCTCCCTATTTCTGTCTTCCACTTATATTGATCCGTAAAACATCATTATTTTCTCACAATTCCGTTGATCTGTATCATCCCGGGTAGTATAGTATAAAAAAATAATGCCAGAATGAGGGATTTGATGAAAGCGATTGTAATCGGAATATTGGCTTCTCTCTTTTTCGCCGTTACCTTTATTTTAAACAGGGCGATGGAATTATCCGGAGGCAGCTGGCTTTGGAGCGCCTCGTTACGCTTTATTTTTATGGTTCCGTTTTTATGTCTGATTGTCATAATGAAAGGGAAGTTCGTTCCTCTTTTACAAGAGATGCGGAAAAAGCCGTTTTTTTGGATAAAGTGGAGCTTCGTCGGCTTTGTTCTTTTTTATGCGCCGATCACGTTTGCCGCCGCATTCGGGCCGGGCTGGCTCGTAGCCGGAACATGGCAAATTACCATTGTAGCCGGTGTGCTGCTGTCTCCATTTTTCTATGAGAAAAAAAACACGCCTGGAGGCACTTTACTCGTTCGGCAAAAGATTCCCCTTGTTTCGCTGGGCACTTCCGTCGTCATTCTGATTGGGGCAGCGCTGATTCAGCTCCAGCATGCAGAATCGCTTTCCGGAAAAATACTGCTCTTCAGCGTGCTGCCGGTTGTCATTGCTGCTTTCGCCTATCCGCTGGGAAACCGGAGAATGCTTGAGCAATACGGAGGCAGGCTTGATACGTTCCAGCGTGTGCTGGGAATGACCCTTGCAAGCCTTCCATTCTGGCTTGTATTGGCAGCTTACGGCTGGTGGTCAGATGGCCTTCCGACCGCGGGGCAAACCGTTCAATCCTTTATCGTTGCCGTCAGCTCAGGCATCATTGCGACCGTTTTATTTTTCTGGGCAACGGATATGGTAAGAGATCATCCGCAAAAGCTTGCTGCTGTTGAAGCAACACAATCCGGGGAAGTGATATTCGCTTTGCTTGGTGAAATAATCCTGCTGTCAGGTGTTTTCCCTTCCATTTTATCGTTTGCAGGCTTAATGATCATTATTGCCGGAATGGTGTTACATACCTTCGCTTCCCAACAAAAACCCAAAGAGAAAACTCAGTCAAATCTGACTGCTTAGCAGCTTCTGGAGAATGGGCGAAAGCCCGTTCTCCTTTCTTTTTAACTCCTTCCAAAAGAGACCTGTTTCACGTTATATTTATGTATAGTCTAAGCCCACTTAACTGAAAGGTGATATTTTAATGGAAGCAAACAATCAAAAAGTCGATATACCAGCAATCTCATTCACATCTGTGCGAAAAAGCTATGAACAAGAGGGACAAACCTATGATGTATTAAAGGATGTCACCGGAGACATTAAACAGGGAGCAATCGCGGCCGTTTTGGGCCCTTCCGGTTCAGGAAAAAGCACACTGCTGTCAATGTGTAATTTGATGAAAACACCGGATCACGGTGAAGTGAAGATTTACGGAAAGGAAGTCAGAGACTGGAATGTGAATGAACTGAGGCGGACGGCCTCCCTTGCTTTTCAATCCGCCCCCGTCCTTGACGGAACGGTGCGTGACAATCTGAATCTGGTACAAAAGCTCCACCAAACCCAGCTTTATTCTCCTGAAGAGCTCGCTTCACTGACAGGCCTGTCTCCAGAGCTGTTAGACAGAAGCGCCAAGGATTTATCAGGCGGACAGCGGCAAAGGCTTTCACTTGCCAGAACACTCGCAAACCCTTCCTCCATCCTATTATTGGACGAAATTACATCTGCGCTGGACCCTGTTTCTGCTCTGGAGATTGAAGAACTGATCAAAAGGCATCATCAAGAGAAAGAACTGACGGTGATGTGGGTGACCCATAACATGGAACAGGCGAAACGCGTAGCCGATACCATTTGGTTTATGGCTGATGGCCGGCTGTTGGAAATCGCGGAGACAGAAACATTTTTCTCGCGTCCTCAGCATGAAGCAGTCCGTGAATTTTTGAAGGGGGGCACACGGTAATGGATTACCTTTCTCTCTCATTCACCATGATCTTTGTGCTGATCGCCTTGTTTTTATCAAAATCCTTTAAAGCCGGCGTTGAAAAAGATATGATCATTGCCACCATTCGGGCCGCGTTACAGCTGCTTGTGATCGGTTATGTGCTATCGCTGATATTTCATGGGGATCACCCTGTGTTTATCCTGCTGATGGTGCTGTTAATGCTGGCGGTGGCGGCGCAAAACGTCGTCAAACGAAAGAAAATGAAAATCGGTTCTTTTTGGAGGGTGTTTGTGGCGTTAGCGATTGTAGAAATCATCACCCAAGGCATTCTTCTGGCGCTTCACATCATCCCGCTTACCGCACGGTATGTCATCCCGATCAGCGGAATGGTCATCGGAAATTCAATGGTGCTCGCGAGCCTGTTTTTAAACCGGCTCAGCTCCGAGGTCGGGGTGCGCAAGGAAGAAATTCAATTGATTTTGTCGCTTGGCGGCACACCAAAACAATCCATACAGCATATCCTGACTTCCGCCATGAAAATGAGTATGATCCCAACGCTAGAAAGCCAGAAGACATTGGGGCTCGTCCAGCTTCCCGGCATGATGACCGGCCAGATCTTAGCGGGCGCCGATCCGATTCAGGCGGTTCGCTTTCAGCTTTTGATTGTTTTTACAACGATGGCGTCCGCCGCGCTGACTTGTGTCATACTCAGCGTGCTGACATACCCGTCATTATTTACCGCGCATCAGCAGCTGAAGCAAAATGGTTAACATGATGACAGCGATTTCGAGGATTTGCAGATTACAAAAAAAAGCCGCTTCTCAACAGAAAAGCGGCTTTTGTGCTGGTTATTCCCCAGCCATTTCTTCATAATACCGTGAAAGTTCAATAATCATCGCGCCCATCCGCTCAATCTCCGGAGCAAGCAGCCTTGTGATGCCTTCTTCCCGCAGCGCTTCAGCAGTCACTTTTCCGACAGCCGCTGCGATGGCACGCTCTTCGAATACAGCCTTCACTTCATTGATAAAGCCGCGCTCCTTGGCAAAATGAAACAGAGAACGAACCTGAATGGCCGTGGTAAAACAAACGGCATCCAATTCACCATTCAGCAGTTCCCGGCATAACTGTTCCACCGTTTCCTCCTCTGGCGGGATATGCTGATAAGGGAGAATCGGCAAAACTGAAGCTCCTTTTTCCTCCAAAAATGCTATGAGGGCAGGTGCATTTTCTCCGTGAAGCTGCACCATTACTTTTTTTCCTGAAAAGTCGTAAGGCTCCAAGGACCGAATCAATCCGCTGGTTGTCCCATCTTCATCAGAAGCCTCTGCAGTGATTCCAAGCTTTTTTAACGCAGACAATGTTTTGTACCCTCGGCACGCCGCTTTAGCCTGGCGAATCGCCAGCAGAAACTCGTCCTTTACGCCGATTTTCTCTGCCATCTTCACAAGCGTCTCCGTACCGATGCCTGTCGTAAAGATCACCCAGTCGGCTTTTTCTTCCGCAAATTTGCGCAGCTCCGGCTCCACCTGCTCCTCTGCCAAGTACACCGTTCCTTGGAGAGGCCGAACGACAGGAATTCCGCCCTGTTTTTCAATGATTGTGCTGATTTCTTCCGTTTTCCGAGAACCGCCGATCGCGACGCGTTTTCCATGTAAACCTTTACCCATATCCGTTCCTCTCCTCTTTGCCAGCTTAGGCTTTATATGTATATAACCTTTAATAAAGCTATTGTGTCGCAAACCAAGGGAGAAATCAAGATGAACCAAATGCCTCTCATTACCGTTGAATACACCGGTTGCATGCTGTAATATAAACAACAGACACGCTTTAACGGAGGATCGATCATGGAAACAAAAGAAGAATACGAAACAAAAGGCTATGACACATCGGTTATTTATGAATTCAACGAATATCCTGACGTTCATAGCGGACGCTGTGATAATTGTGACTATACGCTTTTTAAAAGCTCCGTAAAAGGCGGAAAGTTTTTGAGAGAATGCCGGAGATGCGGGATGAAAAAGAATATTTAATAGAAGATGTTCGCGGGGCGGGGGTTAGCCTCTGCACCCTAGAACAAGCTGGAGAAAGCGGGATTCATTATTTTATTTTCGCTGCAGTCTCCAGCCCTTTGTATATCATTCCCACCGTCTCTTCCGGCGTCATCTCTGACGAATCCAGCCACAGGCCTAGACGCGGTGTTTCTGACTGCAAGACGGCATCGAGAGATTCAATGCTGATATCCCCATATCCTTTTTTCTTGCGTGCTGATTCCCTTGCGGCTATTATGTCTACTCGGGGTGCCAATACGATCACATACAATGGACGATAACTGATCAACTTCACCATTTCTTCTAACATAGGTCCGATGATCACATCCTGCACCACCGTATGAAACCCCGCTTCAGCATACATATCCGATACGTTAGCCGCCAGCCGGTAGCGAAGACGCAACTGTTCCAGCGCCTCAGCTGAAAGAGTGCCTGACATTTGCATTTCGCCGTTTACGATCATTTTTCTAAATACATCTCCCCTGACATGAACGCTCTTGTCGAAACGCTCAGAAAGAAGCTGGGCAACTGTGGACTTCCCCGCTGCCATCACCCCTGTAATCAGATAGACGGCGTTTTCTTTACTCATTGCATCCCATCCTTTTTAAAAGAAGAAAAACCGAAATCTCAGCAGATTTCGGGTGCAAATGTGTTATTGCGGAACGACAGACTTTTTTATGAAGGCTTCAATTTCCGCGGCTGCCTTCTCCGCTCCGCCTGCTTCTTTTACGTCTTTCTGCATATCTTTTACGCGGTTGAGCATTTCTTTATCTCGGGATACGTCCTGAACCGCCTTCTGCAAACGGGAGACGCTGACCTCTTCTTTCGGCAAATAGACGCCGAGGCCTAATTCATCAACACGCCGGGCAGTGAGCTCCTGCTCATACATTTGCGGAATCACAACAAGCGGTACCCCCGCATTCATTGCCTCCATCGTACTGTTCATTCCCCCGTGAGAAACAAACAGATCGGCTTTCGCTAAGATATCCAACTGCGGAACGCGCTGGCGAACCGTAAAGTTGTCAGGAATGTCACCTAGACTGTCAGGTTCAATTGATATCCCTGTTGACATCACAACATGCCAGTCGGAATTCCGAAATGCATCTATGCACATGCGATAAAATTCCGGCCATGCGTTAAAAGCGGTTCCCAATGAAATCAGCATGAGCGGACGATTGCCTGTTTCTGGCAGCAGGCTCTCTTGTTCACCTCGTTTTCCAAGTGAAGGACCGACAAAGCAGAATCGCTCATCAAAGGTTTCGTTTTTAATCTGAAAAGACCGCGGCATAAAGACAATATTTAACGCTTCCGGTATAGCTAAGTGTTCAAATGAGACAGCCGGTAAGTTTTCTTTCTCAAGGTAAACCTGAAAATCGGCCTCCGCTTGTTTGAGTTGCTTGAGCATCTCTTCACTTCCAAGCTGAAAGGATTCATTTTGCGCATAGGAAGAACAAAGCCTGATGGCCGGCACATTCAGCTTATCAGCAAACAATTTTCCCGCAAATGCGATAAAATCATAAACGATAAGATCAGGCTGGTCATTTTGATATAAATCTTCAAGCTGAGGCAAGATTTCGAACGATTCTTTTAAAATGCTAATCGGTGTTTCATTTTTCTCTATCATTTCCCTAATGCGTTCCGGTTCCACGTTAATCGTAGTTTGATATAAAAGCGGGCTTGCCCCGGCTTGCTTTACCGCAGGCGCGAATTCCTCAGTCGTCGCATAAGTGACACGATACCCTTTTTCACAAAGCTTCTCCACTAACGCAAGAGTTGGATTCACATGTCCGTATGCCGGGATATTAATAATTGAGATATGATGCTGTCTCATCATTTCAGCCTCCAATTTTCATATTATATGTTGACGCGAAAACTCTTTAGTCCGTATATCACGCTATTTTCAATCGGGGTAATACTGACTGGCTCCATATGAGAAAACGTTTGAGTCAATGCCGTTAACGCGATGGCTGCTTCAAGCCGTGCAAGGGGAGCCCCAAGACAAAAATGAATGCCGTGGCCAAACGCAATATGCGGATTGGGGTGGCGGTGAATATCAAACTTGTGCGCCCTGTCAAACTTCGCTTCATCACGATTTGCTGACGCCACAAACGCCAACACCATGTCGCCTTCTTTTATCTGATGGCCACCAATCTCTGTATCCCGTTTGGCAATTCGCCGCAAAACAGGTGCAGGCGCCCTGAAACGCAGAGCTTCTTCCACCGCCTGAGGCACCAGCTCTGGATTCCGCTGCAATTCGTCATAAGCGCCCGGCGTGTCTAAAATGCTGTACATCGCGTTTGAAATTAAGTTCGTTGTCGTTTCGTTTCCCGCCACCAGCAGCAATGTACAAAACGGAATCAGCTCTTCTCCGGAAAGCTTCTCGCCGGTTTCTTCTGCTTTAATTAAAATGGAGATGATGTCCTGTTCCGGTTTCTTCCGTTTTTCTTCTATGATGCCGGCAAAAAACGCGGCTAGCTCTTCCTCGCACTTGTTCCGCTCTTTCAGAAAGGCTTTCTCCGCTTCCTCACTTCCATCTCTTGGTGTGCTCACCAAAATATCAGACCATGTCTTAAACGCATCCATATGCTCTGAAGGAACGCCTAAAAGCTCAGATATCACAATGACAGGAAGCGGATATGAGAAATCCTGAACCAAATCAAACTCGCTTCGTCCATGAAAACGATGTATCAGATCATCTGCGATGTCTTGAATTCTTGGTTCCCACTGCTTCATGACACGCGGTGTAAACGCTCTATTGACAACAGAACGGATTTGCGTGTGTCTTGGCGGGTCCATATTAATGATCGAATTCCCGATAGAACTTGTCTGCTCCGGCATATAACTGGAGAAAAGCTCTTTATCCCCAATCACTTTTTTGACATCATCATAAAGAAAAACACTCCATACTTGATTGTCTTCATCATAGGTAACAGGAGCTTCCTTTCTCATCGATTCGTACCACGGAAACGGATGATAAGCATCCTGTTTATTTTTTCCGTTCATCAGTGCACGCTGCAAAGCTTGTCGCCGATTTACCACATTCATGCTTTTCCCCTCCCCATGAAAGAAAAGATTCAGCAATTGACGAACTTCACCACCTCCTGCTATCGAAAAAGAGAGGGACATCCATTTTGTCGTCTGAAACAGCAGGCAGGTCTTCAAGATGCCGGTGCAGGCATCATATAATCCCCCTCGAATGTTGTTCATCTTACCATAATCTTTCAATTTTTTCTATTACGCACACCCGATTTGGTTCACAACGTGACCTTAGGCATGCTCATCGATTTTAGAAACGCAATCAATAGCTTATAAAAATCTCACACGTCGCCCTCATCCGCAACGTAAGCACTACTCTAAAAGATGACTTTTCCATTATGTAAAGTAAGCTGAAGATATGATTAAATAGAAAGTAAAATGGTGAAGGAGAGAACAAATGACAGCACAGATCAACCGTAAAAAATTAGTTGTCGGCATCGTACTTTCACTTGCATTTGTATTGTTTGTGTTCTCTTTTTCTGAGAGACATTCAAAACCGCTCGTTGAGGGAAAAAAACAGGAAAACTGGCATACTGTCGTCGACAAAGCCTCTGTCGACATATATGGAAGCCGTTTAGTTGAAGAAAACAAACTAAAACAAAAGCTCGGCCATAAACAAGCCGATTCGGTACTAACCCTTTTGAAGCTAGCCAGCGAAAAACATATTGCCCTGTAAAAACAAAAAAGAGCCCCCGGCTCTTTTTTGTTTAATCCAATACAGTTTTTTTATCCGTATGACGCTGAAAATCAAAAAGCATGCTGAGCTGTGACTGTGTGTTTCGTTTTGGAGAAAGCGGAGGGAGCCTGTCTTCCGGAAAAAAAGCAGCATGGTTCGTCTCAATCCCGGTTTTCTGCTGCCCGCCCGTTATGCTGCATTCAATGAAGATCTTATAGTAATGATAAGGCTGAGGGGGGTGAGGATGCTTATGGCTGTCCAGCACGGCCAGTAATCGGGAAGGCACTGTATCGTACCCCGACTCTTCTTTGATTTCCTTGATCACATTTTCAGCGGGTGATAAACCAATTTCACAAAACCCGCCTGGGAGTGACCACAGCTCGTCATGCTTCTCCCGGACAAGCAATATGCGATTCTCTCGAAATACCGCTCCGCGAACATCCGCCTTCGGTGTCGGATAGCCTTTCTCGCCTTTCCATAAATCAGTGATGACTTCAATGTCCTTCTCCGAGTAATCGGCCATCATCTCTGCGCTGAGCTTCATCAGCTCTTCGTACCTTTCCCTGTCATACACATCCTTGGAAAAAGCAAGCCCCGCCTGTGCGATCGCCTGAATTCGCTGTGCCCGTTCCAGCCATTTGGTTTGCATAATTGATCACCTCACTACTATTTTATACTATCAATCTCTTTTAAATTAAAAAAGCATGCTCCGATTTTCCGGTGACATGCTCAAAAGATACCTTAATTCAGTTTTACGAAATATGTAATATCCTCTGTTTCAAAATTTAAAAACGATGGACTATATGACAAATTAAGGTTTTTTTCTCCTTTTGGAATCACGAAACTGACTGTGCCTGTTACCTTTTTACCCGAGGCTAACTTTCCTGATTTAAGGCTTGTTTTCAGGTCAGCAGTAGATACTATGTTTGCTCTGATTGATTGATCTTTGCCATCTTTCAATTCAAAACCGCCACTCGTATAATTGAAAGACTTGTCGCTTGTATTTTCGATCGTTACCTCAGCTATTAAAAATTCTTCATTATTATTTATTGTTTTTTCTTTCTCTCCAATTTTTGTCTTATACTCGCCTTGTTCTGCCGTCGTATATACTTTATTGACCGAGAAATTTGTGCTGGAAGCTTTAAAAGTTTCGCCTACTTTATGCACCTTTTCATCCGTTTTGGTTTCTTTTTCCTCTGTTTTCTTTTCCGTTGCTGTTACTTCTTTCTTTTCTGTCTTTTGCTCAGCTGACGCATCACTGGACTGGCTGCACGCAGAAAGCGCAGATCCAATCGTTAGCACAAACAAAATGAATAATGCTTTTTTCATTGCTGTTCCTCCATCTAAAGTAATCGTTTTCTATTATAATCACGCTTTTCCTTTTCTTAACAGGGAACAAAGTAACAAATTACTCTATCATATTCATTCATAGTATAGGTCAGCCAATGACATAGATATTTATCCTTTACTGGAAAAAATACTGGACAGGCCGATGATGGCTTATCCTCTTCCAAAACAAAAGCTTCTTTGTCTTGTTTCTATTTTAGATATTTTCTCCTAGTTCCCAAGACTCATCTCACAAAAAACCCGAGCTGGCATTAGCCGGCTCGGGCGGGTGTTAATCTCGCTTATCCATTCCCCTTTTCTCTCGGGGTTCCTGATGATGTTTTTGATGTTCCGGAGGCTGAGTTGTGCGTTCCAGCTCCTTTGTATCTTGTCCCATTCCTTTTAAAAAGGAGAACAGCAGCGTAACCGCTTTGTTGATTTCCGGGTCTTTAAGCGAACGGATGATATCAAAATAACCTGTTTTCTCTTCACTGTTCTTCTGTTCTACCGCGTTCGCCACACCGGCATTCACTTTCAAAATGAGCGGCTCCAGCTGTTTGACATCCAGCATGCCGAGTGTTCCAAACAGGAGAAGCAGGTTTTTAAGCATATTGGCCGTTTCCTCTGTATCTGCCTTTTTCACTAAGATGTCAAGGACTTTATCACCTTGGCCAAAAAGGCCGCGGAGCAAAGGCAGTACGCCCCGATCGTTCATGTGCCCAAGCATATGCAGCGTCTCCAGAATGGCTTCTTTGTTGTCGACTAAGGCATCTTCGATTTCTTCCAAATCACGTTTGCGCTGATCTTCTTCGGTCACCTGTACTTTCTGAATGCGTTTAATCGCTTTAGCCATTGTGCCCAATCCCCCTTTTCACAGCATCGCCAGGGAAGATGTAATCCTTCCGCGCCCATTTTTTATGAACCTGCACACCGATTTGCGGCTGCGGATTTCCGTTGCGGTGATTGATTTTAGGCAGCGGATTGATTCCATCCTGCTTCAAGATTTCCATCTTCGCTGATGTTTCTTTGTACGCAGGCGTGTCAGTATCCTTGTCTGCGTGGCTGCCTGTTAACAGGTTGATCGCCGCTTCCCCAGAATCGTTCATTGGCAGATACACTTCCTTCCCTTTGACACGATCAGTGATCAGGCATTTCACCTTCACATTTCCAAAAGGCGACGTGAGTCTGACAAGGGTCCCGTCTTGGATCCCCCGTTCTGCCGCAAGCTCTGGAGAAATTTCTAAGAATACATGCGGCGTTTTTTCAGAAATACCTTTTGATTTATACGTCAGGTTTCCTTCATGGAAGTGCTCCAAGAGTCTGCCGTTATTTACATGGATGTCATATTCCTCACCGAACTCCTCAGGCTCAGTCCATTGAACCGGATAAAGAATCGCTTTGCCGTCCGGAAAAGGAAAGCGTTCTGTAAAGAGTAAAGGTGAATCCTTCCCATCAGCACTTACAGGCCATTGCAGGGAGTTGTAGCCCTCAAGACGTTCATAAGTTACTCCTGCATAAATTGGTGACAGCATTGCAGCTTCTTCCATAATGTCGGAAGGATGCTCATAATTCCAATTAGCCCCAAGCTTATTCGCTACCTCCATAATAATCTGCCAGTCCGGCTTTGATTCACCCATAGGTTCAAATACCTGGTATAAACGCTGAATACGGCGTTCAGTGTTTGTAAAGGTTCCTTCTTTTTCAAGGCTCGGGCTCGCAGGAAGAACAACATCTGCAAATTCTGCCGTCCGAGATAGGAAAATGTCCTGCACAACAAAGAAATCAAGTTTTTCATATGCAGCGTGTACATGATTGATATTAGAATCGACAAGGCCCATTTCTTCCCCTTTTACATACATCGCTTTCAGCTGGCCAGAATGGATTTTTTCAATCATTTCATGGTTGGTCATGCCCGGCTCCTTCGGCAGCTGTACACCCCAGGCTTGTTCGTATTTCTTGCGGACTTGTTCATCCTTCACTTTTTCATAGCCCGGCAGGCTGTCTGGCATGCTTCCGAAGTCACTTGCTCCCTGCACGTTGTTATGGCCGCGTAATGGATAAGAACCCGCACCCGGTTTTCCGTAGTTTCCTGTGACAAGCAGCAAATTTGAAATCGCAGTGCTTGTATCGCTGCCTCCAATGTGCTGTGTCACGCCCATGGCCCACAACGCGCACACACTGTCAGCCTCATGAATCATTTCAGCCATCTGAATCAGGGTTTGTTTATCAATTCCGGTTTTCTCCTCTGCATATTCAAGTGTGTACGGCGCCAGGCTTTTCACGTATTTATACCGGCCGTTGACCCTTTCCTGCAAAAAGCGTTCATCGGCCTTGCCGTTTTCAATCAGATATTTGGCGATGGCATTCAGCCAGACGATATCTGATCCGGCACGCGGCTGAACAAATAGATCAGAACGCTCAGCCATTTCGTGTTTTCTGATATCAGCCACGATGACCTTCTGCCCTCTCAGCTTGTGAGCCCGTTTAATGCGGGTAGACAAGACCGGATGCGACTCTGATGTGTTCGAACCGATAATTAAAACAAGATCTGCCTGGGCGATATCTGTAATCGATCCTGAGTCACCGCCGTATCCGACTGTTCGGAACAGGCCGGCAGTAGCCGGAGACTGGCAATAGCGCGAGCAGTTATCCACATTATTTGTGCCGATAACCCCTCTGGCCAGCTTTTGCATCAGGTAGGATTCTTCATTCGTACATTTAGACGACGTGATAAAAGCAAGTGAGTCAGGGCCACATTCTTCTTTCAATTCAGTGAACTTGCTTGCGATCAGTGTTAAGGCTTCCTCCCACTCTGCTTCCCGGAAATGGTCGCCTTCGCGGATGAGCGGTTTTGTCAGACGCTCCTCGCTGTTTACAAAATCCCAGCCGAACTTGCCTTTTACACAAGTGGAAATGCCATTGGCAGGCGCCTCCTCCTGAGGCTCCACTTTCAGAATATCTCTGCCCTTAGTCCAAACATCAAAACTGCAGCCGACACCGCAATAGGTGCAGACGGTTTTTGTTTTTTTGATTCGTTCATCACGCATGGCAGATTCCATGTCAGAAATGGCGAGAATCGAGCCGTATCCTGTCTCTACGCCTTTCGTGATCTCGATCATCGGGCGCAGTGATTCGTTATTGATGCCTGTTAAATATCCGGCTTCCCCTTCCATTCCTTTTTCCATCATCGCGTTGCACGGACATACGGTTGAGCAATGGCCGCACGACACACATGACGACTCGTTAATCGGCACGTCATTATCCCAAATGACGCGCGGGCGTTCCCGCTCCCAGTCAATCGTCAGTGTTTCTGTCACCTGTACGTCTTGGCATGCTTCGACACAGCGGCCGCACAAAATACATTGATCAGGATCATACCGGTAAAACGGATGGGATTCATCCTTATGATAAGGCTTTTGATCAAACGGGATGCTTTGGTGATTGATTTTCATTTCCTTCACCGTATTATGTATTTCGCATCCTCCATTGTTGTAATCGCAAACTGTACAGTAAAGCTCATGATTATATAAGATTTTATCCATCCCGATGACCTGTGCCTTTTTCACGTCAGACGCAAGCGTATCAATGACATCGCCATCCTTTATTTCAGCTGAGCACGATCTCTTCAGCTCACCATTGATGCTGACGATACACGTATCACATGTTTCTATCGGCCCAAGGCTCGGATGATAGCATACTTGCGGCACTTCGATTGAACTGTTATTCAAAAGCTGCAGCACCGTCTGGTCTCCGGCTGTCTCCATCTCAACGCCGTTGATTGTTACTTTTTTTGTGTCCGCCATCTCCATTCCCCTTTCTTGCGTTTATATACCGAATTACCCATTTCAGTTCCCTTACACGTGCTGATTAAAACATACAGAGCGCATACAAATGTTTTAATGCACAAACACCGGGAAACGTCATGATAGACATAAAGGGAGGGATAACCATGAAGAAAACCATTTCCGCATTAACAGCAGCGGCAGCACTGTCAGGCACTGTTTTTGGCTTTGGGACGGCAATTCCGGCAAAAGCTGCCGCTCAGACAAATCCTCCTGCTGAAGAAACAACCTCATCATCCGCTGAGCTTGTAAAAAATCTTTATAACACCGCTTTTACAGGTGAAATGCCGCAGCAGGTAGAAGGTCTTACGATTAACAAAAGCACAAAAGGGGATGTCCATGCCAAGATGGGAGAACCTGAAAGACCGGCTGGAGAAAACAATATGTTTGATCTATACAGCTGGAATATGGGAAATCCCGGCTACGGCTTTTCCTATAACAAGGACATGACCATTTCAGAAATCCGTTACTTTGGAACCGGAGTAGAACGCCGTCTGAATCTAGGAGGGGTTACACCGGATGTGCTGAGCGATCAAATTGGCCCCGCCGACCGAATTTTAACCGTCCCATTCACGGATGAAATCGACTATATCTATGATACAGGCCGTTATGAGCTCCATTTCGTCATTGGAAAAGATCAGACAGCCGACCATGTCAATCTAAGAGCAAGATAAAAGTACCTGCGGCTGTTCAGCCGCTTTTTTTATGGACAAAGTGAGGATGGATTCCTTACAATACATGGGAGGGAAAATGCTGGAAGAGGTATCAATCATTCATGAGAAGGAACCGGTTCATATATGCGGCCTTTACAATCCTCATCATTGGGTTGGGACTGGGGTCAAGAGCATTCTCCAGTTTTCTCCCGGATATCGTCAATGCCTATCTCGGAGATGCACTGTGGGCCGCAATGATTTTTACGGGCTGCGGCTTTCTGTTTCATACGATGAAAACCATCACAACAGGCATTATCAGCCTTTCATTTTGCGTTATTATCGAATGCAGCCAGCTGTACCATGCTGAGTGGATCGACCGGATCAGGGACACTTCGCTCGGCGGCCTCGTGCTGGGGTACGGATTTTTATGGAGCGATATCATAGCTTATACGATGGGAATTGTCACCTGCACACTCATAGAGCTGATCCATCAAAACATTAAAAAGCGCCGCTGACGTGACGCTTTTTCTTATGTCGAGAACAGCCCGCACTGAGACAGAATCGTCTCTGTATCCAAGAGTGTGGCCTCCTTTATATCGACACGGTGTTTATTCATAAAAGACTGAACAGCGTGATATCCAACCGCATATCCGGCAAAAGCAGATAATCCCGCCGGCTCGAAGCCTTGCGCTTTCGCTATTTGATCTCCAAACATGTAACGGCTCACCTCCGAAAAGCCTTTTTCGTCAATCACCTCTTTTATAACTTCAATGGAATATTGCAAATCGTCCCGATCAAAGCGAGTAACCCAAGGGCCTAATTGTTCTTCGCCAAAGAGCTCCCGCGCAAATGACTCAGCCAGCCCTTCAATGACAAGATAATCCCCGACTGACACAGAACCTCGGTGAAAATCAAAATACGAAAACCGCAGATTATGGTGAAATTCACGGGCAATAATCGATGAAATCCTAAGAAGGTTATAGCTGTTCGGATACATCCAAACGTGAATAAAGCCTGGAATTCCCCCAAACCCGCAATACCCTTTTTGCAGCTTCAGCTTGCTTGGATCAGCAATGTAAAGCCCGAACCTCATTTCTTCCGCATTTACTCGCAGCTTTTCACGCTCGGCAAAATGTATACACTGCTGCAGCGCAGATTCAGCAGTCTCCGCAATATGCAACTGCTGCAGTTTTCTTAATGCTTTCTGTCCGGTTTCAGCATCACACACATCCAAATAACCAAGCATCTTTACAGCCATGATTACATCATATCCATTCGGTGTCTTCGCTTTTAGGGGAACCTGTATGGCGCTCCACATTTTTTCAAACGGTCCCATCATCGTATACCGAAATTCGTCCGCTCTTTCGTGTTCTTCCATCGAAAACAGCTTTTCATATTGCTGAAAGGTCTGTTCTATTACGATATTCATCCTAATCCCTCCTTACAAAAAATATACGGTATGCCGCAGCGTAAGGGTCAACATAAAAAATTAAGCCTTTCTGCCCTATAAAATCAAAGCCGCCCGCCGATAGGTAAGGCATAGGAGGTGTAGCAATGGATATTCCTGCATTATCAGTTGCCATGCATCAAGCAAATCTGGCCCAAAATGTTGATATCGCTTTAACGAAAAAGATGCTGGACACTGCCCAGCAAAATGCTGATCAAACCCTTAAGCTGATTCAGCATCCGACGCTCGGACAAAAAATTGACCTGAAAGCTTAGCTTCACACCCCAGGCGGCCAAGTACTCCCTCCCGGCCGCCTTTATTTTTCAAAAAAAAAGCATGCATGTTTTGGCCTTTCCTCCGTATGATTTATTGTTTGTCATTTTAAGGAGGTCAGGAAGAAATGAAAAGAATGGTTAAAAAGGTGTCTTTGGTGTTATTCGCATTCGTATTTATTTTTGCCATCAAGGGAGCACCCGCTCATGCGGAAACGCATGCCTACGATGGAAAAAGCCCTTATTACAATGATTGTGCGTCCAGCGCCGCCACAAAAAAATCTTCTAACTTAGTGAACGCTAACAATCAAGTCATCGGAGTCGTCGAGCTCAAGTTCAGCAGTACATGCAAAACGGCATGGGCAAAAATAACGATGAACAACACCTTGACAACAGGCTATGAAGCAAATGCGGAAATAACCCGGAACACAGATAAAAAGAGATATAACTGTGACTCTGCAGGCGGCAATGGCAAAGCGGTGGCAGGCCAAAAATCTTGTTATACGCCTATGGTCTATGACTTAGACCCGAGAACCTCCTACGCTTTCGGTAAATATTCAGGCCCCAACCTGAATGTATGGGCAACCACAGGCTCTTATTAAAAAGAAAAAAGGCTGTCCAACGGGCATTTCCCGCGACAGCCTTTCCACATTTATTTAGCTTCCCTTTGTTTTTTTACCTCTTCCAGCTGAGTGACCGTCACCAATTGATAGCCTTGATCGGTCAGTCTTTTGATAATCTCATCGGCCGCATCAGCAGAAGTGCCGTAAATATCATGAATTAAAATCGTCTTTCCGTCAGCCGCGTGGCTCATGACTCGGTTGACAATTGTATTTTTATTTCGGTCTTTCCAATCTTCCGGATCAATGTCCCATAACGCGACATCCATTTTCAGCTTGCTGCGCAGTTCATCATTAATGCCGCCATATGGAGGACGCACAAGCGTCGGACGATACCCGCTTATTTTTTCAATCATGTCCTGCGTGTCATTGATCTGCTTTACAGCCTCTTTCACTGAAAGCCTTGTGAGAAGCGGGTGGCTCCATGAGTGGTTCCCCACTTCATTTCCTTCTTTCAGCATTCTTTTTAACGTTTCCGGATAATATTGAACCCTGCTGCCCAGCACAAAAAACGTTGCATGCCCTTCATATTTCTTCAAGGAGTCCAGAATCTGATTTGTTGTCGCAGGATTCGGACCGTCGTCGAAAGTAAGCGCAATGACTTTTTTATTCGGATCAACTGTTTCTTCTTTGGGTAATGAAATGACTTCGTGCTTCGGTTTTTGTTCTTTGATTTTATTTTTGTTTTTCGCTTTATCAATATATTGTTCTTTCAATATATCTTTTAAAAGATGTTTCTTAATCGCAATCGACTGCTCTCCAAGATAGCCCGCAGCGACTTGATATGTATCAAAATAAAACTCGATATAATCTTCCTTGACGGCAAAACGGCTGAAATTTTCTTTTGCCGGTGCAGTTCCTTCTTTTAACAATTCGTCGTCCGCTGCAATGTCCTTATTCTTTTTAAGCTCATGATAAGCGATCAGCGAAAGCTTTTGTAAATAATCAGAGTCCTTTTTGAAAATATCATCAATAGAAAGAAAGGCTTCCTTGCTAAAATCAAAGTTAAATGTTTTTTTTACGGTTTGTCCATGCGCGCCGCCTATGTATTTATATTCATTAAAGACCACTGCCGCTGTCTGCTTGGCATAATGAACAATTTCATAATCGATGTTGAGTTCATTGCGCTTTTTTGTATGCTCTTGGTCAGCATCTTTCGTTTCCTTCTGAAATTGGCGAACCTCTTTCTCTGCGAAACTCTTTAATGCCGCATCCATTTTTTTATTTTTAAAAACAGGGTAGTTGACCGCGTAATTGAAGGTTTTCCCGTCATTCACAAGTGTTGCGATCTCCACATCTCCATACTGAGAATCGGTTTTTACCTGATTCATGACCGTTTCTTTTTTTGATGTATTATGGCAAAAGCCTATAAGCCCTGCCGCACAAACAACTGCTAATAATACTTGAAACCATTTGATTCTTCTCGCCAACAACACAAACTCCTTCTTTCGTAATCACTTCGATTTATATCCCATCAAAAGATTCAGATGATGTTCTTTATGCTCATTCGTACTCAATTAGAAATATTTTTGTAACATTAAAGTAACATTTATTTCACTTTTGTAATAATAGGAGATTTAGAAGTTCTTGTCAATCCCTTTCTGAGGATTTACTCAATTAAAAAAACAATTTGGTCGATGGACATACACCCATTTCTCATATCAGGAATAAAGTAAACAGAATAAAAAATGCTAGGGAGGTAACCCTCTTGGAATTTCCTGTTAATTACGATCAGTTTGAGCAAGTTTCACCTTTTGATGAAAGACAGCCATATTACTACCCGCGTCCGCGCCCTAGACCGCCATTTTATCCGCCTTATTATTACCCAAGACCGTTTTATCCGTTTTATCCGCGTCCGCCTTACTACTACCCGCGCCCACCTTACTACCCTTGGTACGGGTACGGCGGCGGATACGGCGGCGGATATGGAGGATACAACAGATAGCAGGCCGTGTTTACCGAGAATGGGGGCAGTCCAGCTCCCCTTTTTTTGTATAAAAATTGACAATATCATGACAAATACAGGAAATAATTGTGATCTGGCTGGCCTCTTGGTACGATAACTAAAGCATGCAGTTTTGGGGGAGGCGTCTATTTTTGGAGAATTCAAGAGTTTCTGCTCCGATTTCTGAAACAAAATACATAAAAGCCTCGAACCGGGTATCCGTTTACGATTTTATAAAGCTTGCAAAACCCGGCATTATCATATCAAACTCGATAGCAGCCTTCGGCGGATTTTGGATCGCATTTGTGAGCTCAGAAATACCAATAACAGGACTCGCTTTTTTCATGACAATGATAACGGCAATGCTTGGAACCGCGTTCGTCATGGCCTCCGGCACTGTCTACAACAACTATTTTGATCGGCATATGGATGCAAAAATGGAACGCACCCGCAGCAGGGCCTCAGTCACAGGAAAAATGCCGCCGGCTTTGATCTTAACGTATGGCTCTGTTTTAGGAATAGCAGGTCTTGCCATGCTGTATTCCCTCAACCCTTTAACTGCAATTCTCGGACTGGCCGCCTTTATTTTTTATGCCATCATCTATACAGTATGGGTGAAACGGGCCTCAGTATGGAGCACGTTTGTCGGAAGCTTTCCGGGAGCTGCTCCGCCGCTGATGGGTTATTGTTCCGTCACAGGAGACATCAGTGTAACCGCCGTCATGTTATATGCCATTATGTTTCTGTGGCAGCCCCCGCATTTTTGGGCGATTGGGATAAGACGCAAAGAGGAATATCGGGCGGCTGGTGTCCCGCTCTTGCCTGTTGTAAAAGGAAATCATGTAACGAAAGTAAAAATGATTCAATATATTGCGGTCCTGGTGCCGATTACGCTATTATTTCCTTTTTCTCTCGGCACCGGCCATATAAGCCCATTTTATTTTTTAACTGCCTTGGTTCTCGGAGGTATATGGATCAAAAAAAGCATGCAAGGATTCAAAACAGACGATGACGTAAAGTGGGCAAAGGATATGTTTGTCTACTCACTCATTTATTTTTGCTTGCTGTTTTTTGTCATGATGATTGATTCATTTGTAATGTTATTAATCTGATAATTTTATGCAAAAAGAGCCACACATTAATGTGACTCTTTTTTGTTTGGAAAAACAGTCTCTAATAGAAATGTCAGGATAATAAACACAGCCGCGCAAATCAAAAATCGGACGATTTCAGTCAAAATCCAGCTATGGGCAATACTTATATCATCGGTTTCCTGGAGGACTGCACATATTGAAAAAATAGTGAGTATGTATTTTAGGATTTCTTTGTTCATGGACACCATCACTTTCTGGATATGATCACCAATATCCAAAATAACACATAGCTGAGAGCGGCAAAAGCCGAAAGAGCAAAAAAGTACCGGCCCAGGCTGAACTAAATTTCCAACCAAATACATAATGGCTCTCCATTCTAAGATATGAATATATCAGGAAATATAGAAAAATTGCCCAACCGCCTACATTATGGTAATATATAATTTGCTTTTCTCATGTTCATTGATTTGGAGGCGTACGATGAAAGGGATTGTTTTAGTTGTTCAGCTTGGATTTTCATTCATGGCTTTTCTGTTTTTAGCCGCTGTCAATTGGTATCAAGGAAGCGAGCTTGTTTCAGATCAATTCGATTGGAATTACACAGCCACATTTTCAAAGCTTCTTAACGGCATTGACACCATCACCAGCCCCAAACAAATTTCACAGCTGGACTTTTTCATATACTCTGCGAAACACTATCCGGTCATAAGTATAGTGATGATCTGTTCGTTTTTATATGTGTTATTATCACTTTTTCTGCTGATTCGCGATTGCCGCACGGCTCGATAAAGAATATGTCATTTCCACATGCCCCATTGAAATACCATATAAGGAGCACCGTTATGATCCTCCCCCTCTTTTTTCTTTCATCGCCAGTTCATCTAAAGGATATGGCAAGGCACAGCTCGCTCCGCGTACTTGATTTCTAAGCATTCCACGATTAGGTGCGCGATTTACATCTTCTCTATATTCGTATGGTCAATCAGACCTGCGTTTATATGATCCGATCTTGAATGTTCTTGCCTCATTGGTTATTTTCGGTTTCACCTTTTGTTTTTCCATCTTTCGGAACTTTCCTCTCGCTCTTTCGTATAACCTTACAGGAGGTATCACATGATGAAAGAGTATGAATTCGTTAGAGTCGAACTCAGTACCATGAGAAGAAGACCCAAAGAAGACTACCAACAAATCATTCGTGACTATGCTCAAAGAGGATGGAAGTTTATTCAGATTTTCGCCCCTAGTATAGACGGGTATGGAGCAGCTGCTTATTTTGAAATGATATTTGAAAGAGATGTGGAAGATGCTTAGTCTTTATGGCTAAGCATTCTTACCATTGAGTAACTTATATTTATAAATGACAAATCATAAAAAGCTTACAATGAGTAAGCTTTTTTGACCCTTCATGACAAAGAAATACTCTAGTTTTTTCAATCGTGCTTCAAACTTCGCTTTCGTTTTCGCTCGATAAAGTCCATGCATCAGTTCAATGCTTAATCATTAACTTTCCCAGTATACGCATAGATCACCTGTCTTAGAAATTCAGCTAATCCCTCACCATGTTGATCGTAATATCGCTTAAAGCGCTCATCTGATACATACATCTCCCCTAGACCTGCATGAGCTTCTTTGCTGTAGTCGCTCCAATGATAAAGAAGCCATTTTTTTGTGTAATTCCGCCGCTTTCAAGGCATCTTCACTTTTTGGATCTCCTTCTTCAAATGCTTTTTTAAGTTTTTCAAACAATTCTTTTTCTGTAGCGGTCAGCTCTTCATATTGCTCCTTTGTCATATTCAATACTTTTTGGTTAGTTTCTTCCACCGCTTCTTCTCCATACTTTTGGCGTATTTCGGCTCCGTATTTCCGCTCGTTTTCTTCCACAAGCTCTTTTTTAAATCCTTTAAATTTCTCTTCATCTCTCATCTTTTCGTTTCTCTCCTCTGCATGAATTGTTTTCTCTACATTTTGTATAAGACTATCAATCCGGGCTCTTTCTTCTAGAAGCTCTGCATGATGATCCTTTAATGCTTTATAACGATTAAAAGATGGGGAAAAGATTAATTTTTTTATCTCCTCTAATTGGAAACCTAACTCTCGATAAAATAAAATGTGCTGTAATTCGTTGATTTCTTTTTCCCCATAAATTCGGTATCCTGATGAATTAATCCGTGCTGGCTTTAAAAGGTTAATCTCATCATAATACCTAAGCGTTCTTGTGCTGACTCCCGCTAATTTGGCTAACTTCTGAACGGTATATTCCATTTCTTCTCCCTCCTTATACATTAACCGTACACTTTGACGTAACGTGAATGTCAAAGCTTTTTTAAAAAAGATCTCCTTGAATTTTCAAGGAGATGATTTATCTGCAACATGTCATATACCGAAACTTATTTGATGTCTCTATTAAGAAGTTCTTTTAAAAGTTGATTGAACTCCTCCTGCTGTTTTATACTTTTGCGAAGGGAGTCTGCTACTGCTTTGTTCTCACCGCCAGACTGATGCATATTCCTGTTAGCTGCAAATATCTTTTCATAATAAAGAGCAGGCACCATCTCTGCTCCCCCTTTACTCCTTATCATCCGTTTCTTTTGCTCCAGATGGTTATTCTTACCATTCATGAATTTTTCTGGTGCGTTACATATTACGGATACGTTATAGAGAGAGAAAATAATGAATATGCATTGTAACAAACTTGTTATAGAGGAAACAATTAATTCTCGATTCATGAGATAAATGAACATAAAAGAATCACATGTATAGATATCAAATAGAAGAGGGGCTAAAGAGATGGTTCTCCTTGAAACGGATCGGTTACTATTAAAAACGATTGATGTTAATCTTCTAGACGCTGCATCTAAACTGGATCATCAGGCTATTATAGACCTGGGTTATAAAACAAATGGGGAATGGCCAAACTCAGATTTTTTTGAAGCAATTCCTTATTTCCGCGAGATTTTAATCAAAAATAAAGGAACAAGAGGATTTGATTCATGGATCATTTTAAAGAAGAATGATTATGAAATTGTCGGAGGAACTGGGTTTTTAGGCGACCCTGATACGGATGGCATGGTTGAAATCGGTTTTGCAACAAATAAAAGTCACCGCCGTAAAGGTTATTGTTTTGAGGCTGCTCAAAAGTTAATAAACTGGGCATTAAGCAAAGAGAATGTTAACTGTATTGCGGCAAGATGTGAACATGGCAATATGGGTTCACAGCATATTTTGAAGAAGTTAGGGTTTAAACTGGACCGTGAAGAAAAAGACTTTATCCATTGGAGATACGCTAAAGTGTAAAAACATATTCTTCACTTATAAGAAAGCAGGCTCTATGCCTGCTTTTTCAAGCTATTTTCCTCTATGCTTTTTTTTAGCTTTTTGCTTTCTGATGAGATACTTTTGTTCTTTTATTTTTTCTCTTTGTTCTTTCGTTATTTGTTTTTTCTTTTGCTTCTTCGCTTCCAACTCTTATTTCATCGCATCCTGTCCCTTTAAGGATGCTCCGGCACGTTTCAATTCCTTCGAAACCTGACGTTGCAATCTTTTCGGATTTATCTTTTTCTGATCTTGGGCTTTTACACTAACTCCTTCCTGCTCAGACTGGGACAGAGTCTTTAAGAGTTGTCTATTAACAAAATCTAATACTTCAGAATCCTTCGGCTCTTTTCCAAACAAATGCTGAGAGGCCTTTAGTTTTCCGTTTTTCACAACCTCAATAACTCCTACCCAAAACTGACCATTGTAGTAAATCGTTAATTTCATAACGATTCCCCCCTCTTTTAAATGATGAAAGAATGATGGACATCCCGAGGAGGGGAAGGTTACTGACATAATAAAAATGCATTCGGACTACCAACCGAATCGTGTTTTTTCATTCTTTTGCTTAAATTTTATCAATTTTTCTCTTTAGAGAAAAGATATTGAGAGCATACTTCAAGGAATAAGTCATGCATCAGCTTGACCCTTTTTTTCTCTATTCAAAATCAAGGAATCCAAAGAAGACTGAAAAAATTAAATAGAATTGCATTCTCTTCTTTCAATAGAATATCAAGCTACGGTTTCCTTTTGTTTCGCAAAAGCCGGCAGCTGTCAGGCGTTCACAAAAGCGTGGATCCCATTATTTTCATGCCCCTTTATGAAAGCAGCCTCTGCCGAACCAGTTTCATCTTTGTACGAAAAACGGAACTAACTCAAGTTCATTCGAGTCAGCTCCGCTTGATTATTTAGTCCAAGTTTTGGTCGATGGTTCCCTCAAAATAGTCATCACTGACTTGTTCATGCGTTTCAGCCAAACCCTGTTCCAATTGAGTGGTTCCTTTGTAATCTGACGGTTCAAAATATTTTCCTGCGACATCCATATTTTCATTTGCTTCTTCTTTGTTATTGGTTTGTTCGTTCTTGCCTAATGTCTCTGACTTAGGATCGCCATTTTGATTAAAATCAAAGTCCTTGTCGATTTCAGAAAATCTTTTATAATCATCAGGTCTGTCTGCTCCATTTTTTTGAGTCACATCATCCACTCCCTTTCCTTATCAATCAATATGACAGGCCAAAAACAATTGGCCCAGATCTTGATATTAGGCTTTCATTGAAACAAAACTTATTTGGTCCTCTTTGAACCTGTGCCATGTTTTTTAGGGTCATCTGCTTTGAATGCTGTTTCAGTCTCATGATCATTTCTTATTTGTTCAATACTTGAATTTTGAATCCCTTTTTTAGCCATGCTTTCACCTCTTTTCTGAAAACATTGGAATATCAGCTTCACCCTTATTCTGTCTTTTGTGCAGGCATTCATTCACCCCTTTTGACCAATAACAAAAAAACTCTTAAGAGGGGCCATTCGTCATGAGTACTAGTTCTGTATCTGCCAAAGCATAATTTATCTTTCAGCAAACACAATAAGTTTAAAGAATGTCATATGACAGAAACTGTTCCGTTTACTGTAAGAAAAACACTCTTTATTTAGAGGATCACCCAGTATAAAAACAAGTCTAGAATTATGTAGTTATGTATTAAGCCTAATTGCTGAAGTGACTGCCGTTGGATCGGATACATTCATGCTAGTGAATCTGGTTTTTTTCATTGAATCGGAAAAGCAGATTAGATTGAAAAAAGCCCTTCTCTCTGAGAAGGTCTAAGTAATCGTAATGACATTTACACAATCGGTTCATACCTTAAACCGCGCCATATTAATGAGGGCAGCGGGTGTATTCGCAAAGGGTGCAGTCGGTTTCTTTACACTTGCTGCTTATTTGATTACGAAATCACCGTATTCTGCTGAATGGATATTGATCGGTCCGTTCAGATTGTAGTTGTTCGACTTGGCGACAGAGCGAAGCACGTCCACACGGGCAACCGATTCTCTCCACTCATCACGGGTATCCGGATCTGCTGGATTCATCAGGTCGTCATAGCGCACGTCCAGAAATTTATTTAACCATTTCTTCTCATCTATTCCGTCTTTAGGTGAGCCGCCTGCCTTTTTGTTCGTGCGTTTGATCAAGGCATAAAAAGAGTCAGGGTCATCACCATCGCCATGCTGAATAACTGTATCGTACATCACAGCTTTTGCCAGTGCCGTTTTCAAGCCGGCATTCTCTGATCGTTTCATGGCAGGCTGATAATACAAGCGATCATTTACCTTGTCTTGGGCAGCACGGAAATCTTTATCATTTCCAAGCGAACGCCAGGCAGAAGCAAATCCCTTGAGGTTGCTTATGTCATCGCTTTCTTCTTCGGCCAGACGGCGCAATTCAGGCAGATACTTTTTCAGTTTGTTATTCGGTACTGCCTTTGTGTATACTTCAACTACTTCCAATGCATCCCCGGTAGCCGTTGTAAAGCCTGCCCGTCCGCATGTATAGCCTCTTCCATCACCCAAGGGTTCCACATATCCGTATTGGATTTCCGTCGTGCCGTTTTCAAAGATACTGGTCAGCTGTTCCGCCCGGCGCTTCTGATCCTTGTTCAGTCCGGCCGCAAAAACCGTATCACTCATCATCAGGGTAAAAAACATGGTGAAAATAAATGTTGAAATCGCTGCCTTCTTCCAGAAACCTGCTTTTTTCTCCAAACTGATTTTCATTCTATTACCCCTTTCTACATATTGTAATTTACGGACTCAGTATACATGAAGGGGCTGACCTTTTGTTGAAAATACATTGATTTGTCAATATTTTGAATCTTAATTACTACTCTTAATGGTAATAGATTGCGGTCTCATGTAAAAGACAGACATCATTTACACCACAGAGAGATTCTTGAGAGAAAAGCTTTCCGACAAGGACTTCTCTTATTATCATTCGTTCCATTTTTAAAAGTAATCATTGCCAATCAGCTATCGTAGAAACTGTAACTAATAGGAAATTCATGTAAGTCAAAAAAAGAATCCTTCTTTGTAAGGATCTTCCCAATACCAAGATGTTTTTATTTAAACCATGCTTTCTTTAAATTGCTGGTAAAGTTATTATCATTAAAAGAAAGGAACATTTGCTTTACCGAAATCTGTTGTATGTAATGCATTCCTTGCGGCAGGAGTTAAATCATCCCATCCGATTAACGGTTGAGTTCCGCCTACTACATCATCGCTCATAAGTAATTCATGGTTCACGGCCAAGTGCTGTCATATGCAATGGATAAAACTGCATATAGTATTCATTTCAAAAACGTGTCACAAACACACAATAAGCCCCATCCACTAAGGACAGAGCTTTTTGTCATTTTAGAGCCTTTCAAGCACGTTTTTCGTCTGTAGCACCGCCAGCAGAAAGCATCAGAAAAGAATACTAAAACTTCTCTGCATGAAGTGTCGGTTCTTCTGCAAACAATGATGATGTGCTGTTTCCTTACTCATCTTTTTTATCTTTATCGGCATCTTCATTATCCTCAACCGGATCTTCGGGATCAGTCTCATTATCTTTTTCATCATCTTTATTGATCGTATCGTCCTCATCAACACCCGGCGCATTGTTACCGTTATTATCCTGATCGTTCTCCTCAACATCTGGAGTATTGTTATCTTGATCATTATTATTTTGATCATTATTACAGCCCATTAATATAAAAGTGGATAGACATAACGCAGTTATTATTTGCAACCATTTTTTACTCATTTCCACCCTCCTCTCTTCTTTTTAATCCATATAAGTTTGTCCATTAAGTTCACTTTGATTCGTTCCATTCTAAATGACTTCTTGATCAGCATATTAATTTAATCCTTTGCGAAAACTATAAACAAAGGTGCTTAGAAAGTGGTTAAGAAGAAAAAGAATTAACTATTCAAAATGCAGTTAATCATTTTAAACCAAATAATGTAAGATTATTCATGCCATTATCCTGCAGCACAAAATTCTTTAAAAGTTGTTCTCTATCTTGAATATGTAGTTACCTTATGAGTTCTTCAGGCTATAAAAAACACCCCAATCGCTAAACTCATTGTCTAACAATTGGGGCGCAATTTACGATTCATTTATAATCTTAGGATTTGCTCCATATTGATTCTCTATTGTTTCACTATCTTGGCAGTTAAAGATCAGCATCATAATAGGACCGACCACCGGAATAAAGCCTATAAATATCCACCAGCCACTTTTGCCGATATCATGCAATCTGCGGATACTGAGAGCAAGAGACGGAAGAAAAACAGCTAACTGATAAAGAAAGATCAGAATATATGCCAGTAATCCCCCGCCATATCCAATTACATATCCTACTTGAGAACTGGCATATCCTTCTGCCGCCAATGGGCCTGATGTAAATAATCCAACTAGTATTAATGATAGCAGTAATAAAATAAAACAAATGATGCCATTAAAGAGATGAAACATCCAATATTCCTTTCGCCGAGCTCTCCCTTCAAAATTGACATAGTTCTTTAAGCCATTCCAATACCATTTCATATAGTTTCCTCCATTACCAACACTATAGATTACTGCAAAACATATCCATTATATCATAAATATGATTAAAAATAGGAGGGCTATAAAACTAGTCAATGGCAAAAAGACCTCATAGAACTTGCTATACAAAAAATGAAGGCAGTCGTAAAACAAATATGGACAAGCTGATTGTCCTCACTCCTTTAGTTCCATTCTTAGTCAACTGACAATAAAACAGGAATTAACGAAATACGCCAACATACACTTTGTATGAATGTAAACGAAGGAGTGGTTACTTTGTATCATTACTTTTATGTTCCTGTGTTAATTCCTCACTTACCACCTGCTCATCACACGCAAAGAAATCAAGACTTTTCAGAAAGACAGCGAAGAAGAGAAATCACATTGAATGTAGATGGCTTTATACCGCCATCTTCCACCGAGGATCTCGGAGACGGCTTTTATTCTTACGCATGGACTAACCAACAGGTCATAGATCCCGGTGAATACCTTGTTTGTTATCTTGAAGGAAGAGATATAAAGGTAATCAATGGCGGGTTTACTCCACGTGATTATGCTCCAATGTATGCAATAGGCAGCTTTCCAAGGAGAAGAAACCAGTGGGTAATTACGCTTCATAATCCTCTTCAAACCCAAAGAGCCATATCACTTTATCTCATTGCGAAAAGATAACACAAAACAAAAACGGCAGGAACGCCTTTATCAGCGTTTCCTGCCGTTTTTTTCGTGTGTGATTCCGCCTGGGTTCGAACCAGTGGCCTCTGCCTTGTCAAGGTAGGGACTATATGCCATTACGAACTGACGTTTTATTTTATAGGGTTTTCTGACAAGAATTTCTGATAAAAAACCTTTTGTTTTGACTAAAAGTTTGCCCCCTATTCGTCCCCATCTGTTCCCAAATGGCATTACAACATACTTCGTCTATTCACTGTGATCGAATCCTTTCACCTAACCTATCTTCATAAACAGTTTATCATTTGGCTATCAGAAACAGCCCTATTACTAAATTATTAGTAAATGTGGCCATACCATATCATATAAACTTCATATATTAATATTGATTAAAATAATAGGAGGGCTTAAATTGGGTTATTATAAAAAATATAAAGAAGAGTATTACACTTGGAAAAAAACTTATTACAAAAAGTATTATGACCACGATAAGAAGCATTATGATCGTGACAAAAAGTATCATGACTGCGATAAGAAGCACTATGATTGCGACAAAAAGTATTATGATTGTGATCATGACAAGAAGTATGATGATGATGATCACGATTATCATTACGATAAAAAGTATTATGATGACGATGATCATTATTATGATTTTGTCGAATCGTATAAAAAACATCACTAAAATCTCTTAAGCATCTTTAAAAGTTTCTTATATTTAATACGCTTTATATCAAGTGATGTGAAAATAGAAAAGCTCCCTATTATGTGGGAGCTTTTCTTAGAAAATTGAGATTTTTGTTCCAAATTAAACACCGCTGAACTTTTCAATGATTTTGACCCTAAAAAGAGACAGGATCATTGAATTTCTAAGCTGAAAAATCAAGTTTCCCCTTTTATTTCAAAGCCTATTAATTGTACATCTGATGACTTCTGAATGAAAATTGATGATTGTTGGCAGAGTTGGACAACAATCCGCCAACATTTTACTACTTAATTACAGGTGGTTGATTCTTAGCCATTGAATGTCTCTTTTTTAAGGAATCTATTACTCATTCACATTGCTTTTCATTAACCACTCTACTTCCGTTAATTCTTGTTTTTGAACGTCTTTTGTGTGTTTTTTCGTGAAATGTTCTTTAACAGCTTCTTCGTTTTCCCAAATCTCCCAAAGCATTATTTTGCGTTCTGATGGTTCAAGCGGATAAGCATGGAATTGAATACACCCTTCTTCTTTGTTTGTTTCTTCCTCAAGTTTTTTAAATTCCTTCATTATTTCATTAAGGTCTTTATCACTGATGATTTTTAAGCATGCAGTTATGTAATGCATCGTAATCCCCCTCTTTACATTATTTCATGGCTTTTCATTATAACATTTTCTTGAAAAATGCAGATGTCATTTAAACATCATTAAACGACATCGATAGCCTTTTAGACCAATTTTCTATAAATTCTAAAGCAAGCTAAAGGGTCGATATCAGACGATATGGTCCTTATTTATGTTTATTCCGACCTTTTTGTAATCTAAATAGATGGACTTTTCAAAAAATAATTCTATTAGAGGGTGTCCATAGTGGTATAATATTAAATATATGTAAAGAAGAAACAGCTGTTTGACGGCTATTAAAACAAAATGCCCTTATATAGCTCTGATTAATTTGCCGAACAATAATTGATCTCTTCGTGATAAGACCGTCATTTCTCATATAAATCATATCTAATGCTGTTTTCTCAATTAATGAACGTTTTAAAATCGATTCCATGCTTTCCTCCTCCTTCTCTACCATTATTTTATACGAACATTAGTTCTATTCCAAGTAAAAAAACGAATGTTCGTTCTGGTATTATTTACTCAAGGAGGCAACTGAATTGAATGATTTTGAACAAAAAGTGTGACCCATTTAGGAAAAATCCTTCGTTGGATCAGTTGAAGATAAAAACCGGGAAGAATGAACGAGCTATACGGGAAGCCGTTAAGAATCTTATGAGGCAGCGTTTGTTAAAATGGGATAAGAAAAAGAATAAATGGATTGTTTAAAAACCCCACCTTAAAAGATGGGGTTTAACAGGGTAATATCGCTTAGATATTAATAGCTTTTTCGGCTACATGGAAAGTTCCAGAATCATTCATAGCAGCATATACATTTTCCACATTTAATAAACCTGCAAAAAGAATACCGATTAAAGCGGAGCTGATTAAAAATTTTTTCATTATATAGCCTCCGTAACCTTAAGTATTTGTGTTTGTGCATGTATAGTTCTCTTTAAGAAGTTTCTTCCCTCTGCATAGTTTCTTTGCTCATAATGAAAGTCACCCAATTTTTCTGTTAATTCTGCAAAATCAGACCACAGGCGTTTCTTTTCCAAATAGTCTAAGCTTCGATTTACTTCTGTTTCATTATATTCTTCATATATTGAATTAATGATCTTTAATTTCGCCATGTATTCTTCTTCATTAGAATCTTCAGCCCGTTTTAAAGCTGTTTCATAAAAGAAACGCGCTTCCTTAGGTTTGTTGCTTTGGTAAAGTACATTTGCCATCATATATAATGATCTTACTCCATACACTGTATCAAGATGTTCTTTCATGTCTATTGCTTTTTTGAAATGCTCTTCAGCTGCACTTAGGTTTTGGGTCCTTAAATAAACCAAGCCTAAATTATGAAAGATCACCCCAATGATCCTTTTTGCCTTTTTCTCACTCATTCCCTCAGCGACACTTAAAGCTTCTCGGTAATATGATTCCGCCTCTGTCAGCCGGTACATATCGTACATATTAGCTCCAAACATCATATTGCATCCGATCACTTTCACCTTATACAATTGATTTTTTTCAAACAAATGCTTAGCTTTTTTTAAATGATTCAGGGAAACAAAATGCTGATCAATTTGATAGTAGGCATCTGCTATTTTATAATGAAATTCAGCTTGTTCCATTTCATCTGAAACTGCAGTCAATTCTTCCTCAGCTTTACGATAATAACTTATCGCTTCCACGTATTCTTTATGATCAAATTCATACATCCCTCGGAAAAATAATGAGTAATATTTTAAAAGGCCTGTAAGTCTTTTTTGTGGTTTTTCTATTTTTTCAAGTAGTTCATCAACTGTGGGACGATCCCGATATCTGTCTTCTGGCTCCAATGAATCTAACATCAATTGATGACGGAAACACATCAATGAATAATAAACAAGTAAATCCTGATCCTCTTCCATTTCCTCTATTTCTTGCTCCACTTCCGCCTTTAAGATTTCTGCATCTGGAACACTGAATTGACGAATCATTTTATACCATTCATTGATCTTGACTCCCACTCGGGATGACGGTAAAACTTGGTCCATACATACCCCTCCCTCTTATATCTATTTTTGTAATATTGTAACATTTTCAAAAAGTGTTTATACCGCAAAAAAACCGCAAACTTTTTCTTCGGTTAGTTTCGTGGAGGATTCATTTTCCAGATAGAAGGTTTTTTGTATTACTCAATATCATTATATGGTGAAATTTTGTTAATCGTTGAAACACGAAGCTTAATAAGAAAGGATATGATCATGAAGGTATTTGAAGCTAAATCACTGCTTTCCGAAGCTGAAAACCGTGCAAAGGAATACAAAGAATTAAGAAGTCAGATGGTCAATCTAAAAAAGGCTTTTAAAGCTGTAGCTGATTTAGATGACAGTGAGTTTTCCGGCAAAGGCGCCGACAACATTAAAGCATTTTATCAAGACCACGCCGGTGTAGCTGACAATTGGATTGACCTACTTGATATGAAAATTGCTTTCTTGACGAGCATTTCAGGCACTTTAGAGGACGCCAGCTTATCTGATGCATATATAGAAGAATCCTTCTTAGAACATGAGCTGGCTAACGCCTACACAAAATCAAAATCCATAATGTCTGAACAAAAGAAAGCGATGAAAGATATCTTACATGATATCGATGATATTCTTCCGCTTGATTTGTTCTCGACAGAAAACTTCAAAGACGAACTCGCTGATGCGGAGGACAAACGTAAAAAAACAGTTGATAAATTAGGAAATGTGGACGAAGCACTTGTTACTGAATATGCCCAGTCAGAGCCAAACGAGCAATTCATCAAGAAGGACTTCCAAAAGCTTGAGGAATCAACAGGCGAAGGCAAAAACGCTACGCCAATCAATTACAATGCCAAAGCTTATCGAGAAAGTGATATACATAAGAAAAAAGGCGATATTGAGAAACAGGCTGAAGCTTATTTGAAGATCAAGAAAGATGAAGCGAAAAAACGAGAAATCATAGATTTAAAGAAGAAGCTAACTGGCGGAGTGACGGATCCGGATGAATACTTAGAAATTGCCAAGAAGGTCGGCTATGAGAATCTTACCCCTGAACAGCTTGAATTTGTTTCATTTCTTGAACAGCGTAAAGCTTTCATGGATAACGGAAAAATAAGTGTTGCAAATCATAAGTGATGGCGCCAAAGGTGCGATTGTTGGTGTATACGATCTTGCCAAGGATACCGGTGAAGGAGCCATTCAATTCGGATGGAATATCGGTTGGACAATTGACAACTTAAACAAGGATCCTCAAAAAGTGCTGGATACAGTTCTGGAATACGACTATCAAGCTGCTTTTCAAAGTATGGTTGACACATTGAAGGATAATTGGGATACAAAAATGATTCACGGGGATGCATACACACGGCTGCACTATGTTACTTATTTGGGCGGAAGTCTTCTGTTGTTGAAAGGTGGAAAGTCCTCTGTCTCAACAGGATCGAAAGATCTTGCTAAAGTTGGGAAAGCAGCTAGTGGCCCAATTAAGAAAGGCGGAAAGTCTGTAAAACAGTTTGTCAAATCTCCTGTAAATCGGTATACTCCAGCATTAGAAGGAATCCTTCAAGATGCTGAGAAAACCATTAACGTGAAAAATACGCCACTCCTAAAAAGAATAGCCGATTCCACTAAAGATAGTGTACTCTTTAAATCAATCAATGGTAAGTCATCAAAAAACAAGACAGTTAAAAAGGGCCTTTCCAAAAAATCAAGAGAAGTTGCGCTTCCAAAGGTAGATACATATGAACAAGCTAGAAATGAGGCGCTAAATCTAATTGGTGATTTAGGAATAGATTCAAAGCCTTTTATAGGTACTTTATCTAAAAGCGCAGGCTTTGGTAAAGTTACTGGCCGAATGTCTGGAGATAATAAAGTCCTTTGGAGATTAGATTATGACCCCGAAAAGGGACCTCATATAAATGTTGAGGATTATAGAAATGGAAAAGGAGATAAAGCAAAGAAATATATATACCTTTTAACGGAAACGAAGATACTTATAAATCCCTTTTAAAACATTTAAATAAATAGGAAGTGTTAATATGACTTTATACGAAGAATGTCTAGAAGCTCTTGGAGATAACAAAGAAGTCCTCACTATTTCTGAGACACGCAAATATCATGAACAACTTGGCGAAAGTTTCCCCTTCACATCATGGGGTAGAATTAAATGGGATGAAGTAACTACTCACAGATCTATTGATTATGCTGAAGATATCGACGAATGGTTAATTGAGAATAAAATAGATGATAAAACTGTTATTCTCCTTTGGGCTTACGGTGATTATCCAGCTGTAAAAACCAGCTTAGACAACGCCTTAAACGTAATTGATGATGTAACTGCTGTAGGTTCAGATACTTTCATGTTCAGCGAATCTGGTTATGTTATTGAATTTTTCCATGATGGAGATGTAACAATAGGAAAGGCAATTTGAAAATAATAGCCCTTCTTAGTAAAGAGGATCAATATGAACTTAGAGAAAAAAATGGAAGCTATATTAATTAAAAGAAAAAAACTTAATCCTAATGATGACTATGGAATTCAAAAAAGTTGGGATGAAATAATTGAAGTACTCTCAGAAAATGAGGAAAATACAATTAGCTATCTAGAAAATTGTAATAAAGAAGATTTATATTGGATCAGTGAAGTATTTGAAGACTTAGCTGAAAGTTTACCAAAGTAAAGAACTTATTAATTGTTTAAGAAAATTAGATGAAAAATACCCTGACTTAGAAATGACAAATGATATTGATATAGCAGAAAGTTATTTAGAATAAGATACGTACCATTTCTCAGATTTGAAGTTAACATTTCTTGGTGGTGATAAGTAATGATCGAAATCGAAATTTATGAACCTGTATTTCAATTTCTAGGAGGTATTTTTCATCAAGATATAGAAACTCCAGAATCAGCACTGGCCGAATACTTAGAAGAGATACCAAAAGAAGAGCAAAAAACTGATATAGTAGCATTAAAAGATTTTATTAACAGCGATTACTCGGATGAAGAAAAGAATGATTTTATCGATGAAGCTGCTGACGGAGTGGACATTCTTAGTTACGACGTATCTCCAATCATATGGCTCGAACAAGTTATTCAAAAAATCGAAAAGAATATTGAAACCTTATAATCCATTAAACCTAGCATAGAAACAGGGCTGATTTTGACTTCACTTCTTAATCAGCCCCAAAGAAATTTCGTCCTCAATTCGTCCCCATGTAGGAACAAAGCTAACAAATATAACTAAATACAAAGTAAAAAACCCTTGCTGCGCAAGGGTTTAAGATATGATTCCGACTGGGCTCGAACCAGCGACCTCTACCCTGTCAAGGTATCCGCAAGTGATCCGATAAGTCAATCGGTAAGTCAAACGTTGGTATATCAGCGTTAAGTCATCGGTAAGTCAAACGGTTTTTATTTCGATATTACGAATTATAACGTATAGCACCGCCACCGCGCAAGTATCCGCACCGTAACCCGCAATATTATTCAAACGCCTTTCTGAAACGCTCCATAAGCGATCCGCCACGATTTAAGCGCGCCTTAACCGTCCAAGCCGCCTTCCTAAACCCAGCGTATAGGTAATCGTCGAAACGCTTAATTTCGTGCGATTTCGCTTTCATAATCGTTGCGTGCCACGCTTCAACGAAAGGCGCCGCATGATCTTCGAGTCGTATCGTTCTGTCTACGCTTGCCTTAGCGCGAAGTAAAATTCCGTAGTATTTATAAATCTTTTCGGCGTCAAAGTAACGAGACATTGCGTTGTAGATTTCGTTAGGCAACGCGCCTTTTAACGCTTCAGCCGGTACAGCCGCCGTATCTAATACGTTATTTTGGTTTTTAGAACGCTTAATTAAATCCGATGGTTCGTTTTTCGTTTTCGGTGCCTCAACCGTTGATTCCGTAGGCTTTTCGGCTTGTCCGCGATTGGACATTGTCGACTGGTCATTCTCGGACAAAAGCGCGTCCTTCGGGTTTTCTTCTCCGCTTCCAACCGGCAGGATCACGATTATGTTCGCGCCTTTGCCTCCGTTTATCTTCCGCGTCGTGGCGACCTTCTTTACGATGCCGAGCCCCGCTAATTTATTCAGTGCCCGCCGCGCCGTCTTAATGGATTTATCGATGAGCCCCGCCAACGTTTCCGCTTTAAGATGCGCTGCCCCGCTAAACTTAACCGCGTACCTTGCGATCATCTTAAGCGCCTGGCGTTCCGTATCGTTAAGCTCGTATGTATTGCGCTTGATATGTTCGTAAACAGCTTCGTTAAGTTGAGCCGTCGAGTCGAACGTTTGGTGTTCCGCTAAGTAATGCATATCGCTACCCCCATATCGTTATGTCGTTATTTTGATTATAGATATTGTTATAACGGTATGTCAATATTTTTATTTACACGATAGCGATATTTCGTTATAATTAACGTATCAGAAAACGGAGGCGATTCGATTGGAACTCTACGTTAAATTGGACGAGATATTAGAAGCCTGCGGATGGACCCGCAAGAAGCTCGCAGAAGAAACGCAGCTTAGGCCGAACGTTATCAGCGAAATCTGCAACCACCAGCGCACAACCTATAATCGTGAGCATATCGGACGGATTGCGAAAGTTCTCGGCATTACGGATATGAACGAATTGTTTGAGTTTCGCGATTAAGCCCACGATTAATTCGCGGGCGTTTTCTCTTTCGGCTTTGTTATCGACTGAATAAACGCGGTAAAGGTCGGCGCCTGGAATACCTTAAACGGAAACGAAGGTAGCCCGTATCGCGTATCCGATAGGATCAGTACGTGCGGAAACAATATCCGCTCGGGATTCTGCCACGGTTCCAGCGCGATAATACCCGACTGGAAGAACGCTTCGTATCGTTCTAGCTTTTCGCGCATCTGCTTTTCCGAATAGACCGACCGCTGCACCTCGATAAAGAAAGGCGTTCGCCGATATAGCGCAAATATGTCCGGCTCGACCGTTCCCTTTTCGCCGTACTTCGGCTCCACCAAGAACGACTCCAACGACTGGCCTCGCATCTCTTTATAAACGTTACCTATCGCAAGAAAATGATCGATCTTGGCGCTGTTCTTTTTCATCGTCGTTTCGCCGCCAAAGTAAACGTAAGGCTGGCGCGCCGTCGATCGCTGAATATGTCCGTCCCTAAGTAAACGTAGCAGAACGTTATTGGCTGCGTATTTTGGTCTGCGCAAATTTCCGAAATGTAATTCGGCAATCGTATCGCGATCCATTACGCGAAATTTATTAAGATCCGCAATTATCGCTTTATCTCGGTTAGTAAGGGCCATCGATAAACACGTCCTTTTCCGTTAAGGTTTCCGGCTCGGCTGCCGGTGGCGTTACGTCTTTGATCGGTGATTTCATTACGCAATATGGATTAAGCAGCGCCTTCGCTTCGTTCATTTCGAGATACGGCGCCTGTAGTTCGTAGGTTTTGTCGGCCGCCATTATGAACCGCCCGCTTACGTCCAGCTTCTCGGCGCCCGGCGTATTGACGATTCGGGCCTCCGTTATATCACGCAGCTTAAAGCCCATGCTTACTGTTAGATTCGCGCGGATAGTCGTATCAAGCGTTTTGGCATTCGGCCGCTGCATCGAAAGAATCGCAAATACTCCAAGCGTCCGGCCTATCGCAACGAGCTCAGCTAATACGTCCATGATCTCGGCGTCTTTTCTTAATAGAAGAAACTCGTCAATGCAAACGACTATATACGGTCGGCGTTGGTCATCCGGGAGCTCATCGATATGGCTTATTTCGAATTGCTCCGTTAGATTACTGCGCTCATCTAGTTCGCGTTTTATGCTTCGTAACATTCTTCGTATGTCTTCCGCGCTCGTTAAAACGCACTGTACGTGTTCTACTTTCCGGAATACGTGGAACTCCGATTTTTTACAGTCCGCCAGGTATAACTGTAGCCGGTCGGGCCGGTTCTGTTTTATCAGCGTTGTAAGGATCGACCGTAGTTGCGTTGACTTTCCGCTTCCCGTTTCGCCCGCAATAAGAATATGCGGCTGCGTCAATAAATCGAAGCTAACGTATCGGCCATGACGATCTTTTCCCGCTATAATACCGAGCTTGTGGCGTTCTATGACCGGCTGGATCTCCGCAAAGTCATAACGCAATACGGCCGGCATCTCAGCGCTGTAAACCGTGAGCACATACCGCTTTAGGTCGCCGCTTAGCTCAACGTTACGTCCGAATACTTGTCGGAACACAAATTCCTTTTTCGCGATTTCTTTCGGATCCATTCCGTTTAAAAGCGTAAAGACATATCGCGTTCTTTCTTCGTTAATATCAACGTCATGAATTTTCGGATATCGGCGCGCTTCTTTTCCGTTAGACAAGCGTTTGGCTACGTACAAGCTGGCGGCATCAAAGGCGTACTTCAGCGTGTTTTTGGCGTGTAAGTTACGTAAGAACCGTTTCATATCGCATTCAAAAAACGCAGTAGCAACACGGCATACCCCGCAGGCAAAATGAACCGTAGGAGCCCGCTTACTGCGTCCCCTATATACGCAAATTTGCCGCCGAACAAGCGTCCTTCTAGCCAAGCCGCTCCGATACAGACCAAGCCTGCGCCACCTACTAACGCGTACAAGCCGACTACCTCCGGAGACATATCGAAAAATCCTGCTGCTGTGAATCCGCCGGGCACGAACGAAAATGCTCGCGTGAGTCCCTCCCTGTCGTTCCTTCGTCTCGCTTCGCTCATCTCTCTCACTCCTTAACAAATTTCGTAAACGGATTCGTTACTGGCATTAAACGCGATAAAGTGCGGTAGGTTAACACGGTAATAACCGTTACGGAAGTCGTCGCTAAGTGCGGTAACCTTTTTGCAACTCTACCGAACCTACCCGCACCCTACCGTTTAGCTGCCGTGTAGTTGCCGTTTAATAAACGTTACGCGATACGGATCGTCCAATATCACAGTTTTTTGCCCGCGTTTAACTTTCCGATTTTTTGGACACGCTGATTTTAGGAGGTGTTGTCCGATGTTTGGACTAGGTAAACGACGCAGCCGATTCGGCCGTTTTTTAGATCGAGAAGGAATCGCGCAGGAAGAAGTTCGCCAAAAGGCCGGCATAGGTCACGGCACAATGACGAACATGTGTAATGATCGCGATTATGCGCCGCGTATTTCAACGTGGGTAAAAGTACAGCGTGCTTTAAGGTCGCTGGGTTACGAAGTCGATCGAGAGGATTATTTTGACTGTTGATAACCGAACAAACATTCGCATATAATAAATGCGGAGGTGTTCGCCATGGAGATCGAGGATAAACGGTGGGCGATGCGCATTATATTACCGGAGCACAGAGCCGACCTAGCGCGCCAAGCCGAAGAGAAACGGAAGGTTGAGAAGCCGCAGATAGATGCGCAGCAGATTGAGGATATGGAAATAACGGTCGCTGAGTCGATGGAGTTCGGTGCGCCGCTTGCATTCGAGCTTTACGACGATGGGTACATACGAGAAGTAATTGGCGCAGTACATTACGTGGACCACATACGGAAGGAATTTCGTGTGAAGGACGAACGAGGCGATACTAATTTCGTGAGGTTTGCGGATATCATAAACGTAAAAAACGCCCCATCCGGTTAAGGACGGGGCTGGTTTCGTTAGCCGACGTTTTTTACCCAGTCGACCGCTATATTCTGTTTGCAGCGTCGGCAGCTATCGTTAATCTTTCCGCTCGTTACGAAGTTTTTATCGTGGCCGCAATTCGGGCAAGAATACCGTGCGCCTCCTAACGTGATTGCGAAAAACGGAAGACTGAAGAAGGCGAGTCCTAAGCCCGGGAGGATACCGATAATTGTGAGACATAAGAGTACCGAAATCAACATTATAAACGATCCAACGCACAAACTGATAATCCTACCAAAGCCGAACTTTTTCTTCGCCACAGTCACCGTTTTATATTCCACGTTAATTCACCCGTCCTTTAAATGAGTTAGTAAAATTATACTACGGCGCCAAACTTATCCGCAATGAGTTTTTATGTACGCGAGCACCTACGTTATCATACGTAAGCACTCGCTAAAGGTTTCGTTATTATTTCGTTGTACCTTCGCGTTTTGCTCCGAGTTCAAAAAGACCTGTCGCAGCTAATCCCGCAAAACCGCCAGCCCATAACCGCAACACCAAGTCGAGGTCGGTAAACGGATAGGCAACCGCGCCCAGACCGATGCCGATTACGAAACTTAACGCCGGGATTACATTAGTCGGAAGCTTAACCGTTTTCTTTACGAGTTGAACAAGCGCCGTTAGGATTGGCGCCAGTACAGTCGCGAAAATTAATACGTCTTGCATAGTATCGTCTCCTTTATCGTTTACTTTACCGTAGCACCCGTTGATTTCGCAGCATAGATGTTTACCTTTCCGAACTGATCCGTCTTGATCGTATATACATCAGTTTGTGGGTTCGCAAGGACTTCGTACTTCAGACCGCCGAACTTCTTAGGACGCAATGAGCCGCATTCGTTCCCTTTAACCGGCGCTTTATTGGTCGGATAGATGCGCCATGAATCGGCAGAAGCCGGAAGATATACGTATTTCTTACCGCTGGATGACCGCTTAGAAGAGCCGCCTTTAAGCTTCAGCACCTGACCGACGGAGATTTTATTCGCGTTTTTGATGCCGTTATACGATTGAAGCTTCTCCATACTTACGCCTGTTTTTTGCGCGATTTCGGACAGTGTGTCGCCTTTCTTAACGGTATATGTCGAGCCGGAAGTCTTAGGCGCTGAAGATGACGGTTTAGACGTTTTACCGCCGAGCGCTTTAAGTTCCGCCGCGATGGCCGCTTTTACCGATTCCCAACGTCCTTCAGCAAGGACACGGTGCGGACAATACTTACCGGACCAATCCTGATGCTTACGGACGCGATCAACGCCCCAGCCGCGCTCTTTTAGTAATTGCGCGATAAATTTAATCGCAAGCTTTTCGGCCGCTTTATACTTGGCACCGCCGGACTTCGAATAGCAAACCTCTACGCCGATGGACGTACGGTTTCCGGAATTTACACCGCTACCGTCTCCGCAATGGAATGCGTTACGGTTCGTCGGAATCCCTTGTACGACTTCCTTATCGTCCACCGCGAAATGAAAGCTTGTTGCACTTGTGTTTCCGATCATATACGAAACCTCATTCGCTGCCGGTGCGTCATTCCACGTATTATGGAACGTAATGTACTTCGCGTTCATGGAATACGGACATTTTAATTCGACCTTACTTTCCGCCACCAAATTCTTACGTACTGAAATCGCCATTTTATCGTCTCCTTTCGAAATTAAAAAAGCCCGCCGGGACTCTCACCTGACGGGCGTACTTCGTTTATTTACGTAAAAAGCGCGATACCTACCGTAAGTAACATCCCTACTACGGTCAGCATCACGCCCCATACCCATTTCGTATTTGCTTTCATATCCGCTATATCTGCGCGATTCTCTTTCGCCATCGCTAAAGCTTCGTCAGATTTTTCGTCAGCCCGCTCAGCTTTCGTTTTGACTTCGTTAAAGAAATCGACTTTCGTATCTATGCGTACAAGCCATTCGCGAATGTCCGCAATCCTATCGTTGAGCTCGTTGTTACTCGGCTCCGGCATCGGGCCGCCTCCTTTTCGTTATTTACTCAGCCCCAGCAGATCCGTCAGTAGCCTCAGAAGGCTCTTCGCTGGGAGGCGTGTTGGGATCATACGGTTCTCCGGTAATTTCTTCGTATTGTTCCGGTGTGATGCGACCGACCGCAACAACATCATAAACTTGTTTTTTCGTCCAACGACCTGTTTCATAAAACCCCTTGATGTACGTGAACCAATCTATCACATTACGCCCCTCCCATCGCAATTAGATAGTATAGATCTGCGACCTGTTGAGACAGGACTTCTATTTCGCTCGGCTTCGGCGCAGGCGGTTTCACACTGTCGATATATTCTTGCGTTGCCGACTCAATCCAAACGCCTTTTTTCGGATCATACTTCGGATCGTAAAGCCCAGCGGGAATTAAAGCTGTTGTACAATTAGGCGGCAGTTCCTCGCCTTCCTCCGTATTTATTTCGATATCGGCTTCACCGTCATATTTGAAATTATCATCATAGAAAAGGACGTGCATATTCATCGCCTCCATTACCATAGTGGAATTCCGATGTTAAATGAGACTCGCGACACGCTTGAGTTATCGTTTGCCGTCATACCATCGTATCTTAAATCGCCATCAGTCGTTAGGGAGAATCGAGCAGTTCCGTAAGATCCGATCGTCGGTACAACAAAGTCGACCAACTGCGTCGGTTTATTCGTGAATTTCGCGACAGATGTTCCGACAGCAGGAAGTGTTCCAAATGACCCCCGTAACCATAGAACGTTATTGCTGACGGAGAATTTGAACGGATAAACCGAATCCTGTTTCGCTCCGTTTATAAGGGTTACGTTATTCCATATCGGCGATAAGTCAGACGAAGTTAAAACGCGACGCCACCCTTGCCATCCTGTGTCCATATTTAAATAATTCGTAAACATGTTATTTTGCCAATCAACCGCTATAACGTAGCCAAACGTACCTAACCCATTACTATCGGTTGCAGTCATATGAAAAAATCCTCGTGTAGAGTTGGCAGAAGGTGCGTTTGTTGCCTTACCTGTGGAATAAAAAGTGCCGAACCGTCTCCCGCTCTGAGTAATCTTCGTATAAAAATCGTCAGTGTCACCCGCCGAGACAAGAACGTTTCCGACATCATTCGTTATTTTAAGTAACTGACTACCGTTCCACTTTGTTCGCTCATCAGCCGTAATATGCCGCACGTTATCTCCAACATGAGTATCAAAATCCGTCTTTGCCGCCTGTTTTACGTTATCAACGTTACCTAGGCCGACTTGCGCTTTCGTAACCTTATGCGGATTGTCCGTTTTAACTGCGTGCAGGTCCGTATAAGCTTTCGCGTTGGCTTCCGCGGTGGACGCCTTCTCTTGGGCACCGGTCTTTGTTTCGATGTTCTCGAATTCATCAAACTTCGTTTTTATTTCGTTGAGAGTCTGGTTGATCTCATCCGTAGTTTTGTGGATGTCCGTCTTCAGGTCTTCGAAATCTTCAATATAGTATTCCGCAAGTGGAGCGATATTGGCATCGATGAGAGCCTTATCGATCTCGAACGAAAATTTATGAACGCTTAGACTCTGTCCGTTGTCATAATTAACGTAAAGCTCTGCCGTTACCGTTCCGGCGTGCTTAATTTGATCGTCGGTAAGGACGTAAAAAAGAACGCCCTCAAAAGCGTCCTCGACTTCCGTATTAACGTAAAACTCGCTGCCGTCCGCCATCCGCATGAATAGCTTACCGTGTGTTGCGTTTGAGATCGGCAAAGGTTCGCCGTCCTTCTTCAGCTTAAACGTTATTTTTGCCGTCCCGATATCCTGTGTGCTGTATTGAATACCAGTAGTTATTTTCCGTTTGGTTGAGGCGGTAATTTCAAACGACTGTTCCGCATCGTTATAAATCATTATCGAACCTCCTAGTGCTGCGGCGTAACGATCATTTGCGCTACGCCATAGCCTTTTTCTGCGTCATAAGGCGTTTTTATTTTCATGACCGTTCCATATCCGTTTGATTCCGCTTTAGTTGCGATTCCATCGATAGCAGTCACGCTATCGCCTACCGAAACCGTAGAGTCGATACGAACGAGTACCTGACCGATTAGTCCGATCACGTGCCATTCGTCTCTTTCTTCGCGAGGCGTATACTCAACCGTCGGATCGTAGTCCGGATTTTCTGCCGGCACCGTAACGAGACGTTCATCTTCGTAAATTTCACGATAAATAAGCTCGCCAAATTCATCTCGCAAATAACGGTCGTTCCAATAAAACGCAGCCCCACCGAGAACAAGCCCGGCCGTTTTTGATACGACGCCGAGAATTTTATCGCCCGTATTAGCTTTACGAATCTTATCGCCTTCCAACGTTACGAGATACGAAGCATCGATTTTTTGTCCGTCGTTTGATTCGAAATATTCTCCGAAGTCTTGTAGATTCGAAGCACTTTCGATTGCGCCCGTAGCTCGAACTCTTCCGCCCATCGCGTCAAGCTCGATTTTCTTGTTCGCCTCCGACGGATCTCCGTCTCCGTGACCTAAACCGACAGTGTATTCTTTCGTGTTTACTACGTTTTTAGACGCGATCACTGCCGAAGAACCGCTCTCGCCTTTCGTATGTGAATTCCACGAATACAAAACGCCGTTCCGTGAGCCTTCCGTTGTTGCGCCGCCTGCGACACCCGCGATAAAGTTCCGTTCACCTTTTGCGATGATCGTCCCTGATCCGGCGATGATAGCGCTTGTGTCCGTTAGAGGAGAACCGGAGGAAGCCGCCGCTCTAAATCCGCCTTTCAGGTTGTTCGGAACCACCTTGTACTTTTGTCCGGCTAATACTGCTGCGTCTGTATAACCCACCGCACGAACCGCAATAATAGTGGCTTGGTTGTTCGGAGAAGTGATCCCGGCTGTTCCGCCTCTAGTATGAACAATACCGTTACTCAACGTAACGTAATAGACGCCGCCTCCGATTCCAATACCTATAGGCGCAGAATCATGAATCGTAAAGTTCGAAATGTATATATCGTCTGTTCGCTGATCCCCGCCGTAAATATGAACGTCTGACCCTGCTGTCGCGAATCCGTACATCTGCAAGCCGTTGACATTTATCTTCCGGCTCTTATACTGAAACGCGATTATATCCGTACCTTTATAATCATATGTCGGATCGCCAATTGCCCGGAAATTTGAAATCATAACGCGTTGGTAGGCTGAGATTACAAGGGCTTTCGGCGCTAGACCGGCATACAAATTGTTGTAAATCGGTTCGCGCGCTGTGCAATCAACTAGAGTAACGTCTCTCGCCGTCTCACTCCACGGTTCTGCCGCTAAGTGGTGGCCGATGTGCCGCAAGTCGAACGCCCGAATGTCGTGGTAAGATTCGTGTCCGCGAATATGGACGTTTTGAGAAGCCGGCCAAGCTGCGTGTGCTTTCACCTCGACGCCCCTTACGTTTCCTTCGGTATAACAATCGACAACCCATACGTTTTTAGATCCGTCATCTATTTCGATGCCGTTAGAGTTTGATTTCCCTGTCGCGTGCGCCTTACCGCTAGGATTCGTCATAATACAATTCGAAATAAAAATGTACTCGCTATAATGCGTAGAGATCCCGTCATCTCCGTATCCAGAGCCAACGCAACGATCGAACCAAATGTATCGGCAGCCTTGTTGCGTATAATCCGTTGCGCTGATATCGTAAGTTGGCGCTGAAGCATCGAAACTATGAAGCCCCGGATTAATACTTTCCACTTCGCGCACGATGCCGAACTTAACCTGTGCGAGTGTTAAACCGCTCGAGTGTAAGCCACCCGTTGCCCCGACGCCACCTTGACGATTCGGGTTCCAGTCCAACGTCATGCCTTCAACGGTAATATTTCGGTTGCCGCCGGCATGGTCCGCGTTAGTGACCACCCATTCGCTAGCCGGCGTGTCTTCGTGGAGCTTCAACGTTGTAACTCCGATTCCTTGGCCGACCATATAAGTCCACGACGGCAATTTAACGCCCTTTACGATATACGTGCCCGCAGATAAATTAACACGGACTTTACCAGTACCGATCGCCCTCTGAAACGCTTCTGTACTATCGTTAACGCCAGTCGGATCTGCTCCGAAGTCATCAACGTTAACCGTCCGTTTGATTTTCTGCAGAAGCTTAAGGTACTCCCGGTCAAGTCGTTCTTTTAATAACGGAAATACTTCACCGTCAGTTCCTACGCGCGAATCTACGACTTCTTTTACGTTAGTTCCATCCGCGTTAAGAATCAAATTTTTCATGCGGTTATAAAGACTATCTACGTATGTGCGCAAAGAAAAACCGCCATGGTCGATTTGATCCGACGTGTGGGCGGTTTCTGCGTTCTTATGTGCGGTAATCTCGTTGTATGAGCCTTTAATATCATCCGCAATATCATCGAGGTTTTGGTTGTGGTTATTACGAAAAACACGATCCCATCCCGATCCCGCTTTTCTGTACGGATATTTCGGCATTCTATTCCTCCTCGTTATTTATTTTCTAGCGCTGTTAGCCGTTGGTTTATGGATTCCAGTTGTTGCGGTAATGTGGAGATATCAACGGTTTCGGTACCGACATTTATGTGTTTTAATTTCGTAAAGTCCGCTGCGCTCATGAGGCCATTATTTGTTTCAGAAGCCAGCGCAATAGATACCTGGCCGTCTGGACCTAAAACGATGCTGGCTAGTTTCGTAAAGTCCGCCGAACTCATTAATCCGTCAGTCGTTGCGCTCGCAAGCGAATATCGCGGTATCTGAGACGGATCATATCCGGTCTCGAATTGCGTATATTGACCAATCGTTACAGCGCTGCTTTTTATCTTTCCGGTGGTACCATCGATAACCTTTCCGATTACCTTTTTAGTTCGGTTAAACTCGGAAACGATGTCGGTTGAGCTTTTCGTGAGCGTTCCGAGTGTATATTTCGGAGACTTACTAGGGTCCGAATAATCCTCTTTTTCGGTCACGCGAAGCTGAACGTCTATACCGAAAGGATCGAGAATACACCAAACGTAGTCTCCTTTGCGGATGTCCTGAATACCCATTTCGAGGAGCTCAACGTAAGTTAACGTAATAGAGATATCTATACGATCGTATAATTCGCTTTTTATTCGCTCAAGTAGATCCGCTTTAATAGTGTAACGATCATCCCGCACCGGATCAGCGTGCCTTATACCGAGAACAGACGCTAGTGGACTTGTATACTCCGCTTCTATTCCCTTACCGAAACCCCGGATATAGGTTTTTATGTCGCTCGTATCGATTTCCTGTTGCGGATCTTGAACGTTAAATTTATACCGAATTTGATTATCGGTAACGCGTGCGATTTCTTTCGCGACAAATATCACGTTTTGTACGCATTCGAATTCTGCTCCGAATTTCTCGACGATATCTTCCAGCAGTGAGAGCGAATTATCATCGCCGAAATTCTCGATAGTTACCGACGTCGGAAGCCCGGTCGTATCAACGCTATAGGCGTAAGCGGTACCGGATAATGCGATCTCTAACGCAGCCTCTGGACGATATGCCTTTTCGCCTTTTTGTGTATCGTAGATATAGTTATCGCGCAAATCTATAAACATCTTATGAACCGCAGTAGCTTCGATTTTAATAGATTCGCCGATGGGCTTAGTATTAAGCTTCTTTATAACGTAAAGTTCCGACTTGTATTCGAATATATTGTCGGTCTTAACTAAAGCAACTGCATGTTCGTTTACGTTAGTCCTTACACCCGAAACGCTTATCGTTTTTTCGTTGTTTATACCGCTGTTTCGAGTTACGCTAAATCCAGCGAGCAATTCAACCGCACCTGTAAGAGAGTGTACGAACAGATCCGTGCTCGCTTCTTCCTCATACGGTAACGTTGTCGGGGTCGCAGGAATTACCGGACTAGTATCACTAGATGCCGTATCATACTGCGTTAGTTTATACGTTGATATAATGCTGTTTAGCTTAGTCGCGTATGATGGATCGGTTGCGTAACCGGCTTTTACTAATGCGGATGTGGCTTTTTTATAGTCGGTCTCACCAACGACGGCTTTGTAATGATTCGGGTCCCAGCTCGTTCCGTTAACGTAAAGCTTGGCGAGGTCCTGCATCGATTCATACCACGAAGGGTACTTCCGAAACTTTGCGTCCACTTGCACGTTTCTGCCGTCGATAACTTCCCACGTCTTCATAATTACGTACTGACCGTTATATTCTCCTTTTACGCCGAAAAGGTTTTTCCCGTTAACTGCGAGGCCGCTAGTTCCGTAGGCACTTTCAAGGCATCCCTGCGCAATAATGAGGCTCGCAAGTATTTTATATTTAACGAAAATCTTCTGCGCGTCCGGGGCGATTTCCTTAATAAAGCTGACGCTACTCATATCGGACCTCCTTTATAAATAATAAAAACGGAAGTCGAATTTTATTTCGAAGCTTCCGCTTGTTCCTGTCATCTTAAAATCGTTCCATCCGGGAGCTAGTCGAATTACTTTTCGATTCGTCTGTCCGAAAACACTTACGTTATTCTTTTTAACTTGGACTCTATTTAATGATAGAACGTCCTTGGCGCCAGTCGTTCCGCTGTACTGAAAAACGTCTCCCATCGTACTGTTTGTAATCGTTAGTTTGCTAGACGCTCCTTTATACGTAATAATCAACGGCAGCTCCCTCGGGTCTATTTCTTCAGTACCCGCATTAAAGATTCGGAAAGTATTAGTTTTGAACGAGTACTTGTAATCTTCATCGGTTAATCCTTCGCCTATTTGCCAGAGATCGGAATCGAAGATAAAAGGGCTTTGCGTAGTCCCTATCGATTCAGAAAACGGTTTAAACGATATGAATGATACATCGAAAAATCCGTATATTCGATTCTGATCGATGGAGTATTCTTGGTTCGTTTTTACAAACCAGCGCTTGCCCGGATTGTAACCATCAGTAATATAAAACGCTTGTCTCGAATCGAATAACGCAAACACTTCATCTCGCATTAGATGATAATCGGTGAGATCCGCCGCTTTCATATAAAAGGAACAGTCGATGATACGAGGACCATAAACTGTTCCTAAATCTACTTCGCCTTGCGCGCCCTCTATACTTTCCGATGAGTGGATAGGCGATGGAGACCTTGGTTTAAATTCTTTAAGCGTTATACCCAACGATTCCAGATCGTAAGTAGTGCCGTTTAATTTCGTTATTGTCAGATTTAACAACCGCTCCATCACCCCTGCATCAGATTTTTAATCGAAATTTTCCGTCCTTGTTCCGCACTTACAACGCGCTCTGTCCTACGACCGATCTCTTCGCTATCCATTACCGTCACAAGCTCGATGTGCATCGGCTGCCCAACGTTCGGCTCCGCAACCGAAGCTTCGAATGCGTGCTTAACCTTCGCCATTTTGCCGCCTGTCAACGCCATCGACGGATTGTACGCATAATCCTGTGCGTCAATCATGGCCGCACTTGCCATTGCATCCGCCGCCGACTGAACCGCTCCGATATTACGTTCAATACCTACCGCTAAGCCTAACGGTAAGAACTTACCGACTTCGTCACGGAATACGCGAGAAGGCGAATGAATGCCGAAGAAGCTTTTGATTCCGTCCGTAATGCTGCCGGCAAAGTCACCGATTTTTCCGAGAATCCAGTCCTTTACGGAGTTGATTCCGTTCCAGAGACCCTTGATCAAATCGACCCCGGCGTCGAATACTTTGCTTACGTTATCGCCGATCGCGCCTGCCAAATCAGTAACGATTTTTACGCCCATTTGCAGGAGCTTAGGCGCAGCTTGGATCAATCCGTTCACAAGCGCAACTAGTAACTTAATTCCGAGATCGATTAATTGCGGCATAAATCGGATGATCGTATCAACTAATCGCGTAAGTAACGTAATTGCTGCCGAAACTAATTGCGGAAGTGCCTGGATCAAACCGTTAACTAGCGCAATGATTAAACGGACGCCCGCATCAATGATTTTCGGTAAATTATCGATCAGCGCTTGGACCAAGCTGACGATTAAGAAAAGCGCCATTTCAATTAATTGCGGAAGCATCGTAATAATTCCGTCGACCAAAGCCGTCAGTATCTGAATGCCCGCTTCGAGTATTAACGGTAGATTCGTCACAATTGCGTTAATGAGCGCCATAATAAGCTGGAGCGCTGCCTCGATTAGTTGCGGAAGAACCTGAATGATTCCGTTAATCAATGCGTTTAGAATCTGGATTCCGGCCTCAATGATCATCGGTAGTAACGTCACGATTGTCGTAATCAACATCGTTAATAATTGCGTTGCCGCCGTAATGATTGCCGGAAGCGCCGTAACAATTCCCTGGATCAGCGACGTAATGATTAAAATTCCCGCGCCAAGAAGCATCGGTAACAACGTTGTGATCGATTGGATCAAAGTCGTTATGACTTGCGTAATTGCCGTTAGAATATTCGGAAGCGCCTGCGTAAATCCCGTTAGAAGGCCCGTTATGATCTGAACGCCAGCCTGCGCTAGTATCGGTAGATTCGTAGTTATCGCGTTTACGACAGAAGTTACGAGGTTAACAAATCCGTTTAGAAACGTCGGCAAGTACGTCTGTAAGCCCTGTTCGATTGCCGGCAGAAATTTAGCGCCCGTTATGATCAAGCCCGGTATGCCGCCGACTAACAATCCGATGATTGTCGGAATGTATTGCGCGATGGAGCTGAAGTCGCCCTGAAACGCTTTATTGACGGCGCTTATCAAATTCGTAATCGCGTTCTGCACGGCCGTTGCGCCTGCGATGATTAACTGGACGACTGATTCCGGAAGAATCTGACGCAACTTATCGGCACCGCTTGCGAAGTCGCCCGTCAGAACCGTTGCTAGTCCGCTAAATAGTGTCTTCAGTGTCGCAAGAGCCGGAGCGAGCTTTGCACCGATTGTGTTCGCCAAGGCTTCTAGCTTAGTCCGGATGGCTTCGTTGTTTTTGATTAACAACGCGATGGCTGCGACTGCCGCGACGATGGCTCCTACTACTAGACCGATATGCGCGATGATAAGAAGAAGCGTCGAACTTGTAACACCCAACGCCGCTGCAACCCCGCCAAAGGCAGCTACCAATGTACCGACTGCGGACACTACTGCACCTATAAATATTAAAACAACGCCCAACCCTGTGCCAAAGAGAGCGATAACCGCTATCGCCGCTCCAGCATACGCTACAAACTTCTGCATCCCTGGCGAGAGTTTATTAAACCCATCGACTAGAGACTGCGCAATACTAACGAGTTTAGACAGCGCTGGCAGTAACGCATTACCGACGGAGATTTGTGCCGTTTCAAACGCACCGCTAAGCTCCTCGATCTGGCCCTTGAGGTTGTTCATCTTCTCCGCCGCAACTTCTGCCGCAGTGACTTTCGACATTTCCTTCCACATTTCTTTGGCGCCTTTAGAGCCTTCTTTCATCATGATGTTTGCCGCCCGGATAGCGTCAGTCCCGAACATTGTCTTAAGTGCCGCCTGTTGTTGTTGCGACGTAAGTCCTTTAAGTTTTTCACGCAGAACTTCCGACATTTCAGCGAAAGACTTAACGTTACCTTCTGCGTCATAGAATGCGTTTGATCCGTCTTCAGTAATGAGCCCCAAATCCGCCATCGTGTTATATGCGGCTTCAGAACTTGGTGTTAAATTTAACAGCATCGTTTTGAGCGACGTACCGGCATCCGAACCTTTAAGTCCGTTTTGCGCGAATATAGCAAGCGCTGTAGACGTATCTTTGAACGACAACCCGACGCCTGAAGCAACCGCCGATACCATAGATAGGCCGTACTTTAATTCGTGAACGTCCGTCGCTGATGCGTTAGCCGCACCCGCAAGCATATTCGCCGCCTGCGTAACTGAAAGGCCGTCTTTCTTAAATGCATTCAGCGCTGTCGATGCGATTTCCGCCGCTTCTCCGAGATCTAATTCGCCGGCAACCGCTAAGTCGAGCGCTCCTGCAAGACCGCCACCCATGATATCCTCTAACGAAACGCCGGCTTTAATAAGTTCCTCGATCCCCTGTCCGGCTTCTAACGAGCTGAATTTCGTCTTCGCGCCCATATCGATTGCTAAGTCCGTAAGTTTTTCCATCGTATCACCGGTTGCGCCAGATACCGCCTTAACGTTAGACATCTGCGCCTCGAAGTCCATCGCTTTATTAACTGCCGATCCTAACCCAGCACCTACGCCTGCCGCGACTGCCCCGAATCCTAGCGCAATAGATTGGCCCATATTCTGAAGCTGCGAACCGAAGTCTCTAAGCGAGCTCTGCGATCGTTGCAATTCCGTAGTTAGGTTGGAAATATCGGCGCCAATCCGGACGATAATCGATTGATCCGCCATATAGCCCCTCCTTCCTTATTTGATGTCAAATTGCGATAGCCATTCGGAGGCCTGCTGCTGCTTTGCAATAACTTCTTGCGGGATATCGACCTCATCATCCGCAGTCTTGGGCCGCTTGAATAAATCAGATTGCTTAATGCTTTTCTTAGCTGAACGAACTTTTCCGATCATCATCGCGAGTGAAGCCAAGTCGTCATATTGATCGAACTTCTTGTCTTGCTGCGCTTGGATTAAGATGTGATACTCCCGCGGTGTTAGAGCGTAGACTTCGTCAGGCTTTAACGATAAGTACCGCCAGGCCTCGCCAAGTACTTGATCTATTCCAAAATCCCCGCCAGCATTTCCGCCGCTTTCGGATCTTTCTTCAGAAGCTTTTCCGCTGTTTTCTTGTAGAAAAAACTGTTCGATACGACCTCGTTCGTGATTTTAAGAATCGTATCCATGTCGAGTACTTCTTTCTCGACTCCTTCTTCGATAGCTGACCGAACCTTAGAAATCGAAATATTCTTTTCGGTGTGAAAAAGCCCCGCATGCACAACGTGTACAAACGTCTCCAAATCCCCGACAAGTGCTTTACCGATTAATTCGAATGAGCCGCCTTTGTATAAACCATCAAGGTGTTTAACGCTCTTGAACGTTAGCTTTAATTCGTACTCTTCTCCTTCAATTTCAAAACGTGCCATATAATCGTCTCCTTCTCGTTTTTTATTCGTTAAGTAAAAAAAGACACCGCGATTAAGCGATGCCTTAAGGTGCTATCGTACCTGTATCTCCACTAGCTGGCGCAGATGAAGACGGTGCCCCTGCCGGAATTTCCGTGAGAGTTTCCTCCGTAACGTCTCCGTTCAATGATCCTTCAAGTGAATACGTTGCGAAATCTCCGTTTCCGAATTCGCGTTCAAACGAAGAAATCATATACATACCGCTTTCCGCTTCTTTAGTCCGTGTATCAATCTCGTAGATTTTGACGAATTCTTTATTTCTGATTTTCTTTTTCATAGCCTTAATAAACGGATCGCCTTCTGTAATAACGCCCTCAAGCGAGACTGATTGCGTTACCTTTCCGTAGTCACTTCCGGTTTTATCTTTCGTATCCAAGTCGATCGAGTCAGCTTCGATACTAGTTGTTCCGCTCGTTTGGTTAAACGGACGGATCATCTTTTCGCCCGCATCCGTTTCGATTACCGCTGCATATAAAATCTCTTCTCCGCGATATTCTACCGCCAAATTAAATCCCCCTTTTGTTATGCGCTCAATGTCGTATCTATCTCGATGTCAAAATAAACGCGATGATAGTTCGTCTTATCCGCCAATTCTTCCGCAGGCAAAGGAACCTCCGCCGTTAAGTTGACATAAAAAAGACCGAGCGTTTGGCTCGGTTCATTTGCGTTAATAAGCGCTATTTTATCGAATAAGAATATCCGTTTAAGTTGCTCCTGTACGGTTCCTCGTTCTGTTGCGGTGTTTGTGTGAAGTCCGATTTGAAATCGGTAAACCATTCGCACAGATTCCCGTTGTTTCGAAACAACTGTCGGAGTGTTCTGCCTCTGCTGGACCGTAATAAACGGCTTAGTCTCCGGTAATATAACGCCATCATAAGCCCATACGACCTCAAATCCGGTTTTCTTAGCGAGATGTTGGATGATCGAATATTGAACATCGATTTGTCTCATCGGCCTAAACCTTGAACCAAACGAAGTATTTTTCCGCGATAAACACGTTCGTTGCTCCATACAACATCCCGGATAAATCCGCTTTGTGTTTTATGCGTATATTCCTGGATCTTCGCATAATCTACGTCAGATCCGTATTCCCACATTGCAGGCGCAACCTTTTCTGGACTTGCTACGATACTATTTCGTAGCTTTCCCGTATCTACAGGCGCCCGTTCAGCCGATTCATTCGCCATCAACAACGTTTGCGCCTCCGTTACCTCGTCGACTTCTTGTACGAATTGTGTAGAATCCAATCCCCGAATAACTCGACTAAGTCCTTCGACCGAGATGCGCATATTGGATCGACTCATCTTCTCAGCCTCCCAACGATCTCGGCGCGGTTTCTTGCTCCGATTCCTTTTTTATCTACGGATAATATCTCGTAAGTCTTTTCGTCATAGATTACGCTTTTAAGAGACCCGTAAATATCTTCGATCAGTTCGACAGCAATCGAGAACCAAATATCGCCGGATTGAACTTCGATTCCATCCGCCAGATACCTATCGATCTTAACCTGCGAACTAATTTCGGTGACTACGGAGGGAACAATCCGTTTTGGCGGTTCTGTTTGCGGTAAGGGCTCGTTTGTTATCGGATCTCTTACGACTTCCTCTTCGTAAAATAAAACAACGTCATGAGTACGTCCTTGAATGACTTCTTTTCGCGCATGCTTCATAAACGCGATATCTTCCGGTGTTATCACGCAGTCACCTCCTATTTGTATTTGTCGTATAGTTCATACGTTAAATAGCCGGTACAATTTATGTGCATCATATAAATTTCCGGATCGACCGGCTTATACAGTCCGGCGCCCATTCCGTAACGGTCTTCGAGTTCAAGCTGTGTGCATCGGTGATCTGGACGGTTAGCCTTACCGCGATGAACACGCATTGCTTTAACGACTCGGCTTTGCTGCCCGGTGTAAGACGCCGCTACTCTATGCGCCGTATTCCCTTCCGTTACGACCAACCGCCTGATTTTCCATGCGTCGTTTTCGTATACTTTACGTACATTAGCGCTAATTTCACTAACTGACTGACCTGTTATAATTCCCGTCCGAATAGCTTTCGAAAGCTCATCGCGTTGATCGCCAGCAAATCTCCATACGCGGTCGGACAATACTAAACCATCGTCGCCTACCCGATTTACAACGTAACGAACAACGTTTTTATTGATCTTATCGAAAGCAACTCCGGATATAGCTGCGGTGCCTACCGAATCCACAAACGCCGTTTTTATTGCGTCTGAAGTCGTAGAGGCTGTATCGTCGAATATTTTCTCGAAGGCGTTCATACCGGTAGTTCGCACGAGCTTTTCAATCGTATCTAACTCGCGAAGTAGTTTGTTCAAGCGCTGCCTTTTAATTTTTCCATCGCTGCCGCTGTACTCCGTAAGTAAGTCAACGATCTCAAGTCGGATTCGTCCGATTTCCTTTATCGCGTACTCTTGTTGACTCGCGTTTAGCTTGCGGTATTGCATCGAAACCTTTTTAAGCTGGCGATCTAATTCCGTTTGGTTACTCATCGATCATCAGCTCGTTTCGGATGCATCTGGCCGCCGCTTCTCCGATAAGCTTTACGATAATCTTTTCGGGCGTCTTTTCCGAGTTGCATATAATTAGCGAAAATGTTCGTTTTGTCTACCGATTCTTCTCCGTCTTGAAAACTAAAGAACCTCGCCGCATCACTCGCGATAGTTTCATATGCGATTGCCATCGCCAAAAATAGGACTGCATTTTCGTTTTCTTCCGCAGTTAAACCGGACTCAGCTTCGGCTTCGGCGATCCATGCGGCAATATCGTCCGCTGTGACGCCTTCCACTCTACTTAATCGCGTTGCTAGTCGACTTGATACCGCCACATGACTCACCTCCGTTATTTTTTCTTCTTAGAAGGACCTTTTGGCTTTTGCTTTCCTTCGTCAGGAGTCGGAGAATCTTCCGCAACTTCTTCAGCCGAGATTTTCTCCTCTTTATTTTCCTTGATCGGTAAAGGTTCAACATCTACGCGCTGAATAAATGGTGAAGCCGCATCAAGCGCTTTGATTTCCTTCTCGACATTCGTTTTATATACGCCGTATCCATTAAAAACGAGATGCAAACCGTCTCTCATAAATTCGTAGTTAGGTAACGTCTTATATTCTGCCACTACGCCATCAACCCAGCCGCTTTTAATTTAGCAAGCAACGCATTAAAGTCCGTTACAAGACCGGCAACGTCTGTCGCTGCGCTGTTCGCTTGCGTTGCCGCTTTTGACGCGGTTAATTTACTGTCTAATGCCGTTTGTAGACCTGTGACATTAGCGATTGTATGTGTATGAGCAGATGGAGGGAAAGTCGAAGGTTTTCCGGTGACATCCGCCCATTTGATCTCTACAGTTGCGCCCGAACTTGCTTCTAATTTCGCTAATAGGTCGCCGAGTTTGAGGTCATTCGCAACCGGCATCGACATGTTAAGGCGTTGTACATCCTCTTTACTTAAAGCCATTTACGGCCTCACTCCTTTCAAATTATAGTAGGGGCCATAAGAGGCCCCGTCATATTAGGAAACAGATTTAGAGATACCAGAAAGGATTGCAACTGATTCTTTCGCGTTCTTGATCTCGAAGCCGAGTTCGCCACGGATTACACGAGAGAAATAATCTGCACCGTTTGGTGTAGCATCTTGGTCGTATACAGGAGTTAGATAACGAGCTTTGATGTTATCAAGATCAAGTAAAACAGCGCGGTCCTTCGGCATATTTTGGTCCACAACGACTTGAGAAACTGCGCCGCCAGGTAGATCACTCATGAATGACATGATTTGATAACCGACTTGACCTTCTCCGCGAGTAGTACGAATAGTGTCACCTGCAAGCTTTGTGATCTGGCGAGAAACGTTTGGAGCGCAAAGGATTGTATTAACTCGTCCACCACGCTTGAAAGTCTCTTCGATAGCATCGTTTAAGCCTTTGGCTTTGATTTCGTTTCCGCCGAAGTCTTGATTATTCGCTCCTTGCTCTTGGGCAAAAGCGAATAATCCGCCAGTAGATCGAGGCTGGGCCGCTGATCCTTGGTATTTTCGTCCATAAATAAGTGAGTTGTTCATTTCCCGAACCATCTCTTGAAGACGAAGGTTAACCTGATAATCGAGTTCGTCAGAAACTCCGTACGTATTAACTTGCTGCTGTGTACGGGATACGGAAGCGTAACGAGAGAAAATTTGCGAGTAGTTGAACGACACAATACGATCGTTAATCTCGTTCTTTCTAAATACGTCCTCACCTTCTGGACGTGGACGAGAAATTACCTTCAATTCTCCGTCAGCTTCGACTGCTTCAGGAGTAGTCGCATCATAACCACGTTGAACAGTGATCTTGTCGGCAGCTTCATCGACTGCTGTTACGCGTAATACTTCAAGGCCGTTTTGCACAAGAGCATTTTCAGTAAATTTACGTGCGTCCCCTTCGGCCAACTCGATTTCAGTTGCGTCCGCTGTAGCCGCTGCTTTAGCGACGCCAGTGTCACTATTCAAATAATCGTTCTGCCATTCGAATTTAGTTTGCGTGAGACCCTCCCCTGTGCCGATAAGCCCGAAAAGAACCGGAGCCTTCGTTAGAATTAAATCTACGTTCGCTTGCATTTGGCGAACCTGTTGCTGGAAATCATAGCTAGTTGCTACCATGTGTTAATCCCCCTAATAGTTTTTGTAATTAAAAAAAAGCCGCCAAGAAGGCGACTGAATTACCGTTTGGTTTTTAAACTCAAAAGCTCATTGAATATCTTGGTCACTGTTCCGGAGTACCTGCTATCCTTGAGAGCTTTTTGTTTAGCCTCTTCGAGTTCTTTTTCTTTCGCGACAATCTCCGTTTGAGTGTTGTTTGTCGAAGGATTGCTTCCGCCCAAAGCGTCTGCTCCGATCGGCTGTTTAAACATCCACGGACTTGACGCTTTAAATTCTGCGACCGCTTCTTCGGCTCCAACTACGTTTCCTTCTTCGTCAATCTGTACCGCTGACTTGTCGAGTAGCGCGAGAACTTGATTCGGATCGTTTGCGTTAAGTGACCGAGCGATAGCGCGAAGCTCCGTGTTAATGATCCTCTGGTTCGCAGCTTCTTGTGCCTTTTTCGCAGCTTCTGTAGCCTCTTCCGCTTTCTTGGCCGCTTCTTCTTTTTCGACTCTTAAACGTTCAGCTTCGGACATTTCCGCCTTTTTGCGCTCTTCTTCCGCTTCCTCATACGCTTTTAATCGTTTAAGCTGGTCCTCTACTTCCGCCTGCTTCTTTTTCTCGCGTTCAAGCCGTTTATTTAAAATCTCGTCAAGTTCGGCCTGCGTGAACGTCTTTTCCGGCTGTTGTGTTTGCTCTGTCGGTGTTGGTTCCGGCTCCCCAGCCGTAGTTTGAGCGTTTGTTTCTTCCGGTTCCTGTTCCGCGAAAAATTGTAGGTTTAAACGCAATAACTTTCGTTGTACATCCATTTGTATACCTCCGTTTAAAGCCCGTCGGCTATGGATTACGCAAAACAACAACCGATAGTTTAACGACATATCGTAGGTCAAGCGTTGTTATGCGTTAGGGTCTTTGTCGTCTTCTTCCGTTTCATCTTCCGGCGATCCGCCGTTTGTAGACTCACCGTAAGGGTCTTGCGACTGCATTTTAAGATTGCGCTCCTGTAAAATCTCCATAAATTTAGCTTCCGGATTTTCTTTTCCGCTTCGAGCGATCGCGCCCTTTACGGATTCCATTTCGTTAGAAATTTCTTCGCCTAGCTGCGTAATTAACGCCGCTTGGTCTTCCGGTAAAGGAAGTCCGAAGATAATTTTGTTATCGTAATACTCATCGACTTGCGATAGAAGCTTATGGTCGTATTTGAATCGCGGATGTTCTTGGCGCGCTTTCATATAACGCAAGATATATTCGTTCAACGTTTGTAAACGGGACTGCCAAACGATCCAAGCCCGCTGCGTTTTCGAAATGATCGAGCCGTATAGCAGCTTTAGCGCCATGTCGTTAATACCGCCGGTATTCATATCAGCCGTATTGACCATCGGAACTTCGCTGATTTCGTGGAGCCGTTTCTGCATCCGGTCAAGGTACGCTTCGATCGCTTCTTTAAATTTAAATCCACTTTCAAGCTTCTTCGCGTCTGGCGTCCCTCCGCCTTCTTGGCCCGATTCTCCGAGGTCCCAAATCGCACTAGGCGAAACTTGAAACGGATTTTTCGGATCATAATCTACGTCAGTTAGTAACGTAATCGCAAACATTTCAAACCGAAGGGCATCGGAGTAGTCCGATATTTTACGGTCTATTTCGTCGGCCGTGTCGATCAGTTTCTCGATCTCGCTGTAACCTTCGCTATGTCCAGTAAGTTTGTCCGTTGGGATATGAACAACCGGGATAAAATCGAGCCCCATCGATTTTCTTTCGACTCTCTGATCGCGCAAGGACAGTCCGTCGTCATAAACGGCTTCCTCGATCTCGCAATCATAGGCTCCGGTTTCTTCGTCCCCTTTCCATACGAGATAATACGAAAGCTTCCAAAGGCGCGTCTGCTCTTCGTCAAGCCACGCTACAAAATGAACAGCGTCTAATTGGTCGGCGTCCCATTCGTTATGAACAGCGATAACTTCCGTCGAAGGGTGCCACAGGATTTTAATTTCGCCGCGTCGAGTGTCGTAGTGGAGTCTTGCGTACACGCCCGTACGACTGATGGCACGATCTTTAGCCGCCGCGAGAAGCTTTTCGTGCATCCGGTTATCATCCCAAACCCACTTCAGTAGCCGCTCTTTCGCCTTTGCCCGACTATTTTCCGCTTGCTGCTCCGCGCTTGGTTCGTAACCTGGTTGCATCATTTGCGCTGGATCGTCGATTACATCAGGCGGTACTGATACTTTCGGCTCTTTCTCGAATTGCCAAGCCGCCATCGTATCGATCAACTTTCGCGGGTAGTTCATCGAAAGTGTAGTCGGCTCATATGCGATGTTGTCCGGCTTAATATAGTCGGACCAAACGTTTAGGCTGCCTTCATAGCGCCGATAAAGCTTAATTTCGTCGCAAATACGCTGGAATTCGCGTGAACCGATTGCTTCTTCGATAGGTATCACGAATTGAAACGGGTTAATAAAATTACGATCAACAATTACGATTTAAAACGCCTCCTTTCGTTTAGTAACGGTAATTACCGACATTACCGCCTTTGCGTCTGCGCGATTTAGCCGCAGCAGAAACCGCCATTTCTAAAGCATCGATAACGTCATCGTGGGCTCCGGTTCCGTACTGTTCGAATTGCTCAAGTAATAGCGCATGCCTCCGATCAAACTGGATTGTTCCGTTCTCGATTGAAGGCAATAACGCTTCGATACGGAGCTCTTTACGGCTACGGTGTTTTATTTTCTTAACGCGAGTATCTGCCGGATAGCCAGCTTTCGTTAATTGTTTCTTGAGCTCATCTACGAAAAACTCTTGCGCCGCCTGTGCTTCTGCCGCAATTACGGTCGGCTGAAACTTAACGACCTTCTCGACGATGACTTTCATAAACTCGTCCGGCTTCAAACGCTGTCCGAACGCGTCAATAACATAAATAGAGCCGCTAATCTTATCGATAGCGACTGTCGTTATTGCGGAATAGTCTCCACGCTCTTTCCCCATCGCAAAATCCACCGCAAGGGAAACGTCATATTTCATGTAATCTATATTACCGTTGTGGTACGTGAACTTTTCCGGATTAAAAATCATCGATTCCTCGTCGATTGGATGGTTCATGTACTCGGTATTGAACGCTTTTGATCCGTTATCCCATTTCCAGCGCATTAATTTAAACAACGGCTGGACTTCCGGCCATAAAACTCGGCTGCCGCGCAATAATTCGGCTTCATTTTCTTTATAAAACCGTTCTGCGTCGGCTAATCGGTTCGGATTTTCGCGATCAATATAAATTAGGCGGCACTTTTCCCAAAGATCGAGTCGTTCCGGTTGTTTGATAATGGCGCGATAGACTTTCGTGACGAAGTCCGACCGCTTATATAGAACGTGCATTAAGAGAGCGTCCATGTGAACCGTCGTTCCCATGTAAACGAAGGCCGTCCGCTTTCCTTTCGGATCACCTAACGGCATGACCGTTTGAGAGAACCAGTTCCGGAGACTATTTCGCTGTTCCGGCGTGCTGGCGTTTCCTCCTGGGCGCGCATCCTCTAAGTCGTCGCAAATAATAAGGTCCGGACGCGTACCGTTCCAGTTACGACCACGCAACGCTTGACCGGTAGATGCCGCTTGGACTAGCGCGAGCTGCTTTCGACTGTCTCCGTCTGGATGCCACGCGATAAATGATTCGGAGTTATCGATAATATTCGCTTGGTCTTGCGGCGACAATAACGGGCCGAAGTCGGCGCGCAGCTTCTTGTTAAACTTGAGCTGATTCCGAATCCATTCCATATTCGCTTTCGATACCGAAGGCGTTTCCGAAATGATGATCGTGTATTTCCGTCGCCGATAAACGATTTCGTGAACCGGAAAGGCTTTCGATAAGTAAGTCGACTTTGCGTGCGAACGAGGCGCCGCTGCCGCTATCTTTTCGTTAACCTTTTCGGAAGACACGACGTTCATAATGTCGCATATCTCTACGTGGAAATCGGGCGCTTCGCTCACATCCGTAACATCGAATCCGTCCCAGTTTCCGTCATTATCCGGGTTTCGTGCGTCCGAGAAATATTCGATTGAGAACTCGAGCAGATTACCTTCGCATCGATGAATCCGTTTAAGCCGCTCAAGCTCGGTCGCTTTTTCGTAATAATCGGCGATCTCTGACGCAGGAATGTCGTCGCCGTACGTTTCATCTAACGCGTCTAAGTATTCAGTTAGAACGTTGATTAATTCAGCGCGTTCAGCCGGTTTGAGCCAGCGTCCGTCAACCCATGCGATAAAGATCGCCTCCTTTTCGTTAATTTCGTTTGACTTTCGTTATCATTTTCGTTACTATGAGTGTAACAAAATATAAATTAAGTTACGGAGAGTGAACGAAATGGCTAACGAAGTATTCCCGATTAAATCTAAGCGCGATTTTAATAAACTGAAGAACGCCCTGAACGGTCGCAACCGTCTGTTATTGACGCTCGGCACCGCTTTTGGGCTGCGTATCAGCGACTTATTAACGCTTAAGGTCGGGGATCTTCGCGGCCAAGATTCGCTAGTCATTACGGAACAAAAACGTAAGAAAAAACGTAAGATTACGTTTAGTTCGTCCGTGCTGCGCGAAATCAAGACGTATTTAAGTGACGCTGACGATAAAGACTACGTATTTGCCAGCCGTCAAGGTGGCGGCAAGCCGATTAGTCGCGTTCAAGCGTACCGGATACTCAACGACGCTGCCGAACGGGCCGGCATTGCGGATAAAATCGGCGCGATAGGAACGCATTCGCTCCGTAAGACGTTCGGCTATCGGCTGCACGAAAACGGCGTTGATATTACGCGCATTATGTCTATACTCGGACACTCAAGCGAGCGCGAAACGTTGAGATACATCGGAATAACGGCCGACGAAATATCGGAAGCTTACGAAAGCATCGAGGTTTAAGCCTGCGGTGCTTTTTTTATTTACGCAAGCACAAAAAGACCGCCGCCGTAGGGTGCGGAAGCCTCGTTCTGATTGCGTTAGACTCACGTAGGCTAAGTCGACCGTCGGGTTCTAAACCCTTTCGAATGTCGAACGCAAGTCTAAATTAATCTCTCGACAGCTGGGCGCCCATGTATCCCGTTATCGCCTAATTCAGCAAGCGCGACTATAATCTCTTCATCCGTCAAGTCGATTCCAATTTGTTTTACCTGTAAAAAGGCGTCGATAATCATATCCGTTGTTATGTTGTGACGTTCTGCCGCCGAGTAAACAAATCGAAGAATACGCTCCACCTTCTCGCCCTCCCTTTGAAATTACACGAAATTAGCGTTTCTAACGTTTACCCTACCGAATACCCTCCGGCTGGATTAAAACGGCTGTGGCGCTTTAATTTCGTGGTAGAATCGTTATCTATTACGTAATTGTTCGATAACCCACTCCGCTCCCATTAAGAAATCGCTCGTCACTCCGAAATAAGGTGCGTCTGTTAGCGAAATCCCTAGCGCATCTAGCGCTTCTTTTGGCGGGCTGGTGCCGCCGACTACTGCGATTTCAGATTCCGGAAGCTTTTCGGAAAACTTAACCGCGATAAAATAGCCGTCAGTTGTCAGGCGATCGCTTACCGTTACTTCTTCGCCTTTGAATTCCGTTAAATCAGCGATAATACTTTCGATTCCTCGTGGCATAGTGGACGCCTCCTTTCCGTTAGGTCAAAGTGAATTTTTGAAATACGCGTTTAAAATGTGCCTGGCGTCCGGGCTTTTCGTTTTTCCTCCCCCGCCCCCTTTTCGTTTTTCATACGGTATGCACCGTTTTGTATATCGAGTGTAACATTATCGGATTAAGTTACAGTGGAGGGGTGGTCCGGTCGTTGATATAACGGCATTCATTCGTGTTTGTATTGCGTTATGTATTACGTTTTATTTATGCATCGTATGAACCGTGATATATCAACGTTTATATATACGGCAGTGATAACGCGATATGTATAAGATACTGTATAATTGCGGGGCCTATTCCGAAAGTGATCGAGGGGTCGCGCGCCAATGAGCCTCGGCTGATAAAATAAAAGCGCCCGTCAAACGGCGTAACCTACCGCTATCAGAACGCTTCATATATTACTGTCCGCCTATTCTTCCGTTTTACGTTGCGCCCTCAGACGCTCTATTTCCGCCTTGATATCCGCTATGTTATTACCGTCATTCTTAACGTCTACTTCCGTTCTCTCCGTCAGCATATCGTGCCACTGCATATATGTCCGTAGCATCGCGGCATTTCCATCGTTAATAATATGATCGGGTATTGACGCTATGATATCCGGCATTCTTTCCGCTGATTGCTTCTTAATTCTGCGTTTTAATTCTTCGTAAAAGTCATCGTTGTTTCGCCAGTTATGCAACGTCTGTCTTGTAACGCCTACTGCATCGGCAATCTGATCGTAAGTCAGTCCGCCTCTGTTCGGCTGCGATAAAAATTCGATAGCAGCGATTTGTTTTTCGCTAAGTTTCCGAGCCATTTCCGCCCTCCTTTCCGTTAAGTTTTACGTAGCTTTACGTCCTTCTATTACGTATAGACAGCTAACGAAGTAAAAGTCACTATATTACCGTTAAATTAACGTAATAAATTTCGATAGATTAGCGCAATTCTTTCCGTATGTATTTAAACATAGCGCTAATTCCGGTCGCTTCGCTCCCTACATACGCGCAGATATTAATTAATAAGTACTTGATCGCGATAATACTGGACGAAGTGAAACGGAGTTCCAGAGGCTTGTGATTCACAAGACTAAGAAGTGATTGGCGGCCTAAAATCGCTGTATCCCTTGCGGCTCTAAGCGCGAACCCACTTTTCAGGTGTACGAATAAAGTCGTGTTTTTCGCCGATTTGTACGAATAAAGTCGTGTTCATTATCAATTAGTTTTCCGTAATTGAGAATCGAACTATACGAAAAAAGATGACGCCAACTCAACGCCACCTCAACGACAGTATTTTCCCCGCTAGAAATAACCCGAATACCGCCTTCCGTTTTAGCATCGCCAGGTAAATCCGCCGCGCCAAACTCTCCTCGTGCTGCAACGCTATCTCTACCGCCTTCCCTACGTTCGGATGCTCGACTATGCGCTCAATCAACGCTAATTTTTCGCGCATCCCTTTATCGCAGCCCGGCTTAAATTCGTTCTGTATACACCCGTTTACCGCGATATAACACTTCCGCCGAGCTAAGTCTACCGCAACCTTTTCGTCGTATAACCTCCATCGTTTCGCATACGTTTCTAGCGTGTTTCCGTTTATGTACGAATCGAATAGCTCAGGATTATATTTGCGCATTAAACTGGCGTCGTTTATTTGCCGGTAATGGTACAACGGTTTATCGATATAATAAGCCGTCTGACAATACGTAAACGCGTCCATATTAAACAGCCAATCTTCGCCGAGATACTTACCGTCAGGAAACGCTAAACCATACGTATCTATTAAACTTTTTCGGATTAACTTCCATACGCCGCCATATGAGCCGTTATATAAAAAGTCCGTTAATATTTCCGCTTTAATTTCGTCCCGACCTAACGGCGTATTTGCTTTTGTGCGATAACTTTTCGTATAGTTTTTCGTAGGGTCTTCGTAATCCCAGCAGATATCCGTAAATACAATATCGGCGTTATTTGCGACGGCGGCTTCGTACATGGTCGCGTATGTCTCTCGTTCGATCCAATCGTCGGCGTCGATAAATGCGACGAATTCGCCGCGCGCCTGCTCCAGCGCATTATTTCGCGCCGTGGCCGGTCCCTGATTCGCTTGGTAGATCGGCTTGACACGTTCGTCAATGGCTTCGTAGTATCGTAAAATATTGCGCGTTGAATCGGTCGAGCCGTCATCTACGATCAAAACTTCGATATTCTTCAGCGTCTGGCCGAGCACGCTGTCTAAGCATTCGCGCAGGTACTTTTCGCCGTTGTATACCGGTATAATAACGCTCATTTTCGGAGTCATTTCGTCCACCCTTTCGGTTCGGGAATTCCCGAACTTGTATCGATAGGATAATTATACCAACTCGAATCCGAATTTCAAGACGAAAAAAAGACGCCGATTTATTCAGCGTCCTCTTCCGTTTCTTTTACTTCGAATAATTCTTCGTATTTGGCTCCGGTTGCTTTCATAATCGATGCGACATGCCAATCGTAGTGTCTTTCGGAATTATCAAACCGAGATATCGACGCCTGTGGAACGCCGGATCTCCGCGATAATTCGGATTGCGACCAATCTAGCTGCGAAAGAACCGCACCAAGACGAGGCTTTACCGTAAGTTTCATTTCGATCACCTCGCGACAATTATACGCCAGAGAATATTTTTTCGCAATTCCTCTTGACGCCTCTTATACGCTAGCGTATAGTTTATTGTAACGAAGGGCCCTCGTTAATAAAATCCGAGAGGGGTTAACGAAATGATTAACGAAACACAAAAACTGAATAAGGCGATTTTAGAACGAAACGGAGGCGCAGCCCCACCGACCAAAGCAAAGCTGCACCGTCCGAATCGAGCGAAGCACTTCCAGTATATCACAGCGTTTATTCTATGCGCAATGTTATCCGCATTCACAGCAGTCACCGCAGTCACCGCGCAAGCCACCGATGTTTACCGCAACTTTGCCGAACTCCAAGCAAACGAACCCGAGACGAATTACAACATATTCGCGACCGATCACGCCACACCCGTTTTGATACTCGCGCCACACGGCGGCAGTATTGAAGGCGGAACTAGCGAACTTGCCCGCGAACTCAGCAACGACTATTCAACGTATCTTTTCGAATCGCTTAAGACGCCGAATGGCTTCGACCTCCACATCACGAGCACTCACTTCGACGAACCGACCGCGCTTGACCTGGTTACGCGCCACCAACGCGTTATATCGCTCCATGGTTATAGCGACAGCGCCGAACACATTATCGTAGGTGGCACCGATCCAATACGCGGTCAGGCGTTAGTGGACCGCTTGAATGCTGCCGGCTTTAGCGCCGAACTCGTAGGCGAAGGACATCGATTTGCGGGCGCCAGTGCTGCGAATATAGCGAATAAGTGCGTAACCGGCGAAAGTCTGCAGCTGGAACTTAGTACCGGTTTGCGGAAAAGCATGTTCGGTACGTTCTCGCTTACTGGACGCGCTGGAACCGAAACCGAGACGTTCTATAAATTTACCGGGTTGCTGTCGGCCTTTATTAACGAAAATTATAACGTTGGAGGTAACGAATAATGATGCGATATACGTTGGAAGTCGAAAAGTACGGTATTTACTGCGATGGAACTGAGGCGGCCGCAACTACGCAAGGAATCAATCGCGCAATTTTCGAAGCCGCTGAGGCCGGTTATTCTGAGGTTTATATACCGAAAGGTAAATATCTTATAGACGCAGTAAATCGACTTTCTGTTAAGCCGGAAGAAGGAGCCGGGATACGTGTGCCATCGTGCATAACTCTAATATTGCATCCAAAAGCAGAATTCATCGTTGAGTCAAATAGTTCTTACGGTTATTCATGCATCTATATTGGAGAGGTCAAGGATGTAACGATAAAAGGCGGCAAGATCCGAGGCGAGCGTTATCAGCACGATTTTACCGGTCACGGCGACCTCGAAAAGAGGAAAACGCACGAATGGGGTTACGGCATAAACGTACATGGCTCGAAAAACGTCGTAATTGAAGGCGTTGATATTGCGGACTTTACTGGCGACTGTATTATGGTTAACGCGCAAGGAATGCTTAACGTTTCCTGGACGACTTACCGCCCCGCTCGCAATATAACGATTAAAAACTGCAAGTTAGACGGAGCACGCCGTAATAACATATCGGTTACAGGCGGCGAGGACGTTAAGATTCATGATAACGAAATTACCAACGCGGGCATAAACGATGGCTGTATGCCAATGTTGGGCATTGACATCGAAGGATATGGTGAAGGCGACATTGATTACGAAGAGCCACGCAACGTCAAAATAACGAATAATACTTTCGTAGGCAACGTGGCACAGTCGGTGTGTAACTTCAGCGGTTATGAGGTCGTTATATCCGAAAACCATTCGGACAATACGATCTCTTACGGATATGGAACCGATACAAACATCGAAAATAATATATTTGTTCGTAAGGATAAAAAATACACTGCAATTGCGGGGCTCGGTGTTTCGGCAGGTTTCATAGGAAATAACGCAACCATTTCCGGTAATACAATAAAAGGCTTCAGCAGTGGTATAGATGTTCGCGGCGGTGACGTTACCGTTTCAGACAATACGATTTCAGAATTAAGCGTGGACGGTATTGCCTTAGCCACATTCGAAGCCAAGAACGTTAAATTCTCGGATAATACCGTAAACCACTGTCCAGGAAAGCTGTGTTGCGCGCGCAATTCTAGAGATATAACGTTCGAAGGTAACGAATTAAATGACTCGGATATCACCGCGATGGAGATCATCGATTCTACCAACGTTAAAGCAAAGTCGAATGATATAAAGCGAAGCAAACAAGGCGTCGTAATTACGAGGTCCTCAGCGAAAGTATTCGATAATGACGTCGATCTTACCGAGTATCCTAACGCTGCGGGATACTCGGTAGCTTTCGATAAAGGCAGTGACGTATTTATTAAAAACACTCACATCCCATCGCCAACAAACATGGCTATATACGGAGAAAGCGCTGAAGGTCGAACGGTGCGCATCAAAGACAACGATATAACTGACGCGAAGTGTTTGATACCGATTTACGTTATAGGCGGTAAAAAACCCGAGATATCAGGAAATGATATAACGTTTAACCGGACGTCTTCCGGTGGTTACGGCATTCAAACGAAGAACACAGACGGCGCGTTAGTAAAGGAAAACGTTGTTTATTCCGTTAGTTCTTTCGCGTTGTATAATCCGATAAAGACCTCCGAGTCTATTAATTCGCGAGTTATCGGAAACAAAATATCCGGCAACCTTTCGCTTAATCAAACGGACATAGAGACGAATAATATTCCAATTTAGCTTGACTTTACCTATACGCTAGCGTATAATTTAATTATAGAAAGGAGGGAAAAACGAATTAAACGCGGAAACGGTACTAATTATAACGGCGATAGTAAACTTCGTCATTGCGGTAACGAATTTGGCAACCGCCTGCGTTAACGCAAAAAACGCTAATCGCAAAAACGACTAGCGCCAGAAACGTTGATACGGGGATAGATGTGAGAGTCCTCCCCGTGTCTCCTATAGTACCGTATCAAAAACGAAAACACAAGGAGGCGAGCGCGCCATGTTAACGGCTTTATCTATCGTAATTACGGCGGCGGCCCTGATCGTTGCAATCGCGGGCCTGGTCGTCGCATTCAAACGGAGGCGATAACGGTATGCAGCAGCTTATGATTCGCAAAATATGGTCGGATACACCGGCACTTACACCGCAGCAGGAAGCGCAGATCCTCGACCTATACGAGCGCCCCGCCGCCGAATTCGGTCGATGTGGGCGCGCTTACCAAATTGGCATCAATTCGATGTTACAATACTTCGGCTATCGGATCGAAAATGAGATCGGAGACGCTAACGATGGTTGAATACGCTTGTAACGAATGTAATTACGCAAGACTTGACGTAAAAATAGAGCCTGACGCGTGCCGCCCTACGTGTGGAGCGCGCCTACAGGTCGAGGAGGAAATCGTATGAAACGTTTATTTAAATCAATCGTAATCACCGCGGCTCTTTTAACGAGTACAATCGCCTTAGCACCGCAAGCAGACGCAGCATGGTCGGGCTGGCAGACGGAAAAGTTCGGACATAAAGCGCGTGTATATACGGATGCGACTACGTATACTAGCAGCGCGAAGACGGTCGATTGGAAAGCCGAAAAGAAAGGCGCGGCCACGCTTTATTATACGGCCGGCGTTTATAAAAAGCGTTCAGGTGGCGGGCTGACTGACACTGGCTTGGTACAGCGCGGAAGCTTTAAGACCGCAACGCCGCTGAAGTCATTTAGCGTAAAGTCGATCCGTGGTAAAACTGGCTCCGGAAGCTACGTAATCCAGATCGATTGTTATACGGATTCAGGCAAGCGCCATTATATCGGGACTTTTGAGTCAGCGCGTTTTAACGTGAAATAAGCGTGTGTGAGCCGTTTTAAGCTGCGGGGTACCCTAGCGTACCTGATCGGCGTTATGGCGACTCTTTCGCTTTGATTTCGTGGGAAATTTGAGGCTGGCGCACAGTTTCGTCGGTTTTTCCGCATACTAACGTGTTATAATTTACCTATACAACGCGAATAGACACGGAGGTTTAGCGGATGGAGGAAAAGGATTACGAAACAAAGGGATACAATACGACGATAACGTACGAATATAAGGAAATGCCGGATGTTCGCGCAGGGCGTTGCGATAACTGCGACTATACGTTATTTAAGAGCTCGGTAAAGAACGGAAAGTTTTTGCGCGAATGTAGAAGATGCGGCATGAAAAAGAATATATGAGGGGGAAATATTAATGGGAGGTATATGTAAGGCCTGCGGATTTGAGGAGACCGAAAAGGAAAAATTCAGAAGAGTAGTTAATGGCGGAGCTGTTGAACGTCTAGCAAGCCCTGATAGCTTTTTAACCGAAATCGATATGGAATCTTACTTAGGCATGTGTCCTAAATGCTTTACTGTTCGCGTTCTAAATGTTGATTCCAATTAAAGAAAAATAAAGACGCCTTAGCGGGCGTCCTTTTTCGTTTTATACCTCCTTGACGTTAAACAGCGCGATCAACGTTTTGTCCGGCGTCTTAGATTGTCGATAGAAAACGTTAGGGTTAAACGTAAATCGCTCCGGCTCTGTACCAACTTTAATGCGCGCGACAACGTACTCACCGTCAAACTTCATCTGCTTAAGGCGGCGACCTAGTGTGTCCGACGTTACTCCGATAGCTTCCGCAAGCTCTTTCTTATTAAACCACCGGATGCGTTTCGGATTCTTTTCGAAAGGATTTTCGCAAAGTGCATTCGTCTCGAAATGTATGAACGGCAACATGCGATAAATAAGACCGATGTCCGTCGCCTTCACTTCGCTATATACGCGTTTAATTTTCGCAGTATACAGCTTAACAACGTATTGGCTACCGAAGTTGCCTTTAAAGTGGTAGTGCTCGTTTACGCTGTAACCATCGTTGGTCTCTCGGATAATGTCACGTTCAATGCATGCGGATAAGAAATCATAGAAGGTCATTCGTTTCTTGCCGAGCTGTAATACGTCCATCATATCCGTAGTTGACATAGGCGTTTTATTTCGGCTCGATTTAACGAGAACACCGTTATAGTCAACGTAACACTGAAGAAGCATTAAATAACCGCACTGTGCCGTTGTAAGAGCGTTATAGACTTCGTGAATATTAGACATATTCGCGTTAGAGAAGTCGCGTCGATCGGCCGTCTTTTCTTGTTGCTGGCGGAAGGCTTCGTCTTGGTTTCGGTGACGCAGCGTATAGCTTTCTGATAGATCCTCGCCGGTTTCTGTGTTCACAACTCGTAATCTTCTACTCATATAAACGTCCCCTTTTCGATAAAATAAAAAGCGCTGTATAAGCGCTCTCATAACGTATAGACAACTAGTGGTAGGTTTTTTCGCCTGTAGCGATATTTACGGTGAATTGCCCTGGCGTCTTTCCGTTAACAAACGCGGAGTAACATTTCCTGCGCTCTAAATTTCGAGCCTTGGCACGCTTATCGAGTAGTTTATTTTCGTAATTGGATCGTGTTCTGCGGATTGGTAGACCTTTGTACGCACCGTTTTGGTCGTACTCTTCCGCCAACTTATCGGAGGCTTCTCGTTTATAACGCTCCTCCAACTGTGTCTCGCTCATAATCGGGTATTCATTTCGCGTAACTTTATCCGGGTGTGAATCGGAAAGCTCCTCGTAAATTATGAGATTAGCCAATCGGTCAAGCGCGGTAACGTCCGGCTGTTCTCCGGTAGAGTCATAATAAGCGTTTACTAACGCCATAGTTTCTTTGATACGTTCCTGGCGCGCCAGCTTTCCGGCCTTAGTACGTTGGTACATTTCCTTAATTGTTTCGTGCAGCAAAGGTTTATCCATTGATTCGCCCTCCCGTCGTATACCCTTCGTTATGACTCGCCCAGTAGTAGTAAATGTCCGCAACCTTTTCGGCAGACCTCGATATATAAGCCTCTACATTTTGTTTAGCGATGCCCATCCGTTCGCCCGCCTCTGCTTGCGTTAGTTCTCCGAAGTAAACGAGCTCGATCGCCTGACGCTGGCGGTCCGTTAGATTCGCTAATTCGATCGCCTTGTGAATATCGATAAGAATCGTCGCCGCGTCGTAATCTCCGCATCGCTTGCGGCTGACGAACTTCTGATAATCGGCGAGTAATAGTTTCACGCCTTCTGCGTTATCGAGCGCATAAGTTGCGTCGAATTCGCGTTCCTTTCGGTGTAGATCAACTTTTACTGAACCGATGTTAACCGTCCCCTTTCGTTGACTCCTTCGTTAATTTCGTTTATGATTAACGTAAACGCTTCCGAAAGGAGTTTCGTTTATGGTTCTTACGTGGATATCTAACGACTTTGAGCGCAACCTCAAAGCGTACATAACTATCGAAAAGCAGCGCCGCCTGTTCATCTCGGCAGGAGCGCGTCGTATTATCGGATTACCTACGGACGGTCCGTTTTATTTGACGGTCGCCTATGACGCGGATGAAAAGCGTATCGTAGTCGGCAAGCCCGAGTTAATAAACCAACCGGACGTCAAGCCGTTCAAGTTCGATAAGCGCGGCAACGTGTCGGCCATTCCGTTCTTGCGTAAGGTCGGCATTGATTTTGATAGCCTACCGCAGCGCTATTATTTGATCGGCGATGGCGAGGCGTCCAAGCAACCGTATTTAGCGTATCCTTCACATACATACGCGTTTCAGTTAGACGCCGACGCCAATTGATCCGCAAGCGCCCTTCCGATATACCACGCAACGCGCGAAGCAATTCCGTTACCGACAATCCGATATTGCGCCGATAAAGAAATATCGTCTGGCAGGACGTAAGTATCTGGCGCAGATTGGATTCGGAGACATTCGCGAACGGTGAAACGGCGCGGCGCTTCCGTTGGGTGGATCGGCTGTCCGCTGTTGTGGTGTGCTGGAATCGTATTAGACGGCTTATCTAGCGATTGCACGCGATTGGCTTGATCGTATGTGTATTCGCTTTTTGGCGTCCAATATTTTCCGCAGTCTTGACGTTCGGGTTCCGGTAAATCGCCGATAACATCCCGCAATACTCGCGTCCGATAATCGCCTTCTAACGGCTTCGGAAACTCGAAAGTAAAGCCGAGGTCTTTCCGTACACCGACGATAAACACCCGCTCGCGCTTCTGTGCTACACCGTAATGCCACGCATTTATAACCTGCCAACTAATCTCGTAACCTATTTCGTTAAATTTCTCGATAAGCGCATCAAATGTAGGACGGTGGCGCTTCGTTATCAACCCTTTTACGTTTTCAAACACGAAGGCTTTCGGCTGCTTTGCCGCAATGATTTCGAGGTAGCGCCATACTAATTTTCCGCGTTCTCCGTCAGCGCCGGCGCCTTTGCCTGCGACCGAGAAGTCCTGACACGGAGGGCCTCCGAATATAACGTCTGTGTTCGGTAAACTATCGATATCTACTGCGTTAATATCCGCCTGTTCAACGTGATCGCCGAAATTATGGCGGTAGGCTTTAACGGCATTCTTATCGAAGTCCAGCGCCTTTACAATATCGTATCCAGCCGCTTTAAAGCCGATTGCTCCAAGTCCGCCTCCGCAAAAAAGTTCCAGTACCGTAAGTCCGGTTGCCGGCTGTTGCGGCGTTAAGTTAAACTCCGTCATAGTATCGCCTCCATCAACGCATCCAGTTTCGCGTATAATTCATCGATCGTACCGTCGTTTGTAATTTCGTAATCAACTTCGAAATCCAGCAGCGCAAGCTCGGTCGGATGCTTCAACGCGACCAAGTCGAAATCATCGCCGGCTTTTCTTGCGCGTTCAATCCGTAGTTCCTCCGGCGCCATGATGCGTATTAGCGTAAACCCTTCGGCGCGCAGTCGAGCGTATTCGTTTGGCTGTCGGCAATCTTCGACCAACACGCGGTTTTTGAGCATTGGCGCTAGGCCGCAATCACAGTCGCAGGCATATCGCGCCAGGTAAGCGTCGACTTTCGTCATGGTGGCGTTAACCCAAACGTCTTCGCCGAAAGCTTCTCGCGCCCACTGTCCGAACTTTTGATAATGCGCGCGTGGCTTCGGCTTTTCGGGCACGGACGGGAAAGCCCGATGAAAGGCGGCTTTGAGTTCGTCGCCGAATGCGAACGGATGGAAATCGTAATGCAGCGCCAAGTACCCGGCGGCTTCCGACTTGCCTGCGCGTAACGGTGCGGTTAGGGCGATCTTCATGGGCGCATCAACAACCTTTCGATAATTGCCGCCAATTCGTCCGCGGTAAATAACTTTTCGCCTTTAACTCCGGTCGCACTTTCCTTTAACCGTTCCAATTCCTCGCCGAGCGTCCGATTGTCTTTGTGCAGCGTGTCGATTTCGTCTTTTAGCGCTAAGTACCTGCGAGTGTTTTCGGATCGGATTTTCATGTCCTCGTCCAAAGCCGCATGTAGTTTTTTATTCTCGCGCTCTAAGTCCGCAACACGCGCTGCCAGATTAGATACGACGTCGATTAGGTCGGCTGGCTGTGGTTCGTCGGCTTCGGCTGATTCTACCGGGACGAGTACGCGATAATTAGTTTTCACGACAATCCCAACGCCCCATTCACCAACGCTATCGTCAACGAAGACATCGGTCACGGTTAGGACTTTTCCGACTGGCAATCGACCTAATTGCGTTTGAGTAGTAAGAATCTTCTCGCCCACTTCCGCCTTGCGCTCGGTTAATTCGTAGCGCCCACCGTCAATGTGTACGATGTCGGTCGGTTCGAGTACGCGGTATGCTCCGTGGAGGATATACCACGATTCGTCCTCGTATTTACTTTCGAATTCGACTTCAGCATCGTCAATATCAACGTCAATAACCTTTCCGTATTCCTTTTCTGAATAGTACGGACAGTTTCCGAAAATAGATACGATCTTCTCGATGACCTCCGCCTTCCGATCGACCTCTACGTATTCTCGCTTGATGCCGCCAAGTGTTTCGTCAGCCAGTACGTGGATTTTCGTCATTTATTCCGCCTCCCATTAATTTATTACGCGAACCTGCACCGACTGCCGTCCGAACTGCACAGCGTCGGCTTCGTCCGCAACCAATACGTCAATCTTGGCGCCTTTAATCGCGCCCCCAGTATCGAGCGCCACGGCTTCAAACGTCGTGCCGTCCGCCTGCTTTACTTCAACCGCCGAACCCAACGCAATCACTGACGGATCGACCGCTATAATGCGCTTGCCTGCGTGATAGATCGTTCCGGTTACGTCTATGCCCGTTGCGGTAATTCCGCTGCAACCTTCGGGACATCGCGCGGTATACGCAGACGCTTGAAACGTTTGCCACGCGTTTGGATTCGCGGGTTTATTTTCGTTAGTATTTTCGTTATTTTCCTTCGGTTTTGGTCGCGCCTTTGGCTTCGCTTTGACTTCCGCCCTCAACGTCGCCACTTCGTCCTCAAGCGCCTGGATACGCGCGTCTTTCTTTTCCGCCTCAGCTTCCGCTTTCTGCAACGCCGCATCTTCTTCCGTGATGCGCGGCGGATCTGGCGGTGGTGGCTCCGGCGGCTTGGCGGTTGGATTCGTAAGTAATTGCGTTGACATCGCTAGATTCGTTAGTATACCGATGCTTACACCTCCTCGAAAAACTGGTCCGTCCACGGTTCCACGTCGACCACTTCGCGCCTTAACGCTTCGGCTAATTCGGTGATTTCCGCCTGTGCGCCGCGTCCCTTTTTACGTTTAGAATAGAACGACAACAACGCGGTAAGATTCGCAGTCATTACGAGATTCGTTGCAGATGCGTTCGGTAGGACGGCGCGGGCGTCTTCGGCGGGCACTCCGGCTCTGCGCAAAAGATCGTAGGCTTGCTGCGCTATTTCCATAGCCTCCGCGAATATTTCCGTAGCAGGACGATCAGTAATTGGCGCTCCGTACACAAAGTCGTACATATCCGCCGTTTTATCGCTCGTAACTTTATCCGGAACTACGTAATCGAACCCGCCGATCTTATCATCGCTTCCCATCCGTACATAACGCTGTGACTGAACGCTGAAGCTGAAGCCGACTCGGTGTCTCGTAAGCTGCGCTAGTAACGCCCGACTGACGCCCTCAATCGAAAAGGTGAACGTTAGGTGTTCGAGGGTCGACGTGTGTTTGGACGCGAAGATATGTCGGAAAAGCCGATCGGCATCCGTGCCTGCGCCGCCGTCTGACGCTTTGGAGCCGAAATACTTGGCGCCTTCCTTTGCGACGATTTCGGACGGCTTATTGGCGCTGTAGCATGTTCTGATTGCGGTTAGGGCGACCGCTTGGCCGTCAGTTACGCCCTCACGAAATAATTCGCCAACGTCAGTCAATGCGTCCTCAGTTTCGTTAAGCGTGAACATTTTCGCAAATTTCTCTGAAACCAGTGTATGTGCGATTAGATGTACGTTCATTTTGGTTTCCGCCATTTATTCTCCTCCTCCGTATCCACTATGAGAACTACTTCCGAATAATCCGATTGAAACAATTAAGGTTGTTATAAGCGCCGACATTATAAGGGGAATCAAAAATACTGCCGAGCCTATGAGGTAATCCGACTCAAACGTAATAAGCTGTGTGATCAAATATGCGAAAAAGAAAACACATGCCCCGTATATAATCCAAAACCGCATTTATTCGTCCTCCAATCGTTTTAACGCTCCGCCGTTTTCGTAAATAGTTTCGTTAATTAATAATCTGCGAGCTTTCTCCTTCGTAGTTATTCGGAATGTACAATCGTCTCTCCCGTACATTTCGCAGTTAACAACGTAATCGCGAAATAGGTCGTTCATATACTCGATGTCGCCGCATCCGTACAGCTTACCGTTTAGAAAACACGCATATATTTGCGTCATCTAAGCGTCTTCCTTCGCCAGTCTCTCTAGCGCGCCGCCGTTTCTATCGTTAGCTTTTTCGTAAGACTCCGCAATAACCCCGCTACTCCCGAAGCCGCCCGCACCTCGATCGCTATCGCCGAGCGCATCAACTTCCGTAAACACCGCCTGCTCGACCGGCTTGATAACGGCTTGCGCGATACGATCGCCTTTGCGGATTTTTATAACGTTATAATCCGTAGGTTTGACGCCATTAAAGTCGTCGTCCCCTGCTAGTATCCCGCGCATGATTCGTGGTTGTGATGCGTATCTAACTTGCGCAATATTATCGACAATCACGCCAACCTCGCCCGTATATCCGCAATCTACAGTACCGAGCTGCACACGCAAAGGCGTCTTCAGCGTAATACCGGACCGTGGTCGGATCTGCATTTCGTAGCCCTCCGGAATCTCGAACGCCAAGCCCGTCGGCACACATGCGGTGGCGCCCGGCTCGATAATTACGTCCTCCGCCGCGACTAGATCGAAGCCAGCGTCCGTTGCGTGTGCGTAGGTTGGCGTTTGAGCGTCCGGTGATAAGCGTTTTATATTTACGTTCATTTCGTTTCCTCCTTCGTAACGTCCTCATATATAACTGCGAGGTTAGGTATCGGATTGGCACGTTTTCCTCATAAATAGATGCGTATAAAGTTCGGATAACGGACACTTAGTCTCCGAAATAAAAATCCGAATCCCTAAGCGCCTCGACCGTCGCTTTCTTATAGCCGTTACCCTTCTGCGAAAAGAAGTCATGCGATTTCGTCTTCGTACTTAGTCCGTTCATCACGATCGAATTCGGCGTTTCGTCTTCAAAGTACGGATCGAACGCAAGGTTTTGCAGCGCTTTATTCGCGTTATAACGCATGAACCGTTTGACATCGTGCGTCAGACCGACCGCATCGTAAAGGTCCTCGGCATAGGCGACCTCGTTTTCGTAGAGCTCCGTCAATAAATCAATGGCAAAGTCGCGTAATTCTAACTGAACGCTATGAGCTTGACGGTTATAGATTTCCTGCGCGACCAAGCCGGTATAAACGCCGTGGATCGCTTCATCGCGAATAATAAGCGATATAATTTCACCGGAGTTCGTAAGCTTGCCTTGGCCCGCGAAATATAACGGATAATAAAAGCCGCTATAGAACAAAAAGCTTTCGAGGTATACCGAAGCGACCAGCGCCTTATACAGCGAAATATCATCGTCCGCCTCAATCGCGTTATACAGGCCGACGATCCGTTCCGCCTTCCGTTGCAAATACGGGTTGGTCTTAACCCATTCGAAAACTTCGTTAATTGTTTCGGTAGGCGCGAGCGTCATAAAAATATTCGAATACGACTTCGCATGAACAGCGTTCTCCATCATCGCCATGAAATTAAGGACGGCTTTGCGTTGGTGTCCGTCGATGTGCTGCGCGATGATAGGCATGCCGGTGTTTCCCTGCTCCGTATCCAGTAGCGTTAGGCCCGCAAGATCGCGCATATATACGAGTTGCTCGGTCGGACTCAGCGCCTTCCACGTCAAGAGATCGCCGTTTAGCGAAATCTCTTCCGGAAGCCAGAATTGCTTAACGTTCTGCGCGTAGAACATTTGCGTAAAGTCGTCTTCGTGGCGCGACCAATCGGCCGCCGTGTGGATTGCGTTTGCGTTCGTCAATTATTCGTCCTCCTTCTGCGTACTCTCTATAGGTAGCTCTGCCGTTTCATATCGACTAAATATCGTTGCTCTATCCGTATCCGTTGCGTAAGGATGCACCGATTTTGCCGGGAGCGTAGTTACAAATGTCCAGCCTTTCTCGTTCATTTGCGTTATTGTATCTCGATCCACATACTCGCTAGTTATAATAACTTGAAACTTAATCATCTTTCCGCCTCCTCTTCGTTTAAACAACGCAACTCAAGCACGAATCCTGGCCGGTATCCTTTGTTCGCGCATAATACAGCGTTTTAATACCTCGATGATGCGCGTATAAGTCAATCCGGTTCAGATCGCGCGTCGTCATCGTATCTTTCAAGAACAGCGTAAACGAAATGCCCTGATCGACGTGCTGCTGAATCGTTGCGATCATATCAACAACTTTAAACATATCCATGTCGTACGCTTCCTTATAGAAGAACCAATTCTGCGGCGACAACCCCGGCATCGGATAATACGTCTTCGAATTTCCGTACGTACGCTCCTCGATACGCTCCATAATCGGCATGACAGACGCCGTAGCCGACTGCACATACGATATTGAACCCGTCGGCGCAATCGCAAGTCTGTACGAATGGTAAAGACCGTACATCACAACGTTATCCCGCAACGCTTCCCATTCAATCGGCGCCGGAATTGTAACGCCTTCAAATAGCTGCGCAACCTTCTCTGTTTTAGGACGGAAATCTCCTGCGACGTACTTGTCGAAGTAACTACCGCCTGCATACGTAGAACCCTCGAACCCTTCGTACGCGGTTCCAGTCTGCTGCGCTAATTCATTCGAACGTACAAGCGACCAATAATTCACCAACGCGAAGAATACATTAGCGAAATCCCTCGCTTCTTCCGATTCATAAGCGATACCGTTTTGCGCTAAATAGCCGTGTAAATTCATCGCGCCAAGTCCAATCGAACGCATCTCACGGTTAGCTCGCGCAACAGCCGGCGCATTCTTGATATTCGAAGTTTCCGAGACTCGTGTTAGAGCATCAACGGATAACTTAACGATCGTTTCGAAGTCGCCGTTTTTCATTACGTTTGCAATGTTTAGCGAGCCGAGGTTACACGAAATATCGAGGCCGATTTCGTCCGGTTCGCCATAGTCGGTGTACTCCGAAACCTGCGATGCTTGAAGCACTTCGCTACAGAGGTTCGAAAACTTAACCTTCGAAATGTGATTGTTCGTGTGGTCTGCGTTAACGTTACCTTCGAACATGATGTACGGATAGCCCGATTCGGATCGCAGTACGGCGAGCTTTTCGAGTAGCTTCCGCGGATTAATCTTTTCCTTACGCACGGCCGGATTATCGACGAGCTGATCGTACATCTCTCCGATATCCATTTCGTCTAGGTACTGGCCGTACGCTTTGTATACGGTGTGCGGATAGAAAACGTAAGCCGGCCGATCTTCTCGCGCCAGTTCGATGAATTTATCCGGAATGACAACGCCGATTGATAACGTTTTAACGCGTACGTCTTCATCTGCCGAGATTTTCTTCGTATCCAAGAAATCGTTAATGTCAGCATGGAATACGTTAAGGTACGCTACGCCGGAACCCTGCCGCTGACCCATCTGATCCGCATAACGGAACGCATTATCGAGCAGCTTCATAACGCCGACTACGCCCTTCGTCGCGTTCTCTACGTCTTTAATCGCTTCGCCCTTCGCTCTAAGCTTCGATAGATTAAGCGAGACGCCGCCGCCAAGCTTCGAGAGCTGCATCGAAATGTCAATAGCGCGACTAATATCGTTAAGGGAATCGTTAACTTCGAGCAGGAAACACGAAACTAATTCGCCGCGACGCTTCCGACCCGCGTTCAAGAACGTCGGCGTGGACGGCTGATATTCCTGGCGCATCATTAAATCGACGTACTCAAGCGCCTTGGTTGCGTCTCCCTCCGCGAAAAACAACGCACAGCAAGCGACCCGGTCTTCGTAGCGTTCGAGAATCTTCTTGCCATCATTCGTCTTCAGCGCATAGTCGTTATAAAATTTGAACGCGCTCATGAACGAAGGGAATCGGAACTTGTGCGCATAGGCCGCTTTATAGACCGCCTTGATTTCCTCGAACGTATAGGCGTCCAGGAATTCGGTTTCGTAGTATTCGTTATCGCGTAGGTAGTCGAGCTTTTCGCGAAGGTCGTGGAAAAATACGGTGTTTTGATTTACGTAGTCAATAAAATAAGCGCGGACGGCTTCAAGATCCTTTTCGAATTGGAACCGGCCGTCCTTCTGTAGCATAATTTCGTTATTAAGTTCGATGTAATTCGTCAAGCGCATTCACCCTTTCGATAAATTGTCGTACATCTGCGTCCGTTCCCGCTAATTCAAAGCGCCCGATCACCGGCACGCTGTATTGCGCCGCGATTATGTCCGCCGCCTTTGCGTAGTTTCCGCCCCAGTTACGGTTGCCCGACGCAGCCACACCCGTCAAGTACGCGCTATTAACCGCAAGGAAATCATCCACCGGCCGCGCCACCTGACCGAAGCCGTACGTTCCAGTCACGCAAACGAACGGCTCGGTTAGCGTTAGGTCTGGCGCTAGTTCAACGGCGCGTAAACCGGTCTTTGCGACGAATCGGCGTACGTTGCCAGTCCGCGAATAGTAAGCGATTAGCATTCGGAATCATCTTCGTCTTCTAACGAATCAAGTTCGTCTTCGATGTCAGCGATTTGATCTTCGATATCGTCAATATCGTTTTGAACGTCCTGTATCTCATCGCGTAAGTCTTCTAGCTTGTCTTCCTGCGCATCGAGTTCGAATTGCAACGCTAATAGTGCGCTTTCTAGTTCTTCGCGTTTATGCATCCGATCTACCCCTTCCGTCTCTCGATTTCCGCCTCTAATTCGTCCAGCTGCGCTTGTGTCCGATCACGTTCGATTCTCGCTTCGATAATCTTCCGGTCATGAAACCTAATTGCGGAATCACTATCGGTAAGTTTTTCGTTAAGCCATCGCCGCATGTCATGTAGTTCTCCGTCGGTTGCTGTATAGATCATTCGGCCGGTCCCTCCGTTTCGCGTTTAACGTCCGCCTCTAGGCGTTTATGATTGCGATAAGGCTCGACGATCAGCCAGTTAATGAATTCGATGACCACCGCACAGATAACGATTAAGAAAGCGCCGACGATACCAACCTTGATTATCGCGCCGATAACCGGAAAGCCAAGAAGCGCGTACATATTAAACACGGAACTGACGATTAATACTCCGGTCACTGCGCCGAGTAGCGCTGCGCTTAGATACGTAACAGCCATCGTAAATCTCTCTTTAAACATTCGTATCACTCCTTCGGTTTATCTATTACGCCTTCGTGAATCAGCCACGCAAGCCCAATCGCAGCCGCATCGCTTTCATCGAAATTAGCGAACTCGCCAGTATACCCGGTCATACGCCGCACTGCCGCCTCTACTACGTCCTTTTCTGCGCTGCCCGATCCGGCTACCAACGACTTAACCCGCGTTGCTGATATTCCGAGCTGTGGTTGCTTTGTAGTCGGAGTTTTCCGGTATCTATCGAACGTCAACCCGAAGCGCGATGTTGCCCGTTCACACGCGTTCCATGCCGCCAGCACCGGATAATTCGAGGTCGACGTTTTGCCGGCGAAGTCCTCCCGCACCACATAGTCGAAACCGTCTCGCGGGCAGTTTTTATCGAGAAAGACCTTCGCCCATCCTTCGATGACTTCCGCTCTGTGCGCATGATCGCGGTCTCTGTTTGGCTTAACGTGCGATAGCGCTTTGATCGTAGGCTTTCGGTTGCGTACCTCGATTATCGCGACGCCAGGGCAGGTCATCGACGTATCGAACGCGAGGCACCGGATAGGCTTGGCGCTACTCACGAACACCACCGCTGGAAGTCGATATCCTGAGTATTCAACGCCGCCTCTGCTAATTCTGACGCGTTCTCGGCGCCGGTAGCGATCGCCATTAAAACGTTTAGATATAACGAATCTTCCAGCGAGTGAGCAATTTCGTTATCTCCTGCCGATTCCCTAATCCTTTCGACTGTTTTAAGAACGTCTTCTTTCGTCATCAAACCGCCTCCCCTTTGCGTACTTTTTCGATAAACTCTAGCGCACCGGCGTACTGCCGCTTAGTAGATTCGTACACATTCGACCGCCTTACCTGCGAAACTTTATCGCGTATGGCCGCCAATTCAGCATCCGTCAATGTTTGCGCAATAGCCGTTTTGTATCCGTTAAACGTCCAGCCGTTAAGATCCAGTGTCATCGGCTTGCGTTCATCTACCGACGTCTGTATTTCTACGAATCTATCGAGCAGTGCGTCAATGTCCGCCTGGCTAATTTCGATGCCGAACGCTCGGATGTCCGGGCTCTTTTCGAATTCGCCTTCTGGATATTCCCACGCTTTCTTCGCCGCGTTTACGTAGAGAATTACGTACAGGTCAACGCCGTACATTTCCGCATAGGCAACGCATTGTTTAACGTGTTTTTCGTCCGGCTTCTTCAGCGAATGGAACGACGTACGGGCCGCCGACGTTTGCTTCGACTTGATTTCGAGGCCGACGCGTAAAATCTCGCCGTCTTCCGTTACATAACGCATAATACCGTCGCATGTTCCGTATAGATGAAACGTCTTGCCGCCGCGCTCGATCTTATGGCTCCGTTTTGCGAAGTCCTCGAACATTGGCGTGCCGTCTTCGTTGCGTTCGAAGCTGAACGGGCAGGGCCGGCCGGTTTTCTTTTCGAAGTGTTTTTCCATAAAGAGAATATCGCGCTGGATCATATCGCCAATCGCCGTTCCGATACGCGTCCAACGGCCTTGATACGGAGGCTTTCGCGTTTCGTCTTTCGGTGATCCGATCGCTTTGTGATAGAGCTCGCGCGGGCAGGCGTTTGCAGATGACGGTGAAAAATACGGCTTCTTCGGAAATACTTTCGGAGCGTCTGCGTACCATCGGTGTATCTGCGCGTCTAAAGCGTTATCCCACGTCTCAGGCAGCGAGTGCCATTCGTTTAGATATTCGATGAGTTCATCCGCAATCTGCTGCGCATATGTGGTCAGCTCGGGCGCCGGCGCTAATTGGGCGCGCAGTGAGTTTGCGGCTGATCGTGCGTTTGCGTTCGTCAAACTGCCACCCACTTCGTTACTGCGATCTCGCGTTTTTCTACTTCGGTAATTTCGGCCGGATCGTCGGCTCCGTACATTTCGCTATCATACGTCCAGTAAGTCCAGTCCGATCCCGACCTGCCGATTTCTCCCCTATAGTGCTTATTTCCATCGGTGAAAATAACGGTTTTACTTTGGTACTTGTGTTCGTGCTTCCATTCGCTTTCCTCTACGACTGTATAGGTCACATCGCCGATATCAATTCCGCCTTCAAACGTCATATCTTCCAGTTGTTCAATCGTCAATTTAACCAATTAAACCGCCTCCTTGTTTTTAAACCATTCGTCCACCGACATACCATCGCCCCAACGACGCATTATTTCGATGTCGGTTTTATTCGGGATATTACCGAAAACGTACGTATTAACCATTACGTCTTCGAAATCTTTTACGTCCTCTTTCGTAAGTGTTTCCGGAACTAAAAGCAATGCTTCGTCGTGTACTACGCACCATATTCGCCATTCTCCTCGTCCTTCTGCCGTTTTACGATCGCATAACTCTTGAAGCGCAATCATAGTCGCCTTAGTTTGAATCGCTGCGGAGCCTTGAACCCTGGCGTTTGTTGATTGCGTATAGACAGCCGAATAGTACCCTTTTGCATTCCGATCCTTTGCGTCCGGCAGCCGTCTCTTTCGCTGGCTATGATCCATCCATACGTATCCGTGTTTTTTAACGAAAGCTTGATTCGATTCGACCCACTTCTTAACCACCGGAAACCTTTCGAAGAAGTTATCGAGGAACTTTTGCGCTTCCTGCTTCGTAATTCCAATCGCGTCTTTGAGCATGTTAGCGCCACCACCGTAAGCAACCGCGAGCATGATAACTTTCGCTTGTTTACGATATACCGAGCCGTCTCCGCAGTCTTCTATCGGCTTGTTAAAAACCTCCGAAGCAATGGACGCGTATAGGTCGTTTCCTTGCAAGTAATTATCGACTAGCTTCGGATCTTGCGAGAAGTACGCCAGGCACCGGTATTCTTGCTGGCTCCAGTCTCCGCCAAGTATTGCGTAACCTTTAGGAGCAACGAATAACTTACGTGCTTCTTTCGGCTGATTCTGAAGATTGACGCCGGTACCTCCGGATGAAAAGCGCCCAGTTTTTGCGCCGTTTTGATTAAAGTTCGTGTAAAGCTTTCGGGTCTTACGGTCAATCAATTCCGGCAAAGCGTTGATATACGTTGAGTAAAGTTTGAATAGTTCTTTATATTCGAGAAGCTTCTTGATAATCGGATATTTTTTCGCGAGTGGTTTCAATACTTTCTTCGCATCTGTTGACGCTAGCTTTTCTCCTGTCGCTTTTTCTAACGCTGGCTTAAGCTGCGCCGGCGAGTTAATGTTAATATCGCCTAATTCATCGATGATCTCCGCATATAAACGGTCAATCTGCGCTTTGATTTCCTTACCGTATTCCTTCGCGAAACCTAGGTCGATATTGAAGCCGGTAGACTCCAGTTTTTGCACGACGCTGATCAACGGAACTTCCACCGTTTCGTAATAACGAAGGATCTCCGGGAATTTCGTAAGCTGATAGCGTTGGAAATCTCGTAGTTTACGCGTTACATCTCCGTCTTTAGCAGCGTAGGCAAGCGCAATATTCAAGTCGCTGATTTCGTCAAAGCCGATCTTTCCGAATAAGTCCCCGTAGGTATCTGATTTAATCCGCAGGTACTTAGTAACGAGATTCTTTAGAGCAAAGGACGGCTCGTTTTCGTTAAGCAACCGCATAGCTTCCTGAGTGTCCCACGTCAGTCCACGCAACTTAATACCTTCGCGATCCAGCATGTGTATATCGAACTTGGCGTTATGGGCGAGCTTACCGATCGACTCGTCTTCATAGTACGGACACAACTTTTCGAGCACATATTCGTTGTCTAATTGCGGATGATCCGTTTTATGCTTCGTTGGTATATACGCATGTACGTCCGCTTTAATGGCCGTAATTACATGGCCGACAATATAGTCGTTCCATACATCTGTACCCGTCGTCTCTACGTCAAATACGATTTCTTCTTCGTTATCCAGCAACGCCAGGAATTCGTCTAAGCGCGCTTCAGTCGTTATCAGCCAGTAATTGTCCGGCGTGTTCTCGACCATCTGCCGCAAGGTTTCTTCGCGCTGTGCTTCCTGTAGCGTCTTCCATAACCGCAGCGCCTCCGCCTTGCTGAACGCTTTAGGGTTTCCGGCCTTGTTTACGCAGTCAGCCGGATCACGCGCCAACTTGCCCGCATCCATAGCCGCCTTGACTTCTGTGAGCCGTTTGCGATCGGCATCCGATAGTTTCATCGCGAATATCTTGCGCCAGCTTTCCTCGATCGGCTCGGCGGTCTTGGCTTTCGCCTTCCGCTTGGCCGTCGCCTGGACCGCGTCAGTTTTCGGTGCTGCCGGCTTCAGCGCGTCCAAGTTTAACCGTAAGCCTTCCATCCGTCGTCCTCCTTCCTCGCGAAGTAATTTCGTTAAATTTATACGCCGAATACTTTGTCTAATCCGAAAATAATTAATATGCTTGTGAAAATTGCGATGAGGACGCATAACACCGTAGTCAGAAAATGATCGACGTTAAATTTATCCCGTTTCATAAATCGACCGCCTCCGTCCATCTTCGTTTATATTCCGCTTCATTGTCCGCATACCACTCCGACCAACACGCCGCCCCGCACGCATAGACCTCGAAGAGCGAATCGTAAGTGGCGGATCGCCCTTCGTAGAGGTTAGCGTTGCAATTGGCGCAGACGGCGGCCGGCTTAGCGGTCAAAGCGAGCCTCGACTGGCGTGATGAGTTCGACTCTAAGATAGTATTCATGCACTGTATCCAAGACGGACCCGCTAGAGTCTTGTCTGAGGACTTCGATAATATCCCCGTTTGATACATGTCCAGCACACTGATTGTCTACTACTCGCGCGATATCGCCTTTCTTATACTCGCCAACCTCGCGTCCGATTTCCGCCCACTTCTTGTGCTCGGCGGCTTCGGCGGCTACGCGTTTAGCTTCGGCAACTTCTTTGTCAGTGGCACGTACTAGTTCATCTTCATAGAACCAACCGCTGCGCTCCCCATTTAATTTATCGCATTTGTAAGGAATTTCGATTTTATCGTCCATTTTCACGATTACAATTTCTCCGATTTCTGCGGAATGATCGCGGATGCGTTTAACCACCTTCGCATAATCACCGACCTTCAGACGATAAGGCTTCGGCTCGGCCTCTACACTTGCGGCGTTGACTTTGCGATAGACTTCGAACACTTCGAGCGAGACTCCACAATTTTTGTCGCCATCATCGTCGATAAAGTCCAAATATCCTTCGTAATCTATATTCACAATCTCGTACATTTTGCCGACAGTAATAGAAGAGTCGTTAGTTTCGATAAACTTTACGTAATCGCCCGCTCGCGCTTCGCTTTTGCCGATCCGCGTATATTCCGCCTCACCCTTCAGCGCAGCCACGTCGGATTTTAACGATTCGATTTCGCCTTCCGCCTTTGCTACGCGTTCTTCTACGGACGGGTTGGTTGCGTCGGCGATTTTGCGGAAGAGATCGTACCACTCCTCCGTCCAATTATGATGCGCCCCGTAATCGTCTAAAACACAAACTGCGCTACGTCCGCCCGCAATTACGTCATAGAATCCGCCAGGAGTTGACTGGAATTCCGCTTTATCTGCTAGGCGTACGATATCGCCCTTTCTCGCCCCGCCTTCCACGCGCTCGTAAGCCGCACCGCCATACGCAACCTTCGTAATTTCACCGTTCACCATATCGAGTGTCTTAACGCCTTCTAACTTCGCCATCATACCGCCTCCGCTTCCGTTTTTTCTTCGTACATGTTTCGGTTGAGTGACAACGGCAGTTCAACCCACCGTTTACTCGCCTGTATCGTAGACTTCGCCCAATATTCGCGCTGATTCGGTTCGTTCTCAAACATCCAGACACGAGGTGGTTCGCCAGGATCGCCCAATACGCCAACAAAATAATCAACGTCGGACCGATCGTAGCACTGCCCCTTTCCGTTAGTCGTATAGAGAACGAGCTCGTTATTGCGATCGTGCCTGCGCCGGAACGTTTTCACCTGAACTTTATATTCTTTACCGGTAATAGGATCTTCCGCCTTAAAGTCGTATGGCTGAGCAAGTTGCGGACGGGAAACCGCAAACCCGTTCGCAAGTAATGCCAGTTCTGCGACAACCTCCGAATACTTGCCAACAACTTCGGTTAAGTGCGCCATCTAAGCGCCTCCTTTTCGTTTGGTTAGGTTTGATCGCGATTAAAAATCGAATGAATCTTCGGCAGGTGCTTCGTTAGATTCCGTACCCGCTCCGAGCGACAATCCGATCAAGCTAATATCGAAGCCCGCCGCGACTAGGTTTTCGGTCTGCGTTTTTTCGTCCGCTTCGAACAACAACCCGTCAAACAGCGCCGAGTTAAATTCCTTGCCATCAAACTTGGCGAAGTTCTCGCGTTCCTTTTCGTTAAGATCTTCGTCAAAGTCGATCAGAGGTGTCAGCGCGACCTTAGTATCTTTCGCCTGTCCTGTTGCGTTCGTTTTCGTTAATTCAAACGCAAGCTTGCCGAGCTTCTTTTCGTATTTCGTAATTGTTGCGTATACGTCCAGCGCTTGGTTGCGCGTTAAATCTACAACGATTTCTTTTCCGGTAGCTAGATCAACGAAGCCCATAGCGAATCGTTCCTTGCCGCGATACTTGCTGGCCTCCTGGCTTTGCGCTTTCTCTTCTTTCTCGTTGCCTGCGTCTTTGGCTGCGAATTGGAGTTCGCGGTGATACTTTTCGGCTAAATCCCACGGCGTGTGATCGCTAACTACGAAGCCCTTTTCGTTACGCGTAGAAGGATTCTTCGCAACAAACGTATTTACTTTCTTGTAAACGCCATAACCGAAATACTGCATGAGGTCTTCCGTACCGAGCACGCGCACCTTATAAGAAGAACCTACGCTAAACTTTGCGAAGTCGATCGTATTTAAGTTACCGCCCTCGCTTCCACCTGACTGTAAAGCTCCTAGTGCCGCTGCGCCTTTTTGAAATTGTGTCATTCGTTTTCCCCCTACGTTTTAATATTGAGCGTTAAGCCCTCGCAAAATGCCGGTATCTGCGCCCGAAACGCCGCCAGCGCTTGGCAGTAGCGACGCGACCCGAATTACTTAACGGACACCCCGACATTCTCCGAGGGCCTGGCGCCCTTACTGCGTTTTCTTCGCGTCGTTTTTGTACGTTTCCCACGCCATACCGCCGATAATGACCGCGCTGATAACCGCGACAATAGGAACGATCCATACTGCGTCAGACATATGCCGCAACTCCTTTTTCAATCGACTTGATTTCGGATTTAATTGCGTTAACTTTTTCGTTAATATCTGCGTATTCTTTCTTCGCAATGTCTATTTTCGCGTCGATAACAGCGATAATCTTGTGTGCTCTTGCTCTAGCGCGATTCAATTCGAGTTGGGCGAGTTCGAGATTCTTTTCCGCAAGCTGAATCGTAAGAGTTCGTAATTCGCGATTACGACGGACAATCAAAGCGTCAGACTTGCGTTTAAGTACCGCCTTAAGTTCGTCAGGAAGATCGGTAATTGGCGGCGTACTTGCGGTCGGCGTATCTTCGACTGGCGCCAAAGGATCGGCCATTTTGTAAAGGGTCACTACGCGAATACCATCGACGATCAATCGTGTTCTTGATTTAATATGATCGAAAGCTTTTACTCGTTTCCCATATTCGTTGGTAAGATCGCCTACATAGAAAGCCGTTTGCATTAGCTGCCGAATATGTCCAGCGGCCTGTGGGCGACTGATGCCTAATCGTTCTACAGCGCGGTCAACAGCGTGCTTTGTGACCTCGTAATGTTTCATCCGACGCGCACCGCCTTAATGGCCGGATAGTAGTCGGCCGGATCTTCGTCGTGCGGCCATGCGCCTTGGTAAATAAATTCGGTAAGTTTGCGCTCATCTAGCGCGATTAACGTTTGGATTTCGTTAGGATTGGGTAAATTTGAAGTAGTCATAGTACGTTAGCCTCCGTTTAAATTGAGATTATCGTACTAGGTCGCGAGGGCGTGTTCGCATATCGTTCGCTTGAATCTGTTGCCAACAGATTGTATTATAGAGGAGTAACGAACGTCCTCGGACCTAGTTACGTATAGCGTGTTATACAGCTAGAAAAGCGTTAAGTTCGCCGTGTTGAGAAGCGTCGTAATTTTTCGCTAAACCTTTGATCACACGTTCTACTTTTTTGTAGTGAACGCCTACCTTACTGCCGATCGAAGCGTATGTAGGTCGCTCACTCGAAAGATGCTCATTAACGATTGCAGTCGTTATGGCATCGGAATTTACTGTTAGGGCCTTGATAAGTTGCAGCTTATCTTGGTCCGTTTTTATTTCTCCGTCTAATTGAGAAATCACCTTATCTTCTATATGGATAACAGCGCCAGATTCGAATGTTGCAGCATTCTCTTCTGCGGTTGAATCCATTAATTTATGTCGTTTAACATATGTTCCATTCTTCCCGCGAATAATATCTATAGATGATTTCTTTAGTTCGTAGATTATCGCGTTTTCCGCGTTTTTTATTTTTTTGTATCGACTGATGAAGACCACTTCCAAAGTTTTTCGTGTAAGGCACTAAGTATGTCTTCGCGAATAACTTGTCTAGTTTTAGAAAAATCAGATAAAACCTTAGAAATTAAGTCTCTTGATTCTTCAAATAGTAGGTTGAAGTCCTCATCCTGCCTAGTTATTTGATAGGCGTTGATTAGCTGTATTAACTTTTCGTGTTTCTTCAACTAAAATCCCTCCTCATTTATTGATGCGTATAAACTTTCCTTTTTGGACACCATTTCATAAAAGAAATAATATTTTCTTTCATGTCCATATATTAGCATGTCTAACATTATAATTATCTAAATAGGAACAATATTTTGATTTAGCAAACTTGTTCAGGTATGTAAACAAAATAAAAAGCCCACCTACCGTGAGATGGGCTTTAAAACTTATCCTCCGATCGCGTTGATTGCTACTTCTTTACCTGGATCTGATACCTGGTTACTATACAGCAACCCTAGAGTTAACACACTCACCAATGTTAAAACAACTAATAAAGTCTTCTTCAAAAACAACATCTCCTTTTTTCGATGAGGTTCCCCTCAAGTTTATTGTCAGGTTTTTGATGAAATCAGTACATTCGCCTGCCTCCATCAAATCCCTTACAATTATAGATGCGTAATACAAATTAGAATCGGACACGAAATCACAAAACTTTTTATAAAGGCTTTTCCGATCTCCTGAAATCGCCTCGAAATATCCGGTAAGGTCAGGGTCGCCTATTTTCCCAACGCAATCTAGTGCATCTTCATAGGAGACTTTTCCTTTTCTAAACCCCTCAACCTTTTTCAAAACATCAGGTGCGCTTTCTTCAACTTTCTTTGATAAGAGGATTCTAGCAAAGTTATAATTATAAACCGCGTACCCTTCTAATCGCTCGTCTTTTAATTCTTTAGCTACTTCAACACTGTCTTTTAAGTAGCTCAAACAAATTGATTCATCTGTTTGCAAGTAAGTCATACCAATGATGTACAAAGCGTCTGAATTCACTCTCTTGTTAATATTAGCATTGAGGAGAATATTTGAGTAGCGTCTAGCTTCTTCTAAGTTGTTTGAAAAAAGGTGTGCATATGCTAAAATCTCAGATAGCCTGTACAAATAACACTCCTTTAAAAACAGATGAGATTTATCATTCAATCCATTTATTTGAACTTCGAGTTCTGAAGCTTTGTTTATTACATATGAGAACTGTCTTTTATGAAGTAAAGTGATACAACCGTAGATGTCTACAAGAATTTTAAGGATTGGGTCGTTGAGGTTTGATAGTTTGTCTAGTTCTTCGTTCATTGAATCGAACTTAACTTTTCCGTGCATGTACTTACTGATAAAAGAATACACCTTGACGTACTTCTCGATAATATTCCGCTTTTCGCATTTATAAGTCTCGATATGTTTATCCAGAAGCTCGATATCTCTAGTTATAGCAGCATACTCAAAAGTCTTTCTTATACAATCGGAGCTCTCGGTTAATTGAGGGCATACGTCTCTCATAAAGGATCTATAATTTTCAGGATCTGCTAATTGCGAAAGGACAAGAAGGCTTCTTAATGTCAGTTTCCGCTTTCCAGCTCTAAGGTTTCCTACTTGTTTTGTAGACAGTTTTAAATATGACGCGATTAATGAGTCGTTTAAATCATCTCTATCCGAAATACGATCAAATAGAAAGTTTCTAACTTTGTCCATGTTGTTCACCCCAGTTTTAAGTAAATGAATGACATTTCCACCACGTTTAAGTATAATTGAATTATATCTCATATGTTTATATACGTAAACATATTATTAGGAGGATTTTTAAAAATGATCGATTTTTCCCCTTTGATGGAGACTTTAAAAGAAAAAGAAATGAATCTGAGTGATTTACGTCAGGTTATGAGTTCAGCTACTCAAGCTAAAATAAAGAAAAATCATAAAGTGTCTGACTCTAAAATGCGTCTAGGAACTATTGAGAAAATATGTTTATTATTAGACGTTCCTGTGGAAAGAGTCATTAGGATTGTCAAGGAATAAATATTGGTAAATGTTCTTTCTATAAGTTAAAATGTTACGGACACCTTTACGAATGGAGGTGTTTATTACGTTTAAGGTCGGCAAATGCCGGATACCCGAATTATGCAAAGATATCGGAATTGAACACGCACAACTCGCAGCCAAGGTCGGACTAGATAAATCGCGTATTTCCGATTACGCCAGTCTTCGCAATATACCGAATATCGAGCTCGCCTATAATATCGCTCGTGCACTCGGCTGTAGACTCGAAGACTTATACGAATGGGTAGAGGTATCCGGCGACGAAACGGAGGGCTAGAACCTCCGGCCGACCTGAAGTTCGGAAATTCCCGAACCGACACGTAATACTGTTCGTACACCCTCCGCACGATCATAAACGTTTCTCAACGCCTCTGCACCGCGCTTTACCAATAGTTCATTAGCGTCTTTCACCTCCGTTATATAACCGTGCGCAAGGCGCACCTTTCCGTTTAAATAACGCTCAATCGCCGCACGTAATTTATCGCCAGCTTTGTCGTTATCTGTAACTACCGTTAAATATTCGATAGGTGACTGCGTAATTATGTCCGCCTTTTTCAAATTAAATGCGCTTCCGCCGGTTCCGATCGCCGGGATACCTACCGAACGCCACGCCATAGCATCGATTTCCGCCTCGCAAATGACCGCGCGCCTTATCCGCTGTCCATAAACGAGGTCCATTCCGTAGACTAAATCGCGAATAGGCCAGCCGCCTTTTACGTACCAGAACGCTTTGCCACGCGTTGAACGATATTTCACGTTAGCGAGGCGCCCGTTCGGAAGCCGCCACGGAATCGCGACCGCATTGCCTACAAGACCCACGCCGGCCTCGCGCTGTACTTCAGCCGCTATGCCGCGTCCGGTCAGATAATCGTTAGGTCCGGTCTGAACGTCCGCTAAAATAGATTCCGGCAAAGGTTCCGGTTTTGAGACAGCCTTAAGTTTCGGAAGGCGAAGCGTTAGGCGCCCGTCTTTATCCGTCGGTGCATACGTTTCCAATAAGTACTCAACGGTCTCGTCTTCGGTTTCAGCGCGCAGGAAAGCGAGCAATTTAACGAACCCACCGCGCGCAAACTCGGCATCATACGCGCCTGAATCTCCCCAATATCCGGCTTTTGCGGACGCTGTGTCTTCAAGATAAACGTAGAAGCTCGGCGTTCGATCGTAACGGAACGGACTGGCTGCGAGTAACCGATCTTCCGTCCATGTGGGTCGCGTCCATTCGAATTGTTCGAGTTCGTATCGGATATCTACGTCGACGTGACGCCCATTTAGTATTAAAGTCGGCATGCGAACACCTCCTAAAGATGTATTTGTAAAACATATTACACGAATGTTACATTTTATACAGTCGGTTTTTGTCGAAACTATTCAGAATTTTATATGAAATTCTTTCCAATCTAGAAATCGAACTGTGCGGCCGCTGCTTCTCCGGCTTCTGGCTGCTTCACGACGCCGATTTGCGGTAGGTAGATAATCTCCGCGGACTCTCCTTCGCCGCCGTCACGCCCTTTATTTAAGCCGATCATGCCGCGCCCTTCCTTTGCGTTCGTATCAACCGCGATTAATAACGCAGCATCTTCGAGCAAGGCTTTCGTTTTCTTAACGTCTTTACGCTGCGGTAATTTAAGTTCTCGCTCGCCATCTTCGCCTGCCTTTTCGTCTTCCTCGTCCGCCTGGGTAAGCGCAAAGATAGTCGCCTTTGTATGGCCCGCTAAACGACGTAGCTTTTGCGATGTATTGGCCGCGTCACCGCCCGCCGTCTTAGACGTATTGGCTTCGTAGTCTAAATAATAAAATGGATCTACGAGCACAACGTCGGCTTTCGTTTCGATGATGTCCGATTTCAGATCGCGCAATGTACGAGAACCAAAGTCTTCGTCATCTACGCCGCGTACCGTAATGTTACCCGGCAATATATCGTTAAGCTTTCCGAGGAATTCCATAAAGCCCGCTTCGAACTCATCGTTTAGGTTTCCCTGGCGGACGTCGCGCGAATTAAATCCGGCCTCCATATTGACGCCGTTAAGAGTCGCAGTCGTAACGCCAAGGCTTCCGGAGATTGAAACGTATAAGCGCACTAGGACTTCGTACCATCCCATTTCCATCGACCATATCAGAACGTTCGCGCCTTGCATCGCACAGTTAACGACTTCCTCTAGCGCAATGGCCGACTTACCGCGCCCCGACTTTCCGTAAATAACGTAGACGTTCGACGATACATAGCCGCCCATAGCACGATTAATAAAGTCGAACTTACTGCGCCATATCCGAAAAGACTCGCCAGCCTTGCGGTTTTCGTATTCGGCTTTGAATTTATCGATGTCGCGCTTGATGTCCGTTCCAACCGAATTTCGAACGTTTGTTCTCATTTTAAGACTTTCGGCCTGCTCCGTCAACCACTCGAAGAAACTTCCCATGTCGCCGCTTTTTTGCGCTGCTTCGAATTTTTCCGCAAGCTGTGGCGCCTTGACTTGCCGGTTAGTTTCCGGATCGATTCGTCCGTTAACAAGCTCGATAAATTCGCGTTCAGCCGCCTGTTCCTTAAGGTTTTTCGCTAAATAGTCGTAGCTCGCCTCGATGTTAAAGTCCGGCTGGAAGTCCGGCACTTCATTCGTAACCATTTCGGCAGTCGGCGCCTGACCTCGGTGCTGCTCGGCGTATTGCATGACATACCGGAAGGCTTTGCGTTCACCTTGCGTTGGCAGGTCGTTTTCAGCGATATTAAAGCGCAATAGAGCGTTCGGGTCGTTCGCTTCGATGGCTTTCGATATTAGTAAAGTTCCGTAGTTCATTCGTCAGCCTCCCGTCTCAATTTCGTCATCACACCGTCAGCCTTCGTTTTATATTCCGCATCTTCAAACGTTGCGTACAGACGCATGTAATCGTTATATTCGTCTAGCAGTCCGTCGATTTGTTTCGCCTCTTCCTTCGCTTTCTTTTTCGCCATATTACTCGCCACCTTTTTGAGTCCTTTTCCTATCTCCGCGACGCTTTCTACGCTGGGCAATGACGGAAAAATGTCCGCAATATTAATCTCAGTGCTCGTCGGCTCTGGATAGTTCGTCATGTCGTAGTCCAGTAGGTAATCTTCCGCGAATTGTTCCCGACATATCAACTTTAGATCTGTTTCGAACGCGTCAAGGAATTCACCGTTAATTACGTCAGTCAACTCGAACTCGACGTATTCACTTACGCCCCACTCCTCGGTTCTCTTTATTTCGCTCCAAGACTCGACGTAGAAAATCCGATCTTTGTATCCGTCTACTGCGACAATATCTCCGATTGCGAATTTCGGCTTCATCTACGCATCCCCCTTTTCGATTCACCTACGAATTCAATCTCGCGGCACAAGTCGCCAATACGGTCGGCCAGCCGCTTTTCTCCGAACACGGTCGCCAGCGATCCAAGCGCAACGTTACTCGTATAGATCGTCGGTAATTGATTCGTTACTCTCGCGTTGATTACAGCGTGCAAATCGCCGCGAAAGCCGTCCGTTGCATCCCGAACCCCTATATCGTCTAGCACCGCAAATGGCGCCGTTTTAGCCGCTTCTAACGCGCGATAATAACGGGCCGCCGCTGGCTCTGCGACTGAATCCGGAACTCGCGGACGGTTGAATTCGTTGTAGTCGTTCTGCCACGCATTCACGTCGAGAAAGTACGCCGGACGCTGAGACGGCCCTAAACCTCTCCGTAATGAGCCGCTGTAATGGACGCGCATCCATTCGTTAAGGAGCGCCGCCGCTGTCGTTGTTTTACCAGTACCCGGTTCCTCTCCGACTAGATACAAGTCTTTAATGCGTTCAGCAGGCGTTATTGTGCCGTCTTGCTGATCGAATTGACGATCGAATGTAGACGCGTAAGCATCGACCGCTTTATAAGCCTCCGGTTGGTCACCTCGCGCCGGCGAATTGCCTAGCGTCACGAGCCGGTATTCACGCGGAAGCCCTGCCGCTGCCGACCGTCCGCCGTTGCCGCTTACGCCGTGCATTGCGATGAAATACGGACAGTGTTGCGTACAGGCGCTGGAGCCCGCCGCTTTGCATCCGTTAGCAAGTACGCAATTATTTTCGTTAGTCATATTCGGGGACCTCCTTTCGTTAGTTCTCGTTTCTTAAATACGCCTCTTTCTCTTCTTCGGTTAAGACTTCGTAATCATCGTTCTCAAGGAAAAACATCGTTCCGAAGCATTCTTCGTGAATGTTTACATCCATCCGAACCCATGTCGGAAAAGCAGTAACTTCATCCGCCGCAGTCCCTTCCGGATAGTTGATTTCTACATATTCCCGATCATACTCGCCGTTCGCAATCTTTTCTCTAATCGGAGACATATCAATAATTTTATGAACACGTAGAACGCTTCCCTCCGGATAATTCTTGCCTCCGTGAATATTCAACCGAATCAAATCCCCGACACTAGCTTTTGCCTTTGTCATTTGCGGACCTCCTTTCGTTATAACAAATCCGATAGTAACTGCGTTATCCGCGCAACTCTTCCTCGCTGTTCGGTCGTTCCAATGTTGTATCTCCCGCCTCTAAAGAGTTCTTCCGTTAAATTTTCGATTTTATCGATTACTGCATCCGTCTGACCTTCTCTTTCGGCTAACTTCGTAACCTCAACGTATTCCGGTGTTCCAAACGTTAGCTGTCCGATTTTCATTCGCCCACCTCTTCGCGTGAGTCGTCGATGATTCTAAATTCGTATTGACGCGCATATTTCAGCGGTACCCACACGCCGGATATAGGCGGCCATGCATCGTCTGAAATAACTAGCGCAGTGTCCTTAACTGCATGGCCTTCAACAACGTCCCCCACACGAACCTCAGTCGGCTGCGGCGCGTTCAAGTATTCGTCCGGCACCGCCAAGCCTAGCGCACGTCTTAGCGCGATTGCTTTACCGATGTGAACGTTGAAGCAGTCGGACGGGGCGGCTTTGGCGATTCCTTTTGCGTATACAAACCCAGTACGAACGCCTCGTAATAGCGTAACAACCGTTCGTTTATCTCGATTAATTACGAACTCCACGTCGCACATTGCAAAGGACCACATATCGGTCTCATATCGCACTCCATCACCGTAATTAGTCAGTTTCTCAACGTCCGCCCTCGCTATCTCAACGATTTCATCCCGGTGGGCTTGGGCGCTTACAGTCGGAGCCTTCGCGTTTAACTGCCGTCTAGCATCTTCGTAGCCTTGTTCATACGCTGCCAACCGTAATTCCTCGATCGCTTCTCTCGCGTTCTCTACCGCTAGGTCGTACCGTGTTTTTCCGTTTTTCATTTCGTCATCCTCCTCGTTTTTAACTTCGCTATTGACGATGACTTCGGCGTCTTCTTTACGGATTGCCGATAAATGATGCGGACCTGTTCGGGTAAAATAGTTAGGGCCCTCGCGTTCTACTTCGAATACCTGACCGATTTTATCTGCATACCAAGCCGATTTACACGTCGCCTTCTTAATCCGTACATACTTCTTCGTTTCCATTCCGCAACCCCTCCTCGTTAATTTACGTCAAAACCACGTATTATCTACGCCTTCATTGCGCTCGGCTCTCTGCTGTTCGGCCTGGACTTCCGTAAGCACACGCGATAAAACACTTTCGCGCATATACGAGAACATGAACGCAAAGTTACAGCCCGGATACTTCAGCGTCGGCTTTTTCTCCGCGAAACATTTATCGATGAACCTCCGCGTTACCTCGGCGCCTTGCTCGTCGATCATCAGTTTTAAGTTCTTCGCCTCCATGCCGCGATTGTTCGTTACGTAAGGAATTCCGTAAGTTTCTTTGTGCTTGGCGTGTAGGTAGCCGATAAAATCGCGCGTGTTCCACTTGGCGGCCGGCTTATCTACTTTTTCGGACATAGACATCGCTCCCTTTCTCCGCGAATTTCGCAATAATACGGAGTCGCGCTTCGGATTTTTCTAAGTGATCCCGCAGGACCTCCGCCTCTTTTTCCAGTGCTTCGATGTGACCGAGTAAACCCGCAATATTACGAGGAGCCTCTTCGATGAACTCCGCATCGTGTTCGCTGATCTCGATATACTTTCCGCCTTCCACGACATCTATGGCGACTCCTTCTACTCCGGAAAGGCACGTTGCGTAATATCCTTCCCACTCCCACGTCCATTCCGCATCAGTAATTCGTTCGACCCTTTTACGAATTTCTGCGAGCCCCGTATTTGTCAGCTTTCCGCCCATCATTCGTCCTCCTCTAACGAGTTTAATTCGCGTTCTAAATCGTGGAGCTCTTCGCGTAGATCATTGATCTCCACGTTAATCTGCCGAATGTCCTCAATAAGTTCGTCTTTCCGGCTCATTTTAGCGCCTCCTTTATACCGATAAGCAGTTCGTTTTCCGCCTTTAACCGCTCATTCTCGCCAATCAATCCGGCGATAGTGCAGCGTAAATCTTCAACCGTTTTAACATTTTCCGCAAAAGAATTCGTTAGTAACTCCGATCTCCAAAGTTCCACGTTTTCGCCGCCTCTCCGCATTTTATCGTCTACCCTACCGAATACCCTCGACCGTCAGTAACGACGCTAATTCGTCGCGAAATTCCCGTATTAATCGTGCTAATTCCGCCAGCGATTGCGCATCCGAAGACCTCAACCGCCGGTTCATTACGTCCATAAGCGCACGTTCGACCGTCAAGTGAAACGCTACCTCGCGCCACTTTTCCTGCGGCGTTGGGTCGGCGTCCGGGTTCTCCGCCAGGCGCTTCGCCCAGTTCGGCGCTTTCGTCGGGTCACTGAAGTAGCGCTCCTTTACGATGATATTGCGTTCGTCTGACGTGAGTTTGTAATCGGGTGATACCGGAATATTAATCGTCATAGTTATCGTTACTCCTTTCGTTATTTAATAAGACATAGCAATCGTCCGCTTTCGCTCACTCTTGCAGATATTCTTTATCGCGATAAGATTCTATTAATCAATAAATATCTGCGCGAAAGGTTTTTAATTGAGCGCTATTATTAGTTTAGTTAAATAAGTCTAGTTAAATGAGTTTAGTTCGTCTTCAAACTGTGAAGTACCTTACTTCAAATCTTGCAGGGGGCTATTATCGTTTTTTGAAGTGCCGCCCGCCACGAACCAATCCGGAGGCTCCCACAGCGTGTATTCATTCGAAGTCTGACCGTTACCATTTTTGCGTTCTTTGACGTCAATGAGTTCGAGTTCCTTGAGCCTACGCAACGCTGACCGCACCGTATTAGTTGAGCATCGGCATTTATCCGCGATAGTCTGGACGCTGGGATGAGACTTCTTACTCGTATTGTCTGCGTGGAAGCACAGAACGGCGTATACGAGCTTTTGCACCGGCTTATCTAAATACGTTTCGTCTGCGATAACCGACTTCGTAACACGTACGAATCTGTGGTCGTGAAAGTCGATCGGACGCTTTGCGTTTGTCATGCCACATCGACTCCTCTCTTCATTTTTATTTCCTCGGATTTTAGTTCCGCCAAAAACGAGTTTAATCGAGAAACTAGTTCGCTATTTCCGTTCTTCAAAAGATTTGGGATGAACTCGCTGATGTGTGTAAGAGTAACGTTAGGATGTGCGAAACTACCTTCGGACTCTTTGGCGTAAATGATCGTAAGATGATCCGTATGGCGCAAATACTTGTCGAACGTTTTACTAGCGCGATTAAATGCGGTATTCTCGCTTAACTTAGCATCGATCCATTTAGTTCCGTCAACAATGAAATCCGGGATGCAGTCATAAATTCGCTTTTGTTCCTCGACCGATCCGGGATGTAGCGCCTTGAGAACTTCACCAACAAGCAACTCAAATTCGCGTCCCTTCGTTATATAGAAAGATGCGTAAGATTCGTTGATAAGTTCGTATGACAATCCCCATTCTTCGCATAATTTCCTAACACTATGGTCGTAATATTTCCGTAAGTAATTTTCGATGTGCCACAGTTTATTTCCGTAAATATACTCACGTCTCAAACCATGCGGAAACGTAGCTCTAACGTAGGCATCCAGCGCCTCTTTTTCGAGATTTTCAAGAACCCCTTTTCTGTATTCGCGAAACTTTGTATCCGAAATGTTGTACAATTCTTTTACTTCTTCGGAAATAAATTTGTTCTCGGATACTGTATACTCGTCGTCGATGTAGAAACATCTTTCAATTTCCAGATGAGAAGGTTCTGCGACTTGCTCGTAGAGACCGTATGCAATTAGAGAGTCTTTCGTACTGCCGAAAGCCCTCTCCAGACGCTTTCTCACAGTGTTGTAATTGTATTTTGTGGAGTCCATCAACTCCTTCCTTAAGTTAGTTACATCAATACCATCATCTATTAAGTCATCTATAAGAAGTAATGCGTTTTCTTGTGTTTGTGTAAGAACCATCTTTTTTCACCTCTCATATATAACTGCGAGTTTAACTTCCAGAATGGCACATCTTTTCACCGAAATTTATTCTGTCACTAATAGATGCGTAGGCACTTCGAAAAATGGACAAAAAAAATAACCCGGCCGTTAAGCCGAGTCATCTTCGTTTTATTTTACGCTGCTTATTTAGTTTTCCACGCACCTTATTTATTGCGGAATATTTTTCGTGTTGGGCCGTAAGTGAACTTCCGGATAGGTGCGTATACCTTTGCACCATCCGTAAATCACTATGCCCCAATAACATTTGTAAATGGCGCATATCTCCGCCGCTTTCCAAATACATAGTGGCCGCCGTATGTCGGAATAAATGCGGATGCACCCGCTTCTTTATACCGACCTCTTTCGCATATTCAACGAGCCGTTTACGGAAATGATCGCGCGTTAAACGTTCACCGTAGTTAGCTAGAAAAATATATTCACTCTCAAAATCCGCACGATTTTCTACTATTAATTCGTTTAGCATTTTCGCTGTACCAAACTCGATAGGAACCGTACGAGCTCGTCTGTTTTTCGCAATAGTAGCCGGAATATAAAGAGTACGCGCTGCAAAGTCGAAGTTTTCCTGCTTAAGTCCGAGCGCTTCCGAAATACGCATCATACCGTCTAATAAAACGTTCATTAAAACGTAGTCCCTAAAATCGGCATACTCACGTTGATTTGGCGCAGCAAATAACATCCGAAGCTCGTCCTCGTCTAAGATCACGATTTCCTCTTCGGGCTCTCTGACGTTCTTTATGCCGTGCATCGGATTATGTTCGATAAGTCCTTCGTCATAAAGCGTCTTAAAGAAAACGCGTAATGTTTTCAGTCGCGTGTTAATCGTGCCAGGCGCAAGTCCTTTCGTCATATGCTCGTCCTTCTTAAAGTAATGATCCTCGAATTTAACCCATTCGTCTTGCATATAGACGATATATTTCCGAATCACATCCCGGTTCATTTCGTGAATGGATCGCGCGATTCCTTTGCGGTCTAGAAACTCGAGAAAAAAGCCGTAGTTGTCTTCGTATTGGCCGAGGGTAGATTCCGCCCGTCCCTCCGATTTCTTGATTGCGCGAAACTGGACGAAAAGCACATCGAGATTGCTCGTTGTCTTTCGTAACGTACGTTCCTTTTTAACGCGTTTTCCTGTTCTATTTGCGGACATATTACCGCCTCCATTCGGTTAAGTCACCGAAATAAAAACCGCTACCTTGTCGCTGGTAGGACCGCTACCCTGCGCCTTAATACGCCTAAGTCATCGACTAAGTCAACGCAATAAAAAACGGCTAGAAACGTTGATATAACGCCTCTAACCGCCGTGGATGATTCCGACTGGGCTCGAACCAGCGACCTCTACCCTGTCAAGGTAGCGCTCTCCCAGCTGAGCTACGGAATCATGATATGTATGTGTTGCTGGGTATGTCATTGTCTTTCTGACAAGTTCTATTATATAACCTTCCCTTCTATTCGTCAACTGCTTTTTTAGAAAAACTTTTTTCGGACTTGCTGTTATGTCCATCGGCTATTATAATATGTCTTAATTTTCTAACAATAGGAGTGATGGGGTTTTGCATTCTTTGATTTCTTCTGATGATGTATGGGTATTATGGGGATTTATTGCGGTGTGGGCGGCAGTGAGCATCGCGCTGGAGCAGCGGTTTAAGTGGGCTTCCGCTGTGTCAGGCGCTATTCTGGCGCTCGCCGGTGCAATGGTGTTTACGAATATTGGAGTGCTACCTGTTGAATCTCCTGTGTATGATACTGTATGGTCATATGTGGTGCCGCTTGCGATTCCTCTTTTGCTGTTTCAGATCAATGTGCGGCAGATTTTTAAGGAAAGCAGGCGTTTGCTGTTTATTTTCCTTATAAGCTCCTTAGGGACAGTGGTTGGCAGCATCATCGCTTTTTTTCTATTAAAACAGTATATTCCCTATCTAGATAAGATCGGCGGGATGATCAGTGCCTCCTATATTGGCGGCGGAATTAATTTTGCGGCGATGGCTGCGAAATTTGAGGCACCGGGCGAATATGTGTCGGCAACGGTTGTGGCAGATAACTTCATGATGGCGCTGTTGTTTTTTATTTTAATCAGTATTCCCGCACTCAAATGGTTTCGCCGGCATTATGCGATGCCGTTTGAAGATCAGGCAAAAGCGGAAGGAAACAGTGGTAACAGCGCGGAAAGCTATTGGAAGCGGAAGGACATTTCATTAAAGGATATTGCCTTTAACGCTGGAGCTGCTTTTGCCCTTGTTGCGGTAAGCGGTAAGATTTCCGGCTATTTCAAAATTACGTTTTCTCATCCCCTTTTGACCGGGACGCTTGGCGATCAGTACCTTGTGCTTACGTCTTTAACCGTTCTTATCATCTTTCTGTTCCCTCGTTTTTTTGAAAGGCTCAATGGATCTCAGGAGCTTGGCACCTACTTGATTTATTTGTTTTTTGTGGTGATTGGCATTCCTGCAGATCTCCGGTTAATCATCACCAATGCGCCTCTTATTCTCTTATTTGTCTTTATCATCGCCATCAGCAATTTAGCGATTTCGTTAGCTGTCGGTAAATTGTTCCGCGTGCGCCTTGAGGAAATTCTGCTTGCCGTAAACGCCACAGTCGGCGGCCCTACGACAGCAGCTGCGATGGCGATTGCCAAAGGGTGGCGGGAGCTTGTTGCACCGATTATGCTGGTCGGCACACTCGGCTACTTGATCGGCAATTATGTTGGCACCTTTATGGGAAATTGGTTTTCTTCCTTTTTATAAAAAGGATTTTCACACTTACCTCAGAATACTATGTAAGAGAAATTGCTGATGCGAGAACGGAGAGATCACTGTATGTTAAAGGGACATACCATTTATATAAGACTTTTAGAAACAGAAGATGCTGAAGAGAATCTTCGGCTGCAAAGCGAAAACCGGGCATTTTTTGAACAGTTCTCCATGATTCGCGCAGACGATTACTATACGGCTGAAGGACAGAGAAAAAGGATCGAACAATATCAGCAAAGGCTGGACAATGATCAAGAGTATCACTTCGGCATCTTCACAAATAAAGACCATACATTAATCGGGACGGTTTCCCTTTTCCAAATCATCCGCGGAGCGCTGCAATGCGCGTTTATTGGATACTTTTTAGATAAAGCCCATAACGGAAAGGGCCTTATGACAGAGGCGGTCAGACTGATTGTTGACTATGCGTTTTACGATCTGAAGCTGCATCGTATTGAAGCCGGTGTCATGCCTCGCAATCTGGGGTCCATGCGCGTATTAGAAAAAGCGGGATTTCATAAAGAGGGCATTGCCCGAAAAAACGTGAAAATCAACGGGAAATGGGAGGATCATCAAGTACTGGCGATTCTGAATCCTGATGATGAAAAATAAAAAGAAGCCGGGATATCGTCCGGCTTCTTTTTTAACGTGCAGCTACAGGCGCAATTTCTTTCAGCGCTTGTTCGAAATCGTGTTCTAAATCGTCTGCATGTTCGACTCCCACACTAAGACGGAGCAGGCCGTCTGTGATGCCGCGTTTTTCACGTTCTTCCTTAGGCATTGCTGCGTGAGACATCGTTGCCGGATAAGACAAAATCGATTCCACGGCGCCAAGGCTCACAGCAAAGACCGGCAGTGATACATTCTCTACTAATTTCTTAACGGCCTCCTTGCTTTCTAGCTCAAAGGAAAGCACGGCTCCCGCTCCCATCGACTGACTTTTATGGGTTTCGGCTCCCGGATGATCAGACAGCCCCGGATAATACACGCGTTTCACCGCCGGATGCTTCTGGAAAAATTCCGCAAGCCGCTGCGCTGTTTGGCTCGCTTTTTCTAAACGGACCTGCAACGTTTTTAAGCCGCGCAGCACGAGCCAGCAATCTTGCACGCCAAGGACGGCGCCGAACGAGTTTTGCAGCTTATACAGCTGCTTCCCAAGCTCTTCATCCTTGACAGCAGCCAGGCCTGACAGCACATCGCTGTGTCCGCTCAGGAATTTTGTTGCGCTGTGAAGCACAATATCCACGCCGAGATCAAGCGGACGCTGCAGTGCCGGTGTCATGAATGTATTATCCAGAAAGGTCAGACAGCTGTTTTCTTTTGCAAGCTGGACAACCGCTTTAATATCAGTAATTCCAAGTGTCGGATTTGACGGTGTCTCCATATAAATGACCTTTGTGTTTGGCTGGATATTCCGCGCCACTTCGTTGATATCCGTCATATCAACAAACGTGTGCTCAATGCCAAAACGGGTCAAAACCTCTGTCACCATGCGGAAGGTTCCGCCATATACATCTTCTGTCACAAGAACGTGATCGCCCTGTGAGAGAAGTAAAAATGCTGTTGAGATCGCAGCCATGCCTGAACTGAAAGCAAAACCTCTCGTTCCGCCTTCCAGTGCGGCAATTGTTTCTTCGAGAGCCGTTCTTGTCGGCGTGCCTGAGCGGCTGTAATCATATGCGCCAAACTCTTCAAATGAAGATTGATGGAAGGTCGATGCGTGCTGGATCGGTACACTGACCGCCCCGGTTGCACCGTCTGTTTTAAATGGATTGTGCACGAGCTGGGTTTCCAGCGTCCAATTGTGATTACTCAAATGAAACAGCTCCCTCTTTGACCTGACTTAACGCCTGTTTTAGGTCCTCTTTTAAATCTTCCGCATGTTCAATTCCGACTGAAAAACGCAGAAGACGGTTACAGACCCCGTTTGCGATACGGATTTCTTCAGGAATATCCATGTGCGTCTGTGTGGCAGGGTATGTAATAAAGCTCTCCACCCCGCCGAGGCTTTCAGCAAAACAAATGGTTTTCAGTGCTCTTAGAAATGGATTCACCCACTCTTCTTTTTGCAGACGGAAGGACAGCATGCCTCCTTTTCCCGGGTAAAGCACATCCTTGATTTCTTCTTGCTCATCTAAAAAGGCCGCAAGCTCTTGCGCGTTCGCCTGATGCTGGCGCATTCTGAGACTGAGCGTCTTCATTCCTCTCATCAAAAGCCATGAGTCAAACGGAGGCAGGACCGCGCCGATGGCGTTTTGATGCTGAAACATTTCTTCTCCAAGCTGTTCATCCTTTACAACAACAAGGCCTGCGAGCAAATCATTATGGCCGCCTAAATATTTGGTTGCGCTGTGAATGACAATGTCAGCTCCGAGCTCAAGCGGACGCTGCAAAACCGGTGTATAAAATGTGTTATCAACAATCACCAGAAGACCGTGCTCTTTTGAGATCCGGGCGATCTTTTCAATGTCCGCCTCCTGCATCAGCGGATTTGTCGGTGTTTCCACAAACACCGCTTTTGTATTTGGTGTAATCTTGGAGCGTAAACAGTCCTCATCGCTGAAATCATCATAATAAAAGGTCAAGCCGTATTTTTTCCATTCATTTTCAAACAGACGGTACGTGCCGCCATACAAATCCGATGAAACGATCAGTTCATCCCCGCTTTTAAACAGCGCCATAATCGTTTGAATCGCTGCCATTCCCGAACTGAAGGCAAGCCCTCTCGCTCCATTTTCTAAACTGGCAATCGCGTCCTCAACAAGCTGGCGTGTCGGGTTTTTTGTCCGAACATAATCAAATCCGGTCGATTCGCCGATCCCTCTGTGGCGGTATGCTGTTGATAAATAAATAGGAGGACTCACTGTTCCCGTTACATCGTCGCTTCGGTTTCCGATTTGGGCTAATTTCGTTTCAACGTGCTGTGACATATAGCTGACACCTTCCCTTTTCATAATAAAAAACCCCTTCTTCATAAGAAGAAGGGGTTTAACGCTTCTTCTTATCTTCCAAGCATAGTACGCTTGCTGGATTTAGCACCTTGGCGCTTTGCACGTATGCAAAACAAGCCGGTTGCTGAGGTTTCTAAGGGCCAGTCCCTCCACCTCTCACGATAAGAAATATCGATTTCAATTTTCTGATTGTTTTATATTAGCGCAATTTGCAGTTTATTTCAACACTTTTTTCTTCGGGCACCGAACTGTTTAAAGAGAGAAATTTCTAATAATTCATGGTACAATAATTTCAAACGCAAGAAAGTCTAGTGATGTCCTGGAGGAATGTATTATGGCACCGAAAAACGGCACAGTTCAAGAAAAGAAGCTCTTTTCAAAAGAGCTTAACGAGGAAATGACAGTACTCGTTTATCTGCCGTCAAACTACTCCCCTCTTTATAAATATCATCTTATTATCGCGCAGGACGGCCACGATTATTTCAGGCTGGGGAGAATCGGCAGACAAGTGGAGGAATTGCTGTCCAAAAGAGAAATAGACCGATGCATTATTATCGGTGTTCCTTACAAGGATGTAAAAGAACGCAGAAAAACCTATCATCCGGAAGGTTCTAAGTTTTCGGCATATAAACGATTTATTGCCCACGAGCTAGTTCCTTTTGCGGACCATGAATTTCCGACGTACCAAGTCGGCTACGGGCGGACACTGATCGGTGATTCTCTCGGAGCGACAGTTTCTCTTATGACAGCGCTTGATTATCCGAATATGTTTGGTAACATCATCATGCAGTCTCCCTATGTAGATCAACATGTATTAGAAGCCGTGAAACAGTCAGACGACATCAAACACCTCTCTCTTTATCACCAAATCGGAACAAAAGAAACAGACGTCCATACGACAGACGGCAATATTTTGGACTTCACAGAACCGAATCAGGAGCTGAAAAAGCTCTTGGAGGAGAAGCTTTCCGATTATTATTTTGAGCCATTTGACGGAGACCACAAGTGGACATACTGGCAGCCGCTCATTACGCCGGCTCTGAAAAAAATGCTCTAACATACTTTATTTTCAGGAGGGACATACTATGAAATACGGAATTGTTTTGTTTCCATCAAAAAAACTGCAAGATCTCGCGAACTCTTACAGAAAGCGCTATGATCCGAGCTATTCCCTGATCCCGCCTCATTTGACGCTGAGATCATCATTTGAATTTACGGAAGAGGAAGCCGGTGAATTGGTAACACAATTGAGAGAAATCGCTAAAGAATCTCATCCGATTGTTCTCAAAATGACCAAATACAGTTCTTTTGCGCCTGTCAATAATGTCATTTACATTAAAGCAGAACCGACGGAAGAATTAAAAACACTGAATGAAAAACTTTACACCGGTGTATTAGCCGGTAATCAGGAATACAATTTTGTTCCGCATGTGACGGTCGGCCAAAACCTTTCCGACGATGAGCATTCGGATGTATTAGGACAGTTAAAAATGCAGGAAGTATCTCATGAAGAAATTGTTGACCGTTTTCATCTGCTGTATCAATTGGAAAACGGTTCGTGGACGGTATATGAAACGTTCCTGTTAGGCGGAGGAGAATAAACGATTGGAAGCAGTTATCGCAAAAAATGAAAAACAAATGAAAGATGCATTTTATGTAAGAAAAGAAGTCTTTGTCAAAGAACAGAACGTACCTGTTGAAGAAGAAATTGATGAGCTCGAAAACGAATCAGAGCATATTGTGGTATATGACGGAGATCAGCCGGTCGGCGCCGGAAGATGGCGGCTAAAGAACGGATACGGCAAATTAGAGCGAATTTGTGTCTTAAAAAGCCACCGCTCAGCCGGTGTCGGCGGCATCATTATGAAAGCGCTGGAAAAAGCGGCATCAGACGGCGGTGCTTCAGGTTTTATGTTAAATGCGCAAACACAAGCGGTGCCATTTTACAAAAAACATGGATATCGGGTGCTGTCTGAAGAGGAATTTCTCGATGCCGGCATTCCCCATTTGCAAATGATTAAGGATTAAACACCATCCGGGTCTTCTGAGATCCGGATTTTTTCGCATATAAAAAACCGCTCTCTCATGTGAACGGTTTTTTATACATATCGATTAATAGATGTGCCTATCCCTTTTTCTCGCAATCTTTTATAAAGAGAGCGCTTACGTTTTGCCTCGTTTACTTTCCTTTCAGCAGCCGTTAGATTCTCCTGCTGCTTTTCAAGTTCCTTGTATACCCGCTGAAACGGGACATAGCTGATCTTCTCTGTTCCGGCATAATCCTGTTTATGGCCTATTGTGCGATTGGCATATTGAGCGTATTGCTGGTTCTGAATCTGACCTGCATATATCATACGATACCCACCCTTCTGCTGTTCTTTTCCCTTAAACTTACTTTTTGAAACACGTTTCTTTTGATATGATAGTCTTTGTCTGTAATGAACACCTTTTTATTGGGAGGACCCCTTTTTGAAATGCGCCCGACTGAATGATCGAACCATACATTTACATACATATTCGAGAGAACATTATCAATTCCTCTATGAAGAAGGAATAAAAGGGAATTTATTTTGTTCTCATTGCGGAAAGCCTGTTTTGTTAAGGCTCAACATCGCTGAACCGCCTGCATTTATTCATCGGCAGCCTGGTGATTTCCCGGCGTGTGAGGAAGCCTGCGAACCGAAACCGGCGAAAGAAGAGAGAAAAGAAGACTTTCAGGAATCCGGCGTCTTTCGTTTGCCTAAAGGAAAAGCAATATCAGCTGATCCGGCACCCGGTGTCACGGATTGGCAGACTCCAAGACATATTAAACCCGGTACACCTTTTATAAAAAGACCGGAAACACCTGATATGAGCCTTTTTCCGACTGTCGGCTTAAACACCGATCAGCTGAAAGCTGTCACGGAAACGGAAGGCCCTTTATTGGTGCTTGCCGGTGCAGGAAGCGGAAAAACACGTGTGCTGACCGCGCGCGCTGCCCACATGATCGAACACTTAGACATACCGCCGGAACATATGCTGCTTGTCACCTTTACAACAAAAGCCGTCGCGGAAATGAAAGATCGCATGGCGAAGCAGTACGGATTACAGCCGTCAAAAGTCAGAAGACTTGTCACCGGAACATTCCACAGCTTGTTTTATAAAATCCTGTATCACTATGATTCTGCCAAATGGAATGGCGAACATTTGCTGAAAATGGAGTGGCAAAAGGAACAATATATGAAAAAAGCACTCTATGAAGAAGGCGTAGATGAGAAAGAGTTCCCTGTGGATCAGGCTTTGCAGCAAATCGGCTTCTGGAAGAACACTTATTTGCCGAATGAACGTATTCCTTTAAAGGATGAGTGGGAAAAACAAGTCTACCGCCTATACGAATATTATGAGCGCCAGAAAAAAGAACACCGCCAATTTGATTTTGATGATATGGCGTCAGCCTGCTATGAACTGTTTATAGAACGGCCTGACCTTCTGGAGCAATATCAATCTAGGTTTACGTATATTTTAATCGATGAGTTTCAGGACATTAATCCGGTTCAATATAAAATCATGCAAATGCTGGCGAGTCCGGAACAAAACCTGTGCTGTGTCGGTGACGACGATCAGTCAATCTATGCGTTTCGCGGCAGCAGCCCTTCTTTTATTCTGGATTTTCAAAAGGATTATCCCGGTGCCAAAACAATCTATTTAACAGCGAACTACCGTTCAACACATCCGATCGTTTCCAGTGCTGATATTGTCGTGAAAAAGAACAAAAACAGGTATGCCAAGATGCTGGAAGCCGCTCGTGACGACGCGCAGGTCCCTGTGCTGTTTTATCCTTATGACGAAGAAGAAGAAGCGACAATGGTGGTTTCCGATATGAAAGAAAAAATTGAAAATGGCGCAAAACCTGAAGATTTTGCGGTTCTCTACCGCACAAACAGCGCCGGCCGCGCCATTTATGAAAGGCTTCATCAATCATCCATTCCGTATACCGCAGATCGCGGCGTCCAGTCCTTTTACAGCAGAAGGATCGTCCGCCAGATACTCGCATACTTGTACGCAAGCCAAAACGAGGATGATACTGAAGCGATTAAGCACTTGCTGCCTGCCTTATTTCTAAAACAGTCTGCTTTAAACACGCTGAAGGCGCTCTCGATTACCGAGGACTGCTCCATGATCAAAGCGCTGGCCAAATTGCCGGATCTGAAGCCGTTCCAGCTGGATAAAATCAAAAAAATCGTGCCCTTTTTCGCAAGCATCCGCACCATGAAGCCGGTGGAAGCCATTACCTTTGCCGAAGGAAAAATGGGCTTCTCCGAATACTTAAAAAACGGGGCAACGAAGGAAATAAGCTGGAAAAAGGTTCTGATGACCTGCGTGACGTCAAGGTTGTCGCCAAAAAATTCAAAACCATCCCTGACTTTCTCGCCCATGTCGATCACATGCGGGCTGCTGAAAAAAACAAAACGGATGAAAACGGCGTGCAGCTGATGACCATTCACCGGTCAAAGGGTCTCGAATTCAAAACCGTCTATGTATTAGGCACGGTAGACGGCTCCATCCCGCATGATTTCTCACTAGAAACAGCGAGAAAGGGAGACGAAGCTCCGCTTGAGGAAGAAAGACGCCTTCTGTACGTTGCAATGACACGGGCCAAACAGCATTTATATTTGTCTTGTCCCGCAAACAGGCGCGGCAAAACCGCCCACCGTTCAAGGTTTTTGTATCCTCTTTTGCAGCAAACGAAACAGCCTTTGCCCAAATAAACAGCCCGGCAGTGATCCTGCCGGGTTTTTCACTGTAAAAAAGGCCCGCTGCCCAGGCCATCCGCTTATTTATTATCCAACATTTTAGAAATCGTTCCAAAATCAAGCTTTTCTTTTCCGCTTGTAATGGACTGGACAATCTTATCTTCCATTTCTTTCGGCACGCGTCTGTTTGCCAGCTGCGCCACGCGTTTAATGACACTGCGGACTGTGTTTTCATCTTTAAAATTGGCGTTTTGAAGTGATCCTGCAAGATTCATGACATCCTGCATGTTCACGCCTGTTTTCTTTTCAATGTTCTTAAAAAATTGATTATCCATGATACGCCTCCTTTTGGCGGAGTAATACAGTATTGTATGAACGCTTTACGCATAATGTGATGATTTGCAATCAAAAATAAGTTACTGATTTAAAAAGCAGCAAAGGGTACACAATGTAAGGAAGAAGCACGGAAATCATCCGTACTTCCTCCTTCATTCATTTCTTAGTAGTTAAAAAAAGATGCACCTACGATGATGAGAAGAATGAACAGTACGACCACAAGAACGAATGTTGAACCGTAACCGCCTGAATATCCTCCAGCATAACCGCCGCCGTAGCAGCCGCCTCCGTAACCAAATCCCATAACTAAGCACCTCCTTTACTCTCTATACACTATGTGAGACATCATGATCGGCTTGGATATCCGCATAGGGCGTTTGCGGATTTATGATGGATCATGCTGAGCCTGCCGTTTTTTCAGTAAGTCTTCCGTCTTTTCAGCCAATTCTTCAATTTCTTGTTCAAACGACAGGCCGGCTTCATCAAATAAAGCCAGTTCCTTTTCAATATGTTTGATCGTCTTGTCATGTTTGTTTTGCTTTTGATCGTGCAGTCCATACCTGCCCTCTATGAATTTTTCAAACTCGTTCATGAGATCCCCCCTCTCATGACATATGCTGAGCGAATCAGCATTGTTAAAAAAACAAAAAACCGGACATCTCCGGTCTCTTGTCAGTGTCAGGCTATTGAGGTTTTTTCTTTTTACTGCCGCACCCGCAGCCTTTCTTTTTGATCTTTTTTGTTTGATACGATGAATCTGTATATGGAGTTTTTTGGGAAGGTTTGTTAAATTGATTCACTTTGATCCCTTCCTTTCCTTATGTCATATATGCTACTTTATGCGGATACTGACGGAAAGTTGCTGGTGGGAATGCCTCATTCCTGCAGCCATTTTGATACAAGGGTTTCAATAATACCGGCCAGCCCTGCGATCGCCAGCAGTAAAACCAGCCACTGGGCCGCCTCTGGAATAAAGGCCTGGCATAAAATCAAAAAGCCGGCGCACCACACGCCTGTGCACCAATAGCAGCTCAGCAATTCACCGATAAACGCCCTCACACCCGTTCCCTTTATGACAATATACGTTTCAATGTTCCCGTCCGCATCCTTTTCCTCCTTCTCTTCATGAAAAAGGCTGCGAAGCGGCGCCATAATCGTGTCAAACACGAAAAGACGCGCGAGCCGGAAGACCGCAAGCGAAAGAAGGAAAAGAGACAGCCAATTGATAACCACTGGTTCACTCCTTTCATCATCCCCTTCACATATATGCAGAAACCCTAGCTTTCATGAATTTGTATCTTGTCCTGTTGAAAATTGGTTATTTTTCTTATTCCGCTCTGCACTTGTTCTGCATTATATACAGTATGGATAAGAAAGGAGTGAAGGTTATGTCATTTGAAGAAGAAGTTGAATCCCTGCATCCTGAAATATTTGAGCAATTATCAAGCGAATTCGAGCAGCAGATCGAAGTCATTGATTGCGAAAATATCACAATAGATACGTCACATATAACATCTGCCCTTTCTATACAATCCTTGGTCACAACAATGATTATCCTGGCAACACAGCTCGTCATCGCCGACGAGGATTTAGCTGACGCAGTAGCAAGCGAAATACTCATTCTCGATAATTCCCAAATCAAAAAAAGAACCATCATTAAAATTATCAATAGCCGGAATATCAAAATTACTTTATCTGCCGACGAAATAATAACCTTTGTACAAATTTTGCTTCAGGTGCTAAACAGCATTCTCAATGAACTTGACGTCCTTTAACCCTTTCTTTTCACAAACTTAAAAGTCGAGGTGAAAACAAATGTCAGATAACGATAAAATTAAAGAAGAGCTTGCAAAGCTTCCGGAAGTTGATCCGATGACGAAAATGCTGGTCCACAATATCTTTCTTAAACACGGCGTCACGAAAGACAAAATGAAAAAAGTATCAGATGAAGAAAAAGAAATGCTCTTGAATCTGGTAAAAGACTTGCAGGCTAAATCAGAAGCATTAATTGAAAACCAAAAGAAGAAAAAAGAAGAAGGAACGGCGCAAGAGCAAAAGAACGAAAAACCGCTAAGCCGCAGAGAGCAATTAATTGAACAGCTCAGACAAAGACGGCAAAACAATAACAATTCAAACCAATCATAAAAAATAGGGTTCTTCATCAGGATATATGCCTCAGTCAAAGTAAGAGGCTCGCTCATTTAATAACAGTAAAAGAAAAGGAGGAATAGATATGGAAAGCAGACCATACTCTTGGGTTGCACTTGATCCTGACTGTGACCATCCGTTAGACGAAAAAGATAAAAAAGAAGAAAGAAAATGCAATTGCGATATTTGCTGTAACGGCAATGGGTTTTTTGGCAACGACAATGCTTTCATCGACCAAGATCTAGCTCAGGCAAATCTTAACAAACAAGTCTCCGATGAGACAATTATTATCAGAGATTCTTGTGACATCAACGTTACATCTACAGACGTTCAAGCCGTAACATCAGTTGTAACAGCGCTTAATGCAGCTGTAGTTACAGCTACTCTCACATCCATTGCTGACGGAGTAATCGCCGAATTAGTCGCACAAGATTTATTGCAGCTTACAGCCAACAAGCAAGTAAACCGCCAAAAACTTCTCATCGAATGCTCCCGCGGCGTAAACGTCTCAACAGTAGATGCCGATATCGCAACACTTATCTCTACAGCAACAAACACTCTCGTAGCCATCCTAGTTATCACACTCGTCCTCTAGGACCTAAAAGCAGAGCTAAAACGCTCTGCTTTTTCTTATTTTCCCAGCATATGATGAATATATAGACGTTCACCCACACCAAGTGAGGCACGAGTACATATGTTGTTAAGGACTAAAGTCAAATACCCTATAAGAAGGAGCTGAAATCAATGAGCTGCGGAAAAACCCATGGCCGGCATGAGAACTGTGTATGCGATGCAGTGGAAAAGATTTTAGCAGAGCAGGAGGCAGTTGAAGAACAGTGTCCGACTGGCTGCTATACCAACCTTTTAAACCCGACGATTGCTGGAAAAGACACAATTCCGTTTCTCGTTTTTGATAAAAAAGGCGGATTGTTCTCCACATTCGGAAACGTGGGGGGATTTGTGGATGATATGCAATGCTTTGAGTCCATTTTCTTCCGCGTTGAAAAATTATGCGATTGCTGTGCAACACTCTCTATTTTACGCCCGGTCGATGTCAAAGGCGATACCTTAAGTGTTTGCCACCCTTGTGACCCAGATTTCTTCGGGCTCGAAAAAACAGATTTTTGCATCGAAGTGGATCTCGGATGCTTCTGTGCGATTCAATGCCTGTCACCAGAATTAGTTGACAGAACTTCGCCTCATAAGGATAAAAAGCATCATCACAATGGATAAACACTTGTAAAGAGGAATCCCCTTCCAAGCTCTATTACAAGTGCAAATCATTCAGCTGCTTCGAAAGTGAGGCAGCTGACTCTCCATCATTTCGCCAGTCTCAAAATTACAAGGCAGGAGGGATAATATATGAGCCAGAAAACATCAAGCTGCGTGCGTGAAGCGGTAGAACAAATTGAAGATCTGCAAAATGCGGTTGAAGAGGATTGCCCGGCCGGCTGCCACTCCAAGCTTTTGTCTGTAAGCCATTCATTAGGCGATACAGTGCCTTTTGCAATATTTACATCAAAATCAAAGCCTTTAGTCGCCTTCGGTAATGTCGGCGAGCTGGATAACGGACCTTGCTTTAATACAGTATTTTTTAGAGTGGAAAAAGTTCATGGCAGCTGCGCAACGCTATCCTTATTAATCGCTTTTGACGAACATAAACACATTTTGGACTTCACCGATAAAGACACGATTTGTGAAGTGTTCCGACTTGAAAAAACGCACTACTGCATTGAAGTGGATTTAGACTGCTTCTGCGCGATCAATTGCTTAAATCCCCGTTTAATCAATCGTACACATCATCATTCATGATAAGGCGGAAAAGCTTGCAGATTTGCAGGCTTTTCTCTATGTAAAAAAGCTGCCGGAACGATCTGCCGGGCAGCTTTTTGCTTTCATTAAAAACCTAACGGGTGCAAAGATGTGATATCATCGATCGCCAGCTCAGTCGGAGCGCCGTTTCCGGTCGTCCGAAGCAGAACAGAATCATTTCTTCTTCCGACAATCACGCCTCTGTACGTTTTCCCATTGGCTTCAATCAGACAAAGCGCTCTCGGCATGTTATGCGGCAGTTTTGTTAAAAAGTCGATTTTTTCATGGATGGACATCTTGCTCATCGGTTTTTTCACTTTTCTGGCCGGCGGTGTCTTTTCTTCAGCTTTAGCTGCATTATGAACGGCCTCCGGTTCCTTTTCAGGCTTACGGGCTTCAGGTGCAGGCTCTTCCTTTTTTTCCGCTTCCTGAGGATGCTGTTTGGCGGTGTCTTCAATTGCCTGCGGCTCTTCTAACGGTTCCTGCTGCTTTTTCTGGTTCTCCGACTCTCTCGCCTCTTGTTTTTGCTGACTCACTTGTTCCTCTGCCTGTTTTTTCTCTGTTTGCTGAGCATCTTTTGCCTGAATGTCTTCCCGCTCTTTTTCCTCAGTTTCAATGGCACCTTTTACCTGAATGTCTTCCCGCTCTTTTTCATGATAAACCGGCTGTTCCTCTGCTTTTGTCGGAGCCGATTTGGCTTTTCTTTTAATGACGATCTCCTGCATGGACGAGCGTGTTTCCATATAATCCGGCTGAACAATATACATGAGCGGTTTTTTATCCGCGTTTCTTTTCTTATTAGACATCTTCATCCCTCCGATTCTGTCATATTCTATCTATATGACAGAATGCTGAAAATCAGAAGAAATAAAAAAGCAATCCCTATATGGGACTGCTTGATGGTGAATCTGCTTAGCGGGCAGTGATATGGAAACCTGAATCAACATGAAGATTTTCACCTGTGATGCCTCGGGACATATCGCTAAATAAAAATGCTGCTGTATCTCCCACCTCTTCAGGTGTAGTCGTGCGGCGTAGCGGCGCACGCTCTTCGATGTCTTTTAAGATGGAGTTGAAGTCACTGATGCCTTTAGCAGACAATGTTCTGATCGGACCGGCAGAAATGCTGTTAACGCGGATATTTTCTTTTCCTAAGTCAGCAGCTAAGTACTTCACACTTGCGTCAAGAGAAGCTTTCGCTACACCCATCACGTTGTAGTTCGGCATAACGAGCTCTCCGCCAAGATAAGTCAGCGTTACGATGCTTCCGCCTTCAGTCATCATCGGACGCGCCGCTTTTGTGACAGCGGTCAGTGAGTATGAGCTGATGTTGTGAGCTAGAAGGAAGCCCTCACGATTTGTGTTTAAGTATTCGCCGACAAGCTCTTCTTTGTTGGCAAACGCGATACAATGGGCGATACCGTGGATCACACCGACCTGCTCCTTTATGCTTGCGAAACAAGTTTCGATTTCCGCGTCGTTTGTCACGTCGCAAGGAAGGATAATGGAATCGTTTCGCTCTAAAGTTCCAGCGAGTTCATGAACAGATTTCTCCAGGCGTTCACCTGCATATGTGAAAATCAATCGTGCGCCCGCTTCATGTAAAGAGCGCGCAATCCCCCAAGCGATACTGCGTTTGTTGGCTACTCCCATAACAACAATGTTGCGGCCTTCAAGTGAAAAATTCATATGTATAAAGCCTCCTATATTTGTTAAAGACATAGTATTAGTACCTGATCTTAATACCTATCATATCATAACCTTGTCCAGATGAAAAGCGCATACCAAAGTCAAACATGAAAGAGACCACCATAAGCAGGTGGTCTCATCGGTTTATTTTTAAGCTGTTTCGCATAAAAGCGAAATGATTTGTCGGCCCGTGGCCCGATCCGATGCCGAGCGTATTTTCCACAGCTTCGCGGACAAAGTTGGCAGCAATCTCGAATGCCTGATGGATGCTGTCTCCTTTAGCGGTTTGGGCTGTTAAAGCCGCAGCAAAGGTGCAGCCTGTGCCATGCGTATGCTTCGTATCGATATAAGGATGGCTGATTTGCATAAACATGTTTCCATCAAAAAGAAGGTCAGTAATGTGATGGTCCTCAGGCTGGTGCCCGCCTTTGATAATCACATGCTGCGCACCCATCTTCACCAGCTGTTCCGCAGCTTTCTTCCGGTCATCAAGCGAACGGATCGCCATACCCGTCAGCGCTTCTGCTTCCGGCACATTCGGCGTGATCGCATAGCTTCTTGGAATCAGCAGCTCCTTCAGCGTAACGATTGATTCATCGCGCAGCAAGGACGCCCCTCCCTTTGCGATCATAACCGGATCAACGATCACCCGGCTTAATTCGTATTGATCAATTTTCCTTGCCACTTCTTCAATCATTTCTGCATTCCAAAGCATTCCTGTTTTTACCGCGTCCGGTCTCAAATCCTCCGCCACAGCGTCAATTTGCTCTCTCAATGCCTCTGCAGTCAGCGGATACACGCCGTGGACGCCAAGTGTATTTTGAGCAGTTACCGCCGTAATGGCAGACATTCCGAATACACCAAGCTCCTGAAAGGTTTTAATATCTGCCTGTATCCCCGCGCCGCCGCCTGAGTCAGAGCCGGCGATCGTCAAAGCTTTATATATACTCATCAAACTACACTCCTTTTATTACCCGATCCATTTATGATAGATGGATTTTGCCCTGACAATATCATTTGTTCCATGGATCAATGCTCTGCCGTCCCTAAACAGCACCATTTTCATGTCATCCGAGCGGCAGGATATTAAATACGGATTCGCTGCTACTTCTAGCCCCGCCTGCCTCAGCTGTCCCGCCATCACGTCAAGATCTGCTTCTTTTGTGAAAGAGGATCTGATTTGCACCGTGTTTCTGCCGCACAATACTGCTGCTTTCGTTTGGTTTTCGTATGATAAAAACGGAAAATCCTTTGTCCCGCAGCTTGGACACGAGTCATTTTTAAGTCCCGCTGCTCTTACCTCTGACCGCTCATTTTTCCACAGATCAAAGGAGCGCAGCACGGGCTCGCCTTCCTCTCCCGTCAGCAGTTTCAGGGCGTCTGTCACCTGAAGGACAGCAACCTGCAGAACAGCCGGGCTGATAATGCCGGCTGTGTCGCATGTCGCACCGCCAATCGGAAGAGTATCGAGTAAACAATGAAGGCAGGGTGTTACTCCCGGCAATACAGTAAACGCGAGACCGTAGCTCCCCACACAAGCGCCGTAAAGAAACGGAATGCCTTCTTTCACCGCAGCATCGTTAACAATGAGCCGGGTTTCAAAATTATCGGCGGCATCTACAATGATTGATGCGCCGCGAATCAGCTCCGATACGTTTTCTGCTGTGACATCCATGACAAGTCCGGTCACATCCACATCACTGTTAATGGAACGAAGACGCTGCTCAGCAGCTGCTGCTTTCGGCAGTTCCTTTTTGACATCATTTTCTGTGTAAAGCTGCTGGCGCTGCAGATTGCTCCATTCGACGTAATCTCTATCGGCGATTTTCACCGATCCGACTCCCGCTCTCACCAGCATCTCTGCGCTGGCTGTTCCCAGTGCGCCGGCGCCGATGATCACAACGCGCGCCTCTCTCAGTTTCTTCTGGCCTTCGCGGCCGATTGGAGCAAATAGCTCCTGTCTGGAATACCTGTCCGTCATACAGGAAGACCTTCTCCCGGACTGCTTGCCGTCCCATATGACTTGGCTGGAATGCGGCCTGCTTCATAAGATAGACGTCCTGCTTCTACTGCGAGCTTCATGGCGTGTGCCATTTTCACCGGATCGTTCGCGCCTGATACGGCTGTATTCAGCAGTACGCCGTCCGCTCCAAGCTCCATTGCATATGCCGCATCTTTTGGCGATCCGATTCCGGCATCCACGATGACCGGCACTTTCGCCTGTTCAATGATAAATGACAGATTCAGAGGATTTAAAATCCCCTGTCCCGATCCAATCGGAGAAGCCCCCGGCATAATGGCATGAACACCAAGGTCTTCAAGCTTTCTCGCCAGCACCACATCATCCGAGGTGTACGGCAGTACAATGAATCCTTCTTCAAGAAGCTGTTCAGACGCTTTTAACGTTTCCACAGGATCGGGCAGCAAGGAACGGCTGCACCCGATGACTTCGACTTTAATCATGTCACAAAGCCCGGATGCTTTCGCAAGCCGTGCAATTCGAACTGCTTCTTCCGCCGTGCTGGCGCCTGCTGTATTTGGCAGAAGCGTATATTTGGATAAATCAAGCTGCTCCAGAAAATTAGGCTGAGACGCTTCAAAGATATTCATTCTCCGCACAGCAAAAGTTAAAATATCAGACTCTGAAACAGCCACCGCTTCCTTTTGAATGTCAAACGATGGATATTTTCCCGTGCCCAGCAGCAACCTTGATTGAAACTGTTTCCCGCCAATTGTTAACATTCTCATCCGCCTCCTACAAAATGGACAATTTCGATGACATCACGATCAGAAAGCTCTACCTCGTGATATTGTTCTTTGCCGATAATTTCTTTATTTCTTTCAACGATCACGATTTTATTTTCAAGCTGATAAGACGCAAGCAGATCCTGAATCGTACCTGTGTCTCTATCCCACTCAACTTGTTTACCGTTCAGCTGAAGCATCATATCTGAACCGCCTCCTTGCGATCAATTCGAAAGGCGTGCAGCCAGTCTGCCTTGACCTCTTTATTCATCATGAGATCACCGATGAAAGCACCCGTTGCAGGAGCAAGCAGAATCCCGTTTCTGAAATGGCCCGCCGCAAATAAAATGCGGCTGTCCTCAGGGTGTCTGCCAATGTATGGTTTTCCGTCCTTTGTCCCTGGACGCAGTCCCGCCCAAAAACGATCAACCTTCATATTCTGAATCGCCGGCAGCATCGTTTTCGCTTTTTCCATAACCGACTGAAGTCCGCCAAGATCCGGCTTATCGCTCCAATCACCAGGCTTCATCGTCGCGCCGACAACCAGTCTGCCGCTTTTTCTCGGTACGATATAGCAATGATCATGATAAAGTGTTTTTGTCAGCGGAATATCATCATTCCAAACAGACAAGCACTCTCCTTTTACAGGAAAAAATGACTGGTTCAACCCGAGCTGTTTAAAAAACATCCCGCTCCAGACCCCGCTGGCAACCACGACATGGTCTGCATGCACGTCACCGGACGCTGTTTTGACCAAAATGGATTCACCGCCACGTGTCACATCGAGAACAGGAGTATGCTCAAAAATTTCCGTACCAAGCGCTTTAGCCGATTTAGCGTATGCCTTGCATACAAAATAAGGATCAACATGAACATCGTCCTGAATAAAGCTCGCCCCGTAAATCTCACCGGCCGTATACGGCTCTTTTTCCAGCACTTCTTCTTTTGTATGCCAGCTGACAGAATCCAAATCGTCCATACGTCTCAGGCGTGACACGTCTTCTTCTGAGAATGCAAGCTTAAACATACCGCCATCATGCCTTCTGATATCAATGCCGGATAAGGCAAACAGCTCCTCTCCAAGACCCTGATACAAACGCTGACTGTGCATGGCGAAATCAAAAAACGCATCCCGCTCCTCGCACTCAGCATGGGCGCCAAGCATCCCTGCCGCGGCGCTTGTTGTTCTGCCGCCGATTGTTCCGCTTTCAAGCAATGCGGTGTTTTTCTTTTCTTTTGCCAACTGATAAGCTATCGCGGAACCAATGATTCCGCCTCCAATGACAACTGCATCATAATGCCTTTTCATACTGAATCTCCTTTAGCTTGCGGGAATATCGTCTGGCAGCTTCCAAAGGATCATCGGAAGAAAAAATTCCAGACATGACAGCGATACCGTCTGAACCTGCTTGTTTCACTTCTCTTAATCTGGCAGGTGTCATTCCGCCAATTGCAATAACCGGAATCGAGATCCTCTGTTTGATTTCTGAAAGCAAAGACACGCCTCTGCCCTCAAGTCCTTGTTTGCAATCCGTTTCAAACACATGGCCGAACAAAACATAATCAGCGTCTTCCTTTTCTGCCTGAAGCGCTTCCTCCAGTGAATGCACCGATCGCCCAATGTGCAGGTGAGGAAATCTGGCTCTTACTTGTTTCGGCGAAAAGCTGCTGCTCGGCAGCTGAACGCGGTGAATATTTGAAAAAAGCGCAATATCAACCCGGCCATTCATCACCAGCTTTTGCTTATCAACACCGCCTTCAGAAATAAGCTCCAGCAGTTTCAAAATGTCAGCCGCCGATTTAGACCGTTCACGAATATGGATGAAATCAACCTCATCCTGAATAGCTATAATTGATCTCACTAGATCTTCAACCGGCTTGCGGTCATCAGTTATGGCGTGCAGCTCCAAGCCCTTCCACCTCTTTTACGCCGCTGTCTGACCAGCCTTCTTTTCGATAAGCCATTCCCCAGAACTGATATTCATAATAGCTCGAAATAACGAAATTCTCTTTCATCTTGGCGCGCACTTCCTCCGTGCTGTTTTCCGCCAGCTCATCCAGGCGGTTAATTTGTTCTTCCACCTGCTGTCTGAACCAGTCACCGCCGTATGTGCTAATCCACTTCTGGTAAATCGGATGCCCCGGATCACATGTCAGCAATTTCTCACCAACCTCATAATAAAGCCAATAGCACGGGAGAAGAGCTGCCAAGATTTCTGCAAAGTTCCCGCTCAAAACCGAACGGTACATATGGGATGTATAGGAGTAAGCGGTAGGAGATGGCTTAAATGACTTCCGTTCTTCCTCACTGATTTCCAAAAGCTCCGTAAACTCGCGATGAAGCGCCATCTCCGCTTCATATGTACCTTGAGCATGGCTGGCCATACGTCCCGTTGTATAAAGGTCCTTCGCATAAGCGGCTCCGAACGATTGCACCTTTGCAAAATGAGTTAAATAGTAAGAATCCTGAAGCACGTAATATTTAAAGCGGTCGATCGGAAGCGTTCCGTCACCGATCCCCTGAACGAACGGATGGACAAAGCTGCCTTCCCACCATTCCGCGGCTGCACTGCGGCATTCTTCTGAAAACTTCACACGTCATTCCCCCTGTCTGAAAAATAAAAAAACCACTTTCCCGCAAGGAAAAGTGGTTTGGAATTGGCATAGTTATATAACACAAATACCGCTCCACTTCCCTACGCAGGTCTGAACCTGTTCAAGTTATGAGGGTCTAAAAGTCACACTTTTATCTCAGCCCTTATAAAGGACACCCCTAGTGGTTTTACGAATACATATTGAATTGTTCTGCACCTCTATATTAACACGAATCCTTATTTGGTCAAGATATTATCCTTCCAATGTTTTCTTAAGATCCGTTACGTACCCGCGTGATCCGGTGACAATTAAGCGGTCTCCGATTTTCAGTCTTGTATCGCCGTGAGGAACGATGCTGTCCACACCCCGGAAAATCCTGACAAAAATCACGTCGCCTGTTAAAGGGAATTCTCGGAGAATCACGCCATCGTATTTGCTGTTTTCCATATTAATTTGATACAGCGAAGACTCCTGGTTCGTGAGCAGTTTCATGACGCCAGGCGCTTCTATCAGCGCGCGAAGCAGCGTTTTGGTCGACAGCAAGATGGAAAAGATGCTGATGCCCTGCTCTTTCAATTTCGCTTCGTTCTCCGGTGATCCGGTGCTGGCAATGACTCTTTCTGTTCCTTTTTCTTTGGCGTATAATGCGATGTCCGTATTCATGTCTTCATCCCCTGTCGCCACTACAAGGATTTCTGTATCAAATATACCGAGTGATTCAAGGGTTTGATGCTCATAATCAGAAATCGTTTCGACGGAAAATACTGAGTCTGACAGCTTTTCCTCAGCGTTTTCTTGATAAACGTGCACGACACGCACTTCATACTCGCTCTCAGGCAATTCAAGTGTCACAGGCAGTGTCATTTGATTAGCGCCGATAAATGTGATCTTCTTTTTCTCCTCCGGCTGCTCCTGTTTTTTGTACAGCTTTTTAAAACCGACTGGGGTAAAAATACTTGCAATAACCGCCACCAGCGTAAGCGCTCCTGACATATTCGCGCTGATGACATGAAGCTGCTGGCCGATTGTCGCAGCGGCAATCACAAGAGAGAGCGTTGATGTCAGCAGGAAACCAGACGCCAATATTGTGCGGTTATCATACCATTTCTTCAAGTACAGGACAGGAAGAATCTTGCTTACTAACAGCGCCATAAGCAGCAGCGGAATCATCACTAAAATTTTCGGGTCCTGAAAAAGTGTCCAAATATCCAATTTTACACCGACCATCACAAAGAAAATCGGTATTAAGAACCCGTAGCCGAAGGAATCAAGCTGCTGAACCAATTCCTTGTTCGGCGAGAGCAGGGAAACAAGCACGCCCGCTAAGAAAGCGCCGAGAATATTTTCTGCCCCCAGTGATTCAGACAGAGCCACCAGTACGATAATTAAGGTGAAAATAGCACGAGTCCCGATCTGGATCGTCCCTTTTGACATGGACTGAACAAAAGAACGGTGTTTGAAGACCCGGCCGAAGAAGTAGAGCACTACTCCGGCTGCGAACAGGATCATCAAGAGCCACATGTTTCCGCTGTCCTCTCCGTATAGAGAAGAAAATACAGCAAGAAGAATCATAGTGACCAAGTCAGCAATCACAGCAACAAGCAGGATAATCTGCCCGATGTTTGAATCCATGATCCGTTCTTCCTTTAAGGTTGGAACAACAACACCTAACGAAATCGTAGAAATAATAAGCGTCATTAAAAAAGCATTTTGGATAAATCCGGCCAAGACGAACCCATAGGACAGCAGCAATGATAAAATAAAAATACCGATAAAAATAATGGATGCTGTGGCAAATGTATTGGGTGCTTCCTTGCCGTTTTGCAGAAACTGCTTTTTCTTTCCTCTCTCAAAGGATGAAAAATCAATTTCAAGCCCGCTTAAAAACATTAAAAAGATAAATCCGAGCATAGAGAGCGTCTGCAGCCAAGTATCACCCTCCACAACTAAATTAAGACCGCTTTTTCCTATAATCAATCCCATAATAATTTCAGCAACTACAACAGGGATGCTGAGTTTAAACCGATGCAAAAGGATGGGAGTTAGAAATGCAACGATAAGTACGACAACTAATGATGCGACAGATGTATGCGCCATAATCTGAACCTCCTTTTAAAAAAACATAACGCGATTTTAACAAGGGTAATGATGAAAAATAAAGTAATAAGGTCTCATTTTTTTTTAGAAAATGATTCTTCTATAATTTGCACATAAAAGCTGGTGATGACTCACAGCAATTTGCTTCATAATAAATAAAATCATGAGTAAGGAGGATGCTGCATGGCTTACTACGATATTATCAGCGATATTCATGGCTGCTACGATGAAATGACAGCCCTGATAGAAAGACTTGGATACACAATAAAAAATGGATTGCCTGTACATGATGAAGGCAGGATGCTTGTTTTTGCCGGGGATTTGACAGACCGAGGCCCTAAATCAATTGAAGTCATCCGCTTTGTAGCCGGCGCTTATGAACAAGGAGCAGTGCGTTATGTCCCGGGAAATCATTGCAACAAGCTATACCGCTACTTAAAAGGAAATCCCGTTAAAGTGATGCACGGTCTTGAAACAACTGCGGCAGAGCTTAAAGCACTTTCTGAGGAAGAAAGAAGAAAAGTCAGCGAACAATTTATGAAGCTTTATGAAACTGCGCCGCTTTACGACATCTTACATAATGGAGAATTGGTTGTCGCCCATGCTGGCATAAAGGCTGACGATATCGGCAAAAACACAAGGAGAGTAAAGGACTTTGTGCTTTACGGCGATGTGACGGGTGAAACGTATCCGGACGGCAGACCCGTCAGGAGGGATTGGGCCGCCGCCTATAATGGGAAAGCATGGGTTGTATACGGACACACACCTGTTAAAGAGCCCCGCATCATAAATCGCACCATTAACATTGATACGGGCTGTGTGTTTGGGAATGAACTGACGGCCTTGCGTTTTCCCGAACTGGAGACAGTCTCCGTTCCAAGCTCTATGCCCTATGACGAATCTAGATTTCGCCCCATATAAAAAAGGAGAGAATCGTTTTAATGATTCTCTCCTTTAACTAATTCTTGCATATCGTGCGGCAGAGCCGCATGAAACGTCATATTCTCCTGCGTCAGCGGGTGGATAAACGACAGCTGCTCACTGTGCAGCGCCTGCCTGTCAATCTTTTGTCTCGTTCCGCCGTACAACGTATCGCCGCACAGCGGGTGTCCGAGATAGCTCATATGGACGCGAATCTGGTGGGTCCGCCCTGTCTCAAGCTGCAATGCCACCGAGGTTAAGTCATCTGTTATACGTGTGACACGAAAGTGAGTAACAGCCTTCTGACCGCCCGGTGTCACCATCCGTTCAATGATACTGTCAGGATGTCTGCCAATCGGGGCGTCTATCTTTCCCTCTGTCTTTGTCATATGTCCATGCACAACCGCAACATATCTGCGTTTCACAAGGCCGTTTTTTTGCGCCGACGATAAAATGGAGTGGGCAAAGCGATGCTTGGCAATCAGCATGACACCTGACGTATCCCGATCTAGCCGGGTGACAAGGTGAACCGTGGCCCGCACTCCGTTTTTTTGGTAGTGATGGATGATGCCATTTGCGATGCTTCCCGCCGGGTGCTCTCGCGACGGAATAGATGACACATACGGCTGTTTGTTTATCACAAGCACGTGTTCATCCTCATACAGAATATCGAGCGGAACAGGCTCGGCCAAAAGCGTCTCGCTCACCTGTTCCTCAGGAAACTTTACAACAAGAAGGTCTCCCTCTCTCAATACGTATTTAACAGTCACATGCTCACCGTTAATGAGAAGATCTCCTCCGCTAAACTTGATGTCGGTCAGCAGACGTTTCGAAATCCCCAGCTCGCCCGCATATTCCTTTAAGGTCATTCCGTCTTCAGCGGAAGTGATGTTCTTTTCAATAATAAATTGCTCCACGATACGTCCTCTTTCTACTCACCTTTTCCGATAAATGAATCCTGGACTCTTTTCCAAAACGGAAACGGACGGAATCTTGCAAATCTTACATTTTCGGATGCAACCTGGCAGCGGATGGACTTTACATCCTTATGAAGCAGGGTTAAATGGTCAATTGTTACTTGAAAGTCAACTTCGTTTCTCGGTTTAATCATGCAATCATGATGGGAAGGGAGAAGGAGCGGTGATCCGACCGTCCGGAATACGCGGTTATTGATAGATGCCATTTCCGCCAGCTGAATCGCTCTGATGGATGGGTGGATAATTGCTCCGCCCAGCGCTTTATTATAGGCTGTGCTCCCGGAAGGCGTGGACAGGCAAAGACCGTCGCCTCGGAACGTTTCAAAGAGCTGCCCTTTGATTTCCACATCCGCCACAAGGCTTCCTTCAATGCTTTTAATCGTACATTCATTTAACGCCAAATATCTTTCCTCTCGCTCATTTTCATGATAGGTCACGATCACTTCAAGGAGCGGATATTCCACAGTATGATACGGTGTTTTCGCAATTGCGAGCACGAGTTTTTCAATTTCATGAGGAACCCAGTCCGCATAAAACCCAAGATGACCCGTGTGAACGCCGACAAAAGCTGTTTTATCTAACCTGTCGCTGTATCTGTGAAAAGCGTATAAAAGCGTCCCGTCGCCCCCGACTGAAATGACGATTTCCGGTTCATTTTCATCCAGTTCCATGTCAAAATCCAATAAATACGCCTGTATTTTGCTTTTCAGCGTATCAGAAACATTATCTCCTTTTGACGATACGGCAAATTTCATGCTTTTTCTTCCCCTTTACCTATTGATGCTCGCTTCCTTTTTTCTTTCTAGAAAAGGCAGCTTGAGCTTCCTGTATTTCACCCTTGATCTCCGACATCTCTTCATCAAGCCGCGAAGCCGCTTCAGAAGCGCGCTGGAGCCTCAGTTTTACTTTTTCAGGAATGTTTCCGCTGTATTTATAATTTAATGAATGCTCAATGGTCGCCCAAAAATTCATCGCCAGTGTACGGATCTGTATTTCAACAAGAACATGTTTCTCTCCGGATATCGTCTGCAAAGGATACATCACGACAAGGTGATATGACCGATACCCGCTCTCTTTATGTTCTGCAATATAATCTCTCTGATCCACAACGGTGAAATCTTTTCGGGCAAACAGCATTTCCTTTACAAATTGGATGTCATCGACAAATTGGCACATGATCCTAAGGCCTGCGATATCCTGCATGGTTTCAATTTCATGTAACGGTATGCTTTTCCGTCTGGCTTTTTCGAGTATACTCGCCACAGGCTTGACGCGTCCTGTCACAAACTCAATCGGTGAATGGTCATCCTCATATTCATAAAGCGTGCGGATCCCCTTGAGCTTCACTTTTAATTCTTCAACAGCCTGGCGGTACGGCACTAAAAAACGCTCCCGTTGCTTGTCATCCATCATACATCCCCCAATTCAGCACCAGTTTCTATAGAAATACGCGTTTCACTTTTTCTTCCATTTCTTCTCCGTAGTTCGCATTATCTTTAATATTTTCTAAAAGATACTCCAGCTCCTCATAGAGGCCTGACAGCTCAATGCTTTCCTTCCCTGCCTCTAAAACAATCGGTTTTCTTTGATCATGGGCCTGCTTCAGTTCAGGCCATATATGTTCCTTTATCATGACATATTCAAAAGAATCAGCTAATTCAAGTATGTATACAAAAGCAATGTTGTCAGAATCAACAAGCATTTGACCTGACGGCTTGCGTTCTGCTTCGTTCCCTTCTGTCTCACAGGTAAGGCGAAGCTCATCGTCCGATAGTGTTGCATTTAAGATTTCGATTCTGTTTTGCATAATGCTCTCCTTTATAAACAAAGTACAGATTCATTTTATCATATCAAGCTCGATATTGATAAACCAAACATCTAAAGAGATAATAGTAAAAATGAGATTTACAGAGCTGAAAGGAAGACAATCATGAGCCAAGAAATTGAAATTGAATTTAAAAATCTGCTGACAAAACATGAATTTGAAAACATAGCTGCAGCACTGCACTTGACAGAAAAAGAATTTACAAATCAAGAGAATCACTATTTTGATACAAACAGCTTCGCACTGAAACAAAAACATGCGGCGCTTCGAATACGCGAGAAAAATGGCGAGTATGTGCTGACGTTAAAAGAGCCGGCTGAAGTCGGACTTCTGGAAACCCACCAGAAACTTTCCGGCGTATCCGACTTTACACGTTTCACGATTCCGAAAGGCCCTGTCGAGGACCAGCTGAAGAAGCTTCACATCGATACAGACGCCATTCATTATTTTGGATCTTTAGCAACAAATCGTGCAGAAAAAGAAACAGAAAAAGGTTTAATAGTTTTAGATCACAGCCGATATTTAAATAAAGAGGATTATGAAATCGAATTTGAGGCGGCTGACTGGCATGAAGGCAAACTGGCCTTTGAAAAGCTGCTTCAGCAATTCAGTATTCCTCTGCGCGAAACCAAAAATAAAATTCAGCGTTTTTATGAAGAAAAACGAAAGTCTATATAAGGTGGAATGACATAGTGAACGTAACGAATTGGGCGGCTCTCCTTCAGCTTCAGGCATTACAGTCTATATCAAATGCAAGCAGCACGGGCGGTCAAAGTGCCGAAAGCCCGCTTTCAAGCTTCAGCTCCTTGCTCAGCCAATATACAAATGGACTGTCCCAGCAAACAACAGCATCAGCAGCATCTTCAAGCCCGCTCAGCCAGCTGAACAGCGTTTACGGGACATCGCCGTCACTGCTTTCAGCTTACGGTCTTACCTCCTATTCAAACGGCAATGTCGGCCAAATGACAAAAGCGAGTGAAAGCACTGAAACAGCCGCTGTTGATGTCTCCTCAAACAAACAAGAGGATAAAAACATCAGTTCGGGTGACTTCTCAATCGACAGCGCTATAAAAAAAGCCTCTGACAAATACGGAGTCGATGAAAAATTAATCCGCGCTGTCATCAAACAGGAATCAGGCTTTAATGCAAAAGCCGTCAGCGGTGCAGGCGCAATGGGCTTAATGCAGCTGATGCCGTCAACAGCAACCTCACTTGGCGTTTCCAATCCGCTTAATCCGCAGCAAAACGTTGAGGGCGGAACGAAGTATTTAAAACAAATGCTGGATAAATATGATGGCAATGTATCCATGGCGTTAGCAGCTTATAACGCCGGACCGGGAAACGTTGATCGATACGGAGGCATTCCGCCTTTCAGAGAAACTCAAAACTATGTAAAAAAAATAACAGCAACCTATTACGCGTAACCGGAGCGGCTCTTGCCCTCCGGTTTTTTTGCGGAGTGAAATCTTACACATTCATGATTTGTATGTGATATGATATGAAATACAAACCCGGCTCTAAAGCCGAACCCTGTCTTCAAGCACATAAAAGGCAGTTTGTTTGTAGAAATGATGCCTTGTTGCTAAAATAAATCATAGATGAATTGAAATAAATACAGAAAATAACTTTTTGCAATAGGAATTATGATTCCTATTAGCCATATTTAAAGGAGTAGTCAACATGGGACAATCGTTTAACGCACCTTATGAAGCGATTGGAGAAGAACTTCTATCGCAACTTGTTGATACTTTTTATGAGCGTGTCGCGTCTCATCCTTTGCTTAAGCCCATATTTCCGAGCGATTTAACAGAAACGGCCAGGAAACAGAAGCAATTTTTGACACAGTATTTAGGCGGGCCTCCCCTTTATACTGAGGAACACGGCCATCCCATGCTCAGGGCAAGACATCTACCCTTTCCAATTACAAACGAGAGGGCCGATGCGTGGCTCAGCTGTATGAAAGACGCAATGGACCATGTAGGACTAGAGGGCGATATTCGTGAATTTTTGTTTGGCCGGCTGGAGTTGACAGCAAGGCATATGGTGAATCAAACAGAAGCGGAGGATCGATCATATTGACAAACTATCAGCATGAGCAATACTTCGCCCATTGCCACGGCCATCCAAAAAAACCGCTGGAAATCTACATGTTTGTTGACCCTTTATGTCCCGAATGCTGGTCCTTAGAGCCTGTCATAAAAAAAATGAAAATCAGATACGGGCGTTTTTTCACCTTACGCATCATCGCATCCGCAAGCCTTACAGCGTTAAATAAGAAACGCAAAAAGCATCTTCTGGCAGAAGCCTGGGAAAAGATCGCTAGCCGCTCCGGTATGCCGTGTGACGGCAGTGTATGGTTTGAGCAAGGTCAGCCGCTCTCTTCTCCATATATGGCCGCTCTCGCATTTAAGGCAGCCGAACTTCAAGGAAGAAGAGCCGGTATGCAATTTCTTCGGAATATGCAAGAGAGTCTGTTCGTTTCGAAGAAGAATATTACGGATGAAAACGTGCTTTTGGAAATAGCGTCAAAAACAAGCCTAGATCTCGAGGAATTTCAAAAAGACCTTCACTCCCAAAGCGCGGTAAAGGCGCTTCAATGTGACATGAAAATCGCGGCTGAGATGGATGTTACAGCCACCCCGACGCTGACGTTTTTTAATACGCAGCATGAAGACGAAGGACTTAAGGTCCCCGGCAGCTATTCATATCATGTATATGAAGAAATCTTATTTGAGATGCTTGGCGACGAGCCGAAGCCGTCGGAAACACCGCCTCTGGAATGTTTTATTGAATATTTCCGTTTCGTTGCCTCTAAGGAAATCGCTCTTGTATATGATTTGAGTCTTGAAGAGGTAGAAAAGGAAATGAAAAAATTGGCGTTTGCTAAAAAGGTTGCCAAAGTAGAGGCCAAGCACGGAATGTTTTGGCAGTCCCTCACCAGCAGTTCTGATGAATACCAATCATGTGAAAAATAGCCGCAGGCGTGTATATGCTTGGGGCTGTTTTCTTGCACAAAAACCAAACGTATGTTCCGTTCAAAGCACTAAAGAAACCGCGCCGGGATAAGCGCGGTTTCATATGTCTTAACGACAACAAAGGGGATGGGAGAAATTTTTCACGGTCAAACAAAGGGGTAATGTTTGTTTGTGATCAATTTCACATCCTTATCATATCAAAAGTTGTCGACTGTTGACAACCATTAAGCTTAATGTTCATATTTTTGTCACAAAACATAACTGACAGATTTCATTCATATGCTTGTAAGGAACAAGGACGAGGAGGATCGCCATGATGTTTAATGTGATCTCAATTGTGTGCATTGTTGTTTTTTTCTGTTTAAATTTATTGGCTATGATGCATATGCTGCCTCTTTACATTACATCCCCTCTGCTGTTTCTGTCTATTCTGTTTACCTTGTATCGCCTGAACCATCGGAAAACCTTTAAAGGATTTTAAAAAGCCTGTGCATCATTTATGCACAGGCAATTTTTTTTAAGACTGCTTTACTTTTAACAGCAGTTCTTCCATCTCATCAAGCTTTTCCTCAAACATTTTGCACGCAGCTTCAATCGGTTCTGGAGACGTCATATCAACGCCCGCTTTTTTCAGGATGTCGATCGGATATTGTGAGCTGCCCGCTTTCAGGAAGTCAATATAACGGTCAACCGCAGGCTTGCCTTCCTTCAAAATTTGGCTGCTTAACGCCTGGGCCGCACTGTACCCTGTCGCATACTGATATACATAGTAGTTGTAATAGAAATGCGGAATCCGTGACCATTCGAGTCCGATTTCTTTATCAATCACCATGTCGTTTCCGAAATACTTTTTATTCAGATCATAATATACATTGGTCAGAAGCTCAGGTGTCAGGGGCTCTCCTTCTTGCGCTTTTATATGGATAAGATGTTCAAATTCTGCAAACATCGTTTGTCTGAAGACGGTTCCTCTAAAGCCCTCAAGCATATGGTTGAGAATATATAAACGCTGTTTTTCGTCCTCTAAATTGTTCAGCAAATATTCACCAAGCAGCGCTTCATTTGTCGTGGAGGCAACTTCCGCGACAAAGATGCTGTAATTGCCGTAAGGATATGGCTGATGTTTTCTCGTATAGTAGCTGTGAACAGAGTGGCCGAACTCATGGACCAGCGTAAAGAGATTATTGACGTTATCATGCCAGTTCATTAAAATATACGGATTTGTGCCGTATGTTCCAGAAGAGTAAGCGCCGTTGCGTTTCCCTTTATTTTCATAAACATCAACCCAGCGGTTTTCAAGCCCCTCTTTTAAGATAGAGCGGTATTCTTCTCCTAAAGGTGCAAGCCCCTTTAGCATATAATCTTTAGCTTGCTCGTACGTAACCTTCATCCCCGCATCCTTCACAAGCGGTGTATACAGATCATAGATATGCACTTCATCCAGCTCAAGCACTTTCTTTCTCAGTGCAATATAGCGATGCAGCAGCGGAAGATGCTTGTTAATCGTTTTGACGAGATTGTCGTATACCTCTTCAGGGATACTGTTGTTAGAAAGCGCAGCTTCGCGTGCTGATTTGTACTTTTTCATTCTTGCGTAGAAGTTGTCTTTTTTCACAGTCCCGCTCAAGGTAGTCGCCATTGTGTTTTTATATTGTCCGTATGTTTTATATACAGCGTCAAACGCATTTTTGCGGACTTCGCGGTTTTCGCTTTCTAAGAAATTAATAAAATTGCCGTGAGTGATCTGTTTTTCATTTCCCTCTTCATCTTTAATAGATGGGAATGTAATATCGGCGTTATTTAACACGCTGAACGTATTTGACGACGAAGACAGCACCTCAGAAGCTTCAGCCAGCAGCGCTTCTTCCTTCTCGCTCAGCACGTGCGGGCGTTCCTTTGTGATTTCCTCAATCGCGTGTGAATAAAGCTTCAGCTCTTCTTTTTCAAGAATAAACTGCTGCAGTTTGTCTTCCTCTATGGATAAAATCTCCGGAACAAGATAGGCTGTTGCGCTTGCGGCCTGTGTATACAGATTTCCAGCCTTATCATTAAGCCCCTGATAAAAGGAGTTCCCGGTATCTTGGTCTGAGCGCATATGCGCGTATGTGTAAAGTTTGCCCAAACGCTCCATCACCTTATCTTGGTAAGTAAGGGCTTCGTATAAATGATCAGCTGAATCAGCCAGCTTGCCTTTATACTTAGATAAATCCGGTATTAATTCTTTGACAGCTTGAAATTCTTTATTCCAGGCCTCATCACTAGGAAAAATATCCTCTAGTCTCCATGTGTCCTCTGCCTTTACCTCGCTTCGGTCAGGCAGTTGATTAGCTTTTTTTTCCTCAGCCATGGTGATCCCCCTCGTTTTCTTTGATTCAAGCCAATTGAAAAAACGGTTGTTTCTCAATAAACTTGTGTTGTGAATATCTTCCGGTTTTTCACTGCCATTTGTCAAATCATATGCAGTTATGAAGAGAACGAATGCCAAAAAAGCAGTAAAAACACGAAAAACCTTTCCTTTTGTGCTTCTCACAACCAGCCCACCACCTTTGTCTTAGGGTGAGCCAAATCAGGAAAACTCATTCGATAAAACAGCTTCTGTCTTTTTCAATGAGATCCTGTAATGATTGGCTCCGCTTTGCGGGCTGATTCAGCACATATACTTCTTTCTGAGTCTCCCTCAAAAATCCCTTCTTGCACAAAAACTCAATGTACTGTTTAACCGCCTCAATGAAATCCTGATCCCTGTATACGCCTCTTAGCAGAATGTTCTTTTTATGAATGTGTATTTTGCAGTGCTGCAAAACGGCTGAAAAGCGAATGGGCGCATGTTTATATCCAAGATCGGTAATAAACAGATAAAGATAGCCCTGCCATACAAAAACGGGACTCTTAAAAACAGCTCCTTTCTTTACAGGAACAAACACCTCTGTCGGAAGAAAAGAGAGAGGTGTTTGCCGTTTTTCATAAAACAGAAGCCTGATCCGATTCATATCTTTAGAGAGAAACCGATGAGTTTTGCGGCGAAAACGGAGAATGGCTCCTGTCCAATCTGAGTGCTTAAACGACGAATCTGGTTCAGTGAAAAATAAATCTTCAGCCGCTGCCTGGCGGATTGGAATCGTTTGGACGGAGCAGTAAAAATGGGTTGTGTAAAACGGGATCATGCGGCTGAGCCTCAGGAAAGAATGTGTTTCGGGGCAGTAACATAACAGATCACTGTTCGGACTGGCATTGATAAACTGCCAATGGAAAGCGGACAGCTGGTAAAAGGATGATGATGTCCGTTTTAAGCGGCTGCCTCCAAGAATCCACTGCGGTATCATTCCTGCTTGTTTGAAACCGGCTGTTCTTTTTTGAAAGACATCTGGAGCGAGAGTCGCGCATTGGTATTCAACTGCAAGCGTATCCCCCTTTACTTTTGCCAAGATGTCGGGCCTTTGTTTAATCTCTTTCACGTACGGCTCTAAGAGCGGGGAAGCCATTTGCGTTTTCAGCCATACATAAAGCTGCCGTTTTCCTTCTAAGTGATAGGCGCTCTCAGGTTCTATGTCTATCGTGCAGGACTTGTTCTGTTTATGGGCAAAATGCGGCGCTTTCTGAGACCCTAGCTTCACATCGAGCTCCTCAGCACACACCGGGCAGAAAAACCTGGTCTGCTTTAATTGTTCTCTCCTCTGCCTGCCTATGAGGTGAAACACTTGGCCGTCTTCTGTCACAGCACTAAACAATTGTCATCTCTCCTTTCCAGATTCATAACTCTTTCTGGAAATAACCGATGAACTCCTGTTCGCTGATGTTTTGCCTATATGTATGTTTTTGATTTTCCAGCTTCAATATGTTGTTTTGAAATAGAAAAAAACCGATTTCCGTCAAGAAATCGGTCTGCTATGATGCAAAGTGTTTTTTTATCGTTTCAAGAGCGTGCTCTGATACAACCAGCTTGCCGTATTCTTCAAGACGGTGTATGCTGATTGAGGATTCAGACGCGTACTCCAACAGGATGCTTAGCTGATTTTCAACCTCTTCATCAGTCAAATTGTAAAAATCCACATATAAATAATATCGGTTCTCAAACGAATATAAAGTCGTTTTACTTCCGTTAACGTTTAATTTAGATAGAGAAATTACATCTTCGAAGTCATCAAACCGTAAGACAAATTGAAGCTTTTGCTCCTTCTCTTCCTGATTGACTTCTTGCTCTTCTTTTTGAAAATCATCCAGCAAGGCGTCAAGATCCTCAGATGCTGGTTCTTGCTTTTTATCCTCAGGAATCGGCAGTTCGAGCTTTTGTCCGTCTTTGGAAAGCTGGGCTTTGGTGACGATAATTTCTAATCCTTTGTCCAGTGCCTGAACTTGAATCCAAAGAGGACCTTCAACAGCGAATTCCTCTTCCTCATGAACTTCATCCATAACTTCCCAGAATAGTTCTTCACTGCGCTCACGGTTATACCAAATTTCTTCTCTGTCAAAACCGCGATCTTCAATATCTCCATAAGACATATAAAATTTTACTGTATGCTCGTTAATTCTTTCAATTTCCATTTGCCAACCTTCCCTTCTATATAAGATGTTGAAGGGACATCTAAGCTCCCGATTAATAGTACTTTACTACACTTTACCCATTCCGTCCACATCTTAACCTTGAACCAAGGCAAGTGTGAATTCCTTTGTATTTCTATTTTATGATAAATCAGTCACAAAAGAAATAAAAATGCATCTTCGGCCAAAAAATGGCTTGTCTTCCGCACCGCTATCATAAATTGCCTCCCGCTTCATATATTAGTGGTACAAGCGATGGAACGAAAGCGAGGTGCCGATTCATGGAGCATGACTATCTGATATCGCTGCTGCTTATCGTCGGAATTGATCTGATTCTCGGCGGCGATAATGCAGTCGTGATCGCCATGGCCAGCCGAAATTTACCGGACAAGCAAAGACAGCAAGCCATTATTCTCGGAACATTTATCGCCGTTGCGATGAGAATCGGATTAACAAGCGCAGCGGTTTATCTTTTGAATATTCCTTTCCTGCAATGCGCCGGCGGAATTTTCCTTCTATATTTGGGATACCAGCTATTAATTGAAAAAAAAGACGCCCAGCACGTCAAAAGCAGCACCTCTCTGTGGAAAGCCATACGAACAATTGTACTCGCAGACCTGTTTATGTCGCTGGACAATGTTATTGCTGTCGCAGGAGCGTCGCACGGTGAGCTTTCTCTCGTTATGATTGGTCTGTGTGTATCGGTGCCGGTTATTATTTGGGGCAGCAAACTTATCCACATCGCGCTTGAGAAAATACCTTTATTGATTTATGCGGGAAGCGGATTATTGGCTTATACAGGCGGAGAAATGATTGTCCGGGATAAAAAGCTGTCTTTTTTTATGGCTCAGCACGGGGCCGTTGAAGCGCTTCTCCCCATTTTAACTGTCGTCTTTGTCATCCTTGCCAGCATTTATTATCAGCAGGTTGAAAAATAAAAGAAGGCTGATGATGTCTCAGCCTTCTTTTTAACGTGCGATCTATTAGTTTGCCAAACGCTGTGCTTCTCTTAATTGGAAAGAGCGGACTTTTCTTGGCAGGAAACGTCTGATTTCGTCTTCGTTGTATCCGACCTGCAAACGTTTTTCATCGATGATGATCGGACGGCGAAGCAACCCTGGGTGCTCGTTGATCAAGAGGTACAAGTCTTGCAGCGGCATTGATTCAACGTTCACATTCAATTTTTGGAATACTTTTGAACGGGTTGAGATGATCTCATCTGTTCCGTCCTCAGTCATTCTTAAGATTTGTTTTATTTCATCAATTGATAAAGGTTCAGAGAAAATGTTTCTTTCTACATAAGGAATCTCATGCTCCTCGAGCCACGCTCTCGCCTTTCTGCATGAAGTACAGCTTGGTGATGTGTATAATGTAACCATTCATCTTCACTCCTCTAATTAGTAGGATGAACATCTATTTTATTCTTAAATTGAAATTACTCTAAAAAAGGAATCTTTATAGGTATTATACTATAAAAAAGTAAGTGTGAACAGTGTCCTAAGAAAAAAATGTGTCAATCCAGCAAATTTTTATTTTATTCATGTGTTTGCATTCTCAATTAGCTTAACTCATCGAAAATATTTTTTTGCTTTTCTTCATCAATGAGTGTCAGGACTTCATCCGTTTTTTCGTATGATTCCCCGTACCATTTCTCATCTTTATAAGTATGAATGTTTTCATATGTCTGTTTCATGGCTTCAAGAATTTCTTCTTCTGATTCTGTTTTCGGTGACCAGTACAGAATCTCCATCTTGTTGACTTCATTCGTAGCCAATGACCGGCGCCGGTACCCAATTGACTGAGCATGCTTAAAATGCTCTCTTTGATAAAATCTCAGGCGTTTTTCTGTATCAGCATCATCTTCATCCACAGGCTCCACCTCAAGCAATATCGGCTTATTTTTCTTTTTCAGCTTGGCAAGCAGTTTGCCCCCAAGCCCCTGCCCTCTTGCATCTTTTGACACATACAGATAATCAACGAAGATAAAAGATTCAAATTCCGCAAACATTAAAATATGATGCTTGCCTTCATCTTTATGATAAATATCGCTTCGCTCTTTCAAAAGAGCTTCCATATGCGCTTTTGATTTCAATTCTTCAATTGGAAAGTACTCGCTAAGCTTTTCGTACCAGTTCATTGATTTGCTCCTTATGAGTTCGTTGTCTTCATACTTTTAGATATACCCCATTTCTTCTTGTTTAAACAGCCTTACATCAATAAAGACGTACGAACTTTCCGCATGGTTTCATTTTTTTTCGGCAAGTAAGACGATTCGTCGTTCCACCGGAGATGTTTGGTCATGCTCAATTCGCGTGTTTTTCCCGTTTGTAATGACTCAGGCCGGGCTGCGCCAACGCAATCAAAAAAGTCATGCCGTATAATACAGCCGCCGAAATAAAAGCTGTTTTTGCACCAGCAGCATCAGCCAGCAGTCCCATGATGGAATAAGTAACACCAGACCAAGGAGTCAACAGCGCGTTTTTGGCAGCCATGATCCCGATGCGCTTATGTGCCGGAATGACCTCCTGCAATACGGTTTCCTGACAAATATCTCTGACCTGATAAAAAGGCCCCATTGCCGCGCAAGCCAGGGCGCATAAAAACGGCAAGGGAGAAATCGCAAAGAAAAATGTCAGCACTGACATCACAAGTGAGCTGAATATAATCACGTACCCCATGTTTCGCTCAAAAAATGCAGAAAAATGGATGGCGATGACACTGCCGATCATAGCACCTATAAAATAAGAAGCGTTAAAGATTCCCCACCACACTTCTGTTTCATGCAGAACAGCCACTGTAAAAGCCAAAAGAATGGCAGATGACCAAACTGAGCCGGCAAGAGCTTCTATCATGTCCATTGCAGTGATGTCTCTTACAATCGGGGTTGTCATCAAATCCTTCCATACACTTCTGGCAGATGCTGCTTCAGCTGTTCTTTTCGTTCCTTCATCGTTCGCATGAAGCAGGCTGATGAAAGCTCCGGAAAAAACAAACAGGCATATGGCACTGCCGACAACGAACTCAAAAGATACAGCATATGTAAGAAGACCTCCAAGTCCCCAGCCAGCTGTTAAAAACAATTGATTAGCGAGTGAAATCACGCTGTTTGCTTTCACGTAATGCTCCTTTGAAACAATGACAGGCAGCAGCGCGAACCTTGCCGGCTGAAAATAGGCGCCCGAAAATGAAAAACAAAAAACAAACAGCAGCGTCATGATCAAGGAGGAAATTCCGTTTTGGCTGACACTGTATGCGATTAGCATCGCAAAAACCGCCCTCAGCAGACTTGCACCGGCAAGCACCTTTTTAAAACCAAGCTTATGGAGTGCATCTGAAATGCAAAAGCTTGCCGCAACACTTGCAAACGACATGAATGATAAAATAAGACCCGAAAAAAAGACAGAGTCGGTCATTTGATAGACCCTTACCATTAAAACGATTGTCACCAGTACTCCAGCTAAAGATTGCAGAGATTGCGACAGAAGCAGCGCAAAGACGTTTTTCTGATGAATAATTTGAATAGTGTCCGCCTCCGTTTTTCCTCTAATTGTAAAAGATATGACTCTTACTTTCTATCAGCCTGTATAAAAAAATCCTTCAAAACATTTGTTTTGAAGGATCTTCAACTTATGAATAGGCTTTAAATTCTTCTTCCGTGCACATCACAAAATGACCTGGTTTTACTTCACGGAATTCCATCTTTTCTCCATCCTTTAATCGATGCACGGACGGATCGTATTTCTGGCGGACACGATTTCTCTCATAATCCGGGTCAGGAAGCGGAATGGCAGAAAGCAATGATTTTGTATACGGGTGTAGCGGGTTTTCGTAAAGTTCATCTGCCGGCGCAAGTTCAACCAGCTTTCCGAAATACATCACTCCGATACGGTCGCTGATGTATTTGACCATTGATAAATCATGAGCGATAAACAAGTATGTGAGCCCTTTTTCCTTTTGGAGTTCTTTCATTAAGTTCACGACCTGTGCCTGAATAGACACATCCAATGCAGAAATCGGTTCATCCGCTATAATAAATTCAGGATCAACGGCAAGAGCTCTCGCGATCCCGATTCTTTGCCGCTGTCCGCCGGAAAATTCATGCGGATAACGGTTGGCATGCTCCTTGTTTAAACCGACTGTTTGCAGGAGCTCATGAACCCGCTGCATACGCTCTTTCTTCGTTTTGGTCAGCTTATGAATGTCGAGGCCTTCTGCAATAATATCTGCGACTGTCATTCTCGGATTCAGCGATGCATATGGGTCCTGGAAAATCATTTGCATTTTGCGGTTGAATTCGAGCAGCTTTTTGCGGGATTTTTTACCGTGAACATTTTCACCGTTAAACAGCACCTCGCCATCAGTTGCTTCGTACAGCCGAATGATGCTTCGGCCTGTTGTCGATTTACCGCAGCCGGATTCACCAACAAGACCTAATGTTTCGCCCCTATAGATATCAAACGACAGGTCATCTACGGCTTTAACTGTTCCTCTCGGCGTAACAAAGTGCTGCTTTAAATGTTTGATTTCTAATAGTTTCTCCGTCAATTTATTCACCTTCTCTCACTAAGACAGGTTTTTGATACGTATTCGCCAGCGTCCGCATTTTCGCTTTTACCGCTTCAGGCGGCTCTACCTTTGGCGCATCAGGATGAAGCAGCCACGATTTCACATAATGAGTATCGGAAACCTTAAACATTGGCGGCTCCTGTTCAAAATCAATTTTCATCGCATATGGACTCCGGAGCGCAAAGGCATCTCCTTTTGGTGGATTTGTCAAATCAGGCGGCGTGCCCGGGATTGCCGTCAGCTGTTCGTCTCCTGAGCTGTCAAGTGTCGGCATGGATGCCAGCAGCCCCCAAGTATACGGATGTCTCGGATCGTAGAAAATTTCGTCTACCGTGCCGGTTTCTACAATCTGTCCCGCATACATGACAGCGACGCGGTCTGCAACGTTTGCCACAACACCGAGATCGTGAGTGATAAAGATAATGGACGTGTCAATTTTCTTTTGTAAATCCTTCATCAACTCCAGAATCTGCGCTTGTATCGTTACATCAAGAGCAGTTGTCGGCTCATCGGCAATCAGAAGCTTCGGATTCGCTGCAAGCGCCATCGCAATGACGACACGCTGTCTCATCCCGCCTGAAAACTCGTGCGGAAATTGGTTGACCCGTTTTTCCGGCATTGGGATACCTACTAAATCCAGCAGCTCAACAGCACGTTTTTTCGCAGCTTCCTTTGAAATGTTTTCGTGTTTAAACAGCACTTCCGTAATTTGTTTGCCGACTTTCATTGTCGGATTTAAAGAGGTCATCGGATCTTGGAATATCATTCCGATCTCTTTCCCCCGTACATTTTGCATTTCTTTTTCGGACAGCGGCACTAAATCCTTGCCGTCAAATAAAATCTCACCGCGTTTAAAATAACCCGGGGGCATCGGTATCAGCTTCATGATCGCTTGAGATGTCACACTTTTTCCGGAGCCTGACTCCCCGACGATTGCCAATGTTTCACCTTTATTCAGATGGAAATTCACTCCGCGGATCGCCTGGACCTCTCCGCCGTATGTTTTAAATGAAATCGCTAAATCTTTTACTTCTAATAGGCGTGTCACCCGTATCACTCCCTTATTTACGTAACTTAGGATCCAATGCGTCTCTTAATCCGTCGCCGACAACGTTAAAACCAAACATGGTAATGCAGATAAAACCGGCAGGGAAAAACAAACGCCACGGATAATAGGTCAATGCAGGCAATCCGTCAGAAGCCATCGTTCCCCAGCTTGCAAGAGGAGCCGGAACACCAAGTCCTAAATAGCTTAAAAAGGCTTCTGTAAAAATCGCGGTTGGAACAGTCAGTGTCATCGTGACTAAAATAGAGCCCATTGCGTTCGGCACGATATGTTTAAACAGCAGACGGGATGTTTTCGCCCCGAGTGTCTGCGACGCAAGCACGTATTCCTGGTTCTTCAGCTGCAGCACTTGTCCGCGAACGATTCTGGCCATGTTAATCCAGCCCGTAATCGTCATGGCAATAATAATCGTTAACAGCCCTTTCGGAAGAACGACCATCAGCAGGATAACCATTAATAATGAAGGAACAGCCCAAAGGATATCTGCGATACGCATCATAATCTCATCTGTTCTGCCTCCGCGGAACCCTGAAATACTGCCCCAAATAACACCGATCAGCAAGTCAAGAACAGCGGCTGCGACACCGATAAAGATTGAAATTCGCGCACCTACCCATGTACGGACGAAAATGTCCCTTCCTAGATCATCAGTCCCGAACCAGTGATCTTTTGAAGGCGGCTTATCCGCATTTAAGAGATTGGTAGTCGAATAATCATATTTTGAGAAAACAGGCGCAAAAATCGCCATGAGAATAATGAGAACAATAATAACAAGCCCGACCATCGCAAGCTTATTGCTGCGGAAGCGTAACATCGCATCTTTCCAGAGGGAAAGGCTCTTTTTACTTATTTTCTCAGCATCGCCGGCATTCGCTGCGGCTGGTTCAAACATGTTTTTTGGAATGTTCTGCATGGCCTAGGCTCCTTTCTTTGCTTTGGAAAGCTTGATTCTTGGATCAATAATGCCGTATAACACGTCTACGATTAATACACACAATAGCAGGATGACACTGAAGAACACCGTTACACCCATAATGACCGTATAATCACGGTTTGTAATACTGTTTACGAAGTGTGAACCAAGCCCCGGGATACCAAAAATGGTTTCAATGATAAAGCTTCCAGTTAAAACTTGAGCGGCCATAGGGCCCATATATGTAACGACTGGCAACAGCGCGTTTCGGATGGCGTGCCGCACTGTAACTGCAGGACGCGACAGCCCTTTTGCTTTCGCTGTGCGAATATAATCACTGTTTAACACTTCGATCATGCTTGAACGGGAAAGTCTGGCAATAAACGCCATCGGCATGGAAGCAAGTGCGATGGAAGGCAAAAAGGTGTATGACCAGGACTCCCACCCCGCGACCGGAAACAGCTCAAGCTTCATGGAGAACACATATTGCAGCACAGCCGCCATGATAAAGCTCGGAACTGAAATACCAAAGATCGTTAAAATCGCGACGGTATAATCCTGCCACTTATTATGGTAAAGGGCTGCAATCACCCCAAACAGTACACCAAACGCTAAAGCGAGGAGAATAGCTTCTGCTCCAAGAGTGAATGAAACGGGGAAACCTGAACTGATCAGGTCATTGACACTCTGACCTTTATATTTAAATGACGGTCCGAAATCCCACATTGCAACTGATTTCAAATAGCTCGCATATTGTACAAACAGCGGCTTGTCCAAGCCATAATGCGCATTTAAGTTTGCTTCAATTTCAGGCGGAAGCTTTTTCTCACCCGAAAACGGCCCGCCCGGTGCTGCTTGCATTAAGAAGAATGTCACGGTTACAATCACAAATAATGTGATAATCATATAGACTAAGCGTCTTCCAATATATTTTAGCAAGGGGGAACACCTCCATGATTTTTACATTTTTACAATCCTTCAGTAAGAAAGGTATATGGGAAATAAGTCCCCATATACCTTGAGGTTTTTGTTTTCACAAATAAGACTTATTGAAAGTACGCGTTTCTGAAATAAATTTCTCCGGTTCCAGTAATGATGGTTCCTTTCAGATTTTCGTCTTGCACCCAAGGAATCGTATAAAAATAAACTGGCGCTACTGGCATTTCATCAATGAAAATACCTTCAGCTTTTTTCAGCAGCTCAGCACGTTTAGTTGGATCAGTTTCAGTTTGTGACTGGTTCAGAAGTTTTTTGAATTCTGGATTTTCCCAGCCGGTATCGTTATTTCCTCCGTCTTTGTCACGGAACAGCTCAAGGAAGTTAATCGGATCGTTGAAGTCGCCAAGCCAGCCCATACGGCCGATTTGATAATCTTGGCTGTGAAGCTTATCAATATATACATTCCATTCTGAGTTATCAAGCTCTACATCCACGCCTAAATTTTTCTTCCACATTTCTTGCACTGCCTGAGCGATTTTTGCATGTGCATCATCAGTGTTATAAGACAACTTGATTTTCGGAAGGTCAGATGCCTTGCTTAAGCCCATTTCTTTCAGGCCTTTTTCAAGATATTCTTTTGCCGTTTTGACATCGTTGTCTTTGTAGTAGCCTTCTTTGTTATCTTCAAATCCCTTCATTGTCGGCGGCACCGCAGCCATTGCCGGGATTTGTTCACCCTGTGTAATGTTTTTAACAATCGATTGGCGGTCAATCGCATAAGATAATGCTTTGCGGATATTGACGTTGTCTAACGGCTTTGCTTCAGTATTGAATTTGTACCAATACACACCCGCCATCGGCTCAACATGTAAAGAACCGTCTTTTTTCAAGCTAGGCAGAGATTCAGTCGGAAGCTGTCCGAGCGGCAAACCAGCCCAATCAAGTTCACCAGCTTGGAATTTTTTCAGTTCAGTATTGTCGTTGTTGATCATCACCATATTGATTTTCTTCAGTTTGACTTTGTCTTTATCCCAGTATTGATCATTCTTTTCAAGATCGATAGATCCGCTGTGTTTCCATGCCGTCATCTTAAATGGCCCGTTTGACACATAATCGTCTCCGGCATTTGTGTTCCACTTTTTGTTTTTCTCTGCAATTTTTTTGTTAATCGGCATATAAGTATAGAATGCTGTTAATTCAGTGAAGTATGGAGTCGGGTTGTTTAGTTCAACCTTTAATGTCTTATCGTTTTCAGCTTTCACTGCCACATCATCAAGGCTGCCTTTACCGGTATTTGCCGCCTCAGCACCTTTTATGTAGTAGAGCTGGTAAGCGTATTGTGATTCGTTTTTAGGATCAAGCGCCCATTTCCATGCATATTCAAAATCTTGCGCTGTGACAGGGTCACCGTTTGACCACTTTGCATCATCACGAATCGTAAACGTATAGGTTTTTCCATCTTTGCTTGTTTCAATTTTAGAAGCTGCGCCTTCTTCAGGCTCACCCTCTGCATTAATACGTGTCAATCCTTCAAAAGTCTGACGGATAACACCGCCTGATACCGAGTCATTTGCCAATCCGGGATGTAAGGAGAACGGCTCAGTTTTAATATTAATGTTAAGTGTCGTCTTCCCTTTGCTGTCTTTTTTCCCATCACCGTTTGAACCGCTGCCGCCAAAGCCGCATGCGCTCAGCACGAGAGTGAAAATGAGCATTAACGTGACAATCGACCAACGTTTTTTCATATCCACAAACCCCCTAATAATCATTTTTTCAGCTCCTTACGGCTAAATCCTCAGAAATATCAGACAAATGAACCTAAGTTTACATAACTTTTATTCTGTTCCGTCTTTTCTGATTATTTTTGTAAAAAAGCTGTAACAATAGAGTGAACAAGTTCATTATAATGAAACAAATTCTTTATTGCAATATTATTTTATCAATTTAAAATTTTTAAACTTCGTTAGTTTTTCTGCCAATAACGCGATATCCTTCTACCGTTTAAAGCATAAATTGATTAAAAACTATTTTAGGAGTTTCCAATCCATATTGCTTTATACATATAATATCTAGCTGTTTAACTGCTGAGAGCGGTTATCATTTGGGCGATTTACAACTGTTCTTTTATTTATATCATTACAATTTTCATGCAAAAAGAACGTTTTTTCAGGATGACAATTGGTTATAATTGATTTATAATGAAGCAATCAAAAGAAAAGCTTGCTATGAAAAAGAGTAGTACGCATTTCACCCGTTTGAAGAGAGTCTGCGGTGCTGAGAGCAGATAACGGGCAATGTGGAATGGACTTTGGAGCAGCTGACCGAACCAAAAAGTAGGCTCAGCCGGAGCAGTCTCCGTTACAAACGTCAGAGTGATTCCATTTTAATGGAATAATCAGGGTGGTACCACGGTTCATTCGTCCCTTTTTTACAGGGGAAGAATGAGCCTTTTTTATTATGTTCTAAGAAATGAGGTTGATTTTCCAATGAAACAGACGATTTTTTCAGGCATCCAGCCAAGCGGTTCCGTTACACTCGGCAACTACATCGGTGCAATGAAGCAGTTTGTCGAACTGCAGCATGATTATCACAGCTATTTTTGCATCGTAGACCAGCATGCGATCACAGTGCCTCAGGATCGGCTTCAGCTGAGAAAAAACATCCGCAGTCTGGCTGCGCTTTATTTAGCTGTCGGTCTCGACCCTGAAAAGGCAACGCTGTTTATTCAATCAGAGGTTCCCGCACATGCACAGGCCGGATGGATGATGCAGTGCGTCGCTTATATCGGCGAGCTTGAACGAATGACTCAATTTAAGGACAAGTCAAATGGCAAAGAAGCAGTTGTCTCGGGCCTGTTAACGTACCCGCCGCTGATGGCTGCTGACATTCTGCTGTACGGAACAGATCTTGTGCCTGTCGGCGAGGATCAAAAGCAGCATCTTGAGCTGACACGAAACCTTGCAGAGCGATTTAACAAAAAATATAACGACATCTTTACAATTCCGGAAGTGAAGATTCCAAAAGTAGGCGCTCGGATCATGTCTTTGACTGACCCGCTGAAGAAAATGAGTAAATCTGATCCAAACCAGAAATCTTTTATTACATTGCTGGACGAACCAAAGCAGCTTGAAAAGAAAATCAAAAGCGCTGTGACAGATTCTGAAGGTATTGTAAAATTTGATAAAGAAAACAAACCGGGCGTTTCCAATCTTCTTACGATTTATTCAATTCTCGGCCATACGACGATTGAAGAGCTTGAAGCGAAATACGAAGGAAAAGGCTATGGCGAGTTCAAAGGTGATTTGGCAGAAGTGGTAGTCGGTGCATTAAAGCCACTTCAAGACCGTTATCATGAACTGATTGAGTCCGAAGAATTAGACCGGATTCTTGATGAAGGCGCTGAGCGGGCGAACCGGACAGCAAACAAAATGCTCAAAAAAATGGAAAATGCCATGGGTCTCGGCCGAAAAAGACGATAACAAAAAGACCGCTCTTGCGATTTGCAAGAGCGGTCTTTTTTAATTTACCTTTGATTCATTTTCTATTTCCCAAAGCTTCTCGAAAAAAGGCTGTCCTTTGATCAGGTTTTCGCAAAAAGCCAAATGCTTGTCCGACCAGCCTTCAATGGTTTCGTTATACAGCATGTCCCAAATCTCTTCAAAGCTCATCCGTTTGATTTGTTCATACATATGCGGGTTCCACTCTGTGTACCAGTAGCCAATCTCCGCACGGTTTTTCAGCCCTTTTAATTGATCCAGCGCCATAAACATAAGCTGCTTAATTTGCCGCTCTTTTCTCGTTAATCCTCTGACGTGCTCTGGTGCCAATGATAAGATATGATATTCTTTTGAGGACTCCAGCTTCTTCGGCTCAAATTCATACGTTTCCGGCTCTACATCTTTCACCATTTCATACACGAGCTGCTCCTGCCGCGGGATAAGGCGGCTTTTTCTGACAGGGATCGTGTAGCCGATTGTATCAACAGCCAAAATGCCGATTCCGTCCGTCACAACAAAACAATACTCCAGCTTTGTGCGTTCATGATTTTTGCGAATGTACGACTTTTGATGAACCTCTTCAAGCAAATCTTTTGGAAGCTCTGACAAATCGTTTTCTATGTAATGAAACAATACTGACGGCACCCTTAAGAGAGGCACCTGATCCAAAAGCTCAACCGTATCTTCCTTGCGCCATTCATGAAAGTGGCATACATTGTAGCCATTTTCTTCCCCTTCAAACCAATTGACCCACACATCATGAAGAAATAACATCTCTAACCCCTCACTTTATAAAAACTGTTGTCCACAGTATAGGCAAGGTGCAGAGAAATTATTCCATAGAGATTGAGGAAATCTGGAATAACTGGGTTTCTGTTATAAACACAAAAAGCAGACTTCCTCGTATATTTTCTGACAAAGGAAATCTGCATACTTTAGGAATTCGTTACATTTTCTAACGAACATGATTTTCATTTTTATTTAATATTTTTGGGATCAAGAGCATCCCGCAAACCGTCACCGACAAAGTTGAAGCACAGCACGGTAATTAAAATAAATAGCCCGGGAAATAATGGGTACCACCATGCTTGAATCATCACTGTGAAATTTTGTGCGTCTTGAAGCATATTTCCCCAGCTTGCGATTGGCGGCTGAATCCCAAAGCCTAAGTAGCTAAGCGCGGACTCAGCGAGAATAACGGAACCTACCTTTAATGTTGCTGACACAATAATCGGCCCTAATGCATTGGGGAGAATATGTGAAAAGATAATTTTGTGAGTCTTCGTTCCGATTGTTTTAGCAGCCAGAACGTATTCCCTTGAACGAAGCGATAGAAACTCTCCTCTTACCAATCGTGCCGTTGTTGTCCAGCCGGTGAGACAGAAAATTAAAATCAGTTTGTCCACGCCAGGCTTGAAAATGGTAACCAGCGTGATCAGCAAGAAAATATCCGGAATGGATAATACAATGTCGACTAAACGCATAATGACAGCGTCGACAATTCCTCTGAAATAACCTGCTAACGCCCCTAATACAGTTCCGATTAAAATAGAACCGACTACAGAAGCAAAACCGACCAATAAAGAGACGCGCGCTCCATACAAAATCCGGCTGAAAATATCGCGGCCGAATTTATCCGTTCCCATCAAATGTTCAAGACCCGGCGCTTTATACTTATCAAGCAAGCTTTGCTGCTCTTGGGGATAAGGTGCAATCAAAGGAGCGAAAACAGCCGACATAACAATGATAAACAGAATGACGGCACCTAGAATGGCCAGCTTGTTTTTCGAAAATTTTTCCCAGAAGATCTTAGTCATCGTCTCTGGTTTTTTCGAAATGTTTTCTTTCAGTCTGATCTCCGGCGAGGGAGTTGTTTGCAGCTCTGACATCTCTGTTTCCCTCCTCTTAATATTCGATCCGCGGATCAACAATCGCGTAAAGGATGTCTGCAACGAGGTTTCCGACCACGACAAGCACCGCTGAAATTACGGTCATTGCCATAATAACCGGATAATCACGCTGGAATGCCGAATCCACAAACAGTTTTCCCAGCCCCGGCCAAGTGAAAATCTGCTCTACGACAACCGCTCCACCGATAAAAGAGGGAATCATTAATCCGAAGATCGTAATAACAGGCAATAGCGCATTCCGCAAGCCATGCTTAAATAGCACGCGATTTTCTTTAAAGCCTTTTGATCTGGCTGTTCGGATATAGTCTTGGTTTAACACATCAAGCATATTTGACCTTGTATATCTCGTTAAGCCAGCCATATCTGCCGTAGCTAACACAAATGCGGGTAATAACAAATGATGAATCCGGTCTAATAAGCTAAAATCTGTGTTAAGAGTAGCGACTCCCCCAGTTGGGAACCAGCCGAGATTTACAGCAAACACCATAATTAAAATCAGTCCAAACCAAAAATTCGGGATCGCTAAACCGATAAATGAAGTAAATGTAATGCCATAATCCAGTTTTGAATACGGTTTTTTTGCAGAAATCACACCAAATGGGATTGAAATGATCAGCGCCAAAATCGTCGACACCAGCATAAGGAGGAGTGTGTTAGGCAGCCTTGCTATAATCAGCTCTGAAACAGGCGTTCCTTTTCTGATAATGGACGTTCCGAAATCCCCTTGAACCATATTGCCGAGCCATTTTAAATATTGAACGTATTCCGGGTCATTCAGGCCGTATTTTTCAATAAACTGCGCTCTGTCTGCCTGGCTGATGGTAGGGTCCATCATAAGCGTCATCGGGTCTCCGGGAGCCGCTTTCATAATGACGAAAGACAAAATTGTAATTCCTAATAGGATAGGAATCGAAGATAGCGTTCTTCGAATGATATATGTAACCATATTCTTGTCCCCTTTGTGGTTCTTTTTCAATATAGAAGGGGGAAGGAAATTCGCTCCCTCCCCTTCAAGGGAAAATTATTGGGCAAGCCACCATTTTTCAATCTGATATAGTGTACGTTTCGGATGATACACATACCCCTCTAAGTTAGCTGGCATCGCCATATGGTTGTTCGGATAATAAAGGAAGGTATACGGCTGATCTTCAGCAAGCTTTTGGTAAATCTTTTCATAGGCTTTAGAGTATTCGTCACGGTCACTGATCGATTTTGCAGCTTTCAGAAGCTTATCAACCTCTGGATTTTTGTACCACATATTATTTAAGCCTTTTTCAGACTGGCTTGAATGGAAGATATCGTAATGATCCGGGAAAGTGGACAGACTCCAGCCTAACACCATTGCGTCATAGTCCCAATTAGGGGCACTGGTTTGTTCAACAAGCGCACTCCATTCCACGATTTGCGGCGTTACTTTAATACCGACTTTCTTCAGCTGTTCTTGGACAACAACTGCAATATCCTCACGCACCTTATTTCCTTGGTTCGTTTTCAGCGTAAACTCGAATTTTTTGCCGTCTTTATCTAAGATGCCGTCACCGTCAGTATCTTCCCAGCCGGCTTCTTTGAGCATCTTCTTCGCTTTTTTCACGTTGTATTTAAATTTAGGCACTTCTACGCCTTTCGGATAGTTCCAGGAAGCCGGGCTTTCCGGAATATAAGCGACTTCCGCGTCTCCATCCAATACAGTTTGCACCATCGTTTCACGGTCTAAAGCGGTGGTGAGCGCTTGGCGTACTTTTTTATCTTTAAAGAGCTCGTTTTTCTCATTCCAGCCGATATATGAGTAGCTCAGCGCCAAGTCTGTTACAACCTTGACATTATTAAACGATTCGGCTGTCTTATAATCAGTTGACGGAACGTTAAAGAAATCAATATCCCCCGCTTGAAGCTGGGCAACCGCAGCATTGGCATCAGGAATGATTTTATACGTGACACTGTCTAAATACGGGCGCCCGTCATAGTAATCATCATTGGCAACGAGCTTGACGTATTGCCCATCTTTCCATTCTTTAAATTTGAAAGGCCCTGAGCCGATTGGATTTTTTCTGTTAAATTCATTATCTTCAAGCTGCGCAACCGGTACATCTTTTAAAATATGCTCCGGAAGAATGCCGTAGCTGTCTAATGTATTGTTATAGAAGTTAGGGTCTTTGTATTTCAGGGTAAATAAAACCTCGTAATCTCCCTTTTTCTCTACTGATTTCAGCATTTCAAAGTTAGAGCCGCGCTCACCTTTGTAGTCCTTGTTCAGCGGGATGTTAAACGTAAATACTACATCGTCAGCAGTAAGTTCTTCTCCGTCATGAAACTTAACGCCTTTTTTGATTTTTACATCATATTTCAGTCCGCCATCCAGCTCTTTGACACTCTCAGCCAATGACATTTTGACATTTAATTTTTCATCTGTCTTTGTTAAAAAGCTGTAAATCATTTGTTCTATATCTGTACTCGATTCATCCGTTGAATATAATGAGTTGAAAAGTGTCGGGGCACCGATTGAACCAACAACCAAGTCCCCGCCCTGCTGCGGTTTGCCGGTTGATTTTTTCTCGCTGCTGCTTGATTTCGATCCCGAGCAGGCCGATAAAAAGATGGCCATCACCATTAATACACTTAGCATCATCAGTGCGGTTTTACGTCTTTTCATTAGATATTCCCCCTCTTGAAATGTTCGTTCTTCTTAGCTGCTGTTTATGTAGTAGCATACCCCCTCTCAAAGCTGTGCGGGCGACAGTTAGCTATAAAGGTGACAAGCCACAAAATGGCTGGGAGCAGCTTCTTTGAATTCTGGTATTTGTTCCTTGCATATCGGTTTTGCAACGGGGCATCTTGTATGGAAAACACAGCCTTTTGGCGGATTGGCCGGGCTGGGCAGTTCTCCTTTCAGGACGATGCGTTCGCGTTTGACAGATCCTTTTTTTCTTGTAACCGGGACAGATGATAAAAGGGCTTGGGTGTACGGGTGCAGCGGATTGTCATATAACTCATGCTTGTCGGTCAGTTCCATCATTTTGCCGAGATACATTACTCCGACCCTGTCACTGATATGGCGGACGACACTTAAATCGTGAGAGATAAATAGATACGTCAGATTAAATTCTTCCTGCAATTCTTCCATTAAGTTGATGACCTGGGCCTGAATCGATACATCAAGTGCAGAAACCGGTTCGTCCGCAATGATAAGCTCCGGATTCAGCGTGAGGGCTCTCGCAATGCCGATCCGCTGACGCTGTCCGCCGGAAAATTCATGGGGATAGCGTGAGGCAAACGACGGATGAAGGCCTACTCTCGCAAGCAGCTCTTCGACTTTCTCATTTCGTTCTCGCATCGTGTACATGTGATGCGTGTTAAAAGGCTCCTTTATAATAGACCGCAGCGTTTTTCTTGGATTCAGCGAAGCAAATGGATCTTGAAAGACCATCTGAATATTTTTGCGGACGTTTTTTCGTAAATTCTCCTCTGACAGATTGGAAATATCCTGTCCCTTAAAGAGAATCTGGCCTTCAGTCGGTTTGTACAGCCTGATCATCGTTCGGCCGGCAGTCGATTTTCCGCAGCCCGACTCTCCAACGATTCCGAGTGTTTCTCCTTTTTTTAAAGAAAACGAAACACCGTCCACCGCTTTCACATCACCAACTTTTCTTTGAAAAAAACCTGAGCGGATCGGGAAATATTTTTTTACGTCCCGAAGTTCTAAAATTGTTTCCTGATTAGCTGCTGTCATGATTGTTCGGCACCTTCTTCCTCGTATAAAAAGCATCTCACTGACCTTCCGCTTTTGTGTGTCAAAAGCGAAGGCTGATGGGTCCAGCATTTATCCATCGCTTTTGGGCACCTAGGAGCAAAACGGCACCCCGGCGGCAGATTATCTGGTGTCGGCACGCTGCCTTTAATCGCATTTAATTTATCAATCTCTCCATCTATGACTGGAATAGACATTAGCAGGCCTTCTGTATAAGGATGAAGGGGCTCTAAAAATAACTCATCGACTGAGGCATTTTCTACGACTTGTCCGCAGTACATGACAATGACTCTGTCGGCTGCTTCCGATACGACACCTAAGTCATGTGTAATCAGCAAAATTGAAGTATCAAACTTCTGGCAGAGATCTTTCATTAGCTCCAGCACTTGGGCTTGTATCGTCACGTCTAACGCCGTGGTCGGTTCATCGGCAATAAGCAGTTTTGGATTACAGCTGAGCGCGATGGCAATCATTACCCTCTGTCTCATGCCGCCAGATAGACGGTGCGGGTATTCCTTCATCATTTGCTCAGCTCTCGAAAACCCAACCATCTTCAAGAGTTCAACGGCTCTTTGATGCGCTTCTTTTTTCTTCATGTTTTTATGGTAAATCAGCACTTCGGTAATTTGTTCTCCGATCGTTAACACCGGATTAAGGGAGGTCATTGGTTCTTGAAAGATCATGGATACTTCGTTTCCGCGGATTTTGCAATAGTCATTTTCAGTGAATGAGGTGAGGTCCTTGTCTTCGAGTTTAATCGTGCCGTCCATGATTTTTCCGCCTGAGCTCTGGACGAGACCCATAATAGACAATGAAGTAATACTTTTGCCGGAGCCCGATTCGCCTACAAGCGCGACGGTTTCGCCTTTTTTGATGTAGAAATCGACTCCGTCCACCGCAGGGATCGGCTCCTTTTTTCTAAAAAAATAAGTCTTTAAATTATTCACTTCTAAAAGTGTGCTCATGCTAGCTCCCCTTTCCCCCTCTTGTCGCCAAACGTTTTCAAGAGAAAGTAATCCTTCTATTCAGAAATAATAAACAATATTGAATTATCGAAAAATTTTATAGTTGTATATTATTACAATCATTTTGCAAAATCAAGAATTTTTTAGGATAATTGTAATATTATTAATGGAATTCCATTATTTTATTCTTTTAAAGCGTTGCTTTCAAAAAGGTTTCAGGAGAGATGGACAACCCTTCTGTTGTACTGGCTCTGTTCTCTGTTAAATATTTTTTTACAATATTGAATCCGACTGCGTATCCAAGCATTTTCGGCTGATATCCTTTGCCGTATAAAAACTGATCGAACAATTGATGACCCCGTTTGATGTTCAGATGAGGCGCTATCTTTTTTTCGTAAAAAATCTCAAGCTGCAGAGGGGTATACCAGGTGGTCCATTCAGCCGTTTGGCTTTGGCCTAACCTCTCATAAACAGCATATTCTGCCAGCCCTTCCATGATGATTGTATCAAGTAATGTGACGTCTTTTTCCTCTTTTGTCATATGATCTAACCGGCAAACATGATGATATTCATGTGTCATAAGGGCTGAAACCGAGGACAATTCGATATCTGATGAGAGAAAGAGAAACATTTTATCTGGGAAGGCGAGCCCTGATTTTGACCCGAATTCTAAACGGATTCTTCTGTTACGTTCATCAACCGGCAGTGCTACGATTGGCACGTCAGGTCCTTGCCACTTCTTTTTGAGATACTGCTCCTCTTTTTGTATATGCCGGAAAAGTCCTTTTTCTTTCAGAATAGAAGACGTGCTTATTCCCTCTTTTATGTTTTTAAACATTCCGTGATGCTGCAAATGTCCCAAGATGCCTTTCCAGTCTTCTTTCTTCGTATTTGAAAAGTACGGGACAATGTAATGCGCCAGATCATCTATTGAAGCGGCTTTTTCAAACCATTTGTATGTTTGTTCCACGCTCATGCTATCGCCTCCTCTTTTTTATCCTATGCGCACGAAAAAAACCGGCTACCCTTTTAGGGCAGCCGGTTTGGCGTCATGATTACTGATATTTTTTGAAGATTAGCGTTGCATTATGTCCGCCGAATCCCAGTGAGTTGCTGAGAACATAGCTGAGATCCTGTCTGCGTGCTTCATCGGGCACATAATCTAAATCGCATTCTTCGTCAGGCGTTTCAATATTGATTGTTGGCGGGATCATGCCTTCTTTAATGGCAAGGATAGAGAAAATGGCTTCAATACCGCCCGCCGCGCCTAGAAGGTGGCCCGTCATAGATTTTGTAGAGCTTACCGCAAGTTTATAGGCATGCTCGCCAAAAACTGTCTTAATCGCCATTGTTTCATATTTGTCATTGTAATATGTGCTTGTACCGTGAGCATTGATATAGTCAATCTCTTCAGGCGCAATGCCCGCATCTTTAATGGCTTCTTGCATCGCTCTCGCTCCGCCTTCGCCGTCTTGGGCAGGCGCTGTGATATGATAAGCGTCTCCCGTCGAACCGTAACCGACGATTTCTCCGTAAATTTTGGCGCCGCGTGCAAGTGCATGCTCAAGTTCTTCAAGAACGATAATACCCGCACCTTCACCCATAACGAATCCATCACGGTTTTTATCAAACGGACGGCTCGCTGTTTTCGGATCCGGATTTGTAGAAAGCGCTTTGTTGGCACTGAAGCCCGCGAATGACATTCTAGTCAGCGGCGCTTCTGTTCCGCCTGTGATCATAGCGTCTGCATCGCCGCGCTGAATCACTTTAAATGCGTCACCGATAGAGTTTGTTCCTGTTGCACATGCAGTTACCGTACAAGAGTTAACTCCCTTTGCTCCTAAAGCGATAGAAATTTGGCCTGTCGCCATATCAGGAATCATCATCGGCACAAAAAACGGGCTTACCCGTCTTGGGCCTTTTGTTAAGAAGATTTCAAACTGAGACTCAAGCGTTTCAAGCCCTCCGATTCCGGAACCAACCCAAACACCGACTCTCGGCGCGATTTCATCAGTAATTTCAAGACCTGCGTCTTCAACTGCCATTTTCGCAGCGACAACCGCATATTGAGTGAAACGGTCCATTTTTCTTGCTTCTTTTTTGTCCATGTAATCTTCAACATTAAAGTCTTTTAATTCAGCGGCTACTTTAGCCGGATATTCTTCAGAATCAACACGAGTGATCGGACCGATCCCGGACACACCGTTGATTGCGTTATTCCAACTTGTATCGACGTCGTTGCCAAGCGGAGACAATGCTCCGAGTCCTGTAACAACTACTCTTTTTTTACTCATCTTGTGTGCACCTCACCTTTTTTTATCGGCCCCAGCGGATTGCAATGGCGCCCCAAGTTAATCCTCCGCCGAATCCTACCATGACGATCACATCGCCATCTTTGATTTTACCGGCTTCCAATTCTTCTACTAGAGAAATAGGAATGGATGCGGCAGAAGTGTTTCCATATTTATGAACAGTTTTAGACATCTTTTCGACAGGAAGCTCTAAACGCTCACGTGCAGCTTCCATGATGCGGATGTTCGCCTGATGCGGAATCAAAAAGTCGACGTCCTCTTTTGAGAGTCCGGCTTTTTCAATGACGTTTACGCATGATTCACCCATTTGGCGGACCGCAAATTTGAAAACTTCACGTCCATTCATGATTGTATGTCCTTTTTCATTCAGATACAAGTGCTGACCGCCTGTGCCGTCTGCTCCTAGTTCAAATGAAAGGATTCCTCTGTCATCACTGACTGGCCCGACTACCGCAGCGCCCGCTCCGTCACCAAACAGAACGGCTGTGTTGCGGTCTTCCCAGTCTGTAATGCTTGAGAGCTTTTCTACACCGACAACAAGGACATGCTTATAAGTTCCGGATTCAATAAATTGTTTACCCGTTACAACCCCGTACATAAAGCCTGCACAAGCCGCGCTGATATCCATGGCACATGCTTTCTTTGCGCCGAGCTGTTCTTGAATCATACAAGAAACTGTAGGAAATGACTGATCAGGTGTGACAGTCGCAACGAGAATCATATCGAGATCCTTAGCAGACACTTCAGCTTGTTCCAGCGCTTTTTTCGCTGCTGCAACAGCCATATGTGATGAATATACATCATCAGCGGCAATTCTTCTTTCTTCTATTCCTGTTCTTGTACGAATCCACTCGTCAGAAGTTTCAACCATTTTTTCTAAATCATGATTTGTTAAAACCTTCTCAGGGATATAACGTCCAACTCCAAGTATTCCAGCTTTCATAAGGGAAGACTCCTTTATATAGTTAATTTAGAAGATCAATCAGGTTATGATCAATTATTAGTATCAGGTACTAATTCTATCTTATTTTTTTTCACATGGCAATATATTCGTCTAATCTATCGGTTCATCTTACTCATAGAGTATGGTATATGGAAAAGGAGGCGTATGCAGGTGGATGTGTTTTCAAAAATGATGTTCGGCGATAACGCCAAACAAAAAACAGAAAAAGAAGAAGTGCAGGAGGAGGAGGTTTCCCCGGCAAACGAAGAAGAGACGATTGATTACATGTATATTATGAACCAAATCGGTTCGATTATGAACTCTCTCGATCAAATCAAGCCCGCTCTGAAGGAACTCGCGCCTATGGTATCCGCTATTAAAAAGAAAATCATGTGAAAAGCCACTTTCGAGAAAGTGGCTTTTTCTTATTCGGTTTCAGATTTCGCGTCGGATTTACCCAGCTCATAGGCTTCCGCCATTACCGTTGTAAATAAATTCATAAACGGCTGAATGGCCTCCATCGACAGCTCTATTCCTGATTTTTCAAGCTGCTCTTTCGCTTCAGGCAGATATTTCATTGCTATTTGCAGAAACTCAAGTGATTTTTCGTGCTGCATGTAAAGTCACCCCGTTACTCGTTTTTTGGCAGTTCACCTGTTTTGTTATATGTTTTGACCAGTTTGGCGATTTTTTTCTGAAAGGCTTTGTCTACAAGCGGACTGAAGGTTCCCATTTCGACAACTCGGCTTTTCAGATCGTAATAGTGATCGCCGCCTTTTAAAGTGCCTTTGTCGAATTGCTCAGCTATAATTTCATAGGCCTTGTCCACATTTTGCACCGTGCTGGTTAACACGGTGTTCTCGCCAAGATCGGATTGATCTGTGACATAGCCGATCGCATATAGGCCGTCTTTTTTGATTTGCTGAATGACAGGAACATTATACCCGTCTCCGGCAGGATACACAACATCCGCGCCTTCGTTCTTCATTTTTTGATAAAGGTTCACCGCAGTCGAATCATCATCCCAGTGATCCGTATATTTTGTATTCACTTCTATATTAGGATTTTCATACTTAGCCCCTTTTATAAAGCCGTCAACTTCTGGCTGCCATGAAAAAGAAGCGATGACGCCGACCTGATTGGTTTTTGACATATGGGCAGCGGTCATTCCGCCGAAAAAGCCGATTGCTTCCCCGCTGAGATGAACGCTTGTGACATTGTCCGCTTTAGCTTTTGCGTTTGAAATCACAAACTGCATATCCGGATAGTCTTCACTCACCAAGTTAAATACTTCTTCATACTCACTTCCATGGCCAAAGAGGAGATTGACGCCGCGCTTATGAAAATCTTCAATCGCATTTATAATATCTTCATCTGTTTTTACGCCTTCTTTATAGTAGACGTCCACATTGTATGTAGATTGTATATTCAGTAATCCTTTATACCCTTTTGTGCCCCATACGAGGTCATTAATCGTATCAGGAAAGAGCATGCCGACCTTCTCAATTTTTCCTTTAAACGGAGTTTGTCCACATCCGCTTAATAAAAGGAGGACAGAAAAGATCATGACAAGCCTTGTGATCAAGTCATGTTCAACTCCTTTTGACAAGCTATCACATGTATTCAAATGATACGTTTATTGTATCTAGAAAACTCGAAACATGGAAGGTTTTTCTTAATATTTGTCGAAAATTGATGAAAATTGTCTTTTCCACTCGAGAATTTTTGTTTTCGCTTCATCTTTTGAAGTTTTTTTCGTGACTTGCAAATCAAAAATGCAATCTTTGCCGGTGTCACGGCCGGACTCAAGCAGGAATCTCAACAGCTCGTCAGCTACATCTTCTGTATAAAAGCCCTCTTCCTCCTGTTCTTCTTTCCACGGCCCATACATTTTAGGAAGGATCACCGCTTGTTCTGAACCTGTCTTTTCACGTTTCTCCCACTCTTTTCGGTCTTGTTCGTATACCAATACATATGCGGATTTATATTGGTCCAAAGGCAGAAAGCCGCTGCCATATTGGATACAAATTGTATCATACTTTTGATCCTCAATGTGCTCAAGCTGCCGAAAGTGCTCGTTTCTTCCAAGCCACATGAGTCTTTCTTCTAAGTACATTTGTCTGTTTTCATCATCTGTTTCAGCCAAAACGACATCTACGTATATGCCTTCATCCATCATTCGCTCGCATAAAGAAAGGCCGAAAAATTCATCCGCCCCTACAATCAGCGTTGATTCCATTTCATCTGCCGCCCTTCCGGTTTTTCATTTATCCAAAGCAAAACAGCCTCCGCAAAAGAGAAGGCTATTGTTATTGTATTCTTTATAACTCTTTTTCATGCCTGTGAAAGAATTTGCAGATTGATGCATAGATCCTGCTTGGGTGCTCAAATAAATGAAACGTTATGTCAACCGGACAGCCTTGGTTTTGCTGCTGCTTTTCCTTAAATACTTCCGCATGCAGGCTGTACGGATACGGCGCTCCGGTCATCCGCTGCCATATATGAACCGGTACGCTGCTAGGATAGCTTTCGATTGTTTTATAACGGAGTGAAGCCGTTTCTTTTTCGGAGATTTCGTAGCTTTGCGATACTTCTTTCAAAAATTGCTTATAGAAAAATTTATTTTCTTTTTCTGATTCATAATGTGCCTGAAGATCGAGACAAGGATTCAACATCGCGGCTGATCGGATATGATCCGGGGAAAAACGAAGCAATTCATCGGCCACGAGAGCGCCCATCCCTTCTGCTAAAATATGAATCTTCGGATTGAGTATTTCCTGCTTCAACACGAAATGTATCAGCTGTTTGGCATAGGTGACCGCTTTTTCCGCGCCCCAGTGCCTTCCGAACAGATTGCTGTTAAAAATGGTATAGCCTTCGTCCCTCAGCATATGTAAAAGCTGATTTCTGCCATAATGCTGAAGCCAAAAGCTTGAATCATTACCGACAAAGTGGGTTCTGTCCCCGAGGACAAAGATGCCAAAGCCGTTCGGACGATAGGGCAGATGAATCACGTTATGCTCCGTTCCCAATTGAAAATACCTTTCCGTTATTCCCATCGCTTGCCCGCCTCCTTTCACACTTCATCTCACGCTATCTTATGTAAAAAGAAACGAAACGAATAAGGTAAAGTCCTAGCCTTTCTATGTTTTGGCTATTATACCAATTGACGATATTTATTTTTTATATTTTACCATTAAAATGTGACGAATCAGACTCTTTTGTCACCTCACTTTCTTCTAAAATTAGATTCCCCCTTGGCTTTATGTATGGTATGATAACTTCTAGAATAGAATGAGAAGGACGAGGTGGAAACGTGCGATTTATTATTGCTTTTATTTGGACGTTCCTTTTATCGCATATGGCATGCTATTTGATTGCCAGCATGAACAGTGTAGCGTATAACTTCACAACATCATCCGTAATTGCTGTCGTTTTATATGTGCTGATCATGGCGCTAGCAGCAATCATGCCTATGAACAACAATGCCAGCCAGCATTAATAAGCCAAAAACCCAAAACATGTATTGTTTTGGGTTTTTTCGTGATCACGGTTTTCTTTTATACGTCCACAAGCGGTTGTGATTCGATGTTTCAGGAAACATATCTCCTGCTGACAGATGGACCTTTTGCGGGTTTTTGACCATACTCCCCGTCTCGCCGATTTCTACGTAGATGCCGTTGTTGGGCGCTTTCTGCCCGGGCCGGAATTGATGCTGCTGTCCCACTGTTTTTCCTCCTTTTCCTTTTTCGTGTAGTATGCGCCTAAGCGGGTGTGAATATGTTTCCATAAAAAAACTGCTGAGAGTCGGCTCAGCAGTTTTTTCGGTTATTCCCCTTTGTAAAGGATTGCCTTTAACAGCGCTTTTTGCACATGGAGACGGTTTTCAGCCTGCTGGAATACAGCGGAATTCGGACCGTCAATAATCTCTGCCGTCACTTCTTCTTCACGGTGTGCAGGAAGACAGTGCAAAAATGTATAGTCAGGTTTAGCATGGCTGACAAGCGATGCATTCACCTGGTAAGGCGCGAAGACTGCGAGACGCTCTTGCTCTTCCGCTTCCTGTCCCATGCTTGTGAATACATCTGAATAAATGACGTCCGCATTTTTTACGGCTTCAATCGGATCAGCTGTAAGTGTAATGGAAGCACCGGATTGAAGGGCAGATGCTTTGGCTGCTTCCGCCGCTTCGTCTAACACTTCGTATCCTCTAGGAGAAGCAATCGAGATATCACAGCCCATTTTTGCGCAGCCGATCATCAGGGAGTGCGCCACATTATTTCCGTCACCGATATATGCGACTTTCACACCCTTGAGATCGCCTTTGATTTCCTTGATCGTCAATAGGTCCGCCAGCGCCTGGCAAGGATGATATTTATCAGTAAGCCCGTTGATGACCGGAATATCAGCGTGTTCAGCAAGCTCCTCCACCTTTTCATGCTCGAAGGTCCGGATCATGATTGCATCTACATAGCCCGAGAGCACTTTTGCCGTGTCAGCCACAGTTTCACCGCGGCCCAGCTGCAGATCTTTCTGGCTTAAAAAGAGGGCATTTCCGCCAAGCTGCGCCATGCCGGCCTCAAATGAAACACGAGTCCGCGTGGATGATTTTTCAAAAATCATCGCAAGGGTTTTGCCTTGAAAAATAGGCTGAATTTTGTTTTGTTTCAGTTCACTGGCTTCAGCAAGCAACGTGCTGATGTCCTGTTCACTGAGATCTTTTAGCGTTAATAGGTCTTTTCCGAATAGATTGGTTTGCATTTCTCCCATATTCACTGTGTGCATGATGCCACTTCCTTTTTATAAAGATCTCTGAGGGAAACAGGGTGCGGACTGCCTGATCCGCTTTGCAAAAACGCCCGTACGGTTTCCTCTTCAGTAAAGACGGTAATGCCGTGTGTCATGGCTTCCAAACGCTCTTTGCGTGCTTCTTCAGAGCCGTTCAAATGGATATGGAGCGCTTTTTCATCCTGTTCCATCCAGGAGGCGAATGTGCCTTCATGAACCGTAAAGCCGGCGTTTTCCGCTAATGTCTTCAAATCTTCCGGTCCGTTTTGCAAATAAATGCTTCCTTTTTGATTCCATACACGCGTGTAGATTTTTTTCAAGGCGCTGTCGGCGTCGTATGCAACACACATGCCTTCTCCTGTCGATTTCATTTCCGGTCCAAGCTTCACATCTACATCTTGAATCGCATGTGATGAAAAGACCGGGAACTTTACAGCAACACCATGGTGATTTTGAATTGCCGGGTTTACATCTTTTAGAGATGCCCCCGCCAGCAGCCGTGTGGCGAGCGGAATCATCGGGACGCCCATGACTTTGCTGACGACCGGAACTGTACGGCTCGCTCTCGGGTTCACTTCAAGGACGAGAATGGTTTCGTTATCGATCACAAATTGGATGTTCATAATGCCTTTAAATGAAAGCTTTCGGGCAATTTTTTGAGCAGCATCTTTTATTCCCTGCTGCAGCTTGTTTGTGACGGAAGGCCCCGGGAGAATGGCGAAGCTGTCTCCTGAGTGGACGCCCGCCCGCTCAATATGTTCGGTATATGTCGGGATAAAGACTTCTTCACCATCGGAAATCAGATCAATTTCGACTTCTTTTCCTGACACATACTGATCAATTAAAATGGGGTACGGCATGCTGTCTTCTCCGTCCAGCAGCTGAGAAAGCGCAGCTTCCGATTCAACGATGATCATGCCCATTCCGCCAATGACATAAGAAGGACGGATTAATACCGGATAGCCGATGCCGTTTGCTTTCTCTGCAGCCTCTTCTTTTGTATAAGCAATTTCTCCTTTAGCGTGCTGCAATCCGAGTTCATCAAGAAGCTGATAAAATTGATCGCGATCCTCTAACACGTCGAGCGTTTCAAACGATGTGCCGAGAAGCGTGATTCCGGCTTTTTCGAGCGCTTCAGCAGCATTGATCGCGGTTTGGCCGCCGAACTGCACGATCGCAAAGTCAATGTTTTCCTTCTCCGCCACGTTTAATATGTGCTCCGTTGTCAGCGGCTCAAAATACAGGCGATCTGCAATTTCATAATCTGTGCTCACGGTTTCCGGGTTGTTATTAATCATAATCGTTTCGAATCCAAGCTTTTGCAGCGTTAACACCCCATGAACAGCACTGTAATCGAATTCAACGCCCTGGCCGATGCGAATCGGTCCTGAGCCGATAATCAGCGCGCGCTTTTTCTCTTTGCGGCTGATGTCTCCATCGGTTTCTCCGAAATACGTGGAGTAAAAATAGTTGGTTTTCGCATCAAACTCAGCTGCGCAAGTATCAACAATTTTGAAGGAAGGCGTAATCCCCTTCTCCTTGCGAAGAGCGCGCACCTCTTCCTCTGTCTTGCCGATAAGCGAGGCAATCGTTGCGTCTGAAAATCCTTTTTCCTTTGCCTTTTTCAATAAATCAAAAGAGAGGTCGCTCCCCGCTTCCATGATCTGATTTTCCAGCTTGATGATATTGTTAAAGGTGTGAAGGAAAAACGGGTCGATTTTTGTTTTTGCATGGATTTCTTCTATTGATATGCTTCGGCTTAACAGCTCCATCACAACGAAAAATCTTCGATCGTCAGGTGTGATTGCCAGCTCCCAGAGCGCTTCAATTGATAAACCGCCGAGCTCCGGCAGATGCGTGCCGACGTTTTTCAGCTCAAGGGAGGCTGCCGCCTTTTGGAGCGCCGCTTCTACATTACGTTCAATCGCCATCACTTCTCCGGTGGCTTTCATTTTTGTGCCGAGCTTGCGGTCCGCGTTTTTGAATTTATCAAACGGCCAGCGCGGAAACTTGACGATGACATAGTCCAATGCCGGTTCGAAGCTCGCATAAGTGGAGCCTGTAAGCGGGTTTTTTAATTCGTCAAGCGTGTATCCGACCGCCAATTTCGCAGCCATTTTCGCAATGGGATAACCTGTTGCTTTTGAAGCGAGTGCAGATGAACGGCTCACACGCGGATTCACTTCAATGACGTAGTATTGCTTGCTGAACGGATCAAGCGCAAACTGAATGTTACAGCCGCCTACGACATCAAGTGCCGAAATGATCGTCAGACTTGCCGTCCGGAGCATTTGATAGTCTTCATCAGTTAATGTTTGTGAAGGCGCCACTACGATCGAATCGCCTGTATGCACGCCGACCGGATCGATGTTTTCCATATTACAGACAGTAATGCATGTGTTGTTGCTGTCGCGCATCACTTCATATTCAATTTCTTTAAAGCCGGCAATGCTCTTTTCTACCAGACATTGATTGATCGGGCTAGCCAGAAGCGCTTGCTTGATCATGGCGGCAAATGCTTCTTTCGTAGGCGCGATGCCCCCGCCTTTTCCGCCTAACGTGTAAGCAGGCCGGATAATGACCGGAAAGCCGATGGATTCCGCAAAACGAAGGGCATCGGTTTCGTTATCGACAATTTCGCTCTCTGGAACTGGCTGATTCAGCTCGTTCATTAAAGAACGAAATTTTTCCCGGTCCTCTCCTTTTTGTATTGTATCAACGGATGTACCCAGAAGTTTGACGCCGTGCGCCTTTAAAATACCCGCTTCTTCAAGTTCAACCGCAAGATTCAGTGCAGTCTGCCCGCCTAAATTGGCCAGAAGTCCGTCGGGCTTTTCTTTCTTAATGATGTCTGTCAGGCTTTCTACCGTCAGCGGTTCAAAATAAATGTCATCCGCGAAAGCTTCATCGGTCATAATTGTTGCCGGGTTGTTGTTGACGAGAATAACACGATAGCCTTCTTCTTTGAGCGCGATGCACCCTTGAGTGCCTGAATAATCAAATTCTGCCGCCTGGCCGATGATGATCGGGCCTGAGCCGATTACTAATATGCTTGAAATACTGGTGTCTTTAGGCATGGGCGATTTCTCTCCTTGCTGGTATTACATTCTTTAAATAATCATCAAAAATCCATTCGCTTTCCGCCGGCCCTGGATGGGCTTCCGGGTGAAATTGCACACTCATGACAGGCAGCTTTTTATGGGAAAGCCCTTCAACTGACGTGTCATTGACATGGTGGAATCTAATCGTCAGCTCTTCTTGATTAATGGATTTTTCATCGACCACATAGCTGTGATTTTGGCTGGTCATGAACACCCGCTTCGTTTCACGATCGATGACCGGATGGTTTGCGCCCCTGTGACCGAACGGCAGCTTAAACGTATTTCCGCCGAAAGCGAGCGCAATCAGCTGGTGGCCGAGACATATGCCGAGTGTCGGAAAGCGGCTGACGATGTTTTTGATTTGTTCCATATACGGTGTAATGGCTTTCGGATCTCCGGGTCCGTTGGATAACACGACACCGTCGGGCTTTATGCCGTAAACCGATTCCATTTGCTGATACGGTATAACAGTGACCTTGCAGCCTCGTTTCACGAGTGATGATGCAATTGATTTTTTATAGCCAAAGTCAATGAGAGCGATATGTTTATTCCCTTCGCCGATTGTGCTGATGTCCTGTGCGGACGCCTGTTCTGCGACGTTCTCAGGCTGCAGGGCAATCTCAGCCGCTTCTTTAGAAGCAGTGACAGACGCCCCCATCGTTCCGTTCGCGCGAATTTTTTTGACGATAGCCCTCGTATCGACATGGGACAAGAGCGGGATGTTCCATTTTTTCAGATATTCCTTAAGACTGTATACCGCTTCATGATGAGAAAAATGATCGCACGCCTCGTAAACAACCGCTGCTTTCACTTGCGGTTTTTTGCTTTCAAAGTCGTTTTCATTAATACCGTAGTTGCCGATCAGCGGGTACGTAAATACGATAATCTGTCCTTTGTATGACGGGTCTGTCAGCACTTCCTGATAGCCCGTCATTCCTGTGAAAAACACAGCTTCGCCCGTACAATCTTCATGTCCGTCCAGTTCTCCGCTGAACACTGTTCCATCTTCTAATACTAAATAACCTTCCATCTAAAAGCCCACCTCTTGATGAATAATTAATTATAAAAATGAATTTTTATGCTTTCAAATCGAAAAAAAATTACAAATTAACAGCGGTATGCTGAGCAATCGCTTGTTTCAGCTTGCTGACGGCTTCTGTTATTTCATCCTTTGTCACGGTGAGCGGCGGCAGCAGACGAATCACGTTCGGTCCGGCCGGCAGTACGAGCAAGCCTAATGTCTGCAATTCAGCAATGATGTCTGCAACCGGCCCATCACACTCAATTCCAAGCATTAATCCTTTGCCGCGGATTTGCCTCACAAAAGGACTCTTCAGTTCAGCCTCCAGCTGTTCTTTCAAAAACGCACCCTTATCAGCAGCCTCTTGCAGAAATTCAGGCTGGAATACAACCTGCAATGTTGCATTGACGGCGGCCATCGCCAGCATATTCCCTCCGAAGGTCGTTCCGTGAGATCCAGGAGTAAACGCTGCTCCCAGCTCTTTCTTGCCGATTACCGCACCGACTGGAAAGCCGTTCCCCAATCCTTTTGCAGCTGTGATGATATCAGGTGAGAGGCCGAAGTGTTCGTATGCGAAGCCTTTTCCTGTCCGTCCAATACCGGTCTGAATTTCATCTACGATCAGAAGCGCCTGCTTTTCCTTGCAAAATGACTGTACGGCTGTTAAAAATTCTGCACTGGCCGGATTGACTCCGCCTTCTCCCTGTACGGTCTCAAGCATGACCGCGGCTATGCCGTCTTCCTCCCCAAGAGTATCAAAAGCGGCAGGATCATTGTACGGGAGGTAGTGAAAGCCTTCCAGCATCGGGCCGAAGCCTGTTTTGATTTTATCCTGTCCGGTAGCTGCCATCCCTGCATAGGTACGGCCGTGGAATGATTGGAGAAATGTGATGATTTTCGTTTTTCCAGTTGCTTTTCGTGCCAGCTTAATCGCGCCTTCATTCGCTTCCGCTCCGCTGTTGCAGAAAAAAACGAGATCTCCGGCACTGTTTGCCGCTAACTGCTGTGCCGCTTGCTCCTGAAGACTGTTTTCAAACAGATTGGATACGTGCCATACGCTGTCGAGCTGTTTTTTGACCGCTTCTGTGACCGCTTCATGGCAGTGGCCTAGGTTGGAAACCGCAATCCCTTGAATGAAATCGAGGTATGTTTTGCCGTTTTGATCCTCAACGCAAGTTCCCTTCGCTTTCTTTATCTCAATGTTCCACCGTCCGTAGGTTTGAAACAAGCTGCTCATGAAACAGCCTCCTTTGCTTTAACGATTTTTGTTCCTTGAAATGTTTGATCTGAGAAAAACGATCCTTTTCCATTTACGATCATCACTTCTGATACTTGATCCGATAATGCTGACAAGGCTGAATTGACCTTTGGTATCATCCCGCCTGTGATCACTTCCTGTTTAATGAGAGTCTGAATTTCCTCAGGGGTTAGGATGTCGAGACGCTGTTTTTCCTTCATAATTCCTTCCACGTCTGTGATGAACATCAGCTTATCGGCTTTCAGCGCTCCGGCGACTGCCGAAGCTGCAAGATCAGCATTGACATTCAATGTTTTGTAATCGCTCGTCAAGGACAGGGGCGCAATTACCGGAATAATGCCTTCATCCATCAGCGCGTTTACCATAGAGGCATTAACCTTTTTAATTTCTCCGACTTCCCCGTATGTGTCCGGATCGAGATAGTCTGCTTCGAGAAGGCCTCCATCCTTGCCGGACACTCCCGCAGCCCGGAGCCCGTGTTTTGCAAGCTCGGCAACGAAAAATTTATTCACTGAGCCGGACAGTACCATTTCAGCGACTTCCAATACCGGTTTGGTTGTTTTCCGCTGTCCGCCTGCAAACTCTGTTTTGATGTTTAACCGTTTCAGCATATGTGTGATTTCCGGTCCGCCGCCGTGCACGATTGCCAATTTCCATCCTGATTCCATCAATTCTTTCAGGTTTTGAAAAAATTCTTCCGACAGCTCACGGATGACACTTCCCCCGCATTTAAAAACGATTGTTTTCTTCATTGTGCTCCCCTTTATTACGTGCGATAGCTCGCATTAATTTTGATATAATCATAGGTCAGATCACAGCCCCATGCTCTTCCGTTCCCGTCTCCTTCATGCATCTTGATGACAATGGCAATCTCGTCTCCTTCGAGATATTCTTTCGCGAGAGATTCAGAGAAAGGCTGAGGCTCGTTGTTTTTAAACAGGCATTGGCCCCCGAGATAAACCTCTACTTCTTCAGCCTTCACCTGAGCCGCGCTGTGCCCGATAGCACCGATAATGCGCCCCCAGTTCGCGTCTGTTCCGTATACAGCGGTTTTTACGAGGTTCGACCCGACAATTTTCTTGGCAATTACGTTTGCATCAAGATTGTTTTTCGCCCCTTTTACTTGGGCTTCGATTAGTTTTGTCGCGCCTTCCCCGTCTCTGGCAATCTCCTTAGCCAAATCTTCGCAAGCCATCAGAAGCGCTTTTTTAAAGAGCGGCCAGTCTTTATGATCTTCCGTAAGGCGCTCATTTTCCGCGCAGCCATTTGCCATGACCAATACCATGTCATTGGTAGAGGTTTCTCCGTCAACTGTAATTTGATTAAAAGAGACGTCAGTGATGTCGCGGAGCGCTTTTTGCAGCGTTTTTTCTTCGATTGCCGCGTCTGTTGTCACAAACCCCAGCATCGTTGCCATGTTTGGGTGAATCATTCCGGAGCCTTTAGCCGCTCCGCCGATGGTGACTTTTTGACCGCCGATTGTCAGTTCATAGCACGTTTGCTTGATGACGGTATCTGTCGTTAAAATCGCTTCCTCGAAATCTCCAGATCCCGCAGGCGTTTCTTTCAAAAGCTCGATGCCGGCCTGAATGTTTTCCATATTTAAATGTTCGCCAATGACACCAGTTGAAGAAACGGCGACAAGCTCCGGCTCAATGCCCAGCTGTAAAGCGAGGCTCTCCCGCATTTTGTATGCGTCCTCTAAGCCTTGTTCCCCTGTACAAGCATTGGCAATGGCGCTGTTGACAATGACTGCTTTCAGAGCTGATCCATGCTTTAAGCTGTCCTGTGTGACTTTAATCGGAGCCGCCTGAAAGTGGCTTTGCGTATAAACTGCCGCGCTCACTGCCGGTGTCTCGCTGATGATGACGCCAAGATCTTTTTTCGAGTAGCGCAGCCCGCAATGCACGCCCTTTGCCTGAAATCCTTTTGGCGAGGATACATCGCCTTTTACTTTCACTATTTGATCTTCACTCAACTGAATCATGGTTCGATTCTCTCCTGTTCTATGGATAAATTGGTGTCATGGTAAGACCTGTCTCTTCGTTCCAGCCATTCATGATATTGAAATTTTGTACTGCCTGCCCAGCGGCACCCTTCATCAGATTATCAATTACCGAAACGATCGTGACCCTGTTCGTTCTTTCGTCGAGGGTAACGGATACATCGCAGAAATTGCTGCCGAACACTTCCTTCGTTTGCGGGAAATGACCCTTTGGCCTCACTCTCACAAAATATGAATATTGGTAAAATTCCGAATATAAATCGTGCAGATCTTCTGCAGATAGATCAGATGTTAATTGCGTATACATTGTCGCCATGATTCCCCTTGTCATCGGAACCAAGTGAGCAGAAAATGTAATAGCCTTCAACCCTGGCTGCCATTCTTTTAACGTCTGTTCAATCTCAGGGGTGTGCTGATGTTCATTTACTTTATAAATTTTAAAATTGTCGTTAAGCTCAGAAAAATGGGTTCCCATGGACGCTTTTCTCCCCGCACCGGAAACGCCTGTTTTCGCATCAACGATAACGAACGATTCATCAAGCAGCTTTTGTTGAGCCAAAGGCGCGAGGCCTAGCAGCACAGCCGTCGGGAAACACCCCGGATTGGCGATGAGCTTCGCCTGCTGAATGTTCCTTTGATTCAGCTCCGAAAGGCCGTAAACCGCCTCTTGAATTGTTTCTTTTGGTGCCGCTGTCCGTTTATACCACTTTTCATATACAGCAGGCTCTTGGATCCTCAGATCACCTGACAGATCAATAACCGGAATTCCCGCCTCTGCAAGCTGCGGAGTCAGTTCACTTGATACTCCCGGGGGCGCAGCAAGAAACATGACATCGATTTCCTGTTTGATTGTATTCATATCAATGGGCTTGAGCTTCTGCTCAGCCAAGCCGGTAAGATGAGGATAAACATGACTATAGACCTTTCCTTCCCCGCTGGATGAATAAAGTATACATTCTTCTGCATGAGGATGATGTGTAAGAATCCTGACAAGTTCGGCGCCTCCATAACCCGTAGCGCCTACAATTCCTATTTTCAAAACGAATTCACCTTCTTGGTCTTTGTGAAATTATTTAACATTATAACATGAATAAAAATTAATTCAATCGTATATTTAATATTTTTATTCATTTATAAAATTTCTGTTCAATAAAAAAATCGGCGATTAAAAAGCAGGCAGAAACCGCTTCAAGTCCTTGATCCGGCGCCATTTGCAGCTGCATAAAAAAACAGGCTGACCGTGTCAGCCTGTTTTCATCATCATCAATCCGCTCAGAAAATATAGAATAGAGCTTGTATAAAAAATCATTTGCACCGTAAAAAAGTCGGCGAGAAAACCGCCGAGCATAATGGCAGCCGCTGAAAAAACAGCGGTCCAAAAATGATAATTCCCAATCTTTTTTCCGCGTTCCCCGGTGTCTGTAAAGTCGGCGATTAATACTTTTTCTCCGTGTTTTTGCATCGCCCCAAAGAGGCCTAACAGCACTTGCACGATGTACACTTGAAGAACGCTGTTTACATGCGGAACATACAAAAGCAGAACCGCCATGCCCCATGAGTTCGCAAGCAGATAATAGCGGCTGTCGATCCTTTCAGAAAGCCGGCCGAGGAGCGGGTAAATGAGCGCTCCGCTCAGTCCGAATAATCCGTAGGAAAAACCGAACTGCGTGTAGCTTGAGCCGATATTCTTCACAAACAGAATATAAAACGGAAAGATTAAACTGCTTGCGAAAAACACGCTGCTTTGTGAAAGTGTCAGCCATTTTAATTTGTTTTTCCCCATTATTTATACCTCTGATAAAAGTAATTCATAAACCGCTCATCCGGATCATACGTCCGTTTTTTCTGAAAAAACGCTTCGCTTTTCGGATACGCCTGTCTCATTTGCGCTTTTGTCTGATATGTCATATACGGCAGATAATAGCTTCCTCCGTGTTTGAGCGCAACGTCTGTCATACGCCTGATGATTCTGGCAGCGTCAGCCTGGTCTTCTTTTGAAAAGCCCTCGTTGATTAAGAGCACGAGCGAAAACATATCATCCTTCGCATAAGACAGGTCAGCCTTTTCGTTTTTTTGCACATACCGGATCGTGATATTAAGCAGATTCAGGTCTTCGTGTGACAGCGTTTGTCTCAGGTCATCAATATAGGAAGCGTACTCCTTCACCGGCACAAAGTATTCCTGCAGCACGTCTGTATTTTCATTGTTTTCGTATTCGAGAAATTTTGATTCTGACCGCATGACGTTATTGCGTGAGACCTTTGTTCCATTTTGGCTTAGAAAATAGGATTGCTGGGTGTTCCACAGCCAGTTTCTGCCCCACCCGTACCTTCTTGACAGGCCGAGCGCGAATTTCGTCACCTGTGTATGCTCATCCTCTTTGAGATCGCTGTAAGATGTCAGCTGATCCTGCTCTTCTGATAATACGTAATTTGTGACATACATGTCTTTCAGAAATCCTTTTTCTGCTGTTGAGATGCGAGCGAGATGCATGCGGACACCGGGATTGCCTTTGACATGCTTTGTAAAATAGTCAGCATATGTACTGTAGTTCATTTTTTCCGTCTGCATGACGTACAGCTCGTCATCCGTTAATTCAAGCTCAGCATCGAGAATCACACCAAAAAGACCGTACCCGCCGATGACCGCTGAAAATAAATCATCTTTTGGAGTGACAGTGACAATTGTGCCGTCGGCTTTTAAAAGACGGAATGATTTGACTGTATCAATCAGCGACCCATAGCGGATATCACGCCCGTGGGCATTGGCGCTGAGAGATCCTCCGATTGTAAAAATATTTTGTGACTGCATGACTTTTACCGCAAGCCCGTATGGATTTACGTATTTCTGTATGTCATTCCACGTCGCCCCGCTTTGGACCCTGATGGTTTTTTTCTCTTTATCGAAAGCGAGGATTTTGTTGTAGCCTGTCATGTCGAGAACGATGCCGTCCTCGTAATATGTATGGCCGCCCATCGAATGCTGGGTTCCGGCTATTGAGATTTTTATGTTTTTTCGATTGGCTTCTTTGACTGTGTCAATAAGGTTATTTTCTTCCTGCCCTTTCACTGTCTGCTTAATTTTCACCGGCATCAAGCGGCTGACATCGGTCATCTCGCTGGAGCCGCTTTTTTGCTCTGAATGAACAGAGTACGCAAACAGGGCCGCATACGCACCGGTGCACAGCGCGAATGCAAGCAATTTCTTTTTCATGGCGCTCTCCCTGCTGTTTTTTATGGCCATTATACCATGTTTGCGTCCTCTTTTTTCCAGATTATCGTCTTGCCCGTTTTTCAGCGCGGCGGTCAGCCACGATAAAACAAGCGTGAATGGCGCCCGGCAGCCAAAAGATGCATGTCAATATGAGATTGAGCAGGGCCTGAAACGGCTTTCCCGTAAACAAAACAGCAAGCGGCGGGCATAGAACGGCAAGCAGGTACATCATTTTGCTTCACTCCTTTTCAGCTGTAAAAAGGACAGCCTCACAGTAAGGCTGTCCTCTTTTGTTTTATTGTATGCCAAGCGCGATTTTTGCATATCTTGACATTTTATCCCGAGTCCACGGCGGATTCCACACAATGTGAACTTCCGTCTCTTTCACTTCCGGAATGTCCGCAAGCGCTTTTTTCACTTCATCAACAATAATCGGCGCTAAAGGGCATCCCATTGACGTCAGTGTCATTGTGACGTGCGTTAAGCCGTCTTCATCCATATCAACATCGTATACTAACCCGAGGTTTACGATATCAACACCAAGCTCAGGGTCGACAACCTGTTCCAGGGCGCCCATAATGTTTTCTTTTAATGCTTCTTCCACGTTCCCTCACTCCTTTTTTCTACAGTATAACGTAAATCGGGCCTATGTTTACACCTTTGTGCTTTATAAATGTGTTTCAAACCATTCAACGGTTTTTAACACAGCGTCCCGCGGCACTTTGTGATCGGCCCGTTCATCCGCAATGAACTGAAGATGTTCCGGCTGCTCGCTGTAATAAGATTTAATCGTGTCATAAAATTTCCGGGTCGGCGCGTAAGGCACGACTTGATCTTTAACGCCATGCCAAAATAAAAGCGGGCGCTGGCGAAGTTTCTCCGGCTGAAGGCTGAGATCCAGCACTTTAAGGCGCTCCATGAGCTCCCGCACCCTTTCCTCCGGCACATCGATATCGATGCCCTGAGATTTAATGTGATCGATCTGCTGCTGAAACAGCTCGACATAATTCGGGCTTCCCATCAGGCTGACGCCGGCTTGTACCCAATCATAAACCGTTAAGGCGCCAAGCGTTGTAATGCCGCCCATTGATGTACCCGCAAGTCCGATACGGCCGCCGTCTATCAGGCCTTCCTTCTCAAAATGGCTCTTGAGTACTTCAAGCTCTTCAATCTCGTTTAGCACGATGTCCCAAAAATGGCCGGCCAGCTTTTCAACAGCCATTTGCTCTCCCCGTTCACCATGGTGCAGCGCCTCCGGCAGAACGGCTCTAAAGCCCTTCTCCGCAAGCAGATAAGCAATATGAAGGTTGTGTTCCTTTGCGCTTGTAAAGCCATGTATAAAGAAAACAAGAGGAACGGCACGGTGCCTGTTCTCTTCTTTTACAATATGTAAAAACGGAATGCCGGAAACGGTTTGATTTTCAATTTGAATCACAATGTCCCCTCCTTAGGATAACCATAATCATAAGTGTAACATGTAGACAATAAAGATGGTAAAAAGCTACACTGTAATTAAGGCAACTCGCGTAAAATCTATGGTTAAAGGAGCTTTTCATGGAGACAAAACCCTATGTAATCGCATTAGATTTAGATGGAACATTATTAAAGGACGATAAAACAATATCAGAAAACACCCTTCAAACGATACAGCGCCTAAAAAATGACGGACATTACGTTTGCATCTCCACCGGCCGGCCGTACCGTTCAAGTTCCATATACTATGAGCAAATGAATCTGACAACGCCGATCGTCAATTTCAATGGAGCGTTTGTCCACCATCCGCAAGATGACAGCTGGGGACGGTATCATACCTCACTGCCGCTTCAAGTTGTGAAACAGCTTGTGGATATCAGCGAGACCTACAACGTACATAATATACTTGCTGAAGTCATCGATGATGTGTACTTCCATTATCATGATGAGCATCTGATTGATGCCTTTAACATGAACACAACAAATGTCACCGTCGGCGATTTGCGTAAAAATCTCGGTGAGGATGTCACCTCTGTGCTCATCCATGCGAAAGAGGAAGATGTGCCAGAGATACGCGCTTATCTAACAGATGTGCACGCCGAGGTGATCGATCACAGGAGATGGGCAGCCCCGTGGCATGTGATTGAGATTATTAAAAGCGGCATGAACAAAGCGATTGGCTTGCAGAAAATCAGCGATTACTACGGCGTGCCGCGAGAACGGATCATCGCTTTTGGCGATGAAGATAACGACTTGGAAATGCTTGAATTTGCAGGATGCGGCGTCGCCATGGGAAATGGAATTGACGCAGTCAAGCAGATCGCTGACAAAACGACGGGTTCCAATGAAGAAGATGGGGTCGCCCAATTTTTGAAAGAATATTTCTCAATATAAAGAGCGGAGTGTTTTAATTTTTCCCACTTATAAACCTTTACCCGCCCCAGCATACTATGGGAGACGACTCATCTCGTCAAAGTATGGAAGGGGGCAGTCTCACAATGGGTAAACGAAGCAAATCCAAAAGGTTTATTCAGCAGGGTAAAGACTCCATCGGGCTACACGCCGCAAGATTTCCATATCGGTCTACATTAGAAGAAGCTCACCAGCATGCCGCGGCACGAGATTCGGCCGAAAGACAGGTTGAATATTAAATGAGAAACGAACTGTTTCAGCAGGCGAAATCATTTGTTCAACAGGCAGTCATGGTGACAAACGGCTTTGAGGAAGGCGATCAGGAGCAAGCGATTCTGAGGGCCAAAAATGCTGTGTCTTCTGCGTATGCCAATTCGACAGATGCGGAACGTCAACAGCTTCATCAATTTCAAGATCAACTGGATAAATTGCAATAAAAAAGGGCTATGGCGATTCGCCATAGCCTATTATTTGACCTCAAACTGCTGTACAGCCTGGACCTGCTTAAGATTCTCCGCTCTGCCCTTAAACGTCACCTTCACCTCATATGTCCCCGGCTCCGGTACTTCCTTCCATTCATCAGAGAAATCATATGTTTCTCCCGATTCAAGCGTCAGGTTTTGAAAAGCCTGCGTAAACATTTTGTCTTTCGAATAACGGTATCTTTCTTTGTGCTCAGAATCATACACGACAAGTTCAAATTTTTGTCCCGTGCTGAATTGAAACTCCACACTGCGTTCGCTTTGGTTCTTCAGTGACATGTTAAACTTGATTTGTTCAGGCTCCTGAATTGCTTCAACAGATAAAACAACCTCTTGATTCTCCATTCCGCCTGATACCTCCTTATCGGGTTCTGTCTGCTCATTTTTCCCGCAGCCTATTAATAGCACCACAGGCAAGAGCATCACAAGCAGCCGTTTCACGACTTCCACCTGCTTTCGTCAGTCTTTTCTAAAGAAACCAAAAATCCCGGTCGTTTGGACAATGTTCGTAAATGCTTTCGGGTCCACTTCTTTTACGATTTTTTCTAAATCGTACAATTCATACCTCGTGATGACGATAATCATCATTTCTTTCTGCTCGTTTGTAAAAGCTCCTTTGGCTGGGACAGTCGTTATGCCCCGCACCATTTTTCCATAAATGGCTTCTTTGATTTCGTCCGCTTTTTTCGTCACAATCATTGCTGTCAGCTTCATGTGCCGCGTATGAATCGCGTCGATCACCCTCGTTGTCACATACAAAGTAACAAGGGTATATAAAGCTTTCTCCCAACCTTGCAATAATCCTGCCGTCAGAATGATAATCCCGTTCAGAATAAAGAAATACGTGCCGACGGGTTTATCCTTCCACTTGGCCAGCACCATAGCGACGATATCAAGGCCGCCTGTCGAAGCGCCGTACTTTAATGTTAAACCGATTCCGACCGCGGAAATCACGCCGCCGAATACCGCGTTCAGCAGGATGTCATGAGACAGTCTCATTTCCGGCAGGATTCCCATAAACAATGTGGTCAGTGCGACACTCAAAATGCTGTACACCGTAAACGATCTGCCGACCTTCAGCCATCCTAAAATACCGACCGGAATATTTAAGAGGAACAAGAGCGTTCCCGTCGATATGTAGAAAGGGGCATATTGGTCAACGACGCTTGATAAAAGCTGGGCGACACCTGTGAATCCGCTGGCATATACATCTGCCGGAATCAGAAATAAGTTCAGCCCGGCCGCATTAAGTAAAGCCCCGATGATGACGATGAGTAATTTTTTTGTTTGATCTAGTACCATGGCATGTTCCTCCGCTCATTCTTCTTTATTATGTTTTCCCTTAAAACAAATATTTGAACACGATTTTGACAAATTAATATGATATAGTTGGCTTAAATCATATGATGACGAGCGATAAACGGAAAGAAGGGAAGCAAAATGACAGTTCATCTCATCGCTGACAGCGCCGCTGATCTGCCTCGTTCTTATTTTGAGGAAAACGGCATTGGCTTTATCCCGCTTAGGGTTTCTCTCGGCGACAAAGAATATGAAGATGCAGTCACGATTCATGCGGAACAAATATTTGAAGCGATGCAAAATGGGGAAGCGCCAAAGACGTCCCAAGCCTCACCGCAAACCATTAAAAATGTATTTTTGCAATATGCCGAAACAGGAGAGCCCGCACTTTACATCGCTTTTTCCTCAGGACTCTCCGGCACCTATCAGACAGCCGTCATGATCGCCAATGAAGTGAAGGAAGAATTCCCCGATTTTGATTTGCGGGTGATTGATTCCAAATGCGCTTCATTAGGCTGCGGTCTGGCCGTCCGGCATGCACGCGAACTCTGTATCAACGGAAATACAATACAAGAAATTGAAACGTCTGTAAAGAGCTTTTGCGCACAGCTTGAGCACATTTTTACAGTCGATGATTTAACGTACCTCGCCCGGGGCGGCCGAATTTCAAAAACATCTGCTTTTGTCGGCGGTCTGCTCAATATTAAACCGCTTCTTCATATGGAGGACGGCAAGCTTGTGCCTCTTGAAAAAATCCGCGGACAGAAAAAGCTGTTCAAACGGATTATTGAATTAATGAAAGAGCGAGGAGACAATTGGAGCGATCAAACCGTCGGAATCAGCTATGCCGCTAACGAAGGAACAGCCAATGAAATGAAACACTTGATCGAAGATGCGTTCAAGCCGAAAGACATCATCATGCACTCCATCGGCTCTGCTGTCGGATCCCATTCCGGGCCGGGCACACTGGCCATATTTTTTCTGGGTAGATCATAAAAAAACAGCCAGGCTAAAAAAGCCCTGGCTGTTTTTTCATTTTTATTGAATTCCGACTGCGTCATATGCCTTTTCGACAGAAGCTGATTGCTTTGAGTCTTCACCGTATAAATCATTGGCGGCTTCGATAGCCGCTTGCTTCATCATGCTGAAGTCTGAAGAAGGCGTTACATAATATGTCAAAGCCCGGTAATAAATTTGCTCACAAGCTTCACGCCCGACCCCTTCAACCCGCACATCATGGTGCACGCCGCCTTCTGCGAGAAGATATGCCGCTTTATTGTGGATCGACGAATTGATGTGCACCCCGCCGTAATCCTCTGTGCCCGTATACCGGTTTGAATAATGATCCGGATTCCCCTGCTTGGAAGGGTCCTCTAACGAACGTAAAGCATCCCCGCGTACATCCGGCGTATATACATCCTCGCCGATTTCCCAGTCATCCCGGTCTGTCATCGCCGCCATAATGTCAGAAATGGATTCGTTTAGCGCGCCTGGTTCTCCCTGATATAAAAGGCCGGCGGAATACTGGGTGACCGCGTGTGTCATTTCATGCGCCACAATGTCGAGCGATCCGGACAGCGGCTTAAACCTAGCGCCGTCACCATCCCCGTACACCATCTGCACACCGTTCCACGCTGCATTGTTCCACTGTGTTCCCACATGTACGGTAGACGTAATTCTCGCTCCGTTTTGATCAAAAGAATGGCGGCCGAACGTGCGGCTGTAATAGTCGTAAACGGTTTGTGCGTTTGCATGGGCATCTACAGCCGCCGGATCATGAAATACGGACGTGCCGCTGACCACTTCACTGCCTGTATACCCGATCAATTGAGACAAAAGGGTAAACAAGGTTTCGTTCAGGTTCTTTGCGTCAAAAGTATTTATCCCTTTTCCCCTTGTTTCGTCAGCCAAATAATAACGCCCATTCTGTTCAGTTACTTCAAAGCTTTTTTCTTCGCCTGATACGCCGATCCCTGTACCGGCTGCTTCATGAATGGCATTGAAAGAATCAATGACCTTTCCGCTTTTGGCATTGATGAAATAATGCCAATATCCAGGTTCAGGTTCAGACGTCGAAAGTCTCACAAGGTAGGCAAGATCATATGCGCCTTCGTGCGGATAAATATATAATTCGGCTTTCGGTTCTCCGTCAACATACTCGATTTTTCCAATGGAGGCCTCAAGCGCACGGCGCGCTGTATGTATGGCTTTTTTCTTAGATACAGACGGTGTGACAGATATGTCATTTATTTGCGGGTGCACCTTCCCGAAGAAACTTTTCACTTGTTTGTTTTCCTTCATCGCGACCGCCTGTCCAAAACCGTAAACAGGAATCCCTTTATACACTTCCTCTAATTTAAAAAATGTTTGTTTTGTCTTTGAATCCTTTATTGTTTTTGAAATACGAAAATGGCTGTTCGCGTTTCCTTTGAGCTTAAAATGGGTTTGTTGCTTGTCCAGATATGAAAATAGCGCTTCTTTCTGCGTTAGGTTTTGAGCTGGCTGCCATGATGGCTGTGATTTTTCGATGATGTATGAAGGGGTTTGATACGTATGGTCGTATTTGATGCTTTGATCTGCTGAGGCATTTGATGCAAAAACACATTGAGCTGCCGTGCATAAGCCGGCCATGAACAGAGATGTTTTGAACAGTGTACGCAAAACACCACATCCTTCCTGTTTTGGAATCTACTTTTTCGTTCATCCTAACAAAAAAGCCGAAACTTGTATGTGGTGCTTCGTTCCTATTTTCAGGAAAAAGAAAGAAGGACAGAGGTTTCGCTCCGTCCTTCAGCTCCTATTCTACCAGTTTTTTATTCACGTAAATAATAACCCCTGCGCCATATGCCAAAATAAGCGGCGGAATCAGCTGCTCCTGGCCTTGAAATGAGATAAAGCTGTTCAGCAGAATGAACAAACCGGAATTCAAGAAAAAGTAGCCTGCTATTCTGGCCAGCCGATCCTTATCCCGGATACGTGCCTCATTAAACCCCGCAAGCATCCACGTCTGTTTTTTGATCCCGACAAAATAGGCTACCACAAAGAATAAAAGCGAAATGACAATTAATAGATAATTGATGCTGATCTCCATATTACAGCCTCCTACAACATTACTTGACGTTTAAATAAAGAAAAAAAGCGGCACAGCTAACCACAATCAGCAAAAGGACGACGAATGCATTGATGAGCGGCTGCACAAGAAGCAGAACAGCCAAAAACAGCAGATAGCCCGCACCGACCCTAGAAATCGTAACAATCTCATGTTGAGAGCGCATTTTGTTTTTTCTTACACCCGCAAACATCATTAACTTCTTCCGCTTCCACACATAGCCCGCAAGCACCGCCAAGTAAAGAGCCAATGGCGCATATCTGTATGAGGGCGGCAGCAGCGGCAGGAGTATGATTACAGCAATAAGAAAAACTGAAAGTCCGCTTTTTCCTAACACAGAACCCCTCCGTTTCTGTTCCTCCCCTTCACCCATCATCGCTTCGGCAAGCTCTTTCGGATGAGAAAACTCATTTTCGACAGCTTCCCGCAGATCCTCTACACTATGGCCGGCATTCATTCTGTCTTGAACAAAAGCGGTTAAATGGCCCTTCAGTTCGGCTATCGTGTTTTCTCTCTCTACTTCAGGCATATTCGCCAGCTCAGCGTTTAGTTCCTCCGTATAGCGTTCAATGATGTGCTGTGCATTCATAGCAAATCCCCCGATAAAGACAATAAAGCTTGATGGGTTTCCAGGTACTTCTCCAGCCGTTCTTTTAACATCTCTTCTCCTTTTTGCGTCATTTTATAGTACTTCCTTTTCGGGCCGTCCAAAGAATCTTGCCAAAAAAATTCGACCCAGTCCTTCTCCGTCATCCGTTTCAAAATCGGATAAATCGCACCCTCTGAAATAGCCAGTGCAGGGGTTGTTTTTAAGGACGATGTCAGCTCATAACCATACATCGGTTTTGAGCGCAGCAGGGATAAAATAGCCAGCTCGAAAATCCCTTTGCGAAATTGAACAATCCAGCGGTCGTTAATTTGATTCGTTTTCATGGTTTAAATATATCGAAAAAATCACTATATATCAATGACATATAGCTATGAAAAATGTCCTATTTTCCCCATTAACAAAAATGGAATTTCTCATACTTTTTAACCTTTTTATTACATAAATGTTTTTATATTATGAAAAGTAAGAAAAATGAATTTCTTCAGTCTAAAAAGGAGCAGTCGAATGCAGAAATCGATATCATTTTTTATCATTTTTTCAGTTTTCTGGGGGTCTTTATTTCTGTTTTCAATCATTGGCAGCTTAGGGACAACCCCGATTCCGCTGACAAAGGACTCCAAATTTCTCATGTCCAGCGTCATTCCTCAAGGCTGGGGCTTTTTCAGCAAAAACCCCCGCGATACCGCCATCGGCTTATATGAAGATGGAGATGCCAGCGCCAAGGTCAGATGGCCTAATATGAGGGCTGATAACCTATTCGGCCTGTATCGTTATGGGCGATCGCAGGGCGTAGAAATGGGCGTTATCTACAGCCAAGTCGGCAAGGAACAGTGGACAGAATGTAAAGAAACGGACCTGAGTGCCTGCAAAAGCAAAGCCAAAACCGTTAAGCTGCAAACACCGGCGCCCCGCCCGCTGCTTTGCGGCAGCTATTATTTGACGAAAGAGGACATCGTTCCTTGGAGCTATTCTAAATACACCGCTTCGTCTTATCAGGTAAAAAGCATAGTCAAGGTTGTGATCTCATGCTCGAAAACATAAAACAGACCATCACCGGATGGGACAAAAAAAATCCGTGGACAAATGTATACGGACTCGCGCGAAGCATTATTGCTTTATCCAGCCTGCTGACGCTGCTTGTCAATCATCCGAGCCTCATTATGAAGCCAGCCAGCGGAATCAGCAGTTACCCTGCTTGTAAAATGAATCTCAGTCTCTTTTGCCTCGGCGAAAATAACTATATGATGTTAAATCTGTTCAGGTGGGTCTGTATTGCCATTCTGGTGCTTGTTGTGATCGGGTGGCGCCCCAGAATCACCGGGATTCTCCATTGGTATGTCAGTTACAGCCTGCAGTCGTCGTTAATTGTCATCGACGGAGGAGAGCAGGCAGCCGCGGTTATCACATTTTTGCTGATTCCTATCACGCTGACTGACCCGAGAAAATGGCATTGGAGCGGAAGACCTGATGATCCAGAGGGCCAAAGAACAATTGGTAAAATCACAGCTTTTATTTCTTATTTTGTCATCAGGCTTCAAGTAGCGGTACTTTACTTCCACTCTACTGTCGCTAAGCTGTCTCAGCAGGAATGGGTGGACGGAACGGCCGTCTATTATTTCGCCCAGGAAAAAACCATCGGCTTCAACGGCTTTTTCCAGGCTTTAACGAAGCCGTTTGTATCAAGTCCGTTTGTGGTGATTCCGACATGGGGGACGCTTCTCGTTCAGATTGTCATCTTTGCGGCACTGTTCGCGCCGAAGAAGCATTGGAGATTGATTTTAATCATCGCTGTTTTTATGCACGAGATATTCGCGGTTATGCTGGGTTTAATCAGCTTTTCACTCATCATGGCCGGCATTTTGATATTGTATCTCACTCCAATTGATTCCACGTTTCAATTTACATATATACGCAGACTGAAGTGGAATAAAAAAGAAAAGAAGGGAGAGGTTTCAGTTTGAAGAAGGCGTTTCTTGTATTTTTGTCGGTTGTATTGGTGACAACAGTGTTTTTGGTGAAGCAGCAGGAAAGTGTAGCACAGGCGAAGCAGCTTGAGTATTCAGGTGAAGAGATTTTTAAAGGGTTTGTGTTTGCTCAGGGTGAAGTGGGCAAAAAGCTTCCAGAGGTATTTAATAAAGCCATGACTGACAAGCTCAACACAAAACAGGCAAAGGCTTTTGCCAATCAGGTTGTTGCTGATATCAAAAAAGAGGATGCTGACTTTTTTGACAATCTGAAGAAAGCTGTTTACAGCAAAGATGCAATGAAGGTGGATGAACTGCTGAAAAAAGCAGGTCAAATCGTTGAAGAAAAAGTAGAAGCTGCAAAGGACATCGCCGCTTCCAAGGATGATACGTCCAGAGTTCAAGCCGAGCTCGTCAACACGGTCGATACCGCTAACTATTTCTATTATGTTTCTTATGTTGCCGCAGCCGGTGCGCTGATTCTTGTCATTCTTGCCATTGATATTACGCCGATCGCGATTTCAGACAATGTGGATCGCGAAATGGCAATCAGAACGCTGGTCGATGAATTAAATTAGAAATAAAAAAGGCTCGCTCCGCAGTTCTGCTGCAGGCGAGCCTTTTTCATGCACTATTTTTTCTCGTATGTCCAGCCGTCTTCCTGATACACTTTTCCGTTTTTCATTAAGTGGCCAAGCGCCCGTTTAAAGGCAGCCTTGCTCATGTTAAAACGTTCTTTGATATCATCGGGCTGGCTTTTGTCGCTGTATGGCATGGCACCGTTTCTCGTTCTTAAATACGTAAGAATATACTCGGCATCAACAGACAGCGCATCTTGCTTTCTCGGAAGAAGCGACATATTCACTGAGCCGTCTTCCTTCACTTGAATCACACGTCCTGTCACTCTTGAGCCGAGTCTAGGCTCTTCTTTTCTTTCTGATGAATGAATAAAACCGCGGATTCCGTCATCCGTAATGATGAACGATCCTGAAGCGATCAGCCTGTACACCGTTCCGGTCAGCTCTTTATTCATCAGATCGTCTGAAGCGTCCGTAAACAGCTCGCTGATGATGTCCTCCGGTGCGGGTTTGGCAAACATGCGCCCCCGATTTGTCACCTTCAGCATACAGTAGAGCTTATCCCCTTTTTGCGGCCAGACATCTTCATACGGCGGCAGATGCTCTGTTGCGACAAGCGCGTCTTTCGAAAGGCCGACATCGACGAATACGCCCATATCCTCTACCGTGTCCACCACTTCTACCCAGCCGTACTCATCAGCGCTGATGACCGGAATTTTCATCGTTGCTGCAAGCCGTTCCTGCTGGTCAACGTATATAAAGACCTCTACCTCATCTCTATCTTCTATATCCTCTGTCACTTCACTGTTATGTAAGAGAATCGTATCTTCTCCATCGGTTAAAAAGTAACCGAAGTCCGTTTCGTGATCTATACTCAAGGTTAATTGCTGCCCTGGTCTCATGCTATCGTCCTTCCTCTTCCCGCTTATTTCACTGCGGATCTTGTTAACATTTTTTCCAATCATCACAAATTGATTCTTTGTTCTGTTGGAAGTTTCTCTTTATTCTACTATAATCAACACATAAGTTAAATGTTATGGAGGTTTTCATATGGCAAAAGAAAGTTCATTTGATATTGTATCCAAGGTGGAACTCCCTGAAGTGCAAAACGCGATTCAAATCGCACTGAAGGAAATCAGCACACGCTATGACTTCAAAGGGAGCAAAAGTGACATTTCATTAGATAAAGAAGAGCTTGTTCTTGTTTCCGATGACGAATTCAAATTAAGCCAGCTCAAGGATGTGCTTGTCAGCAAATTGATTAAGCGCAGCGTGCCGACAAAAAACATTGATTACGCCAAAATTGAGAACGCGTCCGGCGGCACCGTACGCCAGCGCGCAAAGCTTGTTCAAGGGATTGACAAAGACAACGCCAAAAAAATCAATACCATCATCAAAAACTCCGGACTGAAAGTAAAGTCTCAAGTGCAGGATGATCAAGTGCGTGTCACCGGAAAAAACAAGGATGATCTTCAGCAGGTTATCGCAGCCGTTCGAGGTGCTGATCTGCCAATTGACGTTCAATTTATAAATTTCAGATAAATTTTCTGATTCCTATTGATTATTGTCTTTATTTTCGGTAAATTTGGAGAAAGGGAAAATGCCAGGCATCTTTTGGCAGCTCCTGAACATGTAAAATTTCATATCCGTTCTTATCAAGAGAAGCAGAGGGACTGGCCCGACGAAGCTTCAGCAACCGGTGTAATGGCGCATTGCCATGACCAAGGTGCTAAATCCAGCAAGCTCGAACAGCTTGGAAGATAAGAAGAGACAATATCACTGACAAAGTCTTCTTCTTAAGAGGACTTTTTTTATTTCTCTTTTTTCCTTGCTGAATGTGAATAAAGGAGGCAGACAATGGGACTTTTAGAAGATTTGAAGAAACAGGTGTTAATCGGTGACGGCGCAATGGGCACGCTGCTTTACTCCTTCGGAATAGACAGGTGCTTTGAGGAGCTTAATCTTTCAAAACCTGAGGAAATTCAGCGTATACATAAAGCCTATGTCGAAGCGGGAGCAAACATCATTCAAACCAACACGTACGGAGCGAACTATATTAAATTATCAAGACACGGCCTTGAAGATGACATTAAAAAAATGAATCAGGAGGCAGTAAAAATCGCGCGGGCTTCCGCCGGCGATGCGTATGTGCTCGGGACGATGGGCGGCATCCGCACGTTTAACAAAAATGCGTACAGCCTTGACGAAATCAAACGAAGCTTTCGCGAACAGCTGTACTTACTGCTGCATGAAGAGCCGGACGGTTTGCTGTTAGAAACGTATTATGATTTGGAAGAAGCCCGTGAAGTGCTGAAAATCGCCCGGAAAGAAACCAATCTCCCGATTATGCTGAATGTATCCATGCATGAGCAAGGCGTACTTCAGGATGGAACGCCGCTTTCTGATGCGCTGCGCTCGGTTGCGGATCTCGGTGCCGATATCGTCGGCATTAACTGCCGGCTCGGCCCTTACCACATGATTGAAGCGCTCAGTGAAGTGCCGATTTTTGATGACGTGTTTTTATCTGTCTACCCGAACAGCAGCCTCCCCTCTCTCGAAGAAGGCCGGCTTGTATATGAAACTGACGACACGTATTTTCAAAACAGCGCGGCTGAGTTCCGCAAGCAAGGCGCGCGGATTATCGGCGGCTGCTGCGGCACCACGCCAAACCACATCCGGGCGATGGCAGAGGCTGTGGGCGGACTCGCCCCCGTTACGGAAAAGCATGTAAAGGTTCGGGCAAAGGAATTGGTCACTGTTCAGCACGAACGGACAGAGCCGGGATTAAATGAAATCGCTGCGGAAAAGCGCTCAATTATTGTTGAGCTGGACCCGCCGAAGAAATTGAGCTTTGACAAATTTCTGTCTGCCGCTGCTGAATTAAAAGAAGCGGGAATCGACGCCCTGACGCTCGCCGATAACTCCCTGGCAACCCCGCGGATCAGCAATGTTGCCTGCGGCGCCCTTGTTAAGCAGCAGCTCGATATGCGATCTCTTGTCCATCTTACATGCCGGGACCGAAACATTATCGGCCTCCAGTCACATTTAATGGGACTCGACACATTAGGGCTGCATGATGTGCTGGCGATTACCGGCGATCCTTCTAAAATCGGTGATTTCCCGGGTGCAACGTCTGTCTATGACTTAACGTCCTTTGATTTAATCAGGCTGATTAAACAGTTCAATGAAGGGCTGTCTCTGTCCGGAAAACCGCTCGGAAAGAAAACCAATTTCTCAGTGGCCGCTGCTTTTAATCCAAACGTCCGCCATCTCGATAAAGCTGTAAAACGACTGGAGAAAAAAATCGACTGCGGCGCCGATTATTTTATCTCACAGCCCGTCTATTCGGAGCAGCAGCTTGTCGATATTCATAATGAAACAAAGCATTTGAAGACTCCGATTTATATCGGCGTTATGCCGCTGACAAGCAGCCGGAACGCTGAGTTTATCCATAACGAAATTCCCGGCATCAAGCTGTCCGATTCCATCCGCGAAAAAATGGCGCGCGCCGGCGAAGATAAAGAGAAACAAAAGGCGGAAGGCCTTGCGATTGCACGCTCCCTGCTGGATACTGCCTGCGAGCTGTTTAACGGCATCTATTTAATCACGCCTTTTCTCAGATCCGACTTGACCTCAGAGCTTACTTCTTACATTAAGCAAAAAGATGAACAGCGTCAGAATATTTATTTGCATTAACATCCCTTTCTAAGACTGTCCGAACCAACTGGACAGTCTTTTTCAAACCCGATTCGTGTTACGATATAGAAAATAAATCACAAGAGGAGGAACATCATGCTTGAAGTGAAAACCATTCCCGCAGAGGATACATATGAAATCCGGAACCGCATTTTGCGTCCCCATCAATCAATTGAACAATGCAAATATGAACAGGATCAAGCAGAAGGCTCTTTCCATCTCGGCGCTTTTTTTGAAGGAAAGCTGATCAGCATTGCTTCCTTTTCTCCCGAGAATCAGCCGCTATTGACCGATTCACCCGCATATCGGCTTAGAGGCATGGCAACGCTCGAAGAATACCGTGATCAAAAAGCCGGAAGTACACTGATCACATACGCGGAGCAGAAGCTGGCCGATATGGGCGTGCAGGCGGTCTGGTGCAACGCAAGATACCATGTGAAAGGCTATTACGAAAAGCTTGGCTGGAAAGAACTTGGCGAGCCGTTTGAGATTTCCGGCATTGGCACCCATATTGTGATGTACAAAAAACCAAGAACAAGCAGGTGATGACATGCATTCAGCGATTGAACTGATTCAGCTTACTGAAAAACATGTGCCCGGCCTATTACGTCTGTCCCGGCAAGCCGGGTGGCCGGATTACGGCGAGCGAGAGCTGCAGTTGCTTGTAAAACATGGACGCTTCTTCGGGTATCAAAACAGCCAAGGAGACATCATCTCCTGCATCGGTTTGTTTTTGTACGGCCGACTTGCTTCTATCGGACTCGTTATCGTCGACAACGAGTACAAACGGCGCGGCCTGGGGCGGCGGATGGTGAACGCGTGTATCAGCCAAGTCGATGAAAACACCGCCATCATGCTTTGCGCCACGAAGGAAGGTTTGCCGCTTTATGAAAAAGCCGGTTTTCAAACTGCGGGTTCAATCCGCAAATACAGCTGTCAAAGCTTCAAGCCGCTTACAAAGCAGCATGACATTGAACTGACATCTTTTACAGAAAAGGATTTTCCGGAATTAATCGCGGCTGATCAAGCCGCCTTTGGCGGAGACAGAGCAGCACTTCTGCATCATTTGATCTCTCAATCAGCGGAATGTGTAATTGCCAGAAATAATGAAGGCACATTCATTGGCTATGGCTTATCTGTACAAACACCGGCCAATCTGAAATTAGGCCCGCTTATCGCACCTTCACCGGGTCTCGCTGCTGTATTGGTTAACAGGCTGGCCGCAGGAAAACAAGGACCGTTGCGAATCGACGTGCCTGGGGAAAGCCCGTTGCTGCATGACAGCCTGGAAGCAATGGGATTTCACTTAGACGATGAGCCCCCGGTTATGATGTACCCAAAAAAGACGCTGCCTGCACGAAACAGACAATTATTCGCTGTCATCTCACAGGCGCTCGGTTAACCCTTTTTTACCCGAACAGGAAGATTCTGTTCGGTTTTTTTAATGCCTTCAGGGACACTCTAAGCAGAAGAAAAGGAGTGTGCTTTGAGATGGAAACATCAAAACAAAATAACGGAATGACGATTGTAGCTATCGGTTCTATCCCTTTAATATTAACCCTTGGAAACTCTATGCTTATTCCTATACTGCCAAAAATGAAATCTGAACTTCATTTATCCCAATTTCAAGTCAGTCTCGTGATCACGGTGTTTTCCCTGATTGCGGCGTTTGCGATTCCGATTGTCGGCTATCTCGCAGACCGGTTTTCACGGAAAATCATCATTATTCCCTGCTTATTTTTGTATGGAGCAGGCGGATTGCTGGCCGGGTTTGCGGCAGGTTTTTTTGACAATGCTTATCCGTGGGTCATGGCTGGCCGGGCTCTTCAGGGTATCGGAGCAGCCGGAACGGGACCGATTGCGATGGCGCTGTCAGCGGACCTATTTAAAGGCGCACAGGAAAGCAGAGTGCTCGGCCTTGTTGAAGCGTCAAACGGAATGGGGAAAGTTCTATCGCCGATTATTGGCTCACTTATCGCCCTGATCGTTTGGTATGGCGCATTTTTTGCCTTTCCTGTGTTTTGTATCATTTCAATCGTGCTGACTTGGATTTTTATTAAAGAAAAGGAAAAAGAAAAAGAACCGCCTCCTATCGGAAAATATGCAAAAGGGCTGTTAAGTGTATTTAAGCATGAAGGCAGATGGCTGTTTACCGCTTATTTAGCCGGGGCTACCTGTTTGTTTACCTTATTCGGCATTTTGTTTTACCTATCAGACGTACTGGAAAAAACATACGATACAGACGGCGTCAAAAAAGGGCTGATTTTGGCGATTCCCCTTTTGGTCATGTGTGTGACATCTTATACGACGGGCAGCAAAATCGGACAAAAGCAATCGTTAATGAAAAAGCTGATCGTCATCGGTTTAGCGTTTATGACTGTGTCTTACGCGGCACTGTCATTCATTGAAAATCTCGTCCTGTTTATCAGCGTTCTCGTGCTGAGCAGTATCGGTTCAGGCCTTGTCCTTCCTTGTATAAACAGCTTTATCACAGGTGCTGTCGGCAAAGAACGACGGGGTTTTGTGACATCGCTGTACGGATCAGTCCGTTTTCTGGGGGTGGCGATCGGGCCTCCTATTTTCGGGCGCTTGATGCAGTGGTCAAGACCCGGCATGTTCTTAAGCATTGCGGGCTTGACACTGGTTGTCGGTATTCTTGTGCTTACGCTGATTCATGTCAAACAAAATAAAGACGAGACGAATGAAAAAGAAGAGCCTGCAATGAATGGCAATCGGCTTCAGCCGGCTGAGGAAAGGTAGCGTCCGGTTTGAAAATCGAACGGATCGAGACTTTTCCGCTCTTGCACCGATTAGAGAAACCTTACGGAGATGCAAACGGATTTAAACAATACCGGACATGCTATCTGATCAGAATTATCACAGAAAGCGGCATTGACGGCTGGGGAGAGTGCGCGGATTGGCTCCCGGCCCTGCATGTCGGTTTCACAAAACGAATCATTCCCTATCTCTTAGGTAAACAGGCAGGCAACCGCCTGCCTTTAGTGCGCACAATCAAAAAATGGCATCAGCGGGCGGCATCGGCTGTAAGCATGGCACTGACGGAGATTGCGGCGAAAGCGGCAGGTTGTTCCGTATGCGACATGTGGGGCGGGCGGTACAGAGAAGAACTCCCTGTATATGCCTCTTTCCAATCCTATTCAGACCATCCGCAATGGATCAGCAGCTCGCTTACGAATGTTGAAGTTCAATTGAAACAGGGCTTCAATCAAATTAAAGTCAAAATCGGCGGGACAACCTTTGAGGAAGATGTGCGGCATATCACCGCCCTGCAAAACACGGCCGGCAGCTCTGTTTCTATTATTCTGGACGCAAACCAAAGCTACGATACAGCAGCAGCTTTAAAGTGGGAGCGTCTTTTTTCGAAATGGGCCAATATCAGCTGGCTGGAAGAGCCTCTGCCTTTTGACCAGCTGCAGGATTACACTTTGCTGCGGAGCCGTTTATCCGTTCCTGTCGCCGGCGGAGAAAATATGAAAGGCGCGGCACAATTTGCGCCTCTCCTCTCACAGCGCAGCCTGGATATTATTCAGCCTGATGTCATGCATGTCAATGGAATCGATGAGTTTCGCGACTGCCTCCAGCTCGCGCGTTATTTCGGTGTGAGAGTGTCTGCCCATGCCTATGACGGCGCTCTTTCCCGGCTTTATGCTTTATTTGCGCAGGCCTGTCTGCCTCCGTGGTCAAAAATGGAGAACGACCAAATTGAACCGATTGAGTGGGACGTAATGGAGAATCCTTTTACAGAACTGATCAGCCTTCAGCCTTCAAAAGGAATCGTGCACATACCGAAAGGAACAGGGATCGGCAGAGAAATCAATACGGAGATCATCAATCGGTATATGTGGGATGGTTCAGCGTTTTAAGCTGTACCATCCCTTTATTTATAGACATAAATCATGGACAGCCTCATAAAATGGTAACAGCGGACAAGTCTTTTCATAAAGGAGCAAATGACTTAATGGCTGAACTGCTGATGAAAGCAAAACTCACGTTTATGATTGTCACAGGCGGTGTATTACAGGGACTCGGCATGTCCTTATTTTTATTTCCGCATGATATTCCGACAGGCGGGGCGGCAGGTATTGCGGTCTTATTGCACCATTTGTTTCACATTCCCCACGGCTTCTCGGTATGGGCTGTGAATGTGTCGATGCTTTTCACTGCTTTAAAATGGCTGGAGATGAGAACATTCACCGGCACTCTCGCCTCGATTACCGTCACCTCTGTATCGGTATTGGTCTTCGATGTCATTTTTCCGGACATCACCTCAAACCTGTGGCTTGATTTGGCAAGCGGCGCTGTTTTATTAGGACTCGGCATCGGACTTTTATACAAATATAAAATTTCTAACGGGGGGTTTGGAGCCCTTGCTCTTATGATCTCAATTTACCGGGGCGGAAACCCGGGAACCATCTTGCTCATTATGAATTGCGTCATTTTTATGATTACCGCATCAATTATTGCCTGGGGCATTGTGATTCAAGCTCTGATTTGCCAAGTGATATCAACAAGAGTCATCGACTTCATCTATAACATCCGCCTGACCTCTCTTCCCATACTTACGCCTATGTACCGTCATAAAAAATAATAGGCAAGAGGCTCTCCCGATACAGAGAGCCCCGCAGCCGCTGTTTTACAAAAAAAGGTATCGGATCTTAACCCCAAGCGCAAAGTCTCCAGAGCAATCGCATCATGAAATGAGATATTCGCCAGATTGACATTCGGCCCGATCCTTTGGATAAAACCTTGCTGGAGCGTTTTGTTCGGTGCTTCAAATATCATTCGGCTGATATCAATATCCGACAAAATGATATCATCAACGATTTGAAACCGGACATCTCCGCTGCTGGAACAGATCCCCCCTGTCCCGCTTTCCCTTGCTTCCGTAATCACTTTCTCTGCGCCTGCCTCCATATCTTCGAGAATATACTCAAGCCATTCCTCAGAGCACTGGCAGCTTGATACTTCCTCATCCTTGCTGCCTACCTCGCTGAGCACAAGAAATTCATCAGAAAAATCAGCAATGTAAGCCGCTTTTTCTTTATTCGTCATTGGAAGAGTGCCGTTTGAAATCTCAATATATTCGCACCCGAAGTAGGTGCAGTAGCGATGAAATTCGTTGACTTTATTCTGGCTTACATATTTCTCAAACAGCGTGCCGCCGAAGAAAAACTTCACATCATGCTCTTTCAGGGAGCTGATTTTTTCTTCAAGGTCTTTCGTAAGTAATGAAGTGCCCCAGCCGAATTTCACAAAATCTATATAGTCGGATGCCGCGCCTATCACATCTTTGAAAAACTGTAAGGGGTAGCCGTTGTCGATTAAAATGGTCTGTCCGTTTTCTCTCGGTTTACTTGTTCTCACTGGCAATTCTAGTGAAAAATCATTCATATCATGACCCTCTCTATCGTTGGAACTTCTCTTTCTTGTTTTACTTTCATCACGAAGTCGCCCGTTATTTCTTTTGTACAGTACGCAATGTCTTCCGGTTCAAATAACGGCTGGCTGCTATCAAAAAACTTCTCCGCAACGGATGAGTTTTTGATTCTTTCAATCACTTCAGCCGCCGCACCATTCGTCCCTTCTATGATGCTTTTGATATATTCCGCACACGCCATATCATCATCACCTGATGGATGGGAAGCCACAATGTTCAGCACACAATCTTTTGCAGCAAGCTTTTTCACATATTCCGCTGTTGTTCTGGCATTAGAAAATCCAGTCACAAAAAGATGCCTGGCCTTCAGCGCTCCTAACGCCGCTGTGACGCCGTTTGTCGTTTTCTGGATCAGCCGCTTATCCGCCATATCCTGCTCTGCCATACGCTTTGGAGAATTATCCAAATCAAATCCTTTGATTCCGACCCCCTTTTCCTCTCCTGTTAATACATAATCCGGATAGGTTTCTTTCAGCTTGAAGGCTTCCTCAGTTGTCCGGACCAAGAGAATTTCTTTCGCCCCGCCGATAAAAGCAAAATGGGCCACGGTAAAGGCTCGAATGACGTCAATAACGATATTGATATCTGCCGGGGCAAGTGAATGATGATGCCCCTGATAAATGGTAATCGGCATAATACCTCTCCTTGGGCATAAAACCATTTTGCTAAAAAGCATATTCAGCTGGTCTCTTATTGGTTCCGCAGCGCCTCCGTCTCCTCATTTTAGGCGGCCGCACACCTAAAAACCCTGAACCTTTATCTCAAAAGTGAATAGTCTGCCTATAACTCGATCAATAGATAAAAAAACAGACAGATGCAAAACGGGGGGAAAATATTGAACGAACACATCACCTTTGACACATGGAACGAAACGCTGGCAAAAGAGATGAAGGAGCAATTGATCGATGAGCTCGATGTATTGAAATGGGCTTACAGGACATACGGGGATAAGATCGTGTATGCATGCAGCTTTGGCGCTGAAGGGATGGTGCTTCTCGACTTAATTTCAAAGATCAACAAACATGCGCACATCATCTTTTTAGATACAGGGCTCCATTTTCAGGAAACATATGAGCTGATCGAAGCCGTCAAACAAAAATACCCGGCATTTACGATCCAGCTGCTTGAACCCGAGCTGAACTTAAAAGAACAAGCGGCGCAATACGGCGATGAATTATGGAAACACAACCCGAATCTCTGCTGCCAATTACGGAAAATCGCACCTCTGCAAAAACACTTATCAGGCATGACAGCTTGGATTTCAGGTCTGCGCCGGGAGCAATCGCCGACGAGAAAGCATATTCAATTCATCAATCAGGATCAGAAATTTAAGCTTATTAAGGTCTGTCCGCTCATTCACTGGACATGGGATGATGTTTGGACGTACATCCGGCTCCACAATTTGCCTTACAACAAACTGCACGATCAAAATTACCCGAGCATAGGCTGTGAAATGTGCACATTGCCTTCTTCAAACCCAAATGATGAGAGAGCGGGAAGATGGGCCGGACGCGAGAAAACTGAATGCGGTCTGCACCAGGAATGAAAGACCGTATGTCGTGAGAATGGAAGCGCCGGCAGGTCTCAATCTACATTTTCTATTGATGAGAAAGCCCGTCCAGCGAAGAAATGGCAGACTATTAAAAAACAATGTAAAACGCAAAGATGGAGGTTAAGCACGTGAATGCAATCGAGCCCCATGGAGGGGTGTTAATCAACCGCATCGATCCCGCATGCACTTTTGATGGCTGCACTTGCGAAGCTGAGCTTGATCAGCTGGCACTGAGCGACCTCGAGCTTATCGCGATCGGCGGCTACAGCCCGTTAACAGGTTTTTTGGGAGAAAAAGATTATCATTCCGTTGTGAAAGAGATGAGGCTGGCGAACGGTTTGCCGTGGAGCCTGCCTATTACGCTGCCTGTCAGCGAAGAAACAGCCAAACAGCTGTCTGTCGGAAATCACGTGAAGCTTGTGAAACACGGCGTGACGTACGGCATGATGACAGTGACCGATATCTATCAGCCAGATAAAACACAGGAGGCGCTGTCTGTTTATAAAACAAACGATCCCGCCCACCCCGGAGTAAAGAAACTGCTGGAGCGTCCGGACTTTTATATTGGAGGGCCTATCCTTGTCAGCCGCCTTCCCGATAAGTCCTTCGAACAGTTTTATGCAGCGCCGGCACAAACGAGAACGGCCTTTGAAAAGCTCGGCTGGAAAACGATTGTCGGCTTTCAGACGCGGAATCCCGTTCACAGAGCCCATGAATATATTCAAAAAACAGCGTTGGAAACCGTCGACGGTCTGCTGCTTCATCCGCTAGTAGGAGAAACGAAATCAGATGATATTCCGAGTGATATCAGAATGGAAAGCTACCAAGTACTGCTTGACCAGTATTATCCAAAGGATCGGGTGATGTTATCGGTGTTCCCTGCCGCCATGCGGTATGCCGGGCCGCGTGAAGCGATTTTCCATGCGCTCGTCCGCAAAAATTACGGCTGCACCCATTTTATCGTCGGACGCGATCATGCAGGCGTCGGCAGCTATTACGGAACATACGACGCACAGACCATTTTCGGATCATTCACCGAGGAAGAGCTGGGCATCAAGCCGCTGTTTTTTGAGCATAGCTTTTACTGCCGGAAATGCGGAAATATGGGCACCTCCAAAACGTGTCCGCACAGCGCGAGAGATCACATCCATTTATCAGGCACTAAAGTGAGGGAGCTTCTCCGCCAAGGCAAAAAGCCGCCGAAAGAATTCAGCCGGCCCGAGGTTGCAAGCGTGCTGATAAAAGGGCTCCATCAGCAGCCTGTTGCCATTCAGAGAAACAGCGGGGGATCAGAATGACACACAACCCGAATATCGTTTGGCATCCAGCAGTGATCCAAAAATCTGACAGACAGAGCTTAAACGGACATAAAAGCTGCGCCCTTTGGTTTACCGGTCTGTCCGGCTCAGGAAAATCAGTGCTCGCCAATGCCGTAGATGAAAAGCTCTATCACATGGGAATTCGGAGTTATGTCCTTGACGGCGATAATATCCGCCACGGATTGAATCGAGATCTCGGCTTTCGGACTGAGGACAGAATCGAAAACATCCGCCGGATCGGTGAAGTCGCAAAGCTGTTTGTCGATAGCGGTCAAATGATCTTAACAGCCTTTATTTCTCCGTTCAGAGAGGATCGGGATATGGTCAGAGCGCTGTTTCCCGACGGAGAATTTCTCGAAATTTATGTGAAGTGCCCGCTCCAGGTTTGTGAACAGCGGGACCCGAAAGGTCTTTATAAAAAAGCGCGCAACGGAGACATTAAACATTTCACGGGGATTGATTCTCCCTATGAAGCGCCTCTTTCTCCCGATTTGATCATTGAATCCGACCAAACGTCCATTGCGGATGGGGCTGATTTGATCATCAAAGAATTGCAGCACAAAGGCATCATTTAAAAAACCCGACATTGATCGGGTTTTTTTATTTAGCAAACTGCGCAATCAGGCTGTTTATTTTTTCTTTTTCCTCATAAAAGAGCCCGTGCCCATTGTTTTCAAACGGAACCAATTCCGACTGCTTTATGCCGCGTTTTAATTCTTTGGCAAAATCAAACGGAGCGATTTTGTCCTTTCTGCCGTGCAGGATGAGTGTCGGCACCTTGATTTCCGCCATATCCTTTCTGAGATCCTCGTCTCTTAACGCAATGCCTGAGTGAATCGTTCCGTAAGAGGAAGCGTCCAGCAAAAGATTCTGGAACCATTGCTGGAACTCCGGAGAAACTTGTTTCTCGAAAAACTGTCTTCCCAGGTCAGCAAGCGTTTTCGGCCGATCGCTTTTGAATTGTTCAATCATGTCATCAATGTCCTGTTTCCTCATGCCGTACGGATAACCCGGGCGCTTTGTAAATGCTGGCGCGGCCGCTGACAATAAAACAAGTTTATCGATATCGGCGCTCTCATGCCTTGCCATGTAACGGATCGCAATTGCGCCGCCCATCGAAAAGCCGGCGAGAATCGCATTCTCAAGCTGAAGCGTATAAATAACGGCTTTCACGTCATCTGCCATCGTATTATAATCGTAGCCTTCCCACGGGCGGTCGGAATCACCGTAGCCCCGAAAATCGATGCCAATAAAACGGAAACCTCTTTTCGGCAGCTCATTCATTTGATATTCAAACATCTTATGATTCAGCGGCCAGCCATGCAAGAAGATAATAGGCCTTCCATGCCCGATATCCTCCACAAACAGTGTCACATGCTCCTCGGTTTTTACGTAATGCCCCACTCCACATTCCTCCTGTTCCCTTTTCTTTCCCGTCTTGTAAACGCCTTGACGTTCGGGAAGCTTTGCATTTATGCTTACAAAACAAGCGGGCTGCAACACCCAGAAAAGGCTCTTCACGTTTTACTATATGTATCAATCCGCGGAAACGATCTATGAAATTGATCCTGATGGCTTTAGGTCATTCAGGAATGTAAAGGATGTCAAATCATGAATAAAACAGCGATTCAAAAACCGTACGTACCAGAAAACCTGCAAGCCGCCGATTTTCATGAAACGGCTGCAACAGATGATGTGATCAGCATGCATTTATTTGAAGATTGTTCAATTTCCAGTGAAGACATAGACAGGCTTTGTATTGAAAAAACCGTATTTCGGAATGTCGTGTTTATCGATGTTTCCTTTCGTTTTATTGAGCTGACAGATGTGATTTTCGAAAAATGCGATTTATCGAACGCTGATTTCAGCGGGGCTGTTCTGCACAGAACTTTATTTAAGCAATCGAAAATGGTCGGGATGAACCTGGCTGACTCAACGCTGCGGAATGTGTCGTTCGAGGAATGTCACGGGCAATTCAGTTCATTTTATTATTCAAATATGAAACACGTTCTGTTTCATCATTGTGTCCTTCTGCAAAGTGAATGCAGCAGCATGGCGCTCCAGCAGACACACTTTGATGCGTGCGAACTGGAGGGCGCCAACTTTACCGGTACGTCACTTCAAAACGCGGACATCAGCTCCTGCCGGTTTGAACAGATCCATGTCTCACTAGACAAATTAAAGGGCTGCAAAATTGCTCCGGAGCACGCAATGGCCTTTGCGAGAGCGCTGGGAGCTGTCATCGTCTAGCTTAAGCCTGCGTCATCAGGCGGCGGGCTGTATCTGCAGCCGCCTTGATGCCGATTTTCAAATCCTGAAGAGACGCATAGGAATACGACAGCCGAATGCTGTGCCGGTCTTCGCCGTCATAAACGGAACCGGGGTTCACCAGCACCTGCTGTTTCAGTAATTCAAGAAACAGCTGCCTGACAGGCAGTTGTTTCTTGAATGTGACCCATATATAAAAGCCGCCGGCTGGGATGCGCCACTCGGCAATATCTCCTGCATACTGCTGAAGTAACTGAAGTGCCGCGTCTCTCCTTTTCTTCAGCTCCTTTCTTACCCAAGCGAGGTGTTCTTCATAATATCCTTGTGACAGCCATTGCGCCGCGGCCCATTGAGAGAGGCCGCTCGATCCGTAATCCGTCTGCATTTTAATGTCAGCCAGCCTTTCAACAACTGGTTCCGGACCGGCCAGCCAGCCGATTCGAAGACCGGGGCTTACTGTTTTCGAAAACGTGCCGAGATACAGGACATTGCCTTCCTGATCCATCGACTTTAACGGCAGCGGCGGCTGTTCTTCAAACCACAAATCACCGTATGCATCATCCTCAATGACCGGCAGCTGCTCTTTTTTTGACAGACTGACAACCTCTTCCCTTCTCTTCTCCGACATCACAATGCCAGTCGGATTATGAAACGACGGAATCGTGTAAAGCAGCTGGCCCCCGTATTGCTTCCGGTAAGCTGAAATCAGCCCCGCCTGCATTCCTTCTTCATCCATCGGCACACCGCGAAGCCGCATCCCTGCGGATTGAAAAACATGCAAAGAGTGAAGATAGGAAGGTTTTTCTGTCAAAATGACTGAGTCCCGCTTTAAAAGCCCGATCGAAATGAGCTGGAGCGCCTGCAGTGCGCCGGATACAATTAAAATGGCTGAAGGTGACACATTGATATGCTTTGTTTTTAAATGCTCAGCCACCGCCTCCCGCAGGTCTATATTTCCTTTCGGCTGTTCGTATCCTAAAGACAGAACATGCGGATTGATTTGCTGAAACATCCTGCGCATCGTTTCAGCCGGCAGCAGCTCTGATGAAAGCTCTCCAGTCCCCAGCCGAATGATATCCGCTCGCGCCTCGTTTTTATTGATATCCTGAATGATAGAAGAATTGGGATGATGAATCCCTGAGCGGACATAGGTGCTCCAATCAAGCGGCGGAGCCGACGCAAGCACGCTCCATGTGCTGTTTACTACCTTTGTGCCGCCGCCTCTTCTCCCCTCTAACAGACCTTGAGACGTGAGTTCATCAATCGCCGATGTCACTGTGCTTCGGTTGACCTGAAACATATCCGCCAGCGTTCTTTGCGACGGAATTTTCGTCCCTACAGCCCACTCGCCATGGAGAATTTTTTCTTTTATATATTGTTCGATTTGCCGATGAAGCGGAATGTCCGATTCACGGCTCGGCTGCCAATGTGACAACGTTATGCCCCCTTTTTTCACATTATACATTTGGCTGGTTTCAAAACCAACCAAATGGCCGGAGACATGTAAAATCTTCTCTATTATTATGAGAAAAACAGATGTGAAAGGAGTTTTTTTCAGCATGAATGCAATGATTCACGGAATCGTGCTGGCCTTCGGCTTAATTTTGCCGCTGGGGGCGCAGAATGTATTTATTTTTCAGCAGGGAGCGTGGCAAAGGCATATTTGGCTGGCGCTTCCAGCCGTCATCAGTGCTTCTGTCTGCGATACCCTGCTCATTGTGTTAGCGGTTGCGGGTGTATCTGTCATTGTGCAGCAGGTGCCTGTTTTTGAGACGGGAATGATGGCCGTGGGATTTTTGTTTCTCATTTACATGGGCTGGGTGACATGGAACAGCCGTCCGAAAACGGATGACAAAGAAAACAATATATTCACAGCAAAGAAACAAGCCGCATTTGCCGCAGCCGTGTCTCTGTTAAACCCGCACGCCATTTTAGACACTGTCGGCGTCATCGGTACAAGCTCTTTGCAGTATTCAGGGCTGGAGAAATGGCTCTTTATGGCCGCCTGCATCGCTGTGTCTTGGATTTGGTTGATCAGTCTTGCGATAGCGGGCCGGCTGTTCCAGACGATAGATACGAGCGGCAGGCTTATGTTGATCGTAAACAAATGTTCTGCGGTGGTAATGTGGGCTGCCGCCGTCTATTTCTTGTTCTCGATCTTTCGTTAACTGGAGGAAACCACAGCCTAAACATCGAATTGTATTTAGAAAAGGGGGCGATGTTTGTGACTGATGCTAAACAATTTTATGACTACCATTCCTGGGCGAACAAGCGAATCTTGAACCATATCGAACACCTGCCGGAGGGAACTGCTTATCAAGAAGTAAAGAGCGTATTCCCTTCAGTCAGTGACGTACTGCTTCATATGTGCAGGGCTGACTACATATGGCTGAACGTTCTTTCGGGAGTGGACTACCAAGAGATTATAGACGGCACAGGGAAGTTCGAGTCCGCGCATGGCAATATGACAGCGATTAAACAGCACGCTTCCGAGTTGGAATTACAGTATCATCATTTCTTCAGCCGCCAAACGGACTTAGAACAGACCTTCTCCATGCAGCATCCGAAACTCGGTACACTGGAATCAACCTATGCAGACACCATCCTGCATGTCGTCAATCACGGCACTTATCACAGAGGGAACGTGACAGCCATGCTAAGACAGCTGGGTCATTCAGGCGTACCTACTGATTATATGTACTTTTTATATGAGAAAAGAGAAAGCAAGGGCTAAACTGTCCTTGCTTTTTTTGGCGGAAAAGCCTCAAATGGAACCTATTAACTTTTACATACCTGTATAAGCACGCTCCACATCAAGCTGTACAGACCTGCCGCTTCGATACGAATCGGTCGCGGCGATGCCGACTTCTAAATTGATTGTCGCATCGACATCTGTCACAATCGGTGTTTTTCCATTTCGGACGCACTCTGCAAAATGCTGCAGTTCTAAGCAGTAGGCTTCATGAAAACGAGTTTGAAAGTCTGGGATGATCTCATAGCTACTCCCTTTAGCAGTCAGGATGGTCACATTTTGGTTTCTCAATGTCCCTATGAAAATACTGCCCTCTGTCCCGATAATTTCTGCACGGATATCATGGCCGTATGGAGAGGTTCTGCTTGCCTCGACGTCTCCCGCTGCGCCGGAATCAAATTCTAAATACGTCAGCGCCTGATCAACATCGCCGTATTGTTCCATAAACGGGTTGTTTAAAATACGGCCGTGTCCGGAAACAGAAGTGATCTCCGCTCCGAGCAAATATCGGGCAATATCGTAATCATGGATGGAACAGTCGATAAAGATCCCTCCGCTATGTTTGATAAACTCAGCGGGAGGCGCTCCTTGATCGCGTGTAAAGCCTTTATAATAGATGGGTTTGCCGATCTCTCCCGCGTCTATCCGCCGTTTCGCATCCGCATATGCAGGATCAAAACGCCTCATAAAACCGACTTGGCAGATGACACCTGTCTCTTTTATTGTTTCAGAAACTGATTTTGATTCCTCAAGGTTTAATGTCAGCGGTTTTTCAACGAAAATCTGCTTGCCGTTTTCCGCCGCTTTGATGATCATTTCCCCATGTGTGCTTGTCGGCGTTACGATGACCACTGCATCAATCTCGGGATCTGCTAAAATCTCATGCGGATCATCCGACCATTTTTCAAGCCCGAATTCTTTAGCGACCTGCTCTGCTCTTTCTGTCATCGGATCACCGACACTGACAAGCTCAGCTCCCGGAACGCTGGTCATAAGGTTTCTTGCGTGATAGTATCCCAGTCTCCCTAACCCTAATACCGCGCATCTTACTCGATTTCCCATGTCCTCATCTCTCCTTAGTCTCCTTTTTCACCGCCTAATGAAAGCGCTTTACCATAATGATTAAAAAAATAGCGGTTCATCCCACTATTTGGCCGATATAATTTTGCGCAAGCGCTTTCTCAAAAGGTGATTTCATTTTACAATGTCCTTTCTTCCCATGCAATATCTTTTTCGCCTTCGCTGTCAAAAAGAAAAGAACCCGCTGCATTATCGGATTCTTTTCTTGAACGGTGCTGTAGAATGTCTGATCACTAGCTCGGGTGATAACACGATTTTTTGTTTTGCCTTTCGTTTTCCTTCGATTTCTTCCGCCAGCAGTTCAATGACGCGCTGCCCCATTTCTTTAATCGGCTGGGCTACCGTTGTCAGGGGCGGATCGACCATTTCAGCAAGGATGGTGTTATCAAACCCGATGATGGACAGGTCATCCGGAACCTTGATGCCTCTTATTCTCGCCGCCTGAATGGCGGCACAGGCCAATACATCGTTAAAAGCAAAAATAGCCGTTGGCCTATCCCTGTCCAGCAATTTTCCCGCCTCTTCCTTTCCGCTCTCCAAAGAGAAGCGTGTCGGAACGATCAGCGACTCATCGACCGGCACATTCGCTTCCCCCATCGCCTGCCGGAATCCTTTGATTCTGTCTGTTTCACCTGTCGTTGACCCATCACCCACAATGCAGGCAATCCTCGTGTGGCCCAGTGACAAAAGATGCTTCGCCGCCTCATACCCGCCTAGAACATCATCCATCACGACGATATCCATCGGTAAAAGGGGCTTATCCTGTGAAATCATGGCGAGCGGGATATGTTCGCTAATGATTTCCTCTAAAGCTGACATGCTGTCATGATTCTCAATTCCTGTCGCAAAAATGATGCCGTCTACGTTTTTTTGCTTTAGGACAGAAAAATATTTCGTTTCTTTTTTCGGATCGTAATCGGTACTGCAAATGATCATCTGAAAACCAAGCTCATCCGCTCTTTCCTCTATGCTTTTCGCGAGCTCGCCGTAAAACGGGTTTGAAATATCAGGCGTCACAAGGCCGATAATATTGGTTCGCTTTCCCGTTAAAGCAGCGGCGTGGACATTGGGCGTGTACTCCATTTCCTTCATCACATTCATGACCCTTTGCCTTGTTTTGTCGCTGATCCGGCCCGTATGGTTAATGACGCGCGATACGGTCGTGATCGAGACACCCGCCTTCCTCGCCACATCGTAAATTGTCGTTTTCATCTTCATCCCTCGTCTGCTTATTGAACTTTCCGGCTGACAATTTTCCGGTATTCAATTGGTGAAATGCCTTCAATTTGCTTAAAGAGCTTTGAAAAGTATGTCGGGTCCTCCATTCCAATCGTTTCCGCGATGACGCCCATTTTATCATTTGTCGAGGATAAAAGACGCTTTGCTTCAGTCATTCTCACCCGATTTGTGTATTGGCCCGGCGTGACACCAAGCACTTGCTGCATGCAGCGGGTCACATAATCCTGATTATAGTGCAAGGCGAGCGACAGATCCTTGATTGTCGTTTTCTCCTTATAATGCTCCTGTAAGTATCGGGCCGCCTCCCATGCCACCCGCTCTTTTGCAGACGGAATTTGAAACGCCTCCTTTTGAAGATGCAGCATCAGCTCTTCAAACAAGATTTGTTTTCTGAGCGGCAAATCGGAGTTTTCTGCGGAGTAATCAATGAGCCTTTCAAACTGCTGCGCCATAAATTGCGGACGCTGCACCTTGCCTTTTCTCGGCAATGCCAGTCCGTAGCGGGCCGGCTCCTCGAAGCTCCCCTTTTCCCGCTGAAGCTCTGCCCAATTGCTGCCCCCTTTTGCAGTAAATTCATATTGATGTTCATCAAAGTGAAGCCAATAATAGGAGGTCGCTTCATCACTGCCCTTTGTCCCATAGTGTTCAAGACCGGGAGAAAGCAAGATATATTCGCCCCCTTCAACAGAGAACGATTTTTCATTTTCAGTGATATATAACGTCCCCTGCTTGACGTATATCAGATCAAATACAGAAAAAACGCGTTTGACATGGGTTTCTCCTTTTTTAAAAACCCCTTCTCCGGCTGCAATAAACACCGGAAAAGGCGGGACTGTAAACAGGATGCGAGGCAATTTGATCACCCTCCTTTTTAAGTCGGATTTTTGCAAGAAGTATCGTTTCTCTCCCTTTTTATTATAAGGAAATGGAGGTACACTTTAAAACGTTGATTTTATTTACGAAAGGGGTTAGACACTATGAAACAAGCTGTCTTCAAATCAACTGCTTTGAAAAAACCCGCTGACAAATCGTTCTCATTATTTTCGCTTACTTGGCCGATCTTTATTGAGGTCTCATTATATATGTTTATGGGTAATGCTGATACACTGATGCTGAGCCAATACTCAGATAACAGTGTGGCGGCAGTCGGCGTCAGCAACCAGATTTTGAATTTAATTATCGTGATGTTCAGCTTTATCGCAACAGGAACAACTGTTGTCATCTCACAATTTTTAGGATCCCGGAAAAAGAAAGAAGCTATGGAAGTCGCTTATGTGTCAATCGCAGCCAACTTCTTCATCAGCCTTGCCATCAGCGCTCTCATCTTTTTTGCGGCAGTTCCCCTGCTTCATATGATGGGATTATCAAATGAGCTGATGCCTGACGCTAAAGTCTTTTTACAAGTTGTCGGAGGTCTGTCCTTTATTCAGGCTTTAATCATGACATTCAGCGCGATCTTAAAAAGCTATGGCTACACAAAGGATACAATGTTTGTCACAATCGGCATGAACATTTTAAACATTGCCGGAAACTTTGTTGTCATTTTTGGTCTGTTCGGCTTTCCAGTTCTCGGCGTAGCCGGTGTTGCCATGTCCACATCTATCGCGCGTGTTATCGGATTAATCGCGATGATTGTCATTGTAAACAAACGCATTCAGCTGAAGATGTCGTTGAAAAAAGTATTTCATATGCATAAAGACCATTTGCGCAAGCTGCTGAAAATCGGCATCCCTTCTGCAGGCGAACAGCTTTCTTATAACCTTTCGCAAATGATTGTCACTTATTTTATTGCCATCATGGGGGCGCAGGCTTTAACAACCAAAGTGTATACGCAAAATATTACGATGTTTATTCTGCTCTTCGGGACTGCGATCAGCCAAGGCACGCAAATTTTAATCGGCCGCTATATCGGCGGCAAACAGTTTGACGCCGCATATGAGCGCTGCATGAAAAGCTTGTATTGGGCGCTCGGAATTGCTGCTGCCACATCTGTTTTGATGACAATCTTTTCAAAAGACCTGATCGGCATCTTCACACAAAGCCCTGATATTATTGCTACCGCAAGCCTTTTGATTGCGATGACCATCATCCTTGAACCGGGCCGCTCGTTTAATGTGATTATTATTAACTCTCTGCGCGCCGCGGGGGATGCGAAATTCCCGGTCTACATGGCGATGATTTCCATGTGGGGCATCGGCCTTCCGCTTGCTTATCTATTCGGCATTCATCTCGGTTTCGGGCTTGCCGGCGTATGGATTTCTTTTATCGCGGATGAATGGGTCCGGGGTATCTTAATGTACAGAAGATGGCGCTCACGGATCTGGATTCAAAAAGGTATGGCGTAACACCCGGCAGAACAAGCCAGGTGTTTTTTTACAGCTCGGACAGAATCATTTTTGCTTCGCTGTCCGTTAAGGCATGCTTGTGTCCAAATACGTTGTACTGCTCTGCTCGGATTTTTTCCAGAATGGCTCGGTACAGCTGAGCTGCAGCTTTTACCGCTTTTTGAGAATACTGAGGGAAAATCGGCAGGGCATCCAGGCACTCTTCAAGGTAAGCCTCCGCTTCAAAAGCGATGTACTCCCACGTCATCGTGAACGCTTTATTGACGGTGCCTTTTTGAAGATCGGCCTCTGTATAGCCGAATTGCTGCATCACCTGGCGGGGAATGCGGTTTTTTTGATGCTGGTCCGTGCCGAGATTGTTTAAAATTCGAATCAGCTGTATGGCCAAGCCGAGAGAGACGGCTGCTTGTTTGAGCTGATCTTGTTTTCGGCGTGTCAGTATCGGCAGCAGCATCAATCCGGCAGCACCGCCCGTCTGATATGCGTACATGAGCAGTTCATCAAGGTCATCATACGGCTTGGTGTCTTCTTTTTGTGCGGCAATAAACTCCCGAAAAGGTTCGCTGTCCAATGTAAAGGTCTGATACGCATGATCAAAAGCCTTCCATAGATGGTGATTACCGTTATTTGTCCTTTGATAAACATGATCAGCCTCAGCTTCAAATGCGGGCAATACCTTTTCGTCTGCACTGGCCGCCGTGTGGCAAAACGACAATACTGCCCAAGCGGCTTGTCTCTGCTTTAGCGGGAGATATGATAATGCTTTGAAACAGGCTGGCGCGTATTCACCAACAATCTGTCCGCATTGCTGGTAAGCTTCATTTATCTCTTTCATTTTTCTCACTCCTATGTATCACTGCTTCTTCAAGTCTAGTATGTTTTTTCCTAATTGTATATGAAGAAAATGCCGATTCTTTCTTTGTAAAAGTAACAAGACGCAGCATGCTACTAAACCTCGTATACCTAGTCTGAACAGCATCATCGACGAGATATGCTTTTTTATTTTGAATGCCATACAACAGATAGAATGTAAACATTTATCAATCATTACTTCAATAATAGAGGAATCACGGAAAAAAGGGCTAATTGTTATTTGATACATGATAGTATTGGAGTGAGTTCAGTGATAAAATTTTTTGAATATAACTGGCAGGTTCGAGATCAATGGTTTACTTGGTGTCATCAACTAACCACTGAAGAATTACTTAAAAATCGTCTTGGCGGGGTAGAGAATATTTTATATACCCTTTTTCATATTATTGATGTGGAATATAGTTGGGTTCGTGCTATCCAAGGAAAAGAAGATATCGTTGTTCAGTTTGCTGATTATCATACACTCAATAAAGTAAAATCTCTCTCAAATACATTCCGAACTGAAATAATTGATGTTTTAGAAACACATTCAGATCAAATAAAAGATGAACTTGTAAGCGTTCCTTGGGAGAAAGGTGTTTTATATACGCGAGATGAAATATTACATCATATAATCGCTCATGAAATTCACCATATTGGTCAACTTTCTGTATGGGCTAGGGAATTAAAGTTAAGCCCGGTATCAGCTAATTTTATCGGCAGAACATTAAAACCTATTCATTCTTATTGAAGGAACGCGGGAACTTTGGCGCAGCAACAATTCGATAGTGCTGTTGTACAAAAAAGGATAGATAGAGCATATATTTTCTCTGCTCATCTATCCTTCTTATTTTAATCTATACATCTCTGGCTTTTAATCACATTTGCATTGCATTGATCCTACCCCTCATCAATATCAATCCGATACGCCTCAAACCATGTATGAATTTGGGCAAGATGGGCGATCAGCTGCGGTCCTTTCATCAGCTGACCGTACCAAGGGACCTGAAAGGAGGAGCCTTCCGTCTCTAAAAGCTGATCCAATTGGTTTCTGTCCAGCAGGGTATGGAGCACGGAGTCCTTTTGGCTCCTGATCGCTTTCAGCCACTCGCTGACTCCTTTTGTATATTCAGGATGGTGCGTTTTCGGATACGGGCTTTTTTTACGATATAAGATTTCATCAGGCAAAATGCCTTCAAGCGCTTTTCGCAAAATGCCTTTTTCCCGGTTGTCATGCATTTTCATTTCCCATGGGATATTCCAGACATATTCAACGAGCCGATGATCTGCAAACGGCACCCGCACCTCAAGGCTCGCCCCCATGCTCATGCGATCCTTCCGGTCCAAAAGATTGGTCATAAACCAAAGCATATTTAAATAGAACAGCTGTCTCCTTGCTTTATCCTCACCTGTTTCACCGTCTAGTAACGGCGTTTCGGCCAAGGTTTCTTCGTATTTCGCATGTACGTATTCTTTCAAATTCAATTTTTTCTGCCACGTATCGGAGAGCAGCTTCACCCGCTCTTCAGTTGATCTCATCCACGGAAAACCGGACTCAACGTCTGCTGTATGGAACCACGGATATCCGCCGAAAATCTCATCCGCGCATTCTCCTGACAGGCTGACGACAAAGTCCTTTTTGATTTCACGGCAAAACCATAATAGGGACGAGTCGACGTCAGCCATTCCCGGAAGGTCTTTGACCAGAACGGCTTCCTCCAAATGATCGACGAGATCTTTTTGGCTGATGACACATTTATGATGCGTCGTGCCGAAGGCCTCTGTCATTTTTTCAATCCACGGCCCGTCGTCATTCGGCTGAAAGGCGCTCGCTTGAAAAAATTTGTCGTTTTCTTCGTAATCAATCGAATAAGTATGAAGCGGGGCTTTTCCTTCCTTTTCAAAATGGCCTGCGGCAATGGCGGTAATCGCACTCGAATCAAGTCCGCCGGATAGGAACGTACAAACCGGAACATCCGACACTAGCTGCCGCGTCACCGCATCCTGAAACAACGATCTCACATTGGCCACACTGTCTTCAAAGCTGTCCGTATGTTTCTCGCTTTTGACATTCCAATAACGCCATATGTTCAGTCCGTCTTTAGAAAACGTCAGCGCATGGGCCGGACGGACTTCATTAATGCCTTTAAACACGCCTGTCCCCGGGGTTCTGGACGGTCCGAGCCCGAAAATTTCCGAGAGACCCGTTCTGTCCACCCGCGCCTTCACCCCGGGGTGTGCGAGGATGGCTTTGAGTTCTGATCCGAAGAGAAAAGAAGAGCCTTGCTCCGTATAAAAAAACGGCTTCACGCCAAGACGGTCTCTCGCCGCAAACAGCAGATCACGCTTTTCATCCCACACGGCAAAGGCGAAAATGCCGTTCAAGCGATCCACACAATTCTCCTGCCATTCAATGTAGCTGTGCAGCAACACCTCGGTATCAGATGTCCGCTCGAACTGATGGCCCCGCGCCCGCAGCTCTTTGCGCAGATCTTCCGTGTTATACAGCTCACCATTGTAAATAATTGTGTACGTATCCCCTTTATAGGTGCATGCCATCGGCTGGCGTCCGCCTTCAATATCAACAACCGCAAGCCTTTTATGTCCGAATAAAACATGGTGCTCTCCCCAAACGTTAGAATCATCAGGCCCCCGTTTGGAAAGAGTGTCTGTCATTCTGTTCATCGTTTGTTTTTCTTGGACGAGCTGCTTTTTAAAGTCGACCCAACCCGTAATTCCACACATGTGATATCAGCTCCAATCCCGTTTCTTTCGGTATCAAATTCGTTTCTTTCAGCACCTTAGTAAGTTTATGCATCTATAGACAGATAGTTGATTTGTCCACAAAAGAGTTGTATGGGACAGACTTGTATTGGAAAGAAAAGAGAGGAACGAAGAAAAAAGGAGAGCACTTCATTTATGAAACGAAAACAATTTCTATATAAAGATGAACAGAAATGGGAATACGGCACCATTCTGGTCGAAGACGGCATATGCTTAATCGAAAACCAGGAAGGTGAAGTGCTGCTGGCGGAAAGTCTTCAAAACAGACCGATATGGATACAGCGCGAAGGGAAGTGGGAGCAGGCCGATTTTCAGGACAAAATGGTTCTGACATGTTACGGAGAAGACATCTCCCTTTCCGGCGGAGAATGCATACGCTATGAAAAATCGGTAAAACGTCCGCTTATGACGCTTCTGGATTCGCTGGATGATGAAACCTTTCTCGCTTTTTTGCAGCATTTGCACAGCTTTGGTTTATCGGTATTCGATTGCGTGTTTTCTTATAATAAAGAGGTCTTTTCAAATATCTCAGAGGAACAGGGTGTTTCCTTTTATCACTTTTCAAATGATACCGCCCAATGCGCGCTGCAGCACCATTACAGCAGAGGAGCGGCTGGCGACCGGTTCGAATGGACGGCTTCCGATGGAAAACGTTCCATTATGTATTCAGCGGTCCAGCGGGGACGCAAATAAAAAAGCGGTGCTTCAGCACCGCTTTTTCTTTATTTTTCTACAACAACCTTTACAGCCTTGCTTTCTTTTTTATCCGTATCAGCTGCCGTGACGTACAGCACAGTCCCGGCTTTTTGTTTTTTGATTTTTACCGTAAAGGCACCTTTTGCGTCAGCTTTACCAGAAGCGATCACTTTTTTCGATTTGTTTTTCACTTTGATCACCGCTTTGCTGCTGGCCGTGCCTTTTACTGCTGTGTCTTTCGTTTTGACAGCCTTTACTTTCGGTGTGCCGGATGGTTTTCCTTTCACGACAACCACTTGTAAGGATGTTTTTGCATCGCCTTTAGAGGCTTTCACATGCAGGACTTTATCTTGTTTCTGAGTCGGGATGCTGACTTTAAATGTACCGTCTTTTCCCGCTTTGGCACTGCCGAGTTTTTTCTTGCCGCTCATCACCTCGATCAGCGTGCCTTCTTTCGCTTTTCCTCTGACGGCTGTTTGCGTGCTTTCCAGCTTATTGATCTTCACCTGTAAGTCAACGGCACTGACAGCCTGCATCACATTCAGCCGGCCGTATCCGGAATGCCAGTCAACTCCTGGAATGCGGGGAATTTCGATTGGATCGCCATTATCGTCATACATTTCCTCTTCTTCACCGTCGGCGCTTTCAAAGGAAATATCGTCCGCTGTCTTTTTCAGGATATCCTCTGCTTCTGTTCTTTTAAGTTTCGGATTTTGCGCAAACAGCAGCCCTGCCGCAGCTGCCGCATAAGGCGTCGCCATGGACGTTCCGCTCATGTACGTCACATTTCCGTTCGGTACCAAGCTCGGGATATCAGAACCCGGCGCACTGATGTCGAGACCTTTCCCGTAGTTAGAGAAGTCTGCTGTCATATCCATGCGGTTCGTTGCTCCGACTGACATGACATATTTAGAGGAAGCTGGGTAAGATAAGGAATTGGCTCCGTCATTTCCGCTGGCTGCCGCAATCAGGACGTTTTTGTCAGCCGCGTATTTCAAAGCAAATTCAAGCACGCGGCTGTAGCCTCCGCCTAAGCTTAAGTTAATGACCTTTGCTCCTTTGTCAGCTGCGTATTTGATGCCGAGGGCAATTTGTTCAGTATCTCCGGAGCCTGTTGAATCAAGCACCTTAACCGGTATAATTTTCGCTTTGGCGTTCAGGCCAGTCATGGAATAGCCGTTATCACTTTGGGCGGCGATAATGCCGGCGACATGCGTTCCATGCCCTTGATCATCCATTGCATTGTTATTCCGTCCCACAAAATTGTGTCCCAGATCGGTTCTTACTTTCCCTTTTAAATCAGCAAGCGTACTGTCTACACCTGTGTCCACAACCGCAATCAATGTATCGTTCAGCTTGCGCTTGGACAGCAATGTGCTGGCAGGCTCATATTTGACATCTGCATTTTTGATGCCGCCGTTTTCACCATTGTTTCTAAGCGGCCACTGGTAAGAGTACTGAACGTCGTTAGACAGGCTTTTGTATTCCTGAATCGGTTCAGCAAATTCTACGTTAGACATTTTGGATAATGTCGCGGCAGCGCTTTTCACACGTTTTGCGCTTGCCGTGTATGTCCCGCTTTGCTTTTGATCCTTCGGCAGTTCAAAAGAGTAGAGGTTGTCAAACAGTTTCTTTGCCTTATTCACATTGGAAATGTCTTTTTTCGATTGCGCGCTGGCAGAAAAGCCCTTCATTTCGTTATGTACTGATGAGAGGCTTTTATTGTCTTTTACCTTAAAAATCACCTTTGTTGTCTGAACTTCGCTTTTTGCCGCCAGGCTGTTTTCAGATAAAGCCGCTCCTGCCGTCTTGCCTTCAAGCTTTGTGATGTTTAATCGCTCCGCCTGTTTCTTTATATCCCCTTTCAGGAAAGACGGAACGGATTGTAAAGCCGTTTCGTATAACTGATTGATTGCTTTTTGATCCTTTTCGGTTACCTTATATGCAGACGCTGCGCCATTTTCTGACACATCGTCAAACATCGGTTTTAACGTCACAAGATCTTGATAGACTTCATTTCTCTCTGTTTTATTGAGTGCGAGTTTTGCAGCAATAAATGGAGCCGCTTTGTAGTAAAGGCTTGTCAGTTCTTTGCCCTCTGCTGTTTGGCTGAGCTGCTCATCACGAATCGCTCTCAGCTTTGCCAGAATGCCTTTTCCCGATTTTTTCTGATCGACACTCATTTCCACCGGGCAGGCTTCTTCCTCTTCCAGATCTGAGGGCTGTTTTTTGGTGCCTGTATATCCAATCGTATATTTGGCTTCGGCAGCTGTTTCTGCGCTTCCTCCGTCTTCCGTTTTCTCTTCCCCAAGGTTCTCAACCTTTACATAGTAAGGGCCGCTCCATGCATAAGGAAAAACAATTTCGCTCTTTCCATCCTCTGCTGTGTAGGAACGGTACATGTCAAACGTCTCATCTTTAAGCGCTTTTTCCTCGCTTGGATAGACAGATACATTCAGAACAGCATCACTCTTAACAGTCAGTGCCATATGCGAGTCTTTCTGAATATCTGCCTTTCCAGGATTCACTTGATACCATTTCGCCTGCTCCGGTTCCTTCATGGTTCCCGTTTGTTCTTTGCCTTTTTCCAGCACACCGGCTGCATCAATGGTTCCGGCAGCAGCTGCTTTGGTGCCTGGAGAAAAAAGGCTGAAGATCAGTGCGAAAATAAGCACTGCCGCCAAAAAAAGAGCTGAATTTTCTTCGTTTCATGTTATCCCTCCTGTAAAATAATGAATCTTTTTGAAGAGTATCATAATTTCATAGGACGAGATACCGCTTACAGGGAATTTTAAGGTTATTTTAAATGATTTGGAATATCAGGGAGGAACCCTATAAAAAAACCCGATTCTCTTTAGAATCGGGTTCAAGCTTTTTCTATTAAAATAATCGGAATCCAATCGGCAGATGAAGACCGAGCAGCACTGTCAGCACAAGGACAATGATAAAGCCGATCCACAGTCCGCCAGTTGATTTTTCTTTTTTCTTGCGGATCAATAGCATTTCCATCAGGCCGATGGTGATAATGCCAAGCAGCATTTTTCCAGCGTATTCCCCGTTCCAGTTGGCGAAACGGACAAACAGCTCAGCACCTGTCAAAATAATAATGATATAGAATAACCGCAGAATCATATGAGTGATTTTGGCGCCCTTCGCACTTCCTGATGAATACAGCGAGTAGCTGACGAAAAGCAGGATCAGCGCTACCACCCATGATGTAATATGCATGTGTGTCATACATGTTCCCCCTATCAGATAAAATTACCCCACTTATAGTACCACGAACTTGTCCCTGGCTACAAAGAAGATTCACAGAAAAAGCGGGCGGTTCCTGTGCCGCCCTCCTTATGATCAGCCGATTTGATTTGACAGCGTTCCGATGGGTTCAATCGTGATGTCGATTTGATCGCCTCGCCGCAGAAATTTCGGCGGTGTAAAGCCTTTTCCTACACCAGACGGCGTGCCGGTCGCAATAATGTCCCCCGCTTCAAGCGTCATCCCCATTGAAAGAGTTTCAATTAATTCCGCGACAGAGAAAATCATATCGCTTGCCGAGCCGGATTGGCGCAGCTCGCCGTTGACCCTCGTTTCAACCTTAAGGCGCTCCGGATCAGGAATTAACGATTTATGTACAAGCACAGGTCCCATCGGACATGTCGTATCCAGACTTTTTCCGATAAAAAACTGCTTATGTCTTTTTTGCAGATCCCGCGCCGTGATATCATTCACAATCGTATATCCGAAAATATGGTCATAAGCTTCTTCTTTCGAAATGCGGGTGCCGCTTTTTCCGATGACGACAGCAAGCTCTCCTTCGTAATCGAGCTGAGAGGTGACCTCCTCATGGCTGTTTACTGCATCACCGTGGCCAGTGACTGTTACAGGCGATTTTGTAAATACCATCGGATGCTCCGGAATGTCAGCCTCGCTGCCCATTTCAATTGCGTGATCCCTATAGTTTTTGCCGATGCACATGATATTTTTTGACGGCTTAGGAATAGGCGCATGGAGCTTCACGTCAGATAATGAGTAAATAAATGAGCCAAGCTCATCATTTGGTTTCTTCGCCCACTCGGCCAGCTGCCTTGCATGCGCAACAAATTTATCCCCTTCTGCGATACACTCAATCAGCGAACCCGGAATCGTCTCAAGTTCAAACAGTTTTTTTTCAGCCCTTTGCAAGTCCATAATTTTATCATCTTCAATGATCAGGCCGACAAACATTCGGTTGTAAAGTTCCCCTGTCGCAAATTTCATGTTATTCCTCCATCATCTTTTAAATCAGAGTTCTACTTCAGTTATTCTCTGTCGAATGCTGAAATTCCTTTTTATCAAATGCGTGTTTTCATTCCCGTTTCGGGACTGGCTCGCTGTACATATCATACAAATGGCTTCTGAGGAGGAGGAAAGAATATGGAAAGCATACATTTATTTTTTCGTCGGCAGCAGCTTAACAGAACGGGGACTGCCAAGGGACTGATGATGACAGACAGAATCGTTTCTCCCATTCTTCTCACACAGCGTGACAGCCTGCAAAAGGCGTCCTATGAAATAAACTGTGATCAGTCTCCGCTCGGTGAAAAAAGGTTTTATCTGAATGCGGAACAAGATGATCCTTCACTGATGCGGCGCAGGCTTGCTTATTGTTTTTTTCATCAAATCGGCGTCGCTTCCCAGGATGCTTCTTACATCTTTCTGATCATTAATGGCCAAAGGGAAGGCATTTATTTGAAAATTGATGGGCTCGATGAGAATCGCCGGCTTCCGAAAGAAGCCATTTTTGAAGTGAAGGATTCCGATCCGAGGGTTCCGCTGTCTGTTTTCAAACACGACGCTTCCATTGAAAACAGACAGCGCACCGCATACTTACGTGAATTTCTCAAGCTGATCTGTACAGCGGAGGATGACGAATTTGCCGAACGAATTAAAATGTATCTTGATGTAAAGCTGTTTTTCCTGTGGCTGATCGGCAGCGCCTGCACCCGCCAAGCCTTTTATTACGGCTTTTGTTTGAACGAGACCGGCCGCTTTCACATCGCTCCAATGGAAACAAAAGCGCTTGCCGCATACGGATTTACAGAAGAAGACCCTCTATTGACAAACGGCCGTACACTTGCGTCAAGACTTCTCTCCATCCCAGCTTTCCGGGCACAATATCACGCGCTAATGAAAAACGTGCTGAGCCGGGAGTTTACGATCGACCGTCTGTCTCCGTTTATCAGAGACTGGCATTTTGACATTTGTCAAAGAGCAGGCGATGATCCTCACATAAAAAAAAGCCCCTTACAATTAGAGAAGGAGCAAGCGAATATCCTGCGCGACATCGAAGAGCGGCAGGACTTTTTACAAGTACACCTGACGAGACTATAGTCCTTTCTCAACCAGAGCAAGTCAAAAAGACCGCAGCAAAAATTGTCGCTTTTTTAGTCAAATTGACGAAAGGCAACCTTTTCAGCCAAAATAGGTTATACTATCTATATCCAGTATGCACCAAAATAAAATCTAGAATTGGAGATTGTTTCATGAATACAAAAATTGAAGAAATGAGAGTTATGCTAATTGAAACAGCACAAAAATACGGTATGAATTCGAAAGAAACGATTCAATGCAGCCAAGAGCTGGACAGTCTGCTCAATATTCGAATTAAAGAAGAAATCACCTCTTGGGGGCAAAACGCCCGTGTGTGATCATATGATATGTATTTAAAGGCTTGCCGCCTCACCCGCCGCTATTGCTCATCAACATCCTGAGACATGCTTCAGGTCGAGAATTTTCCGCCCCGAAAACAACACCTTGAACAATACAGCAGACTCTTTCAGGATCAGCATGAAACATCACACTTCAGCAGCACGAATTACTCCGAAAGACATTTCTTGTACCTCTTTTGCACATACACCAACGCAACACAATATACAATCACGCAGGCGGATAGCGGCAGCATCGCCGCATTTCCGCTTGGCCATATACAATACCCAGCTTCTGAATATTTAAACTTTCATCTGGAAAAATAAAAGGATTTTTTTATACATCTCTCCGGCATGTCCCCATTTAATTTTCTCTCACACAAATGTGCGTTTGTCATAAGCTATCGTGAATAGCCCAGCAGAAACAAATCTTGTCCTTACTTGACCTGCCTTTTTTCAATTTTACAACAAAGGATGTGCTCGTATGCCGGCAATTGTCGGAGCGTTTAAAATTAATGCGGTCGGTACGAGCGGAGTCGTTCATATCGGAGACTGCATTACCATTTCTCCTCAAGCCGAGGTCAGAACGTTTGCCGGGGCAGGCAGCTTTAATACCGGTGACAGTCTGAAGGTGATGAATTATAAAAACGCAACGAATGTGTACGACAATGATGTGGTTGATCAGCCGATCGCAGGCAATGCGTAAAGGAGTGGTGCTTCATGAATTTTTATATCAATCAAACCATCCAAATTAACTATCTCCGGCTGGAATCAATCAGCAACTCCTCCATACTTCAAATCGGGAGCGCCGGATCTATTAAGTCTCTTTCAAACTTGTATAATACGGGCAGCTATGTGGAACCCGCACCTGATGTTTCCGCTTTGGGGGAACAGGGTGAATCGGAAGGGCCCGATACAGGATCATTGGTCCCGCTCCAGCCCCCTGGCCGTTAATAATAAGATGAGAGGTGAAAGAACATGTATGATCAATCCATTTCCTCTTACTTGCAAAATTTGAATTCCTTCGTTCAGCAGCAGGCGCTGCATATTCAGCAGCTCGAACGCCAGCTGAAAGAGATGCAAACTGAAATGAATACGATGAAACAGCGGCCGGCCACAACCATTGAGCGTGTGGAATATAAATTTGATCAGCTGAAAATCGAACGGCTCGACGGCACGCTGAATATCGGTTTAAATCCGACAGACCCGAACAGCGTTCAAAACTTTGAAGTGAGCCAGACTACACCGGACATCGGAATGATGCAGCAGGAAGAGAGCGCCCAGCTCATGCAGCAAATCCGGCAGAACGTCGACATGTACTTAACCGAGGAAATCCCGGCTGTTTTGGAGCAGCTAGAAAACCAATATGACAGCAGGCTTGACGACACAAACCGGCATCATGTAATTGAGGACATCAGAAAACAAATAGACAGCCGGATTCATTATTATATGTCCCATATCAAAAAAGAAGAAAACACGCCGCCCAAACAATATGCGGAACATATCGCTGAGCATGTGAAGCGTGACGCGATCCGTGCTGTGGAACATTTTCTCGAACATATCCCCTCCGAGATGAAAGGAGATGAGCAAGCATGATCTTTACCGTCGTCAACCGCAGCCTGGAAGTCGGAGATATCCGCATGAATGGTGTATCCAGTTCCTCTGTTTTCCAAATTGGAGATGCAGAATCCATCTATTTATCGTCTATTTTCGATACGCCGCCTGAATCTCTTATTATCGGTCCGTTTGCTCCGCTGCCGTCGAATCATGCTTAAGCGTATATCACGCATCAGACAGATTAAATTTAACTCACTCGGAATATCAAGCGTATTTCAAGCAGGCGATACAAACGAAATTGATATGAAAATAAAAGTGCTCGCTGTTCAGCGCTCGCTTTCAACGTTTTATGAAAATGAGGGCTCATTTAACAGAAAGGAGTACCCTATTTTTGATCAGCACGCTGTGAAGCTTCTTCCGGAAACGGGCGTGCAAACCGCTTTTTGCCATGAGGTGCCTGTCATTCATGTCCGCAACATCAAAATTCAAGGGGTCTCATCCTCTTCCGTTTTTCATGCAGGCTCAGCTTCGGTCGTACGCGGCGACGCGCGGATTAAACATATCCGTCAGATTTTCCCTCCAAACTCACAATCGTCCGGCACGGGCATATAATAAACAGAGACTTCTATAAAGGGTGTCGTCTATGCCAGCAATTGTCGGGCCTATAGCTATCAATTCCATATCGGGCGGAGTCGTGAACTTTGGTGATTCCTTTTACCTTTCTCCGAAAAGCTCTTCAAAATCTGCGCTCGGTTCGGGAGCAGGAAACACGGGAGATTTCCTTCTTTTAAACAACGCAGTCAACGCGACAAATTATATAGACCCCGATGTCAGCGATCAGGATATGGTTGGAAACGGATAAAAAGCAGCCGCTCTGCAAAGAGAGGGCTGCTTTTTATTTTTTCTTTTTCCGTTCATTGGACTTCTTTGTTTTAATCAGCTTTTCAGGCGGCTGTTTTCTGATCCATTTGACAAACCGGGCAAGCTGCGGATCGTTTCTGAGCGCTTCTATTCCGGACAGTCGAACTGCCAGCTCCTGATTTGTATACAAGGCATGGATCTGTTTATGGCAAGGGATGCAAAGCATCGCAGTCGGCAGGAACGTTCCGCCTTCTTCCTTCGGTGTGAGATGGTGCTCTGTCAGCTGAACATCGCTCCTGCCGCACAGCTCACATATCCCGACAGTCTGTTTTGCCACATCCGCGCCCCCCTTACATCATCTCAAGTGTTACCCTTGTGCCGCGTCCGCTAGGTTCAGCCGGATGTACGATCAGCTTTTTCGGAAGCCGCGCCCGCAGTTCCTGCACATGGCTGATCACGCCGACAGACAGATTGTCTGACTGCAGTTTTTCCAAGGCGGTGACAACCGTATCAAGCAGATCTTGGTCAAGCGTTCCAAACCCTTCATCCAAGAAAAAGAACTGCAGCGGGTATTCACCGCGAAGCTGAATCTGCGCAGACAGCGCGAGAGCAAGAGAAAGCGAGGTAAGGAAGGTCTCCCCTCCTGACAAGCTTGATACCGGGCGCTTAACGCCTCCATTGGCATCATCCCGCATCACAAATCCGCCTTCTGAATCCACTTCAATGGCATAACGCTGTCTTGTCAGCACGCCGAGCCGTGCTGACGCATCCCGTGCAACACTTTCAAGCTGTTCCTCAGCTAAAAATTCAACGAACGTATTGCCTTTAAATACTGCTTGAAGCTTGTCCAGCCTGTCGATATGGGTCTGCCATTTTTTCAGCTCAGCTTCAATTTCATTGAAACGTTTGTGATGGTCGCGGATCACAGCCAGTGCTTTGGCCGCCGCTCCTTTTTCTTCCATAGCAGTCCCAAATGCCTCCTCGGCTTCTTTTAAGGACGTGACGGTTTCGTTCCATTCACTTTCGGATAAGGATCTGCCGGCGAGCTTATCAGACACACGTTTTAAGTTTGCGGCATTTTGCTTACATTTATCCAGAAACTGGTCAATACTGCCTTTGATCTTTTCAAGCTCATCAGCTGGGATGAGACTGCGCTCCACCTCGTCAGCCCGGACAAAGCGGGTACTTTTCGCATGTTCAAGCCAATCCGCTTCCGCTTTTTTCAACCTTTCTTCCGCTTCCTTAAGCGTATGCTCGCTTGCTGAAGCGCGGCTTTTTGCCTGATTGAGCATCATTTGGGCGTTTTGCAGCTCTTCATATAGAGATTGCTCTTTTTCCCTTAAACACTTCAGATCCTGCTGAACTGAACGAAGCTTCGTTTGGATGGAATCCTCTTTTACATAGTCTCCGAGTTCCTGCTGATAATCAGCTATGACGCCCTTCGTACGTTCTGCGGCATAGTGAAGCTCCAGTTTTTCCCTTTCAAGCTGATGGCTTGATTCCCGCAGCTGATCCTTTTGTGACTCATGCTCAGAAAGAAAAGCGATACTGCGTTCAATTCGTTTCTCGCATTCTTCCGCGGCCCGGTCCTTTTCTTCGATGGCTTGCTGCCATTTTTCCGCTTCATCCAGAGATTGGCCTTCAAATGCTTCATGAAACATCTTCTGCTGGCTGTCCATCGAGGACTTAAGCTCTGCGATCATGCTGCCAATACGGTCAGCCTCTCTTTTTTCAAAACTCATTCTCTCGTTAAGCTGTTCAGCTTTTTTTAATGATTCCTGATATGTGCCGATCATTTGGGTCATTCGTGTTTTGACTGACAGGATGTCTTGTTTGATTTGCTTCCATTCTATTTTTGCGGCATGAAATGCTTCCTGCACCGGCTGATTCTCGCAGGAAGCAGCTGCCTCAAGAGTCGGCGCTTGAATCGATTTCAAAAACGGACACTGCTCGAGAAAGCGGGCGGACTGCTCTTCAAGTGTGATTTTGGCAGAAAGAATCTCCTGACTGAGCGCCGCCGCTTCTGACAGCAAATCTTCTGTCTGTTTGATTTCTGCTTCAACGTTGCGATCCGGCTCATATGTCCCATGTGCTGAGGCAGACGGATCATGATCGGTTGAACCGCAGACCGGGCAAGGTTTTCCGGCAATCAGTTTTTCCGATAACTCCTTGGTAAGTGCCGCCATTCTTGCTTTCTCACGCTGAGTATGGAGTGTGTTTTGTCGCTGTTTTGCCTGATCACAAGTACGCGTAAGGGACCGTTCCGTCTCGCAGACCATATGATATACAGCTTGAACAGCCTCATATGCCTGTATGATTTTATTTTCTTCCGCTTCAGCCTTTTGAACAAATGTGTTCTTTTCCTCATTCATCTTCTGTAATACAAGTTTCAATGCGTCAATGCGTTTTTTCTCTTTTCCCAGCTGCTCCTCAGTCTGTCTGATCCGCAAAGCCATTTCAGCGGCCTGCTGGCAGCTTTTCCGCTCATCAGTGGTTACCTGCAAGGTTTTGAGCTGCTGTTTTAATTCCGTCTGTCTGTTTTGTCCCCTTGAAAGACGGTCGGTTACGGTTTCTAATTCCTTCATGACAGATTGAAGATTTTCGGCCTTCTGCTGAAGTTCAGCCTGTTTGCGCTCTGCCTCCTGCTGGGCCTCTCTCAATTTGATTTCGATCTCCTGCAAGCGGAAGAGCTGTTCCTGCTCAGCTAAAAGCTCTGGCTCTTTGTCGCTTTTATGGCGGCGCCACGCTTCATATTCTTCATTCTTTTGCTGAAAGAAAGCGGTGCGTTCTGTTAAATCCTTTTGGGCAAGCACTTCTTCCCTCGCGGCCTTCTCCTCATGCTGTACCGCTTCCAGGTACCGGTCCGCATACGGCTTTAGAGCGGCTGCTGTTTCCGCTTCCGCCAGGCGTTTTTGCATGCTGCCGACATGCGGTTCTTCCTCTTCAAGCCGCTTTTTCTCTGCTTCATAAACGATTTTTTCCTTTTGGACATTCCAGATCTCTTGATGCTCCGCAAACCGTTCTTTTATTTGATCACGATTTTTCCGCACTGATTCCAGTTTGGCTTCCGCTTGTTCAAGCGCTTGTTCAGCTTGTTCAACCGCTTCTGAACTCGCCTCTCCGAGACCCGATTGCTCTGCAAGCATTTCGTTTTTTCTCGCATTGGCTTCCTGCGCCTGCCGTCTCAGCTTTTTCACAAGGCGGTCTCCATACTGTTCCAAATTGAATAAACGCTGAAGCATATGCCTGCGTTCCGCCCCTTTTAAGGAAAGAAATTCAGCAAACTTCCCTTGCGGCAGCACAACTGCTCTCGTAAAGTCGTCGATGGTCAGCCCCAAGAGCTCCTCGACTCTTTTGTTCACTTCATTGGCCTTATCAGCAAGCACGGTTTGCTCATCCTTGATCTCGATGAAACGGCAAAGCGCTGTTTTCACCTTCATTTCATCCGTTCTCTTAAACACGCGCTCGACTTTGTAAGAGGTTTGATGATTGGTCTGAAGCGCAAAGGTAAAGGAAACAGTCAGCGAATCTTCCGCATGATTTAAGATCCCGTGCGTATTGTTCGCCGCCCGCTCTACCTTTCCGTATAAAGCAAGGGTCATCGCATCAAGGATCGAGGATTTACCGCTTCCTGTCGGTCCGAAAATACCGAAGACACCTGCACCGGAAAGGCTGTCAAAATCTATCGTCTGCTCCTCCCTAAAGCTGTGGAGCCCTTTTATCGTTAAGGCGATCGGCTTCATCTTGCTTCCTCCTCATCTTCTGCGCCTGATGCAAGCTCTAAAAACAGCTTCACCATTTCATCATCCGGCACTGCGCCGCCTGTCTGTTTTTCATAAAATTTCTTAAAACGGTCTTCGATGGACACATGCTTAACCTCGATCCGTTCGCGCTCAATGTTTTGTTCTTCAAAGACCGGCCTGATATGGATAAAGCCCGGATGTGCTTTTCGCAGTCGGTGAATGTCTTCAAGTGACAGCTGGTCCGTTACACGGATTTCAAGATCAATCCAGGCATTCTGATCCCTGCCTTCATCGAGCCAGCTGTATACCTCGCTTAAACCATTTGCCGCTTTCCATTTTACGAGAGACTTGCCGCTTGATAATAAAACCTCATGCCAAGAGGCCTCTTCGCCCGGCTTTGCGTCTACAATGGTCGCCGATTTGGCGTAGCCTGCCTCAGAAAAGCTGTAGGCCAGCGGAGATCCAGAATACCGCGCAAGCGTTCGCGCCCGTTTAATCGTTTGCGGCCGATGCAAATGGCCAAGCGCCACGTAAGCGGCGTCCGCCGGCAGGCTTTCAGCGGCCACCGTATAAGCGCCGCCGACTTCAATCGGCCGCTCCGAGTCCGTTTGATTGCCGCCCGCAACATAAATATGGCTGGCCGCAATCTTTACGGCGTCTTTTCGAAAGCGGCTTGTGATCTGTTCAAATGCCTGCCTGATTTTCACATCATAGTGATCACGGAGAAGTTTCTCATCAAATGTATCGGAAAGAACTTCATTTAACCGTGCCTCAGACGGATATGCCAGCGCTCCGACAGCCAAAAGCTCACCTGCTGAAGGCACTTCTATATGAAGCGGTTCAGTTGTCGGATAGCCGATTAAATAAATGCCGTTCTCATGCGTCAGCGGTGAAGCAGCGGACAATCTGTCAGGATTATCATGGTTTCCGGCAATGACAGCGATCGGGCGCTTTCCTCTGTCACTGAGAGCGGACAGGCTTTCATAAAATAACTGCTCGGCTAAAGCCGGCGGGTTCACGGTATCAAACGCGTCTCCCGCCATCACAATAGCGTCGATCTGCTCTTCCTTTACGATTGTATTCAGTTCGTCCAATACATCCGCCTGTTCACTCAGCCTGCTTCTTCCTTCAAGCGTTTTTCCTAGATGCCAGTCAGCCGTATGTAAAATCCGCAAATGCGTTCACCTCTCTTTTGTATAGAAAACGAGATCCGCTCCGTCTGAATTCCCGGAGCTTATGGATCTCGTTATAAAGTCAGAATGTGCCCTCCGTCAAAGAAATAAAGCGCACACCCTTTTACCTTTGTTTGAGCAATTTGTTCAACGGCCCTTGTGTACAGCTGAATTTGCGTTTCATATCTCTTTTTCAGGATCGGGGCTGCTCCTTCAAAGCCGTGCTGGAATTTACCCTCAATCCGGTCTGTTTTATAGTCCAGCAAATATAAGCCATCCTCTGTTTCGTAGAGACAATCGATGATCCCCTGCACCAATAGCGGCTCATCCGCCTCTTTCGCATCAGGATAAATCTCTTTTGCCGGAAGCGCCAAACTGAATGGAACTTCGCGGTTCTTCCATGTAGCGCCGATCAGTTTTTCGCCAATTTCCGTATGGAAAAATTGAACGATTTCCTCAATATTGATAGCGGATTGCTGTTCTTCGGTGAGCAGCTCTTTTTCATAAAGATGCTGCACTGTCCGCTCCGCTTCTTCTATCGTCGGCACATGTGTCAGCGGAATATGCTGCATGACCGTATGCATAGCTGTTCCTTTTTCTGCTGCTGTCAGGCCTTTTTTCATCATGAAAGCCGGGCGTCTGTACAGAATGCTTCCATCAGCCGGTTTAACGGGCGCCCGCCCGCTGTATTCGTCTTCGTACTCTCTTCTTCTCTTAATCTCAGAAACGGACTGCTTCGTGCGAATTTGTGTCACCTCGTGATGCGAATACTTCCAGGCCAGCCGCTCGCGAGCTTTTTCCTCAAATGCAAACGGGCCGGGAACCGGTTCGCCACGGCGGATCGCTTCAAGACGTTCGCTTTTTTCTTCCAGTCTCTCTTCCAGCTCATCATCAAGCAGATCATATGAATGGATCATTTGAATAGCAAAGCGGGCCGGATGGCCTGATATATCAGAAACCGTTGCCGCGCCGCCCTCAGCCAAAGACTCCAAGTCTCTGTGTCTGACAAGAGCAGGTCCGATGAAATCCAAATACGTTTTCGCCTGATAGCGGTCAAATTCCGGCAGAAGCCAGTCAGCTTGGGACGCGGATGCCTGCCATTTTGCCAGCTGTTTCTGATGATCCTTGCATGAGCCTACAAGAAACAGCTTTTCCTTTGCCCTCGTTAAAGCAACATAGAGGACACGCAATTCCTCAGACAGCAGTTCCCTGCGCATTTTTTTCTTCATCGCGATGAGCGGAAGCGTCGGATAGCTGATGCGCCATTCAGGATGGATAAATTTCGTGCCAAACCCAAGCTCCTTGTCCAGCAGGTAGGATTTGTTGAGATCCATCATGTTGAAATTCCGGCCGAGTCCCGCTGTGAAAACGACTGGGAATTCGAGCCCTTTGCTGCTGTGAATCGTCATTAAACGGACAACATCCTCCTGTTCGCTTAACGCTCTCGCCGTTCCCAGATCATCGCCGCGTTCCTGCATGCGTTCGATAAACCTCAAGAAGCGAAACAGGCCGCGAAATGCCGTCGATTCATATTGGCGCGCCCGGTCATAAAGGACACGCAAGTTAGCCTGGCGCTGTTTTCCGCCCGGCATCCCGCCGACATAATCCATATATTTTGTGTCGCGGTACACTTCCCAGATCAGCTCGGACACCGAATGGTTTTTCGAAAAAGCGCGCCACTTTTGCAAATGTCCGTAAAACGTTTGCAGCTTTTGATAGAGCTCATCGTTTCGGTCGCCGGCTGCCAGATAGTCTTTCATTGCTTCATAGTACGGCGCCTTTTTGTTTTCAAGCCGGATCAAAGACAGCTCGTTCTCGTCAGCACCGACAATCGGTGAACGCAGAACGGAAGCAAGCGGAATATCCTGATACGGGTTATCAATCACCTTCAGGACAGAAAGCACCACAGACACTTCCACCGCATCAAAGTAGCCTGATGTTAAATTGGCGTAAACCGGTATGCCCTGAGCTCTCAGTTCCTCCATGATTTGCGGCGCCCACGGCATGGATCGCAGCAAAATCACGATATCGCGGTATTGAATATTGCGGTGTGTTTTCGTTTTCCCGTCATATACCTTAAATGGCGATGAGATCAGCTTGCGTATTTCCTTGGCGATCGCTTTTGCTTCGAACTGCACCGTTTCCAGCTCTTCCGCTTCCTCACCTGCGTCCGCCTCCTCTGACTTGTCAATCAACAGCAGCTCTGTTTCCGTTTCGCTGTTTTCCGGATACGCCGCTCCGAGTTTCAGCTCAGCCTGTTCATCATAATCGACCTCGCCGATTTTGCCGCCCATCAGCTGTTTGAACAAAAAGTTTGTGCTGTCTAAAATATCAGCCCTGCTTCGAAAGTTTTTGTTCAAATCGATTTTCCGGCCCGTACCTTCTCCGCTCTCTGTAAACCGTTTGTACTTGGAGAGAAAAAGAAGCGGCTCCGCAAGCCTGAATCGATAAATCGACTGTTTGACATCTCCTACCATAAACAGATTGCCTGTCTCTTCCGGCCCGCTTGTGACGAGCTGAAGAATGGATTCCTGCACCAGGTTGGTATCCTGGTATTCATCGACAAGCACCTCATGAAACTGCTCTTGATAAAATCTTGCCGCCTCACTCGGCTCACGTTCGCCTTTTTCGTTCACAGCGGTCAAGATGGACAGGCAATAATGCTCCAAATCAGAAAAATCGATGAGCGATTTCTCCTGCTTCGCGGCTTCAAACCGTTTCCCGTAGCTGATAACAAGCTGGACGAGTGTTTCAATGACAGGCTCCATGTCAGCCAAACTTTTTACATGCTGCTCCGGGCTTCTGGTGAAGTAATCGGTTTTGAGTTTTTCAAGCAGTTTTTTGGCGCCATTTCGTAAGTCTGTCGCTTCATCAAGCAAGACGGGATCAAACTCGTCCCCTTTCACCGCTTTTGCACGCTTAAAGGAGACAGCGGGCACGCGCTGATAAAGTTCATTGAAGTCATCCTGATGCTGAATCAGGTCATCAATCTGCGCGAGATCATCGAGAAAATTTTCAGCGCGCGGCGCCGGTCCGCCCGGCGCTTTTGTCAGCTCAAGGGCACGCTGGAGCTTTTCCTTTGCTCCGTCCAGCACCATCGCAATATCTTCTTTGACATACGGATAAAACGGCAGTTCCTCGATCGCGCTCTTTTCTGTTACATCATACAAATGAACAAAACTTTTCAGCCATGTCTCCGGATCAGGGTGGGAACGGGAATACTCATACACCTGTTTCACGAGATATTGCAGATCTAAGTCATGCCGGTCAGTCGTGTAACGGTCGACAAGCTCAAAGAACGCCTTATCACCCTTTGCATATTCATCCTCAAACAGCTCATCAAGCACCTCGTCCCCGAGAAGCTCACCTTCTGTCTGATCAGCAATCCGAAAGCCCGGATCAAGATCAATCAGATAGTAATATTTTTTCAGCACCTGCAGGCAAAACGAATGAAGCGTTGAAATGCTGGCCCGGTTTAATAGCGACAGCTGGCGTCGGATATGCAGCGATCCTGGGCGTTTCACCAGCTCTTTTTCCAGTGCATCCGCGATCCGGTGTTTCATCTCTGCTGCTGAGGCGTTTGTAAAGGTGACAACGAGAAGCCGGTCTACATCAATCGGATTTTCTTCCGCCGTGATTTTCCGGATCATTCTTTCGACAAGAACAGCGGTTTTACCGGAGCCTGCCGCCGCTGCCACAAGGATATCCTGGCCGGTTGAGACGATGGCATTCCACTGGTCATCTGTCCATGTGCTGTCTGCCGGTTTAGGAATGTTCATTGCCATCAGCCTCCTTCTTTATCCAATCAAGTACCGTCTTGTCCTTTTCGGCCTTTAACAGACGATACTCGTTTTCTTCTAATGATTCATCAAATTGGCATACTGATTTGAACGCACAGTATGTGCAAGGCGTCTTGTTCTTCATTTTATACGGCTCAATGGATACGCGCCCGTCAGTGATTTGCTCGCCTGCTTCTTGGAAGGTGCGGCGCACATGCTTCGTCAACAGCTCAAATTCTTTTTCACCGACTGCCGCTGAATCCGATCTGAGTGAGCCGTCTTTCTTCAGGCCCGCATTGATGATATTTGATCTTCCTTCTTGAAGGGTTGTATCCATGAGGCGAATCGCTTCCTGATCACCGAGGAGGAGGCCCTTCATCTTAAATTTCTTAAAAATTTCCTGTTCAATTTCATCAAGTCCGAGCGGAAGATTCGATTGTATCATCGGGTCATGAATATGGAAATACAGCACTCCGGCCGGCGTGGCTTTCATTCCTAGCCAGTCTAACGAATGTGTAATCGATAGATCCAGATACGTCAGCATTTGCAGCGCAAGTCCGTAATACACTTCCGCCAAGTCAAGGCCTTTATCGCTGGATTTATAGTCGACAATTCGGAGGAGCAGGCCTTTAGAGCTTTCCGCTTTATCCACGCGGTCAATCCGCCCGACGAGCTCCATCGTACAGCCGTTTTTCAGCTTAAAGGTAAGCGGCGGGAGCGGGCCCTTTCCGCCAAAGCCCAATTCAAGGCCGATCGGCACGAATCCGCTCGCTTTCGCATGCTCGCTTAAAATGCCGGACACGCGTGTCACAATTTTTTGCAGTTTTTCCTTCACGTAATAATGTCTGTTTGAACTGAGCAGAATTTCTTTTTGCAGTTTCGGCGCCAGCCGCTCGACCGCATCATAAGAAAACAGCTCGCACTGCTCCTTCGTTAGGTCGCGCCAATCTATTTTGTGCTCGCGCAGCCGGTCTGAAATCAGTTTTAAACTCGAATGAAAGAGCTGCCCGATATCCGGTGCTTCAAGCTTAAAAAATTGACGTTCCTTCAGATACAGCCCGTGAGACGCAAAATGGGAGAACGGACAAGCGTTAAAGGTTTCCATCCTCGACACGCTCCCTTGAATGCGTTCCCCATAGAGCTGTCTCGATACAGAGCGTTCAAGCTGCTTGACTTCATTTCGGAAAAACAGGCTAGAGAAAAGCTTTTTCGACTCCAGCCTGTCAGGTTCATTCATCAGCGCATTGTACGCGCTCCACCAGACATCACTGATCTCATATTCCCTCGTCCATAATCTGAGCTGGCTAGCGGTATATGATTGTGCCACGCTTTTATTGACAAGGTACATAAGCTGTTCCTCATCGCTGACCTGCTCCGGTTCATTTGTCAATAGACGCTCACGATGCTGCGGAAACAGTTCTTCCAGCCGCTTGATTACAATCGACGGCAAAAGCGTTTTCCCTTCCGCATCAGCAATCGGATACGTCACATAAAGGCGGTCAGAAGGGCTTGAAAGCGCCATATAGATGAGGAAATGCTCATCAAGCAGACGCTCCCGCCCGCCGGAGGAAAGCTCAATACCTATCGTCTTCAGCCACTCACGATCATCATCCGACAGCACCCCGTTTTCGTCAGGGCGAGCCGGCAGGACGCCGTCGTTTGCCCCGATCACAAAGGTGCATGAGGTGCCGTATATTCTGGACAAATCCATATTGCCGACAAACACCTGATCAAGCGCCGGAGGGATGAGAGAGAATGTCAGCGACTCTGCACCGGTCTCCATCATTTGCTGAAACAAATCGAGAGAAATGTCATCTTCGCCCATCATTTCCACAAACTCCTCAAGCAGCTGAATGACTGCATCCCACGCCTGCTGGTGCTGCTGTGCTTCAATGATTCTGCCGTCTTCCTCAGCCCGCTGTCTTTCCTGATCCAGCTTCAGCGGCACATCCGTCTCTTCTAAATAACGGTAAAGCGCCTCCGCCTTCTCTTGAACCGTTTTTGCTTTTTTCATTCGTTTCTGCAGCTGGAACAGCGGCGGAACAATCCAATCGCGCGTGTCATTCAGCATGTTTTCCATTTCGATTTCTTGATCGGTCTGCGCAAATTCATCATCTAACGACACAAAACGTCTGTAATGGAAACGATCGCCCTTTGTCCAGCGATCGCCTTTGATCCCGTAAGCGATACAGTAATTCTCCAGCTGATCAACCTGCTCTCTTACCTTGGCCTTCGGCTGGTTAAGCGGGAATAACAGTTCGGTTTTCACGCAGCGGAACACCGCTTCATAACGCCAATTTCCCTTTAATACGTCAAGGCTTGACCGGATAAATTCTACTAACGGGTGGTTCAGCATAGAAGTTTTCCCGTCAATAAAATAAGGAATCTCGTAATCTGCAAATACTTCCTTGACCATATCCTTATAGTCTTCCGGCTGACGCGCTAGAATCGCCATATCCTTATAACGGTAGCCCTTCTCTCTGACAAGACTGTGGATTTCCCGGGCAATACCTTCCAGCTCTGCTCGTCTGTTAGCGGCCTGCATCACAGTAAAAGCCTCTTGTTTCTCAGCAAACGGAATAACCGGACGCGCTTCATACTGTGCTTCTAAATGGGCCAATTCCGGTGCGCGTTTGTGCCGCTTTGATTCATCAAGCTCTTTATAGGTGATGTCCAGATTCAGTTCCTTTGCAGCCTGGTGCAAGCGATAATACGTTTTTCCCGTCATTCTGAACAAATCAAGTTCCTGCGGCTCCCCCTCATGTGACGGCTTGTCCGCTGTGAGTGAAAACGTGATATGCTCTGCCTGAAGCATAAGCTGCTCTAACACCCTGAATTCCTGCGGTGTAAACTGATAAAAGCCGTCTACATAGACATGTGCCCCTTTCAAATCTTCCGCCTGCGGGATATGCTCTGCCAATAGTGTCAAATAATCCTCAGAATGAAGATACTGATCCTCAAGGCTTTTTTCCATCTGCTGGTACAGGATCGATAAATCATGAAGCTTTTCAGATAAAACACGTTCCCCCCGATACTCGGAAGCTGTTCCGCTATCCGCCATCCGGCGAATATCTTCCGGTTCCAGACAGTATCTCTTAAACTCAGTCAGCATCCGTTCTACCTGTGCGGTAAAACCGCTTTTATCACTTGCTTTTTGATAGACTTTAAACTCCTGTTTGTGCTCTTCAATGAGCTTCCGCAGGAGCATCTGTACGCCCGTGCTCGTAAGAAACGGCCTGCTCATTCCTCCCGTATGCTGGAGGACGCGCCAGGCCAGTCGTGAAAAGCTGAAGACTTGAGCACGAATCATGCCGCCCGTATCAGGCGTTTTAGCAAGCTCGTATTCCATTAAAAACGTCATTTGATCCGGGACTAGAAAAATGATCGGTTTCCCGAATGGAGCCCGGCGCAGTTCATCTTGAATACTGTCGATGATCAGCTTCGTTTTTCCACTCCCGGACCTGCCTACTAAAAACTCTGCTCCCAAATTAGAAGACCCCTCTCTTTTTATCTGTTTATATTTTATCGAATAATGACGAAAATGACCAATCTGATCTATTGGTAAAAACGGCCTTTTCATTTATAAGAAGCTGAATTTCTCCGCACATGTTTTCTGGCCTCACATATACTTTTACAGAAGCCCAATTCCTTAAGAATGGAGTTGAACCCCCTTGTATTACAGCTATTTTCCTTATCCAGCGCAATACCGGGAAGACCCTGTTTTGATTCAAAATCTCCAGAAAGCCATCAACGGAGAATTCAGCGCGGTTCAATGCTATCGCAGGCTTGCTGAACTTGCCCACCCTGCTGATGTCAGAAAACAAATTGAAGAAATCAGGCGCGATGAGATCCGCCATCTCCGTGATTTCTCCTCATTATACGGAGCCATTACAGGCAAACCTATCATGCCGAAACAAACAGAAAAATGCCCGGACACTTTTACAAGAGGACTTGATGCCGCTTTTAAAGATGAACAGAAAACCGTTGACTTTTACTTACGCGCAGCTGAGGAAACCTCAAATGTAAAGGCAAAGGGTATCTTTACGCGCGCCGCACGAGATGAACAAAACCATGCTGTCTGGTTTTTATACTATTTGATGGATCGCTAGCACCTGATTTTGATCGACACGATCAGATTATATTTACACCATCTCCCCCTAAAACACACTCCACTGTTTTTCTTAACCTCAGCCGGGAAACATAAAATCATACACGAACATATGAGGGGGAATCAAGCATGCAGCAAACCATTGAAGCTTGTATCACATGTATGGAAGCTTGCAACCATTGTTTTACAAAATGTTTGGAAGAAAGTGCGCACCACGATCTGAGCGGCTGCATCCGGCTTGACAGGGAATGTGCGGATATTTGCGCGCTGGCAGTGAAAGCCATGCAAACGGACAGCCCCTTTATGAAAGAAATTTGCGCACTTTGCGCCGATATTTGTGAAGCCTGCGGCACTGAATGCGAAAAGCATGATCATGATCATTGCCAAGCGTGTGCGACGTCTTGTTTTGCCTGCGCCGATCACTGCCGCAAAATGGCTGCGTAACGAAGCATGAGAGGGGTCAAATGAGAGCCCTCTTCACTCTTTTGACAGCCATACAGAGTAAAAATCAATCCACCCCTCTTCATCCAGCATCAGACCCTCAACAGTCTCACTCGATGCTACCTCAAGCACATTTTGATACAGCGGAATCGCGCTGACATCTCCTATAATCTGACAGTCAATTTGTTTTACTATATTCATTCTGGAAGACCTGTCGGGCAATGAGAAAAACCGTTCTATCATTTCTGAAAATGTCCGTTTCTGTTCATCTGAAAGATGCTGATGCAAAAAGCTGTTCTCCGAAAGCAGCAAATGCAAAAAACCAAACTCGCTTTCTTCACAAAACGTTGCGCTGTCATGAATGATGTCAGCCATTTGTACGATTTCCGGGCGGCGCAAATCGGCAGCAGTACAAAATTGCAGCTCAAGCCTAATGCCGTTCCGTTCACAAACCTCTTGAATCCATGCTGCGTCCTCGCGATGATCCGTTTCAGAAAAGGTAAACAGTGACAGCATTTCCCCCGCATATCCGCTTTTTTTCATTAATTCCGCAGGTGAAGCGTCTCCCCAGTCAAAAGGCGCCGGGTGAAAAAAAGATGATACCGGATTGCTTCTGTGCCCTCCCGCCTCACGAACGAGCTGTTCAGACGAAATCAGCAGCCGAAGGGCTTTTCTCAAGCCCGGATGCTGAAGCGGCCCTTTCTTTCTGAGGTTTAGTGACAAATATTGAACATGCCGTTCTTCAAAAACAGTTTGCCGCTCAGAAGGTTTCTGTTTTTCTCGAAGGGTAAAACCGTACATATCATCTGCTTGCTCAGAAAACACAAACTCAATACGATCTAAGAATGCCCGGCCTTTAAAGTACCGCTCGTTGGCTTGAAGAATGAGCATGTGTTCGTCATGCTGAACAAGGCAAAAAGGTCCCGTCCCATTCACCCCGCCGTTCGTTTCTGCCGGCAGGATAGACAGCCGTTCATCACAAAGAATATATGGCAAAAGCTCATTCGGCTGATCGAGCTCAATGTCCACACAAAAAGGCCCTTTCTCTGAAATCCGTTCAACACCTTTCAGCATCCATTTATATGGATTTTCATCATGATCCATAAAACGCTGAAACGTAAATACAACATCCCTTGACGTCAATGGCTTTCCATTATGAAAAGAAACGCCTTTCCGAAGAAAAAATCTCCACCGTTTTTTCCCCGCCTTATTCCATCCGTGGATTAAATGCGGCTGCGGCTCTCTCTTTTCCCGATCAAATCGGAGCAGTGTATCATAAATCTGCTTGACAAAATGGCCCTCTGACCGCAGAAAGATCCTGCACGGATCAAAACTGCTTACCGCTGCTGGGGCTATAAACAAGCGCAGCACATCCTGTTCACCATCCTGTCCGGTTTCTGTTACAAAACCGAACACCTCAGAAAACCACATGTCATACCTATTTTGAATCCCCGGAAACGCCGGCTGATACTGGTCAAGCAGTCCTTTTGCTTTTTCAAGTTTACCGGCTGTTGTATATTCCTTGGCAGTTTGAAGCAGCAAATCTTCCGGCTGACGGAGAAAAGCGATTTTTGATTTATGGCCGCGCCCCGATCCGCTTTCGCGAATGATCCACTTTTCGCTCTCCATCTTACGTAAAATCAGCTTCGCATTTCTCTCTGTACAATATAAACATGCCGCAATCTCACTGAGCGGCATTTCCTTCATCTGTCCCGGTTCGCCGCTCTCAGCTTTTGCGAGCGTCACATAATGGTCAATTAGCTTCAATCCCTGACCTCCTGACAAAAAAGGGGAATCTTTTTCTCTTATTTTCTTCTCTTTTTGGCCCGCCGCCCCTTCTATACACTACTACTATATCAAACAGCGAAAGGCGGAAATTACATGTTTATCCTCTTCCAATCAATTACATCCCGCTACACAGCACCCGTTTGGCTCCGATTTTTCGGCGAAATGCTGACAAGCCTGACAGGGGCCATGATGGGGCCGTTTATGGTGCTGTATCTGCATGAGCAATTAAACGGAAGCGTGATGCTTCCCATGCTGATCATCAGTCTTCAGCCCTTCGCTGATATTTGCCTGACACTCATAGCGGGACGGGTGACAGATCAGCTCGGACGGCGAACAGCGATCCTTACTGCCCTGCTTCTGCAAACAGCGGCAATGGCGGGTTTTGTTTTAGCTCACGATGCATATTTTTTCGCTTTCCTTTATATCCTCAACGGCATCGGAAGATCCCTGTACATTCCTGCATCACGCGCACAGATTGCCGAAAGCACGCCGGAAAACAGACGGTCGGAAGTTTTTGCCGTCATCAATGCCATCTACTCAGCAGGCTTGACAGCAGGTCCGCTGCTTGGGCTGCTGCTGTACGCTCATGATCCCGTTTGGATATTTGCATTAGATGCCGCGGCACTGTTCATTTATTTTCTTATCGCCGCCTTTAAATTACCAGAAACAAAGCCGCTAAAAGCAGATCATCCCGCAGCATTATCCGCGAGTTTCACAAGATATCGGCCTGTTTTGATCCTTTTGCTGCTTTCTCTCCCAATCAGCATGTTATACGCGCAAACAGAAACGACATACAGGCTGTTCAGCAAAAGTATGTTTCCTGATTACCTGTCCATGCTGGCAATCTACTCGGCGGCAAAAGCTTTATTAAGCTTTGTTCTTCAAGTCCCTTTAGTAAAATGGACAGAAAAGTTTCCGATGAAAACGATTCTTCTCATCACCTATATCAGCTACTCACTTGCGGCCGCCGGCTTTGCATTCTCAACATCTTTGACGCTGCTTATGCTGACTGCGGCCGTGATGACGGTTGGAGAAAGCATCGGACTCACTCATATCCAAACCTTTATTTCCCGGCTGGCGCCGCCGCATATGCTCGGCCGTTTCTATGCGATATACGGCTTGCATTGGGATATTTCACGGTCAATCGGGCCGCTGGCCGGCGGACTGATCCTGACTTCATTTGGCGGGGAAATCATGTTTTACACTCTTTCCGTGTGTCTTCTCGCCGCCGGTTTCTTGCAGTCTCATATCATGGAGAGGATTGAATATATGTCATAAGAAAAGTGAATGGCTGACAGAAAAAAATTCATAATTTCATTATCAACAAAAATATACTATAGTAATGATACATTCACTACATGAACAATTGGAACTGTAAGTTAATAGGAAGAAGGGTTTTATATTGAAGAAAGACAAAAATCTCCTCACAGATCTATGGTTTATCGCAATCAGTGCAGCCGGGGGGTTTATTCTTTCGTTAACCGGAATATCGATCGGGTGGATGATCGGAACGCTGATTGTCGCCTGCTGTCTCGCTATGATACGGCCGGCTTGGCTGATGATGGCGCCAGACCAAAAAGGAATTAACCGCCGGTGGCTCGCTCTCGGGCAGATGATCCTCGGCATTGAATTGGGCCAAAAGCTGAACCTATCCGTTCTGTCTGTCCTCAAAGATCATTGGTTTTCGGTCGGCATCATGCTGATTTTATCGATACTTCTTGCCATGCTGTCAGGCTATGTGCTTTGGCGTTTCAGCAAAACGGATATGATGACCAGCTTTGTCGGCACGGCTCCCGGCGGACTGTCCGCCATGCCGAGTATTGCTCAGGAGGTCGGTGCCAACACCGCTATTGTCAGTCTCGTTCAAATGATGCGGGTGCTGCTCGTGGTCCTGTCTATTCCGTTTTTGGTTATCCTGATTTACGCTAAACAAGATGGCCCTGCAAATGCCGCAACACAAACGGTATCCGCTGCCACGACAGAAATCGGGCTCGCTCCCGTACTGTGGACCGGCGTTCTCATTTTCGTTGCCTGGGGAGCTTGTAAAGCGGCAAAATATTTAAAATTTCCCGCTCCGTGGCTGCTCGGCAGTATGCTCGGTGTAGCGGCCGTGCACATAGGCGGCGCTTCAATAACAGGCCATGACATGCTTGCATGGTGGCCGTCACAAGCCAACCATCTTTCGCAGATATTTCTGGGGGCTACAATCGGTTCTAAGATGTACAAAAGCATGTTTGCCGGCGTTACACGTATCATGATCGTCGGTTTCATTTCATCAGTCGGCTTAATTGCCGCTATGCTTTTAAGCGCGGTGATCGTTTCCAAACTGACAGGGATTTCGCTGATCACCTCTGTTTTGGCATTTGCACCCGGCGGCATTGCGGAAATGGCGACGACGTCTGTTACATTGCATGCCGATTCGACCTTTGTCGTTGCGGTTCAGGTCACACGCGTCATCCTTGTCATCGCCCTCTTGCCGCCGTTTTATCGTCTGCTTCACCATCTTCACGGTGAAAAAAAAGGCAAAGAGAGTTCGATAAGCGGCAGCAATGCCTAGTTGGGGAAAATCTCCATATGGTAGACTTTAGGAAGAAAAGGTTTGGGGTGACTCTATTCTGCAGAGTATGGAAGACTTCAAAATGGAGCAGGTAAGTGAAATAAAAGGATTCAAGAACTTTTAAATCGCAAACCACCAAGATGAGGAAATGTAAGTGTAAAAAGCGTCAATCCAGATATTTCGTTGTTGAGAATGCGTTGATTGAAAATTGCTGACACAAATGAATGATAAGTAAAAATGGATACAGCGTATAGAGCAATGAGTAATGAAGAATCTTTAAATAGAGCGACTTTTGGTATAAGAACATCCATAAGAATTCCAAAACAGGCTTCCTGATTGAAAAAGAGGTTACATATGAATAACCTCTTTTTCTATACAAAGATAAAATGATAAGGAAGTGAAAATCTCTAGTTACGTTGATTCTCTTATAATAAGATTTGTTGGAAGTTTAATAATTTTTCTGTTTAAAGAAGTGTTACCCGAAATATACTCGATTATTTTCAACACAGCCTGTTGACCTAATTCTATTATGGGAATATCAATTGTTGTTATGGTCGGAGTCACGACTTGGCAAATCGAATGGTTGTCAAAACCAATTACAGCTAAGTCTTCTGGGACTTTAAAGCCATTTTTTATCGCCTGTTTAATAATCCCTGCGGCGACTTGATCATTTCCTGTAAATATTGCTGAGGGTCTGTCCTTTAGATCCTTTATCTTATGAAAAACACGAAAGCCATCCTCGATATTAAACAATTCACCGAATATCCATTCGTTTCTATGATGTAAATTGTAATCTTGTAAAGCTTTCAAGTACCCCTCTCTCCTCTGACATTGAGCTTCGCTATATGGAGTATCAAAACAAAATCCAATTTTTTTATGTCCTCTTTCAATTAAATGTGCTACCCCCATGTATGCGGCTTCAAATTCATCATACCCAATGATCGTGATGTCCGCTGAGTGATGATATTCATTACACAATAAGATAGGACCATACTTTAAGAAAGGGGATATCTTATCCCATTCATTTTCTAAAGTTCCAAGAATAATGCCATCAACTTCTTTGTGTTTCAATAACTCTAATAATTCCAGCTCTGTCTGTTTGTCATAAAAGGTTTGAAATACAATGACCTTGTAATTCTTAAACAGTGCCTCATGAGAGACCCCTTTTATTAATTGAGCAAAAAATGGATGGTCGATACTCGGAACCGATAAAGCTATCGTTTGTGTCTTATTTCTCCTAAAATTCCGAGCTAAATAATTGGGAGTGTAGTCAAGATCGTTAATAGCCTCTAAGATCATATCTCTTTTTTCTTTTGATACATAAGGATGATTATTCAATACTCTTGATACTGTGGTTTTAGACACATTGCACAATTTTGCTATTTCATCAATTGTAGGCATATTTTCCCTTCCTCAAAAAAGTTATTGACATGTTATCGGTTTCAGAAATTAGGATAAATTTGTATCAAATTTTCCAGATTATAAAAATCATTGGAGGTACTGTTCATGCAAAAACAGGTTAGAGTTTCAGGTAAAAGTAAAGAAAACATGTTATTGCTAAAACATTTAAAAGGTGACATGCAAGGAAAAGAACTTGTTATTGAAGACAGTATTGCAAACGAGCGATGGAAACAAGTATTAAAAGAAAACACAGATATTGAAAACGACCTTTTCAACTACCAAAAAAATCGTGAAATCAGTAAAGTCCCTTTTATGCCTGTAGACAGATTAATAACCAATGATGAAGTGAATGATATCTTAAATACATTAACTGCAGTTTTGCCAACTGGAAAATTTACGAGTGGTTCCTATTTAGAGCAATTCGAAGTTGTTTTATCTACATATTTACATAAAAGGTATGTAATTGCAACCAGCAGTGGAACGGATGCTATTATGATAGGATTATTGGCTTTAGGGTTAAATCGTGGGGATGAAGTGATCATGCCAGCTAATAGCTTTGCAGCTACTGAAAATGCTGTGTTAGCTTTGGGCGGCGTTCCTGTCTATGTAGATATTAACCCGCAAACATTCTGCATCGATCCTAACAAAATCGAGGAAGCAATAACTCCTTATACAAAATTTATTCTGCCTGTGCATTTATACGGAAAACATTCAGACATGAAGCATATCCGTGAAATCGCAAATCGTTATCAATTGAAAGTAATTGAGGATGCTTGCCAAGGAATTGGACTGACCGACTTAGGAAAGGATGCAGACATAACTACATTAAGTTTTAATCCATATAAAAATTTTGGTGTATGTGGCAAGGCTGGAGCAATAGCAACTGATAATGAAGAACTCGCTAAAAAATGCATTCAATTTAGTTATCATGGTTTTGAAGTAAATGTGAAAAATAAGAAAGTCATCGATTTTGGACTTAACTCAAAAATGGACAATTTACAAGCAGCTATTGGTTTAGAGAGAATGAAGTATCTTTCATTAAACAACTTCAAAAGACTGTTTTTGGCGGATAGATACATTACTCAATTAGCAGAATTACAGAATAAAGGTCTTATTGAATTACCGGAATTAAGTGAAGATCATGTGTGGCATCTGTTTCCTATTAAGGTAAGAACAGAAGATAGGACAAATATCATGACGAAATTAAATGAAGATTTTGGTGTTCAAACAGATGTATATTATCCAATCCTGTCTCATATGCAAAAAACTCCTTTAGTACAGGACAAGTATACAAAACTCCAATTGGTTCATACGGAAAAAGCTCATAGCCAGGTACTGCATTTGCCATTATATCCGTCATTTACTTTAGAAGAACAAGACAGAGTAGTGGAGGGACTGTTTCATGTTATTAAGCAAGAAGTCAGAGTATAAAACCTTATCTAAGGTTGAACATCCTAAGTATATTGTTTTTTGTGATTTTGATGAAACGTATTTTCCGCATACAATCGATGAACAAAAACAACAAGAGATATATGAACTCGAAGACTATCTAGAACAAAAAAGTAAAGCCGGGGAACTGCTCATCGGATGGGTTACCGGGAGTAGTATAGAATCTATTCTCGATAAAATGGGACGAGGAAAATTTAGATATTTCCCGCATTTTATAGCTAGTGATCTTGGAACTGAAATTACGTACTTTTCAGAGCATAATTTCGGGCAGCAAGATAATGAGTGGAACAGTCGTATAAATGAAGAGTTTAGTAAAGAAAAGATTGAGATACTTGTGAAACAGTTACATGAAAATCATAACATTCTTTTGAATCCCCAAACTCAATTAGGAAAGTCACGGTATAAGCATAATTTTTATTATCAGGAACAAGATGAAATAAACGACAAGAAAAATTTATTAGCAATCGAAAAGATCTGCGAGGAATACGGAGTTTCAGTTAATATAAATCGTTGCAATCCCTTAGCAGGTGATCCAGAAGACAGCTATGATGTAGATTTTATACCCATGGGAACAGGAAAGAATGAAATTGTAAAGTTTATGCTAGAGAAATACAACCTAGATACCGAAAAAGCTATCGCATTTGGAGATAGCGGAAATGATGTTCGTATGTTACAGGCAGTAGGAAATGGATATCTACTAAAAAATGCAACACAAGAAGCCAAAAATCTGCACCAACTGATAACCGATAGTGAGTACTCAAAAGGAATTACCAATACCTTAAAAAAATTAATTGGATAATGAGGAGGAAATAGAGTATGAAGAAGATTGGTATCATAGGTGCAGGCGGTATTGCAAGAGCGCACGCAACTGCTTTATCTACAATTAAAAATGCAGAGTTAGTAGGGGTGTATGACATAAATCAACAAAATGCGGAAAGCTTTGTGAAAACTTTCGGCGGGAAGACATATGAAAATGTAGATGAACTAATTGATGTCTCAGAAGGTTTAATTGTAGCATCTCCAAACTTTTGCCATAAAGAACATGCTTTGCAAGCATTAGAAAAGCATAAGCATGTATTGTGTGAAAAGCCTATGGCTATTTCTCTTGAGGAAGCAAGCATTATGAAAGATACTGCTGAAAGGTTAGACGTAAGAGCTAGTATGGGATTTAATTATAGATATTTGTCTTACGTAAATATCTTAAAAAGCTTAATTATCAATAATGAACTAGGTAACATCCTGTCCATAAAAGTACACTTCAAGAAAAACAGCGCCCTTAGACGTAAGAAGTTTACTTGGAGAGATGACGCGAATAGTAAGAAGACCAGCGGGTCATTGGGGGATCTGGGTATTCACCTTATCGACATGGTATGGTATTTGTTCGAGAGTGATTTCATCACAGAATCAGTAAGGGCAAAGATGAACACAAATGTAAAAACAAAAGAGGATAAACAGGTACTTGTAGATGACTATGCAGAAATATACGGTCAACTGAAGAACAAGGTATTTGTAAATATCATCACATCAAAATGTTCTGTACCTGAAGACTGCGGTTTTAGCATTGAGGTAGTTGGACACAAAAAAGAGTTTAAATACCACACAGGCAACCCTCACGTTTACAAGCTCATAGATGGCTTGAACGTGGTAGACTGCCCAGTGCCGCAAAGTCTATTAAATGATCCGCCAAACGAATTTTATGGTTGGGCTGATTCTTTTAGAAGCGAGTTAATCAATTGGATTTCATCAACTCAGAAAGATTGGGTTGAGATCCCTTCTTTTCACGATGGTTTTAGATCTCAGGAAGTATTAGAAATGTTCTTTGAGAAAGATAGCAACTCTCAAACAATGTCTGTTTTAGCAGTCAACTAGTATTTCGAAGAGATAAGTTACTGAAAAAGCAGGAATTTATTTTCCTGCTTTTTCATATAGGGGTGTAATGAATGTTAAGAGGCACATATTTATTTGGATATGCTTTCTTTTTCACAGTGGGTATTATCCATATATCAACAGGAAGTTTGACACCATTTCTTTTAGAGTCTTTTAACAAGACAACAGATGATATTTCGGTCATCATTTTCTTTCAGTTTACCGGATTCCTAAGCGGGGTATTAATCGCACCGTTAATGATTAAGAAATACAGTCACTTTAGGACACTTACTTTAGCTTTGATCATAATGCTTGCAGCGTTAAGTATCTTTTTTCTCACTAAGGATTGGTATTATATTGTTGTAATGGCTTTTCTCTTAGGATATGGAGCAGGTACATTAGAAACGACAGTTGGTTCCTTTGTTATTGCTAATTTCGAAAGTAATGCAGAAAAAATGAGTAAGCTGGAAGTCCTCTTTGGATTAGGCGCTTTAACTTTCCCATTATTAATTAATTCCTTCATCAATATCAATAACTGGTTTTTACCGTATTACTGCATATTCACCTTTTTGTTCGTCCTATTAGCAGGGTGGTTAATTTTCTTATCCAAGAACCGAAAGTATGCTAAGAATGCTAACCAGCAAGTGGCCTTGCCAGATGCAGGAGCATTTCAATACTTTATAGGAGACAGAAAAAAATCAAAGCAATTAGGCTTTTTTGTATTTTTTGCTTTCCTATATGCTGGTATTGAAACAAATTTCGCCAACTTTTTACCTTCAATTATGATAAACCAAGACAATGAACAAATCAGTCTTATCAGTGTCTCCTTTTTCTGGGTAGGGATCATCATAGGAAGAATACTGATTGGTTTCGTAAGCAGAAGGCTTAATTTTTCTAAGTACCTCCTATTTAGTTGCAGTTGTTTAATTGTTTTGTTGATCGCCTTCTCTTATATAAGTAACCCCTTACTTCAATTGGGCGGCACATTTTTGATTGGTCTAAGTATAGCGGGCATATTTCCCATTGCTTTAACACTAGCATCAATCATTATTCAGAAGTACGTTGACGAAGTTACAAGTTTATTTATTGCTTCGGCAAGTTTCGGAGGAGCGATCATCTCTTTCTTAATTGGATGGAGCTTAAATCAGGATACGATCTTATTAACCATGGGAATCTTTACAACGATGGCGGTCATTCTAGTAGGTATTTCTGTAAAGATTAGGAGAACTAAAGCAGAAGACCCTATTTCACTTGAAAGCAAAGCTTCAAAAACACAGTAAAAAACGTGTAAATGAAAGATACGAATAGACATATCGTAAGTAAGAAGAGGACTTAATGTCCTCTTCTTTGTCATGAGAAAACAGTGTTTTAGCAAGGGAGATGGGAGATGGTAGATGATAGAAGTGATTATGATTCCGTACCTGTCCGAGATGCGTTCAGGTGACTAGCAAAGGTATTTACAGAATTGTTTTATGATACATCCATAAATCAAGGTATACTAGCCTGTTGCTCCCCATCAAAAATAAACCTAAACCTAAAATTTCCTCAGCATATTCTGAGGAAGCATCAAAAGCCAAAGATCGAATTTTGAGATGAACCGAAGATGCATGTAAACTAAAGGAGAAATCATAAAATGAATAGGGGCGTTATAATGAAAAAGATTTTTAAAGTGAGTTTGCTGCGCGACAACCCCGAGAAAGCAATGCACTTATATTATGGAATATGTTTAGGAATCTGGCTGATTTATAATTTGGTGACATCCAGCTCCCCTGGACTGCCGCTTATCATTTTAGCCGGAGGAAATCTGATTTACCTTACAATCTTGAAAAAGAAAGAAGAAACGTAAAAAACACCCACCTCAGTGCGTGTTTTTTATTTAAAAACGTTGTGAAGACCATCTTCCATCTCTTCTGACGACGGATACCATTTTGTCACCAGATCCCGAAACAGCCGTTCCGCAAAAAGAATCTCTTCCTCTGTATACCGATCAAAAAATGACAGAAAACGCTGTTCGACCTTCTGATGATAATATTTATGCAAATTGTGAAGTTTTTTCCCAGCCGGCGTCAAACGGAAGTAGACCTCCTTCTTATTATCGCTGAGCTGTGTTCTATGAAGGAAGCCGGCGCCGAGCAATTTTGTGCTGATGCGCGATACAGTCGCTTTTGTCGTATTCATTTTTTCTGCTATAGACGTGACATTGATTGGTTCATTGTCCCCGACACAGGATAGAACATGAATTTCTGTCATCGTCAATTGAGATTTACTCCCGTGCTCGGCATCAAGCTTCTTCAATTCATCAGCCAAAAAGGCTTTAATAAGCCCCTCCCATTTCTCCTGCTGATGAATGAGCTCCGCATATAATTCAAAAAGATTGCGTTTCGTATGATCTGTATTCATCTGGTTTTCCATCCTTTTTCATTCGATTGTTTCTTCTATCATACCGTTTTGTTACAGATGAAACAATCGAATTGCGTTACACCCGGCTGGTAACGGAAAACCAGCGGCTGATCCCTGTTTGAATCACCTCGGCACAATCAGGCGCCGATGCATCCACGGCCCAGGCAACATGTCCGTCAGGGCGAATCAATATTGTATGCACGTCCCGCAACTTTTCATTCGGTTCTGCAAGCGAGGCGTTTACCGTGCGTAAGCCTCTCATTCGGCTATGATCATCGGCTTCTTGCATCAATGACAGCAAAACGAATGTCCCGTTTTGGAGACAGCTGTACAGCCGTTCCGAACTGCCGCCGGAACGAATCAGCTCCATATCAGGGAGCCTTGACCCGTTCAAACGATGCGGCGGCATATTGGGATCGGCTTCATACCTGACATCAAGCGCAGAAATTTGCCCCGCTACATATCGATTCACTTCAGGGAAGGCGAGCAGCTCCGACATCATACTCCGCAAATGGAGGCCTGCTTGAGTGAAATCAATCAGTTTCGTCTGCGCCTCCGTGTTCCTCAGGAGCCCTTCTGCAGCCGGGTGCCGCTCCTCATGATAGCTGTCTAAAAGCCATGAAGGCGCAGCGCCCTTGACGGCCGCCGCCAGCTTCCATCCAAGATTCATCGCATCCTGAAGGCCGACATTCAGCCCTTGGCCGCCCGCTGGAAAATGAATATGCGCCGCATCCCCTGCAAGGAAGATTCTGCCGTCGCGGTACCGTTTCGCTTGGCGTGCGGCGTTCCCGAACCGTGACATCCAGGAAGGCTCGGTTAAACCGAAGTCAGTCCCGCAAATTCGTATGAGATCAGTTTTTAGCTCCTCCTCAGTGACAGGCACATCTTTCGGCGTCTGCGTGCGATAAGGGCTGATCACGACTACACGGTATCGGCCCGGAGAAAGCGGAACGATCATGACACCCCCCTCTTTTGTGCAAAGGGACAGCACTCCTGACGGCGGCGGAGAAAGGAGCGCCACATCTCCAAGCGCTGCTGTAATGGTGCTGTCTGTTCCCGGAAACTCAATTCGAGCCTGTTTCCGGACAGTACTTCCTGCTCCATCGGCACCAATGGCAAACATACTTGTGATTGTCCTCAGACTGCCGTCCCGATCCTTGAAAATGATTTGCGCCTCTGCTTCGTTTTGCGTAACCGCCAGCACCTCTGCCCCTCGTAACACCGCTGCTCCCAGGCTCCGCGCATGTTCCTCCAGCAGCTGCTCTGTTTTGGCCTGCGGAAGCAAAAGCGTGTAAGGACAGCCCGTATCCAAGTCTGAAAAATCAAGACGGGTATCCAGCATCGAAAAGTGTCCGGAAGGTATCTTGGTTCCCATGGATACGAAACGTTCCAGCAGCCCTCTCATCTCAAGAAGCTCCAGCGTGCGGGGATGCAGCGTCAGTGCCTTAGAATGCGGAACAGGCTTTTCAAGCCGCTCAATCACACATGTTTTCACCCCAGCCATCGCAAGCTCGGAAGCCAGCATAAATCCGACCGGTCCTCCTCCTATAATCACTGCTTCAACATTCATCTAAATCACTCCTTTTGTTTCATATAAAACTAATAAAAACCACTAAAAATAAAAGAAAAACCAAAAATCAAATATATTTTTGTTACACTCGTAACATTTTTGATTATAACTCCTTACAATTTTTTCTTCAACACATTTTTCCAAACCAGCACAAAAAAGACGCCGCTTCAATTGGCGTCTTTTTGTTCAGCATCGGAAATCAAACCGACGATATTTTTTTCTCTAACCGGACCAAAGTGCCGGCTGTCGAAGCTGTATATGCGATTATCTCCAACGACAAAATATTGACCTTTCGGCACCTTGCTTGTTCCTGTCACATCTTTCAACGTAAAGTCACCTGTTACATGGCTTCCGGCAGAAACTGATTTCAAATGCTTCAAAAATGGTTCAGCCACCTGCTTTCCGTTCACATACAGCTGATCATCTTTATATTTGATCGATTCACCGGGCAAGCCGATTACCCGCTTAATCAGCACTTTTTGATCAGGGCCTTTAAACAAAACAATATCAAAACGATGGATGGTTTTGAATCGATGTGAAAATTTATTGACCAACAGTTCGTTCCCTTCCTGAAAAGTCGGGTTCATGCTGATGCCTTCTACTTTGTAATCAATAAAGACGGCATTTTTGACTTGAATGGCGAGAACTACGGACACGACACCGGCAAGAAACCAAAACCGTTTTTTCATGTTACTGTCTCCCTCCATCATGCTCACGCTGGCTGGCTCTCACATGCAGATGCCGTTCCACCCTTTTGCCGACATACCATAAGACAGCAATCACCAGAACAGCAATAACCGTGCGAATCGGCTGTGTGATCAGCGCGTGAAGATCATATCCGATGAAGCTGATCATAAAAATCATGACGAGCTTTCCCGAGGCTGCCGCCAAAACAAACGGCCGCGTCCCGATCCTTGACAAACCAGCGACAACATTCACCGCGGCAGACGGTGTAAATGGAAAACAAAGCAGAAGAAACATCGGGCCAAAACCGTGCCTTTCCACCCATAACATAAGCTTTCTGACAGACGGATGCCTGCGGATGAATCCAAGAGCTCTTCTTTGTCCATAATGACGGACAATGAAAAACACGAGAATGGACCCCGCTGTTGATCCGGCCCATGACAGGATGAAGCCTTCCCACAGTCCAAACGAATTTGTATTCGCCACCACAAAAACGATAAGCGGCAAAAACGGAAGAAATGCTTCAATTAAAGGCAGCAGCACAGCAATAAGCGGACCGAAAGCCCTATAGCTTTGAAATAATTCAGTTAAACGATCCTCTGTCAAATAGGATAAAAATTGCTCCAACGTTTATACTCCTCACCGGGTTTGTCTATCCTTATTCTACACATTCTCGGCGAAAAACTAAAAAGTTTTGGTGATTTTTTCTGTCTTGAAACATTTCACCAGCCGATATAGAATATAACAAGAACAAACGTTCCCTCAAGAAAGAAGGAGTTACCATGCCGCATTTGCAGCCGGAAGGATATGAATTGATAGAACGGGCTCTCTTTTTGCCTATGGTCATTACGATTTTAAACCGCGATCTCGGCGGAATTGAGAAAAGCTCATTAAAATTGAAACACCCTTATATACAACTTATCAACGAATCATTAAAAATAGCACAAAAGGATCTGATTGAGATCAGAAAAGAGCTGAGGAAAAGAAAAATCGCCATCTACGAGGCTGAGCGTGATGAAGCCTTTACGCTTTATTTATTTGTCATTGATGGCTACGAAGAAAAACACCGCTATTTTAACCCGCGAATTCGAGAGCAAGTAAGCAGTTTGTTAACATTCTATTTATTTGCGCCGGACTCGCCATAAGTCTTTCGAATCATTCTGTATTCCCCTCCTTGCGCCCGTCCCCCCTTCTAGCTCCCCAAGAATAAATTTCTGACAATTCGCACTATACAAACAAAATAAATTTATTTATAATTCGTACCACAGCCTTTCACTCCCCAAAAAATGACATGTGCCGCCAGATTAGCGACATGATTTGCAGCCCGCGCATGACACGCACCGCCCATTTTTGATCAAAGGAGGATTCTATGAAACTGATTCACATTCTTGCCGCTTTACCCTTCATCGGACTTTTGCTTGGCATCCCTTTTGCAAACAAAGTGACACCCTATCTGTTTGGCATGCCATTCATTCTCGCCTATGTTGTCATGTGGGCTTTGCTGACCTCTGTCCTGATGGCGATCGTGTATGTCCTCGACAAAGAAAATAAAAGGGAGGAAGCAGAATGAACGCAGCTCTCATCATCATTTTCGGTGTCCTGCTATTCAGCATGTTTCTCGGCGTACGCGCCCAAAAAGGAAAAGACATGGACCTTGAGCAGTGGACGGTTGGAGGCCGCGGCTTCGGTACTGTCTTTGTTTTCCTATTGATGGCAGGAGAGATTTATACGACGTTTACGTTTCTCGGCGGAAGCGGCTGGGCTTACGGAAAAGGCGGGCCGGCTTTTTACATCATCGCCTACGGCTGCCTGGCCTATATTCTTTCTTATTGGCTCCTGCCGGCGGTATGGTCCTATGCGAAACAGCATAAGCTGATGTCGCAGTCCGATTTTTTCATCAAAAAGTACAACAGCCCGCTGCTTGGCGTGCTCGTCTCACTTGTCGGCATCGCCGCGCTTATTCCTTATCTTGTGCTGCAGCTGAAAGGGCTTGGATTGATTGTATCGGAAACGTCTTACGGAAAAATTTCTCCTACTGCTGCCATTTGGATCGGCGTCATTTCAATCACAGTTTACGTTATGGTATCCGGCATCCACGGGTCCGCCTGGATATCCGTTGTCAAAGACATCATGATTTTGGCCGTCGTTTTATTCTTAGGCGTATATCTGCCAATTCATTACTACGGCGGATTTCAAGACATGTTTCAGCAGATTGAAAACGCAAATCCCGGTTTTATTACCCTGCCCGAAACAGGGCAAAGTGCTGCATGGTTCAGTTCAACCGTGCTGCTGACGGCGCTGGGCTTTTACATGTGGCCCCATACGTTTTCCGCTTCCTATTCAGCAGAAAACCCAAAAGTCTTTCGAAAAAACGCCATTATTATGCCTTTATACCAGCTGGTCCTTCTATTTGTCCTTTTCGTCGGCTTTGCGGCTATCCTGCAAGTTCCCGGTCTGAAAGGCGCAGACGCGGATTTATCACTTTTGAGACTGTCTCTTCAAACCTTTGATCCTTGGTTTGTCGGAGTCATTGGGGCAGCCGGACTGCTGACAGCGCTTGTGCCGGGTTCCATGATTTTAATGTCGGCCTCCACTTTGTTTGCCAAAAATGTTTATCAAGTGTTTGCTCCCCGCACGACGGAACAGCAAGTGTCATTATTGGCTAAATGTTTAGTGCCTGTGATTGCGCTGATTGCTGTGTACTTTACATTCAAAGGCGGGAACACAATCGTTACGCTTCTCCTTATGGGATACAGCCTCGTCACACAGCTATTTCCGGCCCTGCTGTTCAGCCTGTTCAAGCATAAGATCGTGACCAAACAAGGAGCCTTTGCCGGCATTATAACGGGAGTCGGAGCGGTTTCTTATATTACCGTTACAGAAACAACAATCGGCACTTTATTTCCGGCGCTGCCGCAAGCGGCGAAAGACTTAAACGTCGGCATTGTCGCTTTGCTGCTGAATGTTACGGTCATGATGGCGGTCAGTCTTATGACAAGAAAAACAAAAAGCGCAGCTGCTGATCAAGCCGCTTAAACAAAAAAAAGCAATCTGGGCAACAGATTGCTTTTTTGATTAGCGTTCGCAGGCGATAAAATCTTTATCACGGTCGCTCTTTTTATTGGCATCATAAAGCGCCTTAGATACGTAAGGCTTGTACTTCGTTTTTCCGCCTTTATTTTTCACCTTGGACGTACGGGCTACCCCGCCTTTGTACACTTTGTTTAATTCCTTGCAGTTCTTATACGTCTTTACCTTCGTTTTGGCTTCCGCCACATGGTCAGCTCCGTATGAAAAACCGAAAACGAGACCGAGTGAAAGCAAAAGCGCCGCGGCTTTTTTCATGACAATATACTCCCCCATACCCAATATTTAGTTGTTTTAAAGCGATTTTATCATAATTCAATTCGTCATATTTTACAAGATAAATATGGAAGGAGCGGCAGTTTTTTTTGCTTTCTTTGTCTTGCAGAGATGCAAACTGCCAAAACATGTTTTTCTCACTTTGCTCAAGGGTACACATACGAATGTACACCACACAAAAAGGAGCGTTAATGATGTCTGATACAAAACGAAACAATCCTTTAACAGCATTTTTTCACGATGAATTTCCTGAACAATACCAAGAACCGCCCGGCTTGCAGCAAAAAATGAAGCCGATTCCGGACTGCGGAGAAAAAAGCTATAAAGGAGCTGGCAAACTAAATGGCCGAAAAGCTCTTGTCACCGGCGGTGATTCCGGTATTGGCCGCGCTGCCGCCATCGCTTATGCCCGGGAAGGCGCCGATGTGGCAATTAACTATTTGCCCGCGGAACAGCCTGATGCAGAAGAAGTAAAAGAACTGATTGAAGCAGAAGGACGCAAGGCAGTCCTGATTTCAGGTGATCTGAGTGACGAATCGTTTTGTCACGATTTAGTCAAACAAGCGCATAACGAACTCGGCGGGCTGGATGTGTTAGCGCTCGTTGCCGGTAAACAGCAAGCAGTGCAAAACATCGAAGATCTTCCTACTGAACAAATCTATAAGACGTTTGAAGTGAACGTCTTCTCGCTATATTGGGTTGTTAAAGCGGCGCTTCCGTATTTGCCGGAGGGCGGGTCTATTATTACCACAACTTCAGTTGAAGGCTACAACCCAAGCCCGATGCTGTTAGATTACGCGGCGACGAAAAACGCCATTATCGGCTTTACCGTTGCGCTCGGAAAACAGCTGGCGCCCAAAGGCATCAGAGTGAACTCTGTTGCGCCAGGACCAATCTGGACTCCGCTGCAAATTTCCGGCGGACAGCCAACTGAAAACATTCCGAAATTCGGCAAAGGGACGCCGCCGTCACCATTAAACCGCGCGGGACAGCCGGCGGAACTGGCAGATGTTTATGTATTCTTAGCCTCAGAGAATTCAAGCTATGTGACATCTCAAATATACGGCATCACCGGCGGAATTCCGACGGCCTGATCGTTAGAAGGAGCTGCCCTGTTTGGTCAGCTCCTTTCTATTTTCTAATACCGCTCCCCAAGCTCACGCAAAATAAAATCATAAATTATCTTCGTCCGCTCTTCCTTCGGATACAGCATAAATTCCTGCCGTTTCGGGACACGGTGTTCGATTCTGTCCTGAAATTTGGTTCTGAGCCAGGCTGTCCGATATACCTGATTCTCGAACGAATTGCAGGAGACCGGCAGTTCCATCGTTTTTCCGTTTGAAAACGTCACTTCCGTATCGTCGAATTCAGTCGGTTTGAATTCTTTTACATGCACATGGGAAATCCAGCCGCATTGGGGTCTAGTCGAAGAAAGTGTAGGGAATAAAAAGATTTGGTTCGAAGGGTCCACCATGATTGGCGGTTTGTGAGAAATTTTTGTCACTTCATAAGTTCCCGCTTTTCTTCCCGCGTAGCTTGATCCGAAAAATCGGCAGCTTCGGTCGACAATTTGCAGCGGCTTCATGCTGACGTAAAACATACAGTCTTTTTCAATGATTTTTGAACAGATTTTGCCGTCGATTTCTTCTGGCAAAACGGCAATTGTTGCGCTGTTTACTTCATACGATTCTAATGGTGTGTCAGTTTTCTGACTCATGTTATGGCCTCCATCCTTTTTCTGCAAAATTTATACTAATAATCTATCATCTGTGTTTATAAAACGACAGGATTTTTTAACAAATGAACTAAAATCATCTTTTATTTATATTTTTTAGTTCTATTTTACTATTAATAAAGCGATTTTACTTTACTGCATGATCTCAGATCACAGCATTTCGCAGGATATGTCGATAGATTGCCAAGTATTAGTTGTCTAAAGATTATAAAAATTTATTGATTTTTTCGACCGTTATCCATATACTATAAAAAAGGCATTGGGGGGATTCTTTATGAAAGAGAAAAAGTCGTACACTGAGCTCATGAAGTCCCGCAACACGCAAAAAACAAAAGAATTTGATGGAACAATGATGGATATTTACATTCAAATGGTGCTCGATGAATCCTTGTTTAAGCGTCGGTTGACCATGCTGACTGACCAAATCAACAAAGCCTTGGACGAAAAAGATAAAGATGCGTTTCTTACGCTCTCTAAAGAATATGCAGCGCTCAAACAGAGCGAATAAGCCAATCCTTAAGGATTGGCTTTTTTAATTACCCATTTACAATCGTTCCCCCGTTGACATGAATGGTCTGGCCGGTGACGTAAGTGGAATCATCGCTGGCAAGATATAAATAGCTCGGCGCCACTTCCACCGGCTGGCCCGGCCGTTCCATCGGCACATCCGAACCAAACACTTCCACATCTTTTGCAGCAAAGCTGGCCGGAATGAGCGGTGTCCAGATTGGCCCCGGCGCAACCGCATTGACTCGAATGCCTTGCTGAACAAGCGATTGGGAAAGGGATCTTGTAAAAGTGACAATGGCTCCTTTCGTCGCTGAATAATCGATCAATGTTTTATTGCCTTTGTACGCGGTGATCGATGCTGTATTGATAATACTGCTTCCTTTTTTCAAATGAGGCAGCACAGCCTTCGTTAAATAAAACATAGAAAAAATGTTCGTCTGAAAGGTTCTGATCAGCTGGTGGCTAGTAATTTTTTCAATGCTCGGCTGCACATGCTGCTCAGCGGCATTATTAACCAAAATATCTATGGTTGGAAAAGCCTGGCTGGCCTGTCTTACCACTTCATTACAAAAAGCTTCATCTCCGACATCTCCTGCAATCAGCAGGCACTTCACCCCTTCTTTCTCTACATACTCCTTTGTTTCTTCGGCGTCCTGATGTTCATTAAAATATACAATGACCACATTCGCCCCTTCTTTTGCGAATAACACCGATACAGCACGTCCGATCCCGCTGTCTCCGCCTGTAATAATGGCCGTTTTGCCCGCTAGTTTTTTTGCCTTCTTCGGCTTATCAAATACCGGACGGGGATCCATCAGATATTCGAATCCCGGCTGCTGGTCCTGATGCTGCGGCGGCAATGTTTTCTTTTTCTCATTCGCCAATGCAATCACTCCTTTTCAACCCTATTATGGTATGACCAAAGCCTGCTTCCTATGTATGAAAAGATAGAAAATGGAAAAATTAAGAATAAATGATATTGGAGGTACAATGGTTTGACTAATCAACCTTTTTCAAAAGAAGCTCCCGAAACATATTGGAGAACATCGGCGGACTTGCCTTCTTTTCCGGCGCTGCAAGAGGATACGGAATGTGATGTCACCATTATTGGAGGAGGCATTACAGGAATCACGACGGCCTACGAGCTGTCCAAAAGAGGCTTCCGAGTCGTTCTGATTGAAGCGAATCAGGTTCTCAATGGCACAACGGCCCACACAACGGCAAAAATTACAGCGCAGCACGACATGATTTATGATGAATTTATCCGCAATTTCGGACTGAACCACGCAAGGCTTTATTATGAAGCGAACCAGAATGCAATTGATTATATAAAAGGAATTGTTGATGAACTTCAGATCGATTGCGAATGGACCGAACAAGACGCTTACCTTTACACAGCAAGTGAAGATGCTGTACAAAAAATCCGCACTGAGTATGAGGCATACACAAAACTCGGGATTGAAAGGGATCTCATAAAAGATCTTCCGCTTCCCGTCGGCTCTAAGCTGGCGCTTGTGATGAAGAATCAGGCCCAATTTCACCCGCTTCACTTTTTAACCGCGCTCCTTGATCAGATCGTGCAAAAGGGCGGACGGATTTATGAAGAGACTGTTGCGCTTGATATTAAAAAAGGAGAAATGCCTGAAGTTGTTACAAAAAGCCGGCACGCCATTAAAAGCCGATTTATCGTATGCTGCTCCCATTTCCCTTTTTATGACGGGGGCGGATTATATGCAGCAAGAATGTATTCTGACAGATCCTATGTCCTCGCCGTCAAGCCGAAGATCGACTATCCTGAGGGCATGTATTTAAGTATAGACCAGCCGTCAGTTGCGCTTCGCTACACCATTGTAAACGGAGAAAAGCTGATTCTCTTCAGCGGAGTAAGCCATAAAACAGGCCAAGGCAAAGACATGTCGACCCATTACGAAACGCTGAGACAATTGGCAGAAAGCACAATTGGAATCGAAAGCATTCCCTATTACTGGTCCACACAGGATCTCGTGACCATCGATAAAATCCCATTCATCGGGCCTATGTCTGAAAACGAAGACAATATTCTCGTTGCGACCGGCTTCAAAAAATGGGGCATGACATCATCAGCTGTCGCAGCTCAGCTTTTGTCAGACCTTGTGGAGAAAAAAGACAATCCATATGAGAGCATTTTTACACCGTCTCGTTTCCATCTGAATCCCGGCTTGCAAAAGGTGATTTCTTACAATGCAGATGTGGCTAAGCATTTCATTAAAGGGAAGCTTGAAAAACCGGACGTCGAGTTTGAAGAGATCGCGCCAGGTGAAGGAAAAGCCGTCACCATTAACGGCAGACGCGCGGGGGCATTCAGAGATGAAACGGGCTGCCTGCATCTTGTTGATACAACCTGCACCCATTTAGGCTGTGAAGTGGAATGGAACGACGGAGAGCACACATGGGATTGTCCGTGCCACGGATCACGCTTTAAACCAACTGGCGAGGTAGTCGAAGGGCCGGCCATCAAACCACTAAAACAAATTGATCTTGATTAAACCGTTCATATAACTGAACGGTTTTTTTATAAATAATTTCTATCTGCCGTCTTCATTCGTGCTTCCCTTGACCGATAAAAAAGAAAAAGGCTTAAAAAGCCAAAAGATAAAATTATATTTTCCCAAGGGGGATCACTGTATTGTTATTTAAAAAAGATAGAAAAAAAGAAACGGCTTATTTTTCAGATTCAAACGGCCAGCAAAAAAACCGCATTCAGCTCACAAACAAGTTCTCAGATGTGAAAAAACAGCTCAAAATGGTCAGGCTGGGAGATCCAGAGCTGCACGTGCTGCAAGAGCTGCAGCCCTTAATCCAAGAACACATTGTTTACATTGTTGACGCTTTCTATAAAAATCTTGATCATGAAAGCTCATTAATGGATATCATTAACGACCACAGCTCAGTTGACCGCTTAAAACAAACGTTAAAACGGCATATTCAGGAAATGTTTGCCGGTGTCATTGATGATGAATTTATTGAAAAACGAAATAAAATTGCTTCTATCCATTTACGAATCGGCCTTCTGCCAAAATGGTACATGGGAGCGTTTCAGGAATTGCTTCTATCAATGATTGACATTTATGAAAAGTCAATTACAGATCACCAGGAACTGCTGAAAGCAATCAAAGCGACAACTAAAATCTTGAACTTAGAACAGCAGCTTGTCCTTGAAGCATTTCAAGCTGAATACAACCAAACCCGCGATGAACAAGAAGAAAGGAAAAATCTTCTGCATCAGAGAATCCAAGAAACCTCCGGGTCGATCGCAAATCTGTTTTCAGAAACGAGCCGATCCGTTCAAGAGCTTGTTGACAAATCGGAAGGCATTTCCGAAGCATCCAAAGCCGGCACAGTGACATCCAGCACCGTTGAAGAAAAGTCGATCGGCGGGAAAAAAGAGCTTGAAATCCAGCAAAAACAGATGAACCAGATCGATACAAGCCTCGTCCAAATCGAAAAAGAAATGGTCAAGCTGGATGAAATCGCACAGCAAATTGAAAAAATCTTCGGCATCGTCACAGGCATCGCCGAACAAACGAATCTTCTGTCGCTAAACGCATCTATTGAATCAGCCCGTGCAGGCGAACACGGCAAAGGCTTTGCCGTTGTGGCCAATGAGGTGCGAAAGCTGTCTGAAGATACGAAAAAAACCGTTTCTACAGTGTCCGAGCTTGTGAACAACACCAATACACAAATCAACATCGTGTCGAAGCATATCAAAGACGTGAACGGGCTTGTCAGCGAAAGCAAAGAAAAAATGACACAAATTAACCGTTTATTCGATGAAATCGTTCACAGCATGAAAGTCAGCAAAGAACAATCAGGAAAAATTGACGTCGATCTGCAGGCCTTTCTCGGAGGGCTCCAGGAGGTCAGCCGCGCCGTTTCTCATGTGGCTGCTTCTGTTGATTCGCTTGTCATTCTTACAGAAGAATAATCATCAAAAACCGGCCGACCGCAGGCCGGTTTTTTTGCATGCATTTGTAAACCATAATTAAAATTAAGTTGACATAAAAGCTGTCTGCATTTATTGTATAACCATATTTTATTCGTTAGTTGGAGGATTTCATATGAAATTACTAGACATGATGCACATTGCAATCTTTACTGCACTGATGGCAGTTCTTGGTTTTATCCCCCCTCTTTTCTTATCCTTTACACCTGTTCCCATTACACTGCAGACGCTCGGTGTCATGCTGGCCGGCAGCATTCTCAGACCCAAAGCCGCTTTTTTAAGCCAGCTTGTCTTTTTGCTGCTCGTCGCCTTTGGAGCGCCGCTATTGCCCGGCGGCCGCGGCGGGTTTGGCGTTTTTTTCGGACCGAGCGCGGGTTTTCTGATTGCTTATCCGTTCGCCTCGTGGCTGATCAGCCTAACCGTTCACAGACTGCGTAAGGTGACAGTGTTCCGTCTCTTTTTCATTCATATTGTGTTCGGCATCATCTTTATATACCTGCTTGGCATTCCTGTACAGGCTTTTATCATGCATATTGATCTGTTACAGGCCGGTTTTATAAGTCTTTCATTTGTGCCCGGCGATTTATTAAAAGCGGCAACATCTGCGCTGCTTGCCATTAAGATCACCCAAGCCTTGTCTCTTTCTGATACGATGTATACAAAAGGAGGCTGACATTCTGTGACCATTACACATACATACCTATCCTTTGCCAATAAAAATCCAAGCCGGATTGCGATCCAGACTGAATCTGAACATATTACATATCGGGATTGGAACCGGCTCGTCACCCAAACTGCCAATTGGCTGCGGACGCAGCCAAACGTTCCAAAACGTGTAGCCATCCTGCTCCCAAACAGCCTTGCATTTTTACAGCTGTTTGCCGGAGCTGCCGCGGCCGGATGTACGGCGGTTCCCATTGATACACGCTGGAGTGCCGCTGAATGCGGTGAGCGGCTGGCATTAAGCGGTGCTGATTTTGTGGTGGCTTCATCTCTTTTTAAAAACAAACTGACAGATTGTCTGACACCCGTTGTTTGGCTGGAAGACTGTATGGCGCATATCTCAGAGGCGTCCGCTGCCCCGGCCCCAGCCGTTGATCCGGAGCTTCCCTTTTATATGGGCTTTACGTCAGGCTCAACAGGCAAGCCGAAAGCATTTACGCGCTCTCATCGCTCTTGGGTTGAAAGCTTTCATTGTACAAAAACTGATTTTTTGGTCTCTTCAAATGACAAAGTTCTGATTCCGGGGACATTACTGTCCTCTCACTTTTTATACGGTGCTGTCAGCACTCTGTATCTCGGGGGAACCGTTTGTTTGCTTAAAAAATTCATTCCCGCTCAAACGAAGGAGTGGTTAACACAGAAATCCATCAGCGTACTCTATACCGTACCGACAATGACAGATGCCCTCGCCAACATTCTCGCTTTCCCTGACAGCTCCGTTAAAATCATTTCTTCGGGAGCGGACTGGCCGGCAGCATCTAAGGACAAGCTTGCATCCAAATGGCCTCATTTGAAGCTGTATGATTTTTACGGCACATCTGAGCTTAGCTTTGTTGCGTATCTCTCACCAGAAGACAGCAAACGAAAACCTCATTCAGCGGGCCGCCCTTTTCATAATGTCCGCATAGAGATCCGCAGCGCCGCCGGGGCCCTCTGTCAGCCGGGGGAAATCGGGAAAATATTCGTCAAAAGCCCGATGAAGTTCTCAGGCTATGTAAACAGCCGCACACCAGATCAACCGGAATGGATGACAGTAGATGACATGGGCTATGTTGATGGAGAGGGATTTCTGTACATAGCAGGACGGGAAAACGGGATGGTCGTATATGGCGGATTAAATATTTTCCCTGAAGAAGTTGAGCGCGTGCTGCTCTCCTGCCCAGAGGTTGAAAAAGCAGCTGTGGCGGGCATTCCGGACGAGTATTGGGGAGAAATCCCCGCGGCCGTCATTTGCGGGAATACAGATGCCAAAAAGCTGAAAGCCTGGTGCAAGCAGAAACTGGCATCCTACAAAATCCCGAAAAAATGGGTATTTACAGACAGTATGCCGGAAACAAGCAGCGGCAAAATTGCCCGTTCCAGCGTAAAAAAATGGCTGCGGGGTATGGTGGATTGAACGCGGTTATTGCAGATGCCAAACGAACGATTTTCGGAAAAGAAAACGGTCTGCTGAAGCAGTTTCTGCCGGAGGATTTGGCCGCTCCTCTCATCAGCTGTCTCAGCCGAAAGCTAGAGGATCCAATTGACGAGGTGATTTTGGGAAACGCCACTGGCAGAGGCGGCAACCTCGCCCGGCTGTCAGCACTTCAAGCTGGACTCCCTTTATCTGTTCCCGGCATGACGATTGACAGACAATGCGGCTCCGGGCTTGAAGCAGTGCGTTCCGCATGCAATCTTATCAAAGCGGGTGCCGGAAACATTTATATCGCAGGCGGCGCAGAAAGCAGCAGCCGATCACCTTTTTCAGAAAGAGCCCGCTTTTCGCCGGACACTGTTGGTGATCCCGATATGGGCATGGCGGCCGAATATACAGCAGCACGCTATGCCATCCCAAGAAGCATGCAGGACGAATACGCGCTTCTCAGCTATCAACGCAGCTGGAGTGCTCATACCGAAGGATTGTACCGTGAAGAGATTGTTCCTCTCGGGGAGTTGGAAACAGACGAAGCTTTTCTGAAAAGACGGCCGATGGAAGCGATCATTTCTCGTGCAAAGCCGGTGTTTGACACCAGCTCCGGAACGGTTACAGCCGCCAATAGCAGCGGCATTTCAGATGGAGCGGCTGCACTCCTTGTCATGGAAGAGAAAAAAGCTGCATCCCTCGGCTATAAACCTGTGCTGCGATTTATCGGAAGCGCCGTTAGCGGCATTCATCCCAACTATCCGTCCGCCGCGCCGGTTGAAGCGATCAAAAAGCTTTTAGCTGCAAACGCGTTGACGACTGATGATATCGGCTTATACGAAATCAACGAAGCCTTTGCCGTTAAAATATGTGTCTGCTCACAAGAACTTGGCATTCCCTATACGAGGATCAATGTGCGGGGCGGCGCATTAGCTCTCGGCCATCCTTACGGCGCTTCCGGGGCGGCACTGGTCACCAGATTGTTTTATGAGGCGCAGAGACGGACAGGCTGTCAATATGCTGTTGCTGCCATCGGAAGCGGCGGCGGAATCGGCATGGCTTTATTATTTGAGGTTTTGACATAGGCTTTTTCATAGGATGCATGCCTCTGATTTAGTATAATAGCGATAAGATCAAAGTCAGGAAGGGGATTTTATGACAGCCGTTTGCTTAGTAAGACACGGAGAAACCGATTGGAACCTGCAGCAAAAATGCCAAGGAAAAACAGATATCCCGCTGAACGCGACAGGCGAACGCCAAGCAAAAGAAACCGGAGAATACTTAAAAGATTTTTCTTGGGATATCATTGTCACCAGCCCGCTGAAAAGAGCCAGAAGAACCGCGGACATTATTAATGAATACCTCAATCTTCCTATCGTCGAGATGGATGACTTTAAGGAGCGTGATTACGGGGACGCGGAGGGCATGCCGCTTGAAGAACGGACAAAGCGCTATCCGGACAAGAACTATCCAAACATGGAAACGCTAAAAGAGCTCACGGACAGGCTGATGGGCGGATTGGTGAAAGTAAACCGCGCATATCCAAATCAAAAGGTACTGATTGTCGCGCACGGCGCAGCGATTCACGCACTGCTGACAGAGATTTCCGGCGGTGATGCCGAGCTTCAAAATACGCGCCTTGTCAATGCCTGCCTCAGCAACATTGAATTTGCAGAAGAAAAATGGAAAATTAAAGATTATAACATCAATAGCCACTTATCCGGTTTTATTCAATAAGAAAAGACAGGCGTTTGCCTGTCTTTTCTTATTTATTTTCTGCTGTCATATCATTTTGAAGCTCATCTAAAATCGCATTCGCTCCGTCCACACTGCGGCGCAGAGACCATACCTGACGGTCAACATGGTACACATGTCCGTTTTTCACTGCCTTCAGCTTCTTCCACAGAACATTTTTTTCGATCGGGCGTTTGCCGTCCGCGTCAATGTCGTCTGTTTTTCCTGTCATCAGTATGATTACATCCGGGTCTGTTTTCAGCAGCTGCTCAAGTGTCATTTTCATGTTCACAGAGTCGCCGCCATTACCGGTTTTTTTGTTATCGGACGTGCTGATCGCATATTGATAGCCGACTTGTGTTAAAAGTCTCGATGTGAAGAAATTTTCACCTCTGGCCATAATCGTATCATTTGTATTTCCAATCAGAAGCACAGATTGGCTGTTCGCACTGATCTTTCTCTTTGTTTCATTCACTTTTTCTTCATGCGCTGTCAGCTTTTTCTCCATTTCCTTCTCTTTGCCGACTGCTTTGGCAATGGTAAGAGAAGCGTCTATTGTATCCTGATAATCAGCATTTAAATTATGAAGCGCGACCGTCGGCGCGATTTTTTTCAGCTGATCATATATCTTCTTATGACGGGTCGTGTCTGCAATAATCAAATCCGGTTTTAGCGAAGCGATTTTTTCCATGCTTGGCTGTGACCGTGTGCCGACAGAGGTGTAGCCGTCAATTTTTTTCAGTACATCCTTGTTGATCAGCTGCTTTGCTTTATTGTCATCCGCCACTCCAGCAGGCGTAATGCCGAGATCAAGCAAAGTGTCGATAAAGCCAAGCTCAAGCACAACGACCCGCTTCGGATGCTCAGGCACGTTCGTTTTCCCTAAATCATGTGTTACCGCTGCTTTATTTTCTTCACTGTTTTGATGGCCGGCTGAAGAAGAACAAGCCGCAGTCAAAACAGAAAGAAGTAAAACTGTAAGAATAATCAGTGTTTTTTTCATAATATTCCAGTCTCTCCTGTATGTAGTTTCTCAATTAAGATGTCCAAAAGATAGTATAACACGGAATGATAATCATTATCACTATTATTATTGAAAATCAGTATAGAAAGTTTCACATCGAAGGAACGTTTAAAATACGGAAGCATTGGATGCACTTGCATTTTCTAGAATCAAACAAAAAAGCTTGCAGAAAAAGCATCGTGTTTTCTGCAAGCTGAAACTTCAATTTTACAGTTTTACAAGGACTCTTCCTTGAATGTAATTTTGCAAAATATCTTTTAGCGCATCAGGTGCTTCTGTTAACGAGACTTCCTTGTCTATGATTGTCAGAAGCTGTTCAGGCTTAAGATCGGATGCCATGCGCTCCCAAACCGCCGCTCTAAGATCCATTGGACAATAGACTGAGTCTATGCCCAGCAGGCTGACTCCGCGAAGAATAAACGGATACACCGTTGCAGGAACCTCTCCCCCGCCCGTTAAACCGCTCACCGCGACAGATCCGCCGTATTGGATTTTGCTTAAAAGCGAGGCAAGCTGCTTCCCGCCGACAGGATCAACGGCTCCTTGCCATTGCTGCTTGGACAACGCCTTACGTTTACCGTCATAGACATCTTCCCTGCTGATTACTTCATTAGCACCAAGCTGCTTCAAATAGTCAGTCGCCTCCCGGTTTCCTGTGCTTGCGACCACGTTATAGCCGCGTTTGCTGAGCATCGTTATTGCAATTCCGCCGACACCGCCGGTTGCTCCGGTGACAAGCACGCTCCCTTTCTCAGGAGAGAGTCCGTTCTGTTCAAGACGATGCACAGATAACGCCGCTGTAAACCCCGCCGTTCCGTACGCCATCGCTTCCTGCAGCGAAAGGTTCTTTGGCAAAGGCACCAGCCAGTCGCCAGGCACTGAAACATATTCGCTTAATCCGCCATGACGTGAGACACCAAGCTCATAGCTTGTCGCAATGACTTCATCCCCTTCGGCAAAACGCGGATCATTTGAAGAAACAACCGTACCTGCAGCATCAATGCCTAAAATAAGCGGATATTCTCTGACAATATTGCCGCCCGCTTTTCCGGCCAAGCCGTCTTTGTAGTTGATGCCTGAATATGCTGTTTTAATCAGCACGCCGTCTTTCGGCAAATCCTCTGTTGATATGGTTTTGATATTGACTGAAACATCATCTGCATTTTTTTCTGCCAGCAATGCTTGAAATAACGTTGACATTCGGCACACTCCTTTTCATCTTTATCGTAACCGAACATCGGCCAAAAAACCAAATCATGAGGCCTCTATCTGCACTTCTCCGGCACATTAAGGCTATAATGCACAAATGCGGTTTCCTCTTCATAGCCGTTTTGCTCATATAAACTTCTTGCCGTCCGGTTGTGATGTTCCGTCTGCAGCTTTAAATATTTCGCTCCGTTTTCCGCGGCATAATCCTTTGCAGCGGAAAGCAGCCGCCGGCCAACTCCCTTTTTTCGTACAGAAGAAGCGACGAATAAATCATTTAATATGTAGATTCTTTTCATAGCCACGGAAGAAAAGGCTGGATAAAGCTGTGTAAAACCAATGAATTCCCCATTTTCTTCTGCGATAAAAATAACAGACTCTTCATTTTCCAGGCGTGCTTTCAAAAAAGCCTCCGCTCCTTCCAGATCCGACGCCTGCTTATAAAATTCCCGATACTGATGAAACAGCGGTGCTATAGCTGCCGCATCTGCTGGTAAAGCTTGACGAATGTTCATCTCGTTTCCTTCTCTCTATATGCTGTTAAGAATTATATTTTATATTTAATAGAATTTTCTGTAAACCATATTGATCAGAATACTTTTTTCAGCATGCTTGGAAAAAATATCACGATAATATCCATTGATCTCATAGAAAAACATGCAGGTCAATGGAACTGATTTATTCGACAGGTTTTTTTCTGGTCGCGGGAGGATTTAACCTGAAAAAACATGAAATTTCAACATAATGATTATTTACTCATGTCTATTTTCGTTCTTTTCTGTATGAATGCAGTTATTTCGAGTCTCTATAGAAATAACGAGAGATGATATACCTAAATAGAAATAAAACAATCTCAAAAAAATGGGTCTACTAAAATAGTATCCAATCTATTACAATAAATTCACAGAATAGTCTATTAATAGGCTGCTCTGAAATTGTAAAGGAGAGGGTAAAGAGTGAGAAGCAAAAAATTGTGGATCAGCTTGTTGTTTGCGTTCACGTTAATCTTCACGATGGCATTCAGCAACATGTCTGCACAGGCTGCCGGAAAAAACAGTGAAGAAAAGAAGTACATTGTCGGATTTAAACAGACAATGGGAGCTATGAGCACCGCCAAGAAAAAAGATGTTATTTCTGAAAAAGGCGGTAAAGTTCAAAAGCAATTTAAGTATGTAAATGCAGCCGCAGCAACATTGGATGACAAAGCTGTAAAAGAACTGAAAAAAGATCCGAGTGTTGCTTATGTGGAAGAAGACCATGTTGCACATGAATATGCGCAATCTGTTCCTTACGGCATTTCTCAAATTAAAGCGCCGGCTCTTCACTCTCAAGGCTACACAGGCTCTAATGTAAAAGTAGCTGTCATCGACAGCGGAATTGACTCTTCTCATCCTGACTTAAACGTTCGAGGCGGAGCAAGCTTCGTACCTTCTGAAACAAACCCATACCAAGACGGCAGTTCTCACGGCACGCATGTAGCCGGTACTGTTGCCGCTCTTAATAACACAATTGGTGTTCTGGGCGTAGCCCCTAGCGCATCATTATATGCAGTCAAAGTGCTTGATTCTACAGGAAGCGGCCAATACAGCTGGATTATTAACGGTATTGAATGGGCGATTTCTAACAACATGGATGTCATCAACATGAGTCTTGGCGGACCTACTGGTTCTACAGCGTTAAAAACAGTAGTCGATAAAGCGGTTGCAAGCGGTATCGTCGTTGTTGCCGCAGCCGGAAACGAAGGAAGTTCAGGCAGCACAAGCACAGTCGGCTACCCTGCAAAATATCCTTCTACTATTGCAGTAGGCGCAGTAAACAGCAGCAACCAAAGAGCTTCTTTCTCAAGCGCAGGTTCTGAGCTTGACGTTATGGCTCCAGGCGTGTCGATCCAAAGCACACTTCCTGGCGGCACATACGGCTCTTATAACGGAACCTCAATGGCGACGCCTCACGTTGCCGGAGCAGCAGCTTTAATCCTTTCTAAACATCCGACTTGGTCAAATGCACAAGTCCGTGATCGTTTAGAAAGCACTGCGACAAACCTTGGCAGCTCTTTCTACTATGGAAAAGGGTTAATCAACGTACAAGCAGCTGCACAATAAGATTAAAGAGAAGCAGGTCACTCCATACCTGCTTCTTTTTTTATTGGTCGTCCTCCTGTTCTGAGGCCGGGTGTTCTGAGGTATTCTCTTCGGTTTCCGCATGTTGAATCCGTTCCATGATCGAAGGATGGCTCCCTCTGAAAAGTTTCACGAGAAAAGGCGGATCAACCTGGTTCAGCCCCGTAACAGCCAAATCTTGAAACGTTCTGACTGCGGCTTCGCTGTCCCCTGTCAGCTCAATTCCATATTGGTCAGCCTTATTTTCCTGATAACGGGAAACGGCATTAGAAAAAGGCGTAACAGCAAAGCTCAAAACAGACACGATAAGCAATAACAGCGGCAATGCCGCAAGATCACGCCGGCCCTCTACATGAAACAGATTGCGTGCAAAGTGTACCCCCCTCTTGTAAAGCTTATCAACCACATAAAATCCCGCTAGCGACACAATTAAATAGCCAGCCAATCCGATATACACGTGCTTCATGACATAATGGCCCATTTCGTGCCCCATAATAAAGAGAATTTCCGAATCATCGAGTTTATTCAGTGTCGTATCCCATAGAACAATCCGCTTATCAGCCCCAATTCCTGTCACATAGGCATTAAGCGCGTTTGTTTTCTCTGACATATTCACTTCATACACATGATCAGCCGGAATATCGGCTTCTTCGGCCAGAGCTAAAATTTTGCTTTCCAGCTCTTTGTTTTTCAGCGGATAAAAGTCATTGTATAAAGGATCAATAATCACCGGCTGAATAAAAAACAGAAACAGCGAAAACGGCACTGTTAACAGCCAGGCGTAAAACCACCATTTTTTTTCATGCTTTTTGATCAGCCAATAAAACACCAGCACGCAAAGTGTAAAGATCGGAAAACTGATCCAAAAATCAATGACTTGATCTTTAGCCCAGCTGGAGGCTGTCTGCGTCGAAATATTGTAATCAAGCGATACCTGATAGCCTATCCAATCCAAAGGCAGTGTCACCAGAGCAGTGATCAGCGAAAGCACAAACACAAAACCGATGATCTGCAAAAAACGAAAACGCACAGCCGCTTCCATCCATTGCTTGATTTTCTTTGAAACACCGCTGATCAGCAATACAAAAAACAGAAACCAATCAAGAGGAATACTGATAAAAAATAAAAAGTTCTTCACGTCAGAATACTGTTCGGCGACAGCCAATTGAGACGGCTTCATGAAAGAAGCCGGGTCAGCCTGTGTTCCTTTCACGGCCTCCGGCACAGCGGAATCGCCGGACATAAAGAAATACCAATAGAAAAAAAGCCCATACAGCACATATGCAAGCCCTGCACCCGCAATCCACTTGCGCATATTCGCCTCACTCCTCACATCTAGACCCATTACTTCTATTGTAATCATAAATTCAATTTCTTAGAACCAAGCTGTGAGTTCGGACTTTTTCGCATGGAATCGCCCTTTGCTGGAGAAACTAGCAAATGTTTGGAGTGATGCAGATGAAAAAAATAGTAGCAGCCATCGTGGTTATCGGTCTTGTGTTTATTGCATTTTTCTACCTTTACAGCCGGTCAGGCGATGTATATCAATCGGTTGATGCGGAATTGATCACCCTGTCTTCAGACGGGCGGGAAAAGATTGAAATCGAAAAAAGACAGTACGTCAAAGATATGCTGGACATTATGAATCAGGGAAAACAGCTGAAAATGGAAAAAACATCAGCTCCTGATTACGAAGGCACGATTAAATTTCATAAAGACAGATTTGACTCATTCAGATTATGGATTGACGACAGCCAGCAGGCCATTTTTTTGAAAGACGGCACGTATTACAAATTAACGCGAAACGATACCAAAGCGCTGCAAACGATCATTAAAAAAGAAGCAAAGGATTAACAATGAAAAAAGCGAAGCTCACTGGCTTCGCTTTTTTACATTAATGAGGCAGCATATCTTTCAGCGCCCGTCTGAGCATTTTGCCTGTCGCATTTTTCGGAATCTCATCAAGAAAGATGATCGCGGCAGGCCGTTTGTATTTTGCCAGATGTTTTTCGCAATGCGCCATCATTCCTTCTTCTGTGACACCAGACCGTTTCGGTACGACATATCCCTTTACCGCTTCGCCGCTTTCAGCATCAGGCACGCCGATGACAACAGCCTCCTTTACGTCCGGGTGGCTGTACAGCACCTCTTCCACTTCACGCGGATACACATTGTAGCCGCCTACAATAATCATGTCTTTTTTCCGGTCAACAATGTAAAAATAACCGTCCTCATCCCGCCTTGCCAGGTCCCCCGTATAAAGCCACCCGTCCTTTAAAGCGTGCTTCGTTTCCATCGGCATATTATAATAGCCCTTCATCACATTGGGCCCTTTTACGATCAATTCGCCCACCTGGTGATCAGGGACCTCACGTCCGAGCGGATCAACGACCTTGTTTTCGACATGCAAAATACTTGTCCCGATGGAACCTGGTTTTCTCCCTCTGTCAAACGGGTTAAAGCATGTGACAGGCGATGCTTCCGAAAGCCCGTAGCCCTCCAAAATGGTAACGCCGAATTTCTCTTCAAATGCCGTAAGCAGCGCGACCGGCATGGCCGCACCACCCGAGATGCACAGGCGAATAGAAGAAAAATCATCTGCCTTGCCTTCTTCATGCTGGAATAAATAGTTATACATCGTAGGCACACCTGCAAAAATGGTTGCCTGCCGCTGCTTTACAAGCTTAAAAACAGAGGCGGGACTGAACTGCGGTTCAATCAGCACACATGCGCCGCTCATCAGCGGAGCATTCATGCAGACAGTTAAGCAAAAAACATGAAACATCGGAAGAGCGCAAACCACATTGTCTTTCTCATCCATTCCCAAATACCCGGCGACATCGTTTGCATTGCTGAACAAATTCTGGTGGGTCAGCATCGCGCCTTTCGGTTTTCCCGTTGTTCCTGACGTATATAAAATGACCGCAGTATCATCAGGCACAAGCTCTGGATGGCGTGCAGCACCGGGTGTCGGATGCAACATTTTTGTAAACGTTGTCATTTTCATTCTGACCTCGGGATCTGAAGCTTCCGGCTCAGTTTCTCCCGTCCGGCATAACATGACGAGTTCGACCTTTGGCAAAGATTCGTGCATGCTTTCATAAATCGGCAAAAGCTGATCTACTCCTACGATTGCTTTGACATCGCCGTTTGTCAGCATATAGCCGATTTCTGTCGGCGTGTACGTCGGATTGATCGGCACCACCACAATACCGGCCTTTAATGCGCCGAAAAATGCGATGACAAAATCAGGCGAATTGCCAAGCAGCAAAGCAAGGTGATCCCCTTTTTCCATACCCGCTTCCTGAAGGCCGTCCGCAAAACGCTGAATATAGTCATTCAGATCCTTGTAAGTAATCACTTGATCCCTAAACCTGCATGCGATGCTGTCCGGCTTCTCAGATGCTGTCTCTTCTAATTTTGAAACCAGATTCATTCTCCCACCCCTTAAAGTGAATGAGTAGTCATTCATTATTGAAGATAAGCTTTCCTTTTCATTATAGAGAAACACAAAAAAACACTCAAGAGCAAAAAGCCCCGAGTGTCAGTACTGTTATAGATTCTTCAAAGCTTCGGCAATCGGTGTATCTCCTTCAGTGAGATCAAAAGCCCGATTTTCCGTGTTGGTTTCATCTAAAGAGGCAATGACTGCTGCCGCAACGTCATCACGTGATATATCACCCCGCTCTAGATCTGCGGCTGCGGAAACCGTTCCAGTTCCCGGTTCATTGCGAAGGCCTCCCGGACGTATAATCGTATAGGCTAAGCCGCTGGATTCCAGAATTTTATCAGCATAATGCTTGGCCACGTAATAAGGTTTAAGTGCCTTATTCCAATTTTCCCGGCGGTGGGCCTGCAGTGCGCTGACCATAATAAAACGTTTGATTCCTGCGATTTCCGCAGCCTCTATTGCTTTTGCCGCTCCGTCAAGATCCACCAGCAGCGTTTTATCATAGCCTGTGCTGCCCCCGGAGCCCGCTGTAAAAATAATCGCGTCACAGCCTTTTGCCGCGGCTGCGATTTCTTCCGGGCTTCCTTCTAGATTTGCTAGCACAGCTTCCGCGCCGGCCGCTTCCAAAGATGCTTTCTGTTCTTCTTTTCTGACCATCGCCCTGACGGAATGATCAGCATTCTCTTTGAATAAAGAAACAAGTCTTTGTCCGATTTGTCCGTTCGCTCCGATTAAAAACACTTTCATGTGAATCCCTCCTGCCTCCATTATTTCAAAACACAAATTTCCTTTCAAACAATGTGTTTCACATTAATAAATCAGATCAAGAAAATCTTCTTTCGTAATGTTCCCAAAATAATGCTTCAGATTCACATCAGCCAGCGCATCAGCGATCACACTGCGCTCATATTGTTTTCCAATCAGCAGGTTCTCGATTTCCGATACATCGCCCACACCGAAGAAATCGCCGAAAATTTTGCAGTCTTCAATTTTCCCTTTTTTTACTTCCAAACGCAGATCAATGGACCCGACCGGATAACGCTTTGAGTGGTTCAGGTTAAATTTAGGTGAGCGGCCGTAGTTCCAGTCCCAATTTTGATAGCGTTCTTCCGAGATTTTGCGAATGACTTCCCAATCTTTTTCAGTCAGCTTATACTCCGGCACATCTTGAATGTGATTTGTATTGAAAATATGTTTGAGCAAATGACTGCGGAAATCTTCGGTTGTCATTTTATCATCAAGAAACTCACTGATGTTTGCCACACGGCTTCTGATTGATTTGATGCCCTTTGATTCAATTTTATCCTTTTTGACTTTTAAAGCGGACACAACATGATCAATGGCTGAATCAAACATGAGGGTGCCGTGGCTGAAGATGCGGCCTCTTGTGGCAAATTGGGCGTTACCTGATATTTTGCGGCCATTTACCACAATATCATTCCGGCCGCTTAATTCCGCTTCAACTCCGAGCTGATGTAGCGCTTGAATCACCGGCTCAGTGAATTTTTTGAAGTTATGAAAGCTGTCACCGTCATCTTTCGTGATAAAGCTGAAATTTAAATTCCCTAAATCATGATACACAGCCCCGCCGCCTGATAAACGGCGGACGACAATAATTCCGTTTTCCTCTACATACTTTGTATTGATTTCTTCTATTGTATTTTGGTTTTTTCCGATGATGATAGACGGCTGATTCACGTAAAAAAGCAAATACGGCTGTTCAGGGTCTAAATATTTAAGGCAATACTCCTCGATAGCAAGATTGATCCGCGGATCATTGATATTTTGATTGTCAATAAATAACATGGCGCTCCTCCTTTATCCTTCCCACACAAAACCAGATTTCGCAATGTTCACTTTCCCGTTAAAAACGGTCTTGGCTTCTTTGCGAAGATTGTCATGCACGCCGAAATGAGGCAAATGGGTCAGCAGCAGCTCGCCCGCTCCCGCTTCTTCTGCAATTCGCCCTGCTTCCAAGCTGTTCATATGGCCTGCGCTTGTCCCGTCTTGATCAGCATAAAAATTACATTCAGAGATCAATAAATCAGCGTTTTTCGAAAACGGAATAAATGAATCCTGATAGCTGGAATCAGCAGTATACACAACAGTATGGCTGCCGTCAGTAATCCGCATCGCATAACAAGTCACCGGGTGAACCGTTTTTAAAAAGGAAATCGTAAACGGACCGACAGTCAGCTGCTGATCAGGCTGATAGGCAATCCCTTTCGTATGCGTTTTATATGTAAGCTTTTGAAACTGTTCTATATCAGCATCATGTCCGTAAATTGGAAGCGAGTGCTCTCCTTTGCCGAGGAATGATCCGACTTGCTTCGCAAATTGCAGCGGCCCGATGTCGGCAATATGGTCATGGTGATAATGAGACAGAACCACCGCGTCCAGCTTTTCCGCCGGGACATATCCAAACAGCTTAGATATCACGGCACTTCCGCAGTCCACTAACAATGAAAAATCCCCCGATTGAAACAAGTATCCCGACGTCGCTTCATTTGCGGCCGGAAAACCGCCGTAGCATCCGATAACTGTAACTTTCATAATGTCCTCCTTCTTTTCAAAGAAAATTGATCCTCCTTCAATATACCCATTTTTCTAAAAAAAAGCATGTTTTAAACATTGTATCAAAACAGATGTTGAATTTTACTTTCTGTTATATTACAATGAAGACATTACAAAGGGGAAAGAGGGATTGGTTATGCTAGGGAAAATAACTGAATTTTTTAGAAACCTGCCTTCGAAAAAGTGTGCGGAATGCGGAAAAAAGATTGATGAGCAGCATGAGTGTTATGGTAATATTTGCAATGACTGTATAAAAGTAAGCGATATGTAAAGAGGCGAAAATCTCACGCATACAGTGTGAGATTTTCTTCATTCTTCTAACTTCTCTTTATATTGAAATAATAGTCAGGTTGGGTCAAAGCTCACCTGTTTTTAGATAATTCTGGTGATTCATTTTATATTATTGAATATTCCATATTTTCAAAATATAATTTACTATAGACGAACCTATTTCTTATCTATTATAATTTGATCTAATAGTGAGATTAAATATATGTCTATTCATGATATATGTTGATACTTTGTTTTTTGGGAGGTAATCTATGAAAAGAATTAGGTTTGGATTAGCCACGCAAATATTCGTTGGACTTATTCTAGGTGTTATTGCTGGCGTTATTTGGTACGGCAACCCAGCACTGCCTACTTATCTGCAGCCAATCGGGGATCTCTTTTTACGCTTAATCAAAATGATAGTGATTCCTATTGTTGTCTCCAGTTTAATCATCGGTGTAGCCGGAGCCGGAAATGGAAAGCAAGTTGGTAAATTAGGCTTCAGAACAATTCTGTACTTTGAGATTATTACGACCTTTGCCATCATTCTCGGACTAGCCCTTGCAAACATCTTCCACCCGGGTACAGGAGTTAATATACACGAAGCTCAAAAAACAGACATCAGTCAATATGTTGAAACAGAAAAAGAACAAAGCAATAAATCAGTGGCAGAGACATTCCTGCACATTGTGCCGACAAACTTCTTCCAATCCTTGGTCGAAGGGGATCTTCTTGCCATCATCTTCTTTACCGTACTATTTGCATTGGGAATTTCTGCGATCGGTGAAAGAGGCAAGCCAGTATTAGCCTTTTTTGAAGGCGTTTCCCATTCGATGTTCCATGTGGTAAACCTTGTGATGAAAGTAGCGCCATTCGGGGTTTTTGCTCTAATCGGAGTTACTGTCTCTAAATTCGGACTCGGTTCTCTTCTATCTCTCGGAAAGCTTGTCGGATTGGTATATGTTGCACTTGCTTTCTTCTTAATCGTCATTTTTGGGATTGTCGGAAAAATTGCCGGTATCAGCATCTTCAAATTCCTGGCTTACATGAAGGACGAAATTTTATTGGCGTTCAGTACGTCTAGCTCTGAAACCGTTCTTCCGCGCATCATGGAAAAAATGGAGAAAATCGGCTGTCCGAAAGGTATTGTATCTTTCGTTATCCCGATTGGATATACGTTTAACTTAGACGGCTCCGTTCTCTATCAATCTATTGCAGCGCTGTTTCTGGCACAGGTGTACCACATCGATTTGTCGATTTGGCAACAAATAACGCTAGTACTTGTGTTAATGGTGACGTCTAAAGGAATGGCTGCCGTTCCGGGAACTTCATTTGTTGTCTTGCTTGCGACGCTGAGCACGATTGGTGTTCCGGCAGAAGGACTTGCCTTTATTGCTGGGGTAGACCGCATTATGGACATGGCACGTACAGTTGTAAACCTGACTGGTAACGCACTTGCTGCCGTTGTCATGTCTAAATGGGAAGGCATGTTTAATCCTGCAAAAGCAGAAGCTGTCATGACCCAATCTAAAGCAGATCAAAACGCAACCATTTCCGGTTAATCAAAAAGCCTGCGGGGTTCTCAACGCCCCGCAGGCTTTTTTTAATCTTGGACAAGCTCAAACAGCTCTGTAATCAAAACAGTGTCCTCATTCAGTTCCATTTCGCCATTTTTGATCAGCTCCGCCCACGCTCTCCGATGGTCCTCTTGAAATTCATCAATTCGGTCTCCGTTGCCCTCTCCTTTGACTAACCTCGTATCAGGCGCTCCAAAGGTCGTTTCAAATACATCTGTCACTTTTATATTGCATCTCGGATGATCATGTTTATCATAAACGGTTACAAGCTGTCCCGCTGTTTGATATACATCACTCAGTTCATCTTTTGAATATAATGATTTCGGCGCGCAGGTGGCCGTTTTTTCTCCAGCAAGGATTTGCTGGATCAGCTGTTCTCCAAGACCTTCATCGCCTTCCCAGCCGAAAGTGCTTTTCAGTTCATAGATTTTCATTTATTTTCTCCCTCTTATACCATCGGTGATTGCACATAATAATACAGGAGCTTCGCTGTATGGCGGAGAGAAGACTTATGCGTGCGTTCAAAAGCGTGCGAAGCGTCAATTCCCGGCCCGATTAGGCCGTGCACAATATCATGCCCGGATTTGATCGCTGCTGAGGCGTCCGACCCGTAATACGGGTAAATATCAAGCTTATAGTCAATATGGTGCTTTTCAGCTAAATCGACCAAATGCTTTCTAAGCTGATAATGATACGGACCGCTCGAATCCTTCACACAAATCGAAACCGAATATTCGTCTGTCGACTGGCCGTCACCGATAGCCCCCATATCCACCGCCAAGTATTCAACAGTTTCAGCAGGAATATTAGAGTTCCCGCCGTATCCGATTTCTTCATTATTAGAAATCAGAAAATGAATCGTATACGGCAGTTCAATTTCTTCTGTTTGAATTTGATGGATTAAGCGAAGCAACAAGGCCACACTTGCTTTGTCATCTAAATGACGTGATTTAATGAATCCGCTGGATGTGATCTCAACACGGGGATCAAACGAAACAAAATCCCCGACGCCAATGCCAAGCTCTTCCGTATCCTTACGGCTGTGCACAGGCTCATCCAGGCGGATTTCCATATTCTCTTGATTGCGCTCCGCTTTTCCCGCGTCTTTGTACACGTGCACAGACGTTTGATGCATTAAAATGGTGCCCGTATACGTTTTCCCCGAAGCCGTTTCAATTTGGCAATACTCCCCTTCGATCGAATTGTAGCGGAAACCGCCGATCAAATCGATTTTCAGCCGGCCGTCAGCTTTAATTTCTTTCACCATCGCGCCCAAGGTGTCAACGTGCGCTGTCAGCATTCGATGACGGGATGTATCGCGGCCTGGAAGCGTGGCGATCAAACCGCCCTTATGGTTCAGAACCGTTTCGACCTTCCATTCTTTTAAAAGGTTTTCAACGTATTTGATCACCTCATATGTATTCCCTGTCGGACTTGGAATAGAAACGAGTTCTTTAATCAGCTCCATCGTTTTACGAACGGACGTCATAGGACATTCCTCCTTTTATTTTCTATTTAAAATATACTCTTTTCCTGATAGACCCGTCCAATCTTTTCCTATCAATCTAGCATATGCTGTAGAGAGCATGGGAAGAGGAGGGATATCTATGTGCTGTCGTCATTCACATGAACGGAAACATCATTGTAATTTTTGGTTTGATGATTTTTGGTTCTTTGACGAGTGGTTCGATAAGGATTTCCACGACCATTGCAAGAAAGAGAAAGAATGCCATGACCCTTGCGAGAAAAAGAAGAAAAAGAAAAGACATTGCTCTTGCAAAAAACGCTGCCACTCTTGCTGTCATTGCTAAGGACTGAATCAGAAATATTCTGATACCCATGCCTACACGAATATTTCATTCATATTTTTCCAAGCAGGCTGTTACTGCTGCTTGGATTTTTTATTGAAACAGCCTTTTTGCCTTTACAATCCAAACCACTGATGCCGCGGCTATCCCAGCAACGATGAGTTCAACAGCCGCCGCATGTTCTATCACTCCTTTTTGGTATAAAACCGCCGGTACATTAAACAGCCCGTGTAAGAGAATCGAATACAGCAAAAACAGCGGCCGGCGGCTTTTAACCGCATACAGCACAAGCAGGGACAGACCGATTTGAACAGAGAGGGCGCTGATTCTTTCAATTCCGCCGAGCAGCCATTCATACGAAGGTGTATTCAGCAGCTGCGCCTGAATCGGCATAAGTGCCTGCTTCACATCATGATTCATCAAAAGCTGTTCAAAAGTGCCGCTATTGATCGCAAAAGCGTACACGATAAGCGTAATGCTGGACAAGCCGGTTATTAATATCGCCTCCAGACCGCCGTGGCCCGCTCCGAAGGCCAGACCGTCCGCCCAAGAAAGACGGCGCTTCATAAAGAAACGCATCATGATATACCTTCCGCACTCCTCAAAAATCCCTGCCATCAAGCATCCGTAAATGGCATACCAGACTGGATGCTTCATCACTTCTTTCGTCGTTTCATTCATTTGCAGAACATAAACATGAACGCCGCCCTCCAACAGCTGAGCAAAGACAAAAAACGTAAGAGCGCCAATAAAAAACACCTTAATCGGAGCATGATACTTTCGCCTAAACCATATCATCAGTCCGATCGGCAACAAAAACGCAATAACCCCGGAAATAATCATAGAGGCTATCGCTCCTTGACTGACCATTTTTTTCCTCCTTTTCTGGTTTTCTACTGACAGTTTCTCTTTTTTTATCAAAAATCCTCTTTTTAGTACCAGATACTAATATCTAGTGTTATAATCTGATAATAAAAGGAGTTGTGTTATTATGTCAAAAGCAAACATTACAGCAATCGGCACCTATGCGCCGAGCCGGCGTTTAACCAATGCGGATCTGGAAAAAATCGTAGATACGTCTGATGAATGGATTGTTCAGCGCACAGGAATGAGAGAACGGCGGATTGCCGATGAGCAGCAGTTCACTTCAGACCTATGCATTGAAGCAGTCAAAGATCTCAAGAGCCGTTACGAAGGAACACTTGAAGATGTGGATATGATTCTCGTCGCCACAACAACAGCAGATTATGCCTTTCCGAGTACGGCTTGCCGGGTGCAGGAATATTTCGGCTGGGAGAACACCGGCGCGTTAGATATCAATGCGACATGCGCAGGACTGACATACGGTCTCCATTTGGCAAACGGATTGATTACATCCGGGCTTCATCAAAAAATTCTCGTCATCGCCGGAGAAACATTGTCAAAAGTGACTGATTATACAGATCGAACGACATGCGTTCTGTTCGGCGATGCTGCGGGCGCACTATTGATTGAACGAACTGAAGAGGCACCGGGATTCCTCGCCTCCGTCCAAGGAACATATGGAAAAGGCGCGGATATTTTGTACCGGGCAGGACTGCGGAACGAACTCAACGGCATGCCGCTTGCGGATTCCGGGAAAATGGTTCAAAACGGACGCGAAGTGTATAAGTGGGCCGCAAGAACCATTCCCCGTGAATTTGAACATCTTTTACACAAAGCAGGGCTCAGCCGTGATGATCTTGATTGGTTTGTTCCCCACAGCGCCAACTTGCGCATGATCGAATCGATTTGTGAAAAAACACCGTTTCCGATTGAACAAACACTCACCAGTGTGGAATACTACGGAAATACATCCTCAGTCTCTATTGTTTTGGCCCTTGATCTGGCAGTGAAAGCCGGGAAGCTGAAAAAAGACCAAACCCTGGTGCTTTTCGGCTTCGGCGGAGGATTAACGTATACCGGACTTCTGATCAAATGGGGATGTTAAATCAAAAAAGACCTTGTTTCCTGAGAAACAAGGTCTTTTTCATTAGGAAGCCGGCTGTTCTTCTGAAGTGTCTTCCTTCCGGCTTAAGATCGTAAAGTAGGTAATGCTCAGCGCGATCATGACTAGAGCAATGCCGATTAAGACACCGGCCATCTGCCACATGTAGCCGAAATCTCCGTTTGAAATCACCGCTCTGAACCCGTTTATGCTGTAGGTCATCGGCAGCGCGCCATGGATCACCTGATAGAAATTCGGAAGCAATTCTAACGGGAAGGTTCCTCCGCTGGCCCCGAGCTGCAGCACTAAAATAATGACTGCAATAAAACGGCCCGGATTGCCCATCGTCGTGGCCAAAAATTGAATCATTGCAAGGAAAGCGAGACTCGTAATGATCGTAAACACGTAAAATCTCCATGTGCTCTCCACCTCGAGCCCGATTCCCAGAAGAAGAACTGTCGCCACAATAAGTGATTGAATGATTCCCACCAGCATCATGACATTAAATTTACTGAAGAACCACTCAAATCCGTTTCTCGGACGGCCTGATGCTTCCTTCAGCGGGAATACGACCGTCAGCATAATGCCGCCGACATACAAGCCCATTGATAGGATATAAGGCGTCAGCCCTGTTCCGTAGTTAGGGACGGAATGAATCGCGTCGTCATTAGTTTTGACCGGATCCGCAAACATACCGTATGTTTTATCATCAGCGCTGATATCTCCTGTTTGATCAGCCGCGTCATTCAGCTTATTAGACAGCTGTCCTGTGCCGTCCAGTAGCTTGCCTAAACCTGTATCAAGTGATGCAGATCCGTCTGCAAGTTTTGATGATCCGCTTTGGACCTGTTTAGACCCGTCTAACAGCTTAAACAATCCGCCGGATACTTGGCTGCTTCCTGTCACCAATTGCTCTGAGCCCGATTTTGCCTTTGCGAACTGCTTATTATATTCACCGATGCCGGCTGTCAGTTTAGTTTGGCCATCTGTCACCTGCTGTGACGCATTGTATATTTTCTCAGATCCAGCAGTTAATTTGTCAATCGCGTCTTGAGTGGCTTTTGCGCCGTTATAAAGCTTAGAGGTAGCTTCCGGCAATGCCTTCACCTGGGCAACCTCCGCTTTCACATCTTCCAATGAGCTTTTTATCGTTGCGATGTCAGGCAGCTGATCAGCTGCAGGAAGCCCACTTAAAATTTCATCAAAATCAGGCGCATCAACTTTCGGAAGCTGCTTTTCAACAGAGCTGATCAGCTGGCTTTTTTGCTCTGCTGTTAAGAAATCACTCGAATTGATGAGATTTTTGAATGCCTGATCACGGTTTTTTAAGCTGTTTTCAAAGTCAGACAGCTGTTTTTTAAATTCCTTAATCGCAGTTTCTGACTTTTCCAGGTTGTTCACAGCTGTTTCAAGCTGTGTTAAATCGAGCGCATTTATGAGTTTTTCCGCTTTTGCTGCTTTTTCCGACTCTTCTTGCGCTTTACTGTTGAGCTGATCCAGCCCGTTTGTCAGATTAGGCAAGCCCTGCTGCACCTTTTGAAGGCCGGCATTCAGTTCATTCAGCTTGCCCGTTATCTTGCCTGATCCTGCTGCAAGCTGACCAGATTTATCATAAATCTGGTTGCTGCTGTCCTGGAATTTTCCAAGCGAGCTGTCAAGTGATTGGATGCCGCTCGTCACCTGAGCCGCTCCATCTGCAAGCTGCGCTGTTTTGTCACTGATGGTAGCGGTGCTTTCCTTCAGCTTCGCCAGATTTTCTTTCAGCTGGGCGCTTCCGTTTTTCGCATCCTTTGTGCCGTCATCAATTTTTTTCGCGCCGCTGCTCGCGTCGCTCAAACCTTTTGCGATATCTTTAAAGTTATCAAAAATCACTTTCGTATATTGCTTGGTCACTTCTTTAGAAACAGAGGCTTTCAGTTTATCAATCGCTTTTTCGCCGATCGTTGCCCCTACATAGTTGGAACCTGCATTTGTATGGTATTTCAAATCCAGTTTTTTTGGATTTTTATCCATTACAGTGCTGGCGTTTTTAGAAAAGTCTTCTGGAATCTCGACTACTAAATAGTATTTTTGATTTAATAAGTCCTTTAACGATTGGTCGAGATCATTGGAAAAATGCCAGTCAAAGTTTTTATTATCCTTTAATTCTTTTACCAGATCATCACCGATTTGAAGCTTTTCTCCCTCATATGTCGTTCCTTTATCCTGGTTGACGACAACGACAGGCAGCTGGTCAACTGTGCCGTACGGGTCCCAATAAGCCTTTAAGAATACGCCGCTGTAAATAAGCGGGACAAACAAAATGGCGATAATGGGAATCAATAATTTTTTACTTGTTACGATGTCTTTCCACTGACTTCGTATTGTGTTCATCCTGATGCCTCCATTCTAAAACTGACTCATCATGAAAGATGGTCATTTTCTTGCAAAGAGAAAGGATTATCTAGTTGGCTGACAATCCTTTGACAACATACAATTCAAGCAGTCCCGCAATTGTCTCTTTATCAAGCGGGGGGTGTTGTTTTTCCCAGTCAAAAATGAGCGCGATATAAAGCTTCAGCATCACAAAGGCTGTCAGCTCAGGGTCGCACGGCTTGATTGCGCCGCTTTTGATCCCGTCTTCAATCTTACTTTTGATATAAGACAGTATGGCTCGCTCCATTTTCTGGATCACTTCCTGAACAGCCATTGTACCAATCTCGGCATTCTCTTGGAAAATTTTAATCGTCAGCTGATGTGTTTTCCTGAACTCTAGAATGGCAAACAGCGCTCTGTGCACATTTTCATGGAACGGAAGGTTCGGCTCCATCGCTTCATCCGCTTTTTGCTTCATTTCCTTTAATAAAGTAGTGAAAATCTCGTCAAACAGCTCTTCTTTGTTTTTGAAAAAAGTATAAATGGTTCCCTTCCCCACGTTCGCAAGTTTTGCGACAAGATCCATTGTCGTCGCTTTATACCCGAACTGCGTGAAAGACTTTGTAGCCGCCTCCAAAATGAGCTTTTTTCGATCTATTGACATTGTATTCACCTCGAAACTGACCGTTTGAACATTTTAGTCATTAAGTACATATGCAAATGTATCATACCATGCTGAACAATTCAAACATTTTTTACACAATATTGCCATCATCTTGACACAAAAAACCTCCGTACCGGGTACGGAGGTTTTTTAGTCGAATAAATATTTCAGCGCGTCTGACACAGCTGCTTTTCCTTGATCGATACAGTCCGGGATTCCAACACCCTCGAAGGATGCGCCAGTCATGTACACACCAGGATATGAAGAAGACAGCGCTTCACGGAGCTCATTGATACGGCGTTTATGGCCGACATGGTACTGCGGCATGCTTTCATGCCAGCGCGTAACACATGTCATTTCCGGCTCACCGTTGATTTTCATTACTTTCTTTAGGTCTTCCAGTACAATGTTGATAATGTCGTTATCTGAGAGGTCGACGATGGATTCGTCTCCGGCTTTTCCGACATATGCCCGAAGCAGTGTTTTGCCTTCCGGCGCTGCGTGCGGCCATTTTTTGTTCGTCCACGTACAAGCTGTGATCGCGAAATCACTGTTTCTTGAGATGACAAAGCCCGTGCCCTCATGTTCCATTTGGACGGCGCCTTCCGGGAAACCCAAGGCGACATTCGCCACAGATGTGGAATGCATGTTTTTCAGATTTGCAACAGCCGGTAAATCTGAAAGCATTCCCGCGGCAGCTTTATGCGGTGCTGTTACAATCACTGATTCGGCATCAAGTGATACGCCGTTATCAAGGTCAAGCGAGTAGCCCGTGCCCTCTCGGCTAATTTTGGTAACCTTTGTGCCTTTGTATACCTTTGTCAGCTTTAGTTGATTTTCGATCTCTTCGACAAGCGTCTGCAGGCCTGTTGTCAACGTCTGAAACTGCCCTTGTTTTTTGGCTGTCAGCTGCTGGCCGGAGCCTTGAGGTCTTGTTTTTTTCATTCCCAGGATCAGGCTTCTGTGCTTTTGTTCCGTCTGATAGAATTGCGGGAATGTTGACATCAGGCTGAGTTTGTCGATATCACCTGCATAGATGCCTGATAAAAGCGGCTCGATTAAATTCTCGACAACTTCATCCCCGACACGTCTGCGGAAAAATTCTCCCAGTGACTGATCCTCTTTTGATTTACTTGCGGGCAGGATGAAATCCATTGCAGCTCTCGCCTTCCCTGACAGAGAAAACAGCCCCGTTGACACGAACGGCGCGATTTTTGTCGGTATTCCCATTACAGCCCCCTTCGGCATCGGATGCAAAGTGCGGTTGACAAGCACGTAAGATTGTCCGGTCGCATTGTTCACAAGCAGATGGTCAAGACCTAAGTCTTTGACAAGCTGCGGAGCGCTTTTTTTCCGTTCTAGGAATGAATCAGGCCCTCTTTCGATGATATAGCCGTCCTTCTTGACTGTCTGGATTTTTCCGCCTACTCTCGGACTTGCCTCAATAAGCGTCAGCTCAAGCGGCAAATCTTTGTCTCTGATTTCTTTTTCCATGTAGAAGGCGGCGGCTAAACCGGTAATGCCGCCGCCGATGATGACTACATGTTTTTTGCCGTCACTCATGTTCATCGCCTTCTTTAACGTCCTAATTTTTTCAAAACGACTGTTGCTAAAGCATCAATAAATGCCGGCTTAGCGTTTGGCATTTCCGGCCGGTAATAGCTGGCGCCGATATCGTCAGTCACCACTTTGCATTCATAGTCATTGTCATAAAGCACTTCTAGATGGTCCGCGACAAATCCGACAGGCACATATACAAATGCTTGATAGCCTTTTTGTTCAAATAAATCACGTGTCAGATCTTGCACGTCAGGTCCGAGCCACGGATCAGGCGTATTTCCTTCACTTTGCCAGCCGACAGCGTATTCAGATACGCCTGCGCCTTCAGCGATCAGCTTCGCGGATTCATGAAGCTGATCCGGGTACGGATCTCCGTACTCTTTAATTTTTTCCGGAAGGCTGTGCGCGGAAACGATGAGCATCGCGTTTTCTCTTTCTTCCTTCGGCATTGACGCGTACGTGTCCTTCACTTGGTCAACCCAATATTTCACAAACTTCGGTTCATCGTACCAGCTTTCGACAGACGTAATTGTTAAGCCTCCGAGTTTTTCAGCCTCTTCTTTCGCACGTTTGTTGTAAGACTGCACGCTGAATGTGGAGAAGTGCGGTGCCAATACAAGGCTGACCGCCTCTGTAATGCCGTCCTTATGCATCTCTGCCACAGCTTCTTCAATAAACGGCTCGATATGCTTCAGCCCGATATACGCTTTAAACGTAATCTCATCCTGAATCTCGTTTAGGTGCTGTTCAAGCTTATAAGCCTGTTCCTCTGTGATTTTGGCAAGCGGCGAAATGCCCCCGATTGCTTCATATCTGTCTTTCAGATCCTGAAGCATTTCAGGCTCAGGCTTTCTGCCTCTTCTGATATGTGTATAATAACGCTCTATATCTTCTTCTTTGTAAGGCGTGCCGTACGCCATAATGAGAAGCCCCATTTTCTTTTTACCCACTGTTTACACCCTCTTTAGATGATCTCTCACAAAACAATTTTGACAGGCTTTGATCCTGATACCAAAAAATATGCTCAGGAATATTGGCCTATTTTCTTTGATTGAGAATATTCATGTACAAATGCAGTCAGCTTTTTCAGCACTTCCGGACTGACATCAGGAAATACGCCGTGTCCGAGGTTAAAAATGAAGCCGTCCGATTTTAAGCCTTGATCGAGAATCTCTTTTGTTCTCTTCTCGATCACTTCCCACGGAGCAAGCAAAATGGACGGGTCCAGGTTGCCTTGCACCGTTTTGGTGATGCCTTTTGATCTGGCTTCATCAATGCCAAGTCTCCAATCGAGCCCCACAACATCGAGAGGCAGGTCATGCCAATCCGTTGCTAAATGGCTGGCACCTACACCAAACATGATAAGCGGCACATTTTCCGTTGCCAGCTCAGAAAAAATCCGGTTCATCACCGGTTTGATGTACGTTCTGTAATCCGCTTGATTCAGCGCGCCAACCCATGAATCAAAGATTTGAATGGCTTTTGCGCCCGCCTTCATTTGCGCTTTCGCGTACACGATAATCATGTCGGCAAGCTTTGTCATCAGCAGGTTCCAGGCATCCGGCATGCTGTACATAAAGGCTTTTGTTTTATTGTAGTTTTTCGAAGGCCCGCCTTCGATCATATAGCTGGCAAGCGTAAAAGGCGCACCAGAGAAACCGATTAGCGGGACGTCAAGCTGTTCATTGACAAGCAGTTTGATCGTTTCGAGCACGTACGGCACGTCCTGTTCCGGCTCAAGCTTGCCGAGCTTTTCAATGTCCTGCAGTGAACGAATCGGCTGATCAATCACCGGCCCGATTCCATTTTTAATTTCAACATCCACACCGATCGACGGAAGCGGCGTCATAATATCTTTATAAAGGATTGCAGCATCGACTCCGTATTGCTCGACCGGAAGTCTTGTGACGTACGCACACAATTCGGGCTGATGTGTAATTTCGAACAATCCGTATTTTTCCTTCAGCTTACGGTATTCCGGCTGTGAGCGCCCGGCTTGTCTCATGTACCAAACAGGCGTGTGATCCGCTTTTTCTCCCCGCGCAGCTTTTAAAAACGTCTCGTTAAACGTTTCTCGTTTCCTCATCTGATTTCCACCTTTCATACTGCAACCATACGTTCGTGTTCCTTGACCATTACACTATACCTCGTTTTGGGCAAATGGTATAGAAATGCGGCTCAAAGTTCAAAAAATCGCCGAATTCCATTAAGAGGAAAACAGTTTCGGCTGAACGTAATCGGTTCCTTCTCCTTCTTTTTTTGTCTGTGTATTATAAGGCACCACTTTATAGGAAGCGCCCGAAAACAAATTAGCGTATGGGATCTCATAGCTTCCCTTTCCTTCAACAGAATCAAGAAGCGTTTCCTTGCCGTCCTTATTTACATAAATTCTGTACACTGCCCGATCATCCTCTTGTGCACCCCATTTTAATTCAATCGTAAACAGTCCCGCTGCCCTAAATGTATAGTCAGCCGTCAGCGTTTTGACAGGCTCAAGCTCAATAGGGCTTTCAAGTTCTTTTACTTTTTTAGGCTTCGCAAACGCAGAACCCGTTTCGCCAGCCTGTGTCAAAATATCCTTAAACATTCTGGTCGGATATGCGCTTCCGCCTTTTAAGTAATGGTTCTGATCTGTTTTGTCATAGCCCATCCAGACAGCTCCCGTTATGTTCGGCGTATAGCCTGCAAACCAGGCATCCTTTGTTGCGCCGGAAACGCCTGTATATGAAGTAGAACCGGTTTTACCGGCAAGATCGCCGTGATAGGTGCCGGACGTTGCTGTTCCGTTCTTAACCACCTGCTGAAGCATTCTCGTCATGTTCCAAGACGTCTGTTTGCTGAATACTCGTTTCCCTTCTTCTTTATGATCGGCTATTGTTTCCCCGTCTTCATCTGTTATGTTTGAAATAAAGTACGGCTCGGTGTATGTTCCATTAGCGGCAAACGTATGAAAAGCGCCGGCAAGCTGGAGGGGTGATACGCCTTTTTCCAAACCGCCGAGAGCCAGAGCAAGCCCTTCATCCGGTATATCAATGCCGTTTGCCTTCAAATAAGATTTCCCCGTTTCCACACCGATCTCATTCAGCGTCCACACTGCCGGCGCGTTTTTGCTGTAAGTGATGGCATCAGACATCGTGACTTCCCCTTCATATCGGCCGTCATAGTTTTTCGGTGTGTAATCTCCGTAGGATTGTAATTCATCCTTTAACAGAGAGTACGGCTTAAATTTCTTTTCCTGCATCGCCGGTCCGTATACGGCCAGCGGCTTAAACGTTGACCCCGGCTGGCGCCCAGCTGTCACACGATTATATCCTTTAGCCGTGTAATCTCTTCCGCCGATCGCCGCTTCCACACCGCCCGTTTTATTGTTGATAAAGACTGCGCTTCCTTCAGCATCTTGATCTGTTCCGGGATAATAGCTGCCTTCCTTCATGACTTGATAAGCCGTTTTTTGCAGTTTTGAATCAAGCGGCACCTTAATCGTGTACCCGCCTTGAAGCAGCTGCTCTCCGGAAATGGAATACTTGTCCTCCGCTTCTTGGATCACAAGGTCAATATAGCTGTCAAACCAAGGTGTTTCCGACTGTTTTTTCACGTTCAGCCCGAGCGTCCTCCCCTGCGCGCTGACAGCCTCTTTCGCACTGATATAGCCTTGGTCATTCATCATGCCGAGAATCGTATCACGCCGCTCCTTGCTTTTATCAGGATGCAAAACAGGAGAATACGTAGAAGGCGCCTTCGGAATAGCAGCCAAGACCGCGCCTTCTGACACGGTTAAATCTTTAACTTCCTTATTAAAATAATAGTGGGATGCAGCTTGAATGCCATAAACCCCGTGTCCGAAGTATAGCTGGTTCAGATACATTTCCAGCAGCTTGTCCTTGCTGTAATCCCGTTCAAGGTTGATCGCTATGATCACTTCTTTCGTTTTTCTTAAAAACGTTTTGTCATGTGTCAGAAAAATATTTTTGGCAAGCTGCTGGGTGATCGCGCTCGCGCCTTCTACTTTTCCTCCTGCTAATATATCGCGGTACACCGCTCTTCCGACAGATTTCACATCGATCCCGTGGTGTTCATAAAATCTCTTATCTTCCACTGAGATAAACGCTTCTCTGACCTCTTTCGGAATTTCATTGATAGAGACCGGTTCACGATTTTCTGTATACAGACTTGCGACCTCATCCCCGTTTTGGTCAACAATTTTTGAAGATGCGTGAAGGATCAGCTTCTTTTCATCTATGACATAATGACCGAGAAAAATGATTGAAATATATCCTATTAAAGCGAGAAAAGCAGTTAACACTAAAATAATGATGGGAATGAAAAGTTTCTTTTTCTTTATCTTAAACATGAACTCACCTCGCCTTTCTAAAGGTAGTATGGGAAAAATTGTTTGGATTTATGTTTGAAGCAGTCGCCAATAGAAACTTATACCATTGTTTTGATATACTAGCAAGCAGGAGGTGGCTGATATGAAGGTTTATATTACATATGGGACAGCCGATTTTTTGAAAAACATCGTGCAAAAACATTCCTCGGAAAATATGCTTTTGATGCAGGGACAGGAAAATGCGATTTTAATTCATGAAACAAACGGAGAAACAGTTTTTCAGGCTCCCCATTCCTATGAAGTCATTGACCAAGTCGGGGACATGAAGCATCCCGGTTTCGCAGTATTGAACAATATAGCCGTCACACAGGAAGGACGGCCGCTGTTTGAAAACAGATTTAAAAACAGAGCGGGAAAAGTCGAAAACGAGCCCGGTTTTGAAGCCATTCGTGTCCTGCGTCCGCTTGACAGCGACACGTACGTCATTCTCACCTTGTGGGAAACAGAAAGAGCCTTCCAAGACTGGCAGCAGTCAGGCTCATACAAAGAAGCCCACAAAAAACGCGGCACGTCTGCCGGAGTTGACACAACGTCCATTTTCTCCCGGCCTTCGTATGTCACCACATATGTTGCTGTCGAATAGCTGCCGGAATGTCCGGCAGCTTTTCTTATGGCAAGAAGCTAGATGAAGTATATTTGCCCAGTCTGCGGGTTTAAAGGGCTAACAGACCGGCATATGATGACCAAGGGAATCACTCCTATGAAATCTGTTCGTGCTGCGGCCTCCAATTCGGATACGACGATTTTGAAATGACGCGTGAGGACGGTTCATATTTAGAACCTTCGGAAAGCATAATCGCCTACCGAAAAAACTGGCTTGCTGTACCCGCAGCATAGCAGCAGGCTAAAAAAGTATTGAAGCACGAGTTGATCGAGCAGTTAACACATATTCATGTCTATCTGAAGTAATATCTGCGGTCAGATGCTATCTGTCCCGGCACCTTCCGCCCGCCTATGAATAATCTGTAGGAAGCGGAAGGAGTGATCAATGATGGAAATCGGGATTATGTCTGTTCATGTTCTTTATGTGTTTTTTATTGGAGCGATCATTCTTTTTATGCTGCTGCGAAAAGATACAACCTTTATTTCGTTATTTGGGATTTTCATCATTTCGTTATGGGCCAGCCATTCGCTTTCAGCTTCGGTCAGCAGTTTATTCCACAGTTTCATCTATGCGGCATCTGAGCTGCTTCCTACGATTTTCATCATCTGTTTTATCGTGTCTATGAGTGATGTGTTAACGAAAACAGGGATAAATGAAGCTATGATTTATCCCTTTGTCCGTCTTGTTAAAGGTCCTGTAATTGCATACTGGCTGATTGGCGGACTGATGTTTGCCATTTCTCTATTCTTCTGGCCTTCGCCGGGTGTCGCTTTAATCGGCGCCGTTCTGCTTCCGGCAGCCTCCCGTGCCGGCCTGCCGCCTATCGCTGCCGCCATGGCAATGAATTTATTCGGGCACGGCTTTGCCCTTTCAGGAGACTTTGTCATTCAGGCAGCGCCAAAACTGACAGCTGATGCAGCAGGCATCCCTGTCGGTGATGTCATCTCAGCTAGCATTCCGCTCGTTCTGATTATGGGCGTGACCACAACAACTGCCGCTTTCTTTATGATTCAGCGTGAACGCAAAAAACAATTGCGGCCCGCTTCTTTTTCCCCGATGTCAGAAGAACAAGACACTTCAATGTATTTGCCGAAACGTCTTCGGTCATTGCTGGCTCTTTTGATTCCTCTTGTATTTGCAGCTGATATCGCGTGTATGGTCATATTCAACCTTCAAGGAAATGATGCAACCGCGTTAATTGGCGGATCGGCCATTTGCATCCTGCTGATCGTCCATTTCCTTGTGTATAAACAGAAAGGGCTTGAAAAAATTACTGGATATTTTATCGAGGGGTTTCAATTCGGCTTTAAGGTTTTCGGTCCCGTCATTCCAATTGCCGCTTTCTTTTATCTTGGTGATTCCGGCTATGAGAGCATCTTGGGTACCGAACTCCCTAAACATTCACACGGCATTGTCAATGATCTCGGCATCGCCTTATCCCACGCCATGCCTATGTCTAAGGAGCTTGCCGCCGCAGCCTTGACTGCCGCTGGAGCCGTAACCGGACTCGACGGTTCAGGTTTTTCAGGCATTTCCCTCGCCGGCTCCATCGCCAAGCTCTTTTCATCCGCTCTCCATGCTGATCCAGCCGTCCTGACCGCACTCGGGCAAATATCAGCCATCTGGGTGGGCGGCGGTACGCTTATTCCATGGGCGCTCATTCCCGCTGCAGCCATTTGCAAGGTCGATCCATTTGAGCTTGCCAGAAAGAACTTCCTCCCCGTTGTGATCGGACTTTCGGTGACAACCATTGCAGCGATGATCATGCTTTGAAACCCGACCAGTTGAAATATTCAGACTTTTTCTATACAATCATGGAAAAGCTTAGAAAAGGGGGAAGGGGCTTTGTCCATAAAGACGCTGCAAAAAGAGATAAACAAACAGCTCGACAGCTGTTTCGATGAAATGGTGGAAATCAGGCGCCATTTCCATATGTACCCTGAACTGTCCAATCAGGAAGAAAAAACTGCTGCTTTTATTGCTTCCTATTACGAATCGTTAGGAGTCCCGATCCGCACCAAAGTCGGCGGCAATGGGGTTCTGGCTTATATTGAAGGCAGCGAACCCGGTCCTGCTGTCGCATTGCGGGCCGATTTTGACGCCCTTCCCATCCAGGATGAAAAAGATGTTCCTTACGCCTCCAAAGTGCCCGGTGTCATGCATGCATGCGGCCATGACGGCCATACAGCGGCTCTGCTTGCCGTCGGAAAGGTGCTTTATCAGAACAGGCATGATCTGAAAGGAACGTTTATTATGATCCATCAGCACGCTGAGGAGTACGCGCCAGGGGGCGCAAAACCGATGATTGAGGACGGCTGTCTTGAAAACGCAGACGTCATATTCGGCACCCATCTTTGGGCGACTGAGCCGATCGGAACCATTCTCTGCCGCTCCGGCGCCGTAATGGCCGCAGCTGACAGATTTACAATCAGCATTCACGGAAAGGGCGGCCATGGCGCTCACCCCCATGATACAAAAGACGCCGTCCTGATCGGCTCGCAAATCGTTTCCTCGCTGCAGCATATTGTCAGCCGCAAAGTCAATCCGATTCACTCCGCTGTCATATCGACAGGCTCTTTCATGGCTGATAACCCGTTTAATGTGATTGCAGACCATGCAACTCTCATCGGCACAGCTCGTTCGTTTAATGAAAATGTCCGCGACATTCTGGAAAAAGAAATCGAAGCTGTTGTAAAAGGTGTGTGCAGTATGCACGGCGCTTCCTATGACTACAACTATGAACGCGGCTACCCGGCGGTAGTCAATCACCCTGCGGAGACCGACCATCTGGTAAACGTCGCAAAAACCACAGACGGCGTTCAACAGGTTCTTCAGGGTGAACCGCAAATGGGCGGCGAAGATTTTTCTTATTACTTACAGCATGTCAAAGGAACCTTTTTCTTTACCGGCGCCGCTCCTGAACAGCCTGAAGATATCTTTTCCCACCACCACCCGAAATTTGATATCAATGAAAAAGCGATGCTGACTGCTGCCAAAGTGCTTGCGGGCGCTGCAATTACTTACCATTTATCTTAAAAAAACAGCCGGAGTTTTACTCTCCGGCTGTTTCCTTTAATATTCTCAGATGAAAAACGTGTCTTGCTGTATCTCCAAGCTGAGCAAGCAGTTTATAATTGGCAATTCCGCCGACTGCGGCCCCTACCCCTGGTAAAAGCTGAAAAAGCTTGACGACATCAATATAATCGCGATACTCCTGCTGAAACACTCTCCAGTCAATATCCTTTTTCTCCGTCTCCCAGTTTTCAATGACAGAAAAAAGCGCTTTGCGGCAGTCATCACTTGAAAAAGCAAGCTGAAATACAAGAAGCAAAAACATTCTTTCATCTGCATTCTTCACATCAAAACCGTATATCGAGGACAAAGTGAATAAACATTTCATCTTAATGGAAAGCAGCAGCGGGAAATCGGCAATACCTAAAAAAATGCCGCCCGCCCCTGTGCCGACTCCTTCAGCAGCCGCCACTTTCTGATAAGAAGCAATCGTTTTTTTCGCAAGCTCGTTTTTTTCATTGAGTGAAAGCGTGCTTGTATCCTTCTTATAAGTGATGATATTAGATCCTGCCATCGTGGCTTCCACCATTTTTTTCACGCTTTCAGTTACCGCTGCATGAATTTTTTCAGGTATCCGTTCATTCACCTTTGTTTGCACACGCTTTGAGAAGCGTTCAAACATGGAATCCTTTCGCAATAAATGCATTTTCCATTGAAGAGCTTCCTGCATCAGCAGATTCTCGCTCATTTGACCTACCCCTTTTTTCAGATCACAGCTTTCCATGTTTTTTTAATCTGGCGGTCATGTAAGACGGCAGAATGACAAAGATCAAGACGGCAGAGCCGATCAGCGCGTACAGAAAACCTGCAGCGCCCGCAGCATACGCAGAGGCCGCTGCCATGAGCAGAGCCTGCACGCTAAGCGCAGTTTTTAATAGAGAGAAATAGCTTTTCAGCTTCGCTTCCTTTTTGACAGGATATAGCTCTTGAAGCGCCAGATGGTCAAAGTGGCCAAACAGCGGCAGAAGCTGAATGCCTGTGATAAAGACGGTAAACACAGTCAAAATCCCTGCGATCATCGGGCTTGCAGACGCATACATCATAATCAGCGCGAAAATAACGGTTAATCTGACTTGAATGCCTAGATAATCACTTGAACGCAAAAACGCGCGGGCAAACATATAAGCAAACGTTTTACGCTGTTCAAACGGCACAAACCGCAGCAAAAAGTCGAGATACGCTCTCCGTTTCGCTTGTTTCTTTAAATGCGGCACATCTGTAAACAGGTTGGCAATCCGGTAAAAACGCTGCTTGCGTCTCAATTCGTATTCAATATGGCTTTCCCATTTAAATGTTTTTCCTTTTGCAGCGGAAGACACATAAAGATAAAGAGCCGCCATAATGATATAGATCACAAGCGCATACACATAAACCGACTGAAAAACAAAATACAGAACGAGTGTATTAGCGGCAAAACGAATGACAAGATCCATCTGTTTCATGCTTCTGTCATTTTGAAACGTCATACGCCATTCCAAGGCCTGATTCCACGCTTTCAGCAGCAGAAGCTGTACAAATACCGCCGCGTACGACACGAGCGATGCTCCCGGCGTGACAGCGAAATAAAGCGGCATCGCTACGAGGCTCAATGCAATCAGCGGAAACAGCTGGGACACATAGCTGTAAACAAACGCCTGTCTCAAATACGGCTCCATCTTAGCCTCAAGCGGCAATAAGAAGACAAGGTCAGCCTCCTTTAAAAGCGTCCGCACATAAGATCCAGTCAGAACGAGTGAAAACAGAACGGCCATCACCCAAAAGGACGGAAAGTGAGCGGGAATGTCCCGTATCCATTTGCTGTACCAGCTCGCCGCACCTGCGATAAAAAAGATCAAAACGATAACGAGGTGATCGTTGAGCATATATTTCATGTACATTCTTGTTTCTTTAATATGCTCCTGCAGCCGTGACTGCCAAATATCCAGCATGTTATTCATGGCCAGCGTCTTCCTTTGTGAGCTCTAGATATAAATCATCCAGCGCCGCGTCCTTCATTCCAAACTGCTCTCTGAGCTCGGACAGCGTGCCGCGCGCCCGCACTTCGCCGTTATGTAAAATGATAAACGAATCACAATAGCGCTCCGCCGTTGCCAGGATGTGCGTTGACATCAGCACGCTCGCCCCGCTTTTCTTCGCTTCATTCATCCGCTCAAGCAAAGCATTGATTGCCAGCGGATCAAGTCCCAGAAACGGCTCATCAATGATGTAGAGCGCAGGCTCTGCTAAAAACGCACACATGATCATAACCTTCTGCTTCATCCCTTTAGAAAAATGCGCCGGGAACCACTTCAGCCTCTTTTCCATTCGGAATTCCTTTAACAGCGGCGGCAATCTTTTTTCCATCGTTTCTTTTGATAGGCCGTATGCCATCGCCGTCAATTCAAGGTGTTCCATCAGCGTCAGTTCTTCATATAAAACGGGTGTCTCAGGAATATAAGTGAATTGGGACCGATAGCCTTCCCGATCCTCAGCAAAGGTTTTCCCGTTTAACTCAATAGATCCTTTATGCGGGTCCATCAGCCCGATGATATGTCTGATTGTTGTACTTTTACCTGCACCATTTAAACCGATTAAACCGACAATTTGGTTCGGTTCAAGGGTGAATGACACGTTTTTCAAAACCGGATTTCTCGTATAACCGCCGGTTAAGTCTTTTACCGATAGCAGAGACATAGTTTCTCCCCTTATATTGTTTTTCTTCATAGTACCAAAAACAAAGCCTGATTTGAAACAATTCCCTTTTAACAAATGATGAATTTGCTGTCATAAAGAGACAGGTTTCTGGACAATATAATCGTTGTAGAGGAAAAAGCATATCAACTGAAAAATGAGGTGTTTGTCAAAGACGTCTTAGGCACAGTTGGACAGAAAATAAACATGTCCTATGCTCAAACCTTTTTGCATTCACTGAATTGATGAATCTTCATTTCTGAAGCTGACTATCAAATGAGGTGTTTATCGCAGGAATCGTTAAGCATTAAACAAGTCTTCATTTTATTGACAAATGAGGTGCTTACCAAAGGCATATCACATTTTCTTTATAAAGCTGATTCCTCTGCATTCAGGGTGAACGCTCCGCCGTTCATCCTGTTTTCTATTTTCTTCATTTCTGTGGTACGATGAGTTTATACATAAAAAAACAATTTCATAAGGAGGAACCCTCATGCATAGTGCAGAGAATTGTATCTTTTGTAAAATTATCGCCGGCGAAATCCCGTCAGCAAAGGTTTATGAAGATGAACATGTGCTGGCATTTCTCGATATCAGCCAAGTGACGAAAGGCCACACCCTCGTTATCCCGAAAACCCATATTGAAAATGTTTACGAATTTACAGACGAATTAGCGAAACAATATTTTCACGCCGTTCCGAAAATTGCCCGCGCCATAAGGGATGAATTTGAACCGATCGGCTTAAATACGTTAAACAACAACGGCGAAAAAGCAGGACAATCTGTTTTCCATTACCATATGCATATTATCCCGCGCTACGGAAAAGGAGACGGATTCGGAGCAGCGTGGAAAACACATGCGGATGATTACAAACCGGAAGATCTCCAAGACATTTCTTCATCCATTGCCAAACGCTTGGCCTCATCATAAAGATGAGGTTTTTTTATTTGTGAACAATTCGCAAATATTCGTCATTTTCTTTTGATAATTCTAATTTTTTATCAAAAAAACTGAATTTTTGTGATAGGATAATTGTATTATTTATTACATTAACGTGGAAAACAGGGAGAGATCATGATGGAACGTACAACGAATTTTAACGCAGGTCCTGCAGCGCTGCCATTAGAAGTTCTGCAAACAGCACAGAAAGAGTTTATTGATTTTAATGAATCCGGCATGTCCGTTATGGAGCTTTCCCACCGCAGTAAAGAATATGAAGCGGTGCATCAAAAAGCGAAAAGCTTGCTGATTGAACTGATGGGCATCCCGGAAGACTATGACATTCTGTTTCTTCAAGGCGGGGCAAGCCTTCAATTCTCAATGCTTCCGATGAACTTTTTAACACCTGAAAAAACCGCTCATTTTGTGATGACAGGCGCTTGGTCTGAAAAAGCGCTCGCTGAAGCGAAACTGTTCGGAAACACATCTGTGACGGCGACAAGCGAATCAGACAATTACAGCTACATTCCCGAGGTTGACCTTACAGATGTAAAAGACGGCGCATATTTACATATTACATCTAACAATACGATTTTCGGCACACAGTGGCAGGAATTCCCGAATTCTCCAATTCCGCTCGTCGCTGACATGTCCAGCGATATTTTAAGCCGAAAAATCGATGTATCCAAATTTGACGTCATTTACGGCGGTGCCCAAAAAAACCTTGGCCCTTCAGGTGTTACCGTTGTCGTAATGAAAAAATCATGGCTGCAAAATGAAAATGACAACGTTCCGAAAATCCTTAAATATTCAACACATGTCAAAGCGGATTCTCTTTACAACACTCCGCCTACATTTGCCATTTATATGCTGAGCCTCGTCCTTGAATGGCTGAAGAAAAACGGCGGAGTTGAAGCGGCTGAACAGCGCAACGAACAAAAAGCACAGGTTCTTTACAGCTGCATTGACGAAAGCAATGGCTTCTATAAAGGCCATGCCAGAAAGGACAGCCGTTCACGCATGAACGTTACCTTTACGCTCCGTGATGACGAATTAACGAAAAAGTTCATTCAGGAGGCAAAAGAAAGAAAAATGGTAGGCCTTGGCGGACATCGTTCAGTAGGAGGCTGCCGTGCTTCCATTTATAATGCGGTGTCACTGGAAGACTGTGAAAAATTAGCTGCGTTCATGAAGAAATTCCAGCAGGAAAATGAGTAAAAAGTCTGGCTGTGCAAACCATTCGTTTGGTATACTGTTTGCATAACAAATTCTTTAAGCCTTCGCAATAAATGATGAGCATATTATTGGAGGGCAAAAAGCTTAGCAGAGGAGAGCATAGTTATGAAAACAAAAGAGTTAGTCATTATGGCTCTGTTTGCCGCAATCGGCGCAGCGCTCCATTCCATTATTCCGCCCTTTTTAGGCGGGATGAAACCAGATATGATGCTGATCATGATGTTTATGGGCATCCTTCTGTTCCCGCGGGTGCAAAATGTACTCGTTATCGGGATTGTGACCGGAATCATTTCAGCTCTTACAACCGCGTTTCCGGCCGGACAGATTCCGAATATCATTGACAAACCTGTATCAGCGTTTCTGTTTTTCTTCCTGTTCCTTCTGGTCAGAAAGAGCCAGAAAACAGCTTCAGCCGCAGTGCTGACATTCATCGGCACCATCTTATCAGGAACTGTATTTTTAACGTCAGCTTTATTTATCGTCGGTTTGCCTGGCGGTTTCGCCGCATTATTCGCCGCAGTCGTTCTTCCGGCAGCTGTATTGAATACAATTGCCATGATCATGATGTATCCGATTGTGCAAACCATTTTAAGACGCTCAAGTTTTATGGAAGCTGCAAAATAAATGTGACACAAAACCTCTTCCGCTTCCGGGAGAGGTTTTTTTAAAAAAAGAGCCCGCAGCATGTCAGCATGTTTTAAGCGAGGAGTTTTGTGAAAAAGATAAGACATAGTGTAAAGGCGGTTCCGGTTGAACAAACAAGCGCTTTCTGCCGGATGACTTTCTTAGGCGGATAAGAAGCAGCCTGGCTGAGAAGTCTGATATAGTAAATGGCGCCTGTTGCAAAGGCAAGGGTGATGCAGGATAACACAATCATAAAGACAGACAACCTTCTCCCTCCTTTTCACTTAAAAAATATGCTAAAATAAAGCAAGCTATGTATAGAAGTTCATTCTTCGAACAAAATTGAAAAAGTTGCACGTATCATATTTCAAGAAAAAAACGGGGTGATTTTAATGGCGGACGGACGTTCTCTATTAACAGGACTATTCGTGGGCGGCATCATCGGAGGTGCTGCAGTTCTTCTATCAGCACCTTCTTCAGGTAAACAGCTGCGTGAAAAAATCAAAACCAATTGCGATTCTTTTGAAGAAACGATCAAGCGCTTAAAATCAGACGGCTTAACTTTAAAGGACCAGCTAGTGAAAGCGGCAAAAGAAAGTGCAGATGTCATTAAAGACGTGAGCGGTGAACTGCAAACCTCAATTAAAAAATGGCAGGAAGAGATCAAACCTCATCAGCAGGATCTTCAAAAAGAAATCGCCGATATTGAAGAAAAAATCAAACAGCTGGAGAAAACCTTACAAAACTAATATCCTATTCAAAGGAAAAAAGTGCGGGTCAAAACATGACCTGCACTTTTTTTATTCGCAAAAGCCTTTCCTAGCAATGGCTCAAGAATTTATTAAAAAATTCTTACATTTTCATCTTTATTAATCTTTATTTTATTGGCATAATAGAGAAAAAGATAAAGAGAAGCAGGTGACGTAATGAATCAAGTGGAACCGCCTTATGATGTGAAAGAGGCTCTGGTCTTCACCCAGAAAATGGCTCAGCTTAGCAAAGCTCTTTGGAAATCGATTGAGAAGGATTGGCAGCAATGGCTCAAACCGTATGACCTGAATATTAATGAGCACCATATTTTATGGATTGCTTATCAGCTGAATGGAGCTTCCATTTCTGAAATTGCAAAGTTCGGAGTCATGCACGTTTCAACGGCACTTAACTTTTCAAAAAAGCTTGAAGAACGCGGGTATTTAAGGTTTTCAAAACGGCTGAACGATAAACGAAACACATATGTTCAGCTGACTGAGGAAGGAACTGAGGTATTCTGGAGCTTGCTTGAAGAATTTGATCCGACGCGCAACGCGGTTTTTAAAGGGTCACAGCCTCTGTATCATTTATTCGGAAAGTTCCCTGAAGTGGCAGAAATGATGTGTATGATCCGCCATATATACGGCGATGATTTTATGGAAATCTTTGAAACATCACTCACAAATATCGACAACGACTTTGAAAGCGTAAACGGAAAACTGAAGAAAAAAGCAACGGACACTGCTGCGGATGAATCAGCCGAAGAACTTGAACCTGTAAACAGTTAATCAAAGTGTCTGATAATGTCTATAAAAACTTCCATCAGTTCTTTATAAAGCCCCTGCTCATACAGGGCAAAAATCGTTTCATGAACATCTAATTTTTCGTTCAGCTGTCCGGCAAAAAGCGCAAGGAGCTTATCAAAGGTTACAAATCCTTGCGCTTTTTGTGCTGCCAGCTCCTCCGACAATTCACCGCATATGCGCACAACCTCTTCCCCTTCTTCTCTGCTCAGCCCTTTATCAATCAGCAGCGCATAGAAAGGGTACCTGTCCATATCCACTGTTTTCACTAATAATTGTATGTAATATTCCAATCGCTCAATGCGATGATCCATCGAATCCATCCACACCACTTCTTTCTATCTTTAATCTTATTTTAGCTGATAATTCACTGAGAAGAAAGTTCTAACCCCATATTTCATAGATTGTTTGCCCCTTTCAAAAAAATACCTATTGAAAGATATTTTTTCTTAAAAAAGCATTGATTTTTTTCTTGGGAGGAGTAAATTATTTTGAGATTCTATTCAAGATGTACGGAAGGATGACTTTGATGAATTGCTGGAAAACCATAAATCTGATGAAAGATTATGGTGCCGTTCGCATAATATTGATTGCTGTGTGTTTCATGATTATGGTTTTTATATCTAACTTCTTAGCATTTGAGCTGTTGCGGCCTAAAACAAGCTTGAGCGATGAATATGTACCGCTGTTCGGCGTTTTGCTCGTCGTTATTTTATTTGTACATAAAGTCATCCATGTCCTGCCGATCATCTGCAAAAAAAGAAAAATAGAAAAAAAGATTTATATATGGCGTATGCGAACGTGGAAACGAATACCGAAAACGACGATGCTGATTTCACTGTTAAGCCCTTTTATGCTGATAACACCTGTATTATTTTACGCCGCGCTGGCGTTTCCGAATCACGCCCATTACTTCTGCATGATTTCAGGCATTCATGCAGGCTACTGTCTGCCGGACTTTTTGCTGGCTCTGAAGCTGATGCAAGCACCGAAAGCATGCTTTATCGATCAGGAAGCAGACGGCTTTGATATTTTGGTCGAAAAGTAGCTGACGCTTGGCGCTGTGCCGATTTTTCAGTTTACATTCTATCTTTTTTGATAAATATTTGGTAATGTAATATGGGAGCAGTTCAGAGAGAGGGGGAATCTCCCATCATTTTATTCTATTTTATCGTGACTGCCTTGTTTATTGTTTACTTTATAAACAGGCTCACCAATACATTATGCCTTGTCAGAGAGATTCCTGAAGAGCGCCAGGATAAGGTATTTCGATTTATCAATGTATGTATATTAATTTTACTGATCTCTTCATTTGTGGAGATATCCTTTACTGTTTAAATATGAAGGAAGTAAAGAAAGCATAGCTGCCGGTCTCGCTAGAACCGGCAGCTATGCTTTTTTGCATTGATTAGTAAAGCCAAGAAGCGCCGATGATAATCAACAAGATAAATAAGACGACCAATAAAGCGAAACCGCCTGCAAATACTTCACCCATCTTAAAAAGCACCTCCTGTAAAAAGCTTTATTTTCCAATTACATCTTATGCAGTTAATTGATGAAACGATTAGGCGCTTGTGAAAGCAAAGGATCGCTTATTCAACAAGCGATCCCTTTTGCTGCTTAGTAGATGTAAGCTGCACCTACAATGATAAGCAAAATGAACAGTACAACAAGCAAAGCGAAACCGTTTGAATATCCTCCGCTCATGTTACATACCTCCTTTTCTTGATCAATATATTTGTATGTCATCAGCGAAAGTTTGACTAGACGAATGCCCTTTATTTAAAATCTTTTTACAGAAAGCCACAATATGTTATGATACGCATAGGCAATTCAATTTGGAATGATTAGGAGTGTTTGAAAACAATGAAGAAAATCGCAATAGCAGCTATCACTGCTACAAGCATCCTCGCTCTCAGTGCTTGCAGCAGCGGCGACAAAGAAGTCATCGCAAAAACAGACGCAGGCGATGTGACAAAAGGCGAACTTTACACAAACATGAAAAAACAAGCTGGAGCGAGCGTCCTCACTCAGCTGGTGCAAGAAAAAGTTTTGGACAAGAAATACAAAGTATCAGATAAAGAAATTGACAACAAGATGAAAGAATACAAAACACAGCTCGGCGATCAATATACTGCGTTAGAAGATCAATATGGAAAAGATTACCTCAAAGAACAAGTTAAATATGAATTGCTTACACAAAAAGCAGCTAAAGATAACATCAAGGTTACAGATGACGAAATTAAAGAATACTGGGAAAACTTAAAAGGCCAAATTCGCGCAAGCCACATCCTTGTCGCTGACAAAAAGACAGCTGAGGAAGTAGAGAAAAAGCTGAAAAAAGGTGAGAAATTTGATGCCCTTGCGAAGGAATACTCTACAGACACAGGCTCAGCTAAAAACGGTGGCGAACTTGGCTGGATTTCAAAAGATAACGAACAACTGGATTCCACATTCAGAAAAGCTGCATTCAAGTTGAAAACAAACGAAGTCAGCGACCCTGTGAAAACACAATTTGGCTACCATATCATCAAAAAGACTGAAGAACGCGGAAAATATGAAGATATGAAAAAAGAGCTGAAATCTGATGTTCTCGACCAAAAACTTAATGACAACACAGCTGTGCAGGCAGCCGTTCAAAAAGTAATGAAAAAAGCTGACATCGATGTGAAAGATAAAGATTTGAAGGATACATTTAAAACTTCTGCTTCTACTAGCGGTTCTTCAAACAGTTCTAAATAATAAAAAAAGCTGTGCAGGCTCACTGAGCTGCGCAGCTTTTTTTATGCGATGGAATGATTTTGGTTTTCTTCCTCACGCTGCTGGGACGTGCGGCGTTCTTTTTCTTTTTCCATCCTTTCAATATAAACCTGACCTTCTTTTTCAATAAAAGACTGGTCTAACTTATCTTCCTCTTTGGCTGCTGAAACCAGCTTATATGCACTGAAAATGATACCCACAATACAAAGATATACCCACCATGGAAAAAACAACACGGGCTTCTCCCCCTTTTGCATAGATTCTTTATTTTTAACCTTATGCAGGAATGAGACAGGTTATGAGCGGGAAAAGCATGTAAAAAAGGACTGAGCTGAACATGTCAGCATCAGTCCTTTTTGATTATTGATGAAAAGTCGGTTTATAAAAGGAACGGTTTTCAAGTGCGAATACACGTTCAGTGTACTCACCCGGCTTCACGCGCTCCAGCGCTCTGTCCATCATATTCATTTTCGCATCCAGATTATCAATATAGTGCAAAATTTCCGCTTCTTTTACCATCGGCGGTTTTGGGCTGCCCCACTCTGCTTTGCCGTGATGGCTCAGAATCAAGTGCTGAAGAATCAACACCTCTTCAGAATCGATTTGAAGCTCCTCAGCCGCTTTGGACAGCTCTGTGACCATAATGGAAATATGGCCAAGCAGATTGCCTTCTACTGTATAGGAAGTGGAAACGGGCCCGGACAGCTCTTTCACTTTTCCGAGATCGTGAAGGATAACTCCTGCATAAAGAAGATCACGGTCAAGAGACGGATATAAATCAGCAATTGCTTTTGCCAGATTCAGCATAGAGACGACGTGATACGCTAAACCTGAGACAAACTCGTGATGATTTTTCGTAGCCGCCGGGTAATCCATAAATTCTGCTTCGTGCTTTTTGACCAAATATCTTGTTATCCGCTGGATATTTGGATTTTTCATTTCAAATATATATTGAGTGATGGTATCCAGCATTTCATTTTTCGGAATCGGCGCAGTTTCCAAAAAATCATCAATATTGACGTTTTCATTCTCGCTCACCGGTCTGATATTTCTCAGCTTCAGCTGGGTGCGTCCGCGGTAATGGTGGACATCCCCCACAACCTTAACGATCGTCTGCGGCGCATAGGTTACTTCATCACTTTGCTTGGCATCCCACAGCTTGGCTTCAATATCACCTGACTGGTCTTGAAGCATCAGAGTTAAAAACGGTTTTCCATTGCTTGCAATCCCTTTTGTTAAGGATTTTATCAATAGATATTGGTCAACCTGTTCGCCAACCTCATGTAGCATAATCCCTTTAGCCATACTATTAAAGCTCCCTCCGTATCTTACATAATATCAGTATATCACATACCGATTTTCAGCTATATAACCTCATTTATGATACTAAATGGATGATTTGATCACTTTGAAACGCATTTTTTACATGTTCATGGCATGTAAAATAGAAAATCTGCCGTTCTCCTCCTGATAAAACAGCAAGCATTTCCAGCACACGGTTCAGACGTTTCTGATCGAAATGTACAAAGCTGTCGTCGAGCTGGAATGGCAGCATTGCCCCATCCTGACGAGTAACGGCCAGAGCGAAACGAATTGCTGTATACAGCTGTTCACACGTGCCCTGAGACAGCTCTTCCGCCTGAAATACCGTTCCAGCGCTGTTCATGACCATGATGGAATCATCTGTTTCGGAAAAATAAATCGATTGATAGCTGCCGTCAGTCAGCGGGCGGAAGAATTCTCCAGCCGTCTCCAAAAGACGCGGCAGGCCGACTTTTTTATGCCGCTCCATTTTGTTTCTGATCACATGTCTGACCATTTGAATCGATGCCCATTTTTTTGCAGATTCTTTCACACGCTCTTTTTGCATTTCGGTTTGCAATTTGAGATCCGAGACCAATCCCGAAGCCTCTAGCTGTTCCTGTTTGACCAAAACCATTGCGATTTGAGCGCGCAGCTGTTTCAGCTCCTCATCGAGCCGTTCTTTTTTTCATGTTCCTGCAGTCGTTTTTGTTCCAATTCAGAAAGAGTGCCGGAGTCCGCCAGATGAAGTTCTGCTGAGCTGACACCTTGAAGCTGCGCATTTACGTTATACAGCTTTGTGTCAGTATCCTTCAATTTCTTGCTGATGTCGGCTATGGCGAAAAACTCATTTCTGTCTTTTGCACCCGCCTCAGTGAATAATTGTTCGATCTGCGCTTGGAAATACCGTATCTCTTGCTCCAGCTCCAGCACCTGCTCTTCGTGATATTGGATATCTGTTTCAATTTCTCTTTTTTGCTTCTCGATCTCTTTTTCGCGTTCTGCATTTTTCCGCAGTGCGTGAAGGACATCAGCCACGGGGGTTTGAGAATCGTTTTTGTCAGGATGCAGCATTCTGACGCGTTCCTCAAATGTCCGCCGATGCTTTTGAAGTCTCCCGGTTTCGATCGTTAGCTCATGTTTTTTCTTCACTTCTTTTTTTACATCCTTCATTACATTGTAAGCATCCAGCAAGAAGGAAGGGTCTTCCTTAAATCCGAGTTCATTCATGAATTGCTCAGCTTGGCTGAAGGAGGGAGCCATATCGGCCTCCCATTGTTCGAATTGCTGGATGATCCTTTCGTAAGCTGCCTCTTTCTGCTGGAGCTCTGCCCGCAACGATGTGAGGTGCTGTTTATTGCGGTCATCCTCCCATAACGCTTCTCTAATCGCTTCGGCTTCTCGCGGAGAAATATCCGTCTCTGGCTCTTTCCTCTCCCTTACTTCTTCAGAAGACAGCGGCTTTCTGCCAGTTGTAAAGGCATACAGCATGAGTGCAGCGCCGACACATATGGCTGGAATCCATTGCCCCAGCAGCAGAAAGAGAACCATGAAGAGAATGCCTGCTGCAATCATGATCTTCTTGTGTTTCGCCTGCTGCCTTTCGAAGAACTTCAGCTGTTCCCTCAGTTTCATCTGCTCTTGATGCTGTCCCTGTGCTTTATCATATGCTGTAAGAGCGGCTTCTTTTTCTTTTCTTTGGCTGTTTTCAAGTATAGCGGAAGATACGTCACGAACTGCCCTTTCAGCGTCTTCCAGCTCGCGCCGCGCCGCTTCAAACGCTTCGTCGAGCTGTCTTTTTCTGTCTCTTGCCTGCACGTAATGCCGCACCGCCTGCTGGAGCTGCCATTCATAGTCATAGGACGTGTTCATATTCAGCAGTTCATTTTCATCTGTTTTATTCAGCTGCTCCAGCCCGGCCGCTGCCTGTGAAGAGGACTGGCGCAGCTGAGCCTGGATGGCGGCAAGCTGTTCCCCGTAGGATTGGTACATATGATATGCTGATGATAGCTCTAGAATAAGCGCTTCATTCGCCAATATATCCTCATTCGGGTTAAGCTTTTGCAGCTGTTTGTCCAACTCTGCAAGCTTTACCCGAAGCGCCTCCAGCTGTGCGGATTTCGGATGAAGATGGGATTCATACTTTTCTAATCGATGTAATCCGTCAGCAGGGAATTGCCCCGCATGCTCCGGATATTGTCCAAGCGCCTGTTCCAGCACAGTTTTTTCGATTAGCACCGGCTTCAGTTCAATGGCTCTGTCGATGTTTCGAATATGTTCCGCAGTCTCTTTCAGCTCTGTTTCAGCAGCAGCAAGACGGGATTCGAGCGTTCTTTTCTCCTCAAGTAGCTGATGATAGCCCGCCTCCTCCGCTTCAGCCTGCTTCAGCTTTGCTGCCAGCTGCTTCAGCGTTTCCAGCTCCTGATTCAAATGAGGGTTTCGGCCGTTTGGTTTAAAGAGCCTTTCGCTTTCCTTCATCAGTCTTGAATCAAGCTTTGATACGGCTTCAGCGCCAAACAGACTGGAAAACAGCAGGAATTCTCCAATCTTGTCCCGATTAAAGGCGTGAATTTCCTGCAATCCGAATACGTCAAACGAATAAATGGCTTTGTACAGCGCCCTGTCCGTACCCTGGAACAGCTGCTTCAGAAAATCTTCCTGCTTTACTTCTCCGGTTTCTGTGTACACCCTTACCTTCTCAGCGGTTCCTTTCGTCCGTTCAATCTTCATCACGCCGTATTCAGGGTGCTCAGCCTCAATAACACCGCCATACACACCGCCTGATTTCGGTTCATATTTTTTCGATTTCGGAAAACCAAACAGCATGCTTTCGATAAATGACATCATCGTCGTTTTTCCTGCCTCATTTAATCCGTAGATTAATTGGACAGGCGAGGCGGAAAAGTGAAAGGTTCGATTTGAAAATTTTCCGTATTGGTAGATATGTATTGATATGATTCGCATAACTTTCACCGCCTCATGACTCAAGCACCTTAAGCTGTCTTTTCAATAAAACCTGTGCCTGCTCTTTTATTTCCTTTATCTCCTCTTGACTAAACCGGTCTGCGTGTCTCCTATATACAGGATGCCGCTCAAGTCCTTCAAGCACACCTGCAAGATCAGTCTGTTCAATGTCTTCCAATAAACCGCCGAAAAAAGGATCAAGGCTCTTAAGCTCTGCTTCATTTTCCGTCTCATCTTCCAATGAGAGTGGCCATATAAAATTCTCCTCGTCCACCTCTTGCTCCTGAAAGGCTTCAAGGAGCTCGTCCAGTGAACCTCTCGGCGCATCCGATAACCATTCTGGCGCGGTCCCCTGTAATACGAGCTTCACACAAGCAGGAGTCCCTTTTTTCCGCAGCTTTGAAAACGTGTCCTCGACAATTTGAAAGAGCGCGGTTATATTCTCTATCGCTGACACATCAACTTCTGCTTTCTCCCACAGAACGTCATGCGCTTTCTTAAATTCATAGGAAATATCTCCGCGCTCCACACGGACAAGATAAAAGCCTTTATCTCCTGTCTCCTTCATATGGCGCGCTTGAGGATTTCCCGGATATATCACGGCCGGCTTCCCGGCAGAAAGAACCTGGCGTTTGTGAATATGGCCAAGCGCCCAATAATCCATCCCGCTTTTCACAAGATCATCCTGAGTAAACGGGCAATATGGATCGTGTCCTTCAGATCCTGATAACGTGCCGTGGAGCATCCCGATATGAAAGGGCGCGTCAGTTGATCTCCGGTAGCGGGCGGCTTGGTTTTCCGTCACAGCTCTGGTCTGATAGCTGAAACCGTAAATGCTTGCTGCGCGCCTGCCATCCTTATAAAACGATTTTTCTTCAGGGACTGGGGATGTAAACATGTGAACATTCTCCGGCCATTCAATCGGCGTCCATTCTCCGCCGAGATGATCATGGTTCCCAAAAATCACATAGACTGAAATCCCGTACTCTCTAAGTCTATCGAACTGTTTTTTTAAAAAGAGCTGCGCCTTTAAACTTCGATTGGCCTCATCAAACAAATCCCCCGCCAGCAAAACGAAATCAACGTTCTCTGTGATTGCAGCGTCTATGATATGTCTCACGCTTGAAAACGTGCTTTCTTTGATCCGGACAAAAATGGGTTCCGGCAGATGCGATATCCCGTAAAACGGGCTGTCGAGATGAAGATCTGCCGCATGAATAAAGGTTAGATCAGTCAACATTCTGCTCCTTTCCAGGATGAAGTACCCTTATTTTAGCACCGATTTCTTACGAATGCACGTTCTGTCAAAACGAATACAATCAAAAACAGCCTGAGCATCCCCAGGCTGTTTTCCAATCAGCTTTTTGACAAACGCAGCGCTTGTTTGATTGCTTTAAACGCGCTTGAGTTGCCGTAAATCAAGACGCCGCCTTTATAAATTCTGGCGCCGATGACAGCAAGTATGATAATGGTGAGCAGTGTTATCCCGATGCCGGCTGCTGCCTGCCAAAACGGAATATCAAGCATGCCGACGCGTAAGAACATAATCATCGGCGTAAAGAACGGGATAAACGATGTGACCGTAATAAATCCTGCGTCCGGAGCGTTTAGTCCGAACATGGCAATCATAAAACCGGCAACCACCAACAGCGTCATCGGTGTGATCGTTTGCTGCACGTCCTCTATTCTGCTGACGACGCTGCCAAGAAACGCGGCCAGTGTCGCATATAAAAAGTAACCGAGCAAAAAGAAAATAACAGCATATATCACGGTAGAAACGGGAACGTCGGTCAGATTAAGAAAACCGCCGACAGATGAAGCCGTTTCGCTCGTTTTGTTCAGCTTCAGCGATAGATATCCGGCAGAAATAATGACAGCAAGCTGTGTTATTCCGACGAGCCCGATGCCTAACAGCTTTGCAAACATTTGCTGGATCGGCGGCATGCTTGAGATGAGGATTTCCATGACACGCGAAGATTTTTCGGTCGCAACCTCCATCGCAATCATGCTGGCATACATAATAACGGAGAAATATATGACAAACAGCATAATGTAAACAAGCCCCATCGCCTGCCCCAGCTCTTCCTCAGACTTTGCCCCCTCTTTCAGCGCCTCCTGCCCGACAGTGACAGGCGCATAGAGGCTGCTGATGGTTTCCTGCGAAACGCCGAGCTCCTCTGTTCCAACAGCGGTTTTTGTTTGTGTTAACGCCTGCTGCAGTGTTTGATACGTACTTTCATCTGAAATCGTTAACGCTTTGTACGTCCCTGAGATCGTCCCTTTTTCATCTCTTTTGATAATGAGCATCCCATCAAGCGTTTCCTCTTTGACTTGCTTTATAACCTTTTCCTCTGATTGCTTAGACTGCTTTACATCAAGATCGCTGTCTGTATCGACTGCTTTCAGCTGCTTAGAGAAAATCGGATATAATTCGTTTGTTTCATCAATAACAGCAATTTTCTCTTTTGTATCTTCTCCTTGAAACATGGAAATGATCGATTCTAAATTGGTGACAGCCAATACAAGCAGAACCGTAATGACAGTAGAAATAATAAAAGACTTTGCCATAATCTTATTTTTGTATGTATGAGAAAGCATGATCAAAAATTTATTCATAGACGGCCCCCACCTTTTCTATAAAAATATCATGGAGTGACGGCTCTTCAAGCTCAAACTTTCGAATAAATCCTTTTCCTTGGAGCATGGCGAAGATCTCTTGAGAGATGTCTTCATTGGCAATTTGCAGCTTTACGCCGCCTGCCGTTTCTTTCCATTGCGTAATTCCTTCATGCCCCTGTAAAAAATGCAGATCGTCATCGGAATGAATGGTCACATTCTTTTTGCCGAATGAACGTTTAATTTCCTTCAGTCTGCCTTGCACAACAGGTTTCCCTTTTTGCAAAATACAAAGGTGCTCACACAACTCCTCGACATGCTCCATCCGATGGCTGGAAAATAAAATCGAGACACCGCTGTTTTTCAAAGAGATAACAGCCTCCTTCAACAGCTCGACATTGACAGGGTCCAGCCCGCTGAATGGCTCATCGAGAATCAGCAGCTCAGGCTTATGTAAAACCGACGAAATAAACTGGATTTTCTGCTGGTTTCCTTTTGAAAGCTCTTCTACTTTTTTATTCTCGTATTCTGTTATATTGAAGCGTTCAAGCCATGTTCCGAGCTCTTTTACGGCTTCGCGTTTCTCCATGCCTTTTAATCTTGCCAGATAGACAAGCTGGTCCTTTACCTTCATTTTCGGATATAGTCCGCGCTCTTCCGGCAAATATCCGATTTTGTTGCTCATACTGTAGTTGACGGGACGGCCTTTCCAGCTGATCGTACCCTCCGTAATGCTTAATAAGCCGAGAATCATGCGAAAGGTCGTCGTTTTTCCCGCTCCGTTTGCGCCTAAGAGGCCAAACATTTGCTGTTCCGGAATTTCCAAATTCAAACCGTCAACCGCTTTATAACCTCCAAATGTCTTCGTTACGTGATCAATCGTCAGCACCGAATCTCCTCCTTCCCTGACCCATTATATACTATATTTGGTTAAAACATAATAAAGGATTTTGGTTTGCTATTTAGAATATAAATGAAGAAAGAACGATAAATGATGAAGTTGGAGGCGAAATATGATGGCGGAGTATTTTCTTACGGCTTTTGATCCTTCTGGAGAAACGCTGATAAACGAGCGATTTGAGGCGGAAAACGAAGATGCGGCAAAACAGCAGGGTGAAGCCCTGTTAAAGGAAAAAGAGCTTCATAGTCATACCCATCGTTTAGTGAATGCAGCCGGAAAGCTGATTTTGTTTCAGAGATGATCAGCTTCCCGGCTGATCTGTTATGCTTGAAACTTCGGCTCCCGTTTCTCTAAAAATGCACGGATTCCTTCCTGGTGATCTTTGGTCCTCCTCATTCTCTCCTGGGCTCTTCGTTCAAGAGCCAGCACCTTCTTCAATTCATCAATATGGAGGCTTTGAAAAATGGCTTTCGTCTCAATCATTGCCAATAGGGGCGAGGCTAAAAGCGTTTCAACATAAGATCTTGCACCTTCCATAGGATCTCCGTTAAATGTTCCATCCAAGAGACCCATACCAGCCGCTTCTTCAGCGGATAGCTTTTTCCCGCTCCAAATCAGCTTTTTCGCTTTCGCTTCCCCAATCCTTTTTTTCAGCAAATAATGTCCCCCGCCATCAGGAACAAGGCCGATGCCGATAAAGTTCATTGCAAGAACGGCATTTTTCTCCGCAAGCACAATGTCAGCACATAATGCTAAACTCAAGCCCAGCCCCGCGGCAGCACCATGGACAGCGGCAATTGTCACTTTTTTCATTTCGTATAACGTTAAAGTAATGGCTTCGATCGTATCCATCAGCTGCCTAAATTGATCAGGATCATGCTCAGAGGTCATCATCCGTATATCGCCGCCTGCCGAAAAACCTTTTCCGGTACCTCTCAGGAGGACGATGAGCGCCTCGCTTTCAGAAACCTTTTCACACGCCTCCTTCAGCTCGAAAAGCATTTGCTCATTCAAGGCGTGATGAGCATCAGGGCGATTCAGCACAATTTCTGCCACAGGCCCCTTCAGTTCATATTGAATATAATCCATATGAAACACCTCCATGTATACGCTTTCTTTTTTTCTTTCTCATATACATTCCCCGCCGTCCTTAAAGAAACCTTTTTTATTTTTCAAGGTCAATAGATACTGAAAAATGCATATCATTTGAATGGGAACATAAAGTTTTATATAGTGAAATGGAAGGGATATAGAATGAGAAAGGGGGAAGGTAACTTGGATAAATTAATAATCAGCTTTCTATTAAGCTTATTTATGGTGTGCTTTCCCCCTTCTGACGTGGTCCTGCCCTCCCAGTTTGATGCAAGCACTGACAGCTATGTGCCAATGGCCTCATATCCGAAAGAATCACAATCAGCCAAAACGCCTTCACCGGGCAGTCTGCATCTGGCGGAGTTTATTAAAGAGTACAATCCATTGGCGCAGTCGATCAGAACGTTATCTGTCAAGCCGCTTGATGATCCTCACATCAACAGGCTGGAAAGGGTTTGTGCCGTCCCTGTCAAATACCAGTCTAATTACCTCCGAATATGAATGTATACCGTTTTGTTTGTACCCTATCTTTTATGCCAACACTACATTCGGAGGGATTTTCATTGAATATAAAAGAAAACGATTTGCCGGGAATCGGCAAAAAATTTGAAATTGAAACAAGAAACCGCGAAAAAATGACGATTATCATTCATGATGACGGAAGAAGGGAAATCTATCGGTTTGATGACCGGGATCCCGATGAGCTTCTTTCCAATATTTCATTGGATGATTCTGAAGCAAGGCAAATTGCCGCCATTTTGGGCGGCATGGTCTATAAGCCGCAGGCGCTGGAATCCATCGAGATGGCGTTTAGCGACCTCATTATTGAATGGTTTAAGGTGGAAAAAGGCGCGAAGTCAATCGGGCGCACCCTCGGCGAACTTGATGTCCGTCAAAACTATGATGTCACTGTCATCGCCATCATTAAACATAACCAGCAAAAGTTTTTAAATCCGGGTGCGGACTCGGTGATTGAAGAAGATGATACCCTTGTCCTCTCAGGTGAAAGAAAGCATCTGAAGAAACTGACTCATGATTTTCTTTCTAGAGAGGGCGTGTGATCAGCGGATGGATCATCTTGTGTTTGAAGTCGGAACCGCGCTTGTGCTTGTGGCAATTGCCAGTGTCATCGCAAATAAAATTAAGTTTTCAATTATCCCGTTTCTCATTATTTTAGGGATGCTGCTTGGCCCTCATGCCCCTAAAGTCGGGATCATTGACCTCACGTTTATAGAAAGCAGTGAAATCATTGAGTTTTTCGGGCGGATGGGCGTGCTTTTCCTCCTTTTCTATCTCGGACTTGAATTCTCTGTCGGAAAGCTGATCAAGTCTGGAAAATCCATCGCAATTGGCGGATCAATTTATATTTTGATTAACTTCAGCCTCGGCCTGCTTTATGGCTTTATCACCGGGTTTTCTTTTCTGGAAGTCCTCGTGCTGGCAGGCGTCATCACCATTTCTTCAAGCGCGATCGTCGCAAAAGTGCTGGTCGATTTAAAAAGAACGGCCAACCCGGAAACCGAGCTGATTCTCGGCATTATTATGTTTGAGGATATTTTCCTTGCCGTGTATCTTTCTGTTGTTTCCGGCCTTGTGCTTGGAGACGCGACATCAGTCGGGGGTGCGCTTTTGTCCATTCTGATCGCATTTGGCTATATGCTGCTGTTTTTTATCGCGGCCAGAAAGCTCCCGCCGCTTTTGAATAAGCTGTTGGACATACGCTCAAACGAAGTGTTTATTATCGTCATTTTTGCAGCGCTCTTTTTCATCGCCGGATTTTCAGAGACAATTCATGTGGCAGAAGCCATCGGCGCGCTGCTGCTCGGTTTGGTCTTTTCAGAAACAGAGCATTCCGATCGGATTGAGCACCTTGTCGTTCCGTTTCGCGACTTTTTCGGCGCGATGTTCTTTTTCAGCTTCGGCCTCAGCATAGACCCTTTTTCACTTGGTGAAGCGGTTTGGCTGGCATTGGGAGCTGTGATCCTGACCATATTCGGAAACTTTATCGCCGGAATGGTGGCTGGACGCCGCGCAGGGCTTTCTCATAAAGCCTCATCCAATATCGGTCTTACGATCGTATCACGGGGAGAGTTTTCGATTATCGTTGCCAACCTCGGCATAGCCGGCGGCCTGTCAGTTACATTAAAGCCGTTCGCCGCATTATATGTCCTCATTCTGGCGATTTTGGGGCCATTATTAACAAAAGAGTCAAAATGGATTTACCGCCAGCTGAACAAGGTGTTTAAATGGAAGCCGGACGTTCAGCCTGTGAAAAAACAGCGGGGATAAAAAAAAGCAGCACTGTGATCAGTGCTGCTTTGACGTTCTCTCAAAAATCCGCTCTAAATATTTGATCTTTTCGTCCGTGTAGTGCTCAAATCGGTCATTGTATGATTTCGGGTCTTTCGGATTGGCAAAGTGTGTGATGTTCCCTGTATCCGGATCAATAAATTTACTTGCCGCACCGCAGCCGATGCCGATAATCGTCTGCACCTCTTCCATAATCATAATGTTGTAGATGCTTTCCTGGCCCGGAATCGAGTACCCGACGTTTTCCAGATTTCCAAGAATATTTTTCTGGCGGTATAAATAATAAGGCACGTATCCATGCTCTTTCGTCCAAGCTACCGCATCATCCATCATTTGAGAAACTTCTTCTCTCCCGGCAACTTTGTATTTATGTTTGTTTCTTGTCATTTCTGACGCCCGCTTAAAGGAAAGGGTGTGAACAGTCAGCGATTCCGGCATCAATTTCTCGGTTTCTGAAAGGCTGTGTCTGAACTCCTTCACGCTTTCGCCAGGCAAACCGATAATTAAATCCATATTGATATTATTCATGCCGTGCTGGCGTGACAGATGATATTTTTCAATGGTCTCTTCCACCGTATGATGACGGCCGATTGCCTTGAGCGTTTCGTTTTCATAGGATTGCGGGTTAATGCTGATCCGGTCAATATCATATTTGTTCAACACGGCAAGTTTTGCTTCAGTAATCGTGTCGGGGCGGCCGGCTTCCACAGTAATTTCCCGAATGTTTTTCACATCCGGGAAGGAGCGGACCATTTCTTCATACAGAAGATCCATCTCTTCCACTGTAATGCTTGTAGGCGTCCCGCCGCCAAAATATATGGTTGTGACCTTGACGTCATGCTCCTTCAGCCATTCGCCGATTTTCTGCATTTCGTAATGCAGCCCCCATAAAAATGAGCCGACTCTGCCTGCTTGTCCTTGGATGGCGTATGCAGGGAATGTGCAATACGCACATTTGGTCGGGCAGAAAGGAATGCCGATATAAATACTGACTTCGTCCTTTACTTGATACAAATCAGGAACTGCCGCCAGCTGTCTGTCGACAATTTGCTGCATCAATTCGATTTTCTCATCATGAATTAAATAGTCTTTTTTCAATTCTGCATGCGCCTGTTCCTTCGGCATCCCGCTTTGCAGCTTTTTATGAAGCAGCTTCGTCGGGCGGATTCCCGTGAGGATTCCCCACTTTTGCGTCATGCCCGTATGCGCTTGAAGTAGATTTAAGTAAACATAAGAAATTGTGTTTTTTACTTGTTTGAAAGCTTCTTTTTCATTCATATCAGGAGAAAAAGATTTAGTATGGTGTTCCTTAATTCCGGTTCCTTTCACTTCTCCTGAAACCGTCACATGCTCATCCGTTTGCGTGCACGCTAAAGAGATGACAAAATCCGCCGGCTCCTCTCCGCCGTAGACAAGATCGCATTCCTCATAAAACAAATTTGCGATATTTTGCAGTGGCCGATGAAGGCGGTCATCGTGTATGCCTTCTATTTTCATTTGCAACTTCATCACCTAATTTATCAGATTCAAAACTTTCTTTAGTGTACAGAAATAAACAGCTAAAATCAATCCGGCAAAAAAGCCGCCGCACCTGTTTGGGCGCGAGCGGCTTTTTTTATACGCGTTTCATGTGGAACTTATCGAGGAACCCTTTTCGCTGCTGCATACGGAAATATTCCTTCATCATATATGCGACGCCTTGCTCGTCATTTGACCTTGTGACCCAATCGGCTTTTCTCTTAATTTCCGGTGCAGCGTTCCCCATTGCAACCCCAAGTCCGGCAAGCTCAATCATCGGAAGATCGTCTTGCTGATGGCCGATAGCGACTACATCCTCCATCCCCAGCCCCAGTTCCGAAGCAACAAGTGCAAGGCCCGCTTCCTTCGAAACTCCCTTTGGAACAATGTTCATCTTCTCATCGTTGACGCGAATCACGTCAACCGCCGGGAAGGCTTTTGTAATCGTTTCTGTAATGTCTTGCTGAATATCGTGTTCTGTATATACTTCGATGACGGGCGCACTCACCGGTTCATCCATCAGAAGATCGCTTAACGATTCAACAAACTGAACCGGGTAAAAGATGGGATCTGACGGGTGGATCAGCGCTTTCCCAAGCAAATTTGAATTGACCTTTTTCTTGTTTCCTATCGAATATTTCTCGTGAAGAAGCCTGATGTTGCATTGATAGCTCTCAAGCACTTGAACGATATTAAAAGTATGATCGTCAGAAATTCTTTTTTCAAAAAAGGGCGCGTCTATTTTCTCAGCGATATAGGCGCCGCTGTGGGTGATCAGCTTTGCATCAAGCTTCAGCGATTTTGCTATTTTCTGAGCTGAGCGAAAATGGCGGTTGGTGACAAGTGTGACGTAAATCCCTTTTTTCTTAACATATTCAATCGCGTCTTTCGTTGCCTGATGAATTTTCCCGTTCGACCGAAGCAGCGCTCCATCTATGTTTAAGGCAAGCAATTGTTTAGACACAGAGATGTCCCCCTCCTTGATGACTGTACTTGTGTATAGGATATGACCCTGTCTCTGTGTTTAGAACAACCTTTTCTGTACAGCAAAAAAAGCCTGACTCAGCAGACTTTATATATGCAATCATAATAGGATACGATCGAAGCAGCCATTCTCCCTAATATCGTTATTTCGATTTACGAAAAATCATGTATCAGGAACCCCTTATTTGACCAATGATGCGCTCCGAACACTTACTCTCTGTTGCTTATCCCCTCTATATAACGGCATGATATGCGACCGTATCCATTTGAAATAGGTAAGTGTAGGCGCTTTCAATGTTATTATCCCAGTTTTCTCTGCAGATGACAAGGGTTTTTTTAACTAAAAAAAGCAACCAATATCTGTGTAACTAAGGTAGCGTTTAATGTTAATTATTGGATTTCACTACTTGAATAAGAACGTACATTCGTATACAATATAAACATTAAATGAAAAAAGCGGTGGTCCAATGACTGTATTAAAAGAAATTTATAATCAAGAACTGATCTCTCGATTGACAGATACTGTAAAAGAAACCTATCCAGCATTCAACAAAGACAAATTCGAGGAACTCTTAATGACGGGAGAATGGCCTGGGCTCGCATTAAAAGAACGCATGCGCCGCATTACCGTTGCTTTATACGAAACACTGCCGAAACATTATGGCGAAGCGCTTGCAGTATTATGGGATGCAGCTCCTCATTTTAAGGGACTCAGCGGAATCATATTTCCTGATTATGTGGAGCAGTATGGGTTAGAGCATTGGGATGATTCAATAAAGGCATTAGAATACTTTACGGCATATTCCACTTCAGAATTTGCTGTGAGACCTTTTTTGCTTTTAAATCAGGAAAAAATGATTGCACAATTCCTGATATGGTCTAAGCATGAAAATGAGCACGTAAGAAGACTTGCGAGTGAAGGAAGCAGGCCCCGCCTCCCATGGGGAAAATCGATACCCGCTTTGAAATCGGACCCCTCCCCCGTGCTGCCGATCCTTGAGCAGCTGATGCAGGACGAGTCTTTGTATGTGAGAAAAAGTGTGGCCAACAACCTTAATGATATATCAAAAACGCATCCTCACTTGCTGAGAGAAGTCGCAGAACAATGGTATGGAACACACCCTCATACAGACTGGATCATCAAACACGCTTACCGGACCTTGTTAAAAAAAGGCGATAAACAGGCTTTATCGCTTTTTGGCTATCACGATGCTGACTCGATTCAACTGCAAGAATTAACGTGCGAGTCCAACCGTATTTCTATTGGCGAAACCCTCAAGTTTACTTTTCACATTCATTCAGACAGGGATCAGAAAGTAAGAATTGAGTACGCCATTGATTACGTAAAAGCCAGCGGCCAGCATCATCGTAAGGTATTTAAAATAACAGAAACGAATATACGAAAAAACGAAACAAAATCATATACCAAAACACAAACCTTTAAGGATTTATCTACAAGAAAACATTACAACGGAATTCATACATTATCAGTGATCATCAATGGAGAGGTAAAGAAATCGCTGGATTTTCTAGTTTGCTGAACGAATAAAAAAATCCCTTCTTATCCAGAAGGGATTTTGAATGATTAGCCTTCGACACTGCCGTAAAGCTCTTCTAAAGGCTTCATGATGATTTTGTTTAATTCGCCGATCAGCATACTCATACGCTGCTCCGCTTCCATCAGCTGAGAGATTTTTTCGTGCTGCTGCACAAGCGCAACGGTTTTTTTGAGCCTGCTGCACTTCGTCTTCTGTAATTTCTTCTCCAGCCATTTGTTTTTGCTGAAGTCTCAGCTGCACATCACGGAAGTTTTCGAACATCCGTTTCGCAGACTCGTCTGCGTTTACTTCATCGTACAGGTTTTTTAAACGGGTAAACTCTTCGCTCCCGCGCAATGCATTTTCCAGATCATACGCTACATCGTAAAAATTAACAGCCATTGTAAATAGCTCCTTTCATTATTGCCGATTGACATACCACTCCACTATAACAGACTATGGAGCTCCTTTCATTAATCGAAACCCGTTTCTTCTTAAAAAAGGATGACAAACAACGCTTGAATTGCACCTATGATTCCGCCGAGAAGGCCGCCCAAATAGGTTATCATTTTAAATTCTTTTTTCGAAATCGACAGCACCATTTCTTCAAGACGCTGTACCGGGAACTGATCCACCTGCTCCTTTACAATTTCCTCAAGGCGCATTCGTTTTAATACACTTTCAAGATTGGTTGAAATCCCCTCAAGCAATTTGTCTAAAAGCGCCGGCAGGATACGATGGTTCAGATCATTTTCATAGCGGGCTGTAAGCGAGCCAATCGTATTTTCAAAAAACGGAGCAGTTGAAAATGCTTGCAGCACTCTTTGTTTCAGGCTAAAGATTAGTACTTTTGCGTTCCATTTTTCGTCCGCTTCATTAAATGTATACTCCTTCAGCTTGCCCCATTCGTTTTTCAGAAGATCAGAAAGCAGCTTATTCGTTTCCTCATTCCGCAAAAACTTCAGAAGCTCCGGCAGCACGCGATCAGCAAGGCTTGAATTGCCGAGAAACATTTGCACCATGCTTCCAAGCATACCGCGTTCTTTTAAGAAATCATCAATCATATTGCCGAGACGGATTTTTCCTTCTTCACTTTCAAAATAATGAATGCTTCGCGACAAAATATAGCCTGAAATCATCGGTATCTTCTCTTCAAGCTTTTCCTGCACTTCCAATGGCAGTGCTTCTTTTAACGTTTGATGCTCATATCGGCGGAAAAGTTCATTCAATTTATCATCCGTCCAGCGGCTGATCCAGGCGTCTGCCGCTTCACCCGGATGCTTTACTCCGGCTTTTTCAAGCGCTTCTTTTACTGTCATTTCAGATAGCGACAGGTTTTGAATCAGCTGTTCTCCGACTTGAAGCGCCTGCTTTTTGGCTGAATCTGAAACAAGCCGCTTTTTAATACCCTCAGGCGTTAATAAATGATTTACCACCATCAGCCCCATTTGTTTCGCAAGCTCATCACGTCTTCTTGGAATCAATCCCGGAGTAAAAGGGACTCGTTTTCCAAACAAATAATATGCCTTATACGGCCTAAATAGCATTTGAATTGCTAAATGATTGGTCACCGCGCCGATCACTGCGCCGATCACGATCATAAATATAAAGGTTCCTGCAATACCCATTCCTGCTCATCTGCCTCCATCTGTGCTTTTACTTTTTCATAAATAGAATGACCTATTTGTATTATAGAGGTTGGCGTGATCACTTAGCAAACAAGGAGACAAAACATATGGCCATAAAATCAGCTTGTTTAACAGGAATAGGGCAAGATGCTGAATCGTAATCTGTAAAGTAGACTACCGACAGCTGTGTTCCTGATGTTTTTTGAAGCGTAAAGCTGCTGACACCCGCCGGCAGCTTTTTAATAAAAGGGGGAGTCTCACCATGATAACACTCGGTTTTATGTCCTTAACCCGCCAGCACGAGCAGGATTATTCCGCAGAATTGGCCACAAGAGCGCCCGAATTCGGCATACGTTTGATCCGCTTTACACCGTTTGACATTTTGCCCGACACCCTGCGTGTCAAAGCGCTGGTATATCATCCAGCGAGCAGCAATTGGAACGAAACAGAACTTGCGATTCCCGATTATATTTATGACCGCTGTTTTTATGGGAAGGATTCACAATCACAAAAAGCAAAGCCGATCGTTGAATGGCTCAAAAAATATCCGAAAACCGAATTTATCGGGCGGGGTCTTCCTGATAAATGGACTGTGTTTCAAGATTTGCAGGAGCATTCTGTGATCAATCCTTACATTCCGGAAACCATGAAAGTGAGCCGATTTGAACAAATCCATTCGTATTTATCGAAAGAAAAAGCCTGTATTTTAAAGCCAGCGTTCGGTGCTGGCGGCAGAGGTGTGATACTTCTGGAGCTTGGCAAGAAAAACATAACCGCCACCTACCATATCGGAAAGGATAAACAGACAAAATCCTTTTCCAACCAAGCTTCATTTAAAACTTGGTGCAAAAAAGTGCTTCAGCACCAATATTTGATGCAGCCTTATTTAAATATCCAAGATAAGGAGCAATACCCTTGTGATATCCGGCTGTTTATGCAAAAAAATGAGGACGGTGAATGGCATACCGTCGGAAAGGCAGTGAGACGCGGATACAAAAACGGGCTGCTGGCCAATTTATCAGGCGGATCGGATACGCTTACATTTGATACATGGTTTGAAAATATCCCGAAAAAACAGCAGGTAGTCTTACTGGATGACGTATTCTCGATTACCCAATCGGTTCCGTATTATCTTGATGAGCGATACGGTCCATTATTTGAACTCGGTCTGGATATATGCCTTGCGAAGGACGGGAGGATCTGGATCCTGGATATCAATTCTAAACCAGGCAGAAAATCAATACTTCATGTTTCTCCTGAGAAAAAAGAACATCTATATACTTGTCCTCTTAAGCGATGCAAATATCTATTTTCGCTGCAAAATCAGAAAGGAGTCCTTCCGCGTGAATCGTAAACGGTTTTTAATCGGCATAGACAAAAACAGTGAAAACACTCTGTTTCTGCCCTCCGCAATGAAGCAAGACGGCCTTTTGTCTGCCTCATTCGGAACGAAGGTTGTCAGATGCCATGTTACTTTCAGACGAAATCTCGAACAGACAGTGCTCCTCTCTGAAAATCTGTTTCACGAACTGCTGATACCGCATCGCAGCCGGGCTGATATTCTCATTCATGATCATTCGGTGCACATTGGTCCGTTAATCGGCATCTTCACGGCGGGATTTACCGCATCACTTGAGCGACCTTTTAAGGACCGTTCTCTCTTTTTTTCTAAACTGCTCACTTTGCATGAACAAACAGGAAGCTATTGCTTCGTGTTCGGCGCGCACCAAATCAATTGGCAGGAAGGGACGATTGAAGCGCTTCTATACAGGGAAAATGGCTGGGAGAAACACATTGTCCCGCTGCCGAACGTCGTGTATGACCGTTTGCCGAACAGAAAAATCGAGAACTCAATTGTCTTGCAGAATACAAAAAACCGGCTGATCAATGAATATCAAATCCCATGGTTCAATAAAACATTTTTCAACAAATGGGATGTTCATCAATTGCTGGAAAAAGACCCGAGAACGGCTCCTTACTTACCGAAATCAATCCTTCATCCTACTGTTGAGCGGATTGAAGAGCTGAGTGATTCATTTGGCAAGGTTTATATAAAACCGGCGGACGGAGCACTCGGCACCGGGATTTATCAGCTCGCCAAAACGGAATCCGGTTTGACTGTGAAACATACAAATGATGCCAAATCTTTTTCTTCAATCGACTATCCCGATGCTTCCGCATTTCTGGATGTATTTCAAAAACAGCATGATCCCGCTGTCTTTCTCGTTCAGCAAGGGGTAAATTTGATTGAATTTCAGGGAAAACCAGCCGATTTCCGCGTTCATACGAATAAAAACAGTAAAGGCAAATGGACTGTGACCGCCATCGCAGTAAAAATTTCAGGAGAAAACAGCATTACAACACACCTATCCAATGGCGGAAAAGTGAAAACGCTGGCCGAAGTATACGATGATCCGGCGGAACGAATACATGTCATTAAAAAGCTTTCTGCGGCGGCATTGACCGCCAGCCAAGTGCTCCATGACCATATCGAAGGGTTCATCGGCGAGATCGGGTTTGATTTTGGCATTGACCAAAATGGTAAGGTATGGATGTTTGAAGCGAATTCACGTCCGGGCCGCAGTATTTTTTCTCATCCGAGTCTGCAATCTGTCGATTCTTTGACAAAACGAAGAAGCTTTGAATATGCTTCATATCTTTCGAAGATGGCCATTACCTCCCATGAATCGCTGTGGCCATCCTAATTTGCCCGCTTTATGTAAAAGCGGGCTTGAAGTTTATTCAACGCAAGGACAAGTTCATCATAAAGCCCCTTCAATGATGTTTTGCAGCAATGATACAATGAATGTAATTCGTCCGTATCCATGTCAATTGATATTAATTTCAAGGAGCGTGGCCCCTGATGATTTCTCATTTCAGCTGGAAACCTTTGTTTCAAAAACAAAAACTGCCCGGATGGACAATTTCGTTTTACTATAAAGGCATGCATTACGAGGGCATCTATCATAAAAGCGGCGAGATTGAATGGGGAGATTTGTTTCCCGCCCGTGCTGATGAGCCGGCACTCAAAAACGAGATACATGAATTGATGCTTTTTCATATTTACGATTAGCTTAGCCTGAGCGGCTAAGCTTTTTTTTATGCCTTCTCAAGATTTACCACTAAAATCCCCGCATGAGTTTCAGTCTAATCTAACATAATACGTAGTAACAAGCCGGCAAAGCATTGGGTTACGCCGAGACGGCAGTGACACCCGAGGCGGGTCCACAGACTGGTGCAACTCCAGTTAACCCAACCATATCAAATAAAAAAGGAGATTTTACACATGGCAAACCAAAACTCTTCAAATCAATTACTAGTACCTGGCGCAGCTCAGGCTATCGACCAAATGAAACTTGAAATCGCTTCTGAATTCGGCGTTAACCTTGGAGCGGATACGACTTCCCGCGCTAACGGTTCTGTCGGAGGAGAAATCACAAAACGTTTAGTATCTTTCGCTCAGCAGAACATGGGCGGCCGCGTACAATAACAATTCAATAAATGGCTGACAGAAGGCGTGGTTTCCGCGCCTTCTTTATATTTGTCACCCTTTTTTCCTACACCACATATCCTAGGAGAAAAGGGAGGGAATCAAGGTGCCATTCATCGCTATTGTGAATTGGGAGCTGGTGCAGTTCGTAAGTATATCCATGATTAATGAATATGTTTCCCATCGTTCTGTCTTTTTGTACAGGTATTCTTTCCCGCGCTGTTCAAACTGAGTACCTCCTTTTATAATGAGGGGCGAGGAGGTTTTTTCATGAAAATTGCCTTATTTGGCGCAACCGGCCGTGTCGGACAAGCCTTTTTAAGATTGGCAGGCACCAATGAACAACTTGATATTTACGCTCTGATCAGGTCATCGAATGATAAACTTGGCCTGCCGAAAGAACGAATCGTTATCGGGAATGCCCGCTGCCGGGAAGATGTGAAAGAAGTCATGAAGGATGCTGAGATCGTCATCAGCTGTCTCGGTACAGATGGCGACGATACGATGTCAGCTGCCATGACACATATTCTTGCCATTATGCAGGAACAGCATATCAAACGGCTCATCACGATCGGCACCGCGGGCATTCTTAATTCACGATGTGAACCAGGAAAATACCGATTTGAAACAAATGAATCAAAACGAAAGCTGACCCGCGCTGCCAAGGAGCATGCAAAGGTATATGAAATGCTTAGAGATTCGTCCTTAGACTGGACCATGATCTGCCCCACATATCTCCCCGACGGAGAAGCAGCAGGTGAATACCGTGCAGAGCGCAACGTCTTGCCGGCGGAAGGCAAAAAGATCACTGTCGGCGACACTGCGGCTTTTCTGTATCACGAGCTTCTTACAGGAGACTATATCGGCTGCCGGGTAGGACTGGCTTATTAATGCGTACAAAAACCCAAAACATTGAATGTCTTGGGTTTTTGAAAGCTATGCAATAGAGTGCTTCTGTCCTTTTTGCAGCTCATACATTTGATAATATTGCCCTTTTAACGCCATTAGTTCCTCATGATTCCCTTTCTCAACAATTTCTCCTTTTTCAAGCACTAAAATTTGATCCGCGTTTCTGATGGTTGAAAGCCGATGGGCAATGACAAATGTCGTGCGCCCTTGTTTCACTACATCCAGTGCCTTCTGGATCAAAGCCTCTGTCTCCGTATCAATATGCGCCGTTGCTTCATCCAAAATCAAAATGGCGGGATCGTACGCCAGAGCTCTCGCAAAGGAAATGAGCTGCCGCTCTCCTGAGGATAGCGTGCTGCCTTTTTCTATGACAGGTTCGCTGATGCCTTTCGGAAGCTTTTCAAGAAGCGACTCAGCCCCGACTTGCCGCAGTGCTTCTATGATGTCTTCTTCTGAAATTCTTTCATCCTCCAGACTGACATTAGAACCGATTGTTCCTGAAAATAAGTACGGGTCCTGCAGCACAATCCCCATATGAGATCTAAGTTCCTGCCTTGACATGCTGTAAATGCTTCTCCCATCGATGAGCACATCCCCTTTTTGCGTATCATAAAAGCGGAAGAGGATATTCAAAATCGAGCTCTTGCCTGATCCGGTATGGCCGACAAGCGCTACAGTTTCGCCTTTTTGTGCTGTAAAGGAAATGTGTTTCAAAACATTTTCTCCTTCTTGATAAGCAAATGATACGTCTCTAAATTCAACCCGCCCCAGCGCGCGCTCCTTCGCCGGTTCACCCGTTTCTTCCGTTTCCTTTTCTTCAAGCAGTTCAAAAACACGCCCGGCGGACACCCGCGCCAGTTCCAGTTTAGAAAACTGATTGACGATACCTGTAATCGGCTGGAATAAGCGGTTTAAGTAATCCACAAACGCGTACAGCACACCGATGGAAACAATTCCTGCCGCGTTTAGGCTTGCGCCGCCAAAATGCCAGATCAGACAGACAAACGCAAGGTTGCGGATCACATTCACAAGGTTGTGTGACATTAAGGAGTTTAAATTCAGCATCCTGTTCTGATAGTAATAATGAGATTCATTTAATTCCTCAAACTCTCTCATTGTTTCTTTTTGATGGCGAAAAGCTTGGATGATCGGCATGCCTTGAATGGACTCATTCATTTTTGCATTAATGTCACTATTGATCGAACGGATTTGATGATTGTAATAGGAAGCGTATTTCCGGTAGATAATCGACCACAGCCAGATGATCGGCACAATCGCCAAGCATAAAAACGCGAGCTTTACATCCAGCAGGAACAACGCCGTAAATATCCCGATCATATATATGCCGCTTGTCACAAACGTCGACAGCACTGTCACATATAAATCTCTGATTGCCTCGGTATCATTTGTAATTCTTGCGACTACTTTGCCCGCGGGAAGATTATCAAAATAGCGGATCGGCAGTCTCTGAATGCGTGAAAACACATCCTGTCTCATCTTTTGAATAATGCGGTTGGCACTCATCTGCAATAAATAATGCTGCCCATATTGGAAAAATACCGAGAAGACAAGCAAACCGGCATACAGAAAAATAAGAAACGTCATCCCCTTCATTTCCGGCTTATAGAACTGAAAAATCTCCTGTTTTGTCAGCTTTTCAGCAGGATACGTCCGGCTTTCGTTCCCATCAGTGATCGTTAGCTTTCCGTCAGAAACCGTTCTGTTCCCGTCAAAGCTGACAGCCTGATCAATGAAATAAAACGCCATTCCCACTTGATAAATATGCGCTTCTTTCTCTTTAGCAGCCGCTCCCTGCATCCGGTCCTCCCTGACATAGGAGGTGCCGTCAAATTCAACTGCATTTTTATCTTTTTTCGAGACCTCATACCATGTTTTTTCAATGCCGAGGATGTGGTCGTCAATCATTTTTTTGCCGATAAACGGTCCGGTCAGCTCTGCCCCGACTGCAATCGCAAGCAACAGGACGGCAGTGATCAGCAATTTTTTATATAGGAGTGCGTATCTCCATAATGTTTTTCCCGTGTTCATGCCCCTGCTCCCCCTTCTTCTGCAGTGAACAGCTGCTGCCTTTCGTATTGTTCCCGATACCATCCGTTATTGGCCATCAGCTCTTGATGTGTGCCTCTCTCAGAAATCAGGCCGCCGTCCATCACAAGGATGAGATCGGCATGCTCCACAGCTGATAAACGATGCGTCAGAATAAATGTCGTTTTCTCTTGGCGGTTTTTCCTGATATTGCTGATAATAGCCGCCTCCGTTTTCGCATCTACAGCGGAAAGAGAATCATCCAGGATTAAAATCTCCGGATTCGCTATCAGTGCCCTCGCGATTGAAATTCTTTGTTTTTGCCCTCCAGAGAGTGCGACGCCTTTTTCACCCACCATTGTCTCCAGACCGGCCGGAAGCATTTGCAAGTCTTTATCAAAATGAGCTTCTGAAACAGCCTTCTTTACCTCAGCATCACTTGCGTCAAGCTTTCCGTACAAGATGTTTTCTTTTACAGACCGCGAAAACAGCAAATGATCCTGCGGCACATATCCAATCCATCCGCGGAGCCGGTCAAGAGGAATCTGCTCAATCGGCACACCTGAACATGTGATGCTCCCTTCACCGGCTGGATACTGGCGCAAAAGCTGCTTAATGATCGTCGTTTTACCGCTCCCTGTTTTACCGGCAATCCCGACAGTCTGCCCTTTTCGCACGGCAAAAGAAATATCTTGAATATTCACATTTGTTGAGCTTGGATATGTAAAGCTGACATGGCTGAAAACGATATCTCCAGGCTCTTTTAAATCAGACGGCCGCTTTGGATCTCTCACGTTCGGTTCATAAGAAAGGGTTTCATTTACCCGATCTAAGGACGCGTTGCCGCGCTGCATCACATTAATTAATTCGCCGATCGCAAACATCGGCCAAATCATCATGCCCAAATAGACATTAAAGGAAACAAGCTCGCCAAGCGTCAGCTCATTACGGAAAACAAGAAACGCTCCATACCCCAGCCCAATCAGATAGCTGGCGCCGACAAGCAGCTTAACAGTCGGCTCAAACAGAGAATCGATAAAGGCTACCTTCATATTCTTCCGGTACACATCGGCCGTCATTTCATTAAAACGGCGTTCATCATTCGTTTCCTGCACATAAGCTCGAATCACTCTCACACCCGAAACCGATTCGAGCACCCTGTCATTCAGCGCTCCGAAAGAATTTTGTGCCTCTGTAAACCTTTCATGAATTTTACTTCCGTATATGCTGATCGCAACAGCCATAATGGGAAGCGGTATTATGGCTGCAAGCGTCAGCTTCCAGCTGATCAAAAACCCCATCGTCAAAAAGATCGTCATCATAAACATTGTGGAATCGACTAATGTCAAAATGCCAAAACCTGTCGTTAAACTGACAGCCTGGAGATCATTTGTCCCCCGCGCCATTAAATCTCCTGTTCTGTATTTTTCATAAAACGGCGGCGCCATTTTCAGCAAATGGCCCATCAGCTTTGAGCGGAGAATTTTTTCCATCACATTCGCCCCGCCGAACAGCTGGTGCATCCAAAAATAAGACATGATATACACCACCGCCGTCAAACCTAAAAATACGCTGACATAAAACAGCAGCCCGCCTGAGGTAAACTCCCCCGATTTCATATCATCAATGGCGTTCCCCAACAGTTTAGGCGGAAACATCTCAAGTACATTTACACATAATAAAAGCACAATCGCAATGGTATAGCGCAGCCAGTAGGCTTTAAAAAACCAGCCCAGCTTTTTCAATACTGAAAACATCCATCCCCATCTCCTTTATCTCGTCAGCCGCCTTCTATTTTTTCCTTGCAGCTCTTTTCGTTCAGGTTGTCATAACCAATCCTTGCCTCTGTATTTGTCTTCACATCCGATACACCTGTCTTTCTTAAGATTTTGTATATAAAAAAGGCACGAAGCGTCAGCTCCATGCCTTTTGTTATCGATTATGATGTACAGAGCGCTTTTCGGCGCGCGGATTAACCCAAATCAAAAAAACAGAATAAGGGTTTGCCGCGCCAATATGAAACTGTTCTGTAAGACATATCATTCCTTGGCATAGCAAACCCTCCATTCATTCTGATTTTTCACTCTTTTTTCATAATATAAACAAAACCTTTTTTTGTCAATCATTACTTGAACAGAGAAAAGATTAAATAGATATGATGTCGGGTATTGTATTGTACGACGTTTTTTGAAAGGGTGAGAATGATGTTTCATGCTGACCGTATTATTGTTGCGTTTGACGGAAGTGAAAACAGTAAGAAAGCGCTTCAGACTGCCATTGATCTTGCGAAAACGGTAAATGCAGCCATTACAGTCGCCCATTCACATGATATGAAAGACAACCAGACCATCATCGACCCGCCGAGGCCCGCAGCAGGGGCAAGCTATATTGGCGGAGGCATGACAAGTGTTCCTGACCCGCTGATATCAGATGTTGCGCCACCGGAGCCAATGATTTATGAAGACCGTACGGAAGAAGTCATCGCCGAAGCCAGAATGATGCTGAATGATCAGCAGACAGAGGGAGATATCGATATATTGGAAGGTGACCCGGCTGAATCAATTATCGAGCATGCCAACCGGGTTTCAGCCGATCTGATTGTAACCGGAAGCAGAGACCAAAACAGACTGAAGAAACTTTTGTTTGGAAGTGTAAGTGAAAAGCTTTCGGCGAAATCAGATATACCGGTTCTGATCGTAAAGTGAGCACGCCACGTGCTCGCTTTTTTATATTCATAATTGTGAAAAAACACGGATTTTCGTTTTTTTCTGATATAATGCTTTCGTGCCCAAAAGCACAAAAGCATTAAAGAAAATGATGGGGTGTTGTTTTGGATTCTCAAAAAAAGCTGACGTTTCCGTTAGCCGTCGGTTTATTTATATTCATGTTAGGAGTCATTATCTCCTGCTTATTTTTTCTTCATACAGAACCGCATATCCCGCTGTTCCTATGTGTTGTCCTGCTTTCAGCAGCCGGTTTATGGTACGGTTTTTCCTGGAACAGCCTTGAAAAAGGAATTGTTAACGGGATTAAAAACGGTGTGCAGCCGATCATTGTTCTGGCACTGATCGGTATCTTAATCGGCGCTTGGATGTACAGCGGCGCCATACCGTCCGTTACAGTTTATGCTTTGTCCTTTATTGAACCGAGCCATCTTCTGTTGACTGCTTTGTTTTCCTGCATGATCATCAGCACGCTAGTCGGCTCAAGCCTGACAACTGTAAGCACAATTGGCGTGGCACTGATCGGCGTGGCGAGCGCGGCGGGCGTTCCGCTCGAATGGACGGCGGGGGCAGTCATTTGCGGAGCCTGCTTTGGTGATAAAATGTCACCGATGTCGGATACAACAAATTTCGCTGCGGGTATAGGCGAAATATCTATCTTTGAACACATTCGCCACATGATGGGCACAACTATTCCCGCCTTGCTGATCACCGTTGTCCTTTTTTACTTTCTTGGTTTATCAGTCTCAGCAGACACTGCTTCAACAGATGATATTGCACATGTTATTGCCGGAATAAAAGATGCAGCAAACGTCACACCATGGGCGCTTCTTTCTCCGCTCTTAGTTGTTTTGCTGGCGATTAAGCGCGTGTCCGTTATTCCCGTTCTGACTGCCGGTATTATTTCCTCGGGAATTTTGACTGCCATTTTCGTTCCCGACAGCAGCATTCAGGCTTTTATGTCAGCCCTGCAAAATGGCACCATGTTCGAAACTGACAATGAGGCAGCCGCTAAAATCATCAACAGAGGCGGACTGCAATCCATGATGGGCTCAGTTTCTCTTATTATGATCGCTTTTGCACTCGGCGGTTTAATGGAGAAAATCGGCCTGATCTCCGCACTATTGGAGGGTGTGATGAAAGGAATCCGTTCAAAAGGCAGTCTCATTACAGCAACTGTCTGCTCCAGTATCGGTGTCAATCTTGCAACAGGCGAACAGTATTTATCTATATTAATACCGGGACAGTCATATAAATCCTTATATGACAAACAAAACATTCAGCGGAAGTTTTTATCAAGATCATTAGAGGACGGCGGAACATTGATTAATCCATTGATCCCTTGGGGAGTCAGCGGGGCTTTTATGGCAACCGCGCTTGGTGTTCCCGTCATTGACTATATCCCATTTACGTTCTTCCTCTATATATCGCCGATCATCTCGATTTTAGTTGGATTTGTAAAAAAATAAAAAGAGCGCCGCTTGCAAAGCGGGCTCTTTTTTAACATTAAAATGATACGCGGGCTGCCTGTTGAATGCTTTCTTGAAAAGCCGCCTGCAGCTGTTTTGTCACCGGTCCGGGCACTCCGCTTCCGACTGATTTTCCATCAAGCGTCACAACCGGAACAATCTCTGCCGTCGTAGAAGAAATAAAGATTTCCTCCGCCTGTCTCAGCTCTTCTTCAGTAACGGGCTTTTCATCAAGCTCTATGCCGTTCTTTACGATGAGATCCAAAATCTTCATTCGTGTAATCCCATTGAGAATCATTCGGTTAGCCGGATGCGTCCGCACCGTACCGTTTAAAACAGCATAAACATTAGAAGATGTACCTTCTGTAACAATTCCGTCTCTTATTAAAATGCCTTCAAATGCTCCCGCTTCGTAGGCTTTCTGCTTTGCCATCACATTATACAGTAAATTCAGACTTTTAATATCGCATCTCAGCCAGCGAAGATCCTCATCCGTGATGGCTGAAACGCCGTATGTCTGCTCCTGTTCCGGCTTTTTAACAGAAAATGTATAGGCCGTCGTCTGCGGCTCAAGGCCCGCTTCATATTGGTGTTTTCGCGGAGCAACCCCTCTTGTGGTTTGAATGTAAACCGCTCCGTCGCTGACCGCATTTTCCTGCACAAGCTTTTGCAGGTCCCACTCTAAATCTTCTAAACTGAACGGCAGTGAAATTCCGATCTCACCCGCGCTTCTGAATAAACGCTCCGCATGCTCGCGCAAGCCGAATAATACCCCTTTATACACCCTGATAACCTCATAGATTCCGTCTCCAAACTGATAACCGCGATCTTCCACATCAACGGATGCCTCGTTCCGCTCCACCAGTTGGCCATTGACTAAAATCTTCATATAAGCCCTCCCTTTTTCGTATTTATCCTGATGTCTAATCAAGCTGTCATTGTCACTCATTCTACCATATCAAACCAGCTGAAAAACAGAAAGATCAAGAACTCAATAGCTGGGAAGGAGATTATTTTTTCCTTAAAATCTGACATTTCGACATTTTTTCTATGTTCTTTCCAGTTTTATTCCTGTATACTTGATTCGTAATACATAGGTTGTAAACAATGGCACCTTCAGAGCTGCCAATACAGCGGTATGTAGAGATTTTATGCCACTGGAGAGATTGATATGCGACAAACGAGAGGAGACGCTTCTCCTTCTGCAGTTTCGCTTGCTTTTAAATTTGCAAGTTTAGCAGTTTTATGTGTGCTGCTTTTGCTTATGGTAATTTTAGGTTATTCCAACAGCTCCTCGAAAGCAAAGGAGATCACTGTCACAACAAACAGCCAGCTTCGTGATGAGAAGGAAAGCCTGAAGCTGAAAGACGACTCCCCAGGCCTGCTGATAAAGCATTTGCAGACCGAGCAGAATATGGGGGACAAAACGGTTTATTTAACCTTCGATGATGGTCCGTCAGCCTCTACAAACCGCTTGCTGGACGTACTGAAAAGCGCTGATGTAAAGGCGACATTTTTTATGCTGTCACCGCGAATGAACGAATTCAAACACGCGGTTAAAAGGGCCGGAAATGAAGGGCATGCACTCGGTTTACACGGGGTCACGCATAATAACAAATTGTTTTATCAAACGCCGACATCACCGCTAAAAGAAATGCAGCAGGCGCGTGACACGCTGGAAAGCATTACAGACTATCGCACTGATCTCGTCAGAACGCCCTACGGCAGCAAGCCGTCTCTTACAGATTCACAAATTCGCAATCTAGAAAAAGACGGTTTTGTGTACTGGGATTGGACGATTGACAGCATGGACTGGAAATACCGCAACTCAAAATACGTAGCAGAAGTACTGCAGCAGCTTGACAATATGGAACACAGCCACTCAAATCGGCCGTATGTGATTCTCATGCACGATCTTCCTGCTACAGTAAACGCACTGCCGGTGCTAATCCATAAACTGAAAGAAAAGGGCTATTCCTTCGGTGTGTTAAAGGATACAATGGTTCCGGTTCATGAATAAAAAAGTGAGGCGCTTATCTGCGGCCTCACTTTTTTATGCCCAAGCTCCGGGCAAACTCTCCGATTTTTTGATGGATGACGAAATCAAACAAACTGTCGCAGTATGTCGGCTCCAGGTTAATCATGGCTTTTTTAATGCCTGGAATCCGGCTTGCATCCTCAGGCACAAATCTGGCGGGAGCAACCTCAAGAGACGTGCCGATCACCAATAATAGGTCGGCTTTATCCAGCTTTTCATAAAGCGTGTCAAAATGCAAAACGGCATCGCCAAACAGAACGACATCGGTTTTTAATACCGTTCCGCACACCTCACCGTCATTTCCGACCGCTGTACACTCCGGCACATCATGCTTCAGCAAATGAGGGAGATCATATCGGGCGCCGCATGAGAGACAGCTCGCTGTTTGGATAGAGCCATGCAACTCGTATACATGTCTGCTTCCGGCTTTTCTATGAAGGCCGTCAATGTTTTGTGTGAATATATCCACCTGCTTCCCTTGTTTCTCCAGTTCTGCCAAAAGCAAATGCCCTTCATTCGGTTCATAGCTCCCGCTCATTTTCATTTGAAACAATTCTTTGAACTTAGGCCAAAACAGACGCGGATAGCTTAAAAAATAATCAAGGCTCATCGCCTCCATCCTTGAGGCATCCTCAGTCCAGATGCCGCCGGCTGAGCGAAAATCGGGAATGCCTGATTCTGTGCTCATTCCCGCTCCGGTCAGCACGACAATTCGCTGCGCTTCATTCAGCATGTTTCTGAATGCTTCCAATTCAACACCGCCTTACAGTCATTTTTCTCTTATTTTACCATGAAAAAGACTTCGCCTCTTTACAGACGAAGTCTTTCTTTTTTAAGCCCGTTCCTTTTCCCCTTTATTGAGATTTACTTGAAACGGATCGTGCTGGTGCTTCTGGTTGACATACACCATTTGTCCGGGATAAGCAAATTCAACCCCTTCAGCGCCGAGGATTTCAATAATTTTGTAGTTGATATCCTCTCTGACATGAAGGTTCTCTGCCCAAACCGTTGTTTTTGTATAGAAGTTGAAAAATAAATTGTAATAGCTGTCAGCAAACGTATCGAAATTGACCATGATTGTATCATTATCGACGCCTTCATGTTCAAGCAGCATCTTTCTGAGTGAACGAATGCAGCGTTCCAAATTCTCAATCGGCGTTGCGTAGGATACATGAATGGAAAATGTAATCTGACGCTTGGTCATTCTCGTCCAGTTCGTGATGGCTTCCATAGACAGCGTGGAATTCGGCACCGTTACAAGCGCACCCTGCGCTGTTCTGAATCTTGTGCTTCTGAAGGTAATATCCTCCACTGATCCGGTTACTGTCGCCGTTTCCACCCAATCACCGATCGTAAACGGCTTTTCAGTGATAATGATGATTCCGCCAAAGAAGTTGCTGATCGTGTCTTTCGCTGCTAGCGCAAAAGCCAATCCGCCAAGCCCAAGGCCCGCCACAAACCCATTGACGTCATAATTGAATTCTTGTGCGATCACGCTCACACTGAGCGCTATAATGACAAAACGGAGCAGCTTAGACAAAAACGGCGCCAGAATATCATCCATATCCAGTTCGAAGCGCTGATTCACTTTATGAAAAATAAAAGATGATGTAGCGGTCAAATTACAAAGCCCCCAGCACAACAGCGCTACAATCAGCGAGCGGTATATTTTACTGATCAGCGGCATCTGTGCATCTAAAAACGGTGAATAGCGAATCGCTAAAAACAGCCCTAAGGCAACAAAAAACCATCTGGCAGGCTTATCGAATGCCACAACCACCTGTTTAAAAATTTCGGTTTTCGGTTTGTTTGTTATATTAAAAAGCAAATTAAAGAAATATCTTGTAAACAGTTTTCTTAGTATAAGAAACAACAGCAAAATTGCCAAACTGATGCCGGTTTGTATAATTTTATCTAGCGTGAAATATTGCTGCAGATGATCTAGCATGGCAGTCTCCCCTCTATCCCAATCGAATGTTATTATACTAAAACATTCGGCAGAATGCTTCTCTAAATGTCTTTATAAAACACAAAACCCCGGCAGAGCGCCGGGGCAATTTCTCATTTTAACCATTCAGCCAGATTCAATAGGGACAGTCACTTACTTTTTTTCGTTTGTGTCTGATCAAGGAGAGTTGCTTTTTGCATTTCAACATCTGTTTCGGCTTTAATTCTTTCCTCCACTCTGATTCTCCCTTTTCCCATGATCTCGCCTCCTTTTTTGCTATTATAAAGTAACAGAATATTTTGTGAACATGTCGAAAGCACTATTTTTCTGCCGAAATATGCTCGGATACGGTGAGTGTTCTTGTTTCAGTTATACGTTGTTTTCAGCTTGGACTATTCAAACATGACAGAAAAAAATTCACAAGTTGGTATCGCGGTGCATATATGGATTTGATACAATAACAGAAATGCCCATATGAGGAGCTGACAAGCTTGTACACCATTGCCCACCGCGGAGCATCCGGCTACGCTCCCGAAAATACAATTGCTGCATTTGATCTCGCGGCAGAAATGAATGCAGATATGATTGAGCTGGATGTCCAGCTAACAAAAGACAGGCAGATTGTCGTTATACACGATGACAGAGTGGACCGGACAACAAACGGTTCAGGCTTTGTTAAGGATTTTTCGCTGAAGGAGCTGCAGGCACTCGATGCAGGAAGCTGGTACGGCCCCGCTTTTCAAGGAGAAAAAATCCCAACTCTGGAGGACGTGCTCAAGCGCTACCATAAAAAAATCGGGCTTTTAATTGAACTAAAGGGCCATCCTTCGCAAATCGGAATTGAAGAAGAAGTGGGACAGCTGTTAGGACAATTTTCTTTTTCTATTAACAATATTGTTCAATCCTTTGGATTCCGCTCCATCCAAAGGTTCCGCGAGCTTTATCCATCGATTCCGACAGCCGTTATTACAAGGCCGAATTTTGGCATGCTGTCCAGAAATCAGCTGAAAGCCTGCAAGTCTTTCGCAAATTATGTCAACATCAAATACACACGTCTCAATCGTCTCATGATCGCTTCCGCCCATAAAAACGGATTAAAAGTGTTTGCATGGACAGTAAGGCATCAGAAAACAGCAGCCAAATTGCAGGCCATGGGCGTGGACGGTATTGTCACAGACTACCCGGACTACGTATTAAAGGATGGAAAACATGAATAGATATAGTGCAGTTTTTATCGGAGGCGCCCTTGGCGCTTGTCTCCGATACGGATTAAACATCGGCATAAACAATGACATATTTCCGGCTGCAACTTGGCTGGAGAACGCGGCAGGTAGCCTTCTACTAGGCGTTCTGACCGGCTTTTTTATGATTAGGGCGAAACGGCCTTTGCTATCGGCTTTTTTAGGCACCGGTTTTTGCGGAGGCTTTACAACCATGTCAACATTTTCTAAAGAGACGGTCATGCTGTTGCAATCCCATTCGTCATTAGCTGTTTTGTATATGGCGTCCTCATTCATATCCGGAATCGCGCTTGCCCTCTTTGGCGTTTTGGCAGGACGGCAAATAACCCGATTTCAAATAGGAAGGGGGCGGAAGCAATGATGACACTAGCTGGTATTTTCGCAGCGGGAGGACTCGGTGCTGTGCTGCGTTTTTGGCTCGGCAATGTCATAACATCTAAAACCGAAAGCCTTCGTTTTCCAGTCGGCATTTTGACCGTTAATATACTGGGTGCCCTCGGTCTTGGTCTTTTTACAGGGCTTCACGTGACAAATTCATCTGCAGCACTCATCATCGGCACCGGCTTTTTTGGCGCCTTTACCACTTTTTCCACTTTCAGCGTTGAAAGTGTTCAGCTCTTGCTGGCCAAGCGTGTAAAGGAAGGCATCCTATACATCGGCTTCACGCTTTGCGGGTCCCTCTTGGCGTTTTGGTGCGGCTGGACGCTGCTGACATAAAAAAACCTTGAGCTTATTTCTCGCTCAAGGTTGCACTGTTCAGCATGACCGGCTCGGGCATCGGCAGCGTATGGTGGGCCGTAACCCCGGTTGTTTTGCTGATTTCTTCTTTTATATCTATTTGCTTAATCAGACGGCCATCCATCTTCAGCACCTTTATTGTATATGATCCGATGCGAATGGATTCGCCAGCCTCAATATCAATGTTTTCTTTCAATATCAGGCCGCCGATGGTGTCCACGTCTTCTTGAATCGATGTGCCAAGAAGGCTGTTCACCTGATCCATGCGAACCTTTCCATCCATAACATAATGGCGGTCGCCAAGCTTTTGGATCAACGGCTGTTCGTCTTCATCAAATTCATCTCTGATCTCGCCCACAATTTCTTCAAGAATGTCCTCTGTCGTGACAAGTCCCGAGGTTCCGCCGTATTCATCCGACAAAATCGCCATATGAATGCGTTCACGCTGCATTTTAATCAGCAGATCATGAACCGGAATTGTTTCAATGACTTCGATCACTGGCCGCACATACGGATGGATCGTCATTTTCATTCTTTCCTCTTCTGTCATAAACAGCAAATCAGAAAACAAATGCTTCGTATTGACCAAGCCGATTACACTGTCTTTGTCCCCATCTGTGACAGGCCAGCGGGTATATTTTTCTTTCAGCATAACCTCCAGCATCTCGGCCATTGTCATATCTGTTGATACAGCGGCCATTTCCTTCCGCGGTATCATAATTTCTTTGGCAATGCGGTTATCAAATTCAAAAATCTTATTCACATATTTATATTCAGACGGATTAATCTCTCCGTTTTTTAAACTCTCAGACAACAGCATTCTGAGTTCTTCTTCAGAATGAGAACCCTCATGTTCTGACGCCGGCTTTAAACCAAACATGCCGCATAAAAGCCGCGCCGATCCATTCAGGATCCAAATAAACGGAAACAGAAGCAAATAGAATAGTCGCAACGGACCCGCTATCAGCAAGGTTAGCTGTTCAGCCTTTTGAATCGCGACCGTTTTCGGGGCCAGTTCACCTACAACAACATGCAGAAATGTAATCAAGCCGTACGCGACCGCAAAAGAGACTGCATGAGAAACCGATTCCGGCAGGCCGAGCTGTTCAAACAATGGGTGCAGCAGCCGTTCAAATGCCGGCTCCCCCAGCACGCCGAGTCCAATTGATGTCACTGTAATGCCCAGCTGGGATGCAGATAAATATTCATCCAAATCTGTAATGACACGCTTTGCGAGTATCGCCCGTTTGTTTCCTTCTGTTATAAGCTGATCAATTTTGGATCTCCTTACTCTAACAATCGCAAACTCACTTGCGACGAAAAATGCAGTTAAAGCAATGAGCACACCAATTAAAATCAGACTGTCAATATCGTCCATTTAACCTTATCCCCTCATTAAAGGATAAGGAGTCACCTCCTGATATAATCATTTTTCCTTAACATTGAGGTACGCGGTGTATTGTTGCCTAAGCAGAGGGCCCCATCATACCACCTCCAAGTCAAAGTTTGATTATAAATTGTATATTTTATTGTAACACAACTCATTCCAAAAATGATTTTTAATTTTTAGACTTTTATCATAGGACAGACTATTGATTTATCTGACCAGCAGGTACTCAATATCCGATATAGCCTTTCAACCTCTGGCTCTGCACCTGTAAAGATGCTAAAACTATTGGCAAGACGCTGTTTACTGAAATATCAGACATTGATCTGTTTTTCAAGCTGAAGCTCGTTTACTGATTCAGAGGCGTGCATAGGAAAGCTCGCTTAAAATGGAACAATTGGTGACCGTTAGATCATTTGAATGCTTAAAAGATGCGTCTGTCACGCAGCGCAGGCAAGGGCCAGTAATTAGCTTAACCAGTTTGCGTTATATTTTGCCGGCTCTGCTGTTATGATTGAATTTGGCGGTTTATCTAAGGGAGAGATAAAATCAGGAATTGAAAAACGGGGCAAAGCTTGGGGCATACGACAAAAAAAAGATAACAGCCTCAAATAGCTGTTATCTTTTTGTCTGAGATGGCCTATGAAAAATCTTTATATAAGGCAATAAAGATATCGCGTGATTTTTTGATCTGCTCCAGCGGCACACTGAAGGATAAACGGAAGTGCCCTTTCATCCCAAAACCGCTGCTCGGTACAATTAACAATTTATACTTTTGCGCTGCATGCACACAAAATGCGACTTCATCTTCAATTGGCGACTTCGGAAAAACGAAGAAACCGCCTTTTGGCATTTCAAATTCAAAACCGGCTTCCTTTAAAATATCAACCATGAGATCCCTGCGCTCTTTATAAGCGCTTGCGTCTATTCTTAAATCATCCATTCTCGCCACAGCCCGCTGCATCATGACAGGTGCATTTACAAATCCAAGCGTTCGATTGCAGTACACAAAAGCGTTTATCAAAAGGCCAGCATCCGGCATGCTGCTGTCCAAGCCGATATAACCGAGCCGCTCCCCTGCTATGCCGAGGTCTTTACTGAATGAGCTCGCCAAAATGACACGGTGATACGATTGAAACGGATTTGCCAGTTCTTCATCATAAATCAGCTGACTGTACGGTTCATCAAACAGCACATAGATGGTTTGGCCGTTTGTCTCTTCGATCTCTTTTAACAGAGCGCCTAGATCATCTATATTTTTCTGGCTGAGTACGGTTCCCGTCGGGTTATGCGGTGTATTCAGGATGAGACCTTTCGTCTGCGGGGTGATCGCCTGCCTGACCGCTTCAATGTCAATCTCGAACCGGGCTGTCAGCGGGCAGCTGACAGCCTTCCCGCCATAGTTCTCAATATACAATTTATATTCTGCAAAATAAGGAGCGAGAATGATGACCTCTTCTCCCGGATTTAATATACTTTTTAATGCCACATTCAATGCGCCGCCCGCACCTACTGTCATGACAACGCGCTCAGCTGAAAACTCGGCAGCAAAGCGGCCTGCCAGAAATTGCGCGACTTTTTCTCTAGCTTCAGGAAGGCCCTGATTTTGTATGTATCCGTGGTTTCCTTTTTCAGCTTCTTCTATTAATGCTCTCGTAAAGGCTTCAGGCGGTTCAACGACCGGGTTGCCGATTGAAAAATCAAACACCTGGTCATTCCCGAACTCTTTCTTCAGTCTCGCTCCTTCATCGAACAGCTTTCGAATCCACGATCCTTTATTTAGGTTCTCTTCAATTTGCCGCGATAAACCAGCCAATCTCATCTGTCCCTTCTGCACATATAAATTGAAAATTCTATCTATCTATGTTACTTCAAACAGAATTCGGATGCCACAATTTCCATATCCGGCATCTCAAAAAAACAATAAACTTGTGTAAGGCACCCTTCATATATTAAACTATTCTCATAACTATAACGTGATGGTTGGGAGGGATTTAGATGGGGCTGAGACTTATCGTATCAGTGAACTAGCGGCACTTGCCGGGGTAACGAAACGAACAGTTGATTATTATACGAATCTTGGTCTGCTGACGCCGGCCAGATCCTGTTCAAATTATCGTTATTACGATGAAAACGCACTTAAACAACTCATATTTATTGTAGATTGCAAGCAGCAGCGATTGGCCCTGTCCGATATTAAAGATCGACTGGAGAACCAGTTTCCCTCTTCAGCCATAGATCGTGATGAAATTGGAAATCTGGCATCTGAAATTGATTATATGAATCAAAACATCTCCGGAATCTTGCATCGGTTTGAACGGCTGGAGCCTGAGGATCGTGACAAGCTGAAAAGCAAACTTACACCCGAAAAGCTCGCCGTGTTCCAATCATTTATGCTGCTGTTAAGTTAAAACCATTTTACTAACAGGAGGTGTTACCTTCATTCTCATTGTAGAGTGAAGGTTCTAATTGGATATTGTTAATTTGATTTTAGTCGCCGTTTTAATCGCGCTGACGGCATTTTTCGTAGCATCTGAGTTTGCCATTATCAGGATCAGAGGCTCACGGATTGATCAGTTGATCGCGGAAGGAAATAAATCAGCCATTGCCGCAAAAAAAGTGACCACGCACCTTGATGAATATTTATCAGCGTGTCAGCTGGGAATTACATTGACTTCGATTGGATTAGGGGTTTTAGGCGAATCGACGATTGAAAGGCTTCTTCACCCGCTTTTCGTACAGATGAACATGCCAGGTTCACTGTCTCACGTCATCTCATTCATCCTTGCCTACGCCATCATTACTTTTCTGCACGTCGTTGTGGGAGAATTGGCGCCTAAGACGGTCGCAATTCAGAAAGCTGAAGCAGTGTCCATGCTGTTTGCCAAACCGCTGATTTGGTTCTACCGCATTATGTTCCCATTTATTTGGGTGCTAAACAACTCAGCACGATTATTGACGAAAGCTTTCGGCTTGGAGACCGTTTCTGAAAATGAACTGGCTCACTCCGAAGAAGAATTGCGGATTATCTTATCCGAAAGCTATAAAAGCGGAGAAATCAACCAATCAGAATTTAAATACGTGAATAAGATATTTGAATTTGACGACAGGCTCGCGAAAGAAATTATGATTCCTAGAACCGAAATTGTCAGCCTGCCGCACGATATTACGATCGCTGACATGATGGAAATCATTCAAATTGAAAAATATACCCGATACCCTGTAGAAGAGGGCGATAAAGATAATATTATCGGGGTTATTAATATTAAAGAAGTGCTGACCGCCTGCATCAGCGGCGAGGTTTCTGTTGATTCCACCATCTCTCAATTCGTGAATCCGATCATTCATGTGATTGAATCTGCGCCGATCCATGATTTGCTTGTCAAAATGCAAAAAGAAAGAGTCCACATGGCAATCCTGTCAGATGAATACGGCGGAACTGCCGGACTGGTGACCGTAGAGGACATTATTGAAGAAATCGTTGGCGAAATCCGCGATGAGTTTGATATTGATGAAATCAGCGAAATCCGCAAAATCGGCGAAGGCCATTACATGCTGGACGGTAAAGTCTTGATCGACCAAGTGAACGACCTGCTCGGCATTCATTTAGAGAATGAAGAAGTCGATACGATCGGCGGCTGGTTCCTTACTCAGAAATACGATGTTGAAAAGAACGATTCAATTATCGAAGAAGGCTGTGAATTTATTATTAATGAAATTGACGGCCACCACGTCGCTTATATTGAAGTGAAAAAGCTCGCAGCAGAAGAGCTGATAGAAGTTGGCGAGTCGAAAGAAGCATAATTCGAAAAAGACACCCTTTATTGAGGTGTCTTTTTTTATTCTGGTTCGTTTTTGACGTGATCATACCTCTTTTCTGAAAAACTGCTGCTAATAAATCGGTCATCCGCGGGAACTCTAAAAAGGTGCAACTGCGAGAAAAAACGAACATCTCTGCATGATTATCGAAAAGGAGCGAAAACATGAAAGTTGTCGTAACTGGAGCAGCAGGTAAAATCGGACGCTGGGCTGTCAGAACAATATTAGAGGCCGGCCATGATGTGACAGCATCAGACAGAGTATTAAAAGAAGAATCCGCATCGAAAAAATTTATTCAAGCTGATTTACGGGATTACGGTCAGGTATGTCAGCTAATTATGGGCAGTGACGCTGTGATTCACCTTGGGAATATCCCTACAGATGTCAGGAATACATCACAGGCGATATTTGAAAATAATATGCTTGTTAATTTCAATATCCTGGAAGCCTGTAAAGATTTTAAAATCCGTAAGCTTGTGTGGGCTTCAAGTGAAACGGTGCTGGGATATCCATTTGTGCCGGACGAGCTCAGTTACCTTCCCGTAGACGAGGAGCATCCAACGATCGTAAAGTCATCTTATGCGATGGCAAAACGGCTGACCGAAATCCTCTCAGATATGTATTCAAAGCTGATCAATACACAAATTGTCACTCTCCGCTTTGCGAATATATATGAGCCTGATGAGTACGAAAAAATCCCAGGCATGCACTGGAACGAGCAGCAAAAGGATATTCAAAAGAAAAATGCATGGGCGTATTGTGATGTCAGGGATGCTGCACATGCTTGCCTTCTAGCACTCGAAAAAAACAATCTCGGAAATGACGTCTTCCATATTACTGCACCCGATACCATCATGAAAGAGCCGAGTGAAGACTTAGTAAAACGATTTTTCCCCGATGTATCTTTAAAGAGAGATATAAAAGGATATGAAACGCTGATGGCAATCGATAAAGCCAAAAAGGTCCTTGGCTATGAACCGCGTTATACATGGCGTTCTGTATTAAATAATGACGGCTCTCTTAAAGCACTGCCAGAGGATCAGCTATCATTATCAAAAGTATAACATCACAAAAAAGCAGCAGGCGATCACCGGACTCCTGCTGCTTTTTTTATATCATAATCATCTAAATTGATATCCAAATCCATTTTGAGGGCCATCTTCGCCAACTGCTCCCCCATATAGGGGCCCATTGTTAAACCAGACGATCCAAGACCGTTTGCCACTATGATCCCATTCCAGCCGGGAAGAGATCCGATCACCGGCACATCGCCTGGTGTAAAGGGGCGTAAGCCGACTCTTGCCTCTTGAAAGGTGCTGTTCGCTAAGCCGGGAGCCATTTCTAATCCTTTGCTCAGAAGTTCCTGCAGCCCGCCAGCCGTTATCCGTACATCACGTCCGCCTATCTCATCTTCACGTGTCGCACCGATCGCTATTCTATTGTCATGATAAGCTAAAAGATATTCTTTGGAAGGCGGCATCACTGCAGGCCAGCTGTCGATATGATTTACATTCGGCACCTGCACATACACAATTTGCGCTTTTTGCACACTTACTTTGAAGCGAATTCCCAAAGGCGCTAACAATTGGTCTGCCCAAACACCGGCACAAACAATAACCTCGTCAGAAGAATAGATTTCATTACCGACAGTTACGCCTGTGACATGATTCGAATGATGTCGAAGCGCAGCATCACCTTTTAAAATGACTGCGCCGTTTCTTTGAGCAGATCTCAATAATGTATCTCGCAGCACTTCTCCATCCACGCGGGCGGCTCCGCTTATATGAACAGAATGGTACCGTTCAGCCAGCAGAGGAAACAAATTAGCGGTTTGGTTTTCATGAAGAGAGGTAATCTCACCCATTTCCGCGGCAGCTTGTTTACGCTCCCGCACACGTTTTTCGATCTTTTCTATCTTTTCTTTATCGTGATGAATACTGAGAGCACCGACTTGAGCATAACCAATGTCCGTCTCGCCTTCTTTTCTAAGTTCTTCTATGAACCGAGGATAAAAGCGCGCTCCGTCCTTTGCCAGCCGGTACCAAGCCTGATCACGGCGAGGAGACAGCCATGGACAGATAATGCCTTTCGCTGCATGGGTGGCCTGACCCTTATCTTTCCGATCTATAACCAGAACCTCTGCACCCATTTTGGCTAGCTGATATGCTGTTGATGCTCCCAAAATTCCAGCCCCGACTATTATAATTTTTTTCATGATCCGTAACCTTTCCCAATGATCAATACCTCATTTAGTATAGCTAATGGACCAGGAAATTATAAACAATCGGGAAATGGATGAATGCAATGACTGATGAATTAAAGTTGTTCCAGCTTCTTTTCAAGCTCTTTAATGCTGTTATTCAAAGCCTCTGTCATAGCCGCCAGCCTTTCCTTAGACGGAAGATGGGCAAAATCGGCCTGCTGCAAAGGTTTACCGATAATAAGCTTCATTTTTCCTTTTTTGAACAACGCCTTTCCGCTTGAAGGTCCTTTATAAGCGGCCGGAACAAGGGGCGCTTTCCCCATTTGCGCAATTGTCACTGCGCCTCTTTTTAAAGGCACATCCTCGGAGGTTCTTGTTCCGCTTGGGAAGATTCCGACAATTTCTCCTTCTTTCAGCAGCTTAATCGGCGTTTTAATGCTGCTTGGCCCGGGATTTTCCCGGTCTACCGGAAAGGCATGAATTTTCTGCAGAAACGAACCGATCCATTTATTTTGAAAAAGCTCTTTTTTCGCCATGTAGTGTATTTGATAAGGAAGAATCCCGACTCCGAGTGTGATCACATCAACCCAGCCAGAGTGTGTACACGCGATGACAAAACCTGAATCGGCCGGAAGGTTTTCTTTGTTATACACCTTCACTCCTCCGCGAAGAGAAAGAATAACTTTTAAAGCATTTGCACAAAACTTATACATATCGCACTTCCTTTGTCGTAATCAATGATTCTTTCTGTTACTTATTATAACAACATTTTTTATTACCTGGTACTAATTTTTAAGATTTCTCTTTTCTTAACGTCAAAAAGCTGAGGAATCATCCTCAGCTTTTTGTTATATGCTCTCTCTTGTCGGAGGCGCCATAAATTCCGGTCCGACCGGGTTTGATATCGTATGTTCCAATATGGTATTGATGTCTTTTTTATCTTCACTGCTCAGCGTCCAGCCGGTAATTTCGGATACCGCTTCTATTTGCTCAGGTTTTCTAGCCCCCCAAAGAGCGATTCCCGCTCCCGACTGGTCTAAAATCCATCTGACGGCCAGATGAATCACTGATTTTCCATACCGTGTCTTCGCCAGCTCATCTAATTGATTGACAGCAGAAAGATACTCACTAAATCTTGGCTTCTGGAATTTCGGATCGTGATTTCGGAGATCGTCTCCTTCGAACGGTTGATCTTCTGTCATTTTTCCTGTTAACAGCCCTCTGCATAAACTGCCGTACAATAGTGTTGTCATCTGCTTGTCTTTCGCATACGGGAGCACATTCTCTTCAATTTCCCTTTCAAACAGATTGTAAGGAGGCTGGATTGTATGAAGCGGGGCAACAGCCCGAAATGTATCCATTTGTTCAACCGAAAAATTACTCACGCCGATTGCACGGATTTTCCCGGCATCATATAATTCCTTCATCACTTCTGCGGTTTCCTCTATCGGGACAAGCGGATCAGGCCAGTGCACCTGATATAGATCGATATAATCCGTCTGAAGCCGTTGCAGGGAATCCTCGACCTCCTGAATGATTCTCGCTCTGTTAGCATGGCGGAACAGCTGATTGTTTTTCCAATCCAGCGCCGTTTTAGTGGCAAGAACAACCTGATCTCTTGCCCCATGCTGCTTGATCGCCTTCCCGACAATTTCTTCGGACTGTCCGAAGCCATATGCCGGCGCGGTGTCAATCAGTGTGATCCCCTTATCAAGAGCGGCGCGGATGGTTTCGATCGATGTTTTTTCATCAGTGCCTCCCCACATGGTTCCGCCGATCGCCCATGTGCCGAGTCCAATTCGGGAGGCTTTTATTCCTGTGTCTGAGATACTGGTATATTCCATTGTGCCACTCCTTCACTTTTTCACTATGGTTTCCCTGATGGAAAAAATGTTAAACATTTCTCACCACTATCTTTCAGGGCAAATTTTCGGTACTATAGAGTAATGGTGTTTGATTACGTATTAAAAAGCCGTTTGCATGTAATGTGCAACTTTATACCTTTCTTATGCGTGTATAACATAGAGGGGAGAAAAGGCAGTGACGATCGATGAAATTTACCAAATGTACATGAATGATGTTTACAGGTTCCTGCTCTCCATGACAAAAGACAAGCATCTTGCCGAAGACTTGCTGCAGGAAACCTTTATGCGGGCATACATACACATTCACTCCTATGATCACAGCAAAGTAAAGCCCTGGCTTTTTCAAGTGGCGCGGAACGCCTTCATTGATTACGTCAGAAAGCATAAGAAAGAAGTAACCATTTCTGATGATTTGATTGGAAGTCTCTTTCAGACTGCTGTTCAGAGCCCTGCCCATCAGGTAGAGATAAAGGAAGTGCTGACTGGTTATATGTCCGAGCTCCCCGATAACTATCGGGAGGCGTTAACACTATATTATTTAAAAGAATTAAATTACAAAGAAGCATCCCATATTATGAATATTTCAGAGGCGAATTTTAAAAGTGTTTTGTTTCGTGCCAGACAGCGGCTGAAAGCACTTTATAATAGAGGTGTTAATGATGAATGAAGAATTTAAAAAGCGTTTTGATCAATATAAAAACGGTGAAATGAGCGATCAGGAAATGACCGCGTTTGAAGAGGAACTTGAGAAGCTCGAAGTGTATCAGGAACTGATTGATAGTGAGCTGCCAGACGATCATGATTGGGATGTCGACATCAGTCCTGAAAAACAAAAAGCCATTCTGGCCTACGGCAAACGGAAGTCATATTTGCGTATTTCCGCGCTTGCCGTCATTTCGACATTAATGATTTTGCCGCTATGTACGCTGGGAAGCTACCTCTATTACGGAATGGGAGGAAAACACAGCACCGGCAATGAATTTATGGAAACTGCCGCAGTCACTGTAGCCCTGACTATGCCAAATGTTCTTGTCGATACTTCTGGACTGAAGAGCCAGGTGAAGCTGTTTGGCATGAATACAGAATTCCCGCTGCAAAAACAGATTGGCACGAAAACAGCCGCCGTGGGGAATGAACGGGTGGAAATGTTTTATGACAGAGTGAAAGCGCCGGTCGTCAACTACTATGACTTAGAAATCCATAAAGCCGGCCATTACTTTACACACCCATCAAGCGGATCTGAACAAACAACCGCAAAAGCGGAAAAAACATTAAAAACTTTGCCTGAAGGGACTGTTTCCGAGGTCTACCTTTCTTATGACCGGGCATATCCGACAAAAGAAGTGTATAAAAAATTCAGCGGCTATGATGTAAGCTTTTTGTGGAACGCGGTTGAAACAGAGAACAATACAAAGGATACCCCTTACGCAGAGCCGCTTGGCTACCCAGGGAAAGATTCAAAGTTCCTGACTGCGCTTAATACAAAAGGCAAGTCAAACGGCGACCAATTTATCGATGCTTTAACTTACATATCGAAGCACGAGAAATGGGCGCAGGTCATCTCAAAACGAAAAGATTTAAAAGTGGACTCCCGCTTGGATTATGTAGAGAAAAATGGTGTTAATGTATACGGCTCAGTCGTTACAGGACCGACCAAGGAAATCCAGCGCATGCTGAAAAACAAATCAGTAAAATCAGCAAATGTCGGCGAGGTGGAATTATGGAATTGGTAAGAATTTTTAAAGAACATAATGTATTTGGCTGGATATCTGTCGGGACAGCAATTCTGTCTTTGCTCTTGCTTAATTTGGCGATTATCAGCAATGTGACCTCTTATTCTTATCAAATGCTGCCGTTTGCCATGGCCGCCGTTCCGTTTGGCGTTATCGAGCTTTTCATCAAAAGAGGACGCACGGGTCCCGGTCTGCTCGGCGTTGTACTTAATCTCTTTGTGATTATCTGTGTGTATACGATCGTATCTGTGGATACCAACTTACAGTTTGGCTTTTAGCAGAAAAGACGCCTGAAACGGCGTCTTTTTTTATTACAGTTGTTTTCTGAATAAATAGCTTTCAATCGTAAATCCCATTTTATCCGTATAAAATCTGTGGGCGTCTTTGCGCTGAAGGCCTGATGAAAGACTGACAAGAGGATAGCCCGCATCTCTCGCCCAGTTTGCCGTATAATCCAAAAGAAGTTTGCCGTACCCTTTAGATCTGTAAAGCCCGCTTGTGACAAGATCCGCTATCCATACGTACTCTCCTTTATGAAGCGAAACCCTTGGCAGCGCGCCGCACAGCGCCCTGATCGCTTTATCCTCATATAAGGCAAACAGCATGTACGACTCTTTTTGGACACAGCGTTCCAGCCTATGTAAATACGTCTCTTCATCCAGCTCTGTTCTTAATTCGTGCATCACCGGATAAGCTTCCATCCACTCTTCTCTCTTCGTTAATTGTTTGATATGAAGCATCTTATCAATCCCCTCTCCATTCGTTACAATGATGATATCCGATTTATGGCATTCACCAAATAGCCAAAACCTGAAAAAATGACCACGCCAGATGCAAAGGAGAGATAAAATGGATATCACGCCGTTTCTGGACAAAACAAGCAAAACACCGCTGTATGAACAGCTTTACACCTATTTCAAACATGAAATGATACATGCCAGAATCACCAAGGGAATGAGGCTTCCGTCAAAACGAAGGCTCTCCGGCTTGCTCGGTGTCAGCACAGCAACGGTAGAACGCGCCTACGAGCAATTAACCGCTGAAGGATATGTCAAAAGCCAGCCTAAAATCGGCTGGTTTGCGGCAGAAATTGAACCTGAGTTTCCGGCTGCTCCAGTATCATATCAACCGCCTCCTCAATTGGTCACTCATAAAGAAATAGAACCTGTTATTAACTTTCACCAAGGAAATGTCGATCCGGTCCACTTTCCCTTTAACGCTTGGCGAAAAAGCATAGTGAAAAGTCTCGATCTGTATTCTGAACAATTTCACACCTCAGGCGATCCTCAAGGAGAACCTGCACTCAGAGAAATGATAGCCCGATTTGTCAGACTGTCACGGGGTGTCAATTGTGACCCCAGCCAGATTATTATCGGAGCAGGCACTACCGCCCTTCTGCAAATTCTTTGCCTTACGCTACAGCCGGGAACAAAAATCGGTTTTGAAGAACCGGGATTTCACCGTTCAAGACGAATGTTTGAGGCCAATCACATGAACGCGATTCCCATTTGCACTGATGAAGAAGGAGTCCTGCCGGCTAGCCTTACACACGAGAGCCCGCATCTTGTCTATACGACTCCCTCGCATCAATTCCCGCTCGGGAGCATAATGACGATCGCCCGAAGACAGGAACTGTTATCTTGGGCAAAAGAGGCAAACTCATTTATTATTGAGGATGATTATGATGGAGAATTCCGCTACAGCGGGCAGCCCATTCCATCTCTGCAAGGTCTTGACCCGAATGGCAGGGTCATTTATCTCGGCACTTTTTCAAAATCATTGCTCCCTTCCTTGCGGATCAGCTATATGATTCTTCCTGCTGCACTTATTGAACCCGTAAGAAAAAATGCGCTTTTGATGAAACAGACGGTCTCTTCCCATAATCAATTGGCATTGGCAGATTTCATTGAAAACGGCGAATGGCAAAAGCACTTGAACAGGATGAGATCCTTGTATCGAAAAAAACATGCTGTTCTGCTGGAAGCGATACGAACTGAACTGGGAGACAGTGTGGAGGTTCTCGGAAAAGACTCGGGGCTTCACATCCTGCTCCGGCTCATGTTTTCAGCCAGTGAGGATGAGGCGATAAAAGCCGCTGCCAAAAACAGAGTGAATGTCTATCCGGTATCTCCATCGTGCAAAAGCCAGCCGCCGTTTGTTTCTGTCTTAATCGGTTATGGAGGGCTTTCTGAAGAGGACATCCGGCTCGGTATCAAAAAGCTGAAAACCGCATGGGAGCCGCTGATGAAATCATAAAAAACAAAAAAACAGGCCCCCAGCGGAGCCTGTTTTTCTAAAAGGATATAATGCCGATTAAATTTAAGAACACAATAATAATAGCCAGCGGCACAACGAAACGGAGCAAATAAAACCATATATAAAAGAATGTTTTTCCGGGATGCGATCCTTGTCTCATTTCTGCCCACAGCTCCTGTTTGGATATTTTCAGCGGAATGAAAATAGAAATTAACAGGGCGCCTAATGGCAGCAGAACATTGCTGACAGTAAAATCGACAACGTCAAAAAACGTCTTATCAAATATGCGCACATCGCTCATTATGCCATAAGATAAGCAAGATGGGATACCGACTAAGAAGATTAAAAAACCGCTTGTCCATGACAGTTTTTTCCTCTTTGTTTCATCGCCTTTGCCGATAATGGCTACAATCATTTCCACCATTGAAAAGGCAGAGGTCAGTGCGGCAAATAAAAATGCGACAAGAAAGCCGATGAAAAACAGGATGCCGAACGGTAGCTGTTCAAAAACGGCCGGAAGCACTGTAAACAGCAAAGTCGGACCTTCATTCGGCTCCAATCCGAAGGAGAATACCGCGGGAAAAATAGCCAGGCCTGCCAAAAGTGTCACAATGATATTCATGACGACAATGGAGGCTGCAGAACGCGGGATATTTTGCGTTTTCGGCAGATAGGAGCTGTAAGTCACCATGACCGAAACCCCCAGTGTTAACGTAAAGAAAGCCTGTCCCAGCGCAAATAAAACAGACTCCGGCGTCAAATCGCCGAAATGAGGCACAAGCAAAAATTTCACGCCTTCAATCGCATGATCCAGCGTGAGCGACCGAAGAACAAGCAGGACAAACAATATAAACAAAATCGGCATCATCACCGCGCTTACCCGTTCAATCCCTTTTTGAACCCCTCTGGCGACAACCAGCACAGTCAGCACCATAAAGATAAGCTGAGCCGCGAGCGTCTGCACGGGATTTTGAATAACAGAACCAAAAAGTGCACCGTACTGTTCCTGGGTGAGTCCGGACAGTGAACCTGATGCTGTTTTCACTATATATAGTAAAATCCATCCTCCGATAACACTGTAAAACGATAAAACTAAGAAACAAGCCGCTACGCCGACCCATCCTGTGAGAAACCAAGCTGTTCGCGGCGCTTCTTTTTTATATGCATCAATGGCATTCGTTTGGTTCCGTCTTCCAAAGATAAATTCTCCCACTAAAAGCGGATAGCCCAAGAGAATGGTAAATAGCACAAAAATAAGGAAAAAGGCGCCTCCTCCATTCGTCCCCGCTACATAAGGGAACTTCCAAATCGCGCCTAAGCCGATGGCTGATCCAGCGGCAGCCATGACGAAACCGATTTTTGAAGCCCATTGGACTGGTTTTTGCTCAGACAATGATGTCACTTCCTTTCCAGCCTATATTATCTCTTATTTTCATGCTTATTTCTATATATTCATTTGATGAGAATAGAAAAGAGAGCGGGCCAGTGTAAGCCGCTCTCTTCTTTGAGAGTTATTGATTTAATTTTGAATGCTTTCTTGAATATAAGAAATAGATCGCCAAGCCAATTAACAGCCACACAAGGAAGCGGACAATCGTCACCCATCCAAGATTAAAAATTAAGAACAGGCAGAAAAGAATTGCTAAGCCCGGGATAACCGGAACCCCCGGACATTTAAAAGCTCTCGGGAGATCAGGCTGTTTCTTTCTCAATACGATAACCGCCACAGAAATCAGCACAAACGCTGACAGCGTACCGATGTTTACCAGCTTGGCAAGCTCATCAAGCGGAACAAGTGAACCGAGAAGCGCCGACATAATGCCGAAAAACCAAGTCGCAACATAAGGTGTTTTATGCTTCGGATGAACCTTAGAAAGCGAGCCCGGAACCAGACCGTCACGAGACATAGCAAACATAACGCGTGTCTGTCCATAAAGCATCACAAGCATAACCGTTGTCATTCCCAAAACCGCGCCGATATCGATAATGCCTGCCACCCAGTTTTGCCCCGCGCTTTGAAGAACGAGAGAAACCGGATGATCGACGCCTGCAAACTGGGCAAACGGAACAACCCCTGTCATGATGGCTGATACAGTCACATATAAAATCGTACAAGCCAATAATGAGAAAATAATTCCTTTCGGCAGATCCTTCCCAGGGTTTTTCGTCTCTTCCGCAGCAGAGGATACAGCGTCAAATCCGATAAAAGCAAAGAAAACGAGCGCCGCTGCGCTGAATACGCCGCCAAAGCCCATTGGCATAAACGGCTGCCAGTTATCCGGCTTCACGTAAACAGCTGCCACCGCAATAAATAAGAGAACGACCAGCACTTTTAAAATTACCATTATGTTGTTGACTCTTTTAGATTCTCTGATACCTAAATAAAGCAAATACGTAATCGCAAGAACGATGACAAACGCAGGCAGATTAAAAATGGTAAATGTTCCTTTTACAGCCCCCGGAGCAGCCGTTAAGGCAACCGGAAGATGAATGCCCAGCCCGGACAAAAATGATTGAAAATACCCGGACCACCCGACTGAAACGGCACTTACCGCCAGCATATACTCTAAAATTAAATCCCACCCGATAATGAAGGCCAAAAGTTCTCCCATTGTAGCATAAGTAAATGTGTACACGGAACCTGAGACAGGCACACTTGAAGCAAATTCAGCATAAGACAATGCAGCGAATAAACAAGCCAGCGCTGCGACAACAAATGAAACGGTCAGTCCGGGTCCGGCAGTTACTGCCCCTGTTCCCGTCAGTACAAAAATCCCAGTACCAATAATGGCCCCAATCCCAAGCAGTGTTAAGTCAAATGCCCCTAATTCTCTTTGTAAGGATTTTTCCCCATTCGTTGCAGCGATTAAATCTTGTATGCTTTTCTTCCTAAATACGCTTCCTTTCATTCCCCTTCAACTCCTAGCTGATGTTTTCTTTATATTTTATTTGAATTTTCTGAATTCATGAGCGGTAATGGCCGTTTTTCTTTTTTTCTACTATATTTGTACCGGTGAAAAATCATTCCTTTCTCCTACTCAATATTATATATAAAAATCCGAAAATGAAAACTAAATTTTTAAAAATTCGACAAATTTTTGCAGTAACCTATTTTCATGCACAAAAAAACCAGCAGATTCGCTGGTTTTTTGTACATTATGTTGAAATAAAACGGCCGCCATTTACATGAATCGTCTGTCCCGTCATATAGGAAGATTCGTCAGATGCGAGCAAGACGTATGCCCCCGCATGCTCAACCGGCTGTCCCGGTCTGCCCATCGGTGTATCAAGTCCATGCTGTTTCACTTTTTCTTCCGGGAATGTCGCCGGAATCAGCGGTGTCCAAATCGGACCGGGCGCCACCGCATTCACTCTGATGCCTTTATCCGCAAGAGATTTGCTCATTGATCGTGTAAAGGAGACAATTGCCCCCTTTGTACTGGAATAATCAATTAATGCGGTATCCCCTTCATAAGCGGTAATCGAGGTCGTATTAATGATTGCGCTACCTTCTTTCAAATGAGGCAAAGCTTTCTTTGTCATATGAAACATTGAAAAAATGTTCGTGCGGAAGGTTTTTTCAAGCTGCTCTGTTGAAATATCAAGAATACTGTCCTGCGGGTGCTGTTCAGCTGCGTTGTTAACCAAAATATCCAGCTTCCCAAAATGGTCTACGGTTTGCTGTACAGCCTGTTCACAATGCTTCTCATCTCCGACGTCACCCGGAATCAGCAGGCAGCGGACGTTTTCCTGTTCAATCTGTTTTCGCGTTTCCTCCGCGTCAGAATGTTCGTCCAGATAAAGAATGGAGACGTCCGCCCCTTCTTTTGCGTACGCGATTGCTGCCGCTCTCCCGATTCCGCTGTCGCCTCCTGTAATGATCGCGACTTTTCCTTTCAGTTTTCCGCTTCCTTTATAATCACGGTCCTCTGATAAAGGAAGAGGATTCATTTCGGACTCAATACCCGGCTGCCGGTCCTGCCGCTGCGGTTCTTGTCCTTCTGTTTGTCTGTCCTTTGGGTTCATATTGATCACTCCTAGACATGATAATACTGATCGTTTACCACATCACAGAAGCGAATAAACTGCAAAATATGTTTATAAAAGTACTTCTTCAGGAATAGCCCCTGTATATTTAGCTGACGGGCGGAAAATCATGTTGTTTTCTGCTTGTTCCAGCACATGTGCGCACCAGCCTACCATTCGGCTTGCGGAAAACGTCGGTGTAAACAATTCATCATCAAAATCAATCGCCTTCATGACAGCAGCTGCATAAAATTCAACGTTTGTGTACAGCTTGCGGCCCGGTTTGTAGATGTCCAGCAAACGAATCGCTTCTGCCTCTACATGCAGCGCCAGATCCAAATCACGGTCATCGCCTGCAACCTCTTCAGCTTTCTGTCTCAAAGCTTCTGCCCGCGGATCTTTCGTCTTATACACGCGGTGTCCAAATCCCATCAGGCGTTCTCCTTTTTCAAGCGTTGCTGTCAAATACGCTGCAGCATTCGCTTTTTCTCCAATGTCTTCAAGCATTTTCGTCACAGCAGATGGAGCCCCTCCATGAAGCGGGCCTTTCATCGTGCCAAGCGCCGCGGTAATGGCCGATACCAAATCACTCTCTGTAGACAAAGTGACCCGTGCCGAGAAAGTTGATGCGTTCATGCCGTGCTCCATGGCCAGAATCATATATGTTTCAAGCGCTTTCTTTTTTGCTTCTGAAGGCTGTTCACCGGTGAGCATATAATAATAGTTTTCGACATGTCCGTACTGGGAAGATGGCTCAATGGCTTGCTCGCCGCGCACCCAGCGTTTTCTGTAAGCGATAATGGACGGCGTGATGGCAATCAGCCGAATCGCTTCTTCTATCTTTGGATAAAACGTGTACGTATTTTCCCCTAATGCTGAAACAACCGTTCTCAGTACCGACATGTCGTCCATGTTGTTTGGCAGCGACTGAATCAAACGCCCGATACGGTCAGGCAGGTTTCGCTCCGCAATCAGCTTTTTTTCAAATGTCTGTAATTCATCTGATGCCGGCAGTTTTCCAAATAAAATTAAGTAAGCGGCTTCTTCAAAGCTGTGATGCAGCGCGATGTCTTTTGCATGATGCCCTCTGTAGATAAGCCGGCCTTTTTCGCCGTCAATATGGCTGATTGATGTGTCCACACATGTAATTCCCTTTAATCCGTAATGTACCATTTGTATTCCCCCTATCCTTTTCTGTTATTATAGTAAATATAATATTTAAAAAATATTGAATATTTTAAAGGGAATTAATTAAAAATCTTAATCAGAGGGAGAATGGAAATGGATTTCAAATGGCTTCACACCTTTGTGACCGCAGCGAAATATGAAAACTTCAGAAAAACAGCAGAAACGCTTTTTTTATCTCAGCCCACTGTAACCGTTCATATCAAGCAATTAGAAAAAGAAATCAGCTGCAAGCTGTTCGAGCGAAAAGGCAGGCAGATTCAGTTAACCGATGAAGGCAGGGCTTATTTGCCATTCGCACTGAGGCTGCTTGATGACTATGAAAACAGCATGGCAGAGCTCCACAGAGTGAGACAAGGCTACTCTCAAACCTTACAGCTCGCGGTTTCGCCGCTTATCGCCGATACCGTGCTTCCATCTGTTATGAAACGATACACTTCAATGAATACCGAGACAGAAATTGCAGTGAAAATTTTTGAATCGGCAGAAATCTCGTCTCTGATTAAAGCCGGCGAGGCGGATATCGGACTGAGCTGTTTAAAAGTCCAGTCTTCTTCTTTAACATGCCACTGTTTATATAAGGACCCTGTCGTCCTCGTTGCGCCTCCTGATCAGCGTTTCACATCAGACGAAGAAATTGATGCCAAAGAGGTGCTTGAGCAATACCTGCTTTTGACCCACAATCACCCTGACTACTGGGACGACTTACTCCGTCAAGTCAGAGTGACATTTCCATTTGTGAGAACAATGAAAGTCACACAAACCCATATAACGAAACGGTTTATAAAAGAAGGACTTGGCGTTTCATTCCTCCCCTTATCTACAGTAAAGCGCGAATTAGAGGAAAAACAGATGATCAGAATCCCTTACCATTCTGTGCAGCTGCCCTATGCCGGTGCTTATGCGATCGCCCTTTATGAAAATAAGAAGGAAAAAAAGTTTTTGGACTTTTTATCACATTTTCATTTTTAAATGTAACCAAAGCGAAGATGCTCCGTCTAATGAAAAAAACCCGTTCTATGAACGGGTTACTTCGCAAAATTAGAATCTTTTCGCACCGAGGTAGCGAGGCTTCCAGTAGCTGTTGTTCAGGCTGCTGATTTGTACGCCGTCAGATCCTGCATGAACGAAACTGTTGTTTCCAATGTAAATCCCCATGTGAGAAGGGCCGGATTTATATGTTGTAAAGAATACGAAATCACCGACAGACGGGCTGGCAATGCTCTTCATGGAACTCCAGTATCCCGCAGTGCTCGTTCTTGCCACACTTGTTTGTTTGTTTAATACGTACCAAATGAATCCGCTGCAGTCAAAACCGGAAGTTGTTGTTCCGCCCCATTTGTACGGCGTTCCAGTTAGCGCTTTTGCATCAGAAACCAGTTTGCTTACGTTAAGTGATGTAGATGATACTTTGCTGCTTGAACTAGATGAAGGCTTAGAGGAAGTGACAGGTTTAGAACTTGTTCCTTTCACCTTCAATACTTGTCCGACATAGATTAAATCTGATTTTAAGCCGTTGAGACTCTTTATTTTGCTAACCGTTGTGCCGTATTTTTTCGCGATTTTAGATAGACTGTCGCCGCTTACTACTTTGTATGTAGAAGTTGCAGACGTAGACACGCTTGATGAGCCGGAGCTGCTTGAACTGCTTGAGCCCTTCACTTTCAGAACTTGTCCGATACGCAGAAGATCTGATTTTAAGCCGTTCAGTTTTTTCAGTTCATTGATCGTCATGCCGTATTTTTTCGAAATTTTCCAAAGACTGTCGCCGCTCACTACTTTGTATGTAGAAGAAGATGAACTGCTTTTGAACCTGATGCTGCCGATTTACCGTTAATAGATAAAGTCTGTCCTGCGTAAATAATATCAGAATGAAGCTTGTTTTCTGATTTAATTTTACTTATTGTGGTGCCGTATTTTTTTGAAAGATCCCATAACGTGTCGCCTTTTTTCACTTTGACGCTTTGTGCAGATGCCGCTCCTGCAAATAAGGTCGATCCTAAAACTACTGCTGTTGTAGCTGTAATGATTTGCTTTTTCATGTTTTCCTCCCTAAATATGTATATCTATTATTATCTCTTTTTTTTAATTAATCATCTTGTTTTCTATTATAAGGATGGATTCCCAACAGAAATAGTCTTGACTTCACGTGACAAATTTCTTAATTATTCGTTTTCAAAAAAAGTTTTTAAGGGTATTAAATATTTCATTTTCATTTCAAAGGTGACAAAAAACGAGTGCTTTTGTCATGTTTTTTGGGCGGTTTATCAACATTTAGGAAATAATTGAAGAAGATTTTGAGGATTTATGACATAGCGAAAGAATGTGGAACTTATAGGTTTCGATAAAAACTGCGGGCATCCGCAGTTTTTTTATTTAAACAACCATATCACGCATAAACCATGAGGTAAAGATTTTTCAGAAAAAATGAATGCTTTGATGAAAGAAAGGCAAGATAACGGACACAGACAATTTATATTCATCACAATCCTTTACTTAATGTTTACAGGATCAACAGCCGCACTTAACAAACATTCCATATCGTAATAAGCAGAACAAATTAAAGGAGGCCTGCAAAAAAATGAGTCTGTTTCAAAAAATGAAATCAAAATTGCTGCCAGTCGCAGCTGTTTCCGTGCTTACAGCCGGTATATTCGCCGGTGCAGAGCTGCAGCAGACCGAAAAAGCAAGCGCCAAAAAACAAAACAAAGATGAGATCAGAAATGTCATTGTGATGATTGGGGACGGCATGGGAACATCATACATAAATGCCTACCGTTCCATGAAAAATAACGGTGAAACACCGAACAACCCAAAGTTAACTGAATTTGACCGGAACCTGACAGGCATGATGATGACGCACCCGGATGATCCTGACTATAATATTACAGATTCAGCAGCCGCCGGAACAGCATTAGCGACAGGCGTTAAGACATATAACAATGCAATTGGTGTCGATAAAAACGGAAAAAAAGTAAAATCTGTGCTCGAAGAAGCCAAACAGCAAGGCAAATCGACTGGGCTTGTCGCAACGTCTGAAATTAACCACGCCACACCCGCAGCATACGGCGCCCACAATGAATCGCGGAAAAACATGGACCAAATCGCCAACAGCTATATGGATGATAAAATAAAAGGCAAACAAAAAATTGACGTTTTGCTTGGCGGCGGAAAATCCTACTTTACCCGCAAGGACAGAAATGTAACGAAAGAATTTAAACAAGCGGGCTACAGCTATGTGACAACAAAACAAGCGCTGAAGAAAAATAAAGATCAGCAGGTGCTCGGGCTTTTTGCAGACGGAGGGCTTGCTAAAGCGCTCGACCGCGACAGCAAAACCCCATCCCTGAAAGATATGACTGTTTCAGCAATTGACCGGCTGAATCAAAATAAAAAAGGATTTTTCTTGATGGTCGAAGGCAGCCAAATTGACTGGGCCGCTCATGACAATGATACTGTCGGAGCCATGAGCGAGGTTAAGGATTTTGAACAGGCCTATAAAGCCGCTATTGAATTTGCGAAAAAAGATAAACATACGCTTGTAATTGCAGCTGCTGATCATACGACAGGCGGATTTACCATCGGTGCAAACGGCGAAAAAAATTGGCATGCGGAGCCGATTTTGGCCGCGAAAAAAACACCTGAGTTTATGGCCAAAAAAATCAGCGAAGGCAAACCGGTCAAAGATGTGCTCGCCCGCTATACAGATCTGGATTTCACACGTGAAGAAATGAAAAGTATTGAAGCCGCTTCACAGGCTGACAAAAGCAAAGGCGCCTACAAAGCCATCATCAAGATTTTCAACACCCGCTCTAACAGCGGCTGGACCAGTACCGATCACACCGGTGAAGAAGTGCCGGTATACGCGTACGGCCCCGGAAAAGAGAAATTCAGCGGACTGATCAACAATACCGACCAGGCAAAAATCATATTTAACATTTTGAAAACAGGTAAATAAAAAGGATGCAGAAGACTGCATCCTTTTTTCTTATAAATACCTGCGGTGAACCCCTTTTCCGTCATACGAAAACATCACTTGCTTATCCTCCAGCACAGATTCGATATGCACGCTTCTTCCCCACAGCTGGTATAAATAAGGAAGCACTTTCTCCAAGTATTTCAAATCCAGTTCTATGCCCTCATACCAATGCTTAATTAAGAGCTCGTTATTTTTCAGATAATCGCCTTCGTTTACTGTCAAATACGGAAATCCTCCGTTTACCCGCATGCTCACAAGCTGGTCGCGGACAGCCTCCCACTCTTTATCGACGATTTTGTAGTCTCTGCCCTGCTTTTGGAACAGGTAAAGATCCTCGCGCATCACTAAATCTTTTGTTAAATAATTGCGGATGAATGAGATATCTGATTCAATCTCTCTGACCTCAAACATTTTCTCCCGGCCTGAGTTCGGCTTGACGCCTATTTTCTTCATTTCCTCAGTCGGATTGTTATACCGTTCCTCAATATCTTCAAAAATCTTCAGTCCCAAATAATAAGGATTGATTCCTGTTTTTGACGGCTGGACAACCCCGGCATTCAGCTTGGCGAACTCTATCGCTTCATCAGAGGTTAAATCAAGCTCCCGGATAATTCTTTGATGCCAGTATGAAGCCCATCCTTCATTCATAATTTTCGTTTCCAGCTGAGGCCAGAAATAAAGCATTTCTTCTCTCATCATCGTCAAAATATCACGCTGCCACGGCTCAAGTTCCCTTGAATGCTCTTCAATAAAAAGCAGAATATCTTTCTCGGGCCGCGGCGGGAAAGGTTTTTTTGATTTTTTCAGTTGTTTTCTCGGTTTCTTTCCATCTAAATTCCATAGATCATCGTACGGCGTAGCCATTTCCTCAAACTCTTCTTCCTCATCATCCACACTCCACTGGAGCTTCGGACGCACCAAAGAAGGATCGATATGCTCCTGGATTGAAAGGATCGCGTCTAAAAAGGCCTCCACTTCCTTTATTCCGTGAATCCGTTCATAATACTTAATTCGCTCCGCCGTTGCCGCCATGCTTTCCACCATGTCACGCTTCGTGTTTTGGAAGCGGCAGTTGTTTTTGAAAAAGTCACAGTGAGCGAGAACATGGGCGACAATCAATTTATTTTGTATCAGTGAATTGCTGTCCAGCAAAAAGGCGTAGCATGGGTCTGAGTTAATGACAAGCTCATAAATTTTGCTTAATCCAAGGTCATAATGCAGTTTCATTTTGTGAAACTGTTTCCCGAAGCTCCAGTGGCTGAATCTTGTCGGCATCCCGTACGCGCCGAATGTATAAATAATTTCAGCCGGGCAGATTTCATATCTCATCGGATAGAAATCAAGGCCGAATCCTTTTGCAACTTCGGTAATTTCCTCAATTGCCCGCTGTAATCCCTTTTTCTCCTCCGCGTTCAACCGAATCCCCCCTACTTGGACTTATCTATAATGTATGAGCCCGCCTGATAAAAGATGATAAGTCACATTTTTGCCTAAAAAAAACTCGCCCTGCACATTGGCCTGTTTGCCAAATGTGTCAGTGGGTAAAAACAGACCATATTACGAAAAAAAGGAGCGATACCAATTGAATGCAGCAGACATGTTTTCTTCTTATCTCAGTAAGTTGCCAAACCTCATCATTGCTTTGCTTGTCTTATTAATCGGATGGGCTATCGCCAAAATCATTGAAAAAGCGGTGTACAAAGGGCTCAGAAAAACAAAAATCGACGACAAGATCTTTGCTGAGAAAAAGCCGTCACGCTATTCATCAGAAAAAATCGTAAGCAAGGTCGTTTATTTTATCGCTTTGATTATCGTCTTTATTTTATTCTTTAACATTTTGCACCTGACAACAGTGGCTTCGCCTTTTGTCAGCATGCTTTCTGCTATTGCAGCTGCTGTTCCGAGCCTGCTGAAGGCCGGATTGATTCTGCTGTTAGGCTGGGCGGCAGCTTCTGTGTTAAGCTTTCTTGTCAAAAAAATCGGGATGAAGCTGAACACGAGCGAAAAACTGCGCAAATGGAACTTGGTATCTGAAGGGAAAGATATTCACCAGGCAGTTAACGCCGCTTCACAAATTGTCTTTTATCTTGTGCTGCTCATATTCTTGCCGGGAGTCTTATCTTCGCTGAATATCAGCGGAATTTCAGGCCCGTTTACAAATATGATGGAAAGCGTACTCGCTTTTCTGCCGAAATTATTCGCTGCGGCGCTGATCGTTTTAATCGGCTGGCTCATCGCCCGCCTGGTCCGTGACATCATCACGAATTTCCTAGCAAGCATCGGTACAGAAAGATTCGCTGCTCGTATGGGATTATCCATTTACTTAAAGGATACAAGCCTTTCTGCTGTCATCGGAACCATTGCTTATGTGCTGATTTTCATTCCGGTTGTCATTTCAGCGCTTGATCGTCTTGATGTCGCCGGCATTTCTCAGCCAGCCGTCTCTATGCTCAATACCATCTTAAACATGCTTCCGAATATCATTATCGCCATCGTACTGATTTTAGCCGGTATATGGGCCGGAAAATGGGTAAACACAATGGTGTCCGGACTGCTCCGCCGTGCAGGCTTTGATTCTTTATTAGGAAAAATGGGCGTAGAACCTGGCGCATCCGCAAAGCTGTCACTCTCCCAAGTTGTCGGTATGATTGCGCAAATCATTGTGATCCTGCTGTTTACAGCCGAGGCGCTGCAAGTTGTTCAGCTGCATTTACTTGTTGAGATCGCTGGCGGCATCATCGCGTATCTGCCGAATGTCCTTGTCGCAGTATTTATCCTCGGAATCGGCCTTTACGCCGGAGAATTGGTGCGCAAGGTACTGGCCAGCATGATCAAAGGTCAGGAGTTCAAATCTTTAGCTGCGATTGCAAAGTATACAATCATCGCACTGGCTTTCTTTATGGCCCTTGATCAGCTCGGAGTCGCTGACACAATTGTCAATTCCGCATTTATCATCGTGCTTGGCGGATTCGCACTTGCATTCGGTTTATCATTCGGTCTTGGCGGAAAGGATTTTGCTTCACGTTATCTTTCTAAATTCGAACGCAAAATTCAAAACACTGAAGTTGATACGAAAAACCGTTCAAAACAAAATCCTTCCAATGACATGAATTAAAAAAATGCGTGTGCCCAGCAGGGTGCACGCTTTTTTAGGGAAATTCCTTTTTTTTCATTTTATAATAGATTATGATAAGATATAGAAAATGTCTTATTCCGAGGTCTTAATATGAAGTTAACAAATTATACAGATTATTCATTACGAGTTTTGATTTTTCTTGCTGCAGAACGTCCCGGAGAACTTTCAAATATAAAACAGATTGCCGAAACGTATTCTATTTCAAAAAATCATCTCATGAAAGTCATATACAGGCTCGGTCAGCTCGGATATGTAGAAACGATACGCGGACGGGGCGGCGGCATACGTTTAGGCATGGATCCTGAAGACATTAATATCGGAGAGGTCGTCAGAAAAACAGAAGACGATTTTAATATTGTTGAATGTTTTGATGCGAATAGAAATCTCTGCATTATTTCTCCAGTGTGCGGCTTAAAACACGTGCTTAATGAAGCGCTTATGGCCTATCTTGCCGTTTTAAACAAATATACGCTGCGAGACCTTGTCAAAAACAAAGACGAAATTATGCAGCTTTTGAAAATGAAGGAATAGTTGATGATTCCTTCTTTTTTTATGCCCTTTTTCCTGCTTTCTGTTAAGATAATATGACTGATTTTTAAAAAAGGCAAAACGATGAGTTGAATCTGCCGATATAAAAAAGAAACAGCATATTCAAAATCATTGGGGGAAAAAGGAGAGCTCAGATGAAAAAGAAATTAGCAGCAGGGCTGGCAGCATCCGCGATTGTCAGCACAACACTAGCGATTACACCCGCTGAAGCAGCAACGATTAAAGTCAAAAGCGGAGATTCCTTATGGAAGCTGGCGCAAAACTACAACACAAGTGTAGCGGCCATCACATCCGCCAACCATCTTTCGACTACCGTCCTGTCAATCGGCCAGACGCTTACCATCCCAGGCAGCAATTCCGGCACTTCATCATCTTCTTCAGGCTCAACAGCAAAGAAGAGCGGAAATTCTGTTTACACAGTGAAAAGCGGCGATTCACTATGGCTGATTGCCAATGAGTTTAAGATGTCGGTACAGGAACTGAAAAAGTTAAACGGATTGAGCAGCGACATGATTCGTGCAGGGCAAAAATTAAAAGTATCCGGAAAGGTTTCTTCAAATTCCAGTTCCGGCACTTCAAGCAGCTCTAAACCATCTAAATCGAGCTCAAGCTCTTCAGCTTCGACTGGCACTTACAAAGTGCAGCTAGGTGATTCGCTTTGGAAAATCGCGAACAAAGTCAATATGTCCATCGCTGAATTGAAGGTATTGAACAATTTAAAATCAGATACCATTTATGTGAATCAAGTGTTAAAAACAAAATCAGCGGGTTCTAATTCGTCATCCAAAAACAATTCATCCAAATCAAATCAATCAGCGTCAGCAACAACGAAGTACACCGTAAAAAGCGGAGACTCACTTTGGAAGATCGCAAACAAATATAACCTGACTGTACAGCAAATCCGAAACAGCAACAATCTGAAATCAGACGTTCTGTACGTCGGACAAGTGCTGAAGCTGACCGGCAAATCAAGTTCCAGCACATCAACAACACCGTCTTCGTCAAATTCAAGCTCCGGCACAACGACGACTACATATACGGTGAAGAGCGGTGATTCCTTATGGGTGATCGCTCAAAAGTTCAATGTGACAGCCCAGCAGATCCGGGAGAAAAACAACTTGAAAAACGATGTCTTACAAATCGGCCAGAAGCTCACGATTACAGGCAAAGCTTCATCTTCAAATTCAAGTTCCGGATCTTCAGGCAGCACGATCTCAACAAGCGCGAAGATTAACAAAATGATCGCGGCCGCTAAGGAGCACCTTGGTGTTCCATATCGCTGGGGAGGAACAACACCGGCCGGATTTGACTGCAGCGGATTCATTTACTATGCGCTAAACAAAGTGACTTCTGTGTCCAGATTAACGGCGGCTGGCTACTGGAACACCATGAAACCTGTCAGCCAGCCTGCAGTCGGAGACTTTGTCTTCTTTTCGACATACAAAGCCGGCCCTTCTCATGTCGGGATTTACCTCGGAAACGGGGAATTCATTAATGCCAACGACTCAGGGGTTGTCATTTCAAATATGAACAACTCATACTGGAAACAGCGCTACCTCGGAGCAAAGCGTTATTTCTAAAAACAAAACTGTATGGCCTTTGTCGGCTGTACAGTTTTTTTTATTAAAGACGAAACACATTGATGCTGATCATATGTTTTGTCACAGGGTGAAAATAAACTTCCGCACGCACGGAAAATGTTTCATCATTCTGTTTGACGGTCACCCGAAAGACATCCTTTGTCTGCTGGTCATTCACCTCGGTCCGCCCCATATAGGCGTAATCGGAAAAAGAAGCCCCTTTATATTCATCTTGAATTTTACTCCAAGCGAGCTGTTCCCACTTTTGGACAGACTCGTTCATGTTTTCTGAATGCCCTTTTGCAGCCATCGATAAGATGAGTAAACCGCAAAACAGAAGCGCAATGGCATACGGCAGAGATTTCATGTTTTCAGTCTCCTGTACCCAGATTATTTTCATCTTAGGTTTTCCAAAACCGCTTGCTTCATTCAGACATTTTCATTTTATGTCTCCCTCATATTGCTACCCCAGTTCTGACGCAGACGCCAAGTTTTGCCCCGTCAATAACAGCTGATGCGGCATAAACTAATCCTGAACTTCTCACACAGGAAAGGAGAAGCGATTGATATGGATTATGCTGATTACGACAAAGCATTGTATTACACCCATCGTTCCCAATGGGATAATTTATTAATTTTAATGGTGCGGACAGAGGATGATTTGTTATCAAAACGAATTGAGCATTTTTTGCATGCATACCATTTTGAACAGGATTATGCTGTATTAGAAAAGGTGCTGTATTCTCTTCTCCGCTATATTGATCATGCCACTGAGCTGACATATGAGGATCAATTAGCGCTTCTCACATAAAAAAACCCCCGGTGTTTAGACGCCGGGGGTTCCTGCATTTGCGAACATGTGCAATTCTTCCATCAGCTCTTTTATGCTGGCCGCCATGTGTTCCGTTACTGTTGCGTTTTCCGCATCAATCGTTACCGGATCAAGCACAAGCTGCCTCGGTATGGCATTGGCATATAAGCCCCTCATCACGGTTCTCATATTGTTCAGCGCATTGATTCCGCCTTTTCCGCCGCCTGCTGCTGCCAAAAGAGCTACTGGCTTATATTTAAATTGTTCGCTGCTTAAAAAATCCAGTGCATTTTTTAAAGCGCCGCTCATGCCGCTGTGATATTCAGGAGATAGTAATACAATCGCATCCGCTTTGCTGACGCGCTGTTTCAGCTCTTGTACCCGCGTAAGCTCGGCCTGTTCGGCTTCACCGTTAAATAACGGCAATATAAATTCGCTCAAATCAATCAAATCCGTTTGATACACAGATGAAATATAGGCTGCCGCAATTCTTGTCCTGCCATGTGTTCTCGGCGAGCCGCTAATCACTAATATGTTCACTTTGTGGTCTCTCCATTCAGGTTGTATTTCACTGCAAAAAGCGCTGCTTGTGTGCGGTCCGCCAGCTCAAGCTTTGCTAAAAGATTAGACACATGGGTTTTTACTGTTTTTTCTGAAATAAACAACGATGCTGCGATTTCTTTATTGCTTTTTCCGCAAGCAATTTCGTTTAGCACATCTCTTTCCCGCCGGGTTAATTGATAAAATTTTTCTTTTTCCGGTTCATTCTGTTTTTTCATATGTGTCAGGACATGGGGCATAATAGCTGAAGACAGCATATATTCGCCTGAATCAACCTGTCTCAGTGTTTTCACCAATTCCTCCGGCTCCGTATCCTTTAGCTGATACGCCTTCGCTCCTACCTGAAGCGCAGGGATGACATGCTCCTGGTCAGAGTAGCTCGTCAGCACGACGATATGGACACCGGGAAATTGCTGTACTGCTTTTTTTGTTGCTGCTATTCCATCCATATCCGGCATCGACAGATCCATCAGAACGAGATCAGGCTTTGTTTCTTCGATGACACGGAGGGCCTCACTTCCGGTTGCCGCTTCTCCGACAACTTCAATATCGTCCTTGGTGGCAAAGAAAAAACGAAGTCCCTTCCGGACAACATGGTGATCATCCGCTATTACAATTCTCATCTCACTGTTCTTCCTTTCTGATTGGTAAGCGGAAGCCTGACAGACAGCTTCGTGCCAGCTCCAAGCTCTGACTCAATGAAAAATTCCGCGCCGGCTTTTTCTGCCCGCTCTTTCATTCCTTTGATGCCAAGTGAAGGCAGTCCGTCGTGCGCTTCATAACGAAATCCTGCCCCATGATCGATAATATCCAGGGCTGCATAGGACGAAGAAGCAGTAATTCTGACATATGCCGTATCAGTCCCGGCATGCTTTTTGCAATTATTGAGGGCTTCCTGCACGACACGCCACAGCATATGCTCCTCTTCATCACGAAGGTCCGGACATCCTTTTTGTGTAAAGACGACATTCAATCCGATCAGAGTGCCGTAGCTTTTAATGGCTTCAGCCAGCCCTTTTTCCAATCCTCCGGGGCGAAGCTGCCAAATTAAGGACTTCATTTCAGCCAGCGCGTCCTGCGTTAACGTTTGAATAAAATCAATCATTTGCTGCAGGGTCTCTTCTTGTGTTAATGTCTTTGCCGCTTTTGCTGTTAAACTGACGGAAAACAGCATCTGGTTGACTGAATCATGCAGCTCCTGAGCGAGACGGTTCCGCTCCATTAAAAGAGCGTTTTTTTGTTTGTATTCAGCAAGCCTCATCCGCTGTAGCGCCGTTCCGATCTGAAAAGCAACTGCCTCCAGCAAATGAAGCTCCTCCTCATCAAAAAGTGTCTTTCCGGCCGCCGCCACATTTAATAAACCAAACCGTCTGTCTCCATCTTCTAAGGGAACGGTTGCATGATGCGTAATCCCTTCTGTGTCAAAACAATGCAGCTCTTCAGCTGATTCTATGCGTTTACAGTTCATAATATTGGCTGCTTTTCTAAGTCCGCCGTTATTGAATTTCGTCAGGCAATAGCACTCCCCTTCACACATCAGCACTTTTTCCCTCCTGCTTAAAGCAGGCGGCAGGTATGCGTCTGCCGCTAATGTATAGGAACCGTCCTCTTCAATGAGAAAGATCCATCCAGACTGAAGATTCGTTAAGCTCAGCAATTCTTTTAACACTTCATTCAGCGTTGCTTTGACATCGTGTCCTTGATTCAAAGTCTCGGCAATGGTTTTCAGCGTTCTTAATTTTTCCACCCTCGGTTTGGTCACGTCTCTCACTCCGACTATGGTTATTATCTAAGATTATACCAGTTTTTTGAATATTGTTACTTCACATGAAGGATGATTTTCTTTCAGACTTTTGGATGAGAAATAGAAAAAAGCTGGATCACATTGCGTGATCCAGCTTTTTTCAAATTATTTTGCTGTTGCTTCGACAATTTCGTCAACTGTCTTCATGACATCGTCAGAAAGTGCGGCAAGACGCTGTTCACTGTCTTGTAGGGATGTTCCTTTTACAGCGAAATAAAATTTGACCTTCGGCTCAGTACCAGAAGGACGGAGGCAGAACCAAGATCCGTCTTCCAAGAAATATTTCAATACATTTGATTTTGGCAGGTCGATGGCTTCTTCTTTATTTTCCGTCAAAACCATCCGTTTGCTTACAGCGTAATCCTCTGCTGAGACAACCTGTTTACCGGCCATTGTTTGCGGCGGATTTTGTCTGAAGGAAGCAAGAATCGCTTCAATCTGCTCCGCTCCCTGTTTTCCTTTCAGCGTCAGTGATTTCAGCCCTTCACGGTAAAAACCATATTCTTTGAAGATATTCATTAACGCTTCGTATAATGACGTTCCTTGTTTCTTATAGAACGCGCAAACCTCAACTGCCAAAAGTGCGGCCTGAATGGCATCCTTGTCGCGGGCGAAATCTCCGATTAAATAACCATAGCTTTCTTCATATCCGAATTGGAAAGTGTACTGGCCTGAGGCTTCGTATTCTTTAATCTTTTCACCGATAAACTTAAAGCCCGTCAGTGTATCAATCGTATCGAGTCCGAATGAAGATGCGACATCGCGGCCGATTTCACTTGTTACGATTGTTTTCAGAACGACGCCATTCTCAGGCAGGATTCCTTGTTTTTTCTTTTCAGAAAGCAAATAATGAAGCAGCAGGGCACCGGTTTGGTTTCCTGTCAGCACTGTATATTTGCCTTCATCATTTTTCACCGCAATGCCAAGGCGGTCCGCATCCGGATCTGTTGCAATAAGAATATCTGCATTTTGCTCTTCGCCGAGCTTAATAGCGTATTCAAATGCAGCATGCTCTTCCGGGTTCGGAGATGTTACAGTTGAAAAGTCCGGATCTGGCAGTTCCTGTTCCTTCACGACCGTGATATTTTGATAGCCGAGGGCTTCAAGTCCGCGTCTGACCGGTTTGTTTGCGGTTCCATGCAGCGGAGTGAAAACCACTTTCACATCCACTTCTCCGGATAACTCAGGGTGAACGGAAATAGATGTCAGTTTTTCAGTATAGACCTTATCAATCTCTTCACCGATGATCTTTATTAAGCCTTTTTCTTTTAACACTTCTTCATCTTCGACTGTGATTGTCAGTTCATTTTCGATGGCGTTTACCTGCTCAATGACGATGTCTGCTTCACGCGGAGGCAGCTGGCCGCCGTCATCACCGTACACTTTGTACCCATTATATTCAGGCGGGTTATGGCTAGCCGTCACAACAATTCCTCCGTAAGCGTTCAGTTGTCTGACAGCGAATGACAGCTCCGGCGTCGGGCGAAGCTCATCAAATACGTACGTTTGGATGCCTTGTGCAGCAAGCGTTTTTGCCGCTTCCATCGCAAACTCCGGTGACTTATGGCGGGAATCATACGCAATGACAACGCCCCGTTTTTTCGCTTCCTCACCCTGCTGCAAGATGTATGCCGCAAATCCCGCTGATGCCTTGCGCACCGTGTAAATATTCATCCGATTCGTACCGGCGCCAATTTCTCCGCGCATACCCCCAGTTCCGAATTCAAGGTTTTTATAGAAGCAGTCTTCAAGAGCCTGATCATTCCCCTCTAATTCAGTGAGGAGCTTTTTTAATTCAGGATCTAAATTTTCTGTCTGTTTCCAGCGTTCATAGCTCTTTCTCCAAGTCATAATTCGTCCTCCTATGTATCAGCCATATGCCATTATTTTAATATGAAGAGAGCGTCTCTGTCACTTGATATCTTGAGATCTGACGCTTTCTGGCTCATAAAAGAAAAAACGGGCTGCAGACAGCCCGTTATTTTTATTGTTCGACCGGTACAACCGCATCGTGTAATAGCTTGTTAAGGTTTTCTGTATGTTTGTTTTGCGTCTGCTCATCCCACTGGAATCGCTCGCTCATAAAATCAATAACGGCGTCTTTATATGTTTTTACCCAATTGATATCAAAAAATAAACGTCCCGTTCTGCGGACAAAGAAGTCAGCAGGCGTTGCAGTCAATTCTTCTTCAATGCTGTATTCTGCCTCGGCAAGGATATGAACCGGGATATTTCGCTTCACAGCCTCGTCTTTCAGTGCCTCGACCCGATTAAAGACACGCTCTACGTTGGAGCCGTATCTGATAGCCAGCTGTTTCGCATCCTTTTCTGATAAGCCGGCCGCAATGCCTTCTTTCGTTTTCGCCGTCACGAAGGATGCAAGGTTTTTAGAACCGCCGACGTGCCCGCCTGAAATCGGCATGTTTTTCGTTTTGCATGGGCCGAAATCCTTTTCGCCTTCCTCTTTTAATCGATCACGAACAAGGTCGACAATGTGCTCCGCCATTTTTCTGTACCCGGTCAGCTTACCGCCGGCAATAGTAATCAAGCCTGAATCTGACGTCCAAATTTCATCTTTGCGTGAAATCTCGGAAGGGTCCTTTCCTTCTTCATGAATGAGCGGACGCAGGCCAGCCCAGCTTGATTCGATATCATCCGCTTTCATATTCAGTTCCGGGAACATGTAATTGATTGAATTGATGACGTAATCGCGATCCTCAGTTGTCATGCGCGGATGCTCCAAGGCCTCTTTGTAAACAGTATCGGTTGTGCCCACGTATGTTTTGCCTTCACGAGGAATAGCAAACACCATGCGGCCGTCCGGTGTATCAAAATATACCGCTTGTTTCAAAGGAAAGACAGATTGGTCAAATACAAGGTGAATACCTTTTGTATGCTGAAGGTGCTTTCCGTTTTTAGAATGGTCTTTTTCTCTGAGCTGGTCTACCCAAGGGCCTGTCGCATTGACGATTTTTTTCGCGTATACTTTATATTCTTTTTTCGTCAAAACGTCTTCAATTAATACACCGACTGCTTTGCCTTTTTCATAAAGGAGTTCTTTTACTTTGGAATAATTCACAGGCTCTGCCCCGAATTTGACCGCTTCCTTCATGACCTCTATTGTCAGTCTCGCATCGTCAGTGCGGTATTCAACATAGTAGCCGCCGCCTTTTAAACCGTCTTTTTTCACCAAAGGCTCTTTTTGCAGCGTTTCTTTTGCTGAAAGCATGCTTCTGCGTTCTGATTTTTTTACGCCGGCTAAGAAGTCATAAACTCTTAAACCGATAGAGGTTGTGAATGAGCCGAATGTGCCGCCTTTATGAAACGGAAGCAGCATCCATTCCGGTGTGGTAACGTGCGGGCCGTTTTCATAGACAATCGCCCGCTCTTTCCCTACCTCAGCGACCATTTTCACTTCAAATTGTTTTAAATAGCGCAATCCGCCATGAACCAATTTTGTTGATCTGCTTGATGTTCCAGCCGCGAAATCCTGCATTTCGCTGAGTGCGACCTTCATGCCCCTTGATGCCGCGTCAAGAGCTGTACCAGCTCCTGTAATTCCTCCTCCGATGATAAATAGATCATATTTTTTTTTCGTCATGTCTGTCAGCATGCGATCCCGCTCAAGACTTGAAAATTGATTTTTCATTATTACGTTTCCTCCTTGTTGTCACGGTAAGTAAATAGAAAAAGAGACCACAACAGCCAAAGTGCATGTTCACACTTTGGTGCTGTGGTCTCTCCTCATCTCAGGACCGTTCTTATTAACTTGTAACCATTATAACATACTCTTATTTTATTTAAAAGCCATAGCTGCTTTAACGGCTTTTTGCCAGCCTTTATACAGCTCATTTCGTTTTTCTTCTTCCAATTTCGGTTCAAAACGCTTATCCAGATTCCACTGGTTAATAATGTCAGAACGATCCTTCCAGAATCCCACAGCGATACCTGCCAAATATGCCGCGCCAAGCGCAGTTGTTTCATTGATTTCCGGTCGTTCCACAGGCACATCCAAAATATCCCCTTGAAACTGCATCAAAAAGTTATTTTTAACAGCGCCGCCATCCACACGAAGCGTTTTCAATGAAATGTTAGAATCCGCTTCCATTGCATCAAGCACATCTTTCGTCTGATAAGCCAATGACTCCAGCGTGGCACGGATAAAATGTTCTTTTGTTGTGCCTCTAGTCAGGCCGAAAACTGAACCGCGCACATCGCTGTCCCAGTAAGGCGTTCCCAAGCCGACAAAGGCCGGAACGACATATACGCCGTCAGTTGAATCAACTTTCTCTGCGTATGATTCGCTAAGCGAAGAGTCCTGGAACATTCTCATTCCGTCTCTGAGCCATTGGATGGCTGAGCCTGCGACAAAAATACTTCCTTCTAAAGCATATTCAACTTTACCGTCAATGCCCCAGGCGATTGTTGTCAGCAGCCCGTGTTCCGACTTAATTGCTTTTTCCCCTGTATTCATCAGCATGAAACATCCTGTGCCGTATGTGTTTTTCCCCATGCCTGCTTCAAAGCACGCCTGGCCGAACAACGCGGACTGCTGGTCGCCTGCCGCTCCAGCAATCGGAATATTTTTTCCGAAGAAGTGATAATCAACTGTCTCCGCATACACATGAGAGGACGGTTTCACTTCAGGGAGCATTGATTTCGGAACGCCTAAAATCTCAAGCAGCTCATCGTCCCATTTCAAATCGTAAATATTAAACATCAGCGTTCTTGAGGCGTTGGAATAATCCGTCACGTGCGCTTTTCCGCCTGACATTTTCCAAATGAGCCATGTATCAATCGTTCCAAACAGCAGCTCGCCTTTTTCCGCTTTTTCTCTTGCGCCTTCCACATTGTCTAAAATCCATTTCACCTTCGTGCCAGAAAAATATGGATCTATCAAAAGGCCTATTTTCTCTCTGAATGTATCATTATATCCTTTTTCGCGAAGCTCCTCGCAGATTCCAGATGTCTGTCGTGACTGCCAAACGATCGCATTATACACAGGCTTTCCTGTATCCTTATCCCAAACAACCGCTGTTTCCCTTTGATTGGCAATGCCGATTCCGGCAATTTGAGAAGCGCTGATTCCCGATTCAGAAATGACAGATGCGATAACAGCAAGGACAGATCCCCAAATTTCATTTGCATTATGCTCAACCCATCCTGGATGCGGGAAGTATTGTGTAAATTCCTTTTGAGCGGAGTGAACGATTTTGCCTTCTTTATTAAACAGAATCGCTCTTGAACTTGTTGTCCCTTGATCTAAGGATAAAATGTAAGTTTCCATAAGATGTCTCCCCTTTGCTTAAATATATTTTGAATTTGATAGTGTTTGAGCTGCATGTTTTTTCGTATAGCCATAGAGTCCTAACAATACCACAACCAATACAACGCTTACAATCCAGAAACTGCTTGTAATCTGCCCCTGAAACGCGGCGCTGTAAAATACACCGCCGAATGATCCGCCCAAAATCGGGCCGGCAACAGGAACCCATGCGTACTTCCAGTTTGATGAGCCTTTCCCCGGAATCGGCAGAAGTGCGTGGGCAATCCGCGGACCTAAGTCGCGGGCGGGATTAATTGCATATCCCGTGGTTCCTCCAAGAGAAATACCGATAGCAACGATGAGAAAACCGACGATTAAAGGGTTAAGTCCCTCTGTAAACTCATTTGCCCCAATCGCCAAAATTCCAAGCACAAGGACAAATGTCCCAATAACCTCACTTAAAACGTTTGCAAACGTATGCGGAATGCTGGGTCCGGTTGAAAAAACACCCAGCTTGGCAGCGGAATCATCGGTAGACTTCCAATGCGGCAGGTAATGCAGGTAAACAATTACCGCACCGATCATTGCACCGATCATTTGCGCCGCAATGTAAACCGGAACCTCTTTCCACGGAAAATCACCAACAAAAGCAAATGCTATCGTTAACGCGGGATTGAGATGGGCGCCGCTGATGCCGCCGACCGCATAAGCGGCCATTGCCACACCTAATCCCCATCCAAATACAACAACAATCCAGCCAGATTGATATGAAAGCGATTTCTTCAAATTGACTCCTGCACAAACACCTGCGCCAAAAATAACAAGCAGCATCGTACCGATTAGTTCTCCCCAAAATGCTGTCATAGATAATTCCTCCTAAGGTTGCGATTAAGAAGTATGATAGAGAATAAAAAAACCACAACAAACCGCTTTACGGATGTATAACTTTTACCGTAAAGAGCTGCTGTGGGTCTCCGGATTCTCCATCACATTGTATTAACCTAGTGCAATTGTATCAGCGGATGAAAGCGGTGTCAATCACTTTCTGTCAAAAAGTTTTCATATTTTTTCCATAATTTGGTGTTAGATGTGGTAACAGCAACGGCACCAGCTTTCAGTGCCTGTTCTACATCTTGTTCTGTGCGGATGAAACCTCCCGCAAAGATAGGGATACCTGTTTTCTCTTTAATTTCCTGAATAAGTGACGGCACGATGCCCGGCAGCACTTCAATGAAGTCAGGCTTATGCTTGCCGACAAACTCCATGCTTTTTTCCATTGCGCTTGTATCAAGCAGAAACAAACGCTGGATTGCATAGATTTTCTTCTGCTTCGCTTTTGCAATCACGTTTGATCTTGTTGAGATAATCCCCGCTGGCTTGATATCCTGGCAGATGAATTCCGCTCCGTATTCATCATGTTTGATCCCTTGAATTAAATCGACATGCACCATCATCTTCTTCCCGTGCTTTTGCGCCTCTCTGATCACGCCCTTTAATTGTCCGAGATGAATATCAAGTATCACGCCGTACGAAAACGAGCTGTTTAAAAACTCATCAAATTGCTTCATATTGCGAATAGCCGGTAAAATAGGCTGGTTGTGAAAACTCATAGTGTGCTCCTTTAACAAATCACTTTTGTATCAAATCGTCAGTATGCTTTCCTTCACCGTTTTTACGATAAATGCAAGGTCTTCTTCTGTCAGACAAAATGGCGGGGCGAGCTGAATGACATTGTTATATCCGGCGACTGTATCGCCGTTTTTGCCGATGATCAGCCCTTTCTCTTTGCATGCCGTAACCACTTGGTTCACTTGGTCAGCGCCAGCCGGCTCTTTAGTCAGCTTATCTTTGACAAGTTCGATTCCGACCAGCAGCCCTTTTCCCCTTACATCCCCTACTGCAGGGTGTTCTCTCAACGACTGAAGCTCACCTAAAAGCTTTGCTCCGAGATCGCGGGATCGCTGAATCAGCTGTTCATCCTCCATAATTTGCAGGTTTTTCAAAGCCAATGCGCAGGCTGCCGGGCTGCCGCCGAATGTGTTGACGTGGCGGAAACGGTCATAAGGAGCTTCTCCTTGGTATGCTTCAAAAATCTCCCGTTTAACCGCGGTCGCTGACAATGGCAGATACGCGCTTGTAATCCCTTTCGCCATTGTAATGATATCGGGCTTCACGCCGTAGTGCATAAATCCGAACGGCTCGCCAGTCCGCCCAAATCCGCAGATGACTTCGTCACAAATCAGCAGGGCGCCGTGCCGGCGGCAGATTTCCTCCACTTTCTTCATATATCCGTCCGGCGGCATTAAAATGCCTCCGCCAGTAATAATGGGCTCCATAATGACACCGGCAATCGTTTCGTTTAATTCCCATGTCATGATGCGGTCAATTTCATTTGCGCTCTCTAATGAATTGGCGTCCTCAGGATTTCGGTAGACATCAGGCGGGGCGGCGTGCAGAAATCCTTGGCTTAACGGTTCATATTTATATTTCCGCTGTGCCTGGCCGGTGGCAGAGAGCGCTCCCAACGTATTGCCGTGATAGGCTCTATATCTAGAGATGAATTTATAACGGCTGTGGTCACCGTTTTCCAGATGGTACTGGCGAGCGATCTTAAAAGCGGTTTCATTTGCTTCCGATCCGCTGTTGGAAAAGAAAATCACATAATCGCCGCCAAGCCACTCATTCAGCTTCTCCGCCAAGTGAATCGCAGGTGCGTGACTTTGCGTTAACGGGTAATACGGCAGTTCCTTTAATTGTTCATAGGCAGCCTCCGCAAGCTCTTTTCTGCCGTAACCAATATTAACGCACCACAAACCGGACATCGCATCAAGATAGCGGCGTCCGTCTATATCAGTCACCCAGGCTCCTTCCGCCTTTTGGGCAATCAGACTGTCCGCTTGATGCGCTCCCTTCATAGCATGCCACACGAATTGCTCATCCTTTTGCTTTAATCCCTGATTTTGCTGAATGTTTCCCATACCCATCATCTCCATTTCATTAGCGTTCAATAAATAAATTGAAACAGACCTTCTCTTATGTGAAGTCTAGGTGATGATTTCCCTGACTTCAATATAAAGCCAGACGACAAAGGAGTCAATAAACCGCCGGGTAATTAAAACATCCTCTTTCATCAAGAAGAAAGAGGATGCAGCATCCAGAGCAGGACCGGCAAAGTGACTATGCTCAGCATTGTGCTGATAAAAGTGGCACTGGAAACGACTTCGGGCCTTGTATTAAACTGAACGGCCATTAAGGTCGTATTGGCAGCGGTCGGCATGGCCGCTACGAGGATCATAATTTGCTTCGTCATGTCATCCACAGGCAAAATCAATGTGAAGGCCAGCGCAATTAACGGTGATACCATCAGCTTCAGCAGCAGAGAATAAGAAATTTTTCTGTATTCAATATTCCTGAAAGAGATCAGCGCAAGCTGCATGCCAAGAATAATCATGATCGCCGGAATCGTCGCATTTCCGACCAGTTCAATGCCTGTCATTAACTCTTTAGGGACTGAAATATGCATAAGCTGAAGAATTGCGCCTAAAAGTGCTCCGTACGCCACAGGCATACGGATAACCCGAGTCATCACCGTTTTACATCCGCCTTCCTCCGAACCGCCCTTTGCAGCGTAATACATGCCGATAGTACTCATAATTAACTGCTGCAGCACCATTAACACAACAGCCGTATCCAGCCCCGCCGTCCCAAACACAAGCAGTACGACAGGCGTGCCGTAATTGCCGTTATTCATAAAGGCTGATGAGAGAATCATGGCACAGCGATCTTGGTTCGGATACCTATGTAAAAAGGATAAAAAGGAGACCAACAGCACAAGAACCAGGCATAGACCCAGCACAAAAATAGACAGATACACATAGTCCATCGTCAGCTCGTTTGAATAAAACGTATCAAAAGCCAAAAAAGGAGACATTAAATATAAGGACATTTTGGACAGTGTCTGAATATCAAAACCAAGTGTTTTCTGTCCGATATAACCAATTGCGAAGATTCCGAAAACAGGGACTAAAACAAGCAGAAACTCCATAAGGCACCTTCTTTTCCGATGTACACACATTAAATTCTATTTTAAAGAAAGCATGGCAGAGTTTTTTTAAAAAAACCCGCCAATTCAGGCGGGTTTCCGGATTATTTCTTATAGTGAATATGATAAATATCGCGGCGTCTGTCTTTGAGCTGGCGCACCGTTCCGTTTTGGCGCTGTCTTCTTAGAATTTCTAAGTCAACATCGCCAATGACGACCATTTCAATATTCGGGTTGGTTTCCCCAACGATGCCGTCTCTTGCGAATTCAAAATCAGAAGGGGCAAAGATGCCGGACTGAGCATATTGGATATCCATATTTTCAGTTTGCGGCAGGTTTCCAACCGTTCCGGAAATGACGGTATAAATTTGATTTTCGACCGCTCTTGCCTGTGAACAGTATCTGACACGCAAGTAGCCTTGGCGGTCTTCCGTACAAAATGGCGTAAAAATAATTTTTGCGCCTTTATCGGCCGCAATGCGGGCAAGCTCAGGAAACTCAATGTCATAGCAAATTTGGATCGCAATTTTCCCGCAGTCCGTATCAAACACACGTACCTGGTCGCCCGCGCTGATTCCCCACCATTTGCGTTCATTAGGCGTAATATGCAGTTTATATTGCTTCTCAATCGTTCCATCGCGTCTGAACAGGTAGGCGATATTATAAATTTTCCCTTCCTCTTCTACAAAATGAGATCCGCCGATAATGTTGACATTATACTTAACAGCCAAGTCTGTAAACAGACTGATGTAATCCTCAGTATACTCGGTAATTCTCTGTACCGCCAAGCTTGGTGAACGTTCCTCAAGGAAGGACATCAGCTGGGTTGTGAAAATTTCCGGGAACACTGCAAAATCAGACCTCGCGTCAGATGCGACATCGACATAGTACTCTACTTGATTCGCAAATTCCTCAAAGGAATAGATTTTTTTCATTTCGTATTGAATGACACAAATTCTCACAGGGAAGGCCGATTTATAATAACGCTTTGTCTGCTGCGGCAGATAATCGACATTATTCCATTCCATCAGCGTCGCATATTTAATTGAAGCTGTATCATCCGGGAGATAATCCGGGTTAATCCGCATCAGGGTAAAACCGTTCATCAGCTGAAAAGAAAGGACAGGATCGTAAATTTGATGGCGTGTTACCTGTTCAACATACTCTCTCGCAGTCATTTCATCAGCATATTTATGATAGTTCGGTATCCGTCCGCCTATGATGATGCTTTTCAGATTTAAACGTCTTGCCAAATCCTTTCTTGCCTCATACAAACGATGGCCGATTTTCATCCGTCTGTAATCAGGATGCACCATGACCTCGATCCCGTACATGTTTAAGCCATCCGGATTGTGATTGGTGATGTATCCGTCATCTGTAATGTCCTGCCACGTATGGCGGTCATCATATTCATCAAAATTAATCAGGAGGCTTGAGCACGAACCGATAATTTCACCTTCGAATTCTGCACAAAACTGCCCTTCCGGAAAATGCTCCAGATGGCTGATTAAATGCTCGCGCTTCCACGGCTCCATGCCTGGAAAGCAGTCCTTTTGAAGGTCTATAATGTTGTCGATATCTTTCTCTTCGATATTACGGATGACCATTTTCTTTTCAAAACGGGTCAAATCTAATTTCTCAGACAATCTACTCGCTCCTTTCTAGTTTTGTGCGTTCAGATGATCAAGCAATAGGGCGAGCTCCATCTCCGCCATTGATTCGAGCCTGTGATCATATTCTTCAAACATCAAGGTGCCTGTTACTTGATTCGGAACGATTACACACTTCATGCCCGCTCGCTTGGCAGCAATCGAACCATTGACGGAATCCTCGAATGCGAGACATTCCGACGGCGATACTCCAAGATTCTTTGCCGCTAACAAATACAGCTCGGGATTGGGCTTGACCTCTTCTACATCATCAGCTGTCTGAATCACTTCGAATTCGTCAAACAGGCCAAGTTGCTTCAAATGGCCGGATACCCATTTATAATCTGAGCTGGAAGCCAGTCCTACTTTTAAGCCTAAATCCTTTGCCGCATTCAGATACGCTTCAACACCAGGTCTCGCTTTTTCTGTTTCCATGCGTTTTGCAAACCGGTCTCTTCTCAGTTTTGTCAGCTCTTCATGGTTCAGCTTTTTGCCTATCTGTTTTTCTAAGTATTCAAATGGCCGAAATCCCGCCGCTGTTCCGATAACCTTGCCCCAAACGGATAACGGCAGAACTGAGCCATGTTCCTCAAAAATTTCCTGAAGGACTTCATATTCATGTGTTTCTGTATCAAGAATAAGCCCATCAAAATCAAAAATTAACGCTTTTATCACTGCGTACAACTCCTTTGGCCCGAATTGAGACATATATGTATACACTATACCCCGAAACGTCTCTGCTTTCAAAAAGTAAGGGTTTATGTGAAGAAAGAGCCTGCACACTGCAAGCTCTTTCTTATTAATGCAAGTTTTGATGAGAAATGTTTGTCAGCGCTTCTCCAGCAGACTCGTTCGACATCTGATTGACAGCCAGGTCTCCAAGCGCAACGATCCCGACTAGATTGTTTTGATCTACAATAGGAAGGCGGCGGATTTGGTGCTGGGCCATCAGATGCGACGCGTCTTCCAGACTCATATTAGGATTTCCTGATACGAGGTCTGTTGACATCACTTCTGAAACGGGTGTCTGGCCATCTCGGCCTTGAGCTGTGGTTCTCAATGCAATGTCACGGTCAGTCAGCATTCCTTTTAAAACACCTTGCTCTACCACGGGAACCGCCCCGACGTTATGCTGTTTCATCAGAGAAGCCGCTTCCTGAATCGTTTGATTCGGAGAAACGGTTGCTACCTGCGTTGTCATTGAATGTTTAACTGAACTCATTGGTCAGCACCCCTTTCAATCATTAGTATGTTCAGACACCGGATGATTAAAAAGGGAGTTGCAGGAAAGGATTTGTGGTATGATTTCTCTGATGCAAAAAGAGCTTTTCTCAAAATGGAAAAGCTCTTGCCGCAGATTATATCAGCCTTCTGTGACCCGAAAAGGCATTGTTTGTTTTCGGTTGAAAATCAGATAAAGCAAACGGAAAATATACTCCGCAATCATTCAGCATCTTGCTGTTTTTATCAAAAATAGCTTGATCACTCAAGTCATCGTGCGGTGAAGGCTTTGTCAGAATAATATGTATCATTTGCAGACAAGCCATAATTTGAAAAGCTTCTTTTAATGTTCCTTGGTAATATTGGTTATTTAAAGACAGAACGCCTTTCTTTTTAAAGCGCTGAATGTCCAGTTCGGAGAAATAAAGAGGAAATACATGATGGAAAAGCTCCATTGACAGTTCCTTGATAAAGCATTCCTGTTCTTCAGTTGCTGCGTTCACGATTCTCACGTCTATCACCTTTCTTGCCATCGAATATCCAAAGTCTTTCTCAAGAATATCACAGAAAAAAACGCGAATGTTAAGGTAAGTGTTTCCTATGAGAAGCAGCGGCCTTTCGCGCAAAAAAGGAGCCATTTGATCATGAAAGAAAAAGGCAAAGGGCTAGAGCTGATAATCAGTGAAAAACAGGACGGACAATGGCTGTTTTCTGTGCTGAAAACAGAGCTCAAAGCTTCTAAACCCGTTATCCAAGAATGGATGACTTATCACAATATAAAGGTCAATCACGAGCCTGTCAAAAACAACATACTCGTAAAAAAGGGTGACCGCCTGTTTATTGATCTTCAGGAAAACGAAGAGTCCTCCGTCATACCTGAGTATGGAGAGCTTGATATTTTATTTGAAGACCGCCACATGTTAATCGTCAATAAACCAGCTGGCATTTCCACTCATCCCAATGAAGAAGGCCAAACCGGCACACTCGCCAATTTGATCGCATATCACTTTCAGGTCAATGGAGAAACAATCAAAGTGCGCCATGTCCACCGTCTTGATCAGGATACATCAGGCGCTGTCGTATTCGCCAAGCATCGTCTGGCGCATGCCATCTTAGACCAGCAGCTAGAGCAAAAAACGCTGAGGCGTACGTACCTCGCAATTGTTGAAGGAAAACTGAAACCGAAAAAAGGCAAAATCGATTCACCGATTGGAAAAGACAGATCACACCCGACAAGACGGCGGGTTTCGCCAGGCGGACAAGCCGCCGTCACCCATTACCGTACCCTTGCTATCAATGCGAGAGAACAGCTCTCGCTTGCTGAATTAGAGCTGGAAACAGGCAGAACGCATCAAATCCGTGTGCATATGGCAAGCATCGGCCATCCACTTACGGGGGATACACTTTACGGAGGCGGGAGCCAATTTCTTAACAGGCAGGCGCTGCATGCCAAAAAGGTACAGGCTGTTCATCCGATTACCGAAGAGCTGGTCGTTGCCGAAGCACCTCTTCCAGCTGATATAGAAAGCCTTTGCCATACGTATTTATCATGAAAGAAAAGCCGCAGGGATTGTCCTGCGGCTTTAAATACGTTTTCCGTAAATAATATAACGTTTCGGGGCATTCCCGACGTATGAAAAAGGGTAGCAGGTGGTCAGAATGAGCTCTTCCTTTTCGTGCTGCAGCGTAATAATGGAGGTATCATCCTTGTCCACGATTTTTGTTTTGTCAATTTCATATGTGAAATCACCATATGAAAGGATGATGTTGAGCCGATCACCTTTTTCAAGCTCTCCTGTCCGGCGAAACACGGTGTCCCGATGTCCTGACAGTACAATTTGCCCGTTTTCATCTGGATAATAGCTTTTCTTGTAATGCCCCACACCCTTTTCTAAATCATCCGCATCGGTCCCTTCCACGATCGGAAGCTCCGCATTGATTTTCGGTATTTCCAGTATGCCGCTTGCTTGGCCGGTCTTCGGCTTAAACGATGATTTTTTCTCGGCTTGATTATCGTTTTTCTTCGTGCCTGGTATCGCCCGCGGCTGTTCAGCCGCCTTTTTTGCTTCTTTTAATGTCTGCTCTGTTTTCATGCTGGTATCAATCAGTTTGAAGCCCCCGTAGCCTGTGATCACAAGACCGATCACAATGATCACAAGAGGAATATATTTTTTCACGTCGTAGCAGCACTCCTTTTCCTTCTGATATATAAATACGTTCCGGACAGTGAGACCGCTGCGCCGATCACAATAAAGTTGTAGTATCCTGCTGACGTATCCGGAAGCTTATGATCAAAACCGCTTCCCTCCCTTTCTTTATGCAAAGGCAGTGTGTTGATACGGCCGGCGGCAGTGGCAGGCTGTTTGGTCTCTGTTAATTCTTCAAAAGTCGAAATGACTGCTGGCGGCAGCTGATGGACCGGAGCTGTAACCGGAGTCTCTCTTAGATCAGGCTGTTCTTCCCCAGGTGTCGGATTTGCCTTTCCCGGATCGTCTGTTCCCGGACTGTCTGCCGGCTCTTCAGTGACTGGGTCTTCAGCATGACTGTCTTCAGCCAGTTTAATTCTGCCTTCTTTCGTATATGAAATCGGCTTATCAAAGCTTTTGACATACTCTACAGTCGCTTCTAAATCCTCAGGTCCTGTAACAGCATGTTTCCCAAGCAATCCGATTGGCTGGTATTTGGCTCCTGTCGCCGTCGCCATAAAATTATTGACGGTTAAAGTGTATGTAGCATCCGGCTGGATTTCGGTTCCATCTGCCATCTTTATATCAACCGCTTTGCCTGTTTCTGTATCCCACGTATACGTAAACCCGCTTATGCTGTAGTCAGGGCCGAAAACCGGTGAGATTTGCGCATTGATGATCTCGCGCAAATCTTTTCCTTTAATCTCAAGCTTCGTCAGCACATTTCCAAACGGCTGAATGTTATATAGGTCTCCCCATGTAATTGGGCCTTTCTTCAGTCCTTCCCGTATCCCGCCGCCATTCATTAGCGCAAAATCCGTTTTCATCGCCGCTCTCATGCCATCAGCAATTAAATTCCCAAGAGGTGTGTCGCCATCATTAGAATAACCGCCTTCCATATCAACAGCCGCTTCACCGACGACTTTGCTGATAATCGGTTCAGCAAGGGCCTGATACTTATCTAAAATAGCTGAGGCGCTGGCATCAGGTTTTTTCTTGCTTTGATCGACGTATTCGATTTCAGCCGACTTTTTGACGATGTCTTTTGTCTGTTTATTAATCTCCAGATCAACGACACCTATCGCTTTTCCGTATTCAAACGCCTGAACGATCAGCTTGCCGTTCACTTCACCATTGACGACCTTATGGTTATGCGCTGCAAAAATGATGTCTATCTCAGAATCTGATTTGTTTGCAAGGTCAGCGGATTCACCTGTAATTGTGGTGCCGTTTTGTTCGGCAGACATATGCGCGAGCACTGCAATGGCCCTGATGCCTTTTTTCTTCAGCTCTTCGGCAGCGTCATTTACCGCTTGTACTTCATCGGTAAACTCAATATCCTTTATTCCGTCAGGCATGACCATTCCTGCCGCCGACTGTGTGACAACCCCAATAAAAGCAACGGGTATGCCCTCTACGTTTATAACGTCATAAGCCGGTAAAAAGGGTTCTCCGGTAGACTTCATTTTACAATTGGCGCACACAAGGGGAAAGTTTTGTCCGTCATAGCCGCTAGTGCCTTTCGGGTGATCTCCCCCTTTTAACATTCTCATGAGTTCATCCGTACCTTCATCGAACTCGTGATTGCCCACAGTTCCGACATCAAATCCGATATCCTCCATCAGTTCCACAGTTGGTTCATCTTGAAGAAGAGATGATACGGGCGAACTGCCCCCGATCATATCCCCGGCGTGCACAGTGAGCGTGTTTTTCTTTTCCGCCTTTTTTTCTTTCAAATAGGCAGCTGCATAGTCCATGCGTCCGAATGTGCCATCTGGAGTGCCGTCTCCATCAAGATCAAGCTCGTATTGCTGATCGATTTTCCCATGTAAATCGTTCATGCTTAACATCCTAAGCGGTATATTTTCTTGGGAGGTTTGCTTTTTCTTGTAACCGGCACTCTCTGCTTCAGCTGCTGAAGAAAAGAAGATCCTGTTTTCCACAGCCACCTGCTTCCAGTCTGCTGGCGAAACATAGGTCTTGTTTGATGAGTCTCCCACATACCTTGTCAGCCCTTTCCCCTGGTCTCTGGCTCTAAATTCAAACGGCATTTCCATAAGAGGATCCGCTTCATCCCAAATGCCTTTTTGCTCTTTTTTAGCAGTGGCGGCTGCGGCCTGAAATTCCTGATAATCCTCTTCATTTTCAACAGGCCAAATAAAATATGTTGGAGCATAGCCATTTTTCACGAGTTCTAAATTTACATTTGCCCCTGTCTCAGTCACAACCTGTCCAAGAAGTCTGCCATAGCTGTCCTTGGCTTCGCTGCCGACTTTTACAGTAATGTGATCTCCTGGAGACAAAACAGTTTTTAAATAGTCAGAGGCTTTCTTTCCAAATCTTAATTGATTTTCATCCGCTTCATTTTTAGGTGTATGGTACGTTTCTGGCGTGTCTACATTTACAAAACGGATTTTTGCCGTGCCAAGTATCGGTTTTTTGACATGAATGGTATCACCGTCTACAACGCGATCAACCACAGTTTCATATTCGCCTTCTGAAGACGGCGGGGCAGGCTGCTCTTGAAGCAGCTTCATGTCTCCTGATTTTCGCGGAAGAAGCTGAAGGGATTGATATCTGCTCAACACGCCAGTGATTTCATACCATTTATCCTCAGTCAGTTCATCAATGATACCTGTCTCCCTCATAACACGCAGTGTCATTGCGTGGTGATCATTATCAATCATCGTAACATTGTAACCGCCGCCTGCTTGAGAATTTGGGATGGAAGAAATATAAGCTTTGACTGTCACAAGACGCCCTTCATATTGATCACCCAAGCTGCCATTGACCAGTTCATTGATCGTTGAAAATTCAGGGACAGGGAGAGGCTGATTTGATTGGGTAATACGGATGCCTGATGTATCCGGAACTATTTCAGTAAGCCCTTGGTAAGTCGTTATTTTCCCTGTCACCGTAATGTCCATTCCTTCTTTTAACTCAGGGAAATTCTCTGGTGCTGCCGAATAAATGTTGATGCCGCCTGTGTCATCCTGCATAAAGGTCGACAGCTTTCCGCCTCCGATTGCGCTCTGATCGGCAGTAACAACGCCTTTAATCGTGACATGTTCATTCATTCGGCCGCGCGCTTCCTGTATTGTAATCGGCTGTGCTGCCGGCGGGGATTCAGCGTCATCCTTTAAGATTATTGACTGAGCCTTCTTAAGACCTGTCGTATTAAAATAATGTTCAAGCTCGCCTTGAACAGCTATCTTTTTCCCAAGAAGCAGCGGGTTCGTTTGCAGTCCGAATTGGCTTCTAAATGCGGAGGGGATTTGCACGGGAAGAATGTGATCGGGTGATGTCTCGTTTTTGCTGTCCGCTATAGCAATGTTATAATCATTTGAAAAAGGGCTTGTCAGATTGTAATGCTGAGGTGAAACGGCTTGGCCGATTGTATATCCTTCGACAAGAGCTTGCCCCTCTTTTTGCTGTATCGCTTTTTCAACCGATATTGGTTCTGGCTCAGCAGCTCTTACAGCTTCATAAGCGGACATGACATTCAAGAAAATGAAAAGTATGATCAAAACAACATGCAAAAAACGCCTCATCAGTTTTCCTCCCTTACATCTTGCATAATTCGTTTATTTGCTAATCACTTCGACAATCAGCATATAAATCCTGTCAGGCGCTGCATAAAACACCGCAGACAAGCACAAAATACAGCTGATCTGAAAAAAAAGGAGGAATTCGGTTTGGATCAGCAATTTCAGCAGCAATCACAGAATAAAGGGATACCAGGCAAACCGCATCAAAATCACGGCGGACATGAAATGTTTGATATGCACGAGGTGCTTTCCGGAACGCTTACTGTGCTTGATCAGTTTATGATGCTGAGACAATTCTGTAAGGATCAGGAATTATTAAACATCCTTGACCGTCAATATCAATTCATTACATCTCAATATAACTTAACGGCAGAGTGCTTCAAAACAGGAAGCGAGCCTTCACAAAAAACGGCAACTTATATGATGAAAGAAGACAACCAGACTGTTTACGGTATGCAGCCGGCACAGCCTAAGAAACCTGTTCAATCCATGAATGACATTGATGACAGCATCATCAGCCGCCAAATGCTTTGCGCTGTTAAGGCACAGGCATCTATGCTCACGATGGCTTCTCTAGAAATGACAAATCCGGCCGTAAGACGTGTACTGTCTGCGCAAATTCAGCAGTATGTCGAAATGGCTTTTGAGATTTTCCTTTACCAAAACAAACATGGTTATTACCAGGTTCCGCAGCTTGACGCGCAGGATATGGAACAACTGAGAAATTCATTTGCCCCTGCACAAGGACAAATGCCTCCGACTCAAGGCGGTATGGGCCAGCAGGGACTTCATTAAATAAAAAAGGCATTGGATAGAAACTATCCAATGCCGCATTTTCTTCAAACCTTCTGGTAAAATCTTTTTCAAATTGATAAAGACTATCCTGCGTTGCCGCTTTAAACCCTTTTTTAAAATCCCCTTTTTTCGCTGTTTCCTTTATAATCTCCAAAATAATGTCTTTCCCATATGTTTCCGTCAGCTCATTGATCATATAAAAGCTTTGCAAATAAACATCGGTTTCATATTCCGATCGAGCTTCCTGCCAGTTCTGATCTGTCTGCAAACGGTCAAACGGCACGACAGTAAACGTGATCGGATCTATGAGCAATTCATAGTTCGCGATCCACTCGCTTAATCCTTCATGGAACCATAAGGGGAACTCATCAGGATCTGCTTCGAGCTCCCGTAATTTCTGATGAAACGCATGGTGTGTGTACTCATGAATCAATAATCTCTGATACAGATAAACCGCTACATCATCACCTTCTAAAAGCTGCTTTTTCTCTTCAGGCAATAATCCGATCAGCTGCTCCCGCTCAGAATAAAAGCCGACAACATCCAATAAACCGGAATAAGCCTCCATCTGTTTTTCATTAGGAAAAAAAATAATATCAATAGGCTTATGATTCGAATATTCAAGCATGACCTGATTAATACTCACCGCATATTCTAGCGTTTCTCTCGTTAATGGCAGTAAGGATTTTTCCTTAGAAGTGTAATAAACATCGGCCTGTTTAAATGACTCTTTCTTCATGTGCTTCGTCACTTGTTCTTTCGTTATCCCAGATGTCTGCCCTGGCAAAGACAGAATATACATCGTGCTTGATACGATGGCCGAGCTTACGGCCAGCATCACAAGGACTCCGCACAGGAATAGAGCGGATGCCGCACGCTTTCCTATGCCACCCTGCAAACGTCTCCCTCCCTGAGCCGGTCCGTCTTGTACCTTTTATTTTTACTCTATGCAGCCTTAGTTCACAGCGTGTCATTCCTGAAAGAAAAAAGCCGCACAAGTTATGCGGCTTTTTATCTGTTATTCAGCTTGCGGAAAGACACGTTGTACTGTTTGACTGAATTCATCAAAGAATCCTGCAATCGGATCACCATTTTGAATCCGTTCGCCATACCCCTGCATCCGATCAACAAAGTCTGGATTTGCAGAAACATAAACATTGTCCATGTTCTTATCAGTGTCTCTTACTTTATCGGAAATTTTCTTTTTCAGATCTTTTCCAACTTCTTTTTTCCCATTTGTTAATACAACTGCAACATACGCTTGATTTCCGGCAACAATCACATTCGCGTGTTTAACTTCTTTCATATCGGTAATTTTATCGGCTGCATCATCAGCAACTTCCAACTTACGGTTATCATTACCGTTATTGTCATTACCATTATTCGTCATATTATTGTCAACGTTGTCACGGCTATCATTTGCATTGTTGATATTTCTTGTGCCGTTATCATTTGCCGGATTGCGGTAGTTAACATTTTCAGGCTCTGCATTATCACGTCTGCCCTCACCCTGATTGGCCATACTGCAGCCAGTCATAAGCAAAGGGATAAGAAGCATGGACGCAAGGACTTGTTTTTTTCCAAGCATGTGAATTCCTCCTTTATCACTTTACTTATAGGTTTTTCTAATTGGCTCTAAATATGCATGAAAAAATAACGGAAATGCTTTCCCGGGAAATAAAACGGTTAATTTGTCTAATCAGAGGGGAAAATATCAATACACTTATAAAGGAGGGATCACGTTGTTCAATCAGCGAAAAGGAATCAGTCCTACAGCCTTAGTTATCGGTTCTACTGTGCTTGTTGCTACTTTATCCCCGCAGATCCGGCAAAAAATCAGCGGGTTTATTACAGGTCAAATGAACAACCGGAATGCTCAAAATAAGTCGTTGGATCTTTCTAATGTTGGAGATATGATGAAACAGGCGTTTGGAGGAAATAATCAAGATCAATCTCAAAATCGTCAGCAAAATGGCCGTCAGCATCAGCATGGAGGCCAACAGCAAAGCCAACCTCAACAGCATCAGTCTCAGTCTAAGCAAAATCGTCAAACGGACACAACAACAGCCAGAAAAAGACAGCAGCAATATGCAGAGCCAATCCATTTCGAACAAAGCGCAATGAATGTAATGGATGACAACACTGTAATGGGAATGCTGGAAGACTTAGAACCCGGCCGTTAAAAAAAACGTGTAATCCAGATGGGATTGCATAAGGGTTCAAATGGTTAATTATATTGGCTTTTTAGACGTTTTTTGCTTTAAAACTTTTTTGTTTTTTATATTTTTTCACCTATTTTGGAGTACAATTGGTGAACATAAAAAAATCCTTCTTTCGTTCAATATTGAACGAAAGAAGGATTTTTTCATTTATGCTGCTCTATCCGAAGCAATCTTTATCATTTCATTATTAGTTCCCACTTCAAAAGTTGAAAAGGACAGAACACTATTTAACACCGCTATTACCAATATACCTCGACTGAGTTTCATTAATAATCTCTCCTTTTTTAATTTTGTTTCTTGCTTCAACACTCAACATATAATAAGCGTTGGAAATCCTGTTTCGGTCCGATGAAAAAATACAAATATTTTATTTGGATGATGCACTGGCTTCTAGGAGATTGATCGGTTATGGCAGCATTTTGAAAGAGATACATAAAGAGCTAAATCTTAGTGATGTGGAAGACAGCGATCTGGTTAGATTGAGGAAGAAGATGACGAGGCTGCAAATGGTGCATTTGAGGTAATGGCTTATTGGCACCTGGGAATTAAAATTACATAATCAAATAATACAAGCAGGTATTTACCCTGCTTGTATTTCTGTTTTTAAAACAATTAGAAACAATTATTAACAACGTCACCTAAACTAAAGAATTCTAGTACGGCTTTTTGAGTTTCACCTGGTAGTGCTTTAGTAGATACTTTTACGGCTTTTTTAATAGCATTTGTTCTAGAAAGTCCTAGGTTTCTTTGATGTTTATAAGCTCTGATAATTGTTTTTGTCATAGAATTTAGTCCGCCCATTAATTTTGCGGCTTTTTTAACTTTTAAGATCTTTGCCCATGGGATAGCATTTACTGCTATAGCTTTAGCAGCACTAGAAATGCAACTCCATGTATTCAATACTATGAATGGTCCTATACTTTCCTGTACGGTTTTAACAGCAGTTAGGTTTTCTCCATCAGCAACAAATTCATAACCTTCAAATTCGTTACCTTTATGTACGTTTAACCATTCAACACCGGAGTTTATTCCTTGCTCAGCAACATCCTCTGGCATTTGATCAATTAATTCTAATAGAGGTTCGAGAGTTCTTTTCATGTTCTGAGCTTCTACATTAACTTGCTCAGCAGAAACATCATTAGAATTTTCTTTTGCGTTAGCTATTGGTATTGTAATAGCGGTGAAAACTAGAGAGAAACAGATTACAATGACCAATTGTTTAATGCTTTTCTTCACGATAAAACTCCTTTACAATATTTTTGTAGAATTATTTTCCGTGAAAATAATAACATATTTTTTAAAAAATAGGAGGATGTTTATGAAAAAAAGTTTGTATTTTTTGATACTATTGATTGTTGCAGGCTCATTTATTATTAATATTTTCGTAGATAATGAATCCATTTCAACAATAGTTAATATTATTGGACTAATTGCGATTATTATTATGGGCATTGTTTTAAGAATTACTTTTGGTAGCTCTTCAGAAAAGTAATCCTTTTTAGATCAAATGTAAAAAGCAGACCTTTAAAGGTCTGTTTTTTTCGTGTTAGGTTCAATGCGTGAGGACGGAGATTGCTTCAATTTGGTTTATTTTGATCTTTGGGTTTAGTGAATTTTGTAGAATATCCAGCAGCTAATAAAAAGATAATAGCAAGAACATATGCTGAAATACCTTGATGTAATATGAATATAGAAATTAAATTAGATGCTACAGCAAGAATAATAAAAATTTAATCTCAATAGGGAGACCTCCCTTGGTTTGCTATGCAAGTGTTCATACAGCTTAACCAGCCTTATGCAGAAACCTCACCTTCTGAAATTGGTGTAGTCCCCGTTTCATATACTATCAATAAGAACTTCTGATTTCGTTTTTAAACCTTTTTCGAGAGCACTCTTTAAAAGACTTATAAAATCTTCTCCATCACTCGTAACAAAATAATTTGATAAGTCAGTTATGTCCTCGCTTATATTATCTCCCCAAGGTGGGCGTTTATTACTGTCTTCAATATCCCAAACAACTTGTGAAGGGCTGTATTCTTTCAATCTTTCTTTAATATCTTTTAACTCTTCAAGGGCAGGTTCAATGTTTTTAGTTTCAAGTTTGCCTTGATAAAGTTCATTTAATAAATGAGGATATTTCGATCCCCAACCTTGTTCTTCTAAATGATAGCTCACAGTTGAAAAAAATGAATGGAGGAAGTCTCCATGTCCAACCTGATACCAATAATATTTAACCTTAAACCCAACAGTCATCGTGTTCACCTCTAATTGGTTTTGAATTTAATATCTGCTTTCCCATTAGTCTTTTTCATAATTTTATCATATAAATCGTCCATTATTTCTTCAGAAACTGATTGTCCCCTAATATCTATGATTATTGTTTGTTTAGTATTACCCGGAAGGTCAGTCAGACGTTTTTCGACTTGTTTAGAAACATTGTTTACTAATCTGCTTCTTCCACTGGACGTAGTAATCTTATAGTTTTTAACCTCTATACTATGCTCATCTTTATAAAAGTCTGGACGGGAACTTCCTTTCTTTCCATAAGGGACCTCTTTGCCATTTATAAATGACTTTTGTTCACTGTAATTAGGATAATCTTTTCCAACATCTTTTTCAGATTGTCGCCAGGATGGTCTTTTAGGAACACTAGGATTTGTTGCATTTAACTTTTTGTTCACACCACGCAGCCCAAATCCACCAAGAACACCTAGAGCCTGATTAAGACTATTCTGTCGTTGTTCATCAGATATTTTATTCCCAAACATATCTCGGCCGGTTATAGCTTCACTAAAGCCATTCGCCGAAGCAAGTCCGTAAAGCCCTTTACTTGAGTTTTGAAGAGCATAGAATGTTTTAGGTGTTTTATATACTTCGAGGGCTTTTTCGGCTTTAGAGATAGCTTTTCCTGTTGAATAAACAGCTTTTACACCTTTCCCTAATTTACCGGCCCATCCCACAATAGGAACATAACCCGCAGCAGCCATTGCACCAGCTGCTACTCGTTGTCCCTCAGTGAGCTTTTCACCAGTTACAGGGTCAACTCCATCGGCAGCCCTTTTATAATCATAATATCCAGAGACTTCTCCTGTAAAATTACAAACAACATCCCACGTCTTTTCGTACCATGGGCGATTTTCAAGCTCCTCCTGTTCTTTTGCAATCCTTCTTTGTTCAGCCTGCTGATCTTTAAAGGAGATATAATCAGTTGATTGTTTTTTTACATCCTCAGCCATCTTGTGAACTTCACTGTCTCTATAAGCTTTAGCATCATAATAGATGGGTGAAGCACTTTTACCTTTTGAAGTTGCTCCAATCAAGGCTTGGTAATCTGCCTGAATCATTTGTTCATTGGTTTCTGATAGAGCATATTCAGATGTTAGTTTTTCATCGACTTCACTTATTTTCTCGACTGTGTTTTTTCGTTCTTTATCTGCAGAAGATAATTTATCTTTAAAGTCTTCTGTTGAAAAAACATCTAGGGGAAGGATGTCGTGTATATCATTTAAGATGTCTTTAATCGCTTTTTTCTGTTCAGACATGATGGCCTTTGATTTAGTATTAGCATTAACCAACTCATGTTCTAAGAAGGATTCTTCTATGTATGCATTAGATAAGTTAGCATCTTCCAAGATACCAGGAATACTTGTTAAAAAAGCAATTTTCATTTCAATCAGATCAATCCATTGATCAGCTATGCCGGCCTGATCCTCATAAAATGATTTGATATTATCTGCACCTTTACCTGAAAACTCACTATCATCTAAGTCAACAACAGCTTTAAAGGCCTTCTTTAATTTGACCATTTTACTTTTTAATTCTTTGTATTCTTTTGCTCGATTTTCTGATTCTGAAAGAAGTGTTTTCGCTTCAAATACTTTCATGACCATATCCTTTCTTAATAGATTAATATCAAAATATTACCATGGGAAAATTAAGAAGGGGTGGTCATGAAGAATTAATCCTTAAAATGATAGTTTAGACCTGCGACTTATCTCTTAAATTCCTAAAGCTACTTCAAGAATTTCTTGATCACGGTCAGGAAGGTATCCTTTCTGACCCTTTATTTCTAATTACTTTTAGTAAGTGGAGTAAACAGGAGTAAAAATAAATCACAAAAAAGAAAAAGAACCCACGAAACCCTAATATTACAGGATTCATGGGTCTTTTATTGAAATTTAACCGGTAATCCCCCGCGGGATTACACGTTTTAATATGACTAGGCTTCTTCCGCTTCGATCACATTGGATCGATCTTGGAATACACCAGAATCTATTTCCTTCGTAACTTTGCTGGTAATCAGGCCTGATGTCATACTTCCGCTGACATTCAGCGCAGTACGTCCCATGTCAATCAACGGTTCGATAGAGATTAGTAAACCGGCGAGCGCGACGGGCATATTTAACGCTGATAAAACGAGCAGCGCTGCGAATGTAGCTCCGCCGCCAACTCCGGCGACACCAAACGAACTGATGGCAACAACCGCGATCACTGAGATAATAAACGCCGGATCAAACGGATTTTGACCGATTGTCGGGGCAATCATCATCGCCAGCATAGCCGGATAAATCCCGGCACAGCCATTTTGGCCGATAGATAGCCCGAACGAGCCGGCGAAATTCGCAATTCCTTCCGGGACACCCAAGCTTCTTTGTGTTTTAATATTCAGCGGCAAAGCGCCTGCGCTTGATCGTGACGTAAATGCAAACACGAGTACAGGCAGCGCTTTTTTCAAATAAACAACCGGATTTAATCCGCTGATCGTCAGGAGAAGCAAGTGGATGATAAACATTACAATTAACGCGGCATATGAAGCAATGACAAACATACCCAGTTTCAAAATGCTGTCAATATCACTTGTCGCAATCGTTTTTGTCATAATGGCCAGCACACCGTAAGGCGTCAGTCTCAAAATGAGAGTAACAACACGCATGACAATGGCGTAAACAGCATCAATCAATTTTTTGAACGTTTCAGCCTGTTCCGGCTGTTTCCGTCTCACACCTAGAAATGCAATGCCCAGAAAAGCGGCAAAAATAACGACTCCGATAGTTGATGTCGGTCTAGCCCCTGTAAAATCCAAAAACGGATTTCCAGGAAGCAGCTCAATCATTTGCTGCGGCAGTGTTTTCGCTGTCATCTCCTCTGATTTCTGTTCAAGCTCCTGTCCTCGAGAAAGCTCTGTATTTCCTTGATCAACCTGAATCGCATGAAGATCAAAGGAAAGGGCGGACGCAATACCAACCGCCGCGGCTACCGCTGTAGTCGCAACCAAAATCCCGATAATCAAACCGCTGATTTTCCCGAGATTTTTTGTCAGCTTCATCTTTGTAAAAGCGCCTAGAATGGAAATAAAAACAAGCGGCATGACTATCATCTGAAGCAATTTGACATATCCGCCCCCGACAATATTAAACCAGTCGGCTGTTTGAACCACAATGTTTGAAGTCGGACCGTATATCAGCTGAAGCGCAAATCCAAAAACGATCCCCAGCCCCAGGGCAGTAAACACACGTTTTGAAAAAGAAACATGTTTCTTCTGCATGGCAAATAGCCCAATAATGAGTAAAAGTAAAATAAATACGTGCAAAATGACTAGCAAAGTCTCCAATTGAGGCAAACTCTCCCTTCAAAATTTTTCTTATATACTATATTACACAAATTCCGATAGTTCAAGTAAGAATTATTCCAGCATCAATATTTTGATAAAAAAACCCAATGAATACCGTTTTTGTTCTTTTCATTACCCCCTTTCTTTAGTAACTTATATAAGGGTGATAATATTGCTGAAAGAACTGTTCGTAAATTTGACCATTTTAATCACATTTAATTATCTGTTCACCCACCTGTTTAAAGAAAGGTTAATACATAAAAAAGACCGCCTGTCCTTTCAGTTAATAAAAGGAACTGCCTGCGGTCTCCTCGGGGTTATTCTTATGAATTTTGGTTTGACGTATCACCATTCAATCATAGATTTTAGAAATATCCCTATTATGATCGCCGCTCTTTATGGAGGCTGGGTGTCTACAGCGACAGCTCTGATAATAATCGCAGCAGGCCGCATGCTGATCAGCTTGAATGAATCAGCGCTGTATTCCATGATTACAATTTGTATCGCTGCCGTGCTGTCACTTATTGCATCAAGGAGAGAAAAAGTTCAGCTGAAACACGTTCTGTTGCTTTTAATCATTTCAAATGGTTTCATCTCCTTTTTCTTCTATGTATTTGTTGATATCCATTCACTTAAGCTTCACTTTTACTTTTGGCTGATTTCAATTATCGGCGGCATGCTCAGCCTATATATTATCGAGCATGAAACAAATGTACATCTTTTATTTAAACAGTATAAGTTCCAGGCGCACTTTGACTTTTTGACAGGTATTTATAACCGCAGAAAGTTTGAAGAAATCACAAAAGACCTGTATCAACAGGCTGCACACACTCCATCTTTACAATTTTCGCTTATTTATATGGATATCGATCACTTTAAAACGATTAACGATCAATACGGCCATCATGAGGGGGATCAGGTTCTAAAAGAGCTGGGATCCCGACTAAAACAAAATATCCGCAACACTGATCCTGCCGCACGGATCGGCGGCGAAGAATTTGCCGTCCTCTTGCCAAATTGCACGCCTGAGAAAGCATTCCAAATCGCCGAACGGATCAGGCACTCGATTAGTCATACACCGATTGTATTAACAAACGGGGAAAAGCTTTCCGTTACGGCCTCACTGGGAGTAGCCCATTACCCCCGAAATACAGATAAGCCGGAAACCTTGCCGGTTCTTGCTGATCAAATGCTGTATAAAGCGAAAGAAAACGGCCGAAACAAAGTATGGTTTTCCAAAAAAAAGAATGAATTCATGTTTTGAATTCATTCTTCCAATCTGAAAGACGATGTAAAGGCAAAAAAGCGGGAACAAGCATCCCTTGATACTCTTTCTCTATAAATGCCGCTGTATCATCTGATTGATAGAGTTCAAGGATGGTTTGCAGTGTTTCGCGATCTCTGTCCTCAGCTCTGACAACAATTACATTCATATCTTCCTTCCCGGTTTGCCTGGCGCCCTTTAATGTATGCTTCTGCGGGTTCAGCCCCGCTTTTTTTGCGGCGGCTGTTTTCATCACAAACACGTCGGCTCCGCTCAATACATCCTGTTGGCGTACGGTTTTCAATTTCAAGTGTTTCGGATTATCTTTTATCACATCAATTGAACCGGTTCCATTAAATCCGTTCTTCAAAGTAAGCAAACCCGATTCCTGCAGCAGCGTAAGGGCTCGCCCAAAATCGAGCGCTTCATCCGGGACAGCAACAACAGCACCGCGCGGAATATCTTTGATTCGCTGATAACGTTTTGAATAAATGCCCATAGGCGCTATGTATGTCGTGCCGAGCGGCGCCAGTTTATGTTTGTATTTCTTTGAAAACGACTGAAAATATGAAATGGATTGAATAGCATTGGCATCAATCTCTTTGTTAGCCAGCGCAATATCTGATTCTGCATAATCAGAGAATGGAATCAGCTGAATATCAAGCCCTTCCGCTTCAGCCTTTTTTACAATATAGTTCCATATCGCTTCGTCCGACTCTGCAATTCCAATTTTTATCGTTTCATGTTCTGCTGACGGTGAGCATGCAGTAAATGAAATGAAAAGAATAAGAACAAAACTGCATACAAGCCACTTTTTCATTGTGACACCATACTCCTATCTATTTATTAGAGCATGCAAGCTATATCAGACATAAAAATCAGACGCTCCTCGTTGATAAACGTTGTCATTTGTAACATTGGTTAACTTTACCTTACTCATATCAGATAGGGTTGTCAATTACTATTACCCTGCCTTTCCGTAAAGAGATATTAAAGTAAAAAGTCCTGCAAACATAAGATCACGTATCGAAAAAACAGATACATTTCGGCAAATAAATATCAAAATGAAAAATAATATGTTATTTTCCGAAAAAAGTTTCGTTTAACAGTTGTTTTTTCTCAAAATTACTGGTAGAGTAAAGGTAATTATTTTTGTTCGAACTATCTTTAAGAAGAAAGTTTTGTAAGAGTTTTCGTCTTGGAAGTTTGTTTTAGAGCAAGAATAGTGAATTTAAGCGTTATGATCGCTTTAGGAGGAAATTTCATGTTAGAAGGTAAAGTAAAATGGTTCAACTCTGAAAAAGGTTTCGGATTCATCGAAGTAGAAGGTCAAGACGATGTATTCGTTCATTTCTCTGCTATTCAAGGCGAAGGCTTCAAAACTTTAGAAGAAGGCCAATCAGTTTCTTTCGAAATCGTTGAAGGAAACCGTGGACCACAAGCTGCTAACGTTACTAAAGAAGCGTAAGCATAAATTGATAATAAAAACTGCAGGTGCAAGCCTGCAGTTTTTATTTTAAAGAAAAAGCTGTTTTGCTTATGCAAAACAGCTTTTTTTCATTAGTTCGCAATATCCCGTTTCATAAAGATTCCGAAAGCAAGCAACAGGAAGACGACAAAGTAAATCGCCAGCATCACAATAGAGAAAGTCATTGTCATCCCTTCCACTAACGGTGTCCCCTCTACATACTGCATCAGATTAACATTGGCAAATAAAATATACTTCGCCCAGTCAAACTTCATCGCTATAAATGCAGTGGCTGTCGTGCCTGTTACCAATAAGAAGATGGAAAACCCTACAGCAAGAGAGCTGTTTCTAAATACTGCGGACAGCATAAATGCCATCGTAGCCAGCATTAAAGCCGCAACAGATTCTGAGAGATACGTTTTGGCCAAATATCCCAGCATGTTTTGTTCCAATACATGACCGTCCTTATAAATTAAATGAACATTCGCGGCAGTGTCCCCGCCTGTTCCGAAAAAGACCAGTCCCAGCAAAGTTGAACCCATAAATAAAATAAACAGCAATAAGAAACCAAATAAAAGAACGGTTATATATTTTGAAAGCAGAATTTGAAAACGGCTGAGCGGCCGGATCATCAACAGCTTAACCGTACCCCAGTTAAATTCGTTTGCGACGATGCCAGCTGCGATTATAATCGTGAACAGCCCAGTAAGGATTGTAAAACCGGCAGAATCCGTTACATAAGACCAAACGGTATAGCCAGTGTCACTCGGGATATTATGTTCAATGCGATAGTTATTGATTGTGATCGTTTCTTCATATTGTCCTTTCAGGGAAGGATCTTCTTTCATTGCCTTCTTCAAATCAGCATTTTGTGCTTGAAGCGTTTCTTTCCACTTCGGATTAGCTTCATCGGTCGAAAAGTGGTTTGTTAAAAATGCCCACCCGATCATTGTCAAAGCAAGAATTCCGATCATCACCCATGTTCCGACACGGCTGAAAATTTTGATCCACTCATTATAAATCAAATTAAGCATGTTGAACCTCCTCTTTTGCTTCGCCTGTGATTTCTAAGAAGCGGTCCTCTAATGATTTTGTAATCACTTTGACTTCATAAATGCGGATTTGCTGCATGACCAGCAATTCAATGACTGCAGGGACGTCCTCTTTAGCCAGTTTGATTTCCAAACCGTTTGTCTTGATTACCGAATCATATTCTTTTAGAATCGCAGCAGCTTCCTTCGGCTGCTCCACATGGAAGAAATATGTATCCTTTTCATCAGTTATTTCATCTCTTACATTCTGAATGTCGATAAGCTTTCCTTTTTGAATAATCGCAATTCGGTCACACATCAGTTCCATTTCTGACAGCAGATGGCTTGATACGATGACAGACATTCCTCTTTCTCGCGTCAGCTTCTTTAAATGGTCCCTGATTTCTCTGATTCCCGCCGGATCAAGGCCGTTTGTCGGTTCATCCAAAATCAGCACTTTCGGATCGTGCAGAAGGCATTGTGCCAAGCCGAGACGCTGTCTCATTCCCAGAGAGTAGGTTTTCACTTTATCATGGATTCTTTCTTTAAGGCCTACCAGTTCTACCACTTCATCAATTTTTTCCTTCGTGACACCCTTTACCATCCTTGCGTATTGCTGGAGATTTTTATATCCGCTTAAGAATTTATACAGCTCTGGATTCTCTACAATAGCCCCGATATGTTTGATTGCCTTGGCATAATCTTTCGTGATTGATTGGCCGCAAATGAGCACATCGCCTTGTGATAGCTTCATTAAACCGACCATCATTCTGATTGTTGTCGTTTTCCCTGCTCCGTTCGGTCCCAGAAATCCAAATACTTCGCCTTCGCGAATCGAAAAGCTCAGATGATCAATGATCGTCCGGCCTCTGATGTTTTTTGTCACATTTTTTAATTCCAATACTGTTTTCATCAAATTCCTCCTCTTTCTAGTAAACTTCCATATTCGTTTTAAACCATTGCAGCACGGACATACCTTCCTGCTCGCGAATCTCTTCCACATCACGCTGCGCCATTTTTTCTCCGTCGGCGAGCACGATGACCTCGTCAAGCAGGATTTCAATTTCATCAATTTCGTGTGTCGCAATGACAACGATTTGCTGCTCAAAATCAATATAAGAAACGAGACTGTTTACGATTGAATCCCTGACCATTGGATCAAGACCGGAAAAAGGCTCGTCCAGCAGAATGACGGAAGCTTTTCTTGATAGTGCCAGCACAATTTTAAGACGGCCTCGATTCCCCTTGGAAAGCTGCTTTATCTTTTTTTCAGGCTTCAGCTGCATTTCCTCAAGCAGCTGATAGGCTTTTTCCATCTGAAAGTCAGGGAACTGTGATTCGTAAAAATCGAGCATATCTTTCACCGTAAATCCGGGATAAAACATGTCTAGCTCTGTTAGATAAGCCGTCTGTTTGACCATGTCTCTTGTTACAGGCTGTTCACCCGCTTGCACTGATCCTGAAGTAGGAAACATCAATCCGGCGATTAATTTCAAGGTTGTCGATTTCCCGCTGCCATTCGAGCCCAAAAATCCGTAAATTTTTCCCGGATATAAAGTGAAGGATATATTGTTTAGCGCCGTGTGGCCGCCGTATCTCTTAGACACATTGTCAAACACAATATTCATTCCTGTCCTCCTTCCGTGTATTTTTTAATCCCTGCCAGCATTTCTTCTTTTGTTAATCCCAGCTCTGCCATTTGATGAATAAAGCTTTCAAACACTTCACGGGTAAGCCTCTCTTTCAGTTCATCCACGATTTCAGCTTTGTCAGCGATAAACGTCCCTTGCCCTCTTCTTGTCTCCACAATTCCCAGCCTTTCCATTTCACTGTAGGTTCTTTGAATCGTATTCGGATTTACTTTTGTTTGAATTGCCATTTCTCTGACAGACGGCAGCTTGTCTCCGGGAACAAGCTCCTGTCTGACCAGCCTATAAAAAATTTGATCAGCAATTTGCAAATAAATCGGTTTAGAGGATTGAAAGTCTTGTCTCATGTTCTCTACACCTCAACTTTTCGCTGCAGGAGCCTGGAAGCCAAAAAAAGAAATACAGCTGCCAGAACCAGCATGACAATAATAGACGGATATGGAAGATGGAAGATGTTTAATTCCACGCTCCACCCTAAGGATCCCTTGTATGTAAAACCGACATCTCCATACGTTGTGAAATAATACAGTTTATCCAGCGGTGTCAGCCAAGGCATAATCAAATGGTCCTCTGCATAAAACCACCCTATCCCCAGTAACATACAAATGAACCAGCGAAACCGCCAGATGAGGGAAGAACTCGATTTTAAAGAATGAAACACATTCCACAGCAGGATCACCGCACAGGAAAGATAAGCAGTAAATACCAGCCCATAAAGATTAAAGATCAGTATAGTGCCTGCAAGCGGAACTTGATCAGCAATGAGCGTTTTTGAGTTAAGGTATTGATAAAGAAAGACTCCGTAAACTGAAATCAAAAACTGAAAAATAAATTGATAGACAAGACCGGCAGTCAGTTTCGAGAGTAAAAGCGCGGCTGCGCCGTTCGGATTATATAACCATAGCTGGTTTTTCCCCTCTACACGAAGACTATTGTAGATCAGCAAAGGAGCTAAAAACACTTGAAAAATGGCAAGCATTACCCAGCATCCAAAAGCAGCTAAAGGTTCTTCAGTCAATCGTTCTAATAAAAAGCTTCCGGCAGCTAAAAGTATGACTGCACCGAGACATGCAAAAAACCGCATTTTTGACAGTCTCAAATCCTTTTTTACTAAACCCCAAAACGGTTTCATTGTTTTTCCTCCTAAAAACACTCATGAAGTGTATGACTCAAATAGTACACTAGAACTTTTTGAAATACAACATATTCCATGGATTTATTTTATAAAAAACCAAGTTTTATGCATTTAAACAGCATAAAAAAAAAGCAAACCCGCCATGAGTAAACGGATTTGCCTTTGGATATTATTTCTTTTTATTTTTCATGGAGAGCAGCGCATCACGATAACTGCTGTCCTGCATTTTGTCACTTTGTTCAGTGACCTCTTTGTCTTTCTGATCTTCCTCAGAATGCTTAAACTTTTGAAGCGCCTGCCTGTAGAAGTCATCCCCAATTGAGTCACTTTTCTCTTTTTCAGAGTCAGTTTTTACAACGGCTGGGACATGCTCAGCAGCCCTTGCTTCAGCAGGGTATTGTGCTTCGTTTTCTTCCTCTTCTGGAGGGGCGATTTTTTCAGCTGATTCTCGCTTCTCGAGTCCAGCAGAGGCGTTGCGGACGTTATACGTGATAAGGCCCGCAATCACAATGACAGCAGCAATAATTGCTATAATAATGGCCATTTTAACCTCTCCTTACTGTCCGGCTGTTAAGTTTCCTGTGACTTGGCTGACGCGTCTTCCTAATGCGCGGCCCAGCTGGATACCTTCCTCAGACATTAACTCATCACTGTCTACCGGGCAAGTGACGCCCGCTCCGTAGTAAGAACCGTACAGCGCGTTTTCAGGCACATTGCCAGGTAAACCGACAACAATCATCCCTTGGTGGAACATTGGCGTGATTAAGTTGTGCATTGTCATTTCCAAGCCGCCGTGTGTTGTTGCCGTTGTGCAGAATACTGCGCCGACTTTGTTGATCAGCTCGCCTTCAGCCCATAAGTAGCCGAGTCTGTCGATCCAAGTTTTCAAACCTGCACTGATTGTTCCGAAATGCCCGGGGCATCCCCAAATAATCGCGTCCATGTCTTTAAGCTGGCGGATATCCGCCTGATCTACGTGGTCGATGAATACTTCAGCCGCGTCGTTTTCCCGAGCGCCTTCAGCAATCGCTTCTGCCAATACCTTTGTATGTTCGCCTTCACTGTCATACACTACATAAATTTTCATTCAGGAAACCTCCCTGTACAGTTTAAGATTCCTTAACTTCTTTTGGAGCCGGAAGCAATGAAAGCTCCTCTTTTTTCTTTTTCTCCGCACGCAATTTATCTTTTCTGACATCACGCAGGAAAAGACTGAGAATCACACCTGCCACACAGAATAATGTCGCCCACATAAAGGCGTCATTAATCCCCATGACGTTTGAATCGAGTGTCGCGTGTTTATAAATATGTGAGTAAACATACGTTTTCGCTGTTTCATAAGGCACATTCATATTCACCATTATATTCGAAACTGCATTTTGGAACGCATGGAGGAAGTTCGGGTCCGCCGTGCTTGTTTTATCTGCAATTTGTGAATAATGGAATGTCGTGCGGTTTGTATAAATCGTCGTAATTAAGCTTGTTCCAATTGATCCGCTGATTTGGCGGAGCGTGTTGCTCATCGCCGTTCCGTGACTGTTCAGACGGGCAGGAAGCTGGTTCATCCCGGCTGTCATGACAGGCATCATTAAGAGTGACATACCGAATGCGCGAATTGAGTATACAAGCATAATGTGTGTATACGGTGTATCGATGGTCAATTGCGTATATTGGAATGTTGTCACCACTGTCACGACCAGACCGATAATCGCAAGCGGTCTCGGGCCGAATTTATCAAACAAAATACCAGAGATCGGTGACATGATCAGCATCACGATCGCACCTGGAAGCAGAAGCAGACCGGATTGAAGCGCCGTAAATCCGACCAGGTTTTGCAGATAGATCGGTAACAGGAACATACCAGTGTAAAGTGCCACTGTAATAATGATATTAATAACACTTGAGAGTGAGAAAATGTCGTATTTAAACACTCTGAAATCAAGCATCGGATCATCATGGCGCAATTGCTGAACAACAAAAGCAATAATTGCAATGACGCCGATTATAACTGTAGACAGTACAACCGGGTCGGTCCAGCCGTCAGAACCCGCTTCACTGACTCCGTATAATAAGGATGCGAAACCGACAATTGAGAGGATCGCTCCAAGTGTGTCGAGTTTGATTTTTTGCGGCTCCACCAGATTCTTAAAGATGAAGAAAGCCACGATGATAACAATTGCGCCGACCGGCACAAGTCCGTAAAACATAATGCGCCATGTGTAATGCTCAATAATCCACCCAGAAAGAGTCGGGCCGACCGCTGGAGCAAACATCATCGCAAGTCCGAAAATCCCCATTCCTTTCCCCCTGCTTTCAGGCGGGAAGATTAACAGAATGGTTGTCATAACGAGCGGCTGCAAGATACCTCCGCCCACGGCCTGGATCAAACGGCCGATCAGCATTACAGAGAAGTTAGGTGCGATACCGCAGACTAACGTACCGAGCGTAAAACAGAACATGGCGACGAGAAAGAGACTCCGTTGGCCAAAACGTGTAATCAGGAAGGCAGATAACGGAATCAATACGCCGTTAACAAGCATGTAACCTGTTGTCAGCCACTGAATCGTCGTTGCACTTACGCCAAATTCTGTCATTAAGTGCGGCATTGCGACGTTAAGCAATGTTTGGTTTAGTATTGCCAAAAACAAACCCGCCATTAGCACAATCAGCAATGTCATAGGGCTTTTTGTATTTTTTTCTTTGCCTCTAGCCATCTAAGACAACCTCCTTTCATGGTTTGATGACTGATCTGTTTTACTCAGAAATCTTAACAGATGCATTCATACCTGGAAGCACCTTATCAGATGGGTTTTTGATTGAAATTTTAACAGGAACTTTTTGCGTTACTTTTGTGTAGTTTCCGCTTGAATTTGTAGATGGAAGCATATCAAAAGTTGAGTTCGTCGCATAGCCAATTTCTTCTACAGTACCGTCAAAAGTTGTATCAGGATCTCCGTCAACGACTACGTCTACACTATTTCCTACTTCAATATCCGCAATATCTGTTTCTTTAATATTTGCTGTGATGTACAGGTTGTCCATGTCAATCGTTTGCGCAATTGTTGTACCAGCCTGTACGGTTTGTCCGTTTTTCACTTCGTTTTTCACAATTGTTCCATCCATGATGGATTTCACATCAACAGTTTGTTCACCTTTGATTTTTGCAACTGTGTCGCCTTTTTTCACTGTTTTTCCTTCTTCAAGATCCCAATCGGATACTTTACCTGCTGCTGGAGCTGAGATAGCTGCCATATCGCCGGCTACTTTTGCTTCATCTGTTTTTACGTAGTTTGTGCTTTGATAATAGTAGTAAGCACCTCCGCCTATAATTGCAAGAACAACAATCAAACCGATAATGTTGGTCAGAATTAAACGTCCTCTGTTCATTTTGTTTTTCTCCTTTCGTTTCTTCCTCTATCATTTTGTGGAAAGCTGGTGAAAATATGTGGGAAGTTTTCAATTACCGCTTTTTTCTGCACAGCCTTCAGCGAGTTTTGATAAACTCCCGGCAAGCTTACGCAAATATTGAAGCTGAGACGTGTCAAGCTTCTGATACAGGCTCGCGCCCATTTTTGCGTATTGCACAGCGGCTTTCTGTAAAAGTTCTTCCCCCTCTTCGGTTAACTGAATCATGACGATACGGCGGTCATCCGGACTGTCATATCGATTCATCAATTGCCGGTTATATAGGATATCGGTCATCCGGGTCACAGAAGCAGGCTTAAGATCAAGAGACATGGCCAGCTTGCTGAGCGGCGTGCTTCCGCTTTGATGAATCTTAAACATCAGTAAATATTGAAGGACTGTAATATCAAAAGGCTCAAGCACAATCTCCAATATCTTCTTCTGTTTTTTATAGATAGACCGAGACGTATCGAAGAGCTGTTCAAAAGTGAGCAAAGCACGTTCTGATTCAGTCAACTCCTTTTCACCTCATTCCTCAATAATAGTTCACAAGATAAAATATTAATAAATGAAAGAAGATTTGTCAAAGGAAAAATTCCTTTTTTCTTCTTATTTTTTTCGTAATCGCTTTCTTACTTTTTTTAAATAAAAAAAAGCCCTGAAATGGGCTCTTCACTAGGATAATTGATGGCTGATGCCAGTTTCTTCATTTCTAAAAAAGTTCTTCAGCGCCTGAAAAACGTCTGACTTCTGCTTTAAAATATAGTATTTGAATTTCTCGTCTTTCACATTTTTATAAGCCGACATTAACGTCGAGTGTCTATTGTATTGATTGACCTCGCCATAACAGAACAAATTCGCTTTCTTCATAATATCATTCACCAATTTCACGCACCGGGCATTATCAGATGTGAGATTGTCGCCGTCGGAGAAATGAAAAGGGTAAATATTATAACGGGCGGGGCTGTATTTTTCATCGATCAGCTCTAGCGACTTTCGATATACGGAAGAACAGATTGTTCCGCCGCTTTCTCCCTTTGAAAAGAAATCTTCCTCAGACACAACTTTTGCTTCTGTATGATGGGCAATAAATTCAATTTCAACTGTTTCATATTTCGTCCGTAAAAAGCGGGTCATCCAGAAAAAGAAGCTTCTCGCCATGTACTTTTCCCACACGCCCATACTGCCGCTCGTATCCATCATTGCTAACACGACAGCTTTTGACTCAGGCTTCGTGACATCATTCCATGTTTTATATTTTAAGTCCTCCGGATAAATCGGATAGAAAGACGGCTTCCCTGTCATCGCGTTGCGTTTAAAAGCCGACATCATTGTTCTTTTCTTATCAATATTACCGGTTAACCCTGTTTTACGGATATCGTTAAACTCAATATCCGTGTGGATGATATCATCTCTTTCTTTTTGCTGAAGATTCGGAAGCTCTAATTCTTTGAAAAGCGCTTCTTCTAAATCCATTAGTGAAACTTCTGCTTCATAATAATCTTCGCCTGCCTGATCTCCGGCTCCCTGGCCTTTACCCGGCCCCTGCTTTTTGTCTGATCCGTCCCGGGCTACCACATCTCCAACCTGGCTGTCCCCGTCCCCTTGCCCTACATGTTTATTTTTATCGTAGTTATAGCGGATTTTATACTCATCCAATGAGCGGATTGGAATTTTCACTACATCCTTGCCGTTAGACATAATAATGCTTTCCTCGGTTACGAGATCCGGGAGATTGTTTTTTATGGCTTCCTGTACTTTTTTCTGGTGGCGCTGCTGGTCATCGAAGCCTTTGCGATGGAGGGACCAGTTTTCCTCAGAAATCAAAAAATGGCCGCTGTCATTTTGGGACATGAATTTCCCCTCCTTAACCATTTGTGGTCGTGATACATACCTATTCCGGCTTGTGCCAGATTATGAAACAAGTCTTTCGGAAAGATTTATATTCATCATATGCGCATCACTACAGTTAATTGACAAACTATTTAGAAAATGGTACAAAACAACCCGCCCTGTTCGGACGGGTCACTTGCTTATCGGTTCAGCAGGCTGCCGACGTATTTCAGCAGCTCATTGGCACTCGTCGAGTTGTAGCCGTGCTCATCAATTAAACGGGCGACGACTTCATTTACTTTCTTCAGCTGCTGCTCATCAGGCGTTTTCGTTGAGGTCGTAATTTTAACGACATCCTTCAAATCAGCAAACAATTTTTTCTGAATGGCTTCACGCAGTCTTTCGTGGGAATTGTAGTCAAACCGCTTTCCTTTTCTCGCATACGCGGAGATGCGGATTAAGATTTCTTCGCGGAACGCTTTTTTCGCATTTTCGGAAATGCCGATCTGTTCTTCAATCGATCTCATCAGCTTTTCGTCCGGATTCATTTCTTCCCCTGTCAAAGGATCACGCAGCTTATTTTTATTGCAATAAGCCTCTACGTTGTCGAGATAATTATCCATGAGCGTTTTGGCTGATTCTTCATATGAATACACAAACGCTTTTTGGACTTCCTTCTTCGCAATATCATCATATTCCTTACGTGCTGCGGAAATAAAATTCAAGTACCGCTCCCGATCCTCGTTTGAAATAGACGGATGCTGATCAAGTCCTTCTTTTAAAGAACGGAGAACATCAAGGGAATTGATCGACTCCATATTTTTTCTGATAATGGTTGAAGAAATGCGGTTGATCACGTAGCGCGGGTCAATTCCGCTCATCCCCTCATCATTATATTCTTTCTTCATGTCCTCAACGTCTACTGAATTAAAGCCTTCCACACTTTCTCCGTCATACAGTCTCATTTTCTTCACCAGATCAATATCAGACCGCTTCGGCTCTTTTAATCGGGTAAGGATTGAAAACATCGCGGCGACCTTAAGGGTGTGAGGAGCAATATGAACATCCGATACATCACTTTCTGCGATCATTTTTTCATAAATTCTTTCTTCCTCAGACACTTTTAAGTTATAAGGAACAGGCATCACAATAATTCTGGAGTGCAGGGCTTCGTTTTTCTTATTAGAAATAAATGAGCGATACTCCGTTTCATTCGTGTGAGCTACGATCAGCTCATCAGCAGAAATTAACGCAAATCGCCCGGCTTTAAAATTCCCTTCCTGTGTCAGTGAGAGCAAATGCCAGAGAAACTTCTCATCACATTTCAGCATCTCCTGAAACTCCATCATGCCTCGGTTCGCCTTGTTCAGCTCTCCGTCAAACCGGTAGGCGCGCGGATCAGATTCAGAACCGTACTCGGCAATGGTTGAAAAATCAATACTTCCCGTCAAATCGGCAATATCCTGAGATTTCGGGTCAGACGGGCTGAAGGTGCCGATTCCTGTACGCTTATCCTCAGAAAAGAAGATCCGTTCCACCCTCACATCTTCAATACGCCCCCCGTACTCTTCCTCCAGCCTCATCACATTTAATGGTGAAAGACTTCCTTCTATTCTAATGCCGTATTCTCTGTAAAAATCCTCACGCAAATGATGAGGGATTAAATGAAGGGGGTCCTCGTGCATCGGGCAGCCTTTAATCGCGTATACAGCACCATTATCCGTCAGCGTGTACGCTTCAAGACCTTTTTTGAGCATCGTGACCAGCGTTGATTTACCGCCGCTCACAGGGCCCATTAAAAGCAGAATCCGCTTTCTGACATCAAGCCTTTTCGCTGCCGGATGAAAATATTCTTCCACAAGGCGCTCGAGGGATTCTTCAAGCCCGAACAGCTCGCGGTCAAAAAAGCTGTACTTCTTCCGTCCGTCAATCTCCTCTATCCCGCTGTCTTTTATCATATTAAAAACACGAGAATGAGCAGATTGCGCGACCATTGGATTTTCTTTAATAATCTCCAAATAATCAGCGAATGTTCCTTCCCATTTCAGACGCTGCTCTTCCTCTCTGTACTTTTCAATTTTCTTTAATATATCCATAAGGACCTCCTCTATCATGTTTGATGCGCTGTGCAAAAAAAGGTACTTTGATACAATCTATGCCGTCAGCTCGTGATACATGCTTTGGTTTCTTAAAATAAAGATACCTTATACAGCGTTGACAAGGCAGACTGCGTGCGTTCATAATAAAGAAAATACAGAATCATCCAGACTCGGACAGCAGGAAAAATTGAAGAGGGGGAGAGACGGTGAAAACAATCATCATGATGGGAGTCATTGTCACTTTTTTAGTATCAATTTTTACCGCAGGGTACGATAGCAAGCCGGGAAAAGAATAAAAAGAAAAGGGTGCTCCCTCCTGAGAGCACCCTTTTTCTTTGTAACAGAACAATGTTTTACAACTTAATTCTTTTCATCATTTTTGAATGCTGATCGCATTCGCATTTGTTTTCAAACTCAACTGTGCCGATTTTACAGCCTGGCCCGATAACGACTTCTTTCCCTCTGACAACCGCCGCCTCGGTATTTTCCAAATAGATTTTATCTCCTTCAATCAGCTCCGCAGTTAGTTTCGCTTTTTTTCGCGCAAAAAAGCGCGCACGTTTTTTTACTGTAATGGACGTTCCGCCTATTTCCCGGACCCGGCTGGCATCATGGCTCAATCCGATATCAATCTCACCTGCATTCAGCAAACCTGTTACGTCCACACAGCCAGTGATATGAAACGATTCGGTTTCACAATCGCCTTTCACGCTGAGCTTTCCTTTTGCTTCGCACGAATCCCCTGCCATATTGCCGCCGACCTCAGTCAGACCCTTCAGCTTCAATCGGCCAACATGAAGAGCGCCTCTGACTTGCATCGTCCCATATATACTGATTTTGTCCGCAGTCAAATCGCCTTCAAACTCGCTTTCTCCGAATACTTTCAGCCGTTCAGTCTCCGCGTTCCCGAGAAAACGGCCTGTGCCGTATATGCGGCAGCCTGCAGCGGACAGTCCTTCTCCAACCGTACCTTCACCTTTGATGCTGACATGGTGATAGGCGCCTCCCGCAGCGTGCCCGGCACCATATAATTTTAAATTCCCTAATTTTACCGTTTCATATGATCCTCCTTACATTCTTGTGTACATGCCTACCGAAGCGTTCGGATCACAAGTATAATCACCGCTGTATTCCACGGTCTCAATCCGGCAGTTCGGACCGATTTTCACTGTATTTCCCCGCACAGTCTTGGCGTTCGTATTTGTCAGCTCAATCACGTCCCCCTCGATCAGTTCAGCCGTTAACACAGGGGTCGGCATCAGCTTCAGCAATGTCAGCATCCCTTTTCTGCCCGTCACTTGAAGATGGCGGCAGCCGATTTCCCGCACATAACTCTCTCCGGAAGAAAGCTTGATATTCACCTGATCAGCATTTAAAAGGCCGCTGACTTTGCATTTGCCTTCGGTCTGAAATGTTTCCGTTTCACAATCAGCTTCCATGACCGCCTTTCCGGTGATCACAATGTCATCAGCCTTGACTGTTCCGCCAAATGTTGACGATCCCGCAACCTTCAATTGTTTAGCGGCGGTATCACCTTGAATAAAGCCTGTTCCATTCATGCGGATGGATTCTGCTTCAACATCCCCATGAATTTTCCCTGAACCGCTGATGGTTACTGTTTTTGCCTTGACGCTCCCATCCGCTTTACCGGTCCCGTTAAATGAAAAAGAGTCACACTCCACGTCTCCGGCCACGGTTCCGCTGCCATTAATCTCAACTGATTGAAATTTTCCGCCCTTTGAACTCCCTGTACCGTTTATCACCAGATTATCTATTATTTCCATTGATGGCCCTCCTGCATATATTTTGTCTTTAGTTCCTCTGAAGCATTTGCTAAATCCACTCTTTCGACAATCTTGACGGACGACTCAAAAAGGATGCTGTCTGCGGCAGCCGCTATAAAACAAGTCGTTACACCCAGCTTGCGTAAAATGATCAGTTCCGTCTGCTTCTTGATCTCCGCTGTATCATACTTTCTCAATACCTCAGCAGCCATTTTCGCTTCTTCCAAGCTGACATTTCCGGATTGTAAAAGCCCTTCAAGCACATACAGCGACAACAGATCCCGAGAAGAAAACACCGTGTCTGCTCCGCCTTCTGAAAAGACATGGAGAGCCGGCTTTGATATCAAACCTTTCGTCAGCAATTCATCAGCTGTCATGCTCACATCCTTCATTTTCGGTGACAGCATCTCCCGCATCTCATCCAAAGACAAATTTTCTTTCATCTTTTGAATGATTGAAATGCGCTTTAAAATATCCTCTCTAGGAAAAAACGTCTCTTGCCCTGTAAATGTGGATTTACGTATAAACCACTCCTCAGGGATTAAATTTTTTCGTTTCCATCGATACAGCTGACCGTATGAGATGGATGTTTCTTCAAGCAATTCTTTTTTAGAGATTAATTGATCTTCCATAAGTCCAGCTCCTTTGATGGATACATTGTAACATAACACTGTTACGTTGTTAAGCCCAGAATAAAGTTCCATAACACAAAAAACCCGCCCATACACATGAGCGGGTTTTTCACTATTTTAAATCTCGGTAATTTTGCTGACGCAGCGCCTCATACACAAGAATTGCTGCGGTATTGGACAGATTTAGCGATCTGACATGCTCTGTCATCGGAAGACGCAGGCATCGGTCCATATTATTTTGAATTAATTCCTTTGGCAAGCCGCTTGTTTCTCTTCCGAACACAAAGAAATAATCCTCGTCAATATCCGTGTAGTCAAAAGATGTATGCGGCTTTTGGCCGAATTTCGTGATAAAGAAAAACTGCCCTTTTTTATATGCCTCAAACAATTCTTCTAACGAGTCATGATACACTACGTTTACAAACTCCCAATAATCAAGTCCGGCGCGCTTCAGCATTTTATCATCAGTTGAAAAGCCGAGCGGACGAATCAGGTGGAGCGTTGTATCTGTTGCTGCGCAAGTACGTGCGATATTCCCTGTATTAGCAGGAATTTCTGGTTGATATAAAACGACATGTAATGCCACTGTGTTCACCTCTATTTTTCTTATCCGCCCATCATTATATCATTAATTACTCTTTTGTCGTATCATCAACGATATGAAAAAAGGCATATCGGATAGACGGTGTGTATGCAGTTGAATCCTCGTATGACCAATACCTCATCCGGCTGTCATAGGACTGGGCGTTGACAAGCGGCATATTGCCTTTGTCCTTCGCCACCACAATCGTTGTGTGATTAAACCGGCCGTCTCCCTCAAAATCATAGCAAATCACATCACCCGGCACCAGCTCATCCGCTGATTTCACCCGAACCGCCCGAAGGCCGGCCTTGGAATTCGTCAAATACATTTTCATCGAGTGCGCCACCGTCCAGCTATAGCTCCAAGAGCTTTGTTTCATCCACCAGCCAGATCCTCTGTTCGGGTGGCCGCGCATTGGCGCTCCCCCTGCATGAAGACACTGAGAAATAAAATTCGTACAATTATCACTGAAATTTTTATAAGCCGGATTACGCTTGTTCCAATATTTTTCGGCATATTGTACCGCTCCGAGCCGGTCATATTGAAAAGCTCGGCCAAACGCTTCCCTTTCTTCCTGTGAATAGTCAATAATGCTTTGGCCTTCACTAAACCCCGCCGGTTTTTTTATCACTTCCTGATCCTTAATCAGAATTTGATCATAAACAAAAGCGACTCTTTCTTCTATCTGCTCTTCCATATACAGACTGTCATCCTGCTCCTTGTATAGATATTCGAAGTGTATGATATACCTGATGCAGGCGGTTCCGTCATCCTCAACCTGCACATAGTCAATGACAGCTTTTGCTTTCGCCTTTATCATCTCAATCTTACGTTTTTCCAGAAGCTTTTTCTTTCGTTCCATGACTTCCAGGTCTCCGACTTGAGGCTCTTGTCTCAGATCATGCCCGTTGACCAGATAGCTGAGACGCTCCTCCGCTAGTTGTTCTAATATGTGCTTCAAGCTCACCCCACCCGACATACTTTTTTATAGAGAAAAAACACTTGGCTGCATCTCAAGTGTTTTTTCCTTCTGCTCTATACGTATGTCAGGACAAGACTTATTTAGTCATGCCGGCTTTTAGCAATTCAATTCCTTTTTCAATTTCCTGCTTTGCCTCTTCATCATTTTCTTTTTCCAGTGCTTTTTCAAGCTCCTCCGCGTATGTGTTGTCTCCGACTTTCCCGATAGCCCAGGCAGCCGTTCCCCTGATTACCGGGCGCGGATCTTTATGCATAAGCTCCGTCAGTTCAGGCAGTGCGGAGGTGTCTTTAAAGTGGGCAAGCGCCAAAATCGCATTCCGCTGAATCGGTTTTTTTCCGCGCCAGGAGCCTGAAACATGTCCGAATTTCTCTTTAAATTCACGGTTGCTGATGGTTAAAAGCGGCTTCAATAACGGTTTTGCAATCTCGGGGTCCGGTTCCATTTCTGGATGCAGATGAAAATCCTTCCCTTTATTGATTGGACATACCGTTTGGCACGTATCGCATCCATACAGGCGGTTTCCGATTTTCGTGCGGAATTCATCCGGCAAAAATCCTTTTGTCTGGGTCAGAAAAGATATACAGCGCTGAGCGTTGAGCTGTCCAGGGTTCACAAGCGCCCCCGTCGGGCAAGCATCTAAACATTTGGTGCATGATCCGCACATATCCTCAATCGGCATATCCGGCTCGAAAGGTATATTTGTAATCATTTCCGCCAAATACACATAAGACCCGTACTCTGGCGTTGTAATCATACAGTTTTTGGCGCTGAACCCAATTCCGGCCCGTTCCGCCACTGCCCGATCAGACAATTCACCCGTATCGACCATTGATTTTGTCCTGACATCCTCATGCTTGCTTCTCAGAAAATCCTCCAGAAGATCGAGCTTTTCCCGCAGGACGTCATGATAGTCCTTTCCCCAGGAGGCTCTGCAAAAAATGCCTCTGCGCTCAGTTCGCGTGCTTCTTGGCGCATCCTTCATTCTCGAAGGATAAGCAAGTGCAATGGCCACGATTGATTTCGCTTTCGGCAAAAGCAGCGTCGGCGTCACTCTTTTTTCAATATCAGGCTCTTCAAAACCGGAAAGATATCCGAGTGACTCCTGAAGAATCAAACGGTCTTTTAAACTGTCAAATGTATCAGCGGTCGTAAAACCGATCTTGTCCACGCCAATGCTTTTCGCGTATTCAATTAATTCTTCTTTCAGCTGATAAACGTTCATGTTTTGCACAGCCTCCTTTCTTTGTGATAAAACAACAAGCCGTTGTATAATAGGTTGATATCCCGTAATTGGAGTGAATGCATGTGAATATCAAACTTGATCCTGTTATTACTGAACGTGCGGCAGGAATAAAAGCAGCCGCTGTGATATATGAAAATATTGAAGTCGGCTCCTCTCCGCAAATGCTGAAAGGCAGACTTCGTTTATTTCAAGAGTCCCTGTTTTTTGACTATGCGGACGGCGGAATTTCCAGCCAGCCTTTCGTTAAAGAATGGCAGACAATCTTTAAGCAGCTTGACCCTTCATTCGAGGGAGAAAAAACGCCGATGGAGCAAATGCTGATCCCGATATCCAAAGAACAATTCATGGAAAGCGAGGATTCAGCCCATGATACCATACATTTTTTCGCGTTAAAATATTCTCTCCCCATTATGATCTATGATGCCGGCAAGCTCCAGGAGCCAGTCCGGATTTCAGCAGGAGAAAAAAATAACATACTGATTTATTCTGATGAAGACGGGGTATTCGGCAATTTCAAAAACAAAGTCAATCAAAAACCCGTCACAGCAGATACAAAAAGCATGCTGCAAATCATCTTTTTCCCGCCATCGATTAAAAAAGAAAATGCCGTTAACCTATTAACATCATTAACGAAAATGTTTGAACAAATTCACGGCGGCGGCCATACAGTACATTGGCTTACGTAAAAGAACACGAGATTCGTGTTCTTTTTCACATAAAAAAACGCAATACTTCGTTTATCTGAGAAACGAAACACTGCGTTAATAACGTATGTATGGAGCGGGTGATGAGAATCGAACTCACGACATCAGCTTGGAAGGCTGAGGTTTTACCACTAAACTACACCCGCATTTGTTATTGTCGGTGTCAGCACCGCTTTGACTTTTATTATGTTACACGTTTATTAATTTTTCGTCAAGAGAATATAAAAAATTTGTCGAAAGAAATTTTTATTTTCGCAATGTTGTTAAGTTCCATTTACATAATGTTAAATAAACTATACAATAGAAGAAAGTGAGAATGTGAAGGTGGCAGACGTCATGATGAAAAATAAAGTGAAAGAGCTCAGAGCGCGCTTCAGCTATTCTCAGGAAAAACTCGGAGAAACGGTCGGCGTCACGAGACAAACGGTCGCAGCAATTGAAAAAGGAGACTATGTTCCCTCACTGTTATTAGCATTAAAAATCTGCAAAGCCTTCTCCATGAAAATGGAGGATGTCTTTTGGCTAGAGGAGGAAGACTAATATGAGCATGAAAACAAAAGCAGCATTTCACCTCGTTTTGTTCGGCCTTGCATGCTGGACACTGATTTCATACTTTGAAGCTTCGGAAGGCATTGGAGCCTTTTTCAGCACAAGGAACGCCCAGATGATGTTTGATATAAACATTACCCCGTTTATTCTTTTTATTGCGGCAGCTGCAGTTTATATCTATTTACAAAAGAAAAGCCGACCTGCGTCAAAACATCTCCTGCTGCCAGATGAATTTGAGGAACAGGATGAAAGAGAGCAGATGATGACGGCAAAAGCCTGCCGTGCGTCATATATCGCCGTCTACTTTTCACTTCCTGCCGCCGCTGTCCTGCTCATTTTTTATCCGCTGTTTCAGTCACACATTCCCTTTTTCCCTATTATTATCGTGTTTATCATCATGATCATCCAGCACCTATCCTATGTCATTTCCTTCAAGAAAAATGAAAAAAACTCCGGCGCGGTGTAATCGTCCGGAGTTTTTTCTTACCAGCTTGCTTTTTTCACACCCGGAATTTGGCCTTTATGCGCCAGCTCCCTAAATGCAATTCTGGACATTTTAAATTTTCTCATATATCCTCTCGGGCGGCCCGTTACCATACAGCGGTTATGGAGTCTTCCCGGTGCTGAATCTCTCGGCAGCTTGCTGAGTGCTTCGTAATCTCCTTTTGCCTTTAACTCTTGTCTAATAGCAACATATTGTTCAACAAGCTTCTGGCGTTTTAATTCTTTTGCCACTTTTGATTTCTTAGCCAAGAAAAAGCCTCCTTTAAATCGTAATATTTACGATTTAAAATGTATCATGATGTATTCTAAAATGCAAGCACACCGCTCGGTAAAACAGACGGCCGAAGCCGTCCATTCTATTTATGCAATTCAACATAATAAAGCAGAGCATCTTTATGTTTAATCACTTCATTTTTGTTTTCAGAGGTTTTCATTGTACCGTTAGAATCCTTTATGCTGCTGCCGATCAATACCGGTTTCCCGAAAGAAATTGGCTCCGCTGATGATAAATTTTGAGTCATTTCCTGTGCAGCGCTGACGTCACGCTGAAACGATGAAGCAGCCGTGCTGCTCCCTTGTTCATCAACAATGCCAAAGTGAACGGTGCTCATTTTTTTCTGATCTTCCTCATTCTCAAAATAAACAAATTGTAATGTAGCGGGATTTTCTTCCGTGAAATCAGCAGTTACCGGACCTATCGTTTCAACAAGCTTTCCGTTTTGGTAATGTTCAATGTACATGTCAGCCTCAGAAATGCTTTCGTTGATATTAGTCACTTCAGCAGCGAATGAATACGGAGCCGCAATCTTCATTCTGTTTTTTTCAATATCTGAAACATCTGCCTCTTTGATTTCCATGTGCTTCGTATTTCCGCATGCGGACAGCATGACCAACAGAGTAACGGCACTTATAAGTATTCTCAGGAAAAACAGCCCCCTTTTTTGATTATCATACCATGTTCGGAGACTGTGTTTTCACTTAAACTGATGCATGATTCTCTTTGACAAAATAAGTGTTACCTACGGCTTCTCCTCTTTTTTTCTGAAGTTTCCTTGTCCGCTCATTTTCGAACGGCAAAAGCGGGAAGACGAGCTCTGCAAAATAGTACGCTTCTTCTAAATGAGGATAGCCGGAAAAAATAAATGATTCAATGCCGAGGGCGTGGTACTCCGCTATGCGGTCGGCAATGGTCTGCGGATCTCCGACAAGAGCCGTGCCTGCCCCTCCTCTGACCAGGCCGATACCCGCCCACAGATTCGGGCTGATTTCAAGCTTTGTCCGATCGCCTCGATGAAGCTCCGCCATCCGCTTTTGACCCGAAGAATCAGCACGGCGCAAAGCGTTCTGTGCTTTGGCAATCGTGTCATCATCCAAATGGCTGATTAAACGTTCAGCCGCTTCCCACGCCTCATGTTCTGTTTCACGGGCGATCACATGCAACCTAATGCCGAACCGCACTGTTCTTCCCTCTTTTTCCGCTTGCTTTTTGACTCTCTCAATCTTTTCTTTTACCTGTTCAGGCGGCTCACCCCACGTTAAATACACATCTGTATACTTTGCCGCGACTTCAATTCCAGCCTGTGAGGACCCGCCGAAATAGATAGGCGGGTGCGGTGCTTGCCGCGGCGGGAATAGCAGATTGCTGTTTTCCACTTTTATATGTTTTCCTTCATAGGTGACCGTTTCTCCGCGCAAAAGCCCCCGCCAAACAGTTAAAAATTCGTCCGTTGCTTCATAGCGCTCATCATGACTGATAAACAGTCCGTCCCCGGCTAGCTCGTACGGATCGCCCCCTGCCACAACATTAATCAGCAGCCGTCCATCTGAAATGTGATCTAAGGTAGAGGTCATTCTGGCTGCAAGAGAAGGTTGCATTAACCCGGGCCGTACCGCGACTAAAAACTTTAAATCTTTTGTTTCCCCGGCTAACGCCGAGGCTGTGAGCCAAGGGTCCTCGCACGATCTTCCCGTCGGCAGAAGGACTCCTGTATACCCCAGCCTGTCAGCGGCCTGCGCCACTTGTTTAAAGTATTCATGATCCGCCGTCCGTCCATCGCTTTCTGACCCTAAATACCTTGCGTCTCCATGCGTCGGAATAAACCAAAGAATGTCCATATCAATCTCTCCTTTTCGTCTATTTTCCCTCGTAACTGTTTCTCCACTTTAATAGCTTTCGTTCAAGCATCCTGACAAAAGAATCCGTCAGCTTTCCAACCACCGCAAAAATGATAATCCCCGCAAACACTTTATTTGTTTGTGAAAATTGTCTGGCATCCATGATCATATAACCGACCCCAGAGCTTGAACCCATCAGCTCCGCTACAACAAGCCCAAGCCATGCAATACCCAGCGATAAGCGAATGCCGAGCAATATATTGGGCAGGGATGCCGGCACAATCACTTTTGTCATCTGCTGGTGCCATTTAAATTCAAGCACCCGGGCAACTTCGAACAGCTTAGCGTCAACTCCGCGAATGCCGTTAAATGTATTGATATACACAGGGAAGAAAGCGCCGAGCGCAATCAGCAAAATTTTCGATATTTCATCAAAACCGAACCATAAAATAAACAGCGGCGTGACAGCCAGATGCGGAACGGTTCTGAGCATTTGCAATGATGGGTCAAGATACAACTCCGTCCGTTTAGAGAATCCGGCCAAAATTCCGATCAAAAGTCCAAGCCCCGCACCAAGTACAAAACCAAGCGCTGCCCGATATATACTGATTTGCAGATGGCCAAAGAGCTCGCCTGTCAAAATGAGCTCTTTAAACGTCAGCAAGATCGCAACAGGCGTAGGGAGCACTGTCGCCGACACGATGCCAAGACTGCCGATCACCTGCCAGATGGCTATGATCACAGCAGGCAGCAGAAGCCCCTTTGCCCACCCGTATTTGATTCTATGGGGCTTTCTTTGGATCGCTTCAGCATTTGCTTTCGGCAGTGAACCTGCAGCCTCTGCTTTCATGATGGATCACCTCCAGAGACTTTTTCCTTTAACGCTTTTTTGATAAATGAATTATCAACAACTTCTCTCACATCAATTTTCTTATCTATCGCTTTTGTTTTAAATTGAAAATCCGCTGTCTCCTGCTGCGCTTTTATAATGTCTTCACTAATAACCTCATTCAGAGGCTCCGTATTTTTCAGCACATTTTCAACGACCTTTTTATCGAGATCTTTTATTTTTGCATACAAGTCAGCCGCTTCACCCGGATGTTCCTTTTGCCATACAACCGCCTGATTAAATACCTGCAGAAAACGGACCACTTCGTCTGGATGTTCCTTAGAGAATGTTGTTCTAACTAATGTAAACCCTGGTGAATATAAATCGGTGCTTTCCCCGTTCACAAGAAGTTTCGCTCCGTGTTTGATTGTTTCTAAGGATAGGTACGGCTCCCAGATGGACCAAGCGTCAACCGAACCGTTTTCAAACGCAGAGGCCGCTTCATCAGGCTGCAGCTGAATAACAGTCACGTCATCAGCTGACAAGCCTGCTTGATCAAGCGCTTTATACAAAAAGTCAAAGCCGCTGCTGCCTTTCGCTACAGCAATTTTCTTTCCTTTTAAATCTTTGACCTCCTTAATCCCGCTGTCTGGATTCACAAGTATGCCGTTCGCCTTTAATCCGTCCTGAGACAAGCCGATTTCTTTAAAATCAATGCCTGCCGCCTGTCCAGCGATCACTGGTGAATTGCCGACTTGAGAAAAGTCAAGTTTATCTGCTGCAAGCCCTTCAAATTGTGGCGGCCCGCTTTGAAACTCCACCCATTTCACCTTGATGCCTTCTTTTTCGAAAGCCTCTTCAAACCAGCCTTTTTCCTTGGCAATTAAAAGCGGGCTTAAGCTTTGCTGTATCCCGATCCGAATTTCTTTCAATGGTTTTTTATCACCGCTGGCTCCATTTGCTCCGCACCCTGCCAGCAGAAAAAAAATAGATGCCAATACAATGATTCCTTTTTTCATCTCTGCTTCAGCCCTTTCTATATCCCTGATCCTTCTGCATACTCAAAGTCTTCTGTTTTTTCGAATTCCGACAGCACTTTCTGTCTGATCGCTTGGAAGTCAGGCGTCGTCCTGTTTCGGGGGTAAGCCAGATGAATTGGCATCAGCTTATGAATTTTTCCCGGTTTGGCTTTTAGGATCGCAATCTCATTCCCTAAATAAACAGATTCATCTATATCATGAGTGACGAGTATCATCGTTGTTTTTTTCCTCCGCCATATATCCAGCAGCACGTCTTGAAGGTGTTTTCGAGTAAACGCGTCTAACGCACCGAACGGTTCATCCAAAAGCAGCACCTCCGGCTCCCGCAGAAGAGCACGTGCGATGGCCACTCTTTGAGACATACCGCCCGACAGCTCACGCGGATATGCTTTCTCCGATCCTTTTAATCTGACAATCTCGATCAGTTCATCTACCTTCTGTTTGACTTCAGGATCTTTCAAATTCAAATCGGCGGCAATATTCTGCTCAACCGTCAGCCAAGGAAAAAGACGGTGTTCCTGAAAAATAAATCCTTGCTGAATACCTGGTGCAGTCACATGGCGTCCGTTAATTTCGACACTCCCGCTAAAATCAGAATCAAGTCCTGCAATTATCTTTAAAAGTGTGCTTTTTCCGCATCCGCTCGGTCCGATGATCGTTAAAAACTCACCCGGTGCAATTGATAATTGAATATTCTCCAAGACCGTAGTTTGGCGGCCTTCTTGAGCAAATGCTTTTTCCTTGATGTTGATGGTCACAGCCACTTTTATCCCTCTCCTTCTGCCAACCCCGCCTTCTAAAAAAACAAAAAGGCCCCCATCTCTGTTTTTGTAGAGATGAGAGCCTTCGGCGGTCCGATCAGCTGCCCAATTGTTTTTTTGTTTGAATATCATGTTAATTCAAATTATTCCGATATGTCAACTCTTTTTTATTCAGCATTTTTTGGATGAATGTTTATCACTTACTTCTCATATTCGCAAATAGCGCTTATTTCTATAAACCCTCGATCATCTCTATTAAACTGTTCTGCCAAGGGTTTTCTGCTTTTTTTAATAGTTTTTATCGTATTATATAAATAATTATTTTATAATCATTATAAAATAATATTGACTTTTTACTTAGAGATGATATTATGTTCTTATCAATTCCAAGAGGTGATGACATGAGTTCAAATAAACTGACAACTAGCTGGGGAGCTCCAGTTGGAGATAATCAAAATTCAATGACTGCCGGTTCTCGCGGACCAACTTTAATCCAAGATGTACACTTACTCGAAAAATTGGCCCATTTTAACAGAGAACGTGTTCCTGAGCGTGTCGTTCACGCTAAAGGTGCAGGCGCACACGGTTATTTTGAAGTGACAAACGATGTAACAAAATATACAAAAGCTGCTTTCTTATCAGAAGTCGGCAAACGCACACCTTTGTTCATCCGTTTCTCAACAGTTGCCGGTGAACTTGGCTCTGCTGACACCGTTCGCGACCCGCGCGGATTTGCTGTTAAGTTTTATACAGAAGAAGGAAACTATGACATTGTCGGCAACAATACGCCGGTCTTCTTCATCCGCGATGCGATTAAGTTCCCTGATTTTATCCATACACAAAAAAGAGATCCAAAAACACACTTGAAAAATCCTACAGCTGTATGGGATTTCTGGTCACTTTCACCGGAAGCCCTACACCAAGTGACGATCCTGATGTCTGACCGCGGAATTCCTGCTACACTTCGCCACATGCACGGTTTTGGTAGCCATACATTCAAATGGACAAATGCCGAAGGCGAAGGCGTATGGATCAAGTATCACTTTAAAACAGAACAAGGCGTGAAGAACCTTGATGTGAAGACAGCAGCAAAAATTGCCGGTGAAAACCCGGATTATCATACTGAAGATCTGTTCAATGCAATCGAAAACGGCGATTTCCCTGCATGGAAATTATATGTGCAAATCATGCCTTTAGAAGATGCAAATACGTACCGCTTCGATCCGTTTGATGTCACAAAAGTATGGTCTCAAAAAGACTATCCGCTCATTGAAGTCGGCCGTATGGTTCTTGACAGAAATCCGGAAAACTACTTTGCCGAAGTAGAGCAAGCAACATTCTCACCTGGAACACTGGTCCCCGGTATTGATGTATCACCGGATAAAATGCTTCAAGGGCGTCTGTTTGCGTATCATGATGCGCATCGCTACCGTGTCGGAGCAAACCACCAGGCCCTGCCGATCAACCGCGCACGCAACGAAGTAAGAAACTATCAGCGTGACGGACAAATGCGCTTTGACAATAACGGCGGCGGCTCCGTCTACTACGAGCCAAACAGCTTCGGCGGACCGACTGAGTCACCTGAGAATAAACAAGCGGCTTATCCGGTACAAGGTATGGCTGACAGCGTAAGCTACGATCACAATGATCACTACACACAAGCCGGCGATCTCTACCGTTTAATGAGCGAAGAGGAACGCACCCGCCTTGTAGAAAATATCGTAAATGCAATGAAACCGGTAGAAAAAGAAGATATCAAACTCCGCCAAATCGAGCACTTTTACAAAGCTGATCCTGAATACGGAAGACGCGTGGCAGAGGGCTTAGGTTTGCCGATTAAAAAAGAAGTTTAATAGCATAGAAAAAAACCCGCTGAATAAACAGCGGGTTTTTTACATAGATTTACGGATTGCCGTATGCTTCTCATCAATCTTCATATAAATTTTCTCCATTAACTCCTCACTATTCATTATCTCCCGCTTGTTCTTTTCAATAAGAAGCGCCAGCGGCAGCATCTGATTGCCATATGTTTTTCGTTTTCTGAAGCGTCTTCTCCCTTTCTCTTTTTTGGTTCCCATCATTTCTCCCTCCTTTAAAAATAAAAAAGGCTCTTATCTCAAAAGATAAGAGCCTTCGGTGATCCGATCAGCAAATGTTGGAAATGTATATTAGCTATATTTAAACGTATTCAATTCGGCCTGTCAATGACTTTCTATACTGTTACTTATAAAGTTTGCTGCCTTGATTCACAAATTCCTCGGCTTTTTCTTTCATGCCCTCCTGAATCGCATCCCACTCATTAAGCTCTTTGTCTTTGGCATAATCACGGATATCCTGAGAAATTCGCATGCTGCAAAATTTCGGTCCGCACATCGAACAGAAATGAGCCGTTTTCGCCCCTTCAGCAGGCAGGGTCTCATCATGATATTCAAGCGCTCTTTCCGGATCAAGCGACAGGTTAAATTGGTCTCGCCAGCGGAATTCAAAGCGGGCTTTTGATAAAGCGTCATCTCGTATTTGCGCTCCCGGATGCCCTTTTGCAAGGTCAGCCGCATGCGCCGCAATTTTGTATGTAATAACCCCTTCCCGCACATCTTCACGGTTTGGCAGCCCAAGATGCTCCTTCGGCGTCACATAACAAAGCATGGCCGTACCGTACCAGCCGATCATCGCCGCTCCGATCGCAGATGTAATGTGGTCATAGCCCGGTGCAATATCCGTCGTCAGCGGCCCTAGCGTGTAAAAAGGCGCTTCTTTACAGATTTCCATTTGTTTATCGACGTTCTCCTTGATTTTATGCATCGGCACATGACCCGGCCCCTCAATCATCACCTGAACATCATGCTTCCAGGCAATTTGCGTGAGTTCTCCGAGAGTCTCTAATTCAGCAAACTGCGCTTCGTCATTGGCATCGGCAATTGACCCTGGTCGAAGCCCGTCTCCAAGAGAAAAGGCAATATCATACGTTTTCATAATTTCACAGATCTCTTCAAAATGAGTATACAGAAAGCTTTCCTGATGATGAGCCAGACACCACTGGGCCATAATCGCTCCGCCGCGTGACACAATTCCCGTTGTCCGTTTAGCAGTTAGCGGCACATATCGCAGCAAAACACCCGCGTGAATCGTAAAATAATCCACACCCTGTTCAGCCTGCTCAATCAGCGTGTCACGGTAGATTTCCCACGTTAAATCCTCCGCTACACCGTTTACTTTTTCAAGCGCTTGATAGATCGGAACGGTGCCAACAGGAACCGGGCAATTTCGGATAATCCATTCACGCGTCGTATGAATGTCTTTCCCTGTGGAAAGATCCATCATCGTATCTGCTCCCCAGCGAATTGCCCACGTCATTTTTTCCACTTCTTCTTCAATCGAAGATGTAACCGCTGAATTCCCGATATTCGCGTTAATTTTCACATGGAAATTTCGGCCGATAATCATTGGTTCACTTTCCGGATGATTAATATTTGCTGGAATAATCGCCCGGCCGCTGGCTACTTCATCTCTGACAAATTCGGGGGTCACATGCTCACGAATAGCGATAAACTCCATTTCAGGGGTAATCATCCCCTTTTTCGCATAATGCATTTGAGTGACATTTTGGCCTGTTTTCGCCCGCAGCGGTTTCCGTTTTAACCCTGGATAGCTTACATTAGGGTTAGCCTTTTTATAGCCGTTGTCTTCTGGCTTCACAGCACGTCCATCGTATTCCTCAACATCGCTGCGCCCAGTGATCCACTTGTGCCGAAGCGGTTTTAAACCTTCTTGAATATTAATTTTTACATCGGGGTCCGTATACGGTCCGCTTGTATCATAGACACGAACCGGCGCGTTTTCCTCTTCGCCGAATGATCCTGCCGTCGGACTGAGTTCGATTTCTCTCATCGGCACTTGAATATCCGGCGAAGCCCCCTCTACATATACTTTTTTACTCCCCGAAAAACTCGACATAATGGAAATGTTGGCTTGCTGCACTGAATGATTTTGCATCACTTATCCTTCCCCTCTCTTTGTTTGAAAGGACAAAATCAAGCCCATAACCAGCACAAAAAACCGGATTCAATTGAATGAACCCGGTTACAGTCAGAAAGAAACATATTATTGCAGTATTCAGCAATAATAAAAACAATTCCTCTACTTCCCCACGCTGGTACGAACCAGATCAGGTCCAAAGGGTTGAGAAGCATATCTTCTCTCTCAGCCCGTCAGCGGGCACCCCCAGTAACTATTAATTTCGCACTTATCGTATCATAAAAACAAACTGAAAAAAAGAGCAATGTATAAAATATTCAGCAAATTCAAGACAAATATGTAATCGGCAATGCTATTTCAGAGATTTCATTTTCATGAAGCACCACCTGATACGCATTTGCATCAGATCTTGAACTCACAGCCTGAAAAAACTGATCATCAATAAAATGCAGAGCTGCTCCATCATCCGCCGCATAACCGCTGCTCAACGCTTTCGCTGATATCATGTGATGATATGCAGGTCTCCGATCCTTTTCTCCATCATAATGAGGACAAAAACTGCCTTGCAAAAAACCCAAGCTTTTCAAACCGGTCAGCGGTCCGGCAGAATCCGTCACACCTTCTTCAAACCAGCAGATCGCACCTGCACTTAATCCCGCTAAAATAATCCCGTTCTCCCAAGCTTTTTTCAATATGTGATCCAGTCCCCACTCCTTCCACAGCACCAGCAAATTTCTTGTATTTCCCCCTCCGACATAAATCACATCTTTCTCCATAATAAAGGAGGCTAAATCTGTTGTCGGCGGCTTAAATAAAGACAAATGAGACGGGTCACAATCAAGCTTTTGAAAAGCATGATAAAACCGCTGAACATAGTTCTCCGCATCCCCGCTTGCCGTTGGCAAAAAACAAATGCGAGGTGAGGGCTGCTTTGACTGATTAATGATAAATTGATCAAGAACGAGATGATCTGGTTCCATTGAAAAACCTCCGCCGCCCATCGCAATAATCTGTTTCATCATCCGACTCCCCCAAGATAATATTTTACCCATTATAGCACTTTCGCATAAAAGCATGATACAAGGTAAAAATACCTTTGAATCAGGAGGTGACCGAAAAAATGGAACAAGACCGTTTGGCAAACCACGAAACAGTTGATTTACACGAAATCCTCAACTTCAAAACCGTATGTTTACTTAAATCAAAAATGATGCAGGGACTGGTGTTCGATCAGGAACTAAGAGCCCTTATGGAGAAGGATGTACAGCAGTCTGTACGGGACGTAACTGAGCTTCAGAGCCTCTATCAAAAGGCCCCGACAATAACAGGAGGTGACTATCATTGAACGATTTCTTAGACCCGAAAAACGCAAAAGGCATGCCTGACCTTGCTGATTCAGCACTTGCCCTTGATTTCTTAATTTCCGTAAAAACCGGTATCAAAAATTATGCTGTCGCCATCACGGAAACCGCAAGCCCAGAACTCAGAACAGCATTGCGCAATCAATTAGACGCTGCTATTTACCTGCATGGAGAACTATCACAGCTCATGATGGAAAAAGGCTGGCTTTTCCCTTCTGACTTGGACAAACAATTTCAAATCGATATGAAATCAGCACAAACAGCCGTTGATATCGCCGGGCTAAAACTTTTTCCTGATAACACGAACCGTCTCGGAACATTCGCCACGCCCGATCACTAAACAATAAGGAGACATCATGAATGAAAGCTGTTACGTATCAAGGCATTAAAGACGTCCGCGTCAAAGAGGTAAAAGCGCCAGAAATCAAAAAGCCTGATGATATCATTGTCAAACTGACAACCACAGCAATCTGCGGATCTGATTTACACCTAATTCACGGCATGGTTCCCAATTTTCCTGAAGATTATATCATCGGCCATGAACCAATGGGCATTGTTGAAGAAACAGGCCCCGACGTTCACAAGGTTAAAAAAGGCGATCGTGTCATCATACCGTTTAACGTCAGCTGCGGCGAATGTTTTTTCTGCAAAAACCAGCTTGAAAGCCAATGTGACAATTCAAATGCAAACGGCGAAGTCGGCGCTTATTTTGGCTATTCAGACTCAGCAGGCGGCTATCCCGGAGGCCAGGCTGAATACATGCGCGTCCCCTATGCTAACTTCACTCCCTTTAAACTGCCTGATGACTGTGAAGTAGAAGATGAGAAATTAGTATTGCTTTCAGACGCTATGTCGACAGCCTATTGGAGCGTAGACAACGCAGGAGTAAAAGAGGGAAATACCGTCATTATTCTCGGCTGCGGTCCTGTCGGGCTGCTCGCGCAAAAATTCGCATGGATGAAAGGCGCCAAAAGAGTCATTGCAGTGGATTATGTAGACTATCGCCTTCAGCACGCCAAAAAAACAAACAATGTAGAAATCGTTAATTTCGAGCATCATGAAAACGCTGGTTCATATTTGAAAGAAATCACACAGGGCGGTGCAGATGTTGTCATCGACTGCGTCGGAATGGACGGCAAAATGTCCCCGCTTGAATTTCTCGCCACCGGTGTAAAAATGCACGGCGGAGCCATGGGTGCGCTGGTAACGGCGGCACAGGCTGTCAGAAAATGCGGCACAATTCAGGTGACAGGTGTGTACGGAATGAGATACAATGCATTTCCATTCGGAGACATCTTCCAAAGGAATGTAAATGTTAGAACCGGGCAAGCCCCTGTCATTCATTATATGCCGTACCTGTATGATTTGATTGCTACAGGTAAAGTAGATCCGGGCGACATCATCACACATGTTCTGCCGTTAGATCAAGCAAAGCACGGTTATGAGGTGTTTGATACGAAAACAGACGGAGCCATTAAAGTGCTTCTTAAACCATAAAAAAAGACGGTCTCTCATTTTGAGAAGCCGTCTCTCTATTTTATTGCTCCACTCTTCTTAACGCTTCGTTTACTGTTTCTTTTATAAACGCATCTTCCCCGGTCAAACTGTCTAATCTGAGTTCACCGCTTCTCAGTCTTTCTGAAAGATTGTTAATGTCCTCCTCGACTGTGATTTGCAGCTCACCAGCTAAAAACATTCTATGTAATTCATCAGCGACCATCGTTTCTTTATTCATTCATATCTCCTCCTTTACTTAAGCATCACTTTTAGTCTGTCCCTCAGATAAACGAATATAGGAAAAAAGGTTCATTTATTTCAAAATAAATGAACCTTTTTTTCTTCTTCCCACGTATAACTGTTGAGAAAAAAGAAAAAGGGGAAGATCTAATATGTCATTTTTTAAGAAACTTGCCGCAAGTGCCGGCATCGGCGCAGCAAAAATCGATACCATTTTGGAGAAAGATGCGTATTGTCCAGGAGAAGAAGTCCGGGGAACTGTACATGTAAAAGGCGGGAAAATCGCCCAGGATATCCGTTATATTGACTTACAGCTCAACACAAGATATGTCATTGTAAAAGACGATGAAGAGCACCGGAAACACGCAACAATTCATTCTTTTCGGGTAACGGGTTCATTCACCATTCAGCCTGGAGAAGAACACCAATTTCCGTTCTCCTTCATCCTGCCTCTTGATACACCGATTACTGCAGGGAAGGTAGAAGTCGCAGTAGTGACAGACCTTGACATTCAAGGCGGTATTGATAAATCAGATCACGATCGTATCTTCGTAGAAGCACACCCTTGGGTTGAAAATGTATTAGAAGCAATTGAGAACCTTGGCTTCCGTCTTAACGAAGCAGACTGTGAACAGGCATCTTACTTCCAGCGCCGTCTGCCTTTCGTTCAAGAATTTGAGTTTGTTCCAACATCAGGCTATTACCGTCAGATGCTTGATGAATTAGAGCTTATTTTTCTTTTAGAGGAAGACGGTTTAGAAATTATTTTCGAAGTCGATCGCCGGGCAAGAGGCCTGCGTGGATGGCTGGAAGAGATGTATAATGACGGAGAGCAGCTCGTACGTGTCCGTTTCAGACAATCAGAGCTTGAAGATATCGAACAACTTGAAGAGGTCTTAGAAGAGATCATCGACCAATATGCTGAGTAAATTACAAAAAGGAGCCTATGCTTATTAATATAGGCTCCTTCTTTTAATAAAAACAAAACCCCGTTTCTTACATAAGTAAGAAACGGGGTTCTTTTTTATACCGGTGGTCGGGGTCGAACCGACACTCCAGAAGGAACACGATTTTGAGTCGTGCGCGTCTGCCAATTCCGCCACACCGGCAAGTTTTACGTCGTATCTAACCGACGAATATAAATATATCATGGATATGATAAAGTGTCAATGTATTTCAAAAAAGTTTTTTGGGAAATATAATAATAAAGGGCTAAAGCGACTTTTTATGAAATACAGCCCAATGCTTACATCGACACTTTCATACAATAAAAAAATGATCTACTTATGTAGATCATTGATATGATTAGCTTCATTATATTTTCAAGCACAAACACCAATTTAACTTATCAAGTAAGTAAAATTGGTGCCGAGGGCCGGACTTGAACCGGCACGGTAGTCACCTACCGCAGGATTTTAAGTCCTGTGTGTCTGCCAATTCCACCACCCCGGCAAAAGAAAGGCGACACCCGGATTCGAACCGGGGATAAAGGTTTTGCAGACCTCTGCCTTACCACTTGGCTATGCCGCCGTAATTGGAGCGGAAGACGGGATTCGAACCCGCGACCCCCACCTTGGCAAGGTGGTGTTCTACCACTGAACTACTTCCGCATCTTAAGGGACTTAATACATTATATTCAATTGATATAAAAAATTGAGACTGGGCTAGCTGGATTCGAACCAACGCATGACGGAGTCAAAGTCCGTTGCCTTACCGCTTGGCTATAGCCCAATGATAATATGGGGCGATTGATGGGAATCGAACCCACGAGTGCCAGAGCCACAATCTGGTGCGTTAACCACTTCGCCACAACCGCCATAATCTCAAGATGTCATAAATTTGGCAGGGGCAGTAGGAATCGAACCCACACCGGAGGTTTTGGAGACCTCTGTTCTACCGTTAAACTATGCCCCTATAAATGGTGGAGGGGGGCAGATTCGAACTGCCGAACCCTGAGGGAGCGGATTTACAGTCCGCCGCGTTTAGCCACTTCGCTACCCCTCCACATTAAGTTTTGAAAAAACAGTGCCGGCAAGAGGACTTGAACCCCCAACCTACTGATTACAAGTCAGTTGCTCTACCAATTGAGCTACACCGGCATAGGTGGTGGCTCGGGACGGAATCGAACCGCCGACACACGGATTTTCAGTCCGTTGCTCTACCAACTGAGCTACCGAGCCTTATGATTTAAATGGCGGTCCGGACGGGACTCGAACCCGCGACCTCCTGCGTGACAGGCAGGCATTCTAACCAACTGAACTACCGGACCATTTGATTTTAATTGGTTGCACCCTTCGGGCGCTCCTATTTAAAAGGATATTTTTTTGGTTGCGGGGGCAGGATTTGAACCTGCGACCTTCGGGTTATGAGCCCGACGAGCTACCGAACTGCTCCACCCCGCGATGATAATGGTGGAGGATGACGGGCTCGAACCGCCGACCCTCTGCTTGTAAGGCAGATGCTCTCCCAGCTGAGCTAATCCTCCATCATATAATGACCCGTACGGGATTCGAACCCGTGTTACCGCCGTGAAAGGGCGGTGTCTTAACCGCTTGACCAACGGGCCCAGACCTTCAATTGTGATTATGTATAAATATCAGTGGCGGAGAGCAAGGGATTCGAACCCTTGAGACGGAGTTGACCGCCTACACGATTTCCAATCGTGCTCCTTCGACCACTCGGACAGCTCTCCAATAATGGCTCCGCAGGTAGGATTCGAACCTACGACCGATCGGTTAACAGCCGATAGCTCTACCACTGAGCTACTGCGGAATGAAGTCTGCCTGGCGATGTCCTACTCTCACAGGGGGAAACCCCCGACTACCATCGGCGCTGAAGAGCTTAACTTCCGTGTTCGGCATGGGAACGGGTGTGACCTCTTCGCCATCATCACCAGACAATTTCAGTGACATTTAAAATTATACTATGTATATCTTGAAAAGTCAAGAGTTTTTTTGAGATATTCTCTCAAAACTAGATAAC
>NZ_LPVF01000013.1 GCF_001517105.1 Bacillus halotolerans
GCCTGACGTTCAAACAGCCCGTGCAACGTCGATGCTGAAGGGGAAATAGCTTTCGTTCTGTTAAACTCATACAAAACTTTTTCTTTCTCAGACTTTTCTGCCATATCTAATTCTTTTATAGTACTATGCGGATTTTGAAGCGCGTTTTCCAGCAACGTAAGCAGGTGGTGCTGAATCCGTTTAATGTCCTCAAGAGAAAATAAGATATTTTGATAGTCGAAATTTAATTGAATGGCTCCAGTATCTATCCGCTCCTGTATTTGAACAGAAAGCTCGTTCGCGGTGTATCCGCTGAAATAAAGCGCCGTCTCATAGTTCAAATCATCCGCTTTTTGCCACTGAAGCGGATGGTACTGCATTGATATACCGATCAGGTTGTGTAAATCCTTGTGTTCTTTTCTTAATTCATTCACCAGCAAATTATAAGGAAATCTTTGGTGGCGCATGACTGAAAGCTGTTCTCTGCCGACACTGCGTGCAAAGGAAAGAAAATCGGCGTCAGAATCAACCGTTTTTCTAATTGGAAGAGAACTGACAAACATGCCAAGCATTTCTTTCTCCGCCTTTGACCCCCTGTTTCCATAGTAGGTTCCGATCGCAAGGTCCGTTTTAGAGGTGATGCGGCTGATACATATGTAAAATGAAGCCATAAATAAGGAAATCATACTGATTTTCTGTTCTTCGCAAAAAGCTTGGATGGTATGGGCTAGGTAAGGTGAAAGTGTGATAGTATCTCTCGATGCGGAGGTACTCTGCTTTTGTGAAGTGCTCTGTCCGGTTAGTGAGTGGTATACCGGAGGCTGTTGGTAGGTTTGCGTCCAAAACAAATGGTCTTTTTCAAAACGTGAAGATTGTAAGTACTGCCTCTCTTTTTCTATGTAGCTAATGTAGGAAGGCTCTTGCTCATCGGGTACAGGCTCCCCTTTTTTGATTTTTTGATACAGATCAATAATTTGATTTCCCAGCAAATTTAAAGAGATGCCATCCATGATAATATGATGGAATTTCGCATATAACCAAATCTCATGAGGATGGATTCTAAGGAGATAAAATTGATACAGAGGCGAATCAAGCAGCTTAAACGGAATTCTGGCTTGATCATGAATCCATTGCTCTGTTTCTGTCATTTCAGCATTTGTAAAATCTATTATTTCAAGTGATAATCCTTTGTATTCTGCAAGATACAGACGAGGCTCTGACTCCGATTCAATTCCTTCTGTCAGTTGGAACCTGATTGCATCATTACGGGAGATTGAAAGGTTCAGAGCCAGCTGAAGAGCATCAAGATCAACATCACCCCTGAATTTTACACAGGCGGTCAGATTACAGATGCTTGTACCAGGCTCCAACAGTTCAGTAAACCAAACTCTCCTTTGGGCATGAGTTAAACCATAAGTATTTTCTTTCAACGAATTCCCTCCAATTCTAATTTATAAGAGGATAAGAAACTGAAATAATTACAATAAAAAGAAATTATATGACTATATAATCCATATATGCATTATATTAACCGAATTTTTTTAAAGTACAATAAAAAATATAAAATTTTTATAACATTTTTTTGAATATAGTATTAATTATTTATTTTTCTTGATTGATTTTATTAGGATTTCGAATGTAAAGTTATGAAAGTATCGATTTTTAATAGTTCTTCATCACTAGATTTTTTCTTCAATTATTTAATTTCATATGAGGATAGTGTTGGACCGTTTATAAGATATTCTCCGCCTCAGTATCAGGTTACATTTCTACAATATTTAGCTGAATGTTTTAAAAACAAGCGCGATAATGTAAAAAGAAACATAAAAAAACCTGTTTTCCACGAAAACAGGTTTAGCGTTTTTATTGATTTGCCAAGATAACAGCAATTTGATCCTCAATGTCTTTGCCATCCGAGTCATCAATCAGACCGTTTAGAAGAATAGAGAAAACGAGCGTTTTTCCGCTCTTTGTTTCTGCATAGCCAGACAGAGAGCTGACAGTGCTTAACGACCCGGTCTTTGCCCTTATCTTTCTTTCTGCCGGGGTGTCTTTCATGCGGTTTCTTAGCGTCCCGCCTACCAGTCTGTCACTGTTCCCCGCTTCCGGCAGAGCATGCAGATAAGGTTGAAACCACTTTTCATCTTGAATGTCATATAAGAGCTTTGTGATTTGGTCTGATGATACGGCGTTGATATGAGAGACCCCGGAACCGTCCCTCAAAATAAGTGTTTTGGGATCAACGCTGAAATTCGGAAGCGTACTGTTTAGCACTTCAAGCCCTTTTTCCCAGCTGCCCTCTCCTTTTTCCGCTTTCCCCATCTCTTTTACAAGTACCTCGGCGTGCCCGTTATTGCTTAATTTCATAAAAGGAAGAAATAGCTTAGACAAAGGCATTGAGTGATGAGAGGCCAGTATGTCTGAAGAGTCGGGCGCTGTGCCCATTATGATTTTCCCTTTTACTGTAATGCCTTGTTTTTTAAGAGCCTGCTTAAATAAATCTAAAGCATATCCTGCCGGCTCCCAGACGGAAATCCACTCTTTTGTTTTGCTCGCATCAACCGGTATGCTCCCTTTAATCGTAATAGTGTTGGTTCCATGTTCTCTTTCGATAGAAAGATCTTTCTTTTTTCCTGCCTCAACTGTTTTCGCCTCATTCTCAATCGCTACATAATCCGTTTTTGGTGACACTGATATTGCTGGCTTTTGTCCTTCTTTCTTTCCCGGACTGGCTTCTACTATCACAGTGCCTGCATCATAGTCCTCATTTGGAGACGCTGTCAGTGCGGAAATTTGTGCGCCGTAATAAGTGTACTCATCACTCCATGGCAAATCAGGCGAATAGCGGATATGATCATACCATGAGTCATCGGCGACAAGATTGCCTTTTATGGACTTGATGCCGGATTTTTTCAGCTTTTCGGCCATTTGATCAAAATCAGCTGGTAAAAGTGTCGGATCTCCTTTTCCTTTCAGATAAAGGTTGCCATTCAGCTTTTGTCCTTTGAGGCGGCCGTCTGTCCGCACTTCTGTTGTGAAAGAAAAATCCTCACCGAGAACAGAAAGTGCCGCGGCGGCTGTAAAAAGCTTCAAAGAAGAGGCGGGTCTCATCCGGACATCCCCTAAATGGTCGTATAAGACGTCGCCTGTTTCTGCAGAACGGACAGTAATGCCAGCCATTGCGCCTTTTAAAGCAGGTTCATTGGCTAAAATGGTTTCAATCTGCCCGGCAAGTGTATCCTGTTCTTCAGCCGCATGTGCAGCATGATGCATATATGGAATGGAAGCAAAGATGAAAAGCAGCAATATTACAAAATAAAGCTTCATGCTTTTTCTCATTTTCTTATCCCGCCTCTCCTGAATGGCTAACGATGATTACGCTCAATCGTGATGCTGCTTTTTACTGTCTTCTCTTCACCAGGCTCTAACACTTGTAAGCCGGTGAGTGACGAAGAGAGATCAAGGTTAACTGCGTTTGTCACCCATGTATAAGGCTCCGGGCACAAATACCCTTGTGTTCCATCTGCATTATACACAACCCAATGCTTAAATTGTTCATCCGCCTTGTAGATCATATTCAGGTGTGCATGCTGATGGTAAATGACAGCCTGATTTTCTCCCCCTCTCTTCTGATAAGAAGATAAAAAGACATCATCAAGCTGCTGCCGTAAGAGCATTCCTTCGTGCAAAGCTTCCTGATTCGGTATATCAATCAGCTTTCCGGTCGGCAATAAACGTTCATCCAATTCCCATTGCTGATCAGCAGTAAGAGAAAATAAAGAGCTCTCTTCCGGGAAAACGAAGGTCGTATGATAACCAAGCCCCCAAGGAAATGCATCCTTCCCTTTATTCATGATCGTGGCATGCTTATAAAGAGTGTTACCTTTTAAAATGTATGTCATCCGTACAACAGCATGATGCGGAAATTGTTTATAAACATGGGGAATCTCCGAAAGATCAATTTCAGTTTCTATGATCACTTCTTCGTCTGTTTGTTTCATTGTTATGATGTCCCACTTTTTGTCATAGAGAAAGCCGTGAAGGTGATGGTGTTTATCCTTTTCATTGATATCAAAATGATACGTTCTGCCCCGGAAGGTGAACGTTCCGTCACTTATGCGGTTAGGCGGAAACAAAATGGGAATTCCATACAATGTAGGTGTGTCATGAAAGCTTTCAGTTGTTTCCGGTTCTCGTAAAAGGTGCATCTTTGTTTCTTTGTCTACGAGAGAAATGACGTTGCTGCCCCACTCAGGCACGACTATTATTTCCAAATGCTCATTACCCGCTTTGACAGCTGGTGTTCCTAAATACGTCATCTTTTCAATATAATTTGTCATGTGTACTCAACCTCTCCTTAATTCAATGCTTATATATGAATTCAATTCAGTGTGCACTATTTCCTCCATTTTATGTTTTCCCTTTAGTCTTTAAGTAAACAAAAAACACCATTCAAAATGAACGGTGTTCTCTTGGAGTTTATTGAATCAGACGTGTAATCTGCTTCTTTTTCCAAATGAATTGATAATACCCGTAAATCAAAAGCAAACTCACGGCAAATGCTGCCGGATAGCCTACCCAAATGCCGAGTATTTCAAGATTTGTATAGTGAGACAGAACAAACGCGACCGGCACTTCGATTCCCCAGATGGCGAAAATACTGATGAGGGTCGGCCATAAAACCGTTCCGCTTGCACGCATCGTCGCAGAAATAATTTGGGCATTCCCAAACAGCAAATAGCTCCATAACGTAATCATCAAAAGCCTGTGTGCAATGTAAAGGGTATCTTTCTCGGTCAAAAATAATGCTAAAATCTGATGTGCAAAAAGATAGATAAGGAGGATCAGCACACCGCCAATGATATAATTCAGCCAAATGCCGACCCGAATGACTTGCTTTAACCGGTCAAACTCATTCGCTCCAATAGATTGAGCGGCGAAAATAGACACCGCGATCCCCAGACTGACAGCCGGCATTTGCACATAGCTGGCTACCTGATTGACCACGCCATATGCTGCGGTTGCATCAGAGCCATAATGATTGACGAATGAAATGACCGCTATTTCCGATAGTGAGACGAGAATCATGTTAATGCTTGACGGAATACCAAGACGCAGCAGAAGAGCCAGCAATTCCTTATCCATTTTCAAATAACGCCGCACTGTCTTATCAAATTGCAGCGGGTGTTTCGTTTTCCGCAGATACACCAACAATACGATAAAGGTCACAATTGTAGAAATAACGGTTGCGTAAGCAGAGCCGTAAATGCCCAGCTTCGGCAAGCCGAACATACCGAGAATTAAGATCGGTAAAAGTGCTATATTGATGACTGTGCTTACAATCAATGTATAAAAAGGTGTCTTAGAATCTCCTGTCCCCCGCAAGAATGTGGTATAAGCAAAATATAAAAACATAAACGGCATTGCGCAAAATAAGATACGCGCATAGCTGACACTGACATGAATTACATTTTCCGGCGTGCCCATGAGACGCAGAATATCTAAGGTGAATATACTGCCGATCACAGCTAACACAATTCCTAATAAAAAGGTGAATGTCAGCGTTGTTCCGACAACGGCCTTTAACCGTTCCTCATTTTTTGCCCCATAGGCTTGCCCGATAAGAATGGAACTGCCGGAACCGATGCCGATCGTAAATGAAATGAGAAGAAAAAACAGCGGGAAAAAGGATGAGACAGCTGCAAGCGCATCTACGCCAAGCCATCTGCCCACAGCGACCATCCCGACTAATTGGCCCACTGATTGCAGCACATTGCTCAGAAGGAGCGGCACTAAAAATAGTGACATTGACCGCCAAACAGATGGATTGCTCTTCTTCTTAGATACGGGATTTTCTTGTAATGTTTCCATATGAATGACTCCTTTATTTAAACTCGTTTCACTAACGTGCTCCCGTTTCTTTTGAAATGAACACGACATGCAACATGTAACTATTCACCACAGTACTTATAAAACCCTTCCCGATTCTCCTATTTTTACACATTTTTCAATCTGCCAGAATAAACTAGTGCGATACAGCATAGTCTTTTGGTGAGATGAAAGAATAAAAAATAATTTATGCAAAAGTATTGTAATCTAAACGTAACTATTGTAACATTTGTAACATAAGAGAAAGAGATTTTAAAGGAGAGAGCCACATTGAAAAAATATCTTCTATTTCTAACCACTATTGCACTTATTCTGTCATTAAACACAAATGCATTTGCGAAAAACACATCCGGGGATTTATCACAAAAACAAGCATTGCAGCTGGCGCTAACAGCAAGAGAGCATTTTTGGAATACAATGAGCGGACACAATCCAAAAGCGAAAAAAGCAGTTTGCCCATCAGGCACATTCGAGCATCAAAACCTTCAGTACGTATACATGTGCAGTGACCTTGGTACAAAAGAAAAAGCTGTGAATTACTTAACACCTATTTTCTCAAAAACAGCGATTGAAAAAGGCTTTAAAGACTATCATTTCGTTGTCTCAAAAGGAAAACTGGCTGTTCCGGTCGGTGACGGAGACAATCTCTTAAATTGGAAAAAATCAACCGCTAAACTCATTTCTAAAAAAGGCGGCACAGTCACATATGAATTTACCGTTCCTACTTTGGACGGATCACCTTCAGCAAAACGGAAAGTGACATTTGTAAAAGAGAATAAAAAGTGGAAAGTAAATCGCTTTGACGCAGTTATATAAGAAAAAACGCCCGAGAAAAACGGGCGTTTTTTATGTTCAGCATAAAAAAGCAACGGACGTATCGTCCATTGCCCTTTTGTTTTATTACGCTCTAGGAGAGATTCGAACTCCCGACCTGCAGTTTAGGAAACTGCTGCACTATCCGCTGTGCTACTAGAGCTTTTTTGATATCTATATAGTAGCTCCGATTGTCACGATTTTCAAGCGATTTGATTTACAGCCCTCCAAATACCTTATAAGCAGCTCTTGTTGTATCTTCATCGATTCCAATATAACGCATTGTAATTGAAGGTGATGAATGATTAAGAATCCTCTGCAGCTCAGCGATATCTTTTGTCCGCTGGTAGAAATGATAGCCAAATGTTTTCCGGAGCGTATGGGTCCCTATTTCCTCAAGTCCGCACGCTTCGGCTGCCTCTCTTAAAATTCTGTATGCCTGAATGCGTGAAATTGGCTTTCTGGTTCGGACAGATTTAAAGAGATATTCATTTTCTTTCATGTCTTTCGTATACTCGTATATTTCTGCTTTCAAAGATTCTAAAATGAGAATCTTCCTTTTCTTTTTTGTTTTGCTTTCAGTCGCCCATAAATGGTCTTTATTTCTGACATCTTTCACTTGAAGCGGCAAAATATCAGAAATTCGGAGCGCGCTGTTAATGCCGAAAATAAATAAAAAATAATCACGCTTGTTTTTGCTGCGTAAATACTGTTTCACATCTTGAATTTTCTCTAAACTGCGGATCGGCTGTACAATATGCATCAAAAAACTCCTTAAAAACCGTTATGTAACGTTTTGAGGTCTATGTTACTATTATAGCGGAAAAACGTTGAATGTCAAAGTTCGGAGGCATTTATGTAACATAATATACATAGTGTTACATAAGCAGAAAAAAGATCTCTTGAAACGCCCTATCTTCTGAAATGACATTTACAGGCTCATATAAAGCTTTTTCAACTCCTGAGACAAATCACTCTAACCCTTCCCGAAAAAGCCCTTAAAACGCAATATGACGCTTTGCTTTTCGAGATACTCTCAAAAAAAGATGCAAAAAAAGACACAATTTCAAATTGTGTCCTAATCCTCATCCTTTACATCAATATCTTCGGGGATCGGTTCATTTAATATTTCCTGCACGAGCGCTTTGTAATTCTCCAGCTGTTCGAGATGCGTTTTGAACTGTCCCTTATAAATCAAAAATTGCTCACCGTCATGAACGGCCCTGATTTTTCCTTCGAGCACCAAACTTTTAATATAATCCTCTGAAAGATTTGCATATTCTGCTGTTTCTTTAATCGTTAAATACATATAGCATTCCTTTCTTAATCCGTATGCTGTTTCTACTATAGCACATGACTTACCCCAATATAATCAATTTCACACAGAAATAAGGCCGGATGATATAGATTATATACCATTTGTCACTTGTGAAACCGCTGTATTTTTTTTACGCTAAGATTGTAACATAACAGCTTAATAGGAGGGAGAACATGAAAAAAACGTGGAACGTCTGTTTAGCAGCCCTGCTTAGTGTTCTGTTAGTCGCTGGAAGTGCTCCATTTCACGCGGAAGCTAAAAAGCCGCCCAAAGGCTATGACGAGTACAAACAAGTAGATGTAGGCAAAGACGGAATGGTTGCAACTGCGCATCCTCTTGCTTCAGAGATCGGAGCTGACGTCCTGAAAAAAGGCGGAAATGCCATTGACGCGGCGGTTGCCATTCAGTTTGCGCTTAATGTCACAGAACCGATGATGTCAGGTATTGGCGGCGGCGGTTTTATGATGGTGTATGACGGAAAAACAAGAGATACGACGATCATTGACAGCCGTGAACGCGCTCCCGCAGGCGCAACTCCGGATATGTTTCTCGATGAAAACGGCAAAGCGATACCCTTCTCCGAACGTGTCACAAAAGGTACTGCTGTTGGTGTTCCGGGTACACTGAAAGGGCTGGAAAAAGCCTTGGATAAATGGGGAACCCGTTCGATGAAACAATTAATTTCCCCCTCTATTAAACTCGCTGATAAAGGCTTTCCGATTGATTCAGTGTTAGCAGATGCGATTTCTGATTATCAGGAAAAATTATCACGAACTGCCGCTAAGGATGTATTTCTGCCGAATGGCGAGCCGCTTAAAGAAGGCGATACGCTCATTCAAAAAGATCTGGCCAAAACCTTTAAGCTCATTCGTTCGAAAGGCATAGACGCCTTTTACGAAGGCAGATTTGCCAAAGCCCTTTCTGATACTGTTCAGGATTTTGGGGGATCAATGACCGAAAAAGATTTAGAAAATTACGACATTACAATTGACGAACCGATTTGGGGAGAATATCAGGGCTATCAAATCGCAACGACTCCTCCTCCAAGCTCTGGCGGCGTGTTTTTGCTGCAAATGCTGAACATTCTCGATGATTTTAACCTTTCACAATATGATATCCGCTCATGGGAAAAATACCATCTGCTCGCTGAAACCATGCATTTGTCTTACGCTGACCGCGCGGCTTATGCAGGCGATCCCGAATTTGTAAATGTTCCTCTCAAAGGTTTGCTTCACCCCGACTATATAAAAGAGCGCCAGCAATTAATCAGTTTAGATGAAGTCAACAAAAAACCAAAAGCCGGTGATCCTTGGAAATACGAAGAAGGAACCGCAAACTATAAGCAAGTCGAACAGCCGAATGATAAAGTAGACGGCCAAACGACACACTTTACCGTCGCGGACCGCTGGGGCAATGTTGTTTCCTATACAACAACAATTGAACAGCTGTTTGGAACAGGTATTATGGTTCCTGATTACGGCGTCATTTTAAACAATGAACTAACAGATTTTGATGCGGTTCCAGGCGGAGCCAACGAAGTTCAGCCGAACAAGCGGCCATTAAGCAGCATGACGCCGACGATTTTGTTTAAAGATGACAAACCAGTTCTCACCGTCGGATCTCCTGGAGGGGCAACGATTATTTCTTCCGTGCTGCAAACCATCCTCTATAGTATAGAATATGGAATGGAGTTAAAAGCAGCGGTTGAAGAGCCGAGAATTTACACAAACAGTATGAGCTCCTACAGATACGAAGACGGAGTTCCAGAGGATGTACTCAGCAAATTAAAAGACATGGGCCATAAATTCAGCACAAGTCCAGTGGACATCGGAAACGTGCAAAGCATTTTTATCGACCGTGAAAACGGCACCTTCAAAGGAGTAGCCGATTCAAGCAGAAACGGCGCAGCGATCGGAATTAATTTAAGACATAAATAAAAAAGAAAAACTGTACTCATTTTTGCCGAGTACAGTTTTTTTGCTGTGAACGATTAATCTTGCCTATGGTCCTCGCATACTCCTTAACGCGAATCTAATGTCGGTACGAATACCTTTCAATATAACATCCAGACATGTGCCAGATAACAATTCGAAACACATAAAGGTTTGATCAGCTAATCAATTCATAGACCTTAAAGCTTCTTTGTTTTTTTGAAAACAGTCTCTCCAGCTTACAAAAACAAAAATCTATCCCGTATCCCCTGCTATTCTTGAATCTTCTCTTCTTGATTAGACTGATGGGATAAATTTGGTTTCGTTCAATTCTGCAATAAACCGCTGAAATGCACTGGTCATAAAAAAGTCTTTTCTGTAAATAAACACGATCGTCATATCCTGATATGATGCGGGAAGCTGGTGAACGTACACCCTTTGGCGATGGACAGAGCAGGCAATGGCCGACTTTGGCAGCAGCGCCGTTCCCAAACCAGCGGAAACTCCTCTGATAACGGCTTCCAATGTGCCAAATTCTATAATTTTTTGCTGTTGAATACCGGCTTCCTCCAATAATCTTTTGACCCTATCGCGATGAGAGCAGCCGGTTCCAAAAAAGAGCATCGGCAGCCGAAGCATGTCCTCTATCGCCCCTTCCTCTGGTGAAATCAACACCAATTCCTCATGGGAAACAGGAATTTGTTTGATATCCATGTATTCAACAGGACCGTACACAAAAGCGCCATCCACCTTATGATCTAGAACTTGCTGAACCAAGCTGTGCGTATCACCTGTGTTCACTGATAAATCAACTTCAGGAAAACGTCTAAGGAATGAAGCTGCATGTTCAGGCAGGTGAGTGACCGCTGTTGTTTCCAATGCTCCAAGCCGCAATGGCCCTTTCGGATGCTGACTTAACTGCGCTGATTTCTCAGCTTCGTCTAATAATGATAAAACTTGATCTGCGTATTGTAATAGGTTTTGCCCTGCAGCCGTTAACTTCATTCCACGATTTGTCCGGTGAAATAACTTGATATTCAGATCTGTCTCAAGCTTATGGATTCTGGCTGTTACATTAGATTGAACATAATTCAGCTGCCGGGCTGCTTTTGTTATACTCCCTTCACGGGCAACAGCCCGGAATATCTTTAATTCTCCGCTTTCCATACGCTGTCACCTTCTTGTTATGATTAAAAGTGATACCGGCAATCATTTTTGTTCATTTTACTTGAAGAAAACCGCTGTGTAAAATATGTGAAGATCATAGATTACGAGGAATATAGGAGGCAGACGGCATGAAAGCGGTTATTCATAACGGAAAAAGCGGACTTCGGGGGTTAGCGTATCAGGACCTCTCTTCTCAAAATCCCGGATACGGAGAAGTGAAAGTCAAGTTGAAAACGGCGGGATTAAATCACCGGGACCTGTTTCTCATGAAAAATAAAACTGAACAAGATCCTGAGTTTATTCTGGGCTCTGACGGTGCTGGCATTATTGAAGCGGTCGGTGAAGGTGTAGATGATCTGGCTGTTCAAACAGAAGTGGTGATTTTACCGACTTTGAATTGGAAAGTAACAGATGATGTACCTCCTGTTCCGGATATTTTGGGAGGCCCTTCAAACGGAACACTTGCTGAATATGTGATCATTCCTTCACAAAACGCAGTAAAAAAACCTTCTTATCTATCCTGGGAGGAAGCAGGCGTGTTGCCATTATCAGCTCTGACCGCATATCGAGCACTTTTTACAAAGGCCCAATTAAAAAAAGGCGAGCATATTTTGATACCGGGAATTGGAAGCGGCGTTGCAACCTACGCGCTAGTAATGGCTAAAGCGATTGGAGCAACTGTAAGCGTAACTTCTCGAAGCGAGGAAAAAAGAAAAAGAGCAATACAATTAGGTGCTGACCACGCTTTTGACAGTTACAGCAATTGGTCTGAACATCTTCAAGGACAAAAAGCTGATGTCATTCTCGATAGCATAGGACCGGCCCTCTTTTCAGAATACTTTGATCATGTTAAACCGAATGGCCGTATTGTCAGCTTTGGTGCAAGTTCGGGTGATAATCTCAGTTTTCTGCTGCGTTCTTTATTCTTTCCGCAAATCAATATATTGGGAACGTCGATGGGTAGCAGTGATGAATTTCATAAAATGCTGCATTTCATGGAAAAACATAAACTTCGGCCCGTGCTTGACCGGACATATCCTATAGAACAAGCACATGAAGCATATACCAGAATGCAGGAAGGCAGCCAGTTTGGGAACATTGGGATCACAATAGATTAAAAAAGAAACCGGCTGACAAACAGTCCGGTTTCTTTTTTTATATAATCCCCTTTATTTACGGCAGAACTGAACTCCCCATCAAATATCGGTCAACTTCACGCGCCACTTCACGGCCTTCATTAATCGCCCATACGATTAAACTTTGGCCTCTTCTTGCATCCCCTGCGGCGAAAACACCATCGATATTTGTTTTATAATCCCCATATGCTGCGCTGATTTTGTTGTTATTAGAATCAACACCAAATTGTTTTAAAATCGGCTGTTCTGTGCCTTCAAAGCCGATAGCGATAAAGACGAGCTGAGCAGGCCATACTTTTTCAGTTCCAGGCAGTTCACGGAACTCGTATTTTCCATGCTCATTTTTCACTTTCTCCATTTGAATCGTATGGAGCTCTTTCAATTTGCCGTTTTTATCGGCAACCAATTTTTTTGTTTGGATCGAATATTCTCTCGGGTCTCTTCCGAATTTTGCTTCTGCTTCTTCATATGCATATTCAAGCGTAAAGACGTGCGGCTGTTCAGGCCACATATTATCATTCGTGCGAGCCGGAGGAAGTTTCGGGTGTTTGCCGAATTGGTGCACACTTTTGGCTTTTTGGCGCAAAGCGGTAGCCACACAGTCAGCTCCTGTGTCTCCGCCTCCGATCACGATAACATCTTTCCCCTTCGCATCAATGAATCGCTTGTCTTTAAAGTTAGAATCTAAATAGCTTTTTGTAGCAAGCGTCAAGTAATCCATCGCGTAGTGAACACCTTTTGATTCGCGCCCCTCAATTAATAGATCCCGCTGTTTTTGAGCACCTGTGCAAAGGATTACGGAATCAAATTGCTCTTTCAGCTCATCGGCCGTTATATCAACGCCAATTTCCGTATTTGTAACAAAATCGATTCCTTCTTGCGTCAGCAACTTAATGCGGCGTTCGACAATTCCTTTTTCAAGTTTCATGTTTGGAATGCCGTAAGTTAAAAGTCCGCCCGCTCTGTCTGCGCGTTCAAAAACAGTGACAGAATGTCCAGCTTGGTTCAGCTGGTCAGCACTCGCCAGTCCGGCTGGGCCCGACCCAACGATGGCAACTTTTTTGCCTGTACGTTTTTTCGGAATCCTAGGCTGAATCCAACCATTCTCAAACCCTTTATCAATAATGGTCCGTTCAATATTCTTAATCGATACGGCCGGGTCGGAAATCGCTAGTGTACATGACCCTTCACAAGGAGCGGGACAAACCCGCCCTGTGAATTCAGGAAAGTTGTTTGTTTTTACAAGCCGTTCTAATGCTTCTTTCCATCTGCCTCGGTAGACAAGATCGTTCCATTCAGGAATTAAGTTGTAAATCGGACAGCCGGATGTAAATCCGTTAATGTCGGCACCGATCTGGCAAAACGGTGTACCGCAATCCATACACCGCGCCCCCTGCCGTTTCGACGCTTCTTCTGAAAAAGGAGCAGAATATTCCTTCCAGTCCTTTAAGCGAGTGAGAGGGTCTCGCTCAGCTGGTTTTTCTCGTTTGATTTCCATAAATCCAGTTGGTTTCCCCATGTTCCTCTCCCCTTCCTTACTGTACTACCGCTTGTTTTTGTCCCGCCGGCGCTTTTTTCTGCTTTGGTTTCGTATTGGCTTCAAACGCGTACATGACGGCTTCTTCCTCAGATAAGCCCGCAGCTTTTTGCTCTTCGATGCTCGCAAGCATTTGTTTATAGTTTTTCGGAATCACTTTAATGAATGTTTTCACGCTGTCTTCCCACTGTACAAGCAGGTCTGCTGCTTTTTGGCTGTTTGTATATGCAGCATGCTTTTCAAGCATTGCTTTAACTTGCTGAATTTCTTTTTCATCTTCTAATGACTCAAATAAAATCATTTCAAGGTTGCATTTGCGTTTAAATGCTTTTACATCTTCGGCCAATACATACGCGATTCCGCCGGACATACCAGCCGCGAAGTTTTTGCCGACATCACCCAGTACGACAACACTTCCGCCTGTCATGTATTCACAGCCGTGATCACCGATGCCTTCAACAACAACATTCACACCGCTGTTCCGAACGGCAAAGCGTTCACCTGCACGGCCGTTAATATATGCTTCTCCGCTCGTCGCGCCATAGAATGCTACGTTGCCGATAATTACATTATCATGTGATTCGGAGTTGAATCCTTCCGGTGATTTGACAATGATTTTTCCGCCAGACAGACCTTTTCCGACGTAGTCATTTGAATCTCCGTCTAAATAAAGCGTCATGCCTTTTGGAACGAACGCTCCAAAGCTTTGGCCGGCTGATCCTGTGAATTGCAGCTTAATCGTATCTTCCGGAAGTCCTTCTTCGCCGTAACGTTTCGAAATTTCACTGCCTGTTACAGTGCCTGCTACACGGTTTGTGTTATTGATTTCGACTGAAATATCAGCTTCTTTTCCCGATTCGATGGCATCTTTTACAGCAGGAAGAATCGTTGTGATATCGAGCGATTGATCAATTTTATGGTTTTGCGGCGTTTGGAATGTCCGTACGCCTTCCGGCTGATAAAGAAGTGTGGACAAATCAAGCTGGCTCGCTTTCCAATGCGCCTTTGCCCGCTCACTCACGTTAAGTGCGTCAGTGCGGCCGATCATTTCATCGAAAGTTTTAAAACCTAATGCAGCCATGTATTCACGGACTTCTTCAGCAATAAACAACATGTAGTTCACAATATGATCAGGATCTCCCATGAACTTTTTGCGAAGTTCAGGATTTTGAGTCGCTACCCCGACAGGACATGTATCCAAATGGCAGGCGCGCATCATAACACAGCCGAGAACAACTAACGGAGCAGTTGCGAAACCGAATTCTTCAGCGCCGAGCAATGCGGCCATGACGACGTCCCGGCCTGTCATAAGCTTTCCGTCTGTTTCTAATACAACACGATCACGGAGTCCGTTCAGCATTAAGGTTTGGTGCGCTTCTGCAAGGCCAAGCTCCCACGGAAGCCCTGTATGTTTAATGCTTGTTTTAGGTGAAGCACCTGTACCTCCGTCGTAACCGCTGATAACGATGACATCTGCAGTTGCTTTAGCAACACCCGCAGCGATCGTTCCGACACCAGCTTTTGAGACCAGCTTCACGCTGATTCTTGCATCACGGTTCGCATTTTTTAAATCGTGAATCAGCTGGGCTAAATCCTCGATTGAATAAATGTCATGGTGCGGAGGCGGTGAAATCAATCCGACCCCAGGTGTTGATCCGCGGACATCGGCAACCCAAGGATACACTTTATTGCCTGGCAGCTGTCCGCCTTCTCCCGGTTTTGCGCCTTGCGCCATTTTAATCTGCAGCTCATCGGCATTGACTAAGTAATGGCTCTTTACACCGAATCGTCCGGATGCAATTTGTTTGATCGCGCTTCTTCTGTCATCGCCGTTTTCATCAGGCACAAAGCGTTTTGGATCTTCTCCGCCTTCACCGCTGTTGCTTTTTCCGCCCAGGCGGTTCATCGCAATCGCTAATGCTTCGTGGGCTTCCTTGCTTAATGATCCAAATGACATCGCACCTGTTTTAAAACGTTTGACAATCGATTCAGCAGATTCTACTTCCTCCACTTTTAGAGGCTTGCGGTTTTCCTCAAATGAGAACAAGTTTCGCAGAAATCCGATTCGTTCTTCATCTGCCGCTTTCGTATATTGTTTAAACAGATTGTAATCATTTCTGCGGCACGCCCATTGCAAGGTGTGAATCGTTTTCGGGTTAAATGCGTGATGCTCTCCGCCGTTTCTCCATTGGAAGTCACTTCCCGGTTCAAGCGTTTTGCTGTAGTCATCTTTATACGCTTCCTGGTGGCGGCGCTGCGCCTCTTCGGCAATGGTATTTAAGTCAATGCCGCCGAGCTGTGATGCTGTTCCCGTAAAATAACGGTCAATCACGTCACGGCTGATTCCTACCGCTTCAAAGATTTGGGCGCCCCTGTAGCTCTGTACAGTAGAAATCCCCATCTTCGACATCACTTTTACGACACCTTCGGTAATGCTTTTTCCATACTTGCTGACCGCTTCTTCATAGCTGATATCCAAACGGCCTTCATCAATTTCCTGCTTGTAGGTCGCATATGCCAGATAAGGATTGACAGCGTCGGCTCCATAGCCGATTAGAGCTGCGAAGTGATGAACCTCACGTGCTTCTCCCGATTCAACGATAATGCTGACTTTCGTGCGCAATCCTTTTCGGATTAAATGCTGGTGCAGTGCGCTGACTGCTAACAGCGGCGGAATTGGCGTTAACTGCTCATTCATTGCTCTATCGGACAAAATCAAAAGACTGACGCCTTGGCTGATTGCTTTCTCAGCTTGGGTGAACATGTCTTTTAACCCGCGTTCAAGATCTTCTGAAAACAGCACATTCATTTTTTGGCTTCTTAAATCAGGATGGACGATGGTTTTCAGCGCATAAAACTGCTCATTGGATAACACGGGTGTATACAGCTTGATTCGGCGGACGTTCCGTTCATTCGGATGAAGGAGATCGCCTTCTGCTCCGAGCCAAGTCATTGTTGAAGTCACGAGCTGCTCGCGAATCGCGTCAATCGGCGGGTTGGTAACCTGTGCAAACAATTGCTTAAAATAGTTAAACAGCGATTGCGGGCGATCAGACAAAACAGCAAGCGGCGAATCGTTCCCCATTGAGCCCAGAGGATCTTTTCCTTCTTTAATAACAGGAATTAAATATTTTTGAATATCCTCATATGTGTACCCAAACGCTTTCTGACGCGTAAGAAGATCCGTGAACTGCTCTTCCTCTCTTGTTTCCGGATCAGGATTCACTTGCACAAGCTCTTCCTCAAGCCATTTTTGGTACGGATATTCAGTTGCGATTTGTGTTTTTACTTCTTCATCAGAAATAATGCGGCCTTCTTCCAAGTCAATTAAAAGCATTTTTCCTGGTTCAAGGCGGTTTTTATATAAAACGTTTTCCTGTTCAACCTCAATAACGCCGACCTCAGATGAGAAAATAATATAATCATCTTTTGTCACATAATAACGGGCCGGACGTAAACCATTTCGGTCGAGTATTGCGCCGATTTGTTTTCCGTCAGTAAATGAAATGGCCGTCGGACCGTCCCAAGGCTCCATTAATGAGCTGTGATACTCATAAAACGCTCTTTTTTCTTTAGACATGTGCGTATTTTCTGTCCATGGCTCAGGAATCAGCATCATCGCCGTATGTGCCGGCTTGCGTCCCGCCATAACGAAAAACTCAAATGCGTTATCTAAAATGGAAGAGTCACTGCCGTCAGCATTCAGAATTGGAAGAATTTTATTAAGATCCTCACCAAAACTTTCAGACACAAATTGCTGTTCGCGTGCTCTCATCCAGTTGATATTTCCTCGAAGGGTGTTAATCTCACCATTGTGAACCAAATAACGGTTTGGGTGTGCTCTTTCCCATGTAGGGAAGGTATTAGTGCTGAAGCGTGAATGAACTAGTGCAAAAGCGGATACGAATGCCTCATCTTGCAGATCGGAATAAAACGCATCAACCTGTTCAGGTGTTAAAAGGCCTTTATAAACAATAGTTTGGCTTGAAAGACTGGCAAAATAAAAATCTAGACCTTCCGTTACTCCCCAGTTTTCAGCCTGTTTACGAATGACATACAATTTTCGCTCAAAGGACAAATCATCCTTCAGGTCAGAACTTGCGCCAATGAATACTTGACGGACAAACGGACAGCTTTTTTGTGCTACTGTTCCGATTTTTCCGACATTTATAGGTACAGTTCTCCATCCAAGCACAACTTGGCCTTCCTGTTCAATCAGTGCATTGATTTGCTTTTCGATTTTTTTTCTTTCATCTTCCTTCTGCGAGAAAAAGACCATTCCTACCCCGTAACGTCCTTTTTCCGGCAGATTGATGTCTTTGCACTCTTTCTTAAAGAAAGCATCAGGGATTTGAACCAGTAAGCCGGCGCCGTCTCCCGTATCCGGATCACTGCCTTGACCTCCTCTGTGGTCGAGCTGGCAAAGCATCTGCAGCCCCTGTTTGACGATGTCATGTGTCGCCTTGCCTTTTAAGTGCGCATATAGGCCGATTCCGCATGCATCATGTTCAAATTCAGGACGGTAGAGACCTTGAGCTTTTGGCATTTGATTGTAAGTCATAATTCCTCTCCCCCGATCAGTTTCCGATAATACCGGTCATAAAATCTAACAACTCTAATATTATTGTAGGTTTTCAAAACGATATAAACAATATATAATTTAGATCAAAAGAATCTCAAAATGAGATAGATGGATGTGAGACTTACATGGAGCTGCGCCAACTGCGTTATTTTATGGAGGTTGCTGAACGTGAACACGTTTCAGAAGCCGCTGATTATCTGCATGTGGCCCAATCAGCAATCAGCAGACAAATTGCAAACCTTGAAGAAGAATTAAATGTTACTTTATTTGAGCGTGAAGGGAGAAATATCAAACTCACTCCGATTGGAAAAGAATTTTTAATTCATGTCAAAACAGCGATGAAAGCCATCGATTATGCAAAAGAACAAATTGATGAGTACCTTGACCCGCATCGCGGAACCGTAAAAATCGGCTTTCCTACAAGCCTCGCCAGTCAGCTTCTGCCGACTGTCGTTTCGGCATTTAAAGAAGAATATCCGCACGTAGAGTTTTTGCTGCGCCAAGGCTCTTATAAGTTTCTGATTGAAGCTGTCAGAAACCGCGATATCGATTTAGCGTTATTAGGCCCGGTGCCGACGAATTTTCCAGACATAGCAGGACATATTTTATTCACGGAAAAAATTTACGCGCTTGTACCTTTAAATCATCCGCTCGCCAAACAAAAAACGGTCCATTTAATCGATTTGCGCAACGATCAATTTGTGTTGTTTCCGGAAGGATTTGTGCTCAGAAAAATGGCGATTGACTCTTGCAAACAAGCCGGGTTTGCCCCTCTTGTCTCTACGGAGGGTGAGGATTTGGACGCTATCAAAGGATTGGTGTCCGCAGGTATGGGTGTCACCCTTCTGCCGGAGAGCACTTTTGCGGAAACGACACCCCGATTTACTGTGAAAATTCCAATTGAGTTTCCTCAAGTGAAACGGACTGTCGGGATTATTAAGCCGAAAAACAGAGAGCTTGCACCGTCAGCGCAGGATTTTTATGAGTTTGTCATACAGTTTTTCTCGAAATTGGAACAGTATCAATAAAAAAGAACCCGAGCTTCTCTGGAGAAGTTCGGGTTTTTTGTTCCCGTGTATTTCTTCTATTTAATATACAGGCAAAGATAAATCCACATGGCATACAAACGCTTCTGGATCAATCACAGCTTTGTTTTTCATGCCTTTATTTTTTTCGGGTGTCTCAAGCTGCAAGGAAGAATAATTGACGATCCCGAGGCCGATGTCTTCACCATGAGAATCAGTCAGGCGGACAACAGCGCCGCTTTTAAATTTTCCTTTAATTTCCCTTACACCATCTGGGTATATATGCGATTGACCGTCAGCTATTTGGCCGGAACAGTCATCTGATAACACAATTTCACCTTCTGGTCCGGAATTAAAAGCGATCCACTGCTCTTTTTGATTCAACGGAAGCGTTCCCTCAGCTTCAAAATAGGTGCCTTCCGCCTCTCCATGAACAGCTTGATATAATATATCTGCAGCGTCTGCCTGGCCAAGAAATCCTTTTATGCCGGATGCCATCACAATTTTAAACGCATCCAGTTTGGACCGCATGCCTCCGGTGCCGACTTCGCTGTCTGTATCGCCTGCACACGCTTCAATTTCCGGTGTAATCTCACTGACTCGCTGCACCCTTTTCGCTTTTGGATTATTTCGCGGATTGCCGTCATATAAACCGTCGATATCCGATAAAATCACAAGAAGATCCGCATCGATTAATCCGGCGACTTTGGCCGCGAGTGTATCATTATCGCCAAACTTAAGCCGATTGACGGTCACTGTGTCATTTTCGTTAATTATCGGGATAATACCGCGTTCGAGCAGTACATTCATTGTGTTCCGAACATTGTGATATCGATATTCATCAGAAAAGTCGCTTCTTGTGATTAAAATTTGAGAAGCCACATAACCGTGCGCCAAAAACAGCTTTGAATAAGCCTCCATCAGCAACCCTTGACCGATTGAAGCAGACGCTTGTTTTTCAGGCAGATTTTCTGGTCGCTGAAGAAATCCGAGCTTGCGATATCCTGCTGCTACTGCGCCGGAAGAAACCAGGATGACTTCATATCCGGCGTCTTTTAGTTTGGCGACCTGGTCCACTAAAGCTTCCAGTTTGCGAATGCTGATTTCCCCATGAAGACTTGTCAATGAACTGCTGCCGATCTTCACGACAACTCTTTTCATTTCTGTTTCAGACGTCACTTTATCACTCCTGTTTTATAGCGGTGCCGCTGTTTTTTCGATATCATCGCTGATTTCCTTTGAACGCTTAGCCGCATGTTTAATGGCTTGAGAAATGGCTTCTCCTCCGCCGCTCTTCTTCAAGGCCTGTAATCCGGCAGCAGTCGTTCCATTTGGCGAGGTGATATTATCTCTCAGCACCTCAGGCTGTTCTCCTGTCTCCATCAGCATTTTTGCAGCACCCAAGAGTGTCTGTGCACCGATGCTTCGTGATAAATGTTTATCAAGGCCCGCTTCCTCGCCTGTTTTTTCGATGAATTCCATTAAATAATAAAAATACGCAGGGCCGCTGCCGGCAATTCCCGTGAAAATGTCCATTTGATTTTCCTGGATTGTATACACTTCACCCATGCAGCCGAGCAAAGCCGCCGTCAGTTTTTCTAAATCATCTGTCACATGCCTGCCAAGTGCGATGGCAGTTGCAGAAGCGCCGATCATACTTGATGTGTTAGGCATTACTCTGACAACCGGCTGTTGATTATGCAATGATTGTTCAATATAAGAGGTGGTTATGCCGGCTAGCACCGACAAAATTAATTGATGGGGTTGGATGCGTGTTTTTAATGATGACAGAGCGCTTTCGGCATCTTTTGGCTTCATCGCCAAAATGAGCACATCCATGTCTTCAATACATAAGTGATCCGGCGCCACGCCTTTGATTCCATATTGAAGTTCAAGCTCAGCTAATCGCTCTGTATTGCTACGGTTTGTAACGCAGATGTTTTGTTTTGGGATTTTATTGGCACGAACGATACCTGATATCATTCCTTCCGCCATAGATCCGGCTCCGATAAAAGCTACTTTATTTTGATCAAAGATCGGTAACATCTCCTTTGTTCGCTTTTTTGTTCGTATTTTCACACGTTTAAAATGTTACCACGTGAGGAAATGATGTCAAGTTTGAAGGTCACTATTGATTTGTATTGTTTCATTTCGACAAATATGTATAATGAAAAACAGAAAACACCCGATACACGTGACTATGCCGGGTGTTTTCTATGTTAAAAATTATCTGACAGTGCTTTTTCAATCAGTTTCTTGCAGCGATCCAGCTCTACTTTCAGCTGTTTTTTATACAGCTTGGCTGCCTCGTAATCTTTAAACTGATAGAGGACCACTTCTTGGAGCTTAGCCCCTTCTTTCTTTACTTTGATTTGTTTTAATATCCCATCATCAAGAAGCTCATGCAAAGACCGGTAAACCTCTGTATGGTTTGGTTTAAAACCAATCTCTTTAAATTCTGATCGAAGCACTTCCAGAAGCTTTAACCCGTAAAGTCTTTTCTGCTCAGTCATGGTAATCATATAAAGCTTCAAAAACGCGCGCTGCTTGACTAAAAATCCAGTGGAACTTCTTTTTTCTTCTTTCATCGGTCTGCACCCCTTCTCTGTAAACTGAGAACACCATGTACTAAATATTCAATTTTTTCCTGTTGTTCTCCTTCTTCTATTAATAACATGATAATCAAGTTATTTTGTGTTTGATGTTTGTATGGGTGGAGGGAATAAAAAAGATAAAATGAACATTTGGTACATAGTTTGTTTGGTTCATTATAACTTGTTTTCACTATGATCTTCAATTTAAAACTATTGTCCGGTTTACATTTTCTTCAATATATGTCCATTGAATTGAAAAACAGCCTTTGATAACGTATCGATAAAGGAGATGATAAAATGACAAAGCAAACAGCGTGCCCTGCCAAAGAAGAACGTTACGCCAACTTAATTCCCATGAAAGAATTAAAATTCGAAAAGGATCGTCTTTTCCCCTTCCCGATTTATGAAAAGCTTCGGAAATCGTCTCCTGTCCGCTATGACAAACAGCGTGATTGCTGGGATGTTTTTAAGTATGATGACGTTCAATTCGTCCTGAAAAATCCCAAACTTTTTTCATCCAAACGCGGCATACAGGCAGAAAGCATTTTAACAATGGACCCTCCGAAACATACCAAATTACGTGCACTCGTCAACAAATCGTTTACTCCAAAGGCAGTGAAACAAATCGAAACTCGCATAAAAGACGTTACAGCATTCCTCTTACAGGAGGCGCGGCAAAAAGACACAATCGATATGATAGATGATATAGCAGGCCCCCTTCCTGTTATTATCATTGCTGAAATGCTTGGAGCACCGATTGAAGACCGGCACATCATCAAAACATACTCCGACGTGCTCGTTGCCGGAGCGAAGGACAGTTCAGACAAATCTGTCGCTGACATGGTTCAAAAACGCCGGGACGGCTACGCTTTCTTAAGTAACTATTTTAGAGACATTCTATTAAAACGACGAGCCCATCCAAAAGAAGATTTGATTACGATGCTTTTGCAGTCAGAGGTCGATGGAGAATATCTAACAGAAGAGCAGCTGCTCGGTTTTTGCATTCTACTTCTTGTCGCGGGAAACGAAACGACTACTAATTTGATCGCGAATGCTGTTCGCTATATCACGGAAGACACAGCCATGCAACAACAGATAAGACAGAATACAGACTATGTGCCTAATATAATAGAAGAAACGCTCCGCTATTATCCGCCTGTTCAAGCCATCGGACGAGTTGCAGCAGAAGATATAGCGCTTGGCGGAGCATTTATAAAGAAAGGATCTTCCGTTATCAGCTGGGTCGCGTCAGCCAATCGGGATGAAGCAAAATTTTCTGAACCTGATCGTTTTATCATTAACCGCCCCTCCTACCCCCATCTCAGCTTTGGGTTCGGAATTCACTTTTGCCTCGGCGCACCATTGGCCAGGCTCGAAGCAAAAATCGCTCTTTCCTCCCTCTTGTCTATGTCAGCTTATATTAAACAAGCTGATGATGAACAGAAACTCGAAGCGGTACCAAGTCCTTTCGTGTTTGGTGTTAAACATTTACCTGTGCGGATTGAATTCAAATAAAAAAAGCCTGTCGCTAGACAGGCTTTCGTTTTACGGATTTGTTGACCACAATCCAGCAGATTTAATGAAAATACGCGGATCTAACTTCAATTGAGCTACCATATATTCAGCAAGATCCTCAGGCTGCATAACCTTTTCAGGATTACCGTCTGTCAGGTTCAGTTCAATCGACATATCACTTGCGACAGTGCTCGGCGTTAACGCGCTGACTCTGATATTATGCTTTCTCACTTCTTGCATGAGAGATTCTGTTAACCCAAGAACGGCAAATTTGGATGCGCTGTAAGCGCTCGTGACAGCTGCTCCTCTTTGGCCGGCTGTAGAAGAAATATTAATAATGTCACCAGCTTTGCGTTCAATCATTTCAGGAAGCACCGCACGAGTAACATGGTATACACCCATTAGGTTCACTTGAATGATATTTTCCCACTCATCAGCGGATAGATCTAAGAATCCGCCAAATTTGCTGATTCCCGCATTGTTAATGAGAATATCAATCTCGCCTAGCTCCTCTTTAATAGAAGCCACAGCTTGATCAACATGCGCCGCATCCTTTACATCCGCAGCGGCAAACGCAGCTTTCACACCAAGTGCTTTTACTTCTTCTGCGACTTTCTCAACATTGGCGGCAGTTCGTCCGATTAAACCGATATTTACGCCTTCTTTCGCAAGCGCAAGAGCTGTCGCGCGTCCAATCCCTCTGCCTCCGCCTGTGATAAGAGCAGTTTTATTTTGTAAACTTTGCAATTGAAGCACCCTTTCTTTGTTTACATATGTACGATAACACATTATAAGCACAAGAAAACCAATACGCAAATGATATGAACTGCGCAACTATCATTTCACCTGCTTAAAATAGGCGAAATAGGGTATGACATTAGAAAAGGGGTGAACATATGGTTATCGTTTATATCAGTATCGCAGTAATAGCCATTTCAATCATTTACTTAGGGATAAATGTGATTCAAAACAAGAAGAAAATAGATCCCGCCATGAAGGAACTCACTGCAGTTACGCAATCCATGCAAAAACAAGTTGAAATGGTAAAAACGGAAGCACAGCAGCTGTCTCAAAAACAAAAAATGATTCAGTACGATGTTGAAATGAAAAAAACCGCGTTGCAGCAGACTGCTGCTGAAGTGAAAGAAGCCCCTCAAGCAGTTAAAGAGGTGTGGCACGCAGGACATTTGAATAGAGGTTAAATATGAATGATATCCCGTTGTAACGTTTAAAATGGACAATGGGATATCATTTTTAGGGAGGTTCGCACATGATTGAAAACCGCAGCGGTTTAGCATCATTTGCAGAGAAACTAAATACTCTTCCGGTATCAAAACCGCTTTCGAAAACGGATTTGCTTACTTCCCCATTTCGCATACACCAAGAAAACGCGCTTGAAATGTACTATTCACCTCATAATGAATATATCAATCAAGATGCTTCGATTGTGATTTCAGGCATAACGCCGGGTTTTTCACAGATGAAAACAGCTTATGAAACAGCTGCAGAAAGCTTGCGCAAAGGCCGATCTCTAGAACAGATAGCTTTAGACACCAAAAAAGCGGCAGGACTTTCTGGAACTATGAGAGATAACCTGATTGCGATGCTGGATCAATGCGGGCTGCCGCAGGTTTTAGGCATTCAAAGCACCGCACAGCTTTTCGGCGACTTGCGCCATATGCTTCACACCACTTCTGTTATCAAATACCCTGTTTTCATTCAGCAGAAAAACTATACAGGACATCGTCCGGCTATCCCCCGCTCATCTATGCTAAGCACTTATGCATATAAGCATTTTCCCGCTGAACTTGAAAAGCTATCGGGCCCTGCTCTTCTTATCCCGCTAGGCAAAGCAGCCGAAACAGTCTGTGAAACACTGATCAGGGAAAACGGCAAATGGCGGCTGACCTGCCTACACGGCTTCCCTCACCCATCAGGCGCGAACGGCCATCGAATGAAACAATTTAAGAAAAACAAAGAGGAATTAGAAAAACAAATTCGCTCCTTTGCTTCATCAAATTCGATTTTGTTATAGAAAAGAGGAAATAAAAGGGATATGATAAACCTACATACATCATAAGGGAGGGATTGGGTGTTTCCTGTATTAGAAACCGACAGGCTTATTCTAAGAGAGTTGACAGAGAAAGATGCGGAAGCCATTTTTACTTGTTTTTCAAACCATGGCGTCACACGCTACTACGGACTTGATCCCTTTGAAAGTATAGATCAGGCAAAAACAATGATTCATCAGTTTGCCGACAATTATCAAGAAATGCGGGGAATACGATGGGGAATTGAAAGAAAAGACACCAAAGAACTCATCGGTACGATTGGCTTTCATGCTTTGGCCCCCAAGCATAAACGTGCAGAAATCGGTTATGAAATCAGCCCGGTGAATTGGCGAAACGGCTATGCATCAGAAGCCATTTTAGAAATTGTGTCTTTCGGCTTTGATATCCTTGAATTAACGAGAATCGGTGCAGTTGTTTTTATGGAAAATGAAGCGTCAAATCGTTTGCTGTTAAAAATGGGATTTGAAAAAGAAGGCGTATTAAAACAATATATGTACCAAAACGGTGTCCCTTATGATACAAATGTTTATTCTATGATAAAATCATGAAAATCAGAGAATGAGCAGAGATTCTAGCTGCTCTTCCCTAAGTCTCTCGTCTGTTTTCACTCCTCATGATTGCCTCTCAAAATATCATAGCCAAAATACTCACAGTAGTGGAAATCAAAAAGACCGCATTCCATCGCAGCATTGGCGAAGACGGAGCCTTGTCATATAAAATGTCCGGTTCTGTAGTCGTGCCAGCAATGCCATTTCATTCTTAAAAACTCCCTAATAAATAACTCCCTATAACGAAACAATAAAAAAGATGCATAGCGCTATATGCATCTAGTGACATCCATTAATAAATCCCTTTCTTCATCCTGCTTCTTGTCATAAAGCCACCAAAGAAATAAAATAATGCCGACCAAAGAAAGATATAAAAAAGCTGAAATTTGAATTCCTGCACTGTCTGCCCTATTTCTATCCCATGGATAAAAGTCATGAATGCTTTTTGCGGCAGAATCGCACATAGTGCATCTAAGACGGGAAGATTAGTCGTAAAAGAAATAAAACAGCCCGACAATACAGACGTAACCACACTGATTCCGCTCGTCACCAAGCTTAAGTTTCGATCCATAACTGAGGACATAAAAATAGCGAATGACGCTGCAAGCACTGCGAGAACAGCCAGCAGTTCAGCAAGAATGTCCAAGCGAAAGCCAATATCCACCTGAAATAATATTGTTGTCATCACAATGGCCAGATAGGTTGGTATGTATAGACATAAAAATGTAAAGATAAACTGAACACTCAGGTATTTGTTCTCGTTTACGGGTGACACTAAAATCCGCCTGAAGGTTTTAAGCATGCGGTCTTCAGGATACAAGGCAGTGAGCGCGACACCTTGCATAAAAACAAGCATCACGATAAAACCTAAGATATTTGTGCCTGTCCCTCTTTCAGTCCTTATTTTATCCTCTCCTTTATAGCTGTTCGGCATTTTCCCAGTCTCAAAAAGCTCCCGAATCATTTTTTTATCCGCTTCACTTTTCAAAGTGGTTACCTTGTAGTCTTGATGATTTTTTTCTACGACTGCTGCATATTTTCCTAACACAAGATCAGAAAACCTCGGCTTTTGATGGACCATAACCACTCGAAAGGCAGGATCTTTGGGGAGATTTTTCATTTCATCCTGCTCCGTGACAAATGCAATGGTTTCTTTTAAGACCGGTTTACCGGAAAAAAGAATCGCTGTTCCAACCATCAGCGGAATGATAATCACTGCAATGATGATAACGGCTTTCTTCGCCAGTATTCGTTCCCACCTATTTCGGAATAGATTCAGCATACATATCCCTCCGGCTTAAAAACAACATGGGAAACGGCAATACAAACGATTGAAGCCAAGAGAAGAATGGATACCACAGGCAGCAAAATGCTGAAATCATGATCATAAATAAGGCGAAATGAGCATTCCGCTACCCATTTAACCGGAGAAAATACGGAAATTTCATTTACGGTATCTCCAAATCTATGAATTCCGAAAAAAACGCCTCCAAAGAAAACAAAAAAAGCAACTGGAATTTGCATGATACTATTCGCCTGTTCTTCATTTTTGAAAATGCAGCAAAACATGATGCCGAAACAGCAGCCAAAGAACAAAAAGACATGCAGTAAAAGCAAGATATACGGAAGGTCTTCTCCGCCAAAGTTCAATTTAAAAATCGTTTGGGCCGTCCATACATTCATGCTGTACAATATCACACTGAATATGTAAGTTGATAGTAATTTTGAAAGATAAATACTTGTTTTCGAAACGGGTGCGTATACAAGGCGGATGTTTCCACTCTTCACCTTTTCTTCCATAAATGTGTTGGACGCGGTCATTGCGATCAGAGCCGCTGAGAAAATTATCATATTCACCCCGTAATAATCGTATGAACTGATACCATCTGCCCCAAAGCTGTTTTTTGTGACAAAACCCATGATCACAATAAGAATGAAAGGAAAAATCGTATTAGCTAAAACGAGAACCGGATTCCTTAAAATATTCATAAAATCAAATGTCATTACTTTTATCAAACTCATGTTGCCTCTCCTAATCTCTTAAATTTCTTCCCGTCAGCTCCAAAAATACCGTTTCTAATGATGCCTCTTGACTGCTCATATGCAGAATGCTGCATCCTTGAACACTTAATTCTGCTATGATTTCACCTAGGAGATCTTGGCTCTTTCGGACTGTAACTTTCAATTCACCCTCTATGGAGTGTGCTTTTATAACCCCTTCTATATCCATCAGAATGTTTTTGTTTAATTTATCTGCATTCGCCAGCTGAAAAGAGTAAGTCATTTCTTTATTTACTTTTTTGTACAATTCATCTTTCGTCCCGTTAGCAATGATTTTTCCCTCATTCATAATCATAATCCGATCAGCAATAGCCTCCGCTTCTTCCATATAATGAGTTGAGTAAATGATGCTCGCTCCTTTTTCTTTCAGCAATTTAATAGACTCCAATATGTGGTTTCTTGATTGAGGGTCTATCCCAACAGTCGGCTCATCCATAATAATCAGTTTCGGCTGATGGGCAATAGCACAGGCAATGTTTAGTCTCCTTTTCATCCCGCCTGAAAAAGTCTTAGGCTTATCATCTTTACGATCATATAGCTGTACAAGCTCCAAGGCTTCCTTAACCCGGGCTTTCAGCTCTTTTCCTTTAAGAGAATATAGACTGGCAAAAAAGCGAACATTTTGCTCAGCAGATATATCCTCATAGATGGCGATATCTTGAGGGACGATTCCGATGCCCTTTTTCATTTTCTTTGCGCTGTTTTTTACATTATGGCCCAATATCGTAACATTTCCGGAAGTGGCCGACAGTACTCCGGATAAAATATGAATCGTTGTGCTTTTTCCTGCTCCGTTTGGGCCAAGAAGCCCAAGGACTTCACTCTCCTTTACTTCAAATGAAATGCCGTCTACTGCAGTTTTGTTCGTGTACTGCTTTTTCAAATTTTCTATTAATGCCACGCTGTTCATACGTATCTCCTTTTTACATTCTCCGTTTTGCGAACTCCTGAAGTATTTTTATTTTCAGATCATCACGTTCTTGTTCAATTTCAAAGTCACGAGCTTCTTCTTCGAAACCATCCTGCTCTTCTCCGTCAAAACTGTATAGCTTTTTCAATAAATTCCACAGTGTCTCTAATTCTTCCGTCGAAAACCCCTGAAAAATATCTGCCATAAAGTACACAGCTTTTTCACCGCACTCCTCTAAAACGCGTTTTCCAGAATCGGTAATTTTCACATTAACCGCACGCTTGTCACGTTTACTTGGCACAGTAACGGCATATCCTCTGTTTTCAATACTGCTGACAAGCCTGTTTATGTTCTGTTTCGACGTACCTAATTTTTTGGCAATGTTGTTGAAAGTGGTTTCTTCTTCCGGTAAATGCAGTATGGAGACCATCGTCATAAATTGCCTAGTCGTTAAGCTCTCATAGTACTCATCACCTCGTGATTGAATTTTGTTTAAAACAGAAAAAAGTGTAGCGTAAGACTGCTGCATTAAAAATAAATCTTTTAGTTCTTTAGAAAAGTTCATTATAATCCTCCCAAAAAGACAATTTGTTGTCTATATCATCATAGCACTTTGTTTCAATTTGTCAACATATTGTCTATTTCATTTCAAAAAACTAACATCCTCGTTTGCAAAACATACACATATTGATCAATATGAAAAAGGTATATCATGGCTCGGCAACGTATAGTTGATGAAGAAAAAGCATTGAAATCAGCCTTTTTTTTGAAGATCTAATTGAAGAGAAATACGGAGACCCTTAAATCGTCCTACAATGGTTGAGCCGTGCCCTGCAAAGATACACTTAAAAAAGGCATACAATCATGAGAGTTAAAAAGCGATATTCATGCAGAATGATCGCCCAAACTATTTATTGAGCGGACTCCTAATGATGAAGTCCCATCCAGAACAATGATTTGCGCGGCACTCTGTAACTGAAACCATTGCTGAAAAAAATCATAAAAAGCGCCCTCTTTCAGGGGCGCTTTTCATCAGGATGCATATTGAGGAGAAGTCTCTTTCTGTACTTCTTTTTCTTCAGGTAGCTTAATACATTTCGTCATGACTGCACTCGCAAGATAAAGCACCGCAAAAATCCAGACAACGCCTTGTGCACCGACGAGTCCGATGAACATCCAAGCTAAAGCAGGTCCGACAAATGCCGATAAGCCGGCTGCCAGGTTCAAAACGGACATGGCGGCTCCTTTGTCTTTTCCGGCAACTGTCGGCACGATCGCACCAATCGGCACGTAGCCTGCCAGCAAGCCGCCCCAGATAAAGCCGATGATGCTCACAACCGCCATATTCCCGCCTGAAAAAACAGGCGCATAGTATAATAAAACAGTGAAAATGCCGCAGCCGACTCCTCCAAACCAAATGACGGTGTTTTTCCATCCAAATTTATCACCGACAATTCCAAAAATGAGATTAAATACAATGTTGCCCAGAAAAATCGTTCCCCAAATCTGCAGCCACACATTAGTTGAAATGCCGTGCTGAGCCATGTGCATCGGCAAAAACACAGGGAAACCATATGTGCCGATGCTGTTGATGATTCTAATCATTCCTCCTGTCAGCACCCGCGGATTGGTAACAAGAATGGTAACCCCTTTTAAAAGCTCCTCCGCCGTTTCTGATCGTTTTCTTTTCTTCTTTTCAAACCGGTCTTTATTAATAAACAACGCGAAGACTGCACCGAGGCATACCCAGAAAATAGAACTCCACAGCGTATTTAAATAACCAAACGTTTTAATTGCATAACTTGAATACCAAGCACCGAAAACAAACATGCCCAGACAATACGCAATCCAAAACCAGCCGACAGCTGTGCTGAGCCTGTTCTGCGGTGTTCTGTAGATGACCCATGTCAAGAAGGAGTAAGCAAAAAGCGGGTATCCTAAGCCTTTAATAAAGTAAGTCACATACATGACAGGCAGATTTAGCTGTTCAAATCCGAAGACGATAAAAGCAGCTGTACCGATCACATAAAACAACAACCCCATAAACATCGTCCGCTTTGCGCCAAATGCTTCCAGACATACACCCGAAAACCATGAAGCGATGGCCAGTGAAATGCCGTATATACTAAAAATCGAAGCGGATTGCTGAACGGTGAGCCCATTTTCAATCAGAAAAGGACTGAGCCATCCTTGTTCAAGACCGTCTCCCATCATAAACAGCACAACCCCTAAAAACCCCCATGCCAGCCGCTTCGGTATACCAATTTTATCTAACATATCTGTATCCTCCTTAGATGCTTATTTCAATTACCGTATTACCTCACTAAAGTAAGAGAATGTATAATTCCTCAATTGGCGGCAAATTCCGCCTTATACTAATACCTTGTTTCCCGATGACGGCTCTAAACCTGAAAAGAAGCGTTGGACTTGCTTCCACTCCTCGTATAAAGTCATTTCTATCTGGCAATCCTGCGGTTCTATCACCCGAACACTTCCAGACATTTCTTCGGTCAATCTATAGGCCTCATTGCAAACCACAGCAGCACCAACGACTGATGCCTGACTGTACCCTTCTTTGACATAGATTTTTTTCTGAAGAAGATTGGCAATATATTGTGTAAATGTTCTGCTTTGGAATCCGCCTCCGCATCCCCACACATAGTCACGATCAAACGGGGTGATCTCTGTTAAGATGTCGAAGTTCCATTTGATTGAACATGCAATCTCCTGTAAGGCCGCGCGTACAAAATGCGCTCTGCTTAAATGGGCTGAAAGCGGTACATCAAAGAGAAAGCCGCCTTTCGTCAGGGCGTTTTTTTCTGTCGATAAATACGAGCCGAGGGAAGATACACATGCATGATCTTCCTTAGCAAGAGCAGCAATCTCTTCTTCCATCACATCGTACGGTTCATTCGGATAGAAAATATCCTTTAATTTTTGAAAATTCAGACCCGTTACCCCGGGATTTGTCTCTGCAAGCCACTGTCCTTGATCTGTGTGGCAGTTCAGCCAGGCTTTATTTTGTCTGTCCTCATGAATTTCATCAATAATTTTGGTAATCGGTGTTGTCGTACCTGATACAATGACTGCGTCTCCCAGAGCAGCACCAGTGCTTTTGACAGCAAGCTGTGTATCTCCCCCACCCGCTATAACCTTCGCATGATGTGATAGTCCTAATTCTGCCGCATACTCATCTGTTATCGATCCAATGACTGTTCCCGCTCTTACTAGAGGCGGAAGAATGGATGGCGAGAAACCGAATATACCGCACATCTCTTCTGACCATGTATTTTGTTTTACATCAAACAGCAGCGTTTCCGTCGCCTGTGACGGTTCATATGTCAATACTCCGCTCAACTGATACGTCACCCAATCACTGATGCTTGTGAAGCTTGCAGTTTTTTCCCATAAGGAGGGCTGCCGGTGCTTTAAACCATAAAGCTTGAGCGCTGAAAAAAGCGCAGTCGGCAGACGGCCTGTTCGGCTGTATACTTCTTCCCGATTCGGTATGTTTTCCTCCCACTCCCTGCCCCGATTGTCAATATTGGGCAGACCGAGGAAAGACTCACCATTTTGATCAAGCAGCACGATCCCCTGTCTTTGACTTGTTGAAGTGAGACCAATAATTTCAATATGACGAGAACGAGAAATCGCACATTTAGCCAGATTCATGATTTGATTCCACAGCGCCTGTGGAGAAAAATAGCGGCTGTCCGGGTAAAGCGGCTCGGTCGTATATACAATGTCCTCCCGTTCAACCGTTTGAACGCTGCCCGACACACTTACGACCGCAACTCTTGCATTGCCAGTGCCAATGTCAAATACGAGATAACCTTTTTGTTTCATCATCCTGATGCCCCCTTTTCTTACACCTCAGCTTTAAGATCGTTTTTGTTATATAAAGTCGGAATATTGAGAGTTTTTTCATCCTTCCACTTTTTAAGCGCTTCGTTCAGTATGGTAACCTGATGATCCTCTACTTCAAATGTTGCTCCTGCTAAATGCGGTGTTGCCAGAACATTAGGCAATGAAATAAATTCATAATCCGATTGCTCTGGCGGCTCATGATAAAAAACGTCTAATATCGCACCCCTGATTTTACTTTCTTTCAGTACAGATAAAAGATCCTCTCGGTTTACCACGACAGCTCTTGATGTATTCACGAAAATGGCGCTCTCTTTCATCAAGTCAAAATACGTCCGATCAATGAGGCCAAGCGTAGCATCTGTACGCGGCAGATGAACAGAAACGATATCACTATCTGAAAAAATCCTCTCCAGAGATACTTTTTCATATTGCGGATAATCGTGCTGTACGTATGGATCGTAATACAAAACCTTGCAGTCAAACGCAGCCAGCAGTTTTGCAATTCTTTGCCCAACCGCTCCGAATCCGACCATACCCACGGTTTTTCCTGTTATTTCATTACCTTTGAATTTGGCATACGCCTGCAAATAATCGCTGTTCCATTTTCCATCCTTTAGCCATTGATTAGAGGTATTCGTGTGCCGGAGAAATGAAATCACATTTCCAATAAACATTTCAGCAACAGCTTGTGCGTTGCGCCCAGGTGTATAGAAAACCGGAATGTCTCTGTTTGACGCTGCTGCTACATCAACATTGGAAGGCATTCCCCTGCATACTCCCACAAATGAAAGTTCCGGCATTGATGCAAACACATTCTCTGTCACCTGATCAAGCTCAGTAATCAAACCCGTCGCATTTGTTTCTTTTAATAGCTGAATCAATTCATCTTCCCTGTATGCCCGGCCGTTCTCTTTCCAAGACTGATAAAAAACGGAACCGAACAATTCTTCAAGCTCTATTCGTCCTTCTTCGTTGTACGGTGCTGTAATCAAAACCGTCATGATCCAAAACATCCTTTTCATCGTTATTTTTCACAAAAAAAATCTCTCTCCAAAGATGGAAAGAGATTCATGTATAGGCGCACTCTGCCACAGACAGAAGCCGGTATAAACCTTACTTTCCTATCTTTCAAGCTGACGCTTGCTGGAATTGGCACAATAATGTTGCCGAGGTTTCATAGGGCCAGTCCCTCCACCTCTCTTGATAGAAAATGTTTTGTATGTAATTTTCAGAATTGAGAATACGTTAATCATAAAGAAGACCCAGATTGATGTCAATGTCTTTTTTTCAGAATTGACGTTATCATTCGAAATGTTATAATTCTTACAATATATCTAACTGGGGAGAGGAACTGGGCTATGAAATCGTTTGCCACTCAACAAAACGGCATTTTTAAATCCGTTTGCTCACTGGACTGCCCGGACCAGTGCGGCTTGCTGGTACATAAAAAAGACGGGAAAATTGTAAAAGTGCAGGGTGATCCTGATCACCCCGTGACAGCCGGAAATATATGCAACAAAGTACGAAATATGGCTGAGCGCATCTATGATGAAAAGCGGCTGACGACTCCGCTGAAACGAACAGGTATAAAGGGCGAGGCAGAGTTTAAACCAATTTCTTGGGAAGAAGCGATTGACACCATCACATCCCGCTGGAAACAGCTGATTGATCAAGAAGGGGCTGAAAGCATATTGCCTTACAGCTTTTACGGCAATATGGGAAAATTAACGGCTGAAGGAATGGACCGCCGCTTTTTTTACCGCTTGGGTTCAAGCCAGCTTGAGCGGACGATTTGCAGCAAAGCCGGATCAGAGGGCTATAAATATACCATGGGTGTGAGTGCTGGAATCGATCCTGAAGAAACAATCCATACGAAACTGTTTATCTTTTGGGGAATTAACGCAGTCAGCACAAATATGCATCAAATTACAATCGCCCAAAAAGCACGAAAAAAAGGCGCAAAAATTATTGTGATTGATGTGCATAAAAATCAGACAGGGCGTCTAGCAGACTGGTTTATTCCTATAAAACCCGGTACCGACAGCGCGCTTGCCCTCGGCATCATGCACATTTTATTTAAAGAAAATCTTCACGATGAAGCGTTTCTTTCAGAATATACAGTCGGCTATGAAGAACTTCGCGAGCATGCGAAACAGTATCATCCAGAAAAGGTATCCCTGATCACTGGTATCAGTACCGACGATATCTATCAGCTGGCAAAAATGTATGGTGAAACCTCCCCTTCCTTTATCAGAATCGGAAACGGCCTTCAGCATCATGACAACGGCGGAATGATTGTAAGAACAATTGCCTGTCTTCCGGCGATTACCGGTCAATGGCTGCATACAGGAGGCGGTGCCATCAAACATAACAGCGGAATTTTAGAATATAATACCACCGCGCTTCAGCGTCCTGATTTACTGAAAGGCCGCACACCAAGATCGTTTAATATGAACCAGCTGGGCAGAGTTCTTCTGGAAACAGACCCTCCTGTTCGCTCCCTCTTTATTTATGGGACGAATCCAGCCGTTGTGGCGCCAGAAGCGAACAAAGTCAGACAAGGCCTCCTGCGGGATGACTTGTTCACCGTGGTTCATGATTTGTTTTTAACAGAAACGGCCAAATATGCGGACATTGTACTGCCCGCTGCATCTGCTTTTGAAAATACTGATTTTTACACCTCATACTGGCATCATTACATTCAGCTGCAGCAGCCGGTTATTGAGAAATACGGGGAAAGTAAGTCTAATACTGAGGTATTCCGGTTATTGGCTGAGGCAATGGGATTTACGGATCAGGAGCTCAAAGATTCAGATGAAGACTTAATCCGGCAGGCGCTTCACCACCCCGATAATCCTTATTTAGCAGAAATTACTTATGAAACACTTACTGAACGTTCATTTATGAAGGCCAAGCGTGAAAAGCCGCTGTTTCCGGGTAAATTGCCGACACCGAGCGGAAAAATAGAATTATATTCAGAAAAAATGAAACAATCCGGTTTCCCGCCGTTACCGACCCATACGCCGCTTGCGCCGGATCATGAATACCCGTTTATGTATGTTCCCGGGCCGAATCATAATTTCTTAAACTCAACGTTTTCCAATAATGCAAAGCACGTCAAACTTGAAAAGACACCGAAACTCTTTATCAACACGAAAGATGCCGAAAAACACGGCATCACTGATGGTGAAGCCGTACGGATTTGCAACAGCCGAGGTGAGTGTGAACTAACCGCCGCAGTCGGAGAACAAGTGCTGCCCGGTGTTGTCGTCAGTCAAGGATTATGGGCAGATGAACCAGGCAAAAATCAGCTTGTTAACGCCCTGACCCCCGACCGCTTGTCTGATATGGGCGGAGGCGCCACTTTTTTCTCAGGCCGAGTGCAGATTGAAAAAGCATAGAAACCGTCCAGAGCTTGCTCTGGCGTTTTTTTGTGTACACAGTCAACAAAAATGAAACCAATGATATAGATTGACCGTATAACATGACGATTACATAATGGAGGCATACACATGGACGTTTTTTTAGGAATCGGTATTGCATTGGCTGGATATTTTATCGGAGAAGGATTAAAGCATATTAACAACCCAAAAGCTAACGAAAAAAATGACATCATGCTGATTAAAGAACGAGATATTCACTTTTACATCGGGCATTTTTTAGGAATAACCCAAGCGGAGGCGAAACTCTTAGCAAAGGATCTCACAGACCTCCCTCATATCGAAATAAACGGAAAAAGATATGTGCAAAAACATATCTTAAGAGAATGGGTATTAACATTAGGAGAGAAACAACAAGCGAAAGATTAATGCGGATTTTTCAATAAGACGAGCTATAAAATTTCTTTTCCAAACACAACAAAAAGCAGGATTGGAAACGCTTTTTGATGAATTTATTGGTTCTTTAGTTATTTATTTAATTTGAAACCAATCAACACATTAACGAAAGCATCTCACATATGCAAATATTGATTTTTACTTATCAAGTATAGGTATTGCTGTCTTTGGTAGAGGGGTTGCCAAATGAATACAGAGTCACCATCTAGTATCCAAGTAGCTGAAAGACAAAGACCAGTCGCAGGATTCGTTTAGCCCTTTTTCTTGAGCAGGACTTTTCATTTGAAATGTTCCTCTACCATTGCTGTGCCAACTTGTAAGCAAGTCAAAACATTCTTATTTCATAATCATTTGCACGTATAAAAAAACGTCGGAAAATTTAGATTTTCCGACGTTTTTCAAAGGTTTTATTCAGGAAACTGAACATGCCCGGGAACTGTGTACGCCCCAGATGTTCCGTTTGCAGGAAGCTTTGGAATCGTGTCTTTTACAACTTTTCCTCGAATGTCAGTGATTCTGACTTTAAGAGAGCCCGTTCCTAAATTGGTGCTGAGGAAATGATTATAGTCCGTTTTCTCCATGTTGATCCACTTTCCGTCTTTGTAGTATTCCATTTTCATAACGGGATACTTGTGGTTTCTAACTTGGATTGCCGCCCACCACTGGCTGCTGCCTTCTTTAATCCGGTATGTGAAATTGCCAGTGATTGGCGCTTTGATCACACGCCATTTGATTTTGATTTTTCCATCTTTCATAGCACCGATTTTGCTGAAGGCATTGGGTGAAAGATCAAGGGCTCCTGGGGCACCCTCAGGATATAGATCGGTAACATAGACGATCGTCTTCCCCTTTGGCCCTTCCACTTCAAGATAAGAGCCGGCAAGAGCTGCTTTCACACCGCCGTAATTAAGATCTTTTGGGTTAATTGCCGTAATCTCCATGTCAGATGGAATGGGGTCAAGAAGGAAAGCCCCTCCTGAATAGCCTGATCCGGTATAGGATGCATAGCCTTCGTGCAAATCGTTATAGGCTGCCGAAGCCTGCGGGCAAAAACAAAGAATCATCAACATAACCACGCTAATAACAGCACTGATCTTCTTTTTCATAGACATCCTCCTAATCCAAATTTCGAATGAGAATCATTATCATTGTAATACTCATTCGATATGGATTGAAAGAGGACATAGATTCATAGATTGATTTATGTCTAATTCACTATTCTATATCTATCAAAGGGTGCATTTTATACGACTATGCAATACTTATGTTCAGATGCACATATGAGCCAAAATTCTTGTTTCATTAATATGGATAGCTATAGTGAGGATCTGAAGTATATCAGCTCAAAAAATTCCCATCCCCGCTTGAAATCGCAAGCGGGAGAATTTCACTTTACTTTTTGCAACTTGGCCAGAGCAGTAAGTATAATACCTAAAATGAGCACAATCGGAACCCAAATAATGATGTAATGAAAATGCGGTTCTGCAAAAGCTACAATAATAGCCCCCATACAATATAATATGATGGCCAGCGCCCTTAACACAGCATCTCTCAAGAATGTTTTATTCTGTTTAGAGAAAAACAACCGGCCGGAAAGATCCTCTAAAAGAGAAGCCAATGTTCCGGTCAAAACAGTTGAAGAAATGCCTGCAATCCCCAGTTGTTTAGCTGCTGTTGTTTGTATCCCCATGGCAATACTCAAAAGGATAATAAGGATGTATACGGGAACGAAAGCAGAAGATATTGAAAGACAAGCAAAAACAAATAAAATGAATGCTTCAATTGCCAGAGCTTTTGTTACAGCGGATGGCCAAAATGTTTTCTCTGCCTTTCCAACAATGATTGTTGAAATAATCACCCCAAATATGAAACCGATTAGCGCAGTCAGAGAATGAAAAACAGTGACCTGAAGAGATTTTCCGATCGCTAATCCCAATAAAACGATATTTCCGGTCATATTAGCAGTGAAGACGTGTCCTAGGCTTAAATAGCCGATCACATCCACGATTCCCGCTGTTAAACAAAGAAGTGAAAGCAAGGTGTTTCGATATGCTGAAGCAGTCAATGGTGTATCAATCCTTTCGTGTTGTTCCAATTGTAACTCTTTTATTTGACATCAAAAACATATAAAATCCCGGTTTTGATCAGGAATATAGACTCTATTCTTACTTTTGTCCAACTGTAATAATAATCCATATGAATTTATTTCAATTTGAAAGGAAGCTGAGTGGCTTTGAAACGACTTTCTTTATTATTTGCCATGTTAAGTTTATTATTGCTTCTCTTGCCTGAAAAAGCTTTAGGCGCCGTCGATTTTCCAAATACCTCGACGAATGGCATTTTAGGATTTGCCGGAAATGCAAAAAATGAAAAAGGAGTCTCTAAAGCCAGCACAACCGGCGGAAAAAACGGCCAGATCGTATATATCCAAAGTCTAAATGATTTAAAAACCCATCTGAGCGGATCAACACCTAAAATTTTAGTGCTTCAAAATGATTTAATCGCTTCTTCAAAAACAACGGTAACGATTGGTTCAAATAAAACACTTGTAGGTTCTTATGCTAAAAAAACGCTGAAAAATATTTATTTAACAACAGCTTCTTCATCCGGAAACGTCATCTTTCAAAATCTGACCTTTGAACACAGCCCGCAGATTAATGGAAATAACGATATACAGCTTTATCTAGATTCAGGCTTCAACTATTGGATCGACCATGTTACATTTTCAGGACACAGCTATAATGCTGGCGGAAGTGACCTGGACAAGCTGTTGTATATCGGTAAATCAGCTGATTATATCACCATCAGCAACTCAAAATTCGCAAATCATAAGTACGGTTTAATTTTAGGATATCCTGATGATTCCCAGCACCAATATGACGGCTATCCGCACATGACCATCGCCAATAACTATTTTGAGAATTTGTATGTAAGAGGCCCGGGGCTGATGAGATATGGCTATTTTCATGTCAAAAACAATTACAGCAACAATTTTAACCAAGCAATTACCATCGCGACAAAAGCAAAAATATACTCTGAATACAATTATTTTGGAAAAGGCAGCGAAAAAGGCGGAATCCTTGATGACAAGGGCACCGGATACTTTAAGGATACAGGAAGCTATCCATCCTTGAACAGGCAATCCTCTCCGTTGACAGCGTGGAATCCAGGCTCCAATTACAGCTACCGGGTTCAAACTCCGCAGTACACAAAAGAATTTGTCACAAAATATGCCGGATCACAAAGTACAACATTGGTTTTTGGCTACTGACACAAAGAGGGCTTGCATAACGCCAAGCCTCTCTTTATGGCTATGTATTGTTCGTCTGGCTTGTGTCTAAACTTGCTTATCAAACATATCATTCCTGCACAAGATGAACATGCTTACGGACCAAAATTTTTTCGCCAAAATGTTCACTCTATTTTCATTGAAGGAACACACGGACCTCTGAATTGCTTTTCTCATTATACAACTAGGTCATTATGGTTTCATCTCAAACAAAAAGAATCCATTTCGAAAATGGATTCTTTTTATCAATGTACATTCTATCATCTATAAACCAGGCCGCCATCAGTTAAAATAGCTTGACCGGTGATATAATCTGAATCATCTGAAGCTAGAAATGAGACTAAATTGGCCACATCTTCAGGAGTTTGATATCTTTTTAGAGCAATGTCTGAAGAGAATTTCTCAAAAGCTTCTCCTGGTTTTAAATCATCGCTATGTTTAACCATTTCTTCATCAATACGATCCCACATTTTTGTTTTTGCAACACCAGGACAATATGCGTTAACTGTTATTTTATATTTGGCTAACTCTTTAGCAGCTGAATGTGTAAAAGATTTCACAGCGTGCTTCGTTGCGGAATATGCGCCAAGCATTTCAAATGATTCGTGACCTGCTATACTGCATGCGTTAATGATTTTGCCTTTTGTGTCTTGCTTAATGAACTGATCAGCAGCTGCTTGAGTACCAAACACAACGCCATTGACATTAACCTTGAACAATTGATTCAGTTGTTCTTCTGTTATTTCTAAAAATGGCGAAACTGCCTCAATGCCTGCATTGTTTACAAACACATCCAAACGGCCAAATGTATCTGCCGCTGCTTTAACTAAATTGAATTGATCATCACGCTTGGATACATCCCCTTTTACTCCGATAACATGATAGCCTTTTTCTTTGAAGTCTGATACAGTTGCCTGCAGCAGTTCCTCGTTAATATCATGCAGAACGACACTAAAACCATCCTTGCACAATCTTTCTGCTATCCCTCTCCCTAATCCGCCTGCTGAACCAGTAACTATTGCTACCTTGGTCATAAATATTCCCCTTTCGCAATGAGGTATAGTGACGATATATTTATTTTAACAAATCAATGTTTCTCCACATAATGTAAACTGCTGTCTCAAAAGAAAGCTTGTATTATATTAATTAATTCAAGTTGAAATCATCGTGTGTAAAGTAAAAAAGCTCTTCACTTCAGGATTGATCCCTTAATTGAGATGATCTATAGGACGTGTGTAACCAAGCCCTCATTATTGTTAAAGATATGTACACCAAGCTCTTATCCATTCTCTTTAGTATTCATGCGCTGTAATACATTGTATTGGAATTCATTAGACCGGTACCCAATGTTTCATTGCTACGGTCTTACCTCTAAATGTAGTTTTCCTTGCTTACAATACCTTTGAATTTCATATAAGCATAGTGTAAATGCCATTGAGTTTAATTGGTCTTGATTCCAAAGCATGCGTGATGAAGTCGTTCGAAGAAGATCATCGACCTGGTCAGCTTTTTCATCATTTAACATTCAATTTTCTTAGCAAGCTTATCATCATATGTATTGCCGATGCTACCGTCCTCTTGTTTCCTTTGTCATTCTTTAAGTTGCAAGCTTTTTCTGACTCCTACTTGGTTTACATTCTTCAACTGAGATATCATTATTTATAATTGTGATGTATCGTTTATCAAATAGAGTTATCCCAATTTACTTCCTTTTTATCAGATTCTTCATTTTTCATTTATATAATGTGGTTTTAAAGAGGAGAAAGTCCCCTCTTTTACACTTGTATTTCTCCATAACATAATCTGTCACATAACTCATAGTTACCGCCAGATTGATACATGCAACGTTGATAACATCGTTGTGGATCATAAGAGATTGTTTGGTATTGAGGCACATGATAATTCAGGTAGTAAGGTGTTTGTGTATACCATACTGGATATTGTCTAAACACATCGAACCCTCCATTCGCTCCTCTAGTTTACTTTATTGTATTTACCTCACAGCTAAATGTCATTTGTCCATACGAAATTAGGCATTCTTTAGAGCAATTGATCTTTTCAATATATTTAGTTATTTTTTTATTCTTTAACAATTGATCAATTCAATATCACTCCAATCATTTTCAACTTTGACTCATATGAGCAATAAACTTCTCCTCAACCGTTTCTTAAAAACATGTCAGCAAACTTGGTTTGGAAATCACTGTCGTTATTGAGTTTCACCTTCTCTTTCCTCCTTTTAAATCTAGATAAAAGTCTTTTTTATTTAATCTTAATCTCTTTCCTAATTATGTTAAAATAGATCAAAAAAGAAATTGTGGTGTATTTATGCTTGACTCAACTTTTCTCTTGCCATTCATGTTTGTACTTTATTTTTGTTTTATTCTATATAGAATTATTAAACGATTTATATTTAAGAAAGAACGAATGGCCAATGTTAAGCATCTTTTTATTGTTTGTTTAATCGTTTACTTCTTTGAACTGATAAGCGTAACAATATTCCCTTTACCTATAGATCATCATTTAATTGCGAACTGGAGGAACGATTCTTATCATCCATTTTTGTATGGAAATAACTTTATCCCGTTTTATTTCTTTGTAGATATTTATCATCTAGGCTTGCAGTTTTTTGTGATAAGATCTCTTGGCGGAAATCTGATTTTACTGTTGCCAATTGGCTTGTTGTTCCCTCTTTTATTTGACAAGTTAAGGAAGGAACCTAAAAAGAATGTTATTAACTGGATGTTTTATTTCATTGTTTATAGAACTAACACAACTTTCAATTTCTATGTATGTAAGAAACTCTTATAGAAGTTTTGACGTTGATGATTTAATCCTTAATACGTCAGGTGCTGCAATAGGCTACTTGCTGTTTTGTATTCTTGTATATAAAAAATTACGATTTAAAAATGATTCTTTCATAAACATCTGATCTGTAAACAAGATATGTAGCCCTCATCAAGCAAAGACCAGCCAATGTGACAGACTTTTTGTTGAAATTCAACTAGAAAGACATAATAGGAAAAGGTAAGCATTCACTAGCGCGAGAAATGATGTTTATTGGAAGACCTCAAGGAGAAAGGATATAATCAACATAACTAATCATTTTAAGGTGATACGAAAATGGACAGTGTAATGAAATCTCATTTTGAAAATCTAGAAGCAAAGGACAAAAGCCTGCAATTAGAAGCCTTTCAGAATATTATTAACGCCACAAAGGAAAAAGTAGACTGGGCTTATGAAGTATGGGATCAATTAATAGGATGGCTGACCGATCCGGATAACCACAGGCGAGCGAGAGCTGCACAGTTTCTTGCTGGTTTAGCTATCAGTGATCCGGATAAGCGGATGCTGTGCGACTTTCCAGCGTTATGGGAAGTGACCAGGGATTCAAAATTTGTAACTGCTCGGCATAGTTTGCAAGCAATCTGGAAGGTTGGCTTAGCTGGACCAGAACAAAAAGAACTGGTGCTTACTCATATTATTGATCGCTTTAAAAATGGAATGAACGAAAAACATTATACATTGATTCGCTACGATATGATTGTAGGATTAAAAAAATTATACGATGAAGATAAAGATGAGCATATTAGGGAAATAGCAATGGACTTGATTGAGATCGAGAAAGATAGCACATATCGAAAGAAATATTTGTCAGCCTGGAAATAACCACTTTTATGCAATGCTCTGCAAACGTTAAAACAGCACTACGTCTTCGTGTGAGTGCTGTTTTTTACGCTAAAGCATCATTACAAATTACACTTGCCGCCCTCGCCCATCATGCTGCTTTTATACAGCAACTAGCTGCATTGAATGTTCATGCTCTTTCGGCGTGGTAAAAGAACATCTTTTTTTCAGGACCGTTCCAATCGTAAATCCATTTTCTCTAAGCCTTAAAGTTTGTTTCATATCAAAATTGCCCTAGCGCTGTTAATGGCAGTACCATTATTAAAATAAAATAAAAGACCAAAGAACTTCTTATTCAGCAGAACGTAATGCGTAATTATAAAAATAGACAAATGAGGGATTAATGTTGGACAAAGAATTGTACTCATGTTTAGTATGCGGGTATAAAGGATTAATAGAAAATCTTTTGTATAATGGGGAGTATCAAAAAACATTTGATATTTGTCCATGTTGTGGATTTGAATTTGGTTACAGTGAAGATCATGATGTGAAATTAGGTTTTATTGTAACACCAGATCATCTGATTGAAGCTGCATTTCAATTGTATCGTAAACAATGGATTGAGGCTGGTATAAAAATTTTTCACCCTGAAGATATCCCAAAAGAATTTAAAAACGGTGACTGCTTAAAAGCTGAAGTTTTGTTAAAACAATTGAAAAACCTAAATCTTGATATAGATAATTTTGAAATCGACGGGTTAAATGAATAATTGAAGCTAACTTTATCTGCATTTAGATTGAATCGATTCTAGAGAAGCAGGTGTATCCCCTCTTGCTATTTAACTCTTCAAATTGTTGTATACGGTAATTGCAGAGCTTTCTATTAAGCGATCATATGCGGGGGGATGCCAACCTTTATAACCATTTGAATTTTTTAATTGTTGCTTTTGGAGGATCAGATTCTTTTAGAGTGTTGAACCACACCTTCATTTTTTTACCTTCCACAAGGTCTTCTTTGTTTTCAATTTGACTTAACTCTAATATCACAACATGATTTTTATATTTTCTTATAAGTCTATCTTGAGACAATTCAAAGTCCTCTTTTTCAGGAGCATGTGTGCCCTGAAGAAAAACGGCTGACTTTTCATCCTTAAAAAGGATAAAACCAACAAGGTTCTGCATCTTTGGCGTTTTTATTTTATTTTCTTCCTTATCATTGCAGCCTGAAATAAAAGCAAGGAACACTAAGACCAATATCCCGTTTTTACGCATTTATCTCTCCCTTTTTGGCGTATGTTTTATAACAGTAAAAAAGGCAAATCATTTTAGAGGTAATTTATAATCACGCGACACAAGAGTACTGGACCCGGAAAAACAGTACAAGTTTATAGATTTGAAGAACAGATTTACCACAGGTAAACTCTCTTCAATTCCGTTTTGCCTTTCCGTTACACATCATTTCCTAGTGCCCGCACATAAAAAATGATTGAATATTTAGTACATGGTACAATAAGGTAAAACACCTATTTCGTTAACCAATAGATTAATTTACTGACATCGCGTTGTGCCTATTGTGAAAAACTTGTAAACTTTTTGGGTAGCCATAAAATAAGGAGCGATTTTTTTGTCTAAAAACTTAGCATTTTTTCTTTTCATCTTATGTATCATCATTGAGAAAATCATGAAAAATATTGATGTCATAAGCACTGTAGCATCCTTTTGCTCTTTAGTTCTCGTTTTCATTTATTTTAAAGATGAGTTTAAAAAGCTAAAACCAAAAGCAAGGAGCATTCTGTTTTCATGCTTTTTAGTATTAACAGGGATTATAACTTTTATCATTTTAGAAGGACAGGTATTCATTAAAAACCACGATTTTTTTAACGGCTGGGAGACCATAGCAGTGATGATTTTGTTTGCAGTCCCTTTGATATCTGGTACTGTTTGCTTTAGATTGCTTTACGAGCATTTGAAAGAAATGTAAGCATTTTATGTACAGGTAAGGAACTACACTCGCATGTTTTATTTTTACTTTGAATAAAAACATGCCTTAATCATGACATGTACGTATCAATCAGATGTTTCTGAAAGGCAGACCTATATTTTGGACGTTCATCCCTAAACTTGCCATTGCAAATTTATCTTTTATACCATGGTTTCTCTTGTAATCTTATTTTATCTGTATGTTTCTCCCTACCGGTCTTCCACTCAACCTTAACAACTACATCATGTCCTATTACTTCATCTTCAGGCATAAAATCAAACGTAGCAATATGGTCTTCCATTTGTCCTCCGCCTGGCATTTCTTCACCTGTGTACTCTGATAAATCATAATCTTCTCTGTCATCGTACTTTTTACCATCTATATATAATATAATTTTTTCAACAATGGTTCTTTTCGCTTCTTTCTTGTTCCCTCGCCAGTATAAATTCAAGAAGTAATTAGGGCCAATCGAAGTTTTATCTGATTTTTCAATGGTAGAAACCCACAATCCGTTCCTGCTGCTTCCCTCATATTTTACTTTGTCTCCTGATATCATTGCAAAGAACGTTACAAAACAAATCAATAATAGAGCTGTAATGATTAGTGATTTTTTAATTTTATTTTTGCTTCTCATGTTTTCCCTCGCTTTCTTCATTTTATTAGTAGAATAAATGGGCAAAATGTTACTTGAAAAAGAATATAAAAAAAGCTGCTCATAAAGCAGCCCAATCATTGTCTTTTCAGTTTTGCAGCCATATAAGACTTTCTTCTTTGTTCTCAGCTTTGTGATTTACAGCGCATCTATATTTGCTAATGACTGATCAGGTGTTGATTATTTGCCTTTTAGCATCAAATGGAAAGAAATTTACTTACAAGCTATGTAGGTCACTACATTGTCTAATTCACCTGGTACTAACTGAATGTAAAGGTTTGTTTTAATTGGCGTCCTTCTTTTCCTTTTTGTGTCCAAATCATAACAACCTCTAATTCAGATGCCTTTTCAGCCACCATAAAATGGTTAAACTTCAGCGGGGCACCATCGTTTAAACTTTCGGCTAAGCTTATTAAATCCTCCTCCTGTCTCACACAATTTTCGTTGGGACAGCCAAAAAGTGAAAACCTAGTGGTTGAATCAGGATCATTTCTATACAATTGTACATCCACTGTAGCTGCGGCTTCCCCTATGTTTTTGATTTCCATTGAATATACGTTATATTCCCCCTTTTTTGGACTCGCTAATTCCTTTGCATTTTTTGCTTCAGTTATTTCGACTGACCATTGTTCTGTTTTTTGTTTAATTGGCAACTCTGTAAATGTCAGGGCTTGAGTCTTTGTTTGAACAAAAGTCAATGCAAATAATAAAACACATAAGGAAAGTAAATGCTTCTTCACTTCGTATCTCCTTCTTTCTTTTTCATTAGCTTCCCCAATATAAGTGTCCGGTATGACGCATAAAAAAAGCCCTCATTTAGAGAGCTTTATTACAAATGCAATACTATTTCATTAGTCTGCGGGAATCTAAGCAGGACTTTCAGCAACATAACATTACAATAGCTAAATGTATGTGGTTTAGATTCAAAACAATTGAAACAAGCTTGTTTCTTTGTCGATCGAAGCAGCCTTTTGAAATGCTGCCTCTTGAGATTTCGCATTTGTCATTAGTTCATATATGAATGTGAGGACGAAGATAAGCGTAGCGTTTCCATCTATATAGTCGCCAGGGGCTATGTAAGAAGAGCTTTTGCATTGTCTAAACGCTTCTGCAAGCCTTTTGTCACCTAATGTGCATCCAGTTGCTAACACATGCACCCCTCGTAAATCTGCATACGCCCGAACTTCTTCAGGACCGAAATAACATGAATGCGGCTCGTTTTTTTCATAAACCTCTTGCCCCAATTCCGGCAATATAAATTTTCCATCTTCTCCATGAAAACTTAAAATCAAATAATCGGTTTCTCCCCTGTTCTCGCCAGAAAGCACGCTAACTAAATCATTAGGTCGTCCAACCCAATGCATGTGTACTTTTGCACCGTAATATTCAAGTGCGGAACGTAATGCAAATGATTCTAACTCACAATTTGGCCCTGCCACTAAAGTAATGCACATACTTGACTGCCTCAAAACAAATAGCCTCCCTAAAGTTATTAGTGCCCTAAATTCTAGCTTCACAAATTAAAATGAGATATCAAAAGATTCCGTTAGTTATTTCCAAATTATAATTACAAATCGTTTTGCTTGAGCAGATCAGTGAAGGGCATGCTATATGCACACCCAACGTTATCCCATCATTTGCTTCGCCAATACTAATGGCGGCCTTCATGTAATCGTTGAATTAAGAAAGTATAAAGTTTGCTTTCTCCCACAAGTCCATATCAATTATTTCTCGCACTTCATTGGGAGTCTGATGCAGAATTGTTTTCTTGATTAATCTAATTGAGTTTCAATATCATTTTAGTACAGATATCACGCTTCATGAATTGATTTTTCAGAGTCATAATTTCTATCCATTGAACGGAAATGCTCTTCTAATTCCTCAAGTGTTCGTCCCTTAGTTTCCGGCATGAATTTGTACACAAAACCGATTGCCAAGATACCCAAAGCGACAAATATAAAGAAAGTAAAGGATAAGCCTGCAGAGCTAAGCATGATTGGAAAAGCAAAACCGATGATAAAGTTTAAAATCCAGAGGAAAAATACACTGATGCCAGAACCAAGCCCTCTTACTTTTTGCGGGAATATTTCTGCAATGACCAGCCATGTTACTGGTCCGACACAGCCCTGCATAAAGGCTAGAAATAAAACGGTCAAAGATAGCACGATATACGGGAGTGCTGCTGATCCATCAAGCACGATTGAGAATATGGCAATGAATAAAAGCGCTGTGGTGGTTCCTGATAAACCAATCATCAATATCGGGCGCCGGTTCACCCTGCCAACCAGCCAAATGCCGATGATAACGGCGATGACTGATATCAATCCATTCCCAATATTAGCGATTAACGCTGCCTTTGTACCAAAACCGGATTCTTGCAGGATTTGAGTGCCGTAATACATAATCGAATTGACGCCTGTGATTTGATTAACGATGGCAACACCGATCCCAATCCATAAAAGACGGCGCAGCCATGGTGTAGAGAACTCTTTGATCGATGCCTTCTCTACATTTGAATCTTTGACTGCCGCTGCTTGTATTTCTTTAAATTCTGCTTCTGCCCTTTTCTCGTCACGTATGAGTTTAAGAACGCGCAGCGCCTCGCTTTTTTTACCTTTAGAAGTTAGCCACCTCGGGCTCTCCGGAACCATGAGCATACTTGCAAATAATAGGAGAGCCGGTATGGCACAAAGGACAAGCATGTATCTCCAAACATGCCCTGTATCAGCCATTGCAACACCAAGAATCGCATTAAAAACGTAGGCTAAAAATTGCCCGCCGACGATCATCAGTTCATTTTGCGTTACCATACGCCCTCTTTTCTCATACGGCGCCATTTCTGCTAAAAAGGCCGGTACCATTGATGATGCCCCACCGACAGCCAGTCCCAGCAAAAACCGAAAGATAACCATCGTTAAAACATTCGGCGCAAATGCTGTTCCGAGTGATGCCAGAAAGAATAAAAAGGAAAGATTAAGGATCATTTTACGTCTGCCATAACGGTCAGCCAATTTGCCGCACAGCAATGCACCAAACGCTGCTCCTAATAGAAGCATGCTTGTAACCAGCCCTTCTGTGACCGGTGTTAAGTTAAGTTGATCAGATCTTGCCATAAAAGGCAAAGCTCCATTTATAACTCCGGTGTCATATCCAAAGAGAAGCCCGCCAAATGTTGCTGAAATCATTATTAACTGTAAAAACGACCTAGGATTTCGTTGTTCTTTCATACCCTTTCCCCACCTTTATGAAGAATGCTTTATACATTTTTTCATTCTTGTCAACCGAGTGTGCTGGATTCACCCTTTCTCTTTTAAAGAGCAATACTCGTTTCAGCCAGGTTTTTTATTTCCCGAGACCTTATCAATCTGAAAATTAGCAATACTCAATGCAGCGAATGAGGCTTTTCGCAAAAACAACCTAATTGAAATCGCTTTCATTTTTTCACAAGAAACATATCCACTTTTTTGTTATGTCCTAGTTATATTTTTGTTACATCCTTGTCAGGTTTGATATTATCATAATTTTAAAAGCGTTTTCAGTCAATAAAAAGCTTCTAAAGTTTTTTAGCAATCATAGGATTTTCCCAGATAAAACGCCTAACACCAGGAATACATACTAATCCCCTTATGCTCCGAATGATTTCAGGAAATTCAGCTGAACATGTTCTATTTTCATTATGTTATGGTTATGTTTTTGAAACCTTTTTGTGATATCTGAATATTGATCAAGGGCTTGTACTCAAATATAAACGTGTTAAGAAAAATTACATTCACAATAAATAGCGATATCATTATAATGGATGTTGGTTGATTGAGATAGAAACAGAAGAAGGAGAAAATAGAATTGAAGAAAGTAATGTTAGGCTTTAGTCTATTAGCTTTGAGTTTTTCTTTGGCAGCCTGCGGATTAAATGATACTGCTGAAAAAAGCCATTCAGATCTTAACCAGCCAGTTGCCAAGAATTCTAAATCGGAAGCAAAAAAAGGCTTGGTGGATGCTTTGTTAGAAAGGCCTGTTGACGGAGATACGATCAAAGTTAGCTATAACGGCAATATTGACACGGTTCGCTACTTGCTCATTGATACTCCAGAGACTAAAAAGCCACATTCATGTGTTCAGCCATATGGCGAGGATGCATCTAAACGAAACAAAGAATTGGTTAGCGGCGGCAAGCTCCAATTAGAATTTGATAAAGGAGAGCGCAGAGATAAATTCGGAAGGCTGTTAGCTTACGTTTATGTCGATGGCAAATCTGTTCAAGAAACACTGTTAAAAGAAGGATTAGCCAGAGTAGCATATGTTTATGAGCCAAATACGAAATACATAGACCAGTTTAGAAAAGATGAACAGGAAGCACAAACGAAAAAACGTTCTATTTGGAGTAAAAACGGTTATGTGAATGCCAGAGGATTTAAAGGCTGTGTTAAGCAGCACTCAACTGAAAAACATAAGTGAAAAAAGGATATAGTTCGTGATAGATACCCTTTTGAATGAAATCAAAAAAGAGGGTGCCTCACAAAAATGAATTCTCTACTAAAGAACGAAGACATGATTGCGATGATTAGAAATGGTCTCAGCACATCACAATACCCAAAGCACATTATTATCGTTGGCGCCGGGTTGGCCGGGCTTGTTTCTGCATCTTTGCTGAAGAATGCGGGACATAAAGTGACGATTCTGGAAGCGAGTGATAGAGTCGGGGGCAGAGTTTGCACGTTGCGATCTCCCTACAGTGCCGGGCTGTATTTCAATGCTGGACCAATGCGTATTCCGGATATCCATACTCTAACCTTGGAATATATAAAAAAATTCAGCCTGCCAACAAATGTATTTTTGAACAGAACTCCAATGGACATCATTTACGCCAATGGCATTCAAACACGTCTTCATCATTTTGAAAGCAATCCGGGTATCTTAAGATACCCAGTTGCAGCAAATGAACAAAGAAAAACGGCCGAAGAGCTGATGCTTTCTGTATTGCAGCCTATCCTCAATTTTATTTATGGAGATCCTGCGAGAAATTGGCGGATTGTTGAAACACAATACCGGAACCATTCGTTAGGCTCTTACTTGAATACTTATTTTTCATACGGTGCAATCGATATGATCGGCGTACTTTTGGATATGGAAGCATATATGGGGATGTCCCTTGTTGAAGTGTTACGGGAATCCATCTTTTATACGTCGCCAACTCGCTTCTATGAAATAACAGGCGGCATGGATCTGCTTCCTCAAGCCTTTCTTCCTCAATTAAAAGAACATACTGTCTTCCATCATAAAATGGTGAAAATATCTCAAAACCAAAACAATGTTACGGTTAACTGCATTCATCAACAGACAGCAAAACATTTGGCAGTGACAGGCGATCTCGCTATCATAACCATTCCATTTTCAACATTGCGTTTTGTACAAGTTGAACCATATGATTCATTTTCCTATTATAAACGGCGGGCCATTCGTGAACTCAACTATATTGCCGCAACAAAAATCGGAATAGAGTTTAAGAGCCGTTTTTGGGAAAAAGCTGGGCAGCGCGGCGGCAAATCGATAACTGATCTTCCGATTAGATTTTCGTATTATCCCAGCATTGACATTGGATCGAATGGACATGCTGTCGTTGTAGCGAGTTACACATGGGCGGATGAGGCACTGATATGGGACAGTCTTTCAGAGGGAGAGCGCCTCCGCTATACGTTAATGAATTTATCGGAAATCTATGGTGATGTTGTATGGTCAGAGTTTGTGACCGGCGCTTCTTTTAGCTGGACACAAAATCCACATTCAGCCGGGGGTTTCACAGCTTTCGAACCAGGACAGGAATTACAGCTGTATCCATACATCCCTGCCCCTGAAGGGAAAATACATTTCGCTGGAGAACACGCCTCACTTACTCACGGATGGATGCAAGGAGCGATTGAATCCGGAATACGAACGGCGTATGAAGTGAATCGTATAACTTAAATCATTCGTTTTTTATATCCGTTTTTAGCGACTCCTTTAGATAGATTTGATATTGCTTTTTAAAACAGCAATTAGATCGTGTAGCTAATCACAAACACCCCTTCACATTTAATGTGAGTGGGTGTTTGTGCGTAGACAATACTTCCGATTTGATCGTAAATCAAGAGTTTGGACTGAAACCAAATCAGGATTTGAATCAAAACTTAAAAGGATGATTTACTGCTTGAATTTCCTTCCAGATTGAAGGTTGCATTGTAATGAATTGACATGTTTCCAAGTTATGAGTAAGTCTTGGTTGTATCGAATTTCTTGCCTTTTCGAATAAAGCATTCCCAATGCTACTTCACTGGGCACTAAACGCGCCGCCGCTATTGAGCGTCATACTGGTGTTCCCATAATCCTTCCGCAATAGCCATCTTGGGAGCCGATTTGAGCTGTAGTTTTGTCATCAAATGCCTTTGTTGAGGATTAGTCGTTAATTGTTTTTTCGTTGATCCCCTGACAAAAAAACACACTGTTTTTGAACCATACTTATAATTGGTTTTTTCGAAAGCTCTTCAAGGCTGTATTTAGATCCTTTGTGTGAGTGTAAATTTTCTTATACACATCGAATAGTGTTTTATATTTTTGAACATTTTGTTCCTTTGGATAAAATGTAGCAGCCTCGCGAATGAACTGCTCTGCACACTCTTCAAGAGATTCAAACCACCTACTTCCAAAGGCAGCTAGCATAGCAGCACCCATGGCCGGGCCTTGTTCATTTGCCAACTTTATCACTCTCGCATTGAAAATATCAGCTTGCATTTGAAGCCACGTTTCATTTTTAGCTCCTCCACCAATAGAAACAACAGTATGCACTGATTTTCCCGCTTCTCGAAATAGCTCAATTGATTCATGTAAAGAGAATGTAATGCCTTCCATAATCGCCCTCAAAAAATGCTCTCTTTTGTGTGCTCCATCCATTCCAATTAAGCTTCCCCGAATAGAAGAATCAGCATGTGGCGTTCTTTCACCTACCAAATAAGGAGTGTATAGCAGTCCATTTGCTCCTATTGGAATAGATTCCACCCCCTTCAATAATTGCTCAAACGATTCGTTTGGGGCAAACGTTCTTTTGAACCAGTCCAAGCTGTACCCTGCAGCGAGCGTGACTCCCATCGTATAAAAAGAATCCTTTTTTCCATGATTAAAAAAATGCACTTTCCCTTTAAAGTCTCTTTCTTCGCCTTCTTCGTATGAAAGTATGACCCCTGACGTTCCAATACTGCATAATGTTTTTCCGGAAGAAAGAATGCCGGCTCCAATCGCACCACAAGCATTATCTGCTCCCCCAGCGTACACTTTTGTTTTTTCCGACAGCCCTGTCTCCGCCGCAACGTTCGGAAGCAGCGATCCTACACAATCATGAGATTCAACAAGCGGAGGACAAATATCTGCAGAAATGCCAAATCGATTGCAAATATCATCGCTCCACTCCTTGCGAGTAATATGTAAAAGTAACGTTCCTGCTGCATCGGAGTATTCGGTGTGAATGGCACCGGTCATACGAAATCTCACATAGTCTTTCGGAAGCAAAAAAACAGCCGTTTTTTTAAAAAGTTCAGGCTCATGTTCCTTCACCCATAAGATTTTAGGTAATGTAAACCCTTCTAAAGCACGGTTTTTTGTGATGTTAAGCAGATGATCACCGAATTTCTCGGTCATCTTAATACATTGAGGCGTGGTTCTGGTGTCATTCCAAAGAATCGCATGACGTAACACCTGCCGATCTTGGTCAAGCAGTACTAACCCATGCATTTGTCCTGAATAACTTATCCCGTCAATATCCTTGGCTTGAACGTTGGATATGGACACCAATTCAGTCAATGCATCAATTGTTTGCTGCACCCAGTCTTCAGGATTTTGCTCACTATATCCCGCCTTCTCTTGAATGAGCGGATAACTTCTGGACGTTTCTGCACAAACCTTGCCGTTTTGATTAACTAAAATCGTTTTAACAGCACTCGTTCCAAGATCTATTCCAATGACATACTTCATTTTTTCACCCCTTACCCTTATAAAAAACCATTCACTCTAAATAAATGCCCAGTTATAGAAATTACCCGTCATAACAATAAGCAAAAGTTAAGGGATCATGACGGGTAATCTCAGGTATTGGCTATCATGCTATACCTTTTTATAGCAGTTCTCTTTATCTGTTATACTTCTAAAATGTATTGGTTCAATATAGCTTTTAATCGCTCCTGTCTTCCTGATTCGTTTTTAATTGCTTTATTATTTAGCGCATATTGCTCAAGAGTATGGAAATTAGCTCTTCCTTCTGTAATTTCAAGACCAATTCCTTCAGTAAAGCTGCGATAACGATGTTGAATCACATCATCAAACACACGATCTTCGATCAATTTATGGGCTACTCTCAATCCTCTTGCAAATGCATCCATCCCTGCAACATGGGAATATATTAAATCATCAGGTTCAAAAGAAGACCTTCTCACCTTCGCATCGAAGTTTAATCCACCGCTTCCAAGGCCGCCATTTTGCAGGATTTCGTACATTGCTAATGTCGTAGAATATAAATCCGTCGGAAATTCATCTGTATCCCAGCCTAAAAGAGGATCACCCTGATTCGCGTCAACAGAGCCAAGAAGACCATGTACTCTTGCCATCCGTAATTCATGTTCAAATGTATGCCCTGCTAAGGTGGCATGATTGGCTTCGAGATTTAATTTAAAATGATTGTCTAAGCCATATTGCTTTAAAAAGGCAATGGTTGTTGCTGCATCTGTATCATATTGATGAGTGGTCGGCTCTTTTGGTTTTGGCTCAATCAAAAACTGCCCTGTATATCCGATTTCCTTCGCATAATCCACTGCCATATGCATGAATCTCGCCAAATTATCAAGCTCCAATTTTAAATCGGTATTTAACAATGTTTCATATCCTTCACGTCCGCCCCAAAATACATAGTTCTCGGCACCAAGCTCTTTTGCTGTTTCTAACCCTTTTTTTACTTGTGCTGCAGCATACGCAAACACATCTGCATTGCAGGAAGTCGCCGCACCATGGACGAAGCGGGGATTCGTGAACATGTTTGCAGTATTCCATAATAGCTTAACGTTGCTATTTCTCATATACTCTTTAATCATACCCACGATGATATCTAAATTTTGATTTGTCTCTTTTAACGTACTTCCTTCTGGTGCAACATCTCGGTCATGAAAAGCAAAGAATGGTGCATCTAGTTTTTCAAACATCTCAAATGCTGCGTCTACTCTCGCCTTCGCCAGATCCATTCCTTTATAGTGATCCCATGGTCTTTGCATCGTAGCTGCCCCAAAAACGTCTGTTCCATCAGCGGTAAATGTATGCCAATAGGCAATAGAAAATCGCAAGTGCTCTTTCATCGTTTTTCCGCCAATAACTTCTTGAGAATTATAATATTTAAATGCTAAAGGATTAGTGGAATCTTTCCCTTCGTAAACCACTTTGTTTACGCTTTCAAAATAGTTGACTGAACTAGAATAAGATTGAGCCATGTTATTTCCCCCTTAAAAATCATTTCAAATACATGCACGTTTTATTTCATATTGTAAGTAAGTTGTCTATTAGTTTGTTGTTCGAACAAACTAATTTATTTTCATCTTATATAACCTCATCAGTATTTTCAATATTTTTTTTGTTTTTTATGAACACATTAGATATAGTAAAGGTAAGATTCGCTATGTACTATGTCTCATACTGAAAACAATACATTTCAACTTAATTTAAAGATTATACAAATGGAGTGGATTAAGTGGTTATCGCTGATCAAACCTTTGTCAAAAAAGTAAATCAAAAGTTATTATTAAAAGAAATTCTTAAAAATTCACCTATTTCAAGAGCAAAATTATCTGAAAAGACTGGATTAAATAAATCAACTGTTTCATCACAGGTAAACACGTTAATGAAAGAAAATCTTGTATTTGAAATAGGTCAGGGACAATCAAGTGGCGGAAGAAGACCTGTCATGCTTGTTTTTAATAAAAAGGCAGGATACTGCGTAGGAATAGATGTTGGTGTGGATTATATTAATGGCATTTTAACAGACCTTGCAGGAACGATCGTTCTTGATCAACACCACCATTTGGAATCGAATTCTCCAGAAAAAACCAAAGACATTTTAATTGATATGATTCATCACTTTATTACGCATATGCCACAATCTCCATACGGGCTTACTGGTATAGGCATATGCGTGCCTGGACTAGTTGATAAAAATCAAAAAATTGTTTTCACTCCGAACTCCAACTGGAGAGATATTGACTTAAAATCTTTCATACAAGAGAAGTTCAATGTGCCCGTTTTTATTGAAAATGAGGCGAATGCTGGGGCATATGGAGAAAAAGTATTCGGTGCTGCAAAAAATCACGATAACATTATTTATGCAAGTGTCAGTACAGGGATAGGGATCGGTGTTATTATCAACAATGATTTATATAGAGGGGTCAGCGGATTCTCTGGAGAAATGGGACATATGACAATAGACTTTAATGGCCCTAAATGCAGTTGCGGAAACCGAGGCTGCTGGGAATTGTATGCTTCTGAGAAGGCTTTATTAAAATCTCTTCAGACTAAAGAGAAAAAAGTGTCCTATCAAGATATTATAGACCTTGCCCACCGGAATGATATCGGAACTTTAAATGCATTACAGAATTTTGGATTCTATTTAGGAATAGGCCTTACCAATATTCTAAATACATTCAATCCTCAAGCCATCATTTTAAGAAACAGCATAATTGAATCGCATCCTATGGTTTTAAATTCAATTAGAAGTGAAGTGTCGTCCAGGGTTTATTCCCAATTAGGCAATAGCTATGAATTATTACCGTCTTTCTTAGGAAAAAATGCACCGGCATTAGGAATGTCCTCTATTGTTATTGATCAATTTCTGGATATGGTTACAATGTAATTTATGATTAAAATGTACAGATCTTTATGTCCTGCGCTCATCTTTAAAGATGAGCTTTTTGTTTGTTATATTGATGTTGAATAGGAGTATTTCTGAAGGATATGAAAAAAGGAGTTCTAAAATAGAAGTCTCCTTTTTTCATGCGCAAATTATTTTTCTTTATAGCGAAAATATCTAAAGTCGGCCGGAATATTGTTACCACTGGTATCTTGGCATTGCATCCCTACAAAGGCTCCCGTGAAAAATCCTCCTCCACGGATGTAATCATCTGATAATTTTTTCGATTCCAATGCAATGTCAATTTTGTGCCAATCTTCTTTGTTAAAAGAATAAAAATAATAATAATTTTCCTTTTCAATATTTACTTTTAAATATACATACTTTACTTCACGAGGAATAACAATTTTATTTTTTAATGGTTGTGAAAAAGAAAAGTTATCACATATTGTTAATTCAAGAATACGGCCAAGTTCTTCATCATGCGTGACTTGAAGAGCCGTCCAGTTTTCTGTATTGTAATAGTTCACCAATCCAGCAGCTTGTTGAAAATTCTCCGGATAAAACTCAACAGCCGTTTCTGCTTCAAAATGGAGACTTTGCCAACGTCTGGCCACAAATGCCTGAGTAAAAGTTGAGGTTAATGATTCATGACCGTATAATCGTAAATGATTTGGCACTTGAGTTAATGAACCTAATTCATTCGTAAACGGGATCCTTAAAGTTTGAAAATTTATATTTAATGTTGAGTCCTCAAATTCATCAACTTCCGGGTACGTTGCTTGAAACATTGTATTAGGTATAGAAGGCGCTTCTACCTCCAAGCTTCCTTCTTTTCCACCTACTACATAAGGCCATTCATCTTTCCAATCCAGTTTTTGAATAGCTGTTTCTCTGCCTAAAGGACAATATCCTCTCTGCTGAAAAATTGAATCATCGTCAGGATGAATGGGACGTCCCGTTAAATGAGCTAAATACCACTCATCTGTATGTGTTTGAACAATGGATGCATGCCCGCATTTTTGCAATGGATTTCCTGGATCATGCCATGATGTTAAGATTGGATTATCGGGATGAACTTCATATGGCCCCTCAATATTTTTAGAACGGGCAATTGTAGCAGCGTGTTCAAACCGTGTTCCTCCTTCTGCAGTCAATAAATAATAATAGTTCCCGATACGGTAAAGGTGCGGCGCTTCTGTCAGCTTTCTTTCAGTTCCTTTAAATATCACTTTCGGTTTACCGATTAGTTTTTGCTCCTTATCAGAATATTCCTGCATGACAATGCCTCCAAAGGAGTGCCGATCAATACGCTGATCCCATAACATATTTAATAAATATTTTTTTCCATCCGTATCATGGAACAAAGAAGCATCAAATCCTGAGCTATTTAATTTGATCAGCTCCCCCCAATCGCCATTAATCGTTTCACAAGTCACTAAATAATTGTGACAATCTTTCCAGGCGCCATCTACGACCTTAACATCCGTATAGATCAGCCAAAACTTTCCGTCACTGTAACTTAAACATGGTGCCCATACCCCGCCTGAATTAGGGTTTCCTTTCATGTCTAATTGTGAAACTCTCTGTAAAGGATGTGCGACTAAGCGCCAATTCACTAAATCTTTTGAATGGTGTATCTGGACACCTGGAAACCACTCAAATGTAGATACAGCGATATAATAATCCTCCCCTGCCCTGCAAATACTTGGATCGGGATTAAATCCTTTAAGTACTGGATTGGTAATCTTCATTTGGGACTCCTCCTCAGTCTATTTTCTTTTTTAAGCTTTGAAATCATCAATATGATCCAAATAAACTTTGTCTCTATTCTCTAATTCTCGAACCATGTTTTTATATTTTTTCTCATCTAAGTTATAGAAATTAATATCAATTAAAGCCAGAGCCAGCAAGAACACGGGAATAATGGTTGTTGTAATTAAAATCCCCGTTAATGCCGCCGGGGTTTGTGCCTGATTTGCCACATATCCAAACTTATCAAGAACCAGACCCGGAACAACTCCTCCTAAGGCCATACCAAACTTAAAGAAAAATCCGATGATAGCGTAAATAAGCCCACCCATTCTTTTCCCAGTCCTGTACTCTCCATATTCTATTGTTTCAGGAATAAGCGCCCACATATATCCCCCGGCAGTGAGACTTCCAGCAGCAGCGATTAAGCGACAGAAAAGTATGAGATATACATTACTTGGCGGAACAAACAGTAAAGCTAAGAGGCCGATTATATTCAGTAATAAAGCATAGTTTAGTAATTTCTTCTTCCCCAAAAATTGATGAAGCCTTGGAATAAACGGTAAAATGACCAAAGCGGGCAAACTTCCTATCAAACCGTACCACTTCACCAAATCCTCTCTTTCTAAGTTATACGTTACGTAATAAATGCCAACCGAATTACTGATGGAATTCACTCCAAAAATAATAATAAAGAAAATACTTAATACAACAAGTGGACGATTAACACGAAACTGCTCAAATATATCCGTAAATTTAATTTTTTCTTCGGATTTTTGAAGAGTGACACGCTCTTTTGTGCTTTTAAAACAAAAGATTAAAAGGCACCCTCCTATCAATCCTAAAATACCCATGGTTAGCTGCCAGCCAAGAGATTCGTTGCCGGAAGTATCGCTTAAATAAGCAGCCAATAAGGGAACAAAAAATGCAACGACAAGTCCCCCAAGATTCGCAAATAACATACGAACTGATGTTATACTAACCACTTCTTGATTATTTCTAGTCATTGCAGAAGTTAACGCGCCATATGGCACGTTAATCGTTGTGTATGTAAGCGACAAGCCAACATAGGTCATATAGGCATATATTAATTTCCCCATATCTGAAAAATCTGGTGTTGTAAAACAGAGTATTGCCAGTATGACAAATGGGAAAGCTCCGAATAAAAGATACGGTCTAAAGCGTCCAAACCTGCTATTTGTTCTGTCTACTACTGTTCCAATAAAAGGGTCAGCGAGAGCGTCGATGATTCTAACCACTAAGAACATGGTACCGGCTGCTGCTGCCGATAAACCAAATACATCTGTATAGAAGAACAAAAGATAAGTAGACACCGTTGCATAAATTAAATTACATGCAAAATCTCCAGAAGCATAGCCAACTTTTTCAGTCATGCTAATCTTCTTTACATTTTCACTGACCATGATCTTTCCTCCCTTTTCGATCATTAAATAAGGAACAGTATGCAATGGTATAAAAATTTCTCAAACTCACCTCGGCCGGCAATTGTTTATAAAAGCGCTTTCAATAAATCACAAAAAATATGAGTGGTTTAATTTCACAGTGCATTTTTCATCGTACAAAGCGATCTAATCAGCAAGCAGTAAATTCATCTTTTTAGTTGCACCCGTATACTTTGGAAAGGATTAAAGATACAACACTCTTTTGTTTTATATATTGTTTAGCTCCCATTGAATCGAGCCTCTTATTCCCCCCTTTATATTTAGAAGTAGCCTTATCTTATGGAACTAATAAAGTCATCTTCATTAGTTTGTTGATTAGACAAACTAACTTGACTTAATATTATAAAATCCTATCAACTTTTTCAATGTTTTTTCAGAAAATTTAAATTCCTGAAGCAAATATTGATTATTGCTTTTTTAAACAGTCAGTTTCTCAAATATCCTGATTATTCTCTTCAAAAAGATTTCATTCCTTCTAAGAACCCTGTGAAATTTTTAAATTCATATAAACTTTACTCTGAATAAAACAAAAAGCAGTCTATTCAGATCTGCTCCTTTACGTTCTCTTCTTTTAACTTTTTGTTTAGTTTGAAACTAATGAAGACATTGATCATTGCAGCTGGAACATATAAAATTCCTGCTCCCATTATTCCTAACGCAGTACTTGAACCTAATATAAAAGCCTGCATTTCTGTATTTCTTGACTTCAAACTAAGTAACACTAGAATACCCGCTATTACCCCTATAAATCGAGCAATGCCTGGAATAAAGAAATCAGTTAGGATTCCAAATATTTGTCCAATAATTGATAACACAATCCCCATAAAACTGGATAATACAACTAATGTTTTGATAGCTTTTCACCCCTTTTTAAATCCGTTTCCATTATTAAACCGCTTTTGATACAGGTCTACAAGTATAGGAGCCCGCTCTACAAACCCTCTCAGCTGCCATGCTTTTTGACTCACCATTCTCTTTCCGCTCTATTCCAATACAAATAAACACTCCTTCCCTTGCGATAATGGCGATTAGCTTTATTCAAAAACTCTGCAAAGAGCGGTGTATTCATACGTGAATGCCGGAGATGTGGAATAGAAAAGAGCATTTAACTTAATACTCTTTCCAGAAACTTATATACTTACTTTTCTTGTTTAAGCTCTTTCTTTTTATTCCTTTTGTAACCTGCATAAGAGCCGCCAAAAATAGCTATAAACATGGCAATCCAAATAAAAATGTTCAAGTCAACTCCCCCAATTTTAAATAAAACACTTCTTTTATCATGACCCCTTTCCTCTCCAATAAATGCTCATACCGTTTTATGGTTTAATAAAACTTCCAAGGAGTGGTTCTTTGTTTAAAGCTTCAAAAATACTGATTTCATGTGCAGCTTTAATTCTGGCTCAAAATCAGCCCCCCCTACCATGTATCCTTTTTAACCAGTTATCCAATTGTTCAAAATCTTCATTGATTTTCACGTCATTTAAAAAATTAGACTCCGAATAACAAAGTTCCACCTATAAAAAAGAAGAAAGGGAATAGTAACAAAATTGAATTTAAAATGATTCCCCATATAGCCCACCGTTTATTTGTCTTGATTGAACCTAACGCCAGCATTATCCCTATAGGTGAGAGTAATAGAGGGAACAATACCGGCATTCCTTGCCACGGCATTAAAATAATCCCTGTCAACAAATTAATTATTAATATAGCTGAGATAATTGGAAAAGCAAATGAAAATATGACTGCAGCTTTTTTTTAATTCATATTAAAAGTAAATCTCCGTTCTCTTTAAAATCGTATTTTTCATAAAAATATATTAAGACGTCATTGTCTACGATGCTATTGCTTCAACAACAGGTTCATTAATACTTTCAAAAGATGCCTCAAACCTTGCCTCAGATCACACTGCGCTTAATTCTTTTCTCGTATTCCGAAAAGATGTTTTATCTAAATGATTTTTTTCGTTAGTATCAAGGAAGTGAAGAAGCTTAATGCCATTCTATTCTATGTATTGAGTAGACTTCAATTAAAATTAAAAAAAGATCGGCAGATGCACGAACATCTAACCGATCTGCAATAGATATCTGATTCTCGTACTTCCACACTCAAACACTCTGTGTTCTCCCGGTTCCGTTACAGTTTCCTTCGTTGTACTGTAGACGTTTCACTAGCTGGTGATGGCTTCACAACTATTGGCAGCTGTTAAAACCTTAGCGGTATACACTGTGCCAGATTTGATGGCAATTTTCTGATTAAGCCTCATATTCTTGTCCATTGGGATTAAGATTTATTCGATGGAGGTTCAACATCATTGTATTAGGTTTACATCAATTACATTATAAAAGGCATTAGAGGTATCCGCAACGTCCCACACCCCTAGAATGACATGATAACCACTGCGATCTGCTGGCACATAAATTTTATGAGAAAGATTTGTATCTGCCTTTGAACCATCGTGATCAACTGTTCCAATTAATTCAAACTCATCTCTTGTTAATGGTTTGTTTGGATTCCAATCTTTCTTGGTTATATAATAGTGCCACTTTGATGTTGCGTGAGGAGCAGTATAGTGCCAAGTAAAGGTGTTTAGACCTCCATGCATGTTTTGTTTTACCCAATGATCTGCAGTCTGCCTGTCTAACCCAAAGTCAATTTGACCAAAGCCTCCATTTGCCGATGCAATTTTTCCATCTGGCGGACCTCCGGCTGGAAACCCTTTTAGTCCTTCTACCGATTGAGGATTATCAACTACAGAACCATACTTTTGTGTAGCTGCCGTCCAACCAATTATTTGTTTTTCTAATGATCCCATGTACGCTCTACTAGCAGGTTCTTTTATATACCCGTGTGCAGATACATCACCTGCAAATAAAGTAGCACCCACACTCAGAACAGCAGTTAGAACAGCGCCTTTGACAAAACCCTTCATTACCAACTCATTCCTCCCTTTTCTGTAAAATTTTTCTCTTCCCTACTATAATAATTCATTATATGTCAGGTAAACTCCTTCTTTTTTTTGATGGCGTAACACTTAAAAAACTTCATACTCCCCCCTCTTTTGTTCTTCCTACAGCTTTTTTTCGTCTTGATTACATGTATTCATGTAACTTTGAAATAAAGTCGTAACGTCTATAATAATGTTGCGCTGCCTTCTTTTCCTTAGAAAATTCTTGTCTAAAGTTTTGTTCTTTTTAACTAAACGAGCAGGTATAATTAAGCTATAAAAAGAAAACAAAACATCATAAGGAGGATTTTTGTGTTTCAAACCTTAGACCATTTTTTAAAATCTTGGGAGTTCGAAGCTGACGCTACACAGAAACTGCTAAATAGTCTAACTGATGAATCACTTAAACAAGCAATAACTTCACAAAATTGGACTTTAGGCCGTATTGCTTGGCATACTGTTGCTGCCATTCGCATCATTACCTCAAACACAAACTTAACGTTTCATGCCCCTGCTGAAGATTATCCTGTTCCTACTTCGGCTCAGTTTATAGCAGACAGCTATCATCAAGCCAGCAATGCGTTTGTACAGGCATTAACTACCCAATGGACTGATCATACACTTCAAGAACGTATCAACTTTATTGGTCAACAATTGCCAAATGGTTCACTTTTGATGTTTTTGATTCAACATCAAAATCACCATCGAGGACAAATGACTGTTCTTATGAGACAAGCAGGATTAACTGTTCCAGGTATTTATGGTCCAGCTAAAGAGGAATGGACAAGATTCGGTTTGGAACCCCCGCAAATGTAAGCAGCCTTTATAACGAAGTTAACCTATTACAAAATATAAAAGCATGTTTCGATGATTTTTTTTCAAAACATGCTCTTCCTTTTGTTCATTTAATCAATGTTGATTAACATGAGAAATAATATCTGGCATTTTTCTAATCTCCTTTTTGAATAATGTTTTGATACACATTAAAATGGGTAAAAATTTATAAGGTGATTTCTTTGAATCATGATCAAAAAGTTACTCATTACTCTTCATTATTTTTTCAACGATCATCGTGTTGGTGGCCGCAATCTTTCCTGAATACACTTCTTGGTTTGTGACTGTTTTCTTTTTGAGTTTTGCACTTATATATACTCTCCAAAAACATAAAGCAAGTTCGTCAATTTCTTATATTCCATATTTCTTGTTCATCGTTGCATTGGTTTACACATTAGTAAATATATAGTTTTAATCCTACTAGAATTGTCTCAAATAAAATGCCCTGCATGTAAGAATGTCTCCTGCCATTTCAGTGTTCTAAGTAGGAGATGGTATTTTGTTTATATCGCCAATGTTTCTGCCTTCAATATAGTTCAATTCCACTCTTCCTCTAAAATAGCGTAATAATATTCATCCCACCATTCATTGCCTTTAGGAATACATTTTTTAAAAAAGCCTTCTCTTCTCATTCCAATCTTCTCCATAACTCGGTATGATGGGATATTCTCAGGTTGACACGTAGCTATCATCCTATGTAAGTTCATTTCTTTAAATCCATATTCCAAGATAGCTTGTGCTGCTTCAGAAGCATACCCTCTATTTTGATAATTCGGATTAAACACCCACCCAATCTCATATGTATGTTCACCAAAATACTTATAAAAAACAATATGGCCTATAAGAGAATCTTCATCTTTTAGTATTACAGGAAAATTTTCAGCGTTATCACCTTTGTTTTTATTTACAAATGTTTTTGCATCTTCTTCAGTAAAAACCCCTTCTGGTATATACTTCATAACATTCATATCTGACGTATACTCATATACAGCTTTCCAATCTTTGAATTCAAATTCACGTATCAATAACCTTTTTGTTGTTATATGCATTAAAATATCTCCCATCAAAAATAATTACACTTAAATCTTTATTCGATATTAAAACAATAATAACCTCTTTAAATACTATCCTTATACAACAATCTGGGCCCTTGCACACAAAGGGTAGGCGTCTCAGCTATATCTTCTTGTAGACTTCTGTGTACGCCTTTAATTGGTCACGTAAATCGTTGCTCTTATGCTCTAATCGCTTGACTTTCCGCTTTAATGATTCAATAATCGCGTCTTTTTTATTTTCATTCATATCCCTTTGCAGCTTTCTTTTTCATTTTTAAAGCTATTTACACAAAAAAGAGGCTATCCACAAAATGAAAATTTCAGGGATAACCTCTTTTTTATCAATTTCTAATCAATCATCTAGCTTTCACTCCATAAAAGCTTCTGAATAATGAACGACACCTTGCACATCTTCAAGAGAATGATCTGCTAATTCCAGAGCCATAAATACTTCATCAGGCACCTCAAAGGGCGCTTTTATATTCCATAAGCTAGCTGGCTTAAAACCAAACTTCGGATAATAATCTTTATGTCCTAAAACAATTACTGAACGATAACCAAGCTCTATTGCTTTTTTTAACCCAGCACGAATTAATTGACTCCCGATTCCTTTTTTCTGGTTCTCAGGCGCAACAGAAACTGGAGCAAGTGCCAAAGAATCGACTGCATTATCGCCATCTATGATTTGGATTTTAGATAAAAGGATATGACCTACGATATCTTTGTTTTGATGTAATGCAACTAATGAAAGTTCAGGAATGAATGCATCTGATTTTCTAATCTTATTTACAAGTATGTGTTCTTTCTTGTCGCTATATTCTACTTTTGAAAAAGCTCTTTTAATCATTTCTTCAGACGTATGATATTCTTCAGTGAGCTCTTGCCTAATTGAGATTTCCATATTCATATCCCCTGTTCTTTTAGTTAATTGCCATAAGCTTTTTCTTCAACAGCCTTAATACTTGTTGTTTAGAACGTTGTTATATTAAATCTTTTCTTGATTCTTTATAAATACTGAATCCCAGAACCAGTACACCGCCGCTGCTACAAAACTCAAATAATAAAAGTTCACATGTTGAACCTCAGTAAGCACATAAGTTGGATCACTGGCTAAGGAGAACAAGAATAATGCGATTAGCGCTACGATTATGTAAATCAATAAGTACAGCACACTAAATTTCTTTACTTTTTTTCGAAGTAATATTTGCAATGGAATAGCAAATACTGTATATGGGATGAATGCATAAAATGGTATGATGAAAATTGTTATCAGCATCCAAGGTTCGAAATTAGAATAAGCAAAACCATAAAACCCAATAATAATCCCGTATGTAATGCATGAGAGCGCTAGTGTAAGACTATATCTAGCGACATTTTTTTTATTAAAACTCAAAGCTTTAACCTCCAAAAAATATAGCTCAAATCTTTTCTTTAAAAAAGAATTGTTATTCAGTTATCCAAACTTCAAATAACAAAATCCCACCTATAAACCAGAAAAAAGGAAATAGAAACATAATTCCATTTAAGACTATTTCATATATGCACACCGTTTATTTGACTTTATTGAAACCAACGCAAAAAACATTCCTATAGGAGAAAGCAATAATGAAAAAACATCGGCATACTTTGCCATGGAATTGAGATACTCCCATAAAAATAATAGATAGCTCAGATAATTGGAATAGCGATTGAAAAAATAGCTGCAGCTTTTTTAACATTCATATTGATAGCAAGTCTCCCTTCTCTTAAATTCGTAGTTTTATTTAGACTTTTTCCCAGGAATGTCTTAACCTTTTTCTTTCTATTTAAAAACAATAGCTTTTTATAGCTCCTTAATTAAAACACTACACATCAACTTCTGGGTTTCCCGCTCAATTTCTCTTACATTATTAAACTGCCCGCTAGGTCAATTATAGATTTAAAAACATCATCTTCCATTACTTCTTTCTCCTTCTTTGAGAAAAATTGTATCATTTTTATATAACTTTTTTCAATTAATTCTAGTGGTGCCTCTTTTAATGTTAGTTCGAATTCAATAAAGTGATCAAACTTGGAATACAAGGCTTCTCCTCATGACTTTTTAATTTCTTCTCTAGATTTATAGTTAGAAGGTAGAAGTGCAGATAATGATTGCTTTTGAAATATCTGCTACATAGTGTTTATCAACTAAAATGCCTTATTTTATAAAATGCGCTATGAAATACTGCAGGAGCTTTATCAAATTCATCAAGCAATATAACATTAGATGAACGATTTAATAAGTCTCTTGCTAAGGACGACCCATTGGCAAAGATTAGTTATTATTGCGATCGTTTCAACAACTCAACTATATAAAAACTATCTTTTATTTAGATATCGTTATTGAACTCCAATCAAACGTTTCGAGAATTTTAAGCAACCTTTCAACTTTTGGTGCTCTCCAAGCTGTCATAGCCCGTATGAACCTTTTTCGTATAGTGGTAATGATTTTGTTTTATGTACTGTTTTTCCTCCGCTTTAGTTAGAAACATTGTATTTTGATAAATGTAATGAACCTCTGTTTCTGGTATCAGATCAGCGCCACTGTCTACATATTCATGTATCCAATCTAATGCGGAAGCCTCACACTCTATATCTTCCATCGCTTCTGAAGACAATTCATCATTCTTCTTGATGTCCTTTAGACAACTTTCCAGCTCATAGGATTCGCCATCTTCAGGAATGTAAACAGAATAGCGTTCCGCATCATCATCTGAAGTCTTAATCCATTTATAATCTCCTATAGACCAAAACCGCGGTGCAGCTTGAGAGCCATGATCCTGCGTTTTCAATTCGTTTTGAGGTCTTTCAAAAGCTGAATATCTTGATTCATTCGTTTCCCCCTAATTTGTTTAAAACCACGATTTTGAAAATAAATAGGCTTTTATGATCCTTCATTCACTTCTAAATAAACTCCAGATATTGCATAATAAATGAATAATATGTAAATGGAGTTGATATAATTGAACCCTCGGAAAATTTTATTGAGTTCTGCTTTAACATTCGGCATGCTAATATCCGCTGTTCCTGCCTTGGCAACGAATGTATCATCTGAAGTTGTTGTGAAAAATGATGAATATGAGTACGACACCATATATCAGCTTAGTCCCATACCAAACTTCAAGCCTTCTCTTGAATACAATGGTTATACTTATACTCTTACAAATTTTTATTTTGATTACTCAATAGGATTTTATAAGGCTATTTATACAAAAGTTGTTTAAACTTATAAGCGGCTTTTTAGCTCCTTTTTCTTGTTTTAAGCAAGGTGTTTCTTCCTATGTGATCTTTTATTTATGAAATCAACCGTAATATCTACTTTTGCTGGTTCCTTCTTTTCTGTTGCGCTGAGTAATAACAATCACTTGGCTATATTTTGATTCCTCAATGATCTCGACTGATTAACCCTTAGATGTAATATAAGTACTAGGATCGTGTACGATATACGACTTGACGGTATTGGGTGACAATTTGACAGAGAAATTTAATGCACTTCTAACTTTTTTAACTGCAATGGGAATCATTGTTGACCCGACAACTCTCAAGGTATTTCTGATAGTGAACAAGCAATGGATTTTGATTTACCGAAATAAAACCCCTACCCTTCTCTTAATCGAGGAGGGTATTTTTTTCGCTTTTTAAGAAAACGTTAATCTTCCTTAAACACGTAAATATGATAAAATATTACATATTTAGTCTATTGGATACATAGAGGGAGGGATTTCAATGGAGCAATTAATTCCGTCATCCACGGTTGGAGTTAAAATCAATGAGTGGTATAAATACATACGGATGTTCGCCGTTCCAGATTCAGAGATATTGAAAGCAGAGATTGAAGAAGAAATTAAACATATGAAGGAAGACCAAGACTTATTGCTGTATTATTCTCTAATGTGTTTTCGTCATCAGCTAATGCTGGATTACCTTGAACCTAAGTCATTGAATGAAGCACGTCCTAAAATTTCAGACTTATTAGAAAAGATCGAAAGCAGCCAAACAAAGCTTAAAGGTGTCCTGGAATACTACTGCAATTTCTTTAGAGGAATGTATGAATTTGATAAGAAGGATTATATAAATGCAATAAGGTCATATAAAATTGCTGAGAAAAAGCTTGCTTTAGTAACAGATGAAATTGAACGAGCTGAGTTTTATTTCAAAATGGCTGAAGTGTATTATCACATGAAACAAACCCATGTATCAATGCACTATGCTGAAGCAGCCCTTAACATTTATAAAGACCAAAAAACTTATACTGTTCGCCGAATACAATGTGCATTTGTTGTAGCAGGCAACTTTGATGATCTGGAAAGTCATGAAAAAGCAGTTCCCCATCTTCAGAGAGCCCTAAAAGACTCAAAAGCCATAAACAAACATAAACTAATTGGTGCATCATTATATAATTTGGGAAACTGTTATTATAAGATGAAAGAGTATGACAAAGCTGCTGAATATATTGAACAAGCAGTTTCATTGTATGAAAGAGATAAAAGCGATCTCCTCCCTCACACGTTATTTACGCTGACACAAATTCACTTTAAAATGAAGGATATTGAAAAAGCCTTGGTTCTTTACAAAAAAGGAATCGAGAAAGCAAAAGCAATAAATGACGATGTCTTAATTGCTGAGTTTAATTACTTAAAGGCTTTATATATCGACTCTATAGATAAACGCACAGTTTTCCGAACTTTTTCTGTACTTAAAGATAATGTTATGTATCCAGATTTAGAGGAATTAGCACTCGACACGGCTAATTATTGTAAGGAGATAGGGCAATTTGAAAACTCAACCACCTTTTTTGACGCCATGGTGGATGTCCGAATCCAAATACAAAGAGGAGAGTGTTTATATGAAATTTAAACTTGCATTAGCCACCTTGTCAGTTTTCGTTGGATTAGCAGTGTTTAGTGGCTTTTCATCCTCGAATGACCAAGAATTCCATGAAGCTAAAAGGAACATTACTTCTATTCAACCAACCAAGTTTTTTGTTTAATGTTAAAACCCTTCTCAATGAGAAGGGTTTTAACTCTTATGTCCACCAACTTGTTACCCTTTATTCTGAACTTTGTTCAAGCAGCTCTAAGGGAAACTTGGCTAACTGGCCTACAGTCGATATCCCCATTCGGTTCAGGTTCCTTTCTACCCTCCCTCCTATCCCCATTTTAGACAACAACGAATGAACATTCTAAAGCCTTATTTGGCACATCTTCATATCTCCAACGTGCATTTGTTTTCTTACTCTCCAGGTCAAGTGCAAGCTTACTGAGTAACATATTGTCTCCAATACCTACTGTGCACATCAAACCAAATTCTCTCCACATGCTGCTTTGGATTGCTTTGGCCATTTCTTCAGGATCTTCTTTTCCTGCAATGCGGATTTCCCACGCTAAGCAATTATTACATAAAAAAGCCGGATCCCCACTCTATGGGGATCCGGCTTTGCTTATTGTTAGAGTATTATTTTTTTCATTTTTTTATATTTCATCGACTCTCTAATCTTGTCGAAGAATAGCTATGGCCTCAATGTGTGTAGCAAGCCATCAAATATTCAACATTCACTAAGTGTCCTTATCTCTGCTCAAGAGATAAAAGAATGAACAGTATAACCGTTCTTTTATCCATTTAAGGTCGTCCATTATAACAAGATCTCAATTGATAAGCCATTACAATATTTCAATGTACCCTTCTGTTCCATTCACACGAATTCGTTGCCCGTCTTTGATTGATCTGGTAGCATTTTCAACTCCAACAACTGCAGGTAAGCCATATTCACGCGCTATCACTGCTCCATGGGTCATCAGTCCACCAACTTCGGTGACTAGGCCTTTTATGGATACAAACAATGGTGTCCAGCTAGGGTCAGTAAAGGAAGTGATTAATATATCTCCAGCTTCTAGATCAGCATCTTCCATGTTTAAGATGACACGTGCTCGCCCCTCTATAACTCCGGAGGAAACAGGGAGACCTACAATCGCTCCAGCTGGGAGATTTTCTCGTTTGTACTCGCCCGTCATGATTTCACCATCAGACGTGATAACACGTGGTGGAGATAGTTTTTCATATAATTTATACTCGTCTTTTCGTTTGCTTATGATTTGGTAATCCAGTTTATTTGTGCGTACGACTTCGTGAAGTTCTTCAAAAGTGAGATAGTAGATATCTTCTTTTTCATGAATAACGCCCACTTTTACGAGTTGTTCGGCTTCTTTCAGTAAAGCCTGCTTATAAACGAAGTAGCGATTAACCATGCCGTATTTTGGATATTCCCGATAACCGATGAAATTCCGGATTATGTCGATCATTCGTTTGGTTTCTTTGGCTTTTTGTTCACCATCCGGTAATTGCTTCAATCGATCTAATAGCTCTTGTTCTTTCTTCAAAGCCTCCTGTCGCCCTTGCTCAAATTTCCGATGGCTGGCATTAGGCTCAAAGTTTTTGATATTATTAAGAATCATTGGGACAAGTGTAGTTGGTTTTTCGCTCCACCGAGTTCTTGTAATATCAATTTCTCCAGCACATCGCATCCCGTATTTGTTGAGATAAGCATAGATAGCGTCTTGGATTTTCTGTCCATTTTCAAACTCAACCAGCTCATCCAAAAAGTGATCATTTTTTACATGCTGTAAATAAGAAATTACTTCTGGATAAGGACGGATCACGTCTGCGACGTCCAATAGCGCAAGACCCATTTCTGAAGTAATATTATGAGGTACAGATTGAGAAAGCGTATCTGCTGCGTTTTTTTCGCCTAACCACTCGTTCATTTTTTCGTTAATCCATGATGTAGCATTTATAGCAGCCATAAACACAGCTGAACTTTGTGGGTCAAATAAGATCTTCTTTAATTGCTGGATATCTTCGAGAATAAAATCAAACAAATCCGATCCCGATTTCGTTTGGATGTTTTGTTTTAACTCTTCTATCGATGTTTGACTTCGCTTAATCAAATTAGAAACGATTGTCGGATCGTTCTCGAATTGTGACAGCATATCTGTATTATTACTTCGGTTGGGAATCGTTGCTGTTTTATCATTTGGTATCGACTTAATGAAATCTCGTCGCTCAATTGTGGTCATAAGTGCGTCTTTTAAGAGCGGATCGTGTTGTCCCATGCCATTTAATAAAAATTCTCTGCTGTCAGGTGATGCCAGATTATGTGTGACATCAACAAATAACCTTCCACCAGCTTTATGCATGGGTGCAGAAGTCGTCAACAGAAAAAAAGACAATCCCAATGGTTTTATGGGATCCGTCATCATTTGTTGATGACCAACAGAGATATAGACGTGATTTTCTTGATCGCTCGCTTCAGGGATGGGGTATAAAGTTGTGATTGGACGACTCTGGACAATATAAAAAGTATCGTCAACCAAACACCATTCGATATCTTGCGGGCAACCAAAGTGGGCTTCGATCTGTCTCCCGATGCGTGCCAGTTGTAGAATTTGTTCATCAGTAAGTGTTTGAGTATTTTGCTGAGTAGGCTCGATCTGCTGTGTTTCTGTTCCTCCTTCTTTTCGTCCATAGATAGCCAATTTTTTGGCTGCTATCATCTTATCGACGATTTGCCCATCCTGTACTTTATAACAATCGGCAGATACCAAGCCAGAGACCAGTGCTTCACCAAGTCCAAAACCGGCATCGATGGATAACACCTTTCTGTTGGAAGTGATTGGATCAGCGGTAAATAAAATCCCCGAAGTCTGTGGGAAAACCATCCTTTGAATGATAACAGATAAATAAACTTGGGTATGGTCGAATCCATTTTGCATGCGGTAGATTACCGCGCGATCCGTAAATAGGGAAGCCCAGCATTTGCTGATATGCAGCAAGATCGCTTCTCTGCCGATAATATTTAAATAGGTATCTTGCTGACCGGCAAAAGAGGCATGTGGTAAATCTTCAGCAGTCGCACTCGAACGCACGGCATAGGCATGTTCCTCGCCAAACTGGGAGAGATAGTGAGCAACTGCTTTCACAACATCGGAAGGAATTTCAACTTCCATAATGATTTGTCGAATCTTTCTGCTGATTTTACCAATTTGTTCTCGATCCTCAACTTTTAGCATGGCCAATTGATCCAACAACACTTGTAACGTTTCGTTTTGTTCGATGGCTTTTTGATATCCTACTGTTGTGACACAAAATCCTTCTGGTACTTGCAGACCTTGAATTTTAGATAATTCCCCTAAATTTAATCCTTTCCCTCCAACAAGCAAATGCTGTGTTTTTTCAATTTCGTGAAAACCAAGAACCAAAGAACTCATTCTACATCTCCCCTTCAAAAATAATAATTGACAAAGAGCTTTTCAGTATGATATATTAAAAATATAAGATGGATATCTATAACTTTTTATACAGAAAGCACACGTAGTCTGATTATATCACCGTGTCTATTATTGTGCAATATAAAAAGAACCTGGGCTATTTGGGACTGACCCCCGTTTTTGAGACAGGGATCAAAACACCTTTTAAACAGCCAATCACCGATAGCTTATCGGTGATTGGCTGTTTAGTTTCGTTTGAATACGAATGTTGTTATAATAATAAATGTATTCTTTGACAGTGCGTTCTACGATGGCGGTCGTGGTTCGATCAATGCTGTTAAGATAGAACGTTTCAGACTTTAGTGAGGAATGAAACGATTCGATGGAGGCATTATCAGCGGGCGTCCCTTTGCGGGACATGCTCTTGGTAATGCCTTTTGTTTTAACAGCTTTCTGATACTCATAATAAGTGTATTGCTTTCCAACAGGCTGTTCTAATCGATGTGTATCCCCAGCCTTATGCCATCTAACCCATGTCTGAACCTGCGTCTTATTCTTGATATTCAATTCCTGCATGATCTCTTTCATAGGCACGCCTGCCAATCTCATTTCTACAGCCTTCTGTTTGACTTCAATCGAATAACTCACTCTTGTTCCCATGCAAAAAACACCTCCAAGTCTAATTTCGGCTAACAATCATCCGTTTTCAAACTTGAAGGTGTTTTTTATTTGTCTCATCTTATGGGGTCAGTCCCCCCTGTCCTTTAAGGAAAACGACTTTTTTATACGACTTCTTCAAGTAAATCCCCATTAACCTTTTTTGGGGACTATTTGTAATCTCTGCGCAGTTAAATTATACCTGTGCTAGCCCGCCATCTACGAACAATTCAACACCCGTCAAGTAACTGCTTTCGTCTGAAGCAAGGAAAGATACAGCGTTTGCTACTTCTTCAGGTGTCCCAACTTTTCCAGCTGGAACAGTATTTCTGGCATTTTCCATTGCTCCTTCAAGTGCATCACCAAAAAGCTCATCGTATGCAGGTGTAAGAATAACTCCTGGACTAACCACATTTACACGGATTTCAGTACCTTTTAGGTCAAGAATCCAGTTGCGAACTAGTGCCCTTAATGCTGCTTTTGATGCTCCATATACACTAAACGCTGGGTTGCCAATTGATCCAGCAGTAGAGCCCGTTACAATAATAGAACCTACTTTGTCCGGGAATAGTGATAACGCTTTTTGAACAGTAAAGATGGTTCCTTTAACGTTAATGTCGAACGTTCTATCAACCTGCTCTTCAGTAATTTCACCTAATGGAAGGAAGTTGCCGGTGCCTGCATTAGCAAAAAGAATGTCCAGCTTACCTTTTTCCTGCTTTATAATGTCATATAGTTTGTCTAAGTCTTCAAGCTTAGAAATATCACCTTGAACACCGGTTACGTTCTTGCCAATTTGGTTAACAGCTTTATCAAGTTCGTTTTGTCTACGTCCCGTGATATAAACATATGCACCTTCGTTTACAAATTTTTGTGCTGTAGCAAGACCAATCCCACTTGTTCCACCCGTTACAAGCGCTATTTTACCTTCAAATTTACCCATACTTAACACTCCTTTAGAATTAATTTTATTTTATATCTAGTACCTTTAAGTACTTGAAGAACAACTTACAAGATATAGTATCCTTCAGTAAGCACATTATCGGAAGTACCCACTTTTTTGTGATATAGTAACTAAAAAGTAATAAATGTGGAATGGAGAGCTTTAGACATGAAAAAATTTAGCTGTGGGTTCGAAGTGACAAAGGAAGTTATTGGCGGAAAATGGAAAGGCCTTGTATTATACTTTTTAATGAATGGACCAAAGAGAACGAGTGAATTAAAGCGCATTGTCCCAAATATAACTCAGAAAATGCTGATTCAAACACTTAGAGAGCTTGAAGACAGTGGACTTGTGAGCAGAAAGATGTATAATCAAGTACCGCCGAAGGTTGAATATTCATCCACTGAACTTGGAGAATCTCTTAAACCTATCTTGCAGGAGCTCTGTCAATGGGGAAGTCATTATGCGGAGCAAGAGTATGCAGAAGGTGAATATGAAATTGTACAACCAGAATAACTAAAGTTAGGATTGATGTAGCTGCTGAAGTAAATGCTAAACAACTTCAATACCATCACCTAACAGATGAAGAACAGTCAAAAATAAATGAGATATTCAATTTTGAAAGTGAAGTTCTAATAAGAAGTGTCATGGACTATATTCAGGAGAACTTTGATGAAATTCAAAAAAGAGCTGTTTCAAATGTTAAAGAGAAGGTTCAGAAACTTAGCCAAAAAATAAATGAAGATATTGATAATAATATTTAATGCCTATGATCTCTAGATAGGCATTTTTTTGTGCATAAAAAAAGACCTGAATTAAAAATCCAGGTCACACTACTCCCCTGTATTCACCTTATTATTTAGTACGTTTTTATTGATTTAACTATGTTTATGACAACTCTTACATGTACACTTCGGGTCACACTCAGGTCATAAAATGACTTTTACCTGTTTCAAATCATCCAATACAAACTAATCATTGTACAGTAATCTACCCTATCTCTCTTCAGTTCATATTTTCACAGTAAACTCAAACATAAAATAACAAAGTACTCCTTGCATTTCCTCATCCGTCATGCTATATTCATATAGCGATGAGCTGAATTGTGTAAGCCGATGTACATGCCCTTTGCGGCACACACGAATGTGGCGTGTGGTGCATCGCCTCAATACGCAAAGACGTTTGCCTCTTAGGCAAACGTCTTTTTTGTGTTATCCGATTTTTGTTCCGTTTGGTAATGGTTGTTCAGGCTGAAGCAGGACGACATCGCCTTGACCGGGAATGCCGCCGAGGACTAAGACTTCGGATTTAAAACCTGCAATTCGGCGCGGCGGGAAGTTCACGACAGCGATAATTTGTGTGTTGGCCAGTTCTTCTGAGCAATAGCGCTTTGTGATTTGCGCGCTTGATTGTTTAATGCCGATTTCTTCTCCAAAATCAATGAACAGTTTAATCGCCGGGACTCTTGCTTCAGGGAACTCTTCCGCTTTGATAATGGTGCCAGTTCTGATATCCAGTTTTTCAAAATCTTCAATTACAGCCATCATTATATCTCCTTTTTCTTACTATTTTAAAAGAGACACCAGCTAAATGTTTAACCAAAAGCTCATCTTTTTTTATCTGAATGAAAGGTATTCCGGTACATTCGGGGCGATACACCTGTACTTTTTGCAAACCATCTTGTAAAAGAAGAAAGGTTTTGAAAACCGAGCGATTGACTCACGACAGTCAGCGTAACATTTTTCTCAATCAGCATCCGTTTCGCTTCCTCAAGACGGAGGTCAGCTATATAGACTTGAGGGGACTTACCGGTCTGTTTCTTAAACCAGCTTGAATAGTAAGCTGGGTGATAATGTTCAATTTTCGCCAGCTTTTGTATTGTCAGCGGCTCAGACAAATGGCTATGGATGTATGCGATTGACGCATGAGTATGGGTTTGCAGTTTTTCTTTTATGTATTGAACAAGCAGGTGGAGCGTGTGCGCTGAGCGTGTGTTTGCTTCCTCTATTAATAAGTGCCTGATCGAAGACCAAAAAGGATCGATTGCAGCTTCAATCCCTGCGGCTGCATGATGCTCCTCAATTTTCATCGCCTGAAGCGGCACATCCAGCACAAGACATTCATTTCTGCCAATAGAGCGGAACCGATGCTCGCACTCTGGCGGAATATATAAAAATTGATCCGGCTTTAATTTGACCTGCCGATCCTCTGTTTCAAGATCGATATTCCCTTCAAGGGGAAAAAGAAATTGGCTGTATGCGTGCTTATGTGAGGAATAAAGGCGTGTATATGTCCGTTTTTCACAGATAATCTCTTGAAGCGAATTCATCAGCCATCCTCCTTTTTGATCCGGTAATGGTGTTCCGATATAGGCGAGAACCCGATTTTTTCATACAAAGAAACGGCGGCTGTGTTTTCTTTCATCACTTGCAAGTACATATACTTAGCTCCATTGTTCATTGACCATTCAGTCAGAGCCCTGATGACTTGGGTCCCTGCCCCTTTTCCTCTATGTTCCTTTGCTACTACAACGTTGCTGAGTCCGCCATAGCCATCGATAACGGAAGCCGTGCCCACTGCTGTCAGGCTGCCTTGGTCATACATAGTGAAAAAGGTTTTACACGGCTGCATTCGTTTGAAAATGCTTGTATAGCCGCAATGCCGTTCGGGTGAAAATGCTTCCAATCGGATAAAATCATCAATCCATGAAGACGATGACTCCCGCTCCCACTTATATGTAAATCGGCTGTTGTCAAAAGTACGATCTAAAATATCGCAGCATGTTGCTGTCATTTGAAAACATTCATCAATCTTTTCATATCCGCTGTCTGCCAGCGCATCATCCAGTCCTTCCGGAGATGCGTCACTGATTTGAACACAAACGGGCAGACCTAAACTTTTATAGAAATGCTCGATCTCTTTTTGGTAATCTCCTTCTGGCATGTCCGCCGATGTCCATACGCTGTTCGCCCGTTTGGTTACGCCAAAATTCGCTCTGAGAAGCCATTTCCCCATTCTTTTTTGAATATAAGACGGCCATGATGCTGCCGCTAATTGCTCAATTTTGTAAATATCATGCATAGCCTCTTGCCTCTCCCTTATATATACTGCATGATTTATTATACAATATTCAGAAATATAAGACATATATTATTTAGTTTACATAATACTTTTATTGTTTATTGACAGACCCGATAGAAATAATCGAATTGAAAATGCTAAGCTGTCTGAAATGTCTTCCTTTAATTCAAACGCTTCTTTTCCGATTAAAGTCGCGAATCCGTGCAGCAAGCTTCGCAGCCCTCTTGTTGCATGGATCACAGTCTGTTCGTTTGCATAACCGCTGTCAATAAGCAGTTTCGTGACAAGACGGACAATCTGGTTTGACAGGCTTTCAGCTCTTTCATCTTGAATTTTAAGCAAAGTCGCTTCATAATAACCCGGATTTTCAACTGCAAACCCAACATATGCATCGCCTAAAGATAGCAAGGCGGACTCCCCCTTCTGTTCTTTGACGGAATCAGCCATCTGATCAAAAAGCCTTGTCAAACCGCTAACGGCAAGCTCTGTTCTGATTCCCTGCAGCCCGCTTATGTGATTATACAGAGACGGGGGCCGTACATTCATTTTTTTAGAGAGTGCGGCTAGCGTCACGCCGTTTATTCCTTCCTGATCAGCAATCTCTGCCGCCGCCTCTATAATCATCTTTTGATGCAATCCTGCTCTCGGTGACATGGTCAGATCCCCTTCTTTGCTTTTTGAATTGCTAATTTCATCAATTGTTCTGGTGAAGCAAGGAAATTCCCATGTCCGACCGCAAGACAGCTCGGCGCCTTGTCAACAAGCCATTCCGCGCTTCTTACAGCAGCCTCCTTATTCCAAGTGGCGAAGGCAGGAAAAGGAAATGACCATCTCATCTGGCCTGAGACGGCTATTCCCCCGCGTAATTGAAATGCATCCCCAGCTATTACAATTCCGTTTCTTGTGTCCAGAAACGACATGCTTCCCGGGGTATGACCTGGGCTTGAAATCGCAAGGAGAGAACCGATTGTTTCACCACCCGCCAGCAAAGCGTCAGGCTTTGTTTTGATATTTTTTGGAATTCCTCCTTTTATAGGCGTCTGCGGTTCATCTTTTCGCAAAGAAACATCACCTTTTAACAAAAATGAATCACGCTCGGATATGACAACCTTTGCATGAGGGAAAGCTTGGGACAGTGCATCCAGCGAACCGACATGATCACCGTGCGCATGAGTCAATAAAATGTGTTGTAACGGTTTTCCAAGCTGATTCACTGCTTGGATAATCCCTTTATAGCTGTTCGGAAGACCAGTATCAATTAAGGTTACTTCATTTTCTTCCTCTACAAGATAACAATTGACCGGAAATAATGTCGGATAAAACGTCAGCTGCCGCACAGTTTGATTCTGAATGATTCTCATATGATACTCCTCCTGAATAAAAAACTAATGGTGTTAGTTTTATTATTAACTAATACCATTAGTTTTTCAAGAGTGTTATACCAAGTTTATGGCGACAAATATTTTAACCTGCGCCCGCTGCGGTGAAAGCGCACTTTGATCATATTGCTCAAAGTCTCCTGAAAACGTACGCAAATGGCGCTTGTCCCAAGACCAGATTTCCTTCCATGTGTCGAGTACAATGTCTTCAATAGGACCGATTCTTGAAGTAAAAACAGCATAAGCGGAAGCTGGTAAATATATATCCTCATAAGGTTCCGGAAGTATGTCGCTATGCTCGGTAAAAGCGCCGACAGAAAATGTGTAAAACCCATTCTCCTGCTGTTCGTAATGAGAGTATAAAGCGATAATGCTCTGATCCTTTTTATTAGGCGGAAGTAACACGCTCGTATCCTGCTGCCAAAATCGATTCCATAAGAGCGGGATTTGTCTTTTTTCCGTCATTTCCAATGCATTGCTTGTTCTTTGTGACAGCCCTGAAAAGCGCTTTTGTTCTAAATGTGTCATATGTGAATAGCTCATATGATACCTCCTTTTTACCTAGATTATAAAAGAAGAAACCTGACAGCATTGTGTCAGGTTTCATATATTTTTTGCATATGAAAAATCGTTTCTTTTACCTTTTCCCGGATATGAAGGGGTTCCAGGACCTCAATATCCTTGCCAAATTGCAGCAAGAAACCGATCAGCCATTGATCCTCAGGCAGAGATATCACCGCTCGGCAGGCTTCATTATCATCAAATAGAAGGACATCATTTCCAAACCATTCACTTATACGCTGATGCGCACCGGGCTGGACAAGAATGACCAGCTCAGTTAAACGATCCTTTCGATACCAATTCGCATCCCAAGGCAGAGTATCCAGCTGTATGTCTTTTCTCTTATATGATTGCTGTAAAACAGTCAGATCTTTCATCCGGCTTAATTTAAAAAAGCGGAAATCGTTTCTAACCAGACAGTAGGCGTATAAATACCAGCGGCCTGTCTTGCACACCAACGTGTAAGGCTCTGTTTCACGGAGAAGTGTTTCCCCGTTTGCGTTTGTATATGTAAATGATATGGTTGACGACCGATCGATTGCATCACTGATGTTTTCTCGAAGCGCCTTTTGGTCCTCTGTTTGTCCCCATGCCGTCATGTCAATAAACCATTTTTCCGTTTCACGCTTAAATGCCTCTGCGGCCTGGTCAGGTATGAGATGTTTTATTTTTTGATAAGCCGCGCTGTGAGAAGCGGGTTCATACATCGATGAGACGCTCTGCAAAGCGGAAGCAATAGCAAATAGCTCCTTTTCTTTCAGCCACTCTCTTTCAAGCCGATACCTTTCCATCACACTGATCCCGCCCCCGGCGCCTTGTGAGGTTACAATCGGAATGCCCGCTCTGCTGATCGTATCAATATCTCGGTACACCGTTCTGACTGATACTTCAAACAAATCAGCTAGCTCAGCAGCCTGCACTTGTTTTTTGCTGATTAATAACATCACCATCGCTAACATACGTTCCAGTTTCATTTTTCGCACCTTGTCTCCTGCTTTTATTTTCCAATATTATCATACCATTTTATGAGGCTTGGGCATATCTATTATGCAGCCTAAAGGCATCGTGCATATGTTATGAAAACAGGGGCCTCCCCTTCTTTTTTTATGGTCATTGTTTATTTAGACTACTAATTCAAAACGGATAAGCATACACTTCTCAACGGAGGGGATATCACATCATGCATCTTACACTTCAAAGCGTTTATCCTGTCGTGATTATCGTCTTTTTTCTGTATAAAAAAATCAAACGATCCATCGGATATCAGCCGCTGAAGCCTCGCTGGCTTTTTACTCGTATGATTCTTTTTTCAATGTTTGCATTCGGTCTCACCATCTTCAGTCTCATTCATCCTTTTTTATACGGATATTTCATTATCGGCATTCTCGGCGGAGGTCTGCTGGTTTTTTTCGCCAGGAAAAATCTCTCATTTGAAAAACGCAGAGGAAAAATTTATTTTCGGACTCATATTTGGGTAGAGCTTATTCTGCTAACCCTATTTCTATCGAGATTTCTTTATCGTGTAACAGAGCTGTACCTTGCCGCGCCTGATTTACACAGCCTGGGATCTTACAGCCAGTCTATCGGTACTGATCCTTTCACGATTGGCGTCTGTTTTCTGATCGCCGTATATTATATCGGTTTTTCCTCTATTGTCATCAAAATCAGCAGAAACGGTCTGGAACAAAATGGGCACAGTAAAGAAAAAGACATCCTTGCTTAATCGCGACATGCGGCAGCAAGGATGTCTTTTTTAATCGTGTCTTGTATGATGGATCATTTGCTGAAGCACATCTAAAACATGCTCATCCTCGGGAGAATAGTAGATTGATGTTCCTTCTCTGCGCGATTTCACGAGCCGTAGATTTTTTAAAAACCTGAGCTGATGGGATACTGTTGATTGCAGTAAATTCAGTTTCTCCGCGATCCCGTTCACAGCATGTTCACCCTGAGAAAGCAAATGGAGAATTCTGATTCTCGTAGGATCAGAAAGCGCTTTGAAGGTTTGTGCGACCAGAAATAAAGTTTCTTCGTCCAAATCGGTCACCGTTTCATTCGCACGGTCCGTTTCTCGAAATTCAGTCATGTGTCTCACCTTTCTTATTTCATAATTTTATCTTATAACAAATGTCCTTTCATGCAAACCTGTCTCTTCTTGTTCCAATTTAATCTCATAGTTTAAATTTATGTTTCAAATCAGGTTTTCACTTGGTCTGGTATACGTTCTGTGTCATAATGAAAAAGTCATACTGCTGCAAACATTGAGGGTGAAACACAGTGAAGAAAAAGAGAAAAGGCTGTTTCGCTGCTGCGGGTTTTATGATGATTTCTGTCTTTGTCATGGCCTCTTTTTTATTGGTCCTGCTTTTGTTCAACCGCGATTTAATCAAAAAACTTCCGATTGACACGAAAACAATTGTCCTCGAACGTTTAACAGATTATAAACCGCTGGTTGAGGACGAGCTTGAAAATCGGGGACTCTCCAATTACACATCGCTGATACTCGGCATGATGTATCAGGAGTCAAAAGGAAAAGGCAATGATCCGATGCAGTCCTCTGAATCTCTAGGGTTAAAGCGTAATGAGATAACAGACCCTCAACTCAGTATTAAACAAGGCATCAAGCAATTTACCCTCATGTACAAAACCGGTAAAGAAAAAGGTGTGGATTTGGATACGATTATTCAAAGCTACAACATGGGGGCAGGTTATATTGATTTTGTAGCTGAACATGGAGGAACGCATACTGAGGAATTGGCAAAACAATACTCCGAGCAGCAAGTCGAAAAAAATCCCGGGCTCTATACTTGCGGAGGAAATGAAAACAATTTCCGTTATCCGTATTGCTACGGTGATTACACGTACGCGGAAAAAGTAAAAGAAAAAACGAAAACTGTTGAAAAATCTTTACAAGTTGCAACACTTGAAACCATGGAATCAACGGCTCATTAAAGGAGCCTGTCAATTTACTGACAAAGCCCAAAACGATATTTGGGCTTTTGTTATGCTTACAAACCTCAAAAAAGCCATACAAAGTATGGCTTTTAATAATACGGTGATATCATCAAATATACAATAACGCCTGTAAGGCTGACATACAGCCAAAGCGGCATTGTCCATCTGGCAATTTTTTTATGGCGCTCAACCTGCATGCTGAAGCCTCTGATCAGCGTAAACAGCGCAAGCGGCACGATGATTGCAGAAAGGCAGATATGCGTAATTAAGATAAAGAAGTAAATCGGACGCATTATACCTTCTCCGCCATACAGCGTATTCTCCGCAATCGAATGGTATGTGACATAGCAAATCAAAAACAATAATGTTGTCGTAAAAGCTGCTAAAATAAAGCGTTTATGCGCCTTAATGTTTTTTTGTTTAATCATAATCAGTGCCGCCAATAAGAAGATAAACGTAAAGCTGTTGAATATCGCATTCAGCATCGGCAAAATGTGAATATTCGCATGGCTGAACTGATCTAATTTAGGCATAAAAAACAGCACTGCGATTAAACCGTTAATCAGAACTGTCAGTGTAAGGACAATTCCAGTATAATTTTTCGGTTTATTTTCTGTTTGATTCATTTGGTGACCTCTCCTAATTTGTACTGGCTATCCAAATCGTATGCAAATTCAACGGAGATGTCAACGTTTTCGATGGCTTCGTCAGAAATTAGACACACTTCAGAAGGCCGGTGCATTAAAAGCACCAGCCTTTTGATTTATGCCTCTTGCATTAAATGATCAACAACCTTATGTTCATTTTCATTCAGCAAATTTTTTTGGATTTTCGAGTGAATGGGTTTGGTCATATGCTGATCAAGGATGTCAGCCGTTTCTTTCTCACCGGCAATGATCATCCGCTCCCATTTTTTTGCCGCGGCCTTTTGGTCGAGGTTGGCCGCCAGCCGCTTGTACAGTCTCGTTTGATTCTCCGTTACATGATTCTTCAGCTGTTCCTCTTCTAATGAAGCCGATGTGGTTTTAGAAGACTGGCTGCTCTCCCATGATTCATTGATTACGTCATATTCATAATGTTCCACCGCTTCAATTTTGCCTAAAACGGTTTCTATAATTTTTACTTCATTTTGCTGCGTTAAAATAAAAGCCGTGCTTGGATACGTTTTGCGCAAATTCTCCAGCTGATCAAGTACAGCTGTCTCTTCCCAGTAAAATTTTGTTTCAACAGGAATTTGAAGCCTGATCGCTTCCCATATACCGCTATTCGAAACAAAAAACACGAGGCTGCGCGGCATGTTTTTTCCTATTCCGTTAAGGTGCTGATAGATTTTATCCGTGATTGCATTCAGACACTTTTCTTCCTCCGGGTCACTTGCTGCCAGATATTCTTTTAATCTGCCGAACCCTGACTTAAGGGCAATTTTCCATTCTCCCCCTTGCTGCTCTGGATCCCTCATATCTGTGTTGAGATATAACGAGAGAATTTTGTCCGGGGGTTCCAATTGGACATAACGCAATTTCTTAATCAATGAATCAATCGGCATTCATATTCCTCCTTTTGCAACGGATTACTTTTCTTTTTCCTCTCTTAAAACCAATCAAACCTTCCTTGCACTAAATTCTAGCAATTATGGATTTATCATTTACAAACGCCTCTTCTATCTACTACAATTGGTTACTGTGTTTCTAACTATTTTTTGAAAGGGGTTTGATTTTGATTACCACTAAGGAAAAAAACCGCCAAGAGCTTGAAGAAGAGCTGAATCATTTAGAATTTCAAATTTATCGCATGCAGGAAAATATAAAGGATCTATCGAAAGATGCCAGAGTGCTTGGTATTGATCAATCGAAAGATGAAGATTGGATGATTGTTTCCTCGATTGATGATGGCCAAACATGCAAGATTATGCTCACAGATTGTGAAACAGCTTATAGAGGGAAAAGCTGCTTTTCGCTTGTAGCATCCTATCAGGACGATGCCATTCATATTGGGGATATTAAAGGACCTCCGAATTACGGCTTCGGTTCTATTTGTATGAAATATTTAAAAGATATTGCCAGAGACTGCAATATCCCGAAAGTCACCGGCGATATAGCCAAACGGGATTGGAATCATGTGGACAGACTCATTCATTTTTATGAAAAGCATCAATTTGAAGTATCCATTGACTACGATACACAATCAGGAAGCATTAAATGGACGGATTTCTAAAAAAGTCTGGAAGAATATGCCGAGATATGCTGTAATGGTGTAAAACTGTTTAGGAGGACCTGAAGAGTGTTTGCACCCAAACTGAAACCGGGAGACGAAATTCGAATTGTGTCTCCCGCCACCAGCATGTCCGTATTAACAAATGAAGCAAAGTTGCACGCAAAAACGACATTAGAACGATTGGGTTTTCGGGTGACCATTGCTGAACACGCAGAGGAATTAAACGAATTCCAGTCATCCTCTATCGAATCAAGAGTAAGTGATCTGCACAGCGCCTTTTTTGCTCCCAACGTCAAAGCTATTTTAACAACACTCGGCGGATTCAACAGCAATCAGCTGCTGCGTTATCTTGATTACGAGAAAATCAAACAGAATCCAAAAATTCTTTGCGGCTATTCCGATATTACGGCTCTCGCCAATGCTATTTATCAAAAAACCGGTCTCGTTACATATTCAGGCCCCCACTTTTCTACATTTGCAATGAAAAAAGGCTTGGACTATATAAAAGATTATTTTCTGGCTTGCTGCGCTTCGGATGAAGCCTTTGAAATCCTGCCATCACAAGAGTGGAGTGATGATCAATGGTTTTCAGATCAAGAAAACAGGCACTTTCACCCTCATTCCGGTCCTAATGTGATCCAGGATGGTTATGCTGAAGGCACATTGATTGGCGGCAACCTGTGTACACTTAATTTGCTGCAGGGCACGGAGTATTTTCCTGAAACAGAAAATACAATTTTACTGATTGAAGATGATTATATGTCAGACGCAAATATGTTTGACCGCGATTTACAATCGCTCATCCACCTCCCTTCTTTTTCAAATGTAAAGGGGATATTGATCGGCAGGTTCCAAAAAGCATCAAACGTATCAATAGATCATGTAAAAGCCATGATTAGATCAAAAAAAGAATTATCCGGCCTCCCCGTCATCGCAAACATAAATGCCGGGCATACCTCTCCAATTGCCACGTTCCCTATAGGGGGAACATGCAGGATTGAAGCTGATTCGGGCAAATCACGAATATGGATCGACAAGCATTAAACAGCTTACTGCACGAGGGCATATGACAAGTGTCATGTATGATGCATGATGTGTGCTACTACAAATGACTCCTCTCATTAGCGTATACTTAACCGAGACACACAATGAGAGGATACTTACTATGACTGAAAAAACCATTGCCCATAAACAAAAACTGCTGACAAAGCAAGTCGCTGCTTTTGCTCAGCCAGAAACAAAAAACAGTCTGATTCAGCTTTTAAACACGTTTATTCCTTTCTTCGGACTGTGGTTTCTTGCTTATTTCAGCCTCAATGTCTCCTATCTTCTTACTTTAGCTTTAACAGTGATTGCCGCAGGGTTTTTAACCAGAATTTTCATTATCTTTCATGACTGCTGCCATCAATCATTTTTCAAACAAAAGCGCTATAACCATATTCTCGGTTTTTTGACAGGTGTTCTGACTTTATTCCCTTACCTTCAATGGCAGCACAGCCATTCGATTCATCACGCGACCAGCAGCAACCTGGATAAACGCGGAACAGGCGACATCTGGCTGTTAACGGTAAACGAATATAAAGCCGCACCTAGACGCACAAAACTTGCATACAGACTTTATAGAAATCCGTTTATCATGTTTATTCTCGGACCAATTTATGTTTTTCTGATCACCAACCGTTTTAACAAAAAAGGCGCAAGACGTAAGGAGCGTGTGAACACGTACCTTACAAACCTGGCAATTGTGTCATTGGCTGCTGTTTGCTGCCTGATCTTTGGCTGGCAATCGTTTTTGCTGGTGCAAGGCCCTATCTTTCTGATCTCAGGTTCAATCGGCGTGTGGCTGTTTTATGTACAGCATACATTTGAAGACTCTTATTTTGAAGCAGATGAAAACTGGAGCTACGTTCAGGCCGCTGTGGAAGGCAGTTCATTTTATAAACTCCCGAAACTCCTTCAATGGCTGACAGGCAATATCGGTTACCACCACGTTCACCATTTGAGCCCAAAGGTGCCCAACTATAAGCTTGAAGTTGCTCATGAACATCACGAACCATTAAAAAACGTACCGACAATCACCTTAAAAACAAGCCTGCAATCACTCGCATTCCGGCTTTGGGATGAAGACAAAAAACAATTTGTGTCATTTCGGGATATCAAACAAATATCTTTCCGCCTTCCGCCTGATTCAACAGAAAAACAGAAGCTGCGGAAGAACGCCTGACAATTAGGAGGTCTTCTTATACAACAAGAAGGCTTCCTTTTTATTGTTCGGTGGTGCAATCTGGCTTTCACAATGGTAAAGTTACATTTAAGATGAAAAGCTGAAAATGAGGTTATATCATGATCAAAAAGCATTTTACATTTCAAAAACTAAGCGGGATCACGCCTTATATATGGACGATATTTTTCATCCTGCCCTTCTACTTTATATTTAAATCAACTTCTACAGTTGTTATTATCGTCGGAATTATTTTGACGCTTTTATTTTTTTCAGTTTATCGATTTGCTTTTGTCTCAAAAGGCTGGGCCATTTATTTGTGGGCGTTTCTGCTAATCGGCATTTCAACAGCCTCCATTACGCTGTTCAGTTATATTTATTTTGCTTTTTTTATCGCGTATTTTATTGGAAACATAAAAGAACGCGTCCCTTTCCACATTTTATATTACGTACATTTAATAAGCGCAGCCGTCGCAGCGAATTTCAGTCTTGTGTTAAAAAAGGAATTCTTTCTGACACAAATTCCTTTTGTAGTCATTACCCTCATCAGTGCAATTTTATTGCCGTTCAGTATCAGAAGCCGTAAGGAGCGCGAACGGCTGGAAGAAAAACTTGAATTTGCAAATGAACGGATTGCCGATTTGGTAAAATTAGAAGAAAGGCAGCGAATTGCCCGCGATCTCCACGATACGCTTGGTCAAAAGCTTTCTCTTATTGGTTTAAAAAGCGACTTGGCGAGAAAATTAATATACAAAGATCCTGAACAAGCAACACGTGAGCTGAAAAGTGTTCAGCAAACAGCTAGAACTTCTTTAAATGAAGTAAGAAAAATCGTATCCTCTATGAAGGGCATCCGGCTCAAGGATGAAATCATAAACATCAAACAAATTCTCGAAGCAGCTGACATTACATTTATCTACGAAGATGAGAAAATGCCCGAAAATATCTCATTGCTTAATGAAAACATTTTGAGCATGTGCTTAAAGGAAGCTGTCACAAATGTTGTCAAACACAGTCAGGCTAAAACATGCCGAGTTGATATTCAGGAGCTCTGGAAGGAAGTTGTTATTACAGTGTCTGACGATGGAACATTTCAAGGAAGAGACACGTGCTTTTCAAAAGGACATGGCTTACTCGGTATGAGAGAGCGTCTTGAATTTGCAAACGGGAGCCTTCACATCGACACCAAAAACGGAACCAAGCTTACCATGACAATTCCTAATAACTCAAAATAAACAAAAAGGATGGCTTACATGATTAGTATATTTATTGCGGAAGATCAGCAAATGCTGCTGGGCGCTTTAGGGTCACTATTAAACTTAGAAGACGATATGAAAGTTGTCGGCAAAGGAACAACCGGACAGGATGCTGTCGAATTCGCAAAAAAACATCAGCCCGATGTATGCATTATGGACATTGAAATGCCCGGAAAGACGGGGCTTGAAGCTGCTGAGGAATTAAAGGATACAGATTGCAAAATTATTATCTTAACCACTTTTGCCCGCCCCGGCTACTTTCAGAGAGCCATTAAAGCCGGCGTTAAAGGCTATTTGTTGAAGGACAGTCCGAGTGAAGAGCTCGCGAGCGCCATCCGAAGCGTCATGAACGGAAAGCGTATCTACGCACCTGAGCTGATGGAGGATATGTATAGCGAGGCCAACCCTCTCACAGATAGAGAAAAAGAAGTGCTCGAACTTGTGGCTGACGGAAAAAACACAAAAGAAATCGCCCAAGAACTCAGCATTAAAAGCGGGACGGTGCGAAATTATATCTCTATGATTCTAGAAAAGCTTGAAGTGAAAAACCGTATAGAAGCCATTACGCGTTCAAAGGAAAAAGGGTGGTTTAAGTAAAAGAGGATCTTGGCATATGTCCAAGATCCTCTTTTGTTCATCTGCTACTCCCCACGCTGGAACAGGAGATATGTTGCCGCTCCAAGAATGAAAATAACACATCACATGACGCCATCTTGACGTGCTTCCATGGTGTAATATCAACCTGCGGGTCATAATCAGGCTTGTATTCAATTTAGGAACCGCAGCAAATGCCGGTACTCTTTTCGTAAAGAAACCACGAGGACATTAAAGAACCTGATCATCTCTTGAAGATTGTATACTGGAAGGCATATCACACGAATCTTTCATAGACAGAACAAAAGAGGAGTAAACACATGATCTACTCCTCTATTTAGTTTCTTGCCCCTTCACTTCTTCATAGTCTGGTGTTTTCTTTGATAAACCAAGGCGTCATTTTCGCCGTTCATTGTTCATTGGCATATCATCCACCTCTTGATGATAGCTGTATAGCTCTATGACGCGTATAAAACAAATGGTGCGATGACATGGATACAATCCCGAGGGCTTGAACAAAAATGCGCCCTGATTTGACAATTTCACCTTCACCATCATCTGGCTTGAACATTGGCTTGTATATATTTAATGTAAACAAGGTAACTGTACTGTTTACAGCCCCACTGAAAGAGCTTAAAATCACCCTGAATAAAATAGCGGCAAAAATACCATTAAGCGACGTTGGCAATAAGTCGACGATCTCGAGGGTATACAGCGGCAGCATCTCTATTCCGAAGCCATACAAATGAAAAGGCAGTCACTCCCGGAACTACTTTATAAAACACTTCAATCAGTTTAAAAACCTGCTAAAAAAGCCCCTGTCCTTCATCTGAATGTTTAGCGCCTAACGCACGCTAAACAAATTGCATGTTCATAAATACAGGTGATTCAACTAATAAACCTGTTAAAATCGTCGGCCAGGATACATCTGCCGAATTACGAATATCGATTTTATGTAATGCAGTCAGTCTTGCAATTCCGCTCTCAAAGCTGCCATCTTCGACTGCAAGAACGCCGAGAACCACAATAAAAAAATCGTCTAAAATTAAATCACTTCCGTATATCACATCTGCTAAAAGCAGCTGCGATCAGCCCGCAAAAAATGTAGGCAGTCGTTACGCAATAATGAAGGAAATCAGCTAAACCTCATGAACGTGCTGATGCCAAGCGTCTCCGTAAAGCGGAAGACAAGAGCCTTGAATACAGATTGTTGCTGGAATGAAACAGCATAACCTATGATCAAATCGCTGCTCCAAAAAATCAGGTATCGCCATGACTCCTGTTTTTAAGTAACGCGGGCGGCGCACTTGCTTCCCAAGACATGCTGTCATAGAGCCCGCGTAGCTTTGTCCATTTAACCCGGCCATCAGCTCAGTTGATAAATTCGTTATAAAAGAGAGCTTTCAATATATAAAACAGTGAGGCTCCTCCCCTAAGAAATAAGGTTAGAGTATGAACGATACAATAATCATAGCAAAAACCAGCAACACCTTCTGCAAAGACAGTAGATGACAGGAGCGTTTACCTTCTATTCATCGAAATCAGAAGGAGCACAATTTTTCTTTTATCAGCATATTATGTTTTACGTCTCTAAAAAACAAAAAAAGGACACGAGCTTAGAGCTACATGTCCTTTAACTTCATCTATTCTATTAATTTAACACTTTTACACTTACTGTTCTGACGCCCCAATTATGTGCATCACTTTTGTTTGGTACAAATACGTCAATTTTATTTCCTTTTATTGCGCCGCCAGTGTCTGCTGCTGTTGCTTCTCCATAACCTTCAACATAGACTTTAGAACCTAGCGGAATCACGTTTGGATCAACCGCAATAACTTTAGCATTCGGGTTCTTGTTTAAGTCGATGCCTGTTGCTGTAACGCCGGAAATGCCGCCGTCGTTAGCAGAGTAAGCAGTAGCAGTAACAGTTAGTTCTTTTGCCGCTTCTTGTTGATTTGTATTAGATTCAACAGCCTTTTCTTCTGTTTTAACAGAAGTTTCTGCTGCAGCCTTTGTTTCTTGTTTTGGTTGCTGTTGAACAGCTTCTTGTTTAGGTTGCTCTTTTTGCACAGCCTCTTGTTTTGTTTCAGTTTGAGGTGCGCTTGTTTGCGCATTCTCAGTCACTGTGTTTGCTGCTGTTGCCTGACCTTTTACTGAAAGTGCAGATCCAGCATAGATCATGTCAGAGCTTAAGTTATTCCAAACTTTCAGGTTGTTAACTGTCGTACCGAATTTTTGAGCAATCTTAGAAAGCGTATCTCCCGCTTTAATTGTATATTGCCCAGAAGTGGTTGTTTCTTCTGAAGAAATGGTCAGTTTTTCTCCCGTAATGATTGTATCAGAAGTTAACTTGTTCCATTCTTTTAGGTCCTTTAGGTTCACTCCGTTTTTCTGAGAGATCCCCCAGAGCGTATCACCCTTTTGCACCGTGATTTCTTTTGCAGAAGCGTGAGCTCCGAATGCAGTTGTTGAAAGTGCTGCAACTGCTACAAAGGACATAATCGTCTTCTTCATAAGTAAATCCTCCCTTGTTAGCTTTTTATTGGCGGCTAACAGGTGATATCGTAACACATGTAAATGTCAAATCAATAACAAAAAGATATGATTTAGATTACAGTTCCTTTACATGAAGGATTTCTCTCTGTTGGAAAGTCTTACTGAACCCTTGATATAATAGGCTTTTCAAGTCTTTTAAGTTCGAGTCAAAAAAAAGAAAAGAAAATGTGTTTTTCAAAGAAAAAAAGGTTGATTTATGCTTTTTTTGAGTCTGTCACCTGTACATAAGCTTGTATTTCTTCTAAAAAAAGCCGGCCATATTTTGCTCTTTTTTGTTCTCCGACTCCTTTTACAGACAAAAGTTCCTCATCATTTACAGGCTGTTTTCCAGACATATCTTTAAGCGTCTGATCAGAAAAAACGACAAAAGGCGGAACGCCCTGCTCTGCTGCAATTTGCTTGCGTAAGGTGCGCAGCCGTTCAAACAGCGCGTCATTTTCTGTAATGGCTTCTGCTTTTAATGATTCTTTTCTCGCTACTGATAATTCGCCTCTCAGCACATTTCTCCCTTTTCCGCTTACAAAAAGAGTCGGAAATGTTCCATCTGACATCCTAATAAATTCGTCAGCAATCAGAAATTCAATGAAGTCGCTGATTTCACCAACTGATTGGTGCTTTAATATTCCGTATGTTGAAAGGCTGCTAAAACCGTTTTCGAGCACTTTTTTATTTTTTGATCCAGCGAGCACCTGAGCAACCATCGTCTTCCCAAAACGTTCATTCATGCGAATGATACACGATAAGACCATTTGTGCTTCTCTCGTCACGTCATGGGCTGTTCTTGTATCTGTGCAGTTTCCGCACTGTCCGCAGGCTTCAGCTTCCTTTTCTCCGAAATACATCAGAATAAATCGCTGCAAACAATCTTCCGTATGGCAGTAGTCAACCATTTGCCGCAGTTTTTTCAAGTCCTGCTTTTGCTTCTCTTCATTTTCCGATTGCTCGATTAAAAAGCGCTGCACCATAATATCCTGCGGAGAAAATAAAAGCACACATTCACTGTCGAGGCCATCCCTGCCAGCTCGTCCCGCCTCCTGATAGTAGCTTTCCATATCTTTCGGGATTTGTGCATGAAGAACAAACCTGATATTTGATTTATCGATGCCCATGCCGAAAGCAGATGTGGCAACCATGACCTGCAGCTCATCGTTCAGAAACCTTTCCTGCTGTTCTTTTCTGACTTCGTCCTGTAAGCCCCCGTGATACCGCCCTGCGCTGATCTGATTTCGTTTTAATCGCTCATATATCCGATCTGCTTCTTTTCTTGTCGCCGTATAGACAATGCCTGCTTCATGTTTGTTTCTTTTTACATACTCTTCAATAAAACGATCTTTGTTTTCCCCCTTTGCAACTTTTAAAGTCAGATTGTCACGGGAGAAACCGGTATACACCGTGTTTTCTTTTTGAATATGCAGCTGGCTGCATATATCATCATGCACCTCAGGTGTTGCTGTTGCCGTTAATGCCATAATGACGGGTTTGTCATTTAACTCACGAAACAGAATTTCAATGTTTCTGTAGCTTGGCCTGAAATCATGGCCCCATTGAGAAATACAGTGTGCTTCATCTATTGCTACTAGAGGAACGTCAATGCTTTGCAAAATACGAATAAATTCTGTTGACGTTAACCGCTCTGGTGTAATGTAAAAAAGCTTATAAGCTCCTTCTTTCAGCCCGTTCAGCCTTTCATATATCTCTTGATTGGTTTGCGTGCTGTTGATGTAAGCAGCTCTGATTCCCGCTTCTTCAAGAGCATCAACCTGATCCTTCATTAAGGAAATTAACGGTGAAATGACAATAGTTGTTCCTTCAAGTATCAATGCCGGAATTTGATAGCAAATTGATTTCCCCCCGCCTGTCGGCATGATGCAGGCCGTGTTTTGTCTCGCTTCTGTCACCGAACGGATGGCTTCCTCCTGCCCTCTGCGCAGCTTTTCATAACCGAAATAATGCGCCAAAAGAGATTGGGCTTTATGTAACATAACGTGTAACCCTCGCTTTTCCTTCAATTTCTCCCATCATATCACAAAAAATAACCCTGCATTTCTTCTCAAATAGAAATTGAATTTTCGATACTTTTTCAGATAAAATAAAAAGCCATTTCCATAAAGGAAATGGCTTTCGCTACATCTTGCCGTATGCAAGTAAGAAAGTTTTAAACCACCACTCCTCAAAGTGGGTGTTTGCAGAAACGTTCCTGTCGTCCTCTACAATGGAGGCATGACATTCCGGCTTCGATATAAAACTCCCTATTACAGCTTAAAGGTTAAAACTTAATTAACAATACGTACAAAGTAGCTTCTTTTATATAGTACACCATCGGACATATTTTATCAAGGGGCAGATCAATTGTTCAGAAAAACTTTTTTCCGTCCATAAAACTGTTTTTTCGTTAATATATCTAATGATTCGACAAACAAAAAATATATTACAATAAAAAACGGCGCTTTTTAACGGCAAGAAGTCATCACTTTCTTCTATATAATATGTACACGCAAAAAAACTCCTATCTCACGGATAGGAGTCTTCATTCATTAAAATTTAACAGCAAGCTCTTTCGCTTCTTGTAAACCTTTTTCAACAATTTCTTGTGCTTTATCAGGCGCTGCGTTATGTCCCTCAATGACAACTGTGTGCAAGTCTTGAACACCCCAGAAACCAAGAACTGTTTTCATGAAGTTTAATGACATTTCTAGTGAAGCCATTGGTCCTTCTGAATAAACGCCGCCGCGCGCGTTAAGAAGTGCAACTTTTTTGCCGCCCATTAAACCAACTGGTCCTTCTTGTGTGTATTTGAATGTAACGCCTGCGCGAGACAGGTAATCCACATAAGTATGAAGCACTGCTGGCACTGTAAAGTTCCAAAGCGGGAATGCGAATACCACTTTATCAGCTTTTACAAATTGGTTCAGATATTTGTCAGCTGTTGCAGCTTGTTTTTTCTCTTCCTCAGTCATTTCCATACCTTGACCTGCTTTAAATGTTCCGTTAATCATATCTCTTCCAAGGTAAGGAAGGTTTTCTTTATGAAGATCTAATTCAATCACTTCATCATTAGGGTTGTTTTCTTTATATGCAGCTAGAAATGCTTCGTATAGTTTAACTGAAACACCTTCTTCAGCTGTACGGTCACTTGATTTTACAAATAAAACTGTAGACATTTGTATTCCTCCCGGTAAACTTTTTATATTAACTTACAAATAGTATGTTACTTTCTTTTTTATGCAAAGTCAATCACTTTATTTCGAATATGAGATTTTTTCATAAAAAAAAGCAAGTACACTTCATATCGGTGTACTTGCTTGCCATTTTCAGTTTGAATCCTGCTCACGATCTAAAATCTCATACGTTTGAGAGCTTTTTTGATCAATTGTTTCTTTATTAGATAGATCTTTGACCTGTTCATGAAACTCCCTTTCGAATGACGGAGCATCCGTTTCCAAGTCATCCTCTATATCAGCTTGGGCTTCCACTGTCATTCTTGCGTACGGAACAGCTTCTAATCTTTCGTATGGAATGTCTTGACCAGTTTTTTCACAAATGCCGTACGTTCCGTCTTTTATCTTTTGTAAAGCATGATTAACTTCCTCCAAAAGCTCCCGGTCTATTTCTTTTACCGTTTGGTCTGTCATGCGGTCTGTTACAAGTGTTCCGTGGTCAGCCATATGGTTATCGACCCCATTAGACAGCTCTCCTACTTCTTCAGTCATTGATTGTGTTTTCTTTTTTTCGCCAGACAATTCTTTTTGCATATCAAGCAATTTATGGTAGAGATGCTGAGTTTGTTCTTTAGTCAGTGCCATGTATATCCTCTCCTTTTTTTCTCTGTTCCCCGTTTTGAATACTGACAAACCAAAAAAGCGTTTTTATGGCACAAAAAAAGCCAAACCATTCTTTGGAGACGGCTGGCCTCAGTCAGTTTATTCAGCTGCATAAATACTTTGTCAGCACCGCTTGCACTTCGCTTAAATCGGTATCTTTCGCAAATTCTAATTCAAAGGTTTTGCTTCTTGTCATTAATAAAAGTCCAGTATCGGGATCAAACATTCCCGCCTCTTGAATGGCAAAGCTTTCAATCGTTTTATATGGAAGAAATACACGTACCTTCTTTTTAGAAAACACCTTATTATCAAAGAAAATGATACGTTTGTTTGTAAAGCAAATTTGGTCAACCCGGAGCTTATAAATCGATTCTATTCTTTCCCCTTCAACGAGCAAAGCTTCAAGCTTCTTTGCGTCAGTTGATCTGCTAACAGAAAAAACACCCAATGAAGAACCCCTCTTTCTGCATTTATCTATTTTTCTTATGACGAGATTACATTAAATAAAATAAGTCCTTTATCCCTATATAAGAATACGACATAGAAGACATTTAAACCATTACGAACAGATTACATTTTTCAAATTTTTGATTTGTTTCTTGTCTTTTGAATTGTTGTCATCATGTAGTACGCACCAAAAGAGAAAAAAGTTTCATTTTCCGTAAATATTTTTTGAAAAATGAGTTTTTTAACGTTTCTTTTGTGTATCTGTTTTATTTTCCCTTTTTGAATCAAAGAAGAACCGCAGCTTAGCTGCGGTTCTTTGCATAACCATCTGTATCTTCAATGTGACATCTTCTGTTTCTTCTCCCTCAGGAATTCGATCGGTGATTATACCTCTTCAAAATATTCTTTATAGTAACCGCCGATTTTATTTGTATTATCGACGACGAACAGAAATTCCTCTGTTTCATTCTTCACTTCATATTCTTTCCCTGGAGTTAATACGCGATTTACAATGTATTTTTTTGCGTTTGTCTGAACACACTTTACTTTTTTAATGGTTTCTTTTTGAAGCCAATTTTTATGTATCATGATGAAATCTCCTTTACTTGTCTATAAACCTATTGTAGCTTTTTTCTTTTGTAAATTGCAATATCGGTTATTCATTGATTTTGCCTTGTTTTCTAGTATAGAATGTTTGTATACGCTTACTTCCGCAGTAACGATCACAGCTAATTCCTGCTCTTCAATGAAGCAATATCCATACTATCACCAAGAATCTCAGAACAGACCATAAAAATGACTGGAGGTTTGTTACGAATGAGTTCTTTAACGATGCAAGTGAGTAAAAGGCTGGAGACATTTTTACAGGGAACAAAGAAGCTTTATATTGATGGAAAGTTTGTTCCGAGTGCCTCAGGGGCAACCTTTGACACGCCCAACCCGGCGACAGGCGAAACCTTAATGACGCTGTATGAAGCCCAGGCAGAGGATGTGGACAAAGCCGTTAAAGCTGCCCGCAAAGCCTTTGATCAAGGCGAGTGGAGAACAATGTCTCCAGCATCGAGAAGCAGATTGATGTATAAGCTGGCAGATTTAATGGAAGAGCATAAAACTGAGCTTGCTCAGCTTGAAACCCTTGATAACGGAAAACCAATAAACGAAACAACAAATGGAGATATTCCGCTGGCTATTGAGCATATGCGCTATTACGCCGGCTGGTGTACAAAAATAACAGGGCAGACAATCCCTGTTTCCGGCTCTTATTTTAATTACACACGCCATGAGCCTGTTGGCGTCGTCGGGCAAATCATCCCATGGAATTTCCCGCTTCTTATGGCGATGTGGAAAATGGGTGCGGCTCTTGCAACCGGCTGTACCATTGTGCTTAAGCCTGCTGAGCAAACCCCGCTTTCAGCTCTTTATTTGGCTGAGTTAATTGATAAAGCCGGTTTCCCTGACGGTGTCATCAATATCATTCCGGGATTCGGCGAGGATGCGGGAGAAGCACTTACCAACCATGAAGCGGTTGATAAAATTGCCTTTACCGGATCAACAGAAATCGGAAAGAAAATCATGGGCACGGCGGCAAAAAGCATTAAGCGGGTCACCCTGGAACTGGGCGGAAAATCACCTAATATTCTGCTCCCGGATGCGAATTTGAAAAAAGCCATTCCAGGCGCTTTAAACGGTGTCATGTTTAACCAAGGCCAAGTCTGCTGTGCGGGCTCACGCGTCTTTATTCATAAAGACCAGTATGATGAAGTTGTCAATGAGATGGTGTCTTATGCTGAATCACTCCGCCAAGGAGCCGGACTTCATAAAGATACCCAAATCGGCCCGCTCGTGAGCAAGGAGCAGCATGAACGCGTTCTTTCTTATATTCAAAAAGGGAAAGATGAAGGAGCTAAAGCTGTCACTGGCGGAAGTTGCCCTTATGAAGAAGGATACTTTGTCGCGCCGACTGTGTTTGCGAATGTGGAAGACGATATGACCATCGCTAAAGAAGAAATTTTCGGACCAGTCCTGACGGCCATACCATATGAAACAGTGGATGAAGTCATTGAACGAGCTAACCATTCTGAATACGGACTTGCTGCCGGACTATGGACCGAGAATGTAAAACAAGCCCATTATATCGCAGATCGTCTTCAAGCCGGCACTGTCTGGGTAAACTGCTATAATGTGTTTGACGCAGCTTCCCCATTCGGCGGTTATAAACAATCCGGACTCGGAAGAGAAATGGGCTCATATGCTCTAGATAACTACACAGAAGTCAAGAGTGTCTGGATTAATCTTGAGGACTAAAAGGTTTTTAAAAAAACTGCTGCCAGCCAGCAGTTTTTTTCTTTCAGTAATGGCGGCAAAAGCAGATGAATATATATCTTCTGAAGGAGTTGAGCGGGATGAGCACACTTCAGGAGAAGGTGAGGCGTTATCAGCAAAACACCATTTCAGAGCTGAAAGATAGGCAAAATGATGACGGTTCTTGGACATTTTGCTTTGAAGGGCCAATCATGACGAATTCTTTTTTTATTCTGCTCCTCAGCTCACTTGATGAAGGTGAAAATGAAAAAGAACTCATTTCGGCACTCGCAGCCGGCATTCGCGAAAATCAGCAGCCAGACGGAACGTTTAACAATTTTCCTGACGAAACAGGCGGCAATATAACAGCTACCGTCCAAGGATATGTCGGAATGCTGGCTTCAGGATGCTACCATCGAACTGATCCGCACATGAAAAAAGCTGAACAATTCATTGCTTCACATGGCGGCTTGAGAAATATTCATTTTATGACAAAATGGATGCTTGCAGCAAATGGCCTTTACCCTTGGCCCGCTTTATATTTGCCATTGTCGCTTTTAGCAATTCCCCCAACATTCCCGGTTCATTTTTATCAGTTCAGCACATATGCCCGTATACACTTTGCCCCGATGGCCGTAACACTCAATCAGCGATTCACACTAAAAAACCGCAAAATTCAATCTCTCCGCCACCTCGACCCGCACATGACAAAAAATCCTTTGACTTGGCTCCGTTCCGATGCTTTCGAGGAGAGAGACCTCTCTTCTGTTCTGACTCATTGGAAGCGCATTTTTCGTGCACCCTTTGCTCTTCAGAAACTGGGCTTACACACAGCTAAAACGTATATGCTTGACCGGATTGAAGAAGACGGCACACTGTACAGTTATGCAAGCGCCACAATATTTATGGTATACAGCCTTCTGTCACTTGGTGTGTCACGCCATTCACCGGTCATCCGAAGGGCAATAAATGGCATCAAAGCATTGGTGGCTGAATGCGGCGGCATTCCTTACTTAGAAAATTCCACATCCACTGTTTGGGATACTGCATTAATCACCTATGCGCTTCAGCAAAACGGCGTTGCCGAAACAGACGGTACAATGACAAAAGCCGCTTCGTTTTTACAAAAGCGGCAGCATACCAAGATAGCAGATTGGTCTGTCAAAAATCCAAATGTATCTCCAGGCGGCTGGGGATTTTCAAATATCAACACGAATAACCCTGATTGTGACGACACCGCAGCCGTCTTAAAAGCAATTCCCCGCAACTTCTCTCCTTCTTCTTGGGAGCGAGGTGTGGCTTGGCTTTTATCGATGCAGAACAATGATGGAGGGTTTTCCGCCTTTGAAAAAAATGTGAACCACCCTCTTATCCGCCACCTCCCGCTTGAATCCGCCGAGGATGCGGCTGTTGATCCCTCAACCGCCGACCTTACCGGGCGGGTGCTGCACTTTTTAGGTGAAAAAGCCGGCTTTTCAGTAAAACATCACCACATTCAGCGTGCTGTGAACTGGCTTTTTGAAAACCAGGAACATAATGGATCTTGGTACGGACGATGGGGTGTTTGCTACATTTATGGCACATGGGCTGCCTTGACCGGTATGCACGCCTGCGGAGTTGTTCGAACACATCCTTCGATACAAAAGGCAATCCGGTGGCTCAAAACCGTACAAAATGATGACGGCAGCTGGGGTGAATCCTGCAAAAGCGCGGAGGTCAATACCTATGTGCCGCTTAAAGAAGGAACCATTATACAAACTGCATGGGCTTTAGATGCTTTATTACAATTTGAAAAACCCAGTCATTCAGCAATTGTGAAAGGAATGAACTACCTCATGGACAACAGTTCTCAAGACGGTAGAAGCTTGACTTATCCAGTGGGTATCGGGCTGCCAAAGCAATTTTATATTCGTTACCATAGTTACCCTTATGTGTTCCCTTTGTTGGCTGTCAGCAAGTATTTGAATTCTATTGAAAAGGAGACAGCAAATGAAACGTGAATCTTATCAAAACGAGATGTTCAATTGGTGTGAAGCCTTAAAAGATCAGATTCAAAAACGAGGACAGCTTGATCAATTTGAGGATCAAATCGAAAAGATGATTGAAGCGCTGGAGGATGACCAGACGACAGAAGAAGAGTGGTATCAGCAGGCCGCCACACTCTATCGTGATATTACACAATCAGAAGAAACAGGTGAAAGACGTGCCTTCGTTCCTATAGGAAAACATGTTCTCCCAAAGCTTCCGTACAAGTACTCCGCTTTAGAACCTTATATTTCACGTGATATTATGGTGCTTCATCATACAAAGCATCATCAAAGCTATGTTGACGGACTGAATAAAGCAGAATTGGCGCTTAAGAATGCCAGAGCTTCAAAGAACTATGACTTGATCACTCATTGGGAAAGAGAGCTGGCATTTCATGGAGCCGGCCATTATTTGCACAGTATTTTTTGGTTTTCTATGCATCCAAATGGAAAAAGACGTCCTACTGGAGCATTGTTTCAAATGATCGATCTTTCATTTGGAAGCTATTCGGCCTTTAAGGAGCATTTTACCCAAGCTGCAAAAAAAGTGGAGGGTGTCGGGTGGGCCATTCTTGTCTGGTCCCCTCGTTCCGGACGGCTTGAGATTTTAGCCGCAGAGAAGCACCAGCACTTCAGCCAGTGGGATGTTATCCCTCTTTTGCCGCTTGATGTATGGGAACATGCTTACTATTTGCAATATAAAAATGACCGCGGGAGCTATGTTGATCATTGGTGGAATGTAGTCGATTGGCGTGAAGCCGAAAAACGTTTTGAACAGGCAAAAGAAGTTGTATGGAAACTCTATTAAAAAAGCCCCCTTTTCCAGGGGGCTTCATTTTTTAAAAAACACCTAATACATGTAAAAATACAATAATGATTGCAACAGGTGAAAGATAACGTATCAGCAGAAGCCAAACCGCGAACCACTTTCGCTTGAGGTTTGAGCCGCTTTTCAGCTCGTTAAACAAATCCTCTTTCGGTATTTTTAACGGTACAAAGATAGAAATCAATAACGCTCCTAACGGCATTAAAATATTGCTGACCAGAAAATCAGCTGCGTCAAAAATAGACATGTGAAAAATGGTAACATCACTTAAAACCCCGTATGATAACGCAGACGGTACGCCGACCAGAAAGATAGCAATCCCGCCGATCCAAGCAAATCGTTTTCTTTTACTAACATCGCCTTTAGAAAGCACAGCGACCAAAATTTCAAGCATTGAAAAGGCAGAGGTCAGTGCCGCAAATAAAAATAGAATTAAAAATGCTAATAAAAAGACAATTCCGAACGGCATTTGATTAAACACAGTCGGCAGCACATTAAATAACAGAACAGGCCCTTGATCCGGTTTGAGGCCGAATGAAAAAACAGCTGGAAAGATCGCGATGCCCGCCATAATGGCGACAAGGACATTCAAAACCGTAACAGATACAGCAGACTGCACCAGATTTTCTTGTTTCTCTAGATAAGCACTATACGTTACCATTACAGATACACCGACACTTAATAAGAAGAAGGACTGGCCCATCGCATATAATATCGTATTGGCGTCAATCGCAGAGATATCAGGTGTCAGGAAAAACTTAATACCTTCTATCGCTCCATGAAGTGTAACTGAACGCACCATTAAAATGATAAATAATATAAAAAGCGCCGGCATTAAAATTTGGCTTGCTTTTTCAATTCCGCTGCTTACACCTTTTGCGACAACCAAAATTGTCACCAGCATAAACAGCAGCTGGCCTCCTACAGCCAAATAAGGATTTGAAATAGTATTCGCAAACAGCGTATTAAATCCTGACGTATGCGATAAACCGCCGGTAAAGCCTTTAAAAATGTAATTTAAAATCCATCCGCCGACGACGCTGTAGAATGATAACAGAATAAAGCACGTCGCCATGCCCAAATAGCCTATCCAATGCCACTTAGACCCTGGAGCAAGAGATTTATAGGATTGGACGGCATCTTGCTGTGTTTTTCTGCCTATGATGAATTCACCGAGCAATAATGGCAGTCCGATTAAAATTGTAAATAAAATAAAAATAAATAAAAACGCGCCTCCTCCGCTGGTGCCTGCTACATATGGGAATTTCCATATTGCACCGAGACCGATAGCCGATCCAGCCGCAGCTAAAATAAAGCCCAGCTTCGAAGACCATTGATTAGCTTCCTTCACCCTATCACTCCTATTTTCCAAAACAGCTTAAAGGTTCATTGTAAGAATATCTACCTATATAGTCAAGAATATTTTGATTAGTTTACATAATATATTTATCATCTATTTCCATAGATATATCAGAATACAGTCAATCTATCAATATTGAATTATTCAGAAAATTAATTATAATAGGGGAATACCAAAAAATCTGTAAGGATTTCTGCTGGAGTTCTTGATCAGTGTATGAGGAGTGTTTTTATGGAAAACATCAGAAAGATAAGTCATTTCGCGGGACAAACCTTCGGAATCTGGGTCATTGTTTTTGCCGTGCTCGGATTTTCTTTCCCATCATTATTTTCTTGGATCAGTTCTTATATTACGATTTTTCTTGGCATTATTATGTTTGGAATGGGGCTAACACTGCAAACCGATGATTTTAAAGAGCTGATCAGAAAACCTTTGTATGTCATTATCGGAGTGATCGCCCAATATACGATTATGCCGCTTGTTGCTTTCAGCTTAGCCTATGGCCTGCATCTTCCCTCGGAAATCGCGGTAGGCGTTATTCTCGTTGGCTGCTGTCCCGGTGGAACTGCCTCTAATGTCATGACATTTTTAGCAAAAGGCAATACGGCCCTGTCTGTTGCTGTCACTACGATTTCCACCTTGTTGGCACCTGTTTTGACGCCGGTTTTGATTATGCTGTTTGCCAAGGAATGGCTGCCTGTCTCACCTGGCTCGTTATTTATTTCGATTTTGCAGGCTGTATTGATTCCAATCATTGCAGGCCTAGTCGTCAAAATATTTTTCAAAAAACAGGTAGCAAAAGCCGTTCATGCCCTGCCGCTTGTTTCAGTCATCGGTATCGTTGCCATTGTGTCAGCTGTTGTAAGCGGCAACCGGGAAAACCTGCTTCAATCAGGTTTGCTTATTTTTTCAGTAGTTATCCTGCATAACGGGTTTGGATATTTACTGGGATTTCTTTGTGCAAAGCTGTTAAAAATGGATTATTCGTCTCAAAAAGCAATTGCAATTGAAGTCGGCATGCAAAACTCAGGGCTTGGCGCAGCACTTGCCACGGCACATTTTTCACCGCTATCTGCCGTTCCGAGCGCGATTTTCAGTGTATGGCACAACCTTTCGGGCTCCCTGCTCGCTACATATTGGTCTAAAAAAGGTAAGAATCCAAAAGAAGATTCAAACAGCACAGAACTGTCTCTTTAACATTCTATTGTATATAAAAAGGTACATCACGTTTATCCGTGATGTACCTTTTTAATTTTATCCCTCTAATAAAAGCTGTTCAGGATCTTCTAGTAAGTTTTTAATTGTGACAAGGAATCCAACTGCTTCTTTACCGTCTACAATTCGGTGATCATAAGATAAAGCGATATACATCATCGGACGGTTTTCGAAACGCTCTTCATCAATTGCGACAGGGCGCAGCTGAATCTTATGCATACCCAGGATACCAACTTGAGGGCTGTTTAAAATCGGTGTCGACATGAGTGAACCGAAAGTCCCTCCGTTTGTAATGGTAAATGAGCCTCCTTGCAGCTCACCAAGGGTCAATTTATTGCTTCTCGCTTTTTTCGCAAGCTCGCCGATTTCTTTTTCAATGCCTGCAAATGTCAGGCGGTCTGCATCACGTACAACTGGAACGACAAGTCCTTCCTCAGCTGCGACAGCGATTCCGATATCATAGAATTTTTTAACAATCAGCTCATCGCCTTGAATTTCTGCATTCAAGAGCGGATATTTTTTCAAAGCCGCTACAACAGCTTTTGTAAAGAAAGACATAAAGCCGAGCTTCACTTCATTTTGCTCAAAGAATTGGTCTTTGCGGCGTTTTCTAAGATTCATAACAGCCGTCATGTCAACTTCATTAAATGTAGTCAGCATCGCAGATGTTTGCTGTACTTCGACTAGACGTTTTGCGATTGTCTGTCTGCGGCGTGACATTTTTTGCACTTCAACAGGCTTTTCAAAGCTTTGCTGTGTTTTTTGAGCCTGCGGCTGCTGTTTTTGCTGAGAAGCTGGTTTCGCCGCCGGTTTTTCATACGCCTCAACATCCTGTTTGCGCACTCTTCCAAGCGGGTCGCCAGTCGGAACCTGAGACAGGTCAATCCCTTTCTCTCTCGCCAGCTTACGGGCAGAAGGAGATGCGATTGTTCTTGATTTTGCTTCAGTTTGCGCTTCCTGGCTCACTTCTTGCGCCGCTGGTTCAGCTTGCTTTTCTTCTTTTTCACTTTCTTTGCTTTCAGCCTTCTCTGAAGGAGCAGGGGCAGAACTTTCACCCGCGCCTTCTGTAATGGTACCGATAATTTCTCCAACTTGGACGGTATCACCCGAATCTTTCAATACCTCTTGAAGAACACCCGATTCTTCTGCTGTCAATTCAACATTTACTTTATCCGTTTCAAGTTCAAGCAGATATTCACCCTGTTCTACATAATCACCGGGCTGCTTTAACCATTGGGCTATTGTTCCTTCTGAGATTGATTCTGCTAATTCAGGTACCTTAATTTCCGCCATTTTTTCATTTCCCCCTTAGTTTTTGCGAGTCAAGCTATCAGATACAATACGTTCCTGTTCTTTTTTATGAACTGTCGGATCTCCCTCTGCAGGACTGGATCGTCTTCTTCGTCCAATATATTGAACGCTTACTCCTTCTGGTGCAAGTTCTGTCAAATAAGGGCTGATGTAGCTCCAAGCCCCCATGTTCTGCGGCTCTTCCTGAACCCAAACGATTTCTTTTAGGTTCGGGAGCTTTGCAAATAATTCTTTGACTCCTTTTGCAGGGAATGGATACAGCTGTTCAATTCTCGCAATGTGAAGCCACTCTTTCCCGTCTTCTAACTTGTTGAAATGATCGCTGATGTCTATAGATACTTTACCGCTGGATAATACGAGCCGCGTTACTTTTTCATACTCATGAGAAAGTCCTGACTGTTCGTAAACAGGCTGGAAGCGGCTTTCGCTGAGCTCCTGCACTTCAGAAACGGTATTCGGATTGCGCAGAAGGCTCTTCGGCGTCATGATGACGAGCGGACGAATTTCCTCACGCAGCAGCATTTTAGCCTGTCTTCTTAATATATGAAAATATTGAGCGGCGCTTGTCAGGTTGGCAACCGTCCAGTTATTCTCAGCAGCTAGCTGCAGGAACCGCTCGATTCTACCGCTTGAATGCTCAGGGCCCTGTCCCTCATAACCGTGCGGCAGCAGCATCACTAATCCGGATTTTTGGCCCCATTTTGCTCGTCCGGCAGAAATAAATTGGTCAAAGTACACTTGAGCAGCATTGGCAAAATCCCCATACTGCGCTTCCCAAAGGACAAGTGTTTCAGGTGAATACACATTATAGCCGTATTCAAAACCGAGTACAGATCCTTCAGACAGCGGGCTGTTATGAACGGCAAATGATGTGTCACAATCTGACAAATGGTGCAGCGGCACAAATTCCTTGCCTGTCTCACTGTCGTGAAGCACAAGGTTTCTTTGGGCAAACGTTCCGCGCTCAGAATCCTGTCCTGTTAATCGAATCGGTGTTCCGTCTTTCAGAATGGAAGCAAACGCGAGAGATTCAGCCAATGACCATTCCACTTTTCTGTCATCATCAAACGCTTTGGCCCGTCTTTCCAAAATGCGTTTTAGCTTACCGAATACATTAAACGACTCCGGCCAATTGACCAGTTCGCCATTCAGCTTGCGGAGCACATCAAAATCAATAGATGTATCTACATCCGGAAAGCCGTTTGAAACAGGTTCCGGAAGTTCTATTTCACTGGCGATATGTTCCTTTTTAGCCGGCACTTTTTGATAAGCGTCTTCTATGCGTTTCGTTACCGACTTTTCAATGTTTTGAACAACTTCCTCGGTTAGCACCCCTTCTTTAACGAGCTTTTCCGCGAAAATATGTTTGACAGTCCGATGCTTTCTTACAGCGTCATACAGCATCGGCTGAGTAGTTGACGGCTCATCCATTTCGTTGTGTCCATAGCGTCTGTACCCGATCAAGTCAATCAGAAAGTCCTTGTTGAATGTTTTTCGGTATTCTACCGCAAACTTAACAGCTGAAAGACAGGCTTCAGGATCGTCCGCATTTACGTGAACAATCGGAATTTCATAGCCCTTCGCCAGGTCACTGGCATAGTTTGTTGATCTTGATTCAGCGCTTTCTGTTGTGAATCCGATCATGTTATTGGCGATAATATGAATCGCACCGCCGACTTGATACCCTTTTAAAGAGCTTAAATTCAATGTTTCAGCTACAATTCCTTCCCCCGGGAACGCAGCGTCTCCATGAATTAAAATCGCAAGTGATTTTGTTTCATCCTGAACCGGATATCCGCTTTGTGTTCTTGTTTCCTGCGCCGCTCTTGTGCTGCCTTCAACAATCGGATTGATAAATTCCAAGTGGCTCGGGTTATTCGCCAGCGTAATGCGCGCTGACTTCGTTTCAGCGTCATGAAGCTCACGGTTCGCTCCCAGATGATATTTGACATCCCCCGTCCATCCGTAGCTGATGCCGATTGATCCTTCAGACGGGACAAGATCTTTGTTCGGCGCGTGCTGGAATTCTGAGAAGATGATTTCATACGGTTTGCCCAGCACATGTGCCAGCACATTCAGGCGGCCCCTGTGCGCCATACCGATGTTGACGCTCGTTGTACCTGATTTGACAGATTGTGCAATAATGTCATCAAGCACTGGAACGAGAGCGTCCAGACCCTCAATTGAAAAACGCTTCTGCCCGACGAAGGTCCGATGTAAAAATTGCTCGAATCCCTCTACTTCCATCAGTCTCTCCAGCACAGCTGACAGCTTTTCGGCTGAGTCCTTTTGGAACAATTCACCGGATTCAATCTTTTGAGTCAGCCATTCGCGCTCTTTAAAGTCGTGTACATGATCAAATTCAAATGAGATGGTTCTTTTATACGTATTTCGTAAATATTGAATGGCTTCTAAACCGTTCGTAATGTTTGTAGGAGCGTCTTTACAAATGACCGACGCAGGTATTTCTTTTATTTCCTCTTCTGTTAGCCCGTAATCGGATAATGGAAAGAGCTCGCTCTTTTTCCCATCCTTTCTGAGCGGATTGACGGAAGCGTTCAAATGGCCATAGGTTCGTATATCTTCTGCAAGTCTGATTGCTGATGCGATCTTTTGTATCAGATCGGCTGTAACACGTCCCTTTTCTTTTGTTCCCGTTGCCTCTTTTATATCGCTTGGAGGAGCTCCGAGTTCGTCGAACATTTCCTTCAGATCCGGATCAATGCTGTTCGGATCCTGGGTGTACTGATCGTAAAGCTCCAGGGCATAACCGAGGTTCGGACCGTAAAAATCTTCCCAATTCATTCGTTGTTTCATATTATTTTGAAACATTTGAATATTACCCCCAACCTAGATAATCAAGTGATTTATTCACTATCTTAAAATAACTTTCGAACACTGTGCCCAAAATTATGTAATAAAAACGCTTCCAACGATATTTTACCACTGTTTGCAATTTGATTCTACCTTGATTGTTCACAAAATAGTAAAAAACCTTTATAAAAAACAAAAAATTTAATCATTTAAAAAAAGAAACGCCAAAAAGCATAGAATAAAGGGTTATCCTATGCTTTTATGGAGCAGTTTTTTAAGAAGCGGATACAGTACATCCGGAAGCTGATCGACATCCGGGACAAATATACTGAACTTCCCGTACATATCCTGTATCGTTTTCATTTGTGATTCTTCAATTTCCGAGTTGGAGAGAAAAACATTTATGACTTCTATTCCTCTTTTTCGAGCTTCGATAACCGCTTCACTTGTATCGACAATTCCATTTTGCTCATAACCAAATGCGGCCGGCTCTCCGTCAGAGAACACGATTAAGAATTTTTGCGCCTCGCTCCGCTGCAGCATTTTTTTCGTCATTTGCCTGATCGCATAGCCGTCACGGTTGTCTTCCTCAGGTTCAAGCTGCATTATCGCCGGTCCCGCCGCCTGTCTTAAGGATGACTGAAATGGAATTACCGTATTAAAATAGTTCGGCTGACTCGTTTCGGTCGCATCGTTTGTATCCTCCCAGAAACCGACAATTTGATGCGGGACTGCTACCGACTTCAGGGCTTCGTGAAACAATACGATTCCCCGCTTTGTTTCATCTATTTTGTCGAACATGCTGGCTGAACAGTCGACCAGCAATGTGAAAACAGCGTCAATTTCTGAAGAAGGCTCTTGTTTTTTGTAAAAAAGACGCGGATTCCGCTCCGTAAAATAACGGAGAAGCTTGTTGTTCAGACGGCCCGCGTGAAGGTCAGTCCTTGGCAGCGTTTTTTTGTGTTCAAGCGTTTTTTGAATCATCTGTTTCAAACGCTTCTGATACGATTCGATCGATTTTGCCTGCTGTTTATAAGAAAGCTCTTCATCTTGTGTTGCAGGCTGCGGTTCTTTATAAATCGCAAACGCGAATTTATTTTCCTTTCCGTCGGCAAGACCCGCACCGTTCGGCTGGTCTTTTTTGGACTCCAGCGCTTCCAGTTTGGAATAGTCTTTTCGTTTTGTCTGTCTGGCTGAACCTTGAACAGAGCCGAGGGCCTGGTCTCCATCGTCCCCTTCTCGAGAAGCATCTTTTCCTAAATCAGATTTTGCGCCGTGTTCAATATCAAATTGAAGGAAGCTTTTAGACGGCGCTTCTGTTTCACGGTGCCAAGTCGGCATTTCTTCATCGTGAATATCTTCATCGCCGTCTGACTTTTTCGGAAGCGTTATGTCATCGCTCAGCTTCGGCGCTTTTTTCTCTTCTTCAAATAACGGCTGCTCTGCAGCTTTTGCATAATCTAACTCAGGCAAAAAGAAGTATGTATTCAGCATGTCTTTATCAAGCACCTCTTCAAGTCCGTCCATGATATCTTCGACAATTTTCAGAACGTGATGTGTAGAATCAGCTTCATACACACGCAAGAGCTGCTGTTCGATAAACGGACGCATCAGATCAATATCATCACGCATAGACGGGATGGCTTCCAGAGGCGATTCCGCCGTCAGCTTGACATACATGGCGCAAAAGAGCGCATCCGTAAAAATGCTTCGTTCTAAATTTAAAGTCAGCTGCGTGGAGAAATGTTTTCTGTACATGTCTTTTCGTTTTGCAAATACATGCTTTGTACCAGGACGCTCGTGTTTGATACATTCTTCAATTCTGATGTCCTCAAGCAGCATAAACAGCTGTTTGGCAAAGCTTTTGTACGTAAGATTGTGCTGGATATAATCCAAAAGGCTCGCAAACTCTTGCAGCGAGCTGTATTTTGTTCCGACCGATCGAAGGTAGACATCGCTTTTGAGACCTGCTTCCATATCTTCAGCTGCTCTGTCCTTCCAAAAGTGGCTCATGTAGATTTTTTTTTCAAATGGGTTGTAGTAGGACTGAACGCCATACTCCACTTCCACTGCCTCACTTTTGGTGAGCGTTTTGGCCAAATCGGTCAGCATCATAAATAAAAACGAGTCAATTGTGCTGTCATTAAATTTGATAAATTTCATCGCACATCCCTCATTCAAACAGAGTTTCTGCGATATTTCGGACCGCCGCCTTTTCACGGTCATCGTCAAGCTTCTCTACAATTCCGCGTTCGATGGCGCGTAGCGGCGGAATATAAGCGGCTAAATCACACGTATCAATTAAAGCTCTGATGGATGCCGCTTCTTCAGACACCTGCCCGTTATTGGCCTGAACGATCAAATCAGAAGACAGCGTGATAAACCGGTCAATCAATTTCTCATCATGAAGAGCAGACTGAGACATGAGTACTTGTTTCAGCAGCTCGCCCTTAATATACGGCACATCAATGATGACAAAACGGTTTTTAAGCGCTTCATTCAGCGGAACGGTTCCGACGTAGCCTTCATTGATGGCAGCGATGACTCCAAACCCTTCTTTTGCCCGAACGACTTCTCCTGTAAACGGATTTGTCATCATTTTTCTGTAGTCCAATACACCGTTTAAGATGGGCAGGGTTTCCGGTTTTGCCATATTAATTTCATCTATATAAAGAAAGTGGCCTTCATTCATGGCCGTTGTCACAGGTCCCGAGACAAACTCGATCGTCGCCTGGCCAGATTGATTTTCAATGGTTTTATAGCCGACCAGCGCTTCAGCATCCAAATCAACTGAGCAGTTGACACTGTGCATTGGTTTATGAAAATAGCTGGACAATGTTTCTGCCAGCTTAGTTTTACCTGAGCCTGTAGGTCCTTTTAACAGGATATTTTTCCCCATCGCTAATGCGATAATGGCATCGAATAAAATGGCTTCATCCTCCGCCTCATAGCCTGATGTCCCGATAAGCGATTGAAATTCTGGAGAAATCGGCTGGCTTTTATATGATAAAAGCTTATTTTGTATATCCTCCGGCAATGTTAAGTGCTGCAATTGAGATGTCATAGACAGTTTTCCTTTCCTATTCGTATTCCATTAACGAGTATACTAAAAAAGCCCCTGTATGCTCAATACAAAAGGGCTCCCGCTATATTACTGTTTCTCGTTATTGCCAGAAAGCGCTCCGCAGACAATTCGCGCTCCTGAATTTCCGCTCGGATTCGTCAAATAGTCGTCAGCCTGTTCATGAATAATAAACGCGCTGCCATCCTGGTCGAGAATATTCAATTTGCTTCCTTTTTGTAAAGAGGTTTCAGGCGCATTCATAATAACATCTACTTTCCCGTCTGCGCCGACTTCAAGATTCGGAAGATCTCCGGCATGATGTCCCATCGGATTATTGAAGCCGTGTTCTTTGTTCAGCGGATTAAAAGGTCCGCCCGCGGATTCAAAATCCGGCCTGACACATGATCCTTTTTCATAAATATGAAACCCGAGTGAAGCCCCAGGTGTCAGGCTGTGTGCTGAAATGTGGAAATCGAGCCCTTCGTCTTCTGACTCTTTTATTTCAATAAACCCGACTTTTTTGCCTTCTCTATTGACCAACTGAATCTGATGACGAAACGCTGAGGTTTCTATTACCTTTTTTTCCGGTACCCGCCGCGGATGATCAGGAGGTGTTTCCTGATTGCATCCCGCAAGACCCAGTGCCGTCAGCACGATAAGGAGCAAGAAACGATTCATGCTGTCTCCCCCTTGTTTTTTCTAACAGTCTGGTCAATCATATTCCGATATAAACTAAAAAAAGCCTTTTAAAAGGCTTTTACATTAGGGCAGCAGGACGTCCTGCCCAAACGCCCCGTCTGTCTAATGTCGATGCTCAAAGTTTAAAAATAGCTTCGTGCTCCCAGGTAGCGCTGTTTCCAATACGAATTACTGAGATTGGAAATGCCCACACCGTCGGAGCTTGCATGAATAAAATTGCCGCCGCCCAAGTAAATCCCCATGTGAGACGGTCCGGATTTATACGTCGTAAAGAAAACAAAGTCTCCGACTGACGGCTGGCTGACTTTTTGCATCACATTCCAGTACCCTGCCGTGCTCAGCCTTGAAATAGATGATACTTTATTAATGAGGTAATAAATATAACCGCTGCAATCGAAACCGGAAGGCGTATTTCCGCCCCAGCGATACGGAACACCGACATATCTTTTTGCCTCCGTTATCATTCTGTCAATCTTTGTTCCTATTTGAACGTTTGATCCTGGTTTGTCTTTCGGGACTGTCTTATTGGAATGATTTGATTTAGTCGTTCCTGAAATGGTGAGAACCTGTCCGATTCGCAGCACATCACTAGACAAATTGTTCTTATCACGGATACTTTGCACAGTGACGCCCAGCTGATTCGCAATCTTCCATAACGAATCACCCGATTTCACTTTGTATGTAGTTGTTTTTGAAGAATTTGAGTTTGACGGCTTTTTGGAACCGCTGCTACCGCTATTGGATGAGCTGCTTTTTTTTATTTTCAATACTTGCTTAGGATAAAGTGTATCTGATGTTAAGCCATTTAAGGTTTTCAATTCGGCCACCGTCATATTTAAACTGTTTGCGATTTTCCACAGAGAATCACCAAGCTTTACAGTATATGTACCTTTTGATGAGCCTGCAGAATTTGAACCGTTGCTTTTTTTCTGCCCATTCGAACCATTTGAACTGCTTGTCCCTTTCATTTTCAGTTTTTGGCCGGGACGAATCAAATCACTGCTCAGGCTGTTTAAGCTTTTAAGCTCTGAAACACTCATTTTATGATTTTTGGCAATCATCCATAAGGAATCACCATATGCTACGGTGTATGTTGACGTTTTGCTTGAGTTTGATGGGGATGTTTTGCTTTTTTTGCTGCTTTCAGGAACTTTAAGGCTTTGGCCGACATAAAGCATTGACGATTTCAATTTGTTTTCTGATTTCAGTGCTGAAATACTCGTATGATACTGGCGCGAAAGTTTCCAAAGAGAGTCACCGCTTTTCACCTTTATCGTTTTTGCGTCCGCGGGTGCTGCTGCCATCGATGACCCAACAACAGCGGAAACAGCCAAGCCGGCTATGATCTTCTTTTTCATTCATTTAACCTCCTAAACTTTTTATGAGACAAACAGAAATAATTAGTATTCTGTTTCCAAAAATGGCACACATACGTTTTATCGTCACTTTTTTAGCGTTATAAACTAATTTATATAGATCGGCAGCAAATTCAGCTTCGTTCGACCTTAAACCTTTAGATAAACACCTAATACTTTACATAATTTGTATAGGTTTATCGAAAGTCTAAGGAACTATTTAAGCGGGGGTAAAATGATTGGTTTATGCTGATGAAAGAAGCAGATTTCCCTCCTTTCCTGTCTGTTTTTCTTTCAATTCTCTATCAAAGTGTCAAATCCCTTCTTCTGACTGCAACTCTGCCCAGCTTTCCGAAACAGTTAAAAGCCTGTCCATTACAAATGAACAGGCTGTATACACTATGCGTTAGCTGATTGAGTATTGTGTTTAACATATTCAAGAATGCTGTCGGCAGCTTTTTCAGAACCGCCTGCTGCTTTCAGTGACTGACCAATTGCTTTTGCTTTCTCAGCATAAACAGGATTGCTGATCACTTCTTGAATGGTTTCTTTCAGAAGGTTTTCAGACAACTGTTCTTTATTCAGCACTTTCCCCGCACCTACTTGTTCCACCTGTTTTCCGACAGCGAATTGATCAGCTCCCATCGGAATGACAATGAGCGGTGTTTCAAAATACAAGCCTTCGCTTGTGCTGTTCATTCCGCCGTGGGTGACAAACAAACTGGCTCTTTTCAGAATTTCAAGCTGCGGCACATACGGGCGCACAATAAAATTGTGAGGAATATCGTTTAACTCACTTTGTTTAACATGTTTCCCAATGGACAGCACAACTTTTCCGTCAAAGTCTTTGCACACCTCGAGACATTGATTGAAAAACTCTTTTTGATTATTAAAAATAGTTCCCATAGAAATAAACAGCACGTTTTCATTGTCAATCTGATCGAATGGAAAGTCATTGCTTTTGGCTCTTTTTGCAATTGAAGGACCAACAAAAACATAATTTTCTCCGAATTGCTCAGCCATTGGCTGAAATTCTCTTGACGTAAAGACAATCGTCAAATCTCCATCGGACGAAAAAACGTCAAACGGCTTGGTAATGCCCGCTTGAAACTCGGCATTTAAGGTTTCTGCGAGCTGCTGATAGGATTCGTAATAAGGTGAGTCTTCAAATGGTCTGCTATTGAAGGTGTCCTTCATTTCCTTTAAAAAATCCTCATTCATCGCAAAGGTCGTACATAATGAAAATCTAGGCAGTTTCAGCAGATTGGCAATGATTTTACCGGTCAGGAAATGGTGATCATATATGACATAATCATATGATTCGTTTTTCACTTCATTATAAATATGGGTGGCGATGTCCTTACACCCTTTCAAAAAGGCGCATATCATTTCGGCAAAATCTCTTTCTTCATTACCAGTTGCGTTTTTTCCGAAATAATCTTCTCTAAAATCGTTATATTCCCGAAATTCAATATCAAGCGCGGTGATTTTTTCTTCATATTCCTTTACTGCATAGTAAGTAATGTTTTCTCCTCGTGATTTCAGCTCCTTCATTACACCGATAGACGGATTAATATGGCCCTCTCCCGGAAAACCGATCATTAATACATTAGCCATGCGGCACACCCTTCCGTTAAAATTTATGTAATATTTTATACAGTACTATAAATACAAAATCAGGTAAAGTATTTAACTTGATTAATATTAATCCAATGTAACTTTTATACTAGGTTACATTTCCCGACTTTCTATTTCCAAGAAAAAAAGCATTCAGTATGGCATGAATGCTTTTAAAAAAGAGTTCTATTCCAGTCATTTTGTCTCATGAGACGAAAGCTGTTCGGGTCCTTTTGTTTATTTTTATGTTCTCGGTGAGATGAGCGGATATAACACACCGTCCTTCGCAAACGACATCTTGCCTGTTTCCTCAGAAACAACCAGCACAAGCGCATCTGTATATCCAGACATCCCCAAAGCCGCACGGTGCCTGGTCCCCAGATGGATATCCACTTCTTGTGTCGTCAGCGGGAGAACGTTTCCGGCTGAGACGAGTGTATGATCCCTCACTAATAAAGCGCCGTCATGAAGAGGGTTTCCCGGGAAAAAGATGCTTTCAATTAATGAAGCACTGATTTCTGCATGAAGCGATGTTCCTTTTTGAATAAATTTGTCAACCGGGTCTGTCCTTTCAATGACAATTAACGCGCCATGCTTATTTTCCGATAAATTTTTAATCGCCTTGGCCAGTTCCACAAATGACGGTGTAAATTGTTCAATATATGATTGCAAATAAAAAGATGAGGCAATGCCGTGCATATTCTGAAAAATACGTCCCAAGTCATCCAATTCACAAAGGAGGCATTGATCTTTTTCGTGTAACGTTTTCAAAATAAGAGAAGCATCCCCTAATATCTGTTCTAAATGCGATTGTATCTTTGCCGTGAATACACTTTCTGTCATCTGTTCATAATGCATGGGCCTTCATCTCCTTTTCATATTTTCAACTTTGCACGCATGCTTATCTTATTGATGTACATTCTATTGGTAAAGGAGGTATGTAAAGAATGGAAATGGAAAGAATCATTCAATATATCTGCACCTTGTTAGGCGTTATTTCGCTTTCTTTTATTTATGCCCAAATGTTTAGAAAAACGAAACCGACAAAAAAAGAATAGGCCAGGCGTTCATTGCTTTTTATACATAAAATGTTATAATTTCTCTCGTTATGATAAAGAAACGGGGATCAATGTATGAAAGAAACCAAAAACGCCGGACAAAAGATAAAGCAGCTTTTGCACATTTTAATTCCGATTTTAATCACTCAGGCGGGGCTTTCTCTCATGACCTTTTTAGATACGGTGATGTCAGGGAAAGTCAGCGCCGCCGATTTAGCCGGTGTGGCCATTGGATCAAGTCTTTGGACGCCTGTCTATACTGGACTGGCAGGTATATTAATGGCAGTCACGCCGATTGTCGCACAGCTATTAGGTGCTGATAAAACCAAACAAATTCCCTTTACTGTCTTACAGGCTGTGTATGTGGCCGCGCTTCTAAGCATCGCCGTTTTAGCGGTTGGATATGGAATAGTTGATCCTGTTCTGTCCCGGTTGAACCTTGAGGCACACGTATATGACATTGCTAAGCACTTTTTAGGGTTTTTATCTTTGGGGATTTTCCCTTTATTTGTTTACACCGTTTTGAGATCGTTCATTGACTCATTAGGAAAAACACGAGTGACCATGATGATTACACTATGTTCACTGCCGATTAATTTTGTGTTAAACTACGTATTTATTTTCGGAAAATTCGGCATGCCTGCCCTAGGCGGAGTCGGCGCCGGAATTGCATCAGCGCTTACGTATTGGTGCATCTGTATCATCAGTTTTATCATCATTCATAAAGCAACGCCGTTTTCTGGATATGGCATTTTCCTTACCATGTATAAGTTCTCTTGGGAAGCGTGCAAAAATATGCTGAAAATCGGACTGCCCATCGGATTTGCCGTGTTTTTTGAAACGAGCATCTTCGCGGCTGTCACTTTGCTGATGAGCCATTTCAATACAGTGACCATCGCGTCCCATCAGGCCGCCATGAACTTTGCGTCACTTTTATATATGCTGCCGCTCAGCGTGTCCATGGCGTTAACGATAGTTGTCGGGTTTGAGGCCGGAGCAGCTCGTTTTAAAGACGCTCGCTCTTACAGCTTTATCGGCATCATGATGGCAGTAGGCTTTTCTTTGTTAACAGCTGCCTGTATCCTTTTATTCAGAGAGCAAATCGCAGGTATGTACACCTCTGATCCGGATGTCCTCCGGCTAACGCAGCACTTTTTAATTTACGCGCTGTTTTTTCAGCTTTCCGATGCTGTGGCAGCACCTATTCAGGGCGCCCTCAGAGGATATAAAGATGTCAATTATACACTTGCTGCCGCTTTTATTTCTTATTGGGTTATCGGCCTTCCTGTCGGTTATGCGGTCGGCACGTTTACAGGACTTGGCGCGTTCGGTTATTGGATCGGGTTAATTGCAGGGCTAGCGGCAGGAGCAGTCGGGCTGTTTTTCAGGCTGGTTAAACTGCAGAAGCGTTATTTATTGAAACAGGAATTTTAAAAGAGGTGATATGATATGGCACAAAATCAGAGATTATATGAGTATCTGTCTCAGCATGCAGAAGAAATAAGTTCTACATGGTATGAAACAATCGAGGAAACTGATCCGAATTCAATCTATGCATCAACAGACCCGGCCGTCATTAAAAATTTAAAGAGCCAGAATCTTGCTTTCAATTATAAGATCAGCCGTATCTTTATAGATGAAGAAGAGGTATACTTGCCCATTCTAAAAGCCTGGGCATTTGAAGTCACTCAGGATCAGGAGCATTTAAAAACGCCTATCCACTATATTATCCGTGAGTTTGTCAGAGTGAGAGACTTGTATATTTCCTATATGAAGGACTTTGTTCATATCAATCAGGATACCGTGAAAAGCGAAGAAGCCGAGGATTTGTATCACACTCTTATTAAGGCGTTTGATCTTGTGATTCATATTTTTATAGAAGAAATGTACAAAAACACAAGTCTTCAGCTTCAAGCCCAGAAGGATATGATCACTGAATTGAGCGCCCCGGTAATCGTGCTGTTCCACAGTGTGGGACTGCTTCCGTTAATCGGTGATATTGATACCGTCCGCGCTAAATTGATCATGGAAAATACATTGAATCAATGTGCGAAAAAAAGGTGACGCAGCTTTACATTGACTTGTCCGGAGTAGCGGTAATTGATACCATGGTTGCCCACCAGCTGTTCAGTCTGATTGAGGCGCTGCGTTTGATCGGCGTTTCATCCACATTATCGGGGATCCGCCCGGAAATTGCGCAAACCGCGGTTCAGCTCGGTTTGTCATTTGAGGACATCTCACTGAGATCTACTCTTGCATCAGCGATTGCATCTGACTTGAAATTAAAAAAGGTATAAGGTCCCCTCAAGGGCCTTATACCTTCTTTTTTTTAGTCATTCCATTGATATGTCCAATACACTTCTTCTTCAAACCATGTTGCCATAACAGGTTCATTGTTTTTCAGTTTTTCCTCAAGCTCGCGGAGCATACCTTCCGTCTGGGTGCGATGAGCTCTTAACGCGTTCATTTTAATATCTGCCACTTCTTTGATATCAAGTACGACGTCTGCTTCGCCAAGCACCTCTTCCCTATTGCGTGTAATAGCCATGCATAGTGTGCGCGGACGGTCTTCTTTCTTTTTGCGGTACAATGCCCGGATGACCGCTTCCCCGCATGCATCATGGTCAGGGTGCACGCCATGTCCCGGATAAAATGTGACAATTAAGCTTGGTTTTACATCATCTATGATTTCTTCCATGATATCAGCTAAATATTCATCGTCTTCAAACTCAAGCGTTTTATCCCGAAGTCCGAGCATTCGCAAGTCATTAATATCCATTTCTTTGCAGGCGTTGATAAGCTCTTGTTTTCTTAATAATGGCAAGGTTTCCCGATTAGCAAAAAATGGATCTCCCATATTTCTGCCCATTTCGCCTAACGTAGCGCAAGCATATGTAACGGGCACATCTTTTTTTCTGTTTAAAGCAATCAGACCCGCCACACCGTATGATTCGTCATCAGGGTGAGGCAGGATTACAAGCACGTGTTCTTTCATTATTTTTTCACCCTTTTCTTTAAACTGTGAACGGTTTTTCACTGATTTGAAGTGAAATTGCCAGTTTTCCGCCCGGCAAGTGTCCTGCCATTAATAAGCGGTTTTCTTCATCCACTGTGTACTCAGTCAGGCCTTCAGCATAAATCCAGCCCTCTTCTGTTTTTAAGCCGACCCGGTAAGGCCCGCTCCCTTTGATTTTAGCTTGATGATAGGTTACCTTCGCATTGCGTATATAAGCAACAACCGTCATGTTTTTTTCATTTAAATGTGCCGAGTAAGAACCGGTTGTGGTTTCTAAATGGATATATACAGGGCGGTCCGCATATCGTTCTAAAGATGCTTGCACATCTTCTTTTATGATTGCTTTCATAATTGCTCCCCTCTTTCTTCTTTTAAATACTGTACGCGTTCTGTATGTAATTTGACCAGTTGATATTTGACAGCCGGTTCCAGCTGTGAATTCACAATGCGCTGTATAGCAGCGTAATATTTTTCCAGCATAGGTTTACGGAGTCTCGGATGTGTTCTCTTATCCAAAAGCTCAAGATCAATTGCCTCTGTAACCGCTTCTGCATCTTCGTTTGAGAAAGAGCGGCTGTTCCATAGCGAGGCGTATGCTTTTACTATTTCTATATCATTGTCCATCGTCCTGCTCCTTTATGTCTTACATACATGAAATGATTATACATAATATATACTCAAACTGAAAAGCCAAAGGCTCAATGGCTTTTTGATGCCCGTTTCCATTTCACTTGTGAAAACGTAAACAAGACTAATGCAGCCCATATACAGGCAAAGGTAAATGCCTTCGAGCTTGAAAATGGCTCATGGTAAATGAACAGCCCGATCAGCAAGGTGATGGTCGGTGCAATATATTGCAATATACCGACTTGATACAGCGGCAGCCGCTTTGCCCCTTCAGCAAACAATAAGAGCGGCAGCGCGGTAAACACACCCGCAAAAAAGAGAAGCACCCATGCCCCTCCGCTTTCTGCACCCGCAGGCTGAATATGGCCGCTAAGCAGCAAATACCCCAATGCAATCGGCATAATCATGAATGTCTCCAGCGTTAAACCGATAGCGCTTGAAAGACTTGTTCTTTTTTTGGTAAATCCGTATAAGCCGAAGCTGAATGCTAGCAGCAGCGCGATGTACGGAATGGAGCCGTATTGAAACGCAGAAATAATAACGCCGGCTGCCGCTATCGAAACTGCAACCAATTGAAGGCGATTCAGCTTTTCCTTTAAAAACAAAATGCCGAGAAGAACTGACACAAGCGGATTGATGTAGTAGCCAAGACTTGCTTCAAGCAGAAATCCATGATTGACAGCCCATATGTATACAAACCAGTTAACCGAAATGAGAATTGAAGCGAGAAATAAAGATAGTATGCCTCCGTTCTTTTTTAAAGACCGCAGCTCATGCCACCCCGTTTTCCATTGACGCAAGAAAAAAAGCACGATACACATAAAAACAAAAGACCAAATGATACGGTGAGCTAAAATATCAAGTGCCGGCAGCTGTTCAAGAAGCTTCCAATAAAGCGGAAACAGCCCCCACATCGTAAAGGAAACGGCTGTGTAAAGAACACCTTTTTTTGTTTCTGATTGATGCATATTTTGTCCCTGCCTTTCTTTAGAGCATCTTATATTATATCACGTGAAAGATCGAGCAGGCATATACTATTTTGTCCGTGAAGAAAGGTGTGACGAAGATGTTTGAGTGGAACAAGTACTTTCCTTTCCAAAATCAATTTTCCAAGGAAGCATTAAAAAAGGCCGATCCAAAAGAGGTTGAGCATTATGTAAACAGTGTAATGGAAAGTGTGTTCGGAAGTGATTACGCGGCTCAATTTCCATTTCGCGATCCTCTCCCGACTAAAGAAAAAACACAGCGCACCGAACCTGATATCGATATATTCGAAACAGCAGACCATGTGTTTGTAAAGGTTTCAGTAAATGAAAGCCAGCTGGAACAGCTCAAAATTAAACATACATCTCATACATTACTGATTGAACATTTCCCGGGTTTGACCCATCCTAAAAAAGTAAATCTTCCCTGTCTTGTCAAGCGGAAAGGAACGAAAGCCGTATATAAAGACGGCCATCTGGAAGTCATGTTTCATAAACAGCAGGACTACAATATGTCCGAGGTAGAAATTATGCGATAAAAAAACGGCCTGCACAGAAGCAGGCCGTTTTTGCTAATAGAAACCGGGATAACCTCCGCCATACGGTCCTCCGGGGCCGTATGGCGCACCTCCGTAACCGTAAGGAACAGGCGGATACGCATAGGGACGCGGATAATTAAAAAGAGCACTCCCAAGAAAACCGCCTAATAAACCGCCGACTAAAGGAGCGCCAAACAAAAAAGGGTTTCGTTCCGGGTATCCGGCCGGACCTGGGTTCCCGCGATAATACGAGTGTTGAGGGTACATGATTATTTCCTCCTTTATGTCTGCCTATATGTAAGATATTCATCCAGGAAGAAAAACGATTGGGCTATTGTTATATTGATTCTTACTGATAAAGCATTATTACAAAAATAGTCCGGCCAATAAAACACAGCCCAGTCCTGTTATCGAGAGGACCGTTGTGAGCAGCGTCCATGTTTGAAACGTTTCCTTCATGCTCAAGCCGTCAGAAATAACAAAATAAAAACCACGGCAGCAATGATAAACATCGGCATGGCTAACCTCCATTTTCATGTTGTTTTTGACAATATCTCCGGATGTTTGTTAGAAAGCGTTTTCGTTTTTTGGTGAAATAGGATCTTCGTGGTGATATAATTGTCATCTTTTGATCAACTATTATTTCATGCTAATCTCCTAATCAATTACTGCCAATAATATTTATGATTTCATAGGCTGTCAGACAACAACGTAGTTATATATTGATCAATTATTGGTTATATGTTATGTTTTTATCTATCAATTGGCTTCAGATAACAAAACAATGTGATAACATGCTGATAAAATCAGTGTCACAAAAGGAGGAATTCAAATGCCATTATTACGTTTCGATCTGATAGAAGGCCGTGATCAAAAAGCATTACAATCGCTATTAGACACTGCTCATCAAGCGATGGTAGAAGCGTTTGGCGTACCGGAGAGTGACCGATATCAAATTGTGCACCAGCACCCCCCGAATGAGCTCGTGATTCACGATACCGGATTAGGATTTCATAGAAGCAAGGATTTGATCGTGATCAGCATTACAAGTAAAACAAGAACAAAGAGCCAAAAAGAGAAATTATATGCCTTGCTGGCAGAAAAACTAGAAGCAGAATGCGGTATTTCCCCGGAAGACCTAATGGTTTCCATTACGGAAAACGGTGATGCTGATTGGAGTTTCGGGCTCGGCGAGGCACAATTTTTGAATGGTAAGTTATAAGATGGTGAAACTTCTTCATCTGCTTTACACTTAGCAAATGTCCAGTCAATGAAATAAAAAAAGAGAGATCCTTATTCAAGACCTCTCTTTTTTTATTTCTTTTTCAAAAAAGCAGAAATAACCAGAATGAAAACAGCCAGCAAAACGAAATATAACGGTGTGATCCAGATTTGATGGATAGAATCAGGGTCTCCCTTTTTATAACCAGTTTCGATGCCTATGTAATTCCAATGAAAGCTGACAGGGTTTTGATCGTATATATAAAATTCAGGCAGATAGAGTTCCGGTTTGCTGATTTGAACAACAAGATAAATGATGATTCCCATTAACAACAGGATAGCTGTTAGTAACTTTTTCACGGAAGGACCCTTTCCTATTTTTGTATGTTGACATCATCCTAACATCTCTTTTTATATATGTAAAATAAAAGCTGATTCATAACATGGCTCCTAAAATAAAAAGTCATGTAAACGGTATGACCCACTTACATGACTTTCTCACTGAAACAAACCCTTTCTGCGGATGCTCTGTTTCTTTCCATTATTTCTCTTCTTCGCACACTGTAACACCAGGCTCACAAAATTGATCGGCCCACGCTTGCATTTCTTGAAATACGGCTTGCAGCGCGGTTCCTTTTTCAGTCAGCGTATAGATCACTTTTACCGGTGTCTCGGGTAGAACCCGGCGTTCAACAATTTCGTTTTGTTCTAGCTCTTTAAGGCGCTCTGCCAGCATTTTTTGGCTGATCATCGGTATGGTTTCCGTTATCTCTTTAAATCGTTTCGGCCCATCCATTAGTACATGGATGATCAGACCGTTCCATCGTTTTCCCAGCAATGAGAAAGCTGACTCCATTTTAGGGCACATTGTATTTCCCACTAGTCTTCATCCCTTCATCTATTGTTTGACAAGTATTCACTGATCCATTAAAATGATCTTTCAAGTTACATTTAGTAAGCTTCTAACTTTTCTATTATCATACCACGTTTACCCGAAGGAGGAAACATTATGACTGATACTCTGGACATTTTGCAAGCACGGGCATCTGTTAAGGAATATGATACGAATGCCCCGATCTCTAAAGAGGAACTGACTGATCTTTTGGAGCTCGCCACTAAAGCGCCTTCTGCATGGAATCTGCAGCACTGGCATTTTACAGTTTTCCACAGCGATGAATCAAAAGCGGCTCTTCTGCCTGTAGCATATAACCAAAAACAAATTGTTGAATCTTCTGCTGTTGTTGCCATTTTAGGCGATCTAAAAGCAAATGAAAACGGTGAAGACGTTTACGCTGAACTGGCAAACCAAGGTTTCATTACGGATGAAATCAAACAAACGCTTCTTGGCCAAATTAACGGTGCTTACCAAAGTGAACAGTTCGCACGCGATTCCGCTTTCTTAAATGCTTCATTGGCTGCTATGCAGCTTATGATTGCCGCAAAAGCGAAAGGTTATGACACCTGCGCAATCGGAGGATTTAATAAGGAGCAGTTCCAAAAGGAATTTGATATCAGCGAGCGCTATGTTCCGGTGATGCTTATTTCTATCGGGAAAGCAGTGAAACCTGCACATCAAAGCAACCGCTTGCCTCTATCAAAAGTATCAACTTGGCTGTAAATCTAAGAAAAACCTTAGTCCGTATAAACACGGACTAAGGTTTTTTTATTGAAACGTATCTTTGTACCATTGGCGAGCCTGTTCAGCTTCATGCTGTGTGAGCTGATGGCCCCCATCCTGCCAAAAAACAGAAGCAGATGCCCCGCTGTCAAGCAAACAGCGATGAAGCTCTTCCGATTCTTCCTTTGTGCAAAGCGGATCATATTTTCCCGCCCCAATGAAAACAGGAAGCCCTGTCATATCGGGAAGCTCAAGCCCCCGTATCGGCACCATAGGATGATGCAGAATAGCCCCCTTTAAAACATCCGCATAATGAAAAAGCAGGCTCGCCGCGATATTTGCGCCGTTTGAGTAGCCGACTGCAATCACTCGGCTCCGGTCAAACTGATGCGTTTGTGCCGCCTCGTCGATAAAATCTTTCAATTCTTTTGTCCGCTCAACGAGATCCTTTTCATCAAATACACCTTCCCTAAGGCGTTTGAAAAAGCGCGGCATTCCATTTTCGAGCACTGATCCCCTGACACCCAGCAAATGAGCATCCGGATCTATAAAACGGCCCAATGAAAGGAGATCATGCTCATTTCCTCCGGTTCCATGTAACAGCAGTAAGACGTTATCAGATGTCCCTTTTTCAAAAATATGCTTCATCATGTCCCCTCCTACAATTCAGGCAAAATATCTGTAATTTGTTTGCGGTGTTGCTCCAGCCATTCAGGCAGCTTTAAGGATGTCCCCAGCTCATCAAACGTTTCATCTGTCATAAAGCCTGGTTCATCTGTGGCAATCTCAAATAGGATGCCGCCTTTTTCCCTGAAATAAATTGATGTGAAATACTCCCTGTCCAGAATTTCTGATGAAGGGAGATGTTTTTCAGCAATCATCGGCTGCCACTTGGCCTGCTCCTCACTCGTTGTCCGAAACGCTATATGATGAACTGTTCCATAACCGCCGACGCCTCTTTTTTCCGGCTGCAAATGAACGTCAATCACGTTTCCGACAGCCGCTGCGGATTTCAGTCTAACGATCTGATCTTCTTCCGCTACTTTGCTGTATCCGAAGCTTTCCGCTAACAATTGAATCGTTGCTTGCGGATCATAGGAGTACAGCAGCACGCCTCTCATTCCGGTGATGGCTTCATGTTCTGAAATGCCGTCAGGTGTCCACTCGCTTTTTCCGCTTTCGCCGTCTTCCATGATTGCTAACGGAAGGTCTTCTGTATCATCAAAGATCAGCGCGTGTTCCCCGCATAGCATTTTCTCCTCTGCATTCAGTCCATTATTTTGAAGGCGTTCCTTCCAGAAAGCCAGAGAGCCTTTAGGGACTGAAAAGTAAATCCGGCCGGCTTGGCCTTTCCCTACCGTCCCCTGCCCGCTTCCTTGAAACGGGAAAAAGGTAATAATTGTCCCTGGATCTCCATTTTGATTCCCAAAGTAAAAATGATATGTTCCCGGGTCATCGAAATTCACTGTTTTTTTAACAAGCCGAAGCCCGAGCACTTCTGTATAAAATCGCAAATTTTCTTGCGGATCTCTGGCAAATGCTGTGACATGATGCAATCCTTCTGTTTTCATCTTTTCACTCCTAAATTATCTTGATTTCGAGATATTTATTATTTTAACCCTATAATGTGCAGGATGCAAACCATGTGATTTAATTAAATAATTGAAAAAATCATTTTTTTCTAATAATTATCTTGTGATCTTATCTTACAACTGCTAATATAGTGAGCATTATCATCTTTCAGGAGGAAAGTAAATGGTTAAAAAAGCACTTATTGTTATACTCATCATTTTACCATTCATTCAGCTTGCACTTTTGCCGTTTGTGAATCGAATCGAACCGATTATTTTCGGCCTTCCTTTTTTCCATTTTTGGCTGCTGCTGTGGATTATTATTACGCCGGTATGTTCGTTTGGCATTTACCTGGTGCAAAAAAAAGATGGAGGAATTGAATGATGCAAGGAAATCTCACTGCACTTATGATTACGGCTATTATCGTATTAACTGTTGTCTGTATCGGATTTCTCGCCGGGAGAGACAAATCATCGCGAACCTCGGTGGAAGAATGGTCTGTCGGCGGCAGACGTTTTGGAGGCCTTCTCGTTTGGTTTTTAGTAGGCGCTGACCTTTACACGGCATATACTTTCTTAGGCCTGACCAGTACGGCTTACACAGGCGGAAGTGTTGCATTTTTTGCTATTCCTTACTCTGTATTGGCTTATTTTATCGCCTATTTCTTCCTGCCGAAACTTTGGAAAGTTGCAAAAATTCACAAATTAACAACTCTCGCTGATTATGCGCGGGAACGTTTTGACAGCAAGCTGTTGGCAAGTCTCGTCGCAATTGTCGGTGTCCTGATGCTTATCCCATATATCTGTCTTCAGCTTAGCGGAATTCAAGATACGCTTCAGGTGGCGGGCACTGGCTATATCAACGTAAAGTTCGTTGTGATCATCTCATTCATTCTAGTTGCTCTTTACACGTTTTTCAGCGGGATTAAAGGGCCTACTTTTACAGCCATTATTAAAGATATTTTAGTATGGGTGATTATGCTGTTTATGGTCGTTTCCCTCCCTCTTATTCATTTCAACGGCTGGACGCCGATGATTGATACATTGGTGAAGGAAGCGCCGCAAATGCTGACGATACCGACAGAGGGCCCAAAAGGCATCCCTTGGTTTATTACAGCATCTATTGTATCCGCCTTGGCACTTTTTATGTGGGCGCATGCCGCTACAGGTGTATTTACGGCGAAAAGTGCCGATGCAGTTAGAAAAAACAGCATGTTTTTGCCGCTTTATAACATCGTTTTAATCTTAGTTATTTTCCTTGGTTTTATCGCTTTTCTTGTGCTGCCGGAAGATACAAATCCAAGACTGGCGCTGCTGCATCTGATTCAGACGTCTTACGGCGGCGTGGCACAAGGTTTTGCATACGCCACTATCGCCCTAGCTTCATTGATCCCCTGTTCGATCATGGCTATCGGGGCATCGAATTTATTTGCCAATAACTTATACCGTGACTTGATCCATCCAAATGTGTCACAAAGCAAACTGACCCTTATTACACGTTCCATGGTGTTTGTCGTGATCGGTCTTGCTCTTCTATTTGGAATGCTGTTCCCGACTGCCTTAGTAACACTTCAGCTTTTAGGCGTTTCCGGTATGGTGCAGATCTTCCCGGCGATTGCCGTCAGCTTATTCTGGAAGAACCAAACGAGAGAGGCAACAGTGATCGGATTATTAGCCGGCCTTGCGGTTACGTTTACTGTGTATATCACTCAATCTGCACACGGCATTTATGAAGGTTTCTGGGGATTGTCCGCCAATATCATCGCTGTAATCATTCTCAATCCGCTGTTTGTAAAAAGAGCAGGTTCAAATCCAGTCAAAGAAGGTTTATTTGGTAAAAAAACTGAACCGAATCCGAATCAGAAGGGTGCTTAAAAAAAGCCATACGCGGTAGCCGCGTATGGCTTTTTTACATTTCTTTTTTCAGCGTTTCAATTGCTTTTTTCATTTGCGTATCATTATTTGACAGCTTTTGTTGTAGTTCTGTCATTAGTTTTGTTGTAGTATCGCCAGTCAGCACGCCTGTTTGTTTCAGATTCTCTTTTTTCTGGAACTGTTTGACGACTGATACAAAATCTTGATCATACGTACTGTTTAGCTTCACCTGATAGCCAAGTGCTTTCAGCATTTGCTGAGCGACTTTGACTTCAGTGCCTGTATTGCCTGATTTGTACGTTTTATCAGCGTCCAAATATGGGAGCTTCGCGTAATCAGGAAGCTCTGCTTTCACTTGCGGCTTGATGCCTTTTTTATGAATCCATTCACCGTCAGCAGTCAGCCATTTGGCCATTGTCAGTTTGACTGTTGAGCCATCCTCATACTCTTTTGCAGTTTGCACTGTGCCTTTTCCGAATGTGGTTTCTCCAATTAACGGAATGCCTGACGATTCATGAAGGGCAGCGGCCATGATTTCTGCAGCGCTCGCTGTTCCGTCATTTACTAAAACGACAGTCGGCTTGGTGACTTTTCGTTCTTTTTCCGCTTTCATGACTTCTTTTGAGCCGTTTTTGTACTCAACCTGCATAATATTTTTACCTTTATCAATAAACAGATTGCTCATTGTAATTGCCTGGTCCATTAAGCCGCCCGGATTGCCCCTCAAGTCTAAAATATAGCCTTTGGCACCTTTTTTCTCTAAACTGTCGATCGCACTTGTCAGCTCTTTAGCAGTTGTTTCAGAGAAAGAAGTGATTTGAATCTCACCGATATTGTTGTCTTTCATCTCAGAATAGACGGTCTCAACAGGAATCGTATCGCGCTTAATGGAAAGATCAATCTCTCCCACACCCGCTCTGTTCAGCTCAAGCTTCACTTTTGTGCCCTTTTTGCCGCGGATTAAAGCAACGGCTTCATTTACATTCATGCCTTTTACGCTTTTACCGTTTACTTTCAGGATTTGATCCTTCGGTTTGATTCCGGCTTTTTCAGCAGGTGAACCTTTGATTGGCGCAACAATAAGGATTTCACCGTCTTTTTCCTCTACTTGCGCTCCTATTCCTTCAAAGGATGCAGAAATGCTTTCTTCGAATGATTTTCCTTCCTCTTGATCCATATAGGTAGAGTAAGGATCGTCCAGAGACTCAATCATTCCTTTAATTGCTCCGTCTACTAATTTGTCATCATTTGTTTCCTTGTAATAATCACTTTTGATTTGCTCATACGCTTTATTTAATTTATCGAACTTACTATCTCCTGCGCTTGTTGATTTCTGGCCCAGAATGCTTGAATTGCCCGTAATAAATAAAGTCAGCGCTGAAGCGACAACCGCAGTGATCAGCACAACAAAAAACAGTTTCAATTGCCGTTTCAATTAAACACCACCTTTTCTTCTTACATTATTATCATGGACGATTTCCTATTCGTCAACTCGGAGCAGAAAATATAGAGATCCGCCCTTCTTTATCGTTTCATAAACCTATGTCTTTTCACGACATATAATAACGAAAAAGGAGGATACCATTTTGAGCCGATATTTAGAAATGCTGTCCTTATTCGGTGTTTCAGGTGCACATCCAGGCGGGCTTGCTTTTTCAAAAGCCGTATTGCAAAAAGCGGCACCTCCGCCTGATCAGCCGATTCTTGATGCCGGATGCGGGACGGGGCAAACTGCGGCTTATTTAGGACATTTGCTTTATCCTGTCACAGTCGTTGATAAAGACCCTGTCATGCTTGAGAAGGCGAAAAAAAGATTTGCAAATGAAGGGCTGGCCATCCCTGCATATCTTGGAGAGCTGGAACATCTTCCGTTTTCTTCGGCGTCCTTTTCCTGCGTCCTGTCCGAATCCGTCCTCAGTTTTTCCCATCTGACATCCTCCCTTCAAGAAATTAATAGAGTATTGAAGCCGGGCGGAATGCTGATCGGTATTGAAGCGGCGCTTAAAAAGCCGATGCCTCCGCGCGAAAAGAAGCAAATGATGGACTTTTACGGTTTTACAAAGCTTTATAACGAATCGGAGTGGATGGAATCGATTCATTCCCATGGATTTCAGAAAACAGAAACGATCACCCTTTTGCCGGAAGATATGGAATTTGAACCGACGACAGAAATGGATGTATCGCAAGCAATCGCTCCTATCTACTATGAAACGCTTCAGTCCCATTATGACCTCATGCAGGCATACAGCGAGTATATGGGTCATTGTATCTTTATCGCATACAAGTAAAACGGCGCTTCACCCCCTCTTTTCGTCCAACCTTTTTTGTTTATCTATCATAAGCTGGTAGAAAGACGGATTAGGAGGGAATTATATTGGAAAAATACTATCATATCTGCCGCCAGCACCAAGGAAAAGTTGCTAGAATTACAGAAAGAAACGGCAGAGTCCACGTGGGCAGAATTACACGGGTAACCAACAGCAAGGTCTTTATTGCTCCAGTTACTTCAGGGGGCCCAAGAGGCGGATTTGGCTATGGATATTGGGGCGGCTACGGATTTGGCTATGGAGCCGCATACGGTATTGGCCTTGGGCTGATTACTGGTGTGGCGCTCGCCGGTTTATTCTTTTTTTAATGGAAAAACCCGCTTAACCAATGGTAAGCGGGTTTTTATTTTATATCTTCTTCACTTTTTCAAAGTATTCTTCTAATGTTAAGTCATTCTCATGAATAACCTTTGCAGCCTTTTTGCCTACATAACGCAAATGCCATGGTTCGTATTCGTACTTCGTGATGTCTTCTTTGTTTTTAGGGTAGCGAATGATAAAACCGTATTTATATGCATTGTTCTGCACCCATTTTCCGTCTTCGGTGCTGCCGAACGCCTCATTTAGCTCAAAACCGTTGCTTCGGCTGGAAATATCCATTGCCAGACCTGTTTGATGTTCACTTTCACCAGGATATGCGACAGCTTCTCTTGCTTTCTTTTCCCCTTTTAAGCTTACTTCATTTTTAAAGATAACCTGCTGTCTGTCATACGAGCGGTATCCTGACACGGCTGCCAGCTCATAGCCATCCTTTTTCGCAGCGTCAAACATCGTTTTTAATGCGTCTGCTGCTTCTTTTCTGATGTATCGCTTTTGTATTTTCTCTTCAAAAGAAAACTCGACATCAGGGATAACTAGATCGCTAGGTTCATAGTCTCCTGGCAGTGCGTATTGCTTATTGACAAGGGCGAGGATATTTTTTGGATTTTGAATGGTTTCCAGGCCGTCCACTTTTTTAATGTTATTGAAAAACTTACTTTCCAATAAGAACTCACTGTCCTGCGTATTTGTTTTTTGCTGTCAGCTGTTTTTTCTTCTGTCTGTTTTGATTCTGCAGTGGTTTTCGTATCCTTTTGAGCATCTCCATTTGACATGCTGCAGCCGGCTCCGACAATTGCCGTCACACTCAGAGCGGCAGCCAGCGAGAACCATTTACCGGACTTTTTCATAATCACATTACCTTCCTTTTATCAATCGTTTCCGTATCCATAAAGAAGAGGCTGCCGGCACCCAGCACGCCTCCTCATTTATTTTATTTTGATACAGAATGTAAAGCCACTTCTATCATATCATGAAAAGTGGTTTGACGCTCTTCTGCTGTTGTTTCTTCTCCTGTTAATACGTGATCGCTCACGGTCAGGATGGACAGCGCTTTTCTACCGTGCTTCGCTGCCAATGTATACAAAGCAGTTGTTTCCATCTCTACCCCGAGCACACCGTATCGGGCAAGCTTTTCAATTTGAGAATCTTCATTGTAGAACTGGTCAGCAGTAAATACACTGCCTACTGTCACCGGTACGCCTTTATCCATGGCGGCGTCATAGGCATTTTTCAAAAGCTCGAAATCTGCGTTAGGCGCGAAATCGATACTTCCAAAAGCGACTCTGTTCATTTGTGAATCAGTAGAAGAAGTCATGGCCAAAATGACGTCGCGCACTTTGACATCTTTACGGATAGCGCCGCAAGAGCCTACTCTTATTAAATTTTGCACATCATAGCTTTGAATTAATTCATTGACGTAAATTGAAATGGACGGAACACCCATGCCCGTGCCCTGCACAGAGATTTTTTTGCCCTTATATGTACCTGTAAATCCATACATGCCTCTGACTTCATTATAGCATTTCACATTTTCAAGATACGTTTCAGCGATAAATTTTGCTCTTAAAGGATCCCCCGGCAATAGTACCGTATCCGCAATTTGTCCTTTTTCCGCACCGATATGTACACTCATCTCATATCCTCCTATAAACCAAAATTAACGATCAGTCCGTTCATTTTACAACGGATGTCATGATGAGACAAACTTCAGCATTGATTATAAAGGAATGTTCCGAAAAAAGAAAATGATCCGGGGTATTTTAGGCGCCATTAGAGAAAATCGGGATAATTGAGCCGCTTATATGAGAACCTAACGGCAAAAGGAGGGATGAAACATGGGTAAAAAACAGCGTAACCGAATAACCGGACAAAAAAAGAACAACCACATACCTGCTAAAGACGTTATCGCGGCTGAAGAGGCGCACGAAAAAGAGCATTCCGCGGCCAAACGAAAACCTTAAAAAAACAGAAAACTGCGGATATCCGCAGTTTTCTTTCGTTATGTTGTTTGCACAATCAGACGATTGATTTTCCTCCATCCGGCAGGAAGCAGTTTATAATATGTTTTCCCTTTTCTGCCTTCATCAATCAAAATCACATCCCCTGTGGCCATAAATCTCGCATCATAATCACTTGGAACAGTATCGAATACATTAAACAAAGAGAACGCTCTTTTTAGCACGTCTTGATGATTGCTCCCGTTCAGTTCAGTTCGATAGACGGCTCTGTAGCCTTTTTTTTCACCAAACCGGGGTGTTTGAAATATTGTCACATCGTAAAAACAAGACTTCTTTTTAAACACGGATAACATCATCAAGATCCCTCCCTTTTATTTCTATAACATATTGGCGTTTCGTCCTCTTTTTCCTCTCTCTACTTTTGTCGAAACGAATGTAACTTTTCGTCAAAACCTTTCACGAGGAAAAACAGCAGCAGGCCGAGACTGAAGCCTCCTAAAACGTCAGTTAAAAAATGCACGCCGAGGTAGACTCTGCTGGCACCAACCAAAATAACGACAGTTCCGGCGATTATGTATACCGCTTTTTTATGCTTTGACAAAAACGGAATGTGTTTCACTAAAAAGTAGGCGATTACTGGATAAACACAAGCAGCGTTCATGGAGTGGCCGCTCGGAAAGCTGAAGGACGACTCATGAACGAGCGGGTCAAAATCCGGCCTTGACCGTTCGATCCACTCTTTTAATATTTTGTTTAACAGACGATCCGCACCGAATATGAAGAGCATCAAAAGACCATCCAAGGTTCTCTTGTAAAAAAACAGTCCTACCCCAATGACTACGATAAGTGGCAGTAAAAAGGAAGTAGCACCAAGATGAGTCACCCAAATCATCACATCATTCAGCCAAGGCTGACGGATAGCTGCGGCTGCCCTACTGATCATTTCATCTGTTGATTGAACAGCAGATGTATGAATAACCGCGGCTAAAAAAAGAAAGAGAAGAAACAGACTGACTGGCTTGTACAAGATTTTCCCTCCTTTATTTTTCAAAATTTCATATCAGCCGAATAAAAAACCGGAGCTGGCCGCTCCGGTTCAAGCCTTAACAATCTTCATCCAGCTCTTCATCTATCATACATTTTTCTATCAGATAATCAAAGGTAATATCGGCGATTTCAAACAGCTCATCTTCACTCGGTATGTAGCCCCGTCTTGCAAGCTCTCTGTAAAAAAATTCAGCGATTTCTTCCGTGTCAATCACAAGATCTATTTCTTTCATAACCGTACCGCCTCCTTTTTTATGTTTTATGAAAAAACGGGATGAATTATACCCGGTGTTCTAAACAATTCTTTCATTCATATACATTGAATAAAAAAACAAGCCATAGGAGGCTGACATATGATCGCTAAAATGATGGAAGCACTGGACGGAGAAAGATTCGATATGGTGATGGAAAAAACGCTCAAAGGTATGACGCATGTCATGATGTGGGGCTGTCTGCCTTACTTTTTATATGTGGTCATCCGCTTGTTCACAAACTAACTGAAGTGTTCTTTTAAACTTTCCAGCACAAACATCATCATATCTTTATATTCTTCATCTTTAAACATTTCGTACAGAATTTTGTAGTCGTTATAAATATCCAAAAGCTCATCAACAATTGATACAGCCAGGATGCGCAGGGTATCTTGATCTTCATCTTCGCCTTCAAACTGAAGAAGAGCAGACGGGACAATATCTTCGCCGATCTCATGAGCAGTTTCTCCGACATAATGGACAAACAAAAGCTGATGCACAAACTGGTCCATTTCATACTTTCTGAGAACCAGCGTGAGATCCTCTTCCTCCGTTTCAAGCCACTCTCCATCCTTTAAACGAGTCAGCTCATAAATAATATCTTCCCAGCCATCTTCTAAATATCTCCAAATTTCCGTTCTGTGGCCGATAATGCGAAAGAGTTCTTTTCCATAATCTTTTACATAAACGACATCTCCAATGAGGAATTCATATTCAATATCAAGTTTTTCCATATCGACAATGACGCCTTCATAATCTTTATATAATTGAATGGACGATTCAAAATATAAGACTTCATTGTGGTTTACTTCATAAAGATAGTGCTTATCGATTTGGTGTACTTTTGTGATTGTGCCGACTGTCCCATACATAATGACGACTACGATATCCCCTACTTGGAATTTCGGTTTGTTTTGCTTCATGGTGTCTCCCCCTCGCCGCAACATTTCTCATACGCTATCGTATGCTGGGTTACACCAATTCGCATGGGCATGAAAACCATTGGAAGTATCCAATTATGGTATGTGTATGCGCACAAAAAAATCCGCAGCGGATCTGCGGATTTAAACATGTGGTTATTTGCCGTGCACCTCGGCCTCGTATTTTTCCCAAGCTTCATCAAACGTCGCCATCGTGTCCAGATAATCAACATTCAGCTCCAAATATGAACTGATTTCGTGATAATCGGTTGATGTTTTTGGGAAGCTGTGATCCTCATACGCCTGATTGGCAAACTCGCTGATGCTGTCCTGCGGTTTAGGATGTCTGTATTTCAATAAATAGTGATAAAAGGATTTCATGGGTTTCCCCTCCTGGTGTCTGTCTTTTGTTGTTCTATTATACAGTGCAAGTGTAAAATTACAACAAAAGAATAACGAAACATCATTCAGGAAAAATCAAAATAGTTGCGTTTTAATATCCTTTCCGTTTCCATGAGCTGTTGATATGTCAGACTTTCAGGGAGTTTTTTTGTGTTGATTAAAAACAGCTGATCCTCAATATCCTTTATCGTCGAATCCTCTTGGTAGGCCATTCCGCAAGAAGAGCAAATCATCGCGGGGGTGTTTGTCAGCTCTATGGCTCGTGTGCCGTCAGGAAGCTCCCAATAAACCGTGTTCGTGCCAGGCTGCGCCTCAGGCACACCGCACCATTCGCATGTTTTCATGAAGAATTCCCCTCGCTTTCTGCCTCTTTTTCTTTTTTCTGCTGGGCTAAAAATTTCTTTTCCTTTAGCTGGTCTCTTTTCTCCCGCCGGTCCTTTAATGTTTCATGCCCCGGCTTCGCTGTATATGCTTCTCTCCTTTTGATTCTGGCCACGTTTTCCGGTGTGAAAGAAATCTCTTTGTCGGCAAGGATGGCACTCAGTCCAATTGGTTCTTTTTTGTCAGCGGTTTCAGGAAAAACAGACTCAAAGTAGGCCTCAGCCTGGTTAGGGATATAATGTTCAGGTTCCGGATAAGAGGTAATGACTCCTTCAAAATTTCTCAAGATGATTTTGTCAGGACTTTGCGATAAAACATAATTTGGCTGCAGTGCGATCTTCCCGCCGCCGCCTGGTGCGTCAACGACAAAGGTTGGTACCGCGTAGCCTGAAGTATGGCCCCGCAGCCCTTCAATAATCTCCAGCCCTTTTGAAACTGGAGCTCTAAAATGTCCGATGCCTTCTGACAGATCACATTGGTATATATAATAGGGACGGACTCTGATTTTTACCAAGTCATGCATAAGCTTTTTCATAATTGTTACCGAATCATTAATGCCTGCTAACACGACGGCCTGATTTCCGACCGGCACACCTGCGTTCACCAGCTTTTCGCAAGCCTCAACGGATTCCTCCGTCATTTCGATGCTTGTGTTGAAATGGGTGTTCAGCCAGACCGGATGATATTTCTTTAAGATATCGCACAGTTGATCGGTGATTCTCTGAGGGAAAACGACAGGCGCTCTTGTGCCGATTCTGATAATTTCCAAATGCGGTATACTGCGCAGCTCTTTTAAAATGTATTCTAAAATTTGATCATTGATCAGCAACCCGTCCCCGCCTGAAATCAGGCAGTCCCGGATCTCGGGTGTCTCCCGAATGTAGGCGATCGCGGCATCAAGCTGCTTTTTAGGGACACCCATTCCGATTTGACCGGAAAAACGCCTCCTTGTGCAGTAGCGGCAATACATGGAGCATTGGTTCGTGACAAGGAACAGGACTCGGTCGGGATAACGGTGTGTCAGACCGGGTACCGGAGAGTCTTCATCCTCATGAAGCGGGTCTTCCTGGTCGTATTTTGTTTTGTGCATCTCTTCAGAGAGCGGCACAGACTGCATTCGTATCGGGCATCTCGGGTTGTCGGGATCCATTAAGGAAGCATAATAGGGTGTAATATTCAAGGGGATCGTTTTGGTAGAAATTCTGATACCTTCCTCTTCTTCTTCCGTCAGGTTAATCACTTTTTTCAAGTCATCTAATGTTCTTACAGTATGGGTCAGCTGCCACAGCCAATCATTCCATTTTTCTTCCGGAACATCCTTCCATAACTCTATCTCCTTCCAATGCCGTTTCGGTTTATACCATTTGTTTGTCAAATGAAATTCCTCCTCGTGCATTTCTTTTTGACTTACAGGCGCTTGCACCAGATATTCATATTTTCGATCCCTTCTCCTATATAACAATTATTGATCAGCCTTCCTCCATACTGATACCCGGAATGATACAGGACCGCATTCATACCAAAAGATGCAGCGCGGGCGAGTGAAAATACTTGAAAGATATCTTGCTCTCTCATTTCTTTTTCTAATGCATCTATTAAAATACTTGTCAGCGAACGGCCCCGATAATCGGGAAGCACGGCACAGTCCGTCATTTCGGCATGCCCCAGCTCAGGATTGATATCTGCGCTTGCCGCGCTAATCAGACGGTCATCTTCAAGCATGACATAATAAAGCGTATGCTCATTCATCGTCTTTTCAATATAGGCGGGATCAAACACAGGAGTCGGATACGTGCGGAATACTTTTTTATACAGCATAGATAACTGATACATGTCGTTTGTTTCTGCTTTTCTCATTGTAAAAGGTGACCTGTCTTCGATTTGTGGCTGAGGCTTCATTTTATATAATAGCTCTATCATTTCCTGCTCGGCTAAATAGGTATCTGTTTGTCTTCGTTTTTCTGTGAGATAACGGACCATGACGGCAGCGCGATGGCCGAGATAGTAGCCTTCGAGAAAGCCCTCCGGCGTAAACAATTGTTTAGCCAGCTCTGCCTCGTCATGCTGTTTCGTGTACACAATAATTTTTTCGGCACCCTCCTCTTCAGCCGCTGCCATAATATCAGACAAGGCTTCCTGAATAGCGCCTTCATAACGAATGACTCTCATTCGTTTATTAAAGCGGTCATTGTCTATGACAGCCGTGACACCGCTACTCTTTACCGTTTTGATCATCAGCATCCTCCCCGTCTGTATGAAGCCCGCACCAATCCATCACAAAAAGAGCAATAATTTTAGCTGATTCTAACATGGCTTCAACTTCAATATACTCGTTTGCCTGATGTGCTGTTTTCGTCTCTCCCGGCCCAAAAACGATAACAGGAGTATCTCCCGCATGATACAAAAGGCCGCCGTCTGTCCCCCAAGGCGACGCTTCGATGATCGGCTCTGTTTGTTTCATTTTTTGATAGGCCGATTGCAAGACTGATAGTAAAGGATGGTCATCAGGCAAATCATTCGGCAGCCATTGAGCTCCGAACCATTCCACTTGAATTGGATGGCGTTTAAACCATTCATCATGGTATTGTAAATCTTTCAGCCAATTTTCCAATTCCATTTTCACGGCTTCAGGCTTTTCATGGGGAGCAATTCCGCACCTTCCTTCTATGACGACGCGGTCTGCTACCGAGGACGGCCATGTTCCGCCTGAGATGGTGCCAATATTGATTGGAACCGGAATTGGGATATGATCATACAGCGGGTCAGAAATTCTTGCATTGCGGACTTTTTCAAGCTCTTGAATGGCTGTAATGACATGCATGCTTTTTTCAATGGCGCTGACACCTTCATATCGTGTGCCTCCGTGTGCCGCTAATCCTTTAACCGTGATCCGAAACCACATTGAGCCCTGCTGTTTAATAAAAAGCTTCATATTGGTCGGTTCCGGAATTAGCGCCCCGTCCGCACGATAGCCTCTCATAATGGCAGAAAGTGTTCCGGCGCCGCCGCACTCTTCATCTATAACACTCTGAAACAATACATCACCCTTCAGTTTGACATCGCAGGCGTGCAGAGCTTCTAATGCAAATAGAAGGGCTGTATTGCCTCCCTTCATATCAGTGGAGCCGCGGCCGTAAATTTTACCATTTACTTCGGCAGCTTGAAACGGTTCATACTTCCATTCCTTCAAATTTCCTTCTGGCACAACATCGATATGCCCGTTTAAAATCAGAGATCGTCCTCCGCCCTCTCCCGTTTTTTTAGCGACAATGTTCGGGCTCTCATGAAAATCCGACCGGTCTGATATAAAATAGGGATGCTGTTTTAATTGTTTTAGGCTCGGCTCCCACACATCAATGTCCATATGAAATTGCCTAAGCTTTTCAAGGACTACTGCCTGAGCGTTAAATTCCTTGCCAAGTGTGCTTTTTTCTCCAACCAGCCTTTTCAAAAGACGAATGGCTTTGGCTGAATGCTGATCAAGCCATTCGATTACTTTTCTTTCAATGTCCTGCATCATCACTCCCCCTTTTAAGAAAAAGGCATATCTACCACTATTTCAGCGTCGGTCAGCCCGATCACCTCGTCAATTGTTGAGCCATTCATCAGTTCTTTTAAAATAAAATGATGCCGGCCAACTGCAAGAACTGCTTTTTCAGTAATGATCATATCTACACAGCCTGCTGCTGTTAACGGAAGGGTGCAGGCTTCTGTTAATTTAGGCCTCCCTTTTTGATCGGTATGGCTCATGACGACAACCACTTTTTTCGCTTTTTGGGCGAGCTCCATCGCACCGCCCATGCCTGGCACCTTTTTTCCGGGTACAAGCCAATTCGCAAGGTCTCCCGACTGGCTTACCTGCAAAGCGCCTAGAATCGTAATGTCAATCATGCATCTTCTGATCATGGCAAAAGACATCGTTGTATCAAAATAAGATGCTCCCTTTACAGCACGGACAGGGAATCCCGCGGCGTTGCATAAATTTTCATCCTCATTCCCTTTTTCGGGACTTTCGCCAATCCCGAGTACACCGTTTTCCGCCTGCAGCATAACCTGCATGTCAGGCGGCAAAAAGTTCGGCACCAAGGAAGGGATGCCGATACCGAGATTCACCATCATGCCTGGTTTGATTTCAGAAGCAGCCCGTCTGGCGATCTGCTCTCTTTCTGTTACTCCCAAGCCCATTTCCACCTCACCCCTTCGCTTCTCACAACTCCCTCAACAAAAACCCCAGGCGTTACAATCATTTCTTCTGCAATATCACCCATAGGCACAATCGTCTCCGCCTCGGCAAAGGTTCTTTTGGCGGCCATTGCCATAAGCGGATTCATGTTGCGCGCTGTTTTGTCATACGTTAAATTGCCGAATTCATCTGCAATGCAGGCATTGATGAAGGCAAAATCAGCCGTCAGCGCTTCTTCAACCAAGTATTGTTTCCCCGCTACAGACACAATCTCTTTTTTCTCACAAACCATTTGATTATCAATGCCGATATCGGTCAAAATGCCGCCAAGGCCGGATCCGCCGGCGCGAATCCGTTCTGCGAGCGTGCCCTGAGGCGAAAATCGAACCTCTAATGTGCCGTCTGTCATCTGTTTTCCGGCTACAGGATTTGAACCGATATGCGATGCAATCAGTGTCTTGACTCTTTTATTGACAATAAGCGGTCCAATCCCAATCTCCGGGAATCCGGCATCATTGCAAATGACAGTTAATTCTTTCACACCGCTGTCCAATATGGCTTCAATCAAAGAAGGAGGAGAGCCGACTCCTCCGAAGCCGCCAAACATAAGGACCGATCCATCACGCACATCTGCAATTGCCGATTCAATGCTGATCGTTTTTTGAAATGGTGCCATATTGATTTCAATCCCTTTTCAGTTTTTTTCAACTTCTGCAACTGTTTCCGAAAAAGTTGATATAAGCTCTTCCGTCTCTCCGTCTGATATTGTAAATGGAGGAGCGATGATTACGGCATCTCCTTCCCCGCTGTCGATTCCAGCCTTGGCAGGATAGACAATGAGCCCGCGTTTTTTTGCTTCGCTGATGATACGCTGGGTCATCAACCGATCTTGCGGAAACACTCGCTTTGTCTTTTTATCAGCCACAAATTCAACGCCTAACAGCAGTCCTTTGCCGCGGACATCCCCAATGATGCCGCTTCGGTGCATCATCTCTATAAGTTTCTTTTTCAGCTTGAAGCCCTTTTCTTCAGCCTGTTTGATCAAGCCGTGTCTGATAACATAACGCAAAACCTCGAGAGCGGCTTTGGCTGAAAAGGGATGAGCACTGTATGTGTGACCGCTCATAATAACACCTGATCCTTGTTTTATCGTTTGGAGAACCGTATCAGATACAACTGCCGCTGCAATAGGCGCGTAGCCGGCACCGAGTCCCTTTCCAAGCACAGCGATATCAGGAACGGTATGCCAATGCTCTGTCGCAAGCATCCTTCCAGTTCTCCCAAGCCCGGTCATCACTTCATCCGCAATAAACAGCACGCCGTGTAAGCGGCACACCTCTTGCAATCTCTCATAATATCCAGAAGGAGGAGTGATTGCTGCTCCCGCGGCTCCAATAATAGGTTCTGCCACAAAGCCAGCAATAAACTGACTTCCAATTCTTTTAATAGCGGTTTCCAGCTCCTCCGCAGCCGTTTGAACAAAATCTTTTTTTGCCTCTTGATTCAGCCGATATATATGCGGGGCTGAGAGAGCGGGATAACGCTCTAGCAAATGGGTGAACCGGTACCTTCGTTCATAAAATCCCGACAATGAAAGCGCTCCCAAAGTTATTCCGTGGTAACTGCTCCATCGTGAGAGAAAGATGGATTTTTGTGTCTGCTTTTTTTCCTGCCAATATTGAATGGCGATTTTCATTGCCGTTTCTATGGCCTCTGATCCGCTGTTGACAAAAAAAGACCAATTCAAGTCTCCCGGCAGCTGCTCGGCCAGTAAAGCAGCTAATTGCTCCGCCGGCTCACTCGTAAACTGCGAGCGGTATGCAAAAGACACCTTTTCAAGCTGTTCTTTCAGCTGCTCAGTTACTTCCTCAACCCCATGGCCGATATTGCATGTCACCGCACCAGATGAGCCATCAAGATATTTTTTTCCGTTCTGATCATACACATATGTGCCCTTTGCATGACTGACAATCGGATATTCCGCATTAAGCTCTGGCTTAATTAAATAACTGCTCATGCTCCACCTCAAAAACGCCTTTTCTACATTGTATGAGTGTCCAAATAGCGGCATGACGTTCCCTAAAAAATCTTTTTTCGCACAAAAAAAGAGCCCTTCCGAACTTCGAAAGGCTCTTGTGTTATTTCATCTAGCAAATAAAAGCGGCTCCGACGATAATTAATAAAATGAACAAGACAACAATCAATACAAATGTATTTGTCCCGCAGCCAAATCCTCCGTAACCGTATCCATGATATCCATGCATATTGTTTTTCATCCTTTCTTATCACGATATACGGCATTGTATGCGGGCCAAGTCCCAAACGGTTTGTGCAAATGCCCATCTATGTAAGGAAATAATGAAAAACAGTGTGCACCCGCTCAAATTTTTTAAATTTGAGCTTTTCATAAAAATGAGAGACGCCATCAGAATTTGAGGCCACTAAATAAGCATCGTCCATTCCTGAAGATTTGGCAATGGACAGCATCTCACCCACAAGAATACTGCCGTAGCCCCTTCTTTGAAACTGATCCAATATCGCCACCTCTTCAATTTTCGCCGTTTTCTCTTGCGAATCAATAAAAAGTTCCCCGCAGCCAATCGGTATGTTCTGTGATGAATCGCTGTAACAAACGACAAGCAAAATCGTACCCGCTTTGTAAAAAGGATATTTTCTTACTAATTTTTGTTCTGCGGTTGCCTCTCCTATATAAAGCGAGTCATAAATTTTCATGATAGAAGAACCGTCACTAAGACTCTTTGCCGTCCCCCATGCCGTGAAAGGATGTCCCGTCTGTCCCTTCCAGTCTCCAAGCTTCATGCAGTATAACAGCTCATCTTCAACCACAAAACCGCTTTTCACAAGCGATTGCTTCAAAACAAGCGGAAAAACATGCTGAGGAGACGCTTTTAAATGGATATAATTCGCATCAAGCAGCTTCGGTACGGACGGCAAAAAATCAGGTATACGCTCCAATGGAAATGTATCATGAAGCTGTACAAAATTATGAGAAAAAATTTGCGGCAGCTTGGAATCTTTATATACACTGTAATGACCAAACAACTTCGATTCAGACGTTAACGATAGATATTGATGCTCCGTTTTTGAATAATGTCCTGTCATGAATGTCTCCTTTTTATGACCTATACATTTACTCGATTGCAATATTTAATTTCTTTATAATCTCATCGTACACCGGATAAAACGGCTTTCCAATTGGAAATTGCTGAATATTCCGGAAAGAAGCGGGTATTGGTTTCTGCTGCAAAAAGAATTTCCTCACTACTTGCTCGCTGATTGGATGAAAAACACCGTTTAGAAATAGAAACCGCTCGCGTTCTATAAAAAACAGTCTTCGTCCAGGCGGATTTGCGATCACCCCAGATCTGTCCCGCATGATAGGCGGCCCTTCCTGCAGATCCTCAAGCACTTCTTTTTCAATCGTCAAAATATCTTTTCTTTTAAATTGATAAAATTGAAAAGCATGCTGACTTTCTATCCGTCTTTTTTTACCGGCGTCAATGTAAAATACTGCAGGCTGGTCAGGTTCTTTTACCAAAACATAATTCGGAATGTTTAAACATTTTCCCGTATGATATTGAAATAAATACGGATCGGGGATAACAACAGTCCGATCCAGATACACTGAACTCCATCTCTCCCCCACAGGATGCCGCACACCTTGATCAAGAAAATACACATGTTGATCAGATCCTTTTACAAACGTGCCGTCAATCAAATCGGCGGGCAGAAACTGATAAGCGTTTTGAAAGGAATTCGGGGTCTTATACGTTGTATCTAATACTTCATTTATCGGCAGGAACGGGGCAAATGTGTTTACTCTCATCCAAAAAATTGAGTCGCCGTGATTCCAATGCATCATATCATCGTCCCAATAGCTTCCATATTTATCTTTGATCCGATCAAGCAACGAACGGCGATGCATAACAGAGCAATGATCGACTTGAAAAGCGGCTTGATCAAGCACCGCATTGGCATCTCTGTAAAAATGGGAAATTTCCTCTCCTCTTTCGTTTACATGAACAACTTTTTGTTTTGAATAGACTGCCTGTGCTTCAGGATGACACAAAAATGTCTGCACCATACGGCTCAGCCGATCAGGATGATAAACTGTATCATCGGTGAGATAAGAAATGTAGTCGCCTGCGGCAAATGGAAGAGCGTTATTAATTAATGTGGCATAACGGGTTGTTTTTAATCGATTTTGAGGATGGACGAAGCTGTTTTTATAACGAATGCGCTGATCATGAAGGTACTTGTGAATCACCGCAATCGTTTTCTCGTTTGAATGGTCATCCATGACAAAAAGCTCCCAATTGCTATGAGTTTGATTGATGACACTCTCAATCGCCATTTGCAGATAATCAGGTTTGTTATAACTCGTTAAAATAATGGAAATTTTGTCCCCCATCTCTGCAAGCCTCCTATTGTCACACATGAAAACAGCTCCGCAGCAAGCAGAGCCTCTGTCATCATGTAAAAAGCACACCAACTTACAATAGCAACATTTGATCCCGTTTGATTTAGCGGCTTCTGAAAAATAACCAAATCAGCCAGGACTTTTTACGATACATTTTGAAGCGTATCTCCATTGATCAGATTGACTCTTGAAATCGGCACACCAAGCTCTTTAACAACTACGAGCTGGCGTCTGTGATCAAATGGATTTCCGTCTGAAGCTGTTTGACGTATAAGCAGAATGAATAAAAACAGAATAAAATGCAATTCGTCGTCATTTTCTTCTTGGTTCACTTTGTTTTCTAAATCCAAACTTCCTTCTCTCCCTTACCCTCTGTTTCACAATATGAACATGCTGTCAATTGCGGTATAGGCAATGTCCATCCATAGAAGAAAATCAGCATTTTCCTTAAATATATGAAAAATAGCTCAGGTACGGCGTTCGACTCATACCAATTGCCAATCAGAAGAATATGATTAAACGTGAGTTCAATAATTAATAGGAGGTGTATGTGTTGAGCAGTGAAAATGCGCAGTTAAAAAAGGATATTATTAAAAGCCTTTTAAGCCCTTTATTTACAAATGCAACAGAAGGAGGAGAAAACGTGAATAATAACCTTAAAGAATTACTTGAAGCTGCTGTTGATAAAAAAGTTGACGAAAGCGAAACGGTTACTGCTGAATCTGTTTTAGATCCTTCCCTTCCTGCAAGATGGATTTTTGCCAGAATTACACCTGGCACTACCATCAGCATTGTGACAGATTCCGGTGACATGATCGGTCCGGTTGTCTTTGTTGCTTTTGATCAAGTCCACGGCATCGTATTTGTCACACAGGAAAGCTCTGTAACTCCGCCAGGTCAAGCGACAACATTGATTGATGTAGATAAAGTAGAAAGCGTTACATTCTTTTCATAACCTCTGATGAAAGTTTTGTATATCCAGTCGGGATATGGAGGAATATACAGTTATTTTGACCGCTGGGCTGAAGAATGCTTTCGGCACGCTCAGACAGAATACATGTCTGCAGATACACCAGACACCGAATCGCTGTCACGCATTGAAACGTTTCAGCCGGACTTCGCACTCATGATGGTTGGAGTTCACGTTCCTCACGACTGGCTGACCTGGTTAAAGGGTAAGGGTATTCCCGTATATGTTTGGCTGACAGAAGATCCATTTTATATTGATATCAGTCTTCAGGTGATAAAGCACGCTGACGCGATTTTAACAATTGACCAAAATGCTGCTCTCTATTATCAGGAGCTTGGTTATCAGCATATCTATTATGTTCCGATTCCTGTTAATCATCGGCTGTTTAAAAAAATGGACACCGAACATTCCTTTCATTCACAATTGCTTATCATCGGCTATCCTTACCCTAATCGGGTTCAGCTTGTGAAAGAAGCGGCATATCTCCCGTACACCATTCGGGTCATCGGAAAGGAATGGAGAAAATACCTGCCTAAAAAAGTACTCAAACAGCCGCATATAGATGTAGTCAGCACATGGGTTCCGCCTGAACAGGCCGTTCATTATTATAACGGGGCAGACATCGTGATCAATCAGCATCGGCCGTATCATTTTACGTTCAACAAAAATAAAAGCAGCATTAAAAATACAAGCTTTAATAACCGCACCTTTGATATCGCTGCATGCGAAGCATTTCAACTAGTGGATCTCCCCGCGGCACATCCTTTTTCATCCTTTATTTCTTATCACAGCATCAATGACTTTAAGGAAAAAGCCGCTTTCTATATCAATCATCCTGAGGAACGAAACAAAGCTGCGGCGTTAAATTACAAAGATACCGTTCCTGCTCATACATTTGATGAGCTTCCCGCAAAACTGAAAGCCATTCATCTGGCGCTTTCTTGAAAAATCGTTCATTTCATATGAACGATTTTTTCGTGCACATAAAAAAGCAGCCGAAAATAGGCTGCTTCTTTATTCATCAGATCTGTCCTTCAGCTTCCTTGGATTTACCTGTTTATTCAGATCAGGTTTTCCGCCTAGATGCTGAGAAATCTGTTCCCATGATACAATTTTGAAATTTTGATTGACAGCTTGTCCATTTTCTATATTTTCTCCGTCCTGCGCTACAAAAATGCCGTACGGATATTTTGGCCCCAGCCCGAAACCAAGAACATCAATACCGTCAGTATCACTCGTTCCGTCTATTTTCTCGCCATCCGTAATTTCAAAATTGGCAATATACTGATTGCCAGCCTGTCTTTCATACATCGCATAGCTGTTATTGCCTTGGCTTGAGGCGATAAGATAACCTTTTCCGTCCGGCGCATAATAAATGGTCAAGCCCTCAATATCAGCTGTCAAATACTTTCCAGAAGCATAATCAATGACTTTGCCCTGCGATCCTCCAGATGGTTCAGCATTAAATTTCCAAATCGCTGTGTCTTCCTCCGCTAAATAGAGATTCCCGTACTCGTCATCTGCGACGAGACCTTCAGTTTGTGAATGTAATTTGAATTGCCGCACTTTTTTCCCTGTTACATATCCCTTCCCATTGTCGGCAATTTCATACTGTTCGAACTCTCCTTGCTTTCCCGTTACCAACGCATAAAATGCCTCTGTTTTTTGGCTGTGATACAGGCTGAAACCGTAAACTTCAGAAATATCAGTGGAAATAGGATGTTTTGGATCTGTGATGCTTTTCAATTCACCTTTTTCCCCATCAATGGCGTAAACTTCAATCGAATTTTTTCCTTCTGTCCGGTTTGAAGCAGCGGCAATGTCAATCTGTTTGCCGTTGAACGGAAAATCATAACGCAGATCGACATTATTCAGCTTGCCAAACTCGTAAGAATTGATCTGTTTGCCGTCCAAATCATACACGACTAACCCGGACTTCTTGTTTGTCGTTATCAATTTGCTTTTTTCCGGATGCTTTGCATCAACCCAAATGGACGGATCATCCGCTGCGTCATCTCCTGAAGCAACCGGGTCAGTCTCTCCCTTTGCCGTCACTTTGAAATGATTCACTTCATCAGCCTGATGAGCCGATACCGAGTTTGCAGATAGGCTAAGCAATAAACCCGCAGCGGCACTAAACAGTATAGTTTTTGGATACTTCATTTTACAGCCTCCTTATTTTAACCTTCATTTCTTATTGTAAAATATATGAAGTTGAAGAATAGTGAGACAATCGAACCTTTTTTTCGTAGTGTTTCTGATTCAAAAGAGAGCTTTTTATATGGACGTGATAAGATCATATGGGACCTGTTTATATGGAGCGAAAAAAGATCATATGAAAATTTAGTACACTGTTTATTTAGTTAGATTAAGCCAATCTCTTCATTTTCTATTAAAAAAGAACACCTTGTGACATCATCATTCCCCTAAATTTCGTTTTATTGGTTGCTTTCATTAACTCGATTAAAATGTTGAACATATAATGCATGGTAGAGAAACGAGAGTTGGAGGATAAGCCATGCCTAAACAGCAAACAGCAGAACTAAAACCATTTTTCCATAACAAAACAGTTTTAGTCACTGGCGGAACGGGTTCAATCGGAAGTCAAATTGTCAAACGCCTTTTGCTGCTTACACCAAAAAAGATCATTGTATTCAGCAAAGACGACAGTAAACAGTATGTAATGAGTCAAAAGTATGCGGAGGATCAGCGGCTTTCATTTATACTTGGAGATGTGCGCGACCACCGGAGAGTGAATCAGGTGATGACAGGTGTCGATATCGTCTTTCACGCAGCAGCGCTGAAACAGGTACCTACATGCGAAGACAATCCGTTTGAAGCGATCCAGACCAATCTCATCGGCGGACAGAATGTGGTGGAGGCCGCCCTAATCAATGGAGTACAGCATGTCATCAATATCAGTACAGACAAAGCTGTGTCCCCTGTAAACACAATGGGTGCCACTAAGCTGTTATCTGAAAAGCTGTTTCATCAAGCTAACCGCCACATTCAAAATAGAGGAACTGTTTTTTGTTCCGTCCGTTTCGGAAATGTTCTCGGCTCAAGAGGTTCAGTCATCCCTATTTTATTTGAACAGATGATGGAGGGTGAACCGCTGACCATCACAGACAAGAACATGACCAGATTTTTTATGTCTATTGATGATGCAGCCACACTGACACTGCAATCAGCCGCTATAACCACAGGCGGAGAAACTTTTATTTTTAAAATGGAATCACTGAAACTCGAGGAATTGATTCATGGATTTGAAGAATACGCAGCGCAGCACGGTCTCCCGCGCCCGGCCGCAATAGAAGTCGGCAAGCGTCCAGGTGAAAAGCTTCACGAAGAATTGACATCTCCCCACGAAGTAGAGTCACTATATGAATGGGGCAACCTATATGCTATCCTCCCAGAACCTGAAAAACATCCTGATTTTCGCAAAGTCAATTTGCCCGGATATCAGTCTGATCAGGCTCCTCTTATTACAAAAGACAGAATTGCCCAAATTATTGAAGACCTGCATAAAGAAAAAAAGGCATAAAACAAGCCTGTCTATCCATTAGGCAGGCTTGTTTTTTTCTTGCATTTTATTTGTCAAATAGGTGCTGATAGCTTTCATATCCCTCTTCTTTGAGCTTATCCTTAGGAATAAACCGCAGCGCCGCAGAATTAATGCAGTAACGAAGTCCGCTAGGCCCAGGTCCGTCATTAAATACATGTCCCAGATGGGAATCGGCTGTTCGGCTTCTGACTTCTGTCCGAATCATTCCATGGCTCGTATCCTGTTTTTCTTCTACTTCTTCTTCCTCAATCGGCTTTGTAAAGCTTGGCCAGCCGCAATGGGAATCAAATTTATCCTTGGAGGTAAACAAAGGCTTTCCTGACACAATGTCAACATAAAGCCCTTCTTCCTTATGATCCCAATACTCATTTTGAAACGGCGGCTCCGTTCCGTTATTTTGTGTGACCTCGTATTGCATACGGTTTAATGACTTTATTCTTTCTTCTTTATTTAGCGTCATTTATTTCGCCCCCCAATGCTCACTGATAAATCCAGATCTTCCGGAGCCTGTCCGGTAACGCTGATAATGCCCTGGATTCTTTTTATAAAAATGCTGATGGTAATCTTCCGCTTCATAGAATGGTTCAGCCTTTAAAATGTCTGTCACGATAGGATCTTTAAAAATGCCGCTTTCCGCCAGCCGTTGTTTTGATGCTTCGGCAAGCTCCTTTTGTTTTTCATTATGATAAAAAATCGCTGCACGGTAAGAGCTGCCGCGATCAGCGAACTGGCCGCCTGCATCTGTCGGATCAATTTGCTGCCAGAACAGCTCTAACAGCTTTTCATAAGGGAATACATCAGGCTCAAACGTGATTTGTACAGCTTCACGATGCCCTGTTGTTTCGCTGCATACTTCTTCATACGTAGGGTTTTCAGTATGGCCGCCTGTATACCCGGACACCACTTTTTCAATTCCCGGCTGTTCGTCAAATGGTTTGACCATACACCAAAAACAGCCGCCTGCAAATGTGGCGAGTTCTTTTTTTTCAGACATACTGGTGCCTCCTTTGTTAATACGTGGTATTATTATATTATAGCATGTAAAAATAGAATGAAAATGATTCTGCTTTTCAATAAAAATCTATAGGTTTTGAGTATTAGCAATTATGTAATGGGGGTTCACAAATTTGAAAGTAAGAACACAAATGATGTATGATATGGAAACTTTACTCCGTAAAGTTTTTAAACAAATACGCAATGAAATCAACGATATTCTAGATAAAGAGCTTTCGCGGAATGAATTTACCATTTTGCGCATTCTAAGTGAACAGGGACCTAAGAAAGTGACGGAATTTGCGCCCATTTTGGAAGTATCGGCAAGCCATATTACCGCAGTGACTGACGCGCTGGTAGAAAAAGAATGGATCACGAGAATCAGATCGAAGGAAGATCGGCGGATCATCCGCATCCATATCACTGAAGCAGGTGAAAAAATCGTTCAGCATTTCAATGAGAAAAAAACTGAATATTTCTTTAAACGCTTTGATTGTTATACGGATACTGAACTCGCCACATTAATCGAGCTTTTCAGCAAACTTGATAAAAAACGGTAAAAAAAGCACATACCCATTTAGGGTATGTGCTTTTCGCAGCGCCTTTCTTATCTTTCAGTAAACAATTTCATCGTTTTCCAGCGGCCGTATCTGTAGTACAAAAACGCCGCACAGCTGCTGAATAAGAAACTCATACCGATTCCGAGACCGATCCCTTTCTGTCCAAGCCAAGCTGAAAACAGAGCCGTGAAAGGATATCTCAAAACCCAAAAAGAAATCAAATTTAAAACCAAAACCTGCATCATTGCCCCAGCAGCTCTGACAATTCCGTTCAGTACAAAATTAATACCGATAAAGGGATAGAAAAACGCAATCCACCGCAAATATTGTTCACCAAACGCTACCGCGTCAGGCTCACTAATAAATAATCTCATCAAGTATTTTCCAAATAACCAAATGATAATAGCAATTACGAGCATGCAAGAAAAAACAGACATCACACCAAGCTTCGCAATCGATTCCACTCTTTTATAGTTTCCGAGCCCGATATTTTGTCCCGCCATGCTGTTGACCGCCGTACCGGCCGCCATAGCCGGAAGTGTGATGATGCTGTCCAGCCGCTGCACCGCGCCAAATCCAGAGACCACATGCTCTCCATAGGAGTTGACGACGCTCATGATCGCCATCATTCCGCCTGTAATCACCATCATCTGCAGACCGGCGGGAATACCAAGTTTCAGAATCAAAGCAGTCTCTTCCCACTTAGGTGCTCTTGGCATAGAAAACGGAACCAGCTGATGTTTGATGACATAAAACAAACCGTAAAGAAACGCAATGCCCTGTGACAAAACAGTTGAATAAGCTGCTCCCGCAATCCCCATGCGGAAAAAAGAAATAAAAAGCGGTGCCAGCACAGCATTCAGCACAACGGCAAAAGCGATGAACCGCAGCGGTGTTTTGCTGTCGCCTAGCGCCCGAAGAACCGTACTGATAAAGTTATAACCAAACAGAAACAGTATGCCGATAAATTGAATCTGCAAATAGATCTCGGCAAGCGGAATCATGGACTCCGGCGTTTGCAGAAGACGCAGCAATGGTTCTGACAGGAAAAAACCGGCTGCGCCGAACCCTATGCTTAAGCCTGTTAATAAAACCACAAAGGCATTTATATACGATGCCATTCCTTTCTCATCATCTTTTCCCTTTTGCTGAGACAAAATGGTTAAGGTCGCATTATTAAGTCCCAAAATAAAAGACAGCACGGTTAAAACAATCGTGCTTGATACCGCGGCCGCGCCAAGCGCTTTTGCACCCAGCAAATTGCCGACCCATAAACTGTCTATGAATTGAAAAGAAACCTGCAGAGCATTTCCCAGCATAATAGGCATCGAAAACAGGATAAGCTGCCTCAGCACGTTTCCCTTCGTAAAATCGTATGCTTTCATTTCTTCTCCTTGTTCTTTTGTATTTTCGTTCAGCCGCATGAAAAAAGAGACGGTGCAGCATGTCTCTTTTTTTCATGATTTATCGGTTTTTTTCGGTCTTTCATGCCAAATGTAAACACCATCACACTCAAAAACAATGCGCAGTACGAAATGTTCAAGTACATTTGATCCATATCCTCAGCCGCCAGATGATGATAAGCCAGCCAGCCGAAGTAAAGGGAAAACGTAAATGATAACAAACTGAAATACTGGTAAATCTGCTTCATTTCAGTCACCTCTATTGTTTAGGATGGTAATAGGAAAACTCAATTTCATCTTTTTCTAAATTAATTGTATCTGCTTTGACATACATACCGTTCGTTAATGGCATTTCAGACAAACGAACCTCAATGCTTTTATCGCCGGGATGAACATGCACAAAGGATGGAAGTTCATAGAAGCTGTCCATATAATTTAACACAAAGCTAATAGGAATACTCAATTTCCCTAAGGAAAATTTCGTTACATTCAGCTCGACATCGCCATTCTTTTTCACGGTCGGCTCAAATGCGATAAACGCGTCAATTGACGTGGAAAATGCTTTGATTTTCCCTGCCACATGGACATCATCATCGATATCCACTTTGTAATCAAGCTGATTTGACGCTTTCTCGTTTAAATATGAGTTGACAAACGCAGCTAAGGATTCTTTTGTGCTTGTCACTTGAAATCCGTACTCGCTTTTAGAGGTATCCTCTACCTCAGCTTGCTTGCCCGGCAGCATAACCAGCGTCACAAATCCTACTGCTAGCACAATATTGATGGCAAGCAATATAAAAAACAGTCGTTTCCAGTTATTCATGATTTCACCCTACTCTTTCGGTAATCCTTCTTTTTCAATTGCTTGATAGACCCGCTTCGCTATTAAGGAATAACCCGTTCCATTAGGATGAAAATCATCTTCCTCAGAAATTCGTTTACTGTCACTTTTTTGATTGAACAAGTCTTCTATATTAATGATTTTTGCATGTTTATCTTTTTTCAGCTCTTTTTGAGCAATATTGTTCCAATCAGTGACTACCCCGTTTAATTCCTGTAATTCAGATAAAGTAAATGTAAACGGATTATACATGCTGACATAAATCAGCTCTGCGTGATTATTCAGCGCGCGGATTTCTGAAATGATTTTTTTAAAACGCTTTTCGTACGGCTTTTCCTCTTCCTGAAACGGTTCGACGGTTAATTGCAGGAAGTTTTGACGAAGGACCTTCATCAGATCATTACCGCCAATTGTTAAAAAGACATAATCTGCATCTTTTATGCCTTTTTGAACGTTTTTATCTTTTAGTTTCTCTAACAAATCTTCCGAACGATTCCCTTTGACGGCATAATTTTTAACGTCAACCTTTTTGACTTGCTCATTTGACCGGATAGAATCCGCCACCTTGCCGACATATCCCTTGCCCTCAGGATCTCCGACACCTTCTGTAAGCGAATCTCCGACAGCGGCAATGACAATGTGTTCCTTCGTTTTCAGTTCATGGGCTTTTTGTTTTCCCTCAGATGCTGTACGTATGCTCGTACATGCAGTAAGAAGCAAAATCAAACTGGCCATGAGTGCAAAAATGCGCAGTTTCAATCTTGTTGCTCCTCCCCATTCTACTAGTGGAAAGTGTATCATGTTTTAGGAGATTTGAAAATGCCTTGTCTTCGAGATTACTTGAGTTTACTAGCCGCTTTCACATCAGCGATAATGTCATCGTATGGTGTATTTTCTACTCCATTGTAATCTTTCAGCACTTTACCGTCAGGGCCTACTAAATAAAAAGAGGATTGATGAATGACCTGGTCCTGGCCTTCAGGTTTCTTCACGATCGCTTTAAAGCTATCAAACGCAAACGTCTCGATGTCACTTTGACTGTATCCCGTTAGAAAATCCCAGTTATCAAACGATAAAGGATAATTTGCCGCAAATTTTTTCAGCTGCTTCGGGTTATCATTCTCAGGATCAACACTAAAGGATACGATACGCACATCTATATTCTCAGCTTTTAATTTCTTTTGAAGATCTGTCATATGAGCCGTCATCGGCGGACACACGGTCTCACAATTGGTGAAAATAAAGTCTGCGAGCCAAACCTTTCCTTTTAAACTGTCTAAAGAAACATTTTTGCCATCTTGGTTTTTAAAAGTAAAAGACTCCACCTCGTAATTAAGCGGATCCTTAATCTGATGTCCTCCGCAGGCACACAAAAGCAGAAAAATCAGCCCCGCCGCCAACCCTTTGATCATCTTCATGCCGTTCACCCTTTCCAGCTTAAAGCGCTTACTAAATGCCGCGCTCACCCTTTATGTTTAATTCTATACCCGCAAAAAAAATTCCTGCACGCCCCTTTGTCCGCCTGCGAGCGGCATAGCAAAGGGAACACACAGGAATAAACGGCGTATCACGCGTTGTGTTTTAACACCTCTTGATGAAAAACAGCCTGATAATCAGTCCATTTCATCCGGCGCTTCATATATTGTCGGAAAGAATACACTTTTGTCCTGCTTTTTGATGAAAACACTTCTTTTAAGTAGATCTGCAAATGCTGATTCATCATAAAGAAATAATGTTCATCTTCCTTTAACACAGGTATTTCTGTCACTTTCACCTGAATCCCGTCGCTGCGTTTGAACTCTAGGCTTTTGAGTAACAAGCTATCAATCCTCATTTTTTGATTGTTTTCTTCTATTATATACAATGCCGGCCGGGCTGTCTGTCATTTTGCGCGGTTGTGACGAAAAAATCAGATCAGCAGATGGAATAAATCTTGATCCTTATTTACCTCTAAATAATGAAACGCTTTTTTATTCATCCGTTCAATCAGCGGTCCATAGTCAGCTTTGTTTTGAAGCTCAATGCCGACCAGGGCCGGTCCGTTGCTTTTATTGTTTTTCTTCGTATACTCAAATCGTGTAATGTCATCATTCGGCCCAAGAACTTCGTCAAGAAATTCACGGAGTGCACCAGCTCTTTGCGGAAAATTGACGATAAAATAATGCTGAAGGCCTTCGAAAATCATAGACCGCTCCTTCATTTCCTGCATTCTTCCGATATCGTTATTGCCGCCGCTGACAACACATACTACGTTTTTCCCTTTAATTTCTTCCTTATATAAATCCAGTGCCGCGACAGAAAGAGCACCGGCCGGTTCAGCGACAATCGCACATTGATTATACAGTTCAAGAATGGCTGTGCATACCTTCCCTTCTGGCACGAGAAGTATGTCATCTACAACGGTTTCTAGCGCTTGAAAGGTTTCATCACCGATTTTTTTCACAGCCGCTCCGTCCACAAATTTATCAATTTTATCTAACGTGACGACATGTCCAGCTTTGTTAGATTCAAAATATGACGCAGCGCCCGCCGGTTCAACAGCGATTACTTTGGTTTCAGGAGACACGTTTTTCATATACGTGCCGACCCCTGCAAGAAGCCCGCCTCCCCCGACACTTCCAAATAGAAAATGCGGTTCTGTATCAATATCGTTTAAAATTTCGACCGCCAGAGTTCCCTGGCCGGCCATTACATCCGGATCATCAAACGGATGGATAAAGGTGCGGTGTTCCTGCTCACAGCATTCAACTGCGTTTTTATACGCATCATCAAAAGTATCACCTGTCAAAATAATATCGATAAATCCTTTTCCGAACAGTTCAACTTGTGACACTTTTTGTCTTGGTGTTGTGGAAGGCATGAAAATCTTCCCGTGAACGCCCAGGTGTTTACACGAAAACGCTACACCTTGCGCGTGGTTTCCGGCACTTGCGCACACGACTCCGTTTTTAGTCTGCTCGTCAGAGAGCTGCTTCATTTTGTTATAAGCCCCTCTGAGTTTAAAAGATCTGACTACCTGCAAGTCTTCTCGTTTCAAATAAATATTGCATTCGTATCTCTCAGAAAGTCTGTCATTCCTTTGCAGCGGTGTGTGAGTCACAACGTCCTTCACGTTTTGATGAGCCTTTAAAATGTCTTTTACTTGGATGAGAGAGTTTTCTTTAAGCAACGGTTTCATGTACAGATTCCTTTCTTGTTTTAAATCCCTATTTAATATGCCATTATAACATGAATATTCAAATAATAAGACAATTATTTTTATTTAGTAAATAAAAAAAATGAATCATATACTAAGTTCCCCGCACCGTGATAACATCTGCGTGACCTGTATCCAGCAGCCTAAGAAAAAAGTTTCTTAAAGATAAAAGATGTTTTCATCTGAAAGGCATGCTATAATAGAACCAATTAGAACCAAAAGGAGCCAATAAATGATTACCGCACCTCGACCTTGCACTTTTCATAATCTAATTGGAGAGCATCAACTATTTCTCGAAACAAAACGAGTCGCCATGCAGTTCGCCCTATCAGAGCTTCCTGTCCTGATCACAGGAAAGGTCGGAACAGGCAAGGATCATTTTGCACAAGCCATACACCAAGGCTCTTCAAGAAACGGCGAACCATTGATCAGTATCAATTGCAGCACCCATTCAGAAGAAAACCTTGCATACGAGCTTTTTGGCGCTGATGATGCCTTGGGTGCGTTTCAAAAAGCCGCCCGAGGTACACTTTTTCTTAATGACGTATGGAGTATGCCGGTTTCTGTACAAGCTAAGCTTCTAGAAGCACTTGACTCAGATGGGGAAAAACCGAGAATCATCTGTGCTTCTGCAATCCCGATAACAGATGTTGCTGAAAATACATTCAGGCAGGACTTATTTTACAGGCTGAACATTTTAACGCTCACATTGCCGGTGCTGTCCGAGCGAAAAAGCGATATCCCCCTTTTGACCCAGTATTTCCTTTCGGAATCGGGGCAGCAATTGTTAATTGATCCCTCAGTCTTTCCGCTGCTTGAACAGCATCCCTTTGATGGGAATGTAAGAGAATTGAAAAACGCTGCAGATTATATGGCGGCTGTATCAAGCGGAGGAACCATTCATCCGTATGACGTACCGCCGTATATACGGGACGGGCTAAATGAAAAAACGACGAAGAAAAAAGCGAAGCTTCTGACTTTAATGGAAAAAGCCGAGTTTCTGTTTATTTTGGAAACCATAAAAGTGTTAAATGAAAAAGGCGAACCGGCAAGCAGACGGATCATCTCTGAAAGCAGCAAAAACAGCCAAATCTCTTTAACGCCGCAGCAGGTCAGAAGCCGTCTCGATTATTTGGAGAAGAAAGAGTATGTGACAAAAAGCCGCGGACGTGCGGGCACGAAAATTACTTTAGAAGGGCTGAATTTTTTAGAAACGCTGCAAAAACAAATGATGTAGCAGCTAAAGAGAGGAGAATGTACGTGTATACAATAAAAGAAGAGATCGCCAACGCCATTACCCACGGCATCGGTGTGTTCTTATCCATACCAGCATTAGTGTTTCTCATTATATTTGCGGCTAATTACGGGTCCGCATGGGATATCGTCAGTTTTACCATATTTGGTGTTTCCATGCTGCTGCTTTATTTGAGCTCCACCCTGCTTCACAGCATTCAGCACAAAAAGACGAAAGATATTTTGGAGATTATTGACCATAGCGCCATTTACGTGTTGATTGCCGGAACCTATACCCCTTTTCTGCTTGGACCGTTAAAAGGCACACTCGGCTTCACCCTGCTCATCATCGTTTGGGCGCTAGCCCTTGGCGGAATCGTATTCAAAATTTTCTTCGTAAAACGCTTTATCATTTTATCTACCTTGATGTATTTATTAATGGGATGGCTAATGATTATCGCGGTTAAGCCTTTATATGCTTCACTGACAGGAGCTGGATTCAGTCTTCTTTTACTTGGCGGTCTGTTGTATTCAGCCGGAACGATCTTTTATATTTGGAGAAAGATCCCCTTCCATCATGCCATTTGGCACAGCTTTGTTTTAGGCGGGAGTGCAGCGATGTTTTTCTGCGTGCTGTTCTATTGTGTGAAAGTGCCGTTTTTATCCTAATGAAAAAGCGCAGTCTCAGCGACTGCGCTTTTTTAGGCCCGTAATTGCTTCTCACTTGCCGGTATATAAGCCTTGGAAAATGACACTTCTATATCTGCTGGCTTTAAGCGTTTAACAAGCGATCCCTTCAGCAGTTCATCGGTTCCTTTCGTTTCCACCATTACAACCGGAAGGCTGTAGCGGGCTGCAAGTTCCAATGGATTGATACAGCCATCTAAAGAAAGAATCATGCTTTGGCCTTTTTCTAATTGGGTCAAAATATTTTCATATACCATTTCTGAACTGCTCTCTCGAATGACATTCATCCGTTCAAGCCATTGTCCGATAATCGGTAAACGAAACACTTTGGGATTTGCGATAAATCCGGCTGGTTCTTCAATATACCCGGCAATCAAAGCAAGTTCAGGCAATCCTAAACGAGAATGCACATACAAAACAGGACCGCTCGGTATCGGCTCTGGCTGATGAATGGTGATGACAGATCCTGAAATGCCGATACAGCCTTCCAAAAATGCCTTTGGCTGCTCGTAAACGAGCGTCATCTGTTTTTTGTATGACAGACGCGGATCCAGCATTCTTTGATTAAACAATTGTTTTATATTTTTTAACAGCATATACATAATGTAAATCACTAGACAGCTGTAGCGAATCAATTAAAATCCTCCCGCTTCAGATGATACATTCTTTTTTTCATACACTAAAAATTCATAATCATACGGATTTTTTTCGTCCTTAGTCCCTTGCTCAGAAGAAACAAGTTTCCATTTGCTCTCATCAAATTCAGGAAAGTAGCGGTCTCCATCAAACCGGTGATGAATTTTTGTCATATACAGCCTGTCCGCGTAAGGGAACAGCGCCGTGTAAAGCTGTGCGCCTCCGATCACGAAGCATTCCTCAGTATCTGAGGCAATCTGAAGCACATCCTCTATTGAACTGACGACGGTACAACCGGGAAATTCTGAATCGTGTGCAGAAGTCACAACAATATTTTTCCGATTCGGAAGCGGACGTCCAATTGATTCATATGTTTTTCGCCCCATGATGATTGAATGTCCTGAGGTTATTTTTTTAAAGTATGCAAGGTCATTCGGCAAATGCCACGGCAAATCATTGTCCTTTCCGATAAGCCGGTTGGCATCCATCGCGAAAATGAATGAAATCATACACTGACCGCTCCTTTAATATGCGGATGCGGATTGTAATCTTCAATGATAAAATCATCAAACGTAAAGCCGAAAATCGAATCAACCTCTCTGGCAAAACGAAGCTTCGGCAGCGGGCGGACATCTCTGGTCAGCTGCAAGTTAACCTGTTCAATGTGATTTTGATAAATATGAACATCGCCGAATGTATGAATAAACTCGCCCGGCTCAAGCCCTGTTACATGCGCGATCATCATCGTAAGCAGCGCATAAGAAGCTATATTAAACGGCACACCGAGGAAAACATCGGCTGAGCGCTGATAAAGCTGGCAGGACAGCTTGCCGTCAGATACATAAAATTGGAACAGGCAGTGGCACGGAGGCAAGGCCATTTTATCGATTTCACCAACATTCCATGCACTGACGATTAAACGTCTTGAGTTCGGATTTGTTTTAATATCTTCCACAAGACGTGAAATTTGATCAATGGTTTCTCCGTCAGCTCCCCGCCACGAACGCCATTGCGAACCATATACAGGTCCGAGTTCGCCGTTTTCATCAGCCCACTCATTCCAAATACGCACTCCGTTTTCCTGGAGATAGCGTACATTGGTATCACCCTTTAAAAACCAAAGCAGCTCGTGCGCAATTGATTTGAAGTGAAGTTTTTTTGTGGTCAGCATTGGGAAGCCTTCCTGTAAATTAAATCTCATTTGATAGCCGAAGGTGCTGATTGTTCCAGTTCCTGTACGGTCGCCCTTTTTTTCACCATGATCTAAAACATGTCGGCATAATTCTTTATATTGTTTCATTTTATTCATCCTTTAAAAGTAGTCTTATAGTAGTGTAACACAATAAAAAATCATTTCTGAACCCAGAAATGATTTTTTTTATAAGTCAGCTGACAACAGGCTTTTCGTCCTGTTCCTTTTCTTCATCTTGCAGATCCTGATGCGTATGGGCAATTCTGCTCGCTGCTGCGGCTGCAAGTGCTGCCACAATATCATCCAAAAACGTATGGATGCCGTCAGGGCTTTCATCGAGCTCCTTAATAATCCCGATCTTCTCTTTATCCAAATAACCAAAGTTGGTCAAGCCAATCGAACCGTACACATTAACGATTGAAAGAGGGATAATTTCATCTATGCCGTACAGCGGTTCATCTGTTTCAACAAGATGCTGCAGCGGTTCAGGAAGTAGTTTCTGCTCGGCAAGCTGATCAAGCGCCAGCCCAGTTAAAACAGCATGGATAATTTCACGCTTGTTCAGTACTTTTTCTACATTCTCCATACATACACTAAGCGGGAGATTTGGATTGTATTTTTCCTGAAGTTTTTGAACAATACGCGCAATATCTTCTATCATAACGCCCCGTTTGTTCAGCATATCTTTTGTTATATCGACCATTTCATTCATTGTGTACTTTTTCATATCTAATGGCATCTCCTTTAGGCACTCATCCAGTTGGGAGGTGTGTTGCGGTCCCAATAAATGCTCCCAAGCTCATGGTGTGATTGAAATCCATCTTCTGCTGTATGATAATGAAAATTAAACCAGTAGCCGTCATGCGGAGGGTGGTCTCTGCGCACATGGAACCTGAGGAGGTCTTCTCCGGTAGTCCGATTAAAAACGTGAAAGATTTTCTCCGTTTTCCCCGCTGAAGGCTTGCTTGAAATCACAACATCTTGATACGCTTCGTCATCTTGTAATGTCGCTAAAAAGTCACATATGACGTTTTCGATTTTCGGCAGAATCTCTTTCCGATAGTCATCTTCAATGACCGGAGCAATTTTGCTGCCAAATTTCAAAAAAGACTGATTTTCAGCGCTGTCAAGGAGCTGTTCCTTGTACGATTTAAAAAGTAATTCGGGGTCTCGCCTGTCTTCCGATTCATAATCATCGTACAGATCATGCTCATCATAAAAAGCGGTGTAATCATTCTGCTCAAGACTGCTCGGCTGTCCTGAAGGCTTGTCTGCCATGAGAGCAGCCGGAGGAGATACGAGCCCGAACGTTACGATGGTAAATAAAACCACAAGGGTCTTTCTCATCCACAATTTCATGACTGCTTATTCCTCTCTATTTTATTGTCATGTTTCTCTTATTTTATCATAGGTCGAACTTACAAGTCATGTACTATATAAAGCTCTAAGTCAATTTAGGAGATTTGTTGCTTTGCCGCGTGTGTAAAAACGCTTACAATATAATATGAAAGGAGGCCTTCCGCATGATTGACGCTTTGTTTGCAACGGTTTCACTTTTAACATTATTATACTTTGTCGTCATGGAAGTCACCGATTAGAAACAAGCCCGTGAGGTTCTTCACGGGCTTGTTTCGCTTGCGATTTGAATAACACCGTAGTGAAAAAGCGCTGTTTTTCTTTTCAATACGTTAAAACCAAATTGGTTAAAGCGCGGGCTTTTCCAATGGTCTTTGAGTACCACGCTTTTTCTGGCTGCCCGCACCGCTTCTTTGATGCAGCCGTCGGCCAATGCAGAATCCTCAGCCAGCTCTCGTAATGGCGCGATGCCATCAGACGACTCTACAGGCTCATGAAACATCGGATCAAAATAAATGACATCTACTGATTTGTCAGGCAGCCGCTTTAGATAGTCAAAGCAATCCGCATGATTCACTTGTATTCTTCTCATGGCAGCTTGAAGCTGTTCTATACCGGTTTCCCATGAATGGAGTCCCGTATTCACCAGAACGGACACAAGCTTGTTTTTTTCCAGCCCGATCACCGACCCGGTTTCGCCAACCGCCATACTTGCAATAATAGCGTCGGAAGCCAGACCGAGCGTACAATCCAAAAAAGAATCTCCGGCCGTTAAGCCGGCTGCCCGAAGCATTGGCTCTTGCTCGCCGCGCATAAACCGTTTAGCTCTGAACATCGCTGTATTCGGATGAAAAAAGAATTTACCGCCTTGTTTTGTATAAAGTTCGAACCGCTCTTTTCCAATCACGAGCAAATCACGCTCAGCTGACTTCAGCATATTTTCAACCGTTTGTTTATTTCGGTCGCAATATTGTATACCCAACTCTTCCGAAAGCATTTTTGCGATCTTTATCGTGTGGTCAGACGGTCTATAGCTTGTTGTAATCATGATCTATACTCCAAAAGAAAATGCCCGGAAAACGGGCATTTAGCAGTGTGCATCAAAAGCGTCAGTTAAGTTTTTCATGATTTCTTCCATTTCGTGCCCTTCAATCTCATGGCGCGGAATAAAATGCACGACTTCTTTGCCTTTCAAAAGAGCCATTGACGGTGAAGAAGGCTCCTGGCCTGTAAAATACTCCCTCATTTTTGCAGTGGCTTCTTTATCTTGGCCCGCAAATACTGTCACCGTATTGTCAGGTGTTTTGTCGTTCTGCAGGACTGCCTGAGTTGCCGCAGGACGCGCAAGACCAGCCGCACAGCCGCAAACAGAGTTAACGACTACGAGAGTTGTGCCCTCTGCCTTTTCCATAAAATTCTCCACTTCTTCTGCCGTTGTTAATTCTTCAAAACCGGCCCCAGTCAGCTCGCGGCGCATCGGAACGACAAGCTGGCGCATATATTCTTCATAAGCCATTGACATAAAAAAAGCCCCCTCTATTATCCTTCATCTGAAGTAAAGGATACTATAGAGAGAGCCGGATTTCAAATGTTCACGTCTTAAAATAAGAGAATGTGATCCTGATGTCTAGATTTTCATGATACCGCCCGTATTGGCACTTGTCACGAGTTTAGAATAACGGGCTAAATAGCCGGTTTTCACTTTTGGCTCAAAGCCTTTCCAATTCGCTTTTCGTTTTTCCCATTCTTCTTCCGGCACTTGAACGTCTAGGATGCGTTTTTCAATATCAACGATGATATGATCGCCGTTTTCAACAAAGGCAAGCGGTCCGCCTTCTGCTGCCTCTGGTGATGCGTGTCCGATTGAAAGGCCTCGTGATGCTCCGGAAAAACGCCCGTCTGTAATCAGCGCTACTTTCGGACCAAGCCCCATTCCGACAATCTGTGATGTAGGTGCAAGCATTTCAGGCATACCCGGCCCGCCCTTTGGCCCTTCGTAACGAATGATGACGACATCGCCTTCTTTTACTTTCCGGTTGATAATGCCGTCTAGCGCCTCATCCTGAGAGTCGAACACGACAGCGGGCCCTTCGTGTCTCGTAATTCCGTTCTGTACGCCGCCGGTTTTGATGATAGCGCCGTCCGGAGCCAGATTTCCGAATAATACGGCAAGGCCGCCCTTTTCAGTGAATGGCTGATCTAACGGATGAATCACGTTATAATCCTTCACTTCATGTCCGGCAATGGTTTCTCCAAGCGTCTGACCTGTAACTGTCAGCGCGTCCAAATGAAGTGCTCCTTCTTTTTTAGAAAGCTCATTCAATGCTGCAGACACACCGCCCGCTTCATGAAGATCTTCAATAAATACATCAGATGCAGGCGCCAGCTTGGCCAAATGCGGCACGCGCTCTGCGACTTCATTGATGCGTTCTAAAGAGTATTCAACGCCAGCTTCATTTGCAAGGGCAAGCGTATGAAGTACAGTATTTGTTGAACCGCCGAGCGCCATATCAAGCGCAAACGCGTTATCAATCGCTTTTACTGTAACGATATCTCTCGGTTTGATGTCTTTGCGAATGGTTTCCATTAATTGCGCAGCTGATTTTCTGACAAACTCTTTTCGTTCCGGTGATGTCGCAAGAATGGTTCCATTACCAGGCAAAGCCAATCCAAGCGCTTCTGACAGACAGTTCATTGAGTTTGCTGTAAACATTCCCGAGCAAGATCCGCATGTCGGGCAGCCGAACTGTTCTAATTCTTGAAGTTCGCTTTCGCCGATTTTTCCAGCTTGATAAGCACCGACTCCCTCAAATACTGAAGAAAGAGAGATTTTGCGGCCGTCGCTTGTTCTTCCTGCCGCCATCGGTCCTCCGCTGACAAAAATGGTCGGAATGTTGATGCGCATAGCCGCCATAAGCATTCCCGGCGTGATTTTATCACAGTTCGGAATACAGACCATTCCGTCAAACCAGTGCGCTGATACGACAGTTTCCACTGAGTCCGCGATGATCTCACGGCTCGGGAGCGAATATCTCATTCCAATATGCCCCATTGCTATTCCGTCATCTACACCGATTGTATTAAATTCAAACGGTACGCCTCCGGCTTCTCTGATTGCTTCTTTTACGATTTTCCCAAACTCCTGCAAGTGAACATGACCGGGAACGATATCAATATATGAGTTACAAACCGCAATAAACGGTTTGCCAAAATCCTCTTCTTTTACACCTGCTGCGCGAAGCAAACTGCGGTGCGGTGCTCTATCGATTCCTTGTGTGATCATGTTACTGCGTAATTCTGCCATGGTGATCCTCCTAAATAGTCTCAATTGTTAGATTGAATTTTATTTTAACAATTTTCAGTTTATTTGTGGGCCGTTTTTTCTAAATCGCATGATTTCAGGCCGCCCTTTCCTCGGTTGTTTGATTCATGTTTTTATATTTATATAGCTTTATGTCGATGTGAACCCTCCAACTATTAATATTGTTACTTACTATATATAGTTTTTGACTATTTTTCAACAATATTCGAAATAATTTTTATAAAAAGTGAATTCAAACAAAAAAGGTGCATGATCTGCACCTTCATCTTCTTTTTTATTCGCCTTTTTTTCTGCTCTCTGTCATTTGTTTCCAGACTGAACCTTTTGCCTCTTCCCCATGTTCGATTCGTTCCAGCGCCATTTTCACTTGAAGGCTGACTTCGAATTCCGGATCATCTTCAGCAGCCCGCAAAGCTTCTATCGCGCTTTCATCACCGACTTCGTAAAGGAACATAGCGGCGCGCCAGCGGACCAGCTTGCTTGAATCGCTTAACGATTTTATCATCGCAGGGATGGCTTGAGGGTCGCCGATATCAGAAAGGCAGTCTCCAGCCGTCCTTCTCACCGATACAGACTTATCCTCAAGCGCCTTATACAATAGAGGAAGAACATCAGGTGATTCAATCATTCCCAAATACACAACAGCCTGTCTTCTGATGGACACCTTCGGATCATCCAATGCTTTTTGCAAAACGGGGATGTCCTCTTCTTTCGGATCCATCTGCTCCAAGTGTGCGTACCGCTGCTTCCAGTCCTCATCATCCAGCATGTCAAGCGTTACTTTATAGGTTTTGCGCTGTGCCGTTTGTTTCGTTTCACCTTTACCTTGGGCCGCTGCTTCCGTTAGCCGTTTCAGCCTTTCATCACTGTAAGCGGCCTGAAGCTCTTCTGTCACGTCATGGCCGATTTCAGTAAAATCGCCGAATCTGACGCCTTGTTCTTTCCAAGCTCGTTCAAACACAACATTTGACGCTTCAGATCTGAGTTTTAAGATCGCCTGCTGAAAACGGTCAGGAAGCCCGAACCGCTCTTCACGCTCACCATCTGTCAATTTGACTTGCATAGGAATTCCGCTGAACATCTGTACAAAAACTTTCACTTCTCCAAATGACTCCTGATCCGAGCGGTTTTCTGCACTCTCAGCGCTCTCCATTCCAAACGCCGTCCGGACTTGCGGTAAAATGTCTTTCCAGTCATATCTGGCGTTCCGTTCAACCGCAAGAAAGTCGGCAACGTGATATACCCCTTTAACTCCTTCAATATTTAGGATTTCCACGACAACAGGCGGGGCGCCTTCTGCCTGATCCGGTTTATAATTATTGCTTTTGCCCGCCGGAAGCTCTTCCGTTAAGATGACCTTCATTGTATTCGGACTTGGCGTCGGTTCAATTGATTTTATCTTCATGATTGTCCTCCTATAGCCTATCTGTGACTTATTCTAACATAGTCGCCCCGCGCCTTCTATTACGATGTTTCAATATCAATTCCGGGAATTTCTTTTCCTAATTGACTGACAAAATGAAGCATAAATTTATGCCTCTCGTCAGCCATTTCTCTTGCGGTATCTGTATTCATCATATCTTTTAGGAGCAGCAGCTTGCTGAAAAAGTGGGCATAGGCACTCTTATCATTTCCATAAAGGCTATGTCCCTTTGCTCCCGCAAACATAAACGTCCGTGCTATACCAACTGCGCCGATTGCATCCAGCCTGTCAGCATCCTGTACGATTTTCCCCTCAAGTGAAAGCGGTTCTTTTCCGAGCTTTTCCCTGTCCCGAAAGGACATTCTAGTAATAATGTGAATAATTCTTTCAGCCTCATCTTTTCCGGCTCCTAAAGAAACCAGCCGTTCGTCCACCTCACTGACTGAAAGCCTGATGGCGTCAGGCAGCTTCACATCAATCAAATCATGAACCAAGGCTGCCGCTTCAACGATGAACAAATTCGCATTCTCCTTTTTTCCAATATTTAAAGCAAGCTCTGCAACTCTTGACACATGAAGCCAATCATGACCCGTGCTTTCCCCGCTCAGAACAGATTTGACCCATGTCCTGATTTGCTCTGTCTGCATCAGTTTTCGATCCTTCACCAAAACACCCTCTTTATTGTCCTAATAACTTCGTAATAACGTCTTCCAGCTCTTTCGGATTTGTGTTTGGTGAATAGCGGCCGGCTATTTCTCCGTTTCTGTCCACTACAAATTTAGTGAAATTCCATTTGATCGCCTTTGTTCCAAGCATGCCTTTCGCATTGTCTGTCAAAAACGCAAAAAGCGGGTGGGCATTTTTTCCGTTCACCTCGACTTTTGAAAACATGGGAAACGTAACGCCGTAATTTGTTTCGCAAAATTCCTGTATGTCTTCCTCGTCGTCAGGCTCCTGATTCATAAATTGATTGCAGGGGAACCCTAAAATCTCCAGGCCCTCCGGCTGGTATGTATCATACAACTCCTGAAGCTGCTTAAATTGAGGAGTAAAACCGCATTTACTGGCTGTGTTAACAATGATCAACACCTTTCCGGCAAATGGCTGAAGTGTCATGTCTTTGCCTGTAATGGTGCGTACCCTCATATTGTATATAGACATTGAAATTCCCTCCTAATGAACCTGAGTGCTGTGATTATTTTACCTTTTTTCCTGTTTCAAAACAAAACGGAAGCTCTAGGTTTATCAATTGTACAGACATCGTGTTTAACGGATGTTCTTCCCTCATCGATCATTTGTTTATGGACAGAAACATCTCTTGAGAAGGAGCTATTATTCTATATATTGCATGACACCTGGAAAACTCATTACAGTGAAACCAAAAGTCATATGTTTGCGTTTATTATATAGTATTTTCTGCTGTTCCCCTTCAAACCCTTATAGATAGATTGAAAATTGGCGGGAAAATTCCTATAATGAAGAAAATTAACGGGGAAATGATGGAGGTGGCACGTTGCCTATTAATATACCTACACACCTGCCGGCAAAACAGGTGCTTGAGAGTGAACATATCTTTGTAATGGATGAAAGCAGAGCATTTCATCAGGATATCCGGCCGCAGAAAATTATTATTTTAAATTTAATGCCGAAAAAAATCCAAACGGAAACTCAGCTGCTCAGACTGCTTGGGAATTCGCCTTTGCAGGTTCATTTTACATTTTTAATCCCAAGCACTCATACACCGAAAAATACAGCAAGGGAACACCTTGATGAGTTTTATACGACATTCTCCAATATCCGTCATAAGAAATTTGACGGCATGATCATCACCGGTGCGCCGATCGAGCATTTGGCGTTTGAAGATGTTTCTTATTGGGAGGAGCTCAAAGAGATTATGGAATGGAGCAAAACGAATGTCACGTCAACCTTGCATATTTGCTGGGGTGCTCAGGCAGGTTTGTATTATCATTATGGCGTGGAAAAAACTGAAATGCCGAAAAAAATCTTTGGTGTGTTTGAACATACTGTTCTTTCCAAGCACGAAAGATTGGTAAGAGGTTTTGACGAGCTATACTACGTGCCGCATTCCCGGCATACAGATATAAATATGGAACAACTGCAAGCAGTGCCCGAGTTAAACATTCTTACTGCATCAAAGGAAGCTGGGGTTTGCTTAATTGTGTCAAAAGACGAAAAACAAGTCTTTTTAACAGGACACCCTGAATATGATACAAATACGTTGCTTCAAGAGTATGAAAGAGATCTGGAACGAAACCTTTCGACTGTCGAGGCGCCGAAACATTATTTCGCAGAAGACAGCAAAGAACCTGTCAATCGCTGGAAAGCACATGCGACATTATTGTTTATGAACTGGCTTAATTATTATGTTTACCAAGAAACTCCTTATGAATGGGACTAATTTTTCTTTTTAAAGTGATACGCTGAGCAAAAAATATGATAAAATACATCTGATTCAGTATGCGTATAACAAAAATTAAAAATACTGGAATCCGAATCTTTTAAAATTAGTTTAATTTTTTCACTGCATTAATAATTCGATTATGTATTTGTGTTATGTTTATGTATAGACAATAACTCCTTACGATGCATGAAGCTTGCTTGTTGTTGATTACATTGAGGTGAATTTACTTGAATACCAATAAAAGAGTATTAATTTTGACTGCAAATTACGGAAATGGACATGTACAGGTAGCCAAAACGCTTTATGAACAATGTGTACGTCTCGGCTTTCAGCATGTAACAGTTTCTAATTTGTATCAAGAGTCAAATCCGATTGTTTCAGAGGTAACTCAGTACCTTTATTTAAAAAGCTTCTCAATCGGAAAACAGTTTTATCGTTTGTTTTATTACGGAGTTGACAAAATCTATAATAAACGTAAATTTAATATTTACTTTAAAATGGGAAATAAACGATTGGGCGAACTTGTTGATGAACATCAGCCCGACATCATTATTAATACATTTCCGATGATCGTCGTACCCGAATACAGACGGAGAACAGGAAGAGTTATTCCTACCTTCAACGTTATGACTGATTTTTGCCTTCATAAAATTTGGGTTCACGAAAATGTGGATAAATATTATGTAGCAACAGATTATGTGAAGGAAAAACTGATTGAGATCGGGACCCATCCCAGCAACGTGAAAATTACGGGAATTCCGATCAGGCCTCAATTCGAAGAATCTCTGCCGGTTGAGCCGATTTATAAAAAGTACGATCTTTCGCCTGACAAAAAAGTGCTGCTCATCATGGCTGGCGCACACGGTGTATTAAAGAACGTAAAAGAGCTGTGCGAAAACCTTGTTATGGATGATCAGGTGCAAGTGGTGGTCGTATGCGGAAAAAATACGGCTTTAAAAGAATCCTTGAGCATACTTGAAGCAGAAAACGGCGATAACTTAAAGGTTCTCGGCTATGTAGAGCGAATTGACGAGCTCTTCCGGGTCACAGATTGCATGATTACAAAACCAGGCGGCATTACTTTGACAGAAGCCACTGCTATCGGCGTGCCTGTCATTCTGTACAAACCAGTACCCGGACAAGAAAAAGAAAATGCAAATTTCTTTGAGGACCGCGGAGCTGCCATTGTCGTGAACCGGCATGAAGAGATTCTCGAGTCTGTCACCTCCCTTCTTTCAGATGAAGATACCTTACAGCGAATGAAGAAAAATATTAAGAGTCTTCATTTGGCACACTCCTCTGAAGTGATTTTGGAGGATATTTTGAAGGAATCAGAAATGATGACGACCAAACAAAAAGCCAAGGCGCTTTCTTAACTGATGTTCTTGCAGGAGCACACGAAAAATCGTGTGCTCTTTTTATTTACATCCACATTTTCGTAAAAGCGGTTACATTTTTTTTGAGAAATGTGCCCTTTTTTTGAAAAATAAGCAGTTTCGCAACTTGACGCGTGCTGCCAGATGGTGTATAGTTGAACCATCATTTAACAACGCAACGAAGTTAAATGATGACAAAATTTTTTTTAGCACATGGGTGCTACAGTACTAGGAGGAATTAAGCAATATGCAAAACGGTAAAGTAAAATGGTTCAACAACGAAAAAGGATTCGGCTTCATTGAAGTAGAAGGCGGAGACGATGTATTTGTTCACTTCACAGCTATCGAAGGAGATGGATACAAATCATTAGAAGAAGGACAAGAAGTTTCTTTTGAAATTGTCGAAGGTAATCGTGGACCTCAAGCTTCTAATGTTGTAAAACTCTAAACTCAATACAAGTTGACAAATAGAGGAGAGGCAGATGCCTCTCCTATTTGATTTTCATCTGAATTTCGATCGCTAAAATATTTTGTTTGCACCTCTGCTCAATCTCTTCAATATGCTTTTCCATTGACGGCTTTCCTTTTTTCGCAATATCCGCAAGTTCTTCTAAATCATTGTATATTTCTATAAATGTTTTGTGAAGGATTGATTTTAAGTCTTTATCATCCATAGCTGTGTTCCCCTTCTCTACCAAGATACCTCAAATAGTAAAACAGACCTACTCATTCAGGTTCAATAGTTATATCGGCTTATTTTTTATTTTATTTTCTATTTTGGCACATAAATTATAAAAAACTCTGCAAAATAGTTGCGGAGGTGTTTTTTTGTGAACTCAGAATTCCATGAAGAGGATCAGACTGGATTTACCGATAAACGGCAGCTGGAGCTAGCGGTGGAAACAGCGCAGAAAACAACCGGTGCCGCTACAAGAGGCCGAAGCTCAACAGTACTCAATTCCGCATACCAAGCCATCGAGGACGCCAGAGAGCTTTCACTGTCTCAAGAACTGGCAGCTCTTGATGATCCTGAATTTATACAGCAGCAACAGCAGCTGTTAGATGCCTGTCAGCATCAGCTGGATGAATTTCAAAAATAAAACCGCAGCTTCTGCGGTTTTATTTTTTAGTGCTTGGTTAAGACATCTCCATATGATTTAAGCTTTTCACCCACTGTACATTTATTGATACAAAATGAATGTGCATATGTTTTGCCAAACTCCTTGCGAAACTGCTTCTTAATAAAACAGTCTTTGCAATATTCATCTTGCAGTTCTGTCAGTTCCTTATATATAGCTTTCTTATCCAATATTGTCATCTCCGTTACAGTCTAATTTCATGTGGCTTTCTACGAATTGATGAGATAGGATTTTTTTTGCGAGGCCATCAGCTTCCTGATTTTCTTTCCGCTGTATCGTTTCATATGTCGGATTCAGCTTTAGTGACTCAAGAAGCGCTTCTATTTTATCCAGCCATTCATTATGGGAGGGATCGTAGCAAGGCCAGCTGCCGTCAAGCTGATTCAGCACAACAAGAGAGTCTCCTCTGATCGTGATTGAATTTCTGCTAGCTCCGAGCTCTCTTACTTCTCTTATTGCTTCATAAAGAGCGGCATATTCAGCTTCGTTATTGGTTTTCAGGCGGAAGCTTTTATTTTTTCTTAAGCGGTGGCGCGTCCCTCCCAATGTATAATAAATGACGATTCCGAGCCCGGCCAGCTGGCTTTCCTTATCGAAACTGCCGTCAAAATAAACGGTAATGTCATCAGGTTCATGCGCAAGCTCCTCAGTCAGCTTTTCTAATTCCTTCAGCGTCCAGCTGCCGCCCTTCTCATCTTCGAATTCAAATTCTTTCATATAAGGAAAACGGCTGAGTTCCCTCGCAAGCATACGCGCTTCCTGAACAGTCAGCCAGTTTTCGCCCAAAAACGAGACAGGCCCTGTCCCTTTTGCTTCTATTTTCATGTGCGGTCTGAGATTCAATATAATCACCTTACCATTCATTAGTTGCCGGGCTTGTGCTATAATCAAACCATTCTTAACCCGGAAAGGAAGCTTCTTCATTTTGTTTAATAACTCTTTTTGGATCTTTTTTGCGATCATTCATTTTATCATTGTTCTTTTATTTTATAAAGGATTTGGCAAAATGGGTTTATTTGTGTGGATCGGCTTTGCAACAGTCTGTGCCAACCTTCAAGTCGTCAAAACGGTTGAACTGTTTGGCTTAACAGCAACGCTCGGGAATGTGATGTACGGTACAATCTTTTTTGCTACAGATGTGCTGAATGAAAAATATGGGCCAGCTGAAGCGAGAAAAGCTGTATGGCTCGGGTTTTCGACTCTCCTGACACTGACTTTTGTTATGCAGGGCGTTCTGCTTTTCGAACCCGCTTCGAGCGATATTTCACAAACAGCACTGGAAACGATTTTCGGTTTTCTCCCGAGAGTTGCTTTGGGAAGTCTGCTTGCCTTTATCTTCAGCCAAACACTGGATGTTTATGTATATTCGGCAATTAGAAGGATATTTCCTTCCGATCGGCTTCTATGGCTGAGAAACGGCGGCAGTACAGCAGTCAGCCAGCTGTTTGATACATTCATTTTTACCGGAGTCGCTTTTTTCGGCACATATCCGGCGGATGTTTGGCTTCATATTTTTATTTCTACATATTTGATTAAGTTTGCGGTATCTCTGATTTCGCTGCCATATGCTTATGCGGCGAAAAAAATGATTCCGAGTGACGAAAGGAGTACATGATGCCTACTGAAATATATGTTGACGGAGCGAGCGCCGGTAATCCAGGGCCTTCAGGCATCGGCATTTTTATCAAACATGAAGGAAAAGCAGAATCTTTCTCGATTCCAATTGGAATGCATACCAATCAGGAAGCGGAATTTCTGGCGTTAATTGAAGGCATGAAACTGTGTGCAGCGCGCGGGTATCAATCGGTCTCCTTTCGAACTGACTCGGATATCGTGGAACGCGCAGCCGATCTTGAAATCGTGAAAAATAAAGCGTTTCAGTCATTTGTCGAAGAAATCATCCGATTAAAAATGGCCTTCCCTCTTTTTTTCATCAAATGGATTCCGGGAAAGCAAAACCAAAAAGCCGACCAGCTGGCAAAAGAAGCGATTCGGATGAATGATAAGAATTAAATCAAGCTGAATGGTTCATCCTATTGATGAGGTGAACAAACATGAAAAAGAAAGATAAGGGCCGGCTGACCGGCGGTGTTTCCCCGCAAGGCGATTTAGAAGGAAATACGCATAATGACCCTAAAACAGAGCTTGAGGAAAGAGCTAAAAAAAGCAATACAAAACGCTAGAGAAGATCTTAAACGATCTCTCTAGCGTTCAGTTTTTCAAGCATACGCTCTATTCCTTTGATCTGATGGCGGCGAAGCATGACAGCCGCCTGCTCCATTTTCAATATAAAAACGGCTTCTGTCAGCGTACAGGCTAACGGCACAGAGCAGTTAATCTCAGCAAGCTTCCTCGAAATTTCCAGGTCGCTTAAACCTTGCTGAATTTTCCCCTGCTGTCCCTTTGGAAGAAGAGACAGATTCTCCAGCAAGCGGTCAATTGTTTCGTATTCACGGATCAGTTTATACGCGGTTTTTTCTCCAATGCCTTTTACTCCGGGATAGTTATCACTGGAATCGCCCATCAGCGCTTTGATGTCAATTAAAGCCTTTGGCAGGACACCTGTTTCTTCATAAAATACATCTTTTGTATACATTTTATAATTGCCGATTCCTTTTTGAAGCAGCGCAACGCTTACTTCGTCCGTTAACAGCTGAAGTAAATCCCTGTCGCCTGTTACGATCGTAATATCCGTTTCTCCAGAAAACAAAGCTGCAAGTGTTCCAATACAATCATCCGCTTCGTACCCGGCAAGGCCAATATTCATGATGCCAAGTTCAGCGGCCGCTTCCTTTGCCAGATCAAATTGCGGGATCAGCTCAACCGGCGGCTGGCTTCGGTTCGCCTTATAATCCTGAAACAGATCATTCCGGTACGTTTTGCTCCCCATGTCCCAGCAGCATACAACATGTGTAGGCTGAAATGTTTCCACGGCTGTGATTAAATGCTTCAAAAATCCGTTAACGCCGTTTGTCGGAACCCCGCTGTCATTTATCATAAAGTTGCGATGCACGGCTGTGGCGAAAAATGCCCTGAATAATAAAGCCATGCCGTCAACAAGCAATAATTTATTTTTCATATGATAACTCCTTTTTCTATCAGTCGATCTATTTTACCATAAGTGCCGCAAAAATAAAAAACAGTATCTCTGTATAGAGATACTGTTTTGCGGTTACATTAATCGTTGTGTCTTTTATTGCTGGCAATCAGCTTTTCAGCTTCGCGTCCTGCGTAAGAGTCGAAATGGGTTTGAAACCCGTTTTTCTTTTTGGCATTGTTATTGGCCTGTGCATTTCTGTTACCCAGCTTTGTTCTGCCCAACATAAATCCCCCCTTACGTCGGATACATATAGTATGCGCGTAACGGAGGATTTGCACTCGAGGCAGGATCATCCAGCTTATGTGCGGCTGACGTATTCTTTGACCATTTCTTTTGATACCAGACGTCTAGTCGGTACGATACCTTTCTTGGCCAGCTGATTCATCTTTTCTGTAATTTCATTAATGGCATCTGTTGAAAATGGCTCATCGTTTTTGCATTTAGCAACAGCTTCTTCAATCGCCATTTCACGAAGGTGTTCAAGCTGCATAAATGTTTTAATATGCTCGTGCTGTTTTGCAGAATGTGCAGAAATTGCTTTATGTACCTCTGACATCAATCGTTCATCTCGCTTTTTCTATTTAGTCTATCATGACTTGAAATGCAAGCCAACTGAATTTTTACATTTTGATTGTATCGCCTGTTCTCTGCCAAGAAATACATGCTTGATATGCATTTTCTATCTCTTTCACATGTTCCCCTTCTGCGTATCCTTTTACATACGTATCTCTTTGGCCCTCTATTTGCGCCAATGCTTTTTCCGCCATTCCATACTGCTGGTGTCTGACATATTCAGCATAATGAGATATAAGGCTTTCTTCTTCGCTTTTAATCCAGGCCTCCGTTATTTTCATAAGCTTCGTCCGCACTGCTTCAATGAAGCCTGCTTTTCCTTTCTGTTCAAAAAACTGCTTCGGAGATTTGATTTGTTTTTGCTCCTGTTCAAAGGCACGTTCATCGATTTCAGGTTCAACTTCTTTGAGCTGTATGCTGTTAGAAAGCTGATCATCCGCATAAATGGAGAAATATCCGTCTTCTTCCAATGTTTTTTGATAGCTTTCCAGCCACTCTTCAGTGATATGCCGTTCGATGAAACCGCTCATTCGAATGTCGAGCGTTTTGATCTCCTGAATATATTCAAATTGATAATCATGTAATGCGCTTTTCATCGCCGCACTGATATTCTTTTTCCAATCTCCATTTTGAAGACCCGGATGAAACGCTGATTTTAACAAATCATTCGCAAAAAAGGACAAACGCTGTGTAATGTGATAAAGCTGCTCCCTTGTATCCTTTTTTACTTTCTCAATAATGGTTTCTGAATTGCGGCGTTCCTTGATATCAGCAGCTGCCCGCTCAAACGATAACAGAAGGCGCTGTTTTTGCGCTTCCTTTTCTTCTTTGGACTGATGCTGAGATTGATGAAGCTGTACGACCGTCTCACATAGTTTGTCTGCTTCTGAGCTAAGCTGTGCCGCAGCCGCTTTCTTTACATCGACCTCAATAAACTGGTCTAAATGTGCTCTTACTTTTGAGAACTGATTATGATACGTTTCCGGTTTTCCTAAGAGCTCTTCTTTACTTGACACGTAAAAGAGCTGCGGACCATGTATTCCTTCTTTTAAAAGCTCTGATCTGACATAATCCGTGACCGTTTCGAGCTCTGCTTTATCTTTCGCAAGATCAGCGGCATTAATGACAAAAAACATTTTATCCATGCTGAGCGATTCTTTCACGAGTCCCAGCTTCCGTAAAAAAGAGCGGTCTCCTTTCGAGAAAGAATGCTGATAGTAGGTCATGTAAAAAAACGCATCGGCATCCTTGATATATTGAAACGCAAGTTCTGTATGCCGTTTATTCAGACTGCTGGCTCCAGGTGTATCAACGATCGTAATCCCTTTTTCAGTCAGCGGGCTTTTATAATAAACGGTCACTTCCTTTACAGCACAAGCCGTTGTCTCCTCAGCTACATACGGTTTTAATTCGGAGAGCGGAATGGTTAATATCTTTTGGGCCTGAATATATTGCTGATATTTTTCATATGCAAGCAGGAAATGACTGATCATGTTGATTTGTTCTTCTTGCAGACGCTCTTTTTTGATTGCCTTTTTCCATTTTTCCGCAAATGACCGTCCTTGTGGTTCCTCTTGCATTCCTGTGAGCTGCATGATTTCAGCCGTTATGTCATCCTCCGTCTTAAACATGACATCCGCTGTTTTGTGGGATTTGCCATTTACCGGTTTCGTTATTTTGTTAATCGTTGCTGTTGTCGGTGTCGGTGATGACGGCAGCACTCTTTCACCAACCAGCGCATTGGCAAATGAGGATTTTCCTGAACTGAATCCGCCAAATAGAGCAAGTGTAAATTTTCGGTCTTCCAGCCTTTTAATCCTTTCACGAAAAGCTGAGGTTTGTTTGGACAGCATACGATATCCGCCCAATAGATCAGACAGTGTGTAAAAGCGTTTTATCTGATCTTGAAGCGGGAGCTCTTTCCCGCTTTTCACTTTCGTTTTTAGCGTCTGCTGCTTTATATGCTGTGCTTGGCTTTGTTTCTGTTCTGGAGCCTCGACCTTTTTTTTCTTCGTTCTAAACCAGTCCGGATCTATGTTTATTGGACTTGCAGGCTTCTCTTCCCAGATCGCCCACATCCGGTCAGCTTTCTCACGGGCATGTTGTTCATGACTGGCCTGTTCCTGAAGATAAGCCAGCTTTTCCGATTCCTGCGCGAGCCGGCCATTGATCGATTCCTGTACTTTAGAAGTACTCTCTTTTACCGTGGCGGTAAGTGTTTTGATGATGTCTGACGCTTCAGCTTTCGCCTCTTTACGGATCAGCTCTGCCAAATCTTTTGTATATTGCAAGACATATTCAGAAGAAAATGCTGCACCTTGCTTGACTGCGCGTTCAATGATATCAATATTAAGCGGCGTGCGATAAGCCTGGATCAGCTTTTCACTTTCAGCTGATTGAATACCAAATCCCTTGGCGAGTTTATGCAAAATATCTATGATATGCCAATCCGCTTCAGCTTCCGTTCTTTTTTTCACATCAGAGAAAAACTCATTTCTCCTTTTTTCTCTTTCCTGTGCAGTCTTTGCTTTAGAAAAGAAAAAACCGGTCTTAAAAGAGGGCTCACGTGATTCTAAGTAAGCCGCTGCCAGTTCACGCATTTCAAAAGGCGTCAAATTAGCGTTTCTTAAAATTCGATTGACTTCCTCCTGCATCGTGCTTTCTGCCTTAATCGGTTTATTTGCTGCTTCGGTTGATTGAAGCTGCAGGGAATCCACCAGCCGTGCTTGCTTTTCAAGCTGTTCTCCGGAACTTGGACTGTCCGTATCCTCTTTCATGAGCATCTCTGTGTGCTCTCTCAGTAAATTCTGTACTTTTTGTTCAGTAATGGAATGCAAATTTCTTTTTGACTGCTGTTCGATTCTTTTTAACTCTTTTCGCAGGATACCGATTTGATTGAATGGGTGATTCGGATCCGTCACCGACGTGAAAAAGAGTGCATCCTTTGGAATGCCTTCTTGGCAAAGCATCTCCTCCACTTGCGCTTTGTAATCTTCAAAGCGTGTCTCGGTCTCATCATGTCTGTCAATTTGATTAACGATAAAATAGACATTCGGAATGCTGTCTTTGATTGACCTAAGAAACAGTACATTTTCCTCAGAGTGGACATGGTTATAATGAACGACGTAAAACAGCGCATCTGCCTGGTGAAGAATAGATGCCGCCGATAAAAAATGAGCTTCATCTGTTGAGTCAATCCCGGGGGTATCAATATACGCAACTCCTGGTTCGATTTCAGTATACCGGTCAAAAATTTCTACGGTTTCAATCTGCTCCCCATCCTTGCAATATTGCTGCACCTTGTCCTTATGATAGGCACCCTCCAGCTCCGCACACGCTCCGTCTGTTGTATGAAGACGAACTCGCGTTTCTCCGTTTCTGATCACAACAAGGTTAGCGCTGGTCGGAATTGGACTTGTCGGCAGAATATTCTCCATTAACAGGCAGTTCAGCAATGACGATTTCCCCGCTGAATAATGCCCTGTAAACGCGATATAAATTTCTTCATCTGCGGCTTTTTTAACAACTGAAGCCAGTTTAGCCGCCCTTTTTTCATCCTGGTTCTCAATCAATTGTTCATAAAGTGCCCCAGTTTTGTACAAAAGTTCTTGTCTGCTGCGTTCTGTCATAAGTCTGAACCCCTTTGTGCCGTTTCAATTATGAATCTTTTTTGAAAGATCTGAATAAATCCCACTTCCATTTTACACAAGAATGACCCAAATTTCTTTAAGAGAATAGAAAAAAGCTGCCGAAGACGGCAGCTTCTATAAAAGAAAATCTGCAACTTTTTTATAAGTTCCAGATTCTTCAAACAGATTTATTAGAGATTCCTTTCAATACAAAACCAATTAATACACTATATGTACAAACTGCCCCAAGCAAAAACAGCATTGTCATTTGCTTCACCATCCTGATTGAGAATCTTTTTCAAGTTCATTCTAACATAGATGAGAATGATATTCAATCTCTATTTCGCTGTATATTCTCGTAATGCTTGCTCCTCTGCACGTATTCTGACAGACAGCATAACGGCATTTAAAAGTGAAAACAGACACATGGTAAAGTACGCTTGATACAAGAGCGGAATCAGGATGATTTCTAATACAACAACCGTATAGTTTGGGTGCTTCAGCCATTTGTAAGGCCCTTTTTTGACAAGTTCAACGCCCGGAACAACAAGAATTTTTGTATTCCAGTATGCCCCCAAGGAACAAAGCGCCCAATATCGAATCGCCTGTACTGCCAATATAGCCGCTGCTATGCCTGACCACCAGTTTGAAGGCTGTTTGTGCAGCAGCAGTACTTCGGCAATTAAAGACAGAAAAAAAAGAATGTGCATGGTGATGATATACGGATAATGTCCCTCTCCGCATTCTATCGCCCCTTGTTTTTTCACCTTTTGTTCGTTTCGTCTCGCCACAGCCATTTCCGCTGCTCTTTGAGCAGTGAGCACGGTGATTAGCATCCAAAACATGAGTTACGCCCCCTTTTCCCAGCTGAACAGCAACAATTCTGATGAAAATCCCGGCCCCAATGCACCGATCAGCCCCCGTTCTGCTTCATTTTTGCTTCCGCTCTGCAGATGGTGGTCGATTACATACAGAATTGTGGCTGATGACATATTTCCGTGTTTTTTAAGGATAGTTTGCGAAGACGCAAGCTGCTCAGGTGACAGTTCAAGACATTTAATGTATGCATCAATGACTTTTTTTCCGCCTGGATGAGCCAGAAAGACCGTAATATCACTGAATGAAAGCTGATGTCCATTCAAAAAAGCCTGGACATTTGTCTTCAGCCATTTTTCAACTAAAGTCGGAATATCCCTTGAAAAAATGACTTTGAAACCATGATCGGTAAAGTCCCAGCCCATAACATCTTCAGATTGTTTCATCAATACAGATTGCGAATCCGATATATTCGGCAAAAGCTGCAGCTTTGTCAGCCGGCGGTCAGCCTTCTCCCCGCATAATAATGCCGCTGCAATGCCGTCGCCAAAAAGTGAGGTGCCGATCAAATTGCTTTTCGTTTTATCTTCAGGCTGAAATGTCAGACTGCACAGCTCAGCAGCAATGACAAGAACAAAAGCCTCCGGATACGCTTTACAGTACTCAGCAGCGCGCGCAAGTCCGCTCGCCCCTCCTGCACAGCCAAGTCCCCAAAGCGGAATTCGCTTCGTATAAGGAGAAAACGGGAGTTCATTCATCAGCCGCGCCTCAATGCTTGGTGTGGAAAGGCCCGTGCTGGAGACGAAAAAAACAGCATCCACTTTTTCATAAGGAATGGGTTCTTGAAGATAAGCTGCATTTGCGAGACACGTTTGAACAGCACTGACGCTATGCCTGAGTGTTTCCTCTATATAAATTTGATTTTTTTCTTCGAAGCTGTGCCCTTCTTTATACCATTCAATCGGTCTCACAAATTGTCTCGATTCAATTTGCCCGTTTTTAAAGGAGGTTAACAGCCGTTCTATATCTTTAAAGGAATGCTGAAACATATATCTGGCAAACTCCTCCGCCTTTTCTTGATCCACATCATTCTCAGGAAGACTTGTCCCGATCGACAAAACAAACGCCATATGATCACCTCTTAGCATACATTGTGCCGCAACTTTCTTTTTTATATGCAAAAAACTCCGCCGAAGCGGAGTTTACACTGCTGTTTTTTGCTGATTGATATCAGCTTTCTGTTCAGTTTTTTCAGTTTTCGAAAACATATTATATATCACATTCAAGACAACAGCTGTAAAGCTGCCGGCAACAATGCCATTTGTTGTAAGAAGCGTTAAGGCACTTGGAAGCTGTTTAAATATGTCCGGCACAACTGTCACACCGAGCCCAAGCCCCACTGAGCAGGCAACGATCAGCAGATTTTCCTGCTTTGCAAAATCAATTCGGCTGAGCATTTTGATGCCATAAGCAATGACCATTCCAAACATGGCCACCATCGCTCCGCCTAACACGGCAGATGGAATGATTGTCGTAAAAGCAGCAATTTTGGGAAACAGGCCAAAAGCCATTAGAAGCACGCCTGTCGCCACAATCACTGTTTTTTTCTTGATTCCTGTCAGCTGGACAAGACCGACGTTTTGAGAAAATGCAGTGTAAGGAAATGCATTAAATATACCGCCCAGCAAAACAGCCAGTCCTTCTGCACGATATCCTCTGGATAAGTCCTTTTCTGACAGACGGCGGTTGGTCAGATCGCCTAAAGCAAAGTAAACGCCCGTTGACTCCACAAGGCTGACGATGGCAACGATGGACATTGTAATGATAGGGGCCGCATGAAAAGACGGTGTGCCGAAATAAAACGGCTGAATCATCTGCACAATGGCAGCGTCTGAAACATGATCAAACTGAACTTTCCCCATAAAATACGCAATAATTGTTCCGATCAAAATACCGATCAAAATGGAGATGGACTTGATAAATCCTGTTGTAAAGCGGTAGAGAAGCACGATGATGCTCAAAACGATAAAAGCGAGAGCGAGATTAGAAAGATCACCGAAGTCTGGACTGCCTTCCCCGCCGGCTATATTATTCATGGCCACCGGCATAAGCGTAATGCCAATGATGGTAACGACAGAACCTGTAACAACAGGCGGAAAAAACGAAACGAGTTTTCCAAAGAAAAAAGAAATGAGAATCACAAGAATACCTGAAGCGATAATACTTCCATAAACAGCGGAACCCCCATATTCGGAGCCTATCGCAATCATTGGTGACACAGCGGTAAATGTGCAGCCAAGCACAACTGGAAGCCCGATGCCGAAAAACCGATTGCTCCAAACTTGGAGAAGTGTAGCAACACCGCACATAAAAATATCAATCGACACCAAGTAGGTCAGCTGCTCCGCCGTCAGCCCCATCGCCTTCCCCACAATCAGGGGAACGACAATGGCGCCGGCGTACATGGCGAGTACATGCTGAATCCCCAGTGACAGCGTTTTGCCGAATCCGTTTTTCATGAACGAACCTCCTGTACAAAGGATACTTTTCCTTTTTCTAAAGATTCAATTCTTGCCAAAGATTCCACCCGATAGCCAAGCTTCACAAGTTCTTCTCTTCCCGGCTGAAACGATTTTTCAATGACAATGCCAAGTCCCGCGACAGAAGCTCCAGCTTGCTGTACGATCGATACCAGCCCCAGTGCGGCTTGTCCATTTGCCAAAAAGTCATCAATAATCAAAACGCGGTCCTGATCTGACAGATGATTTCCTGATACTGCGATTTGGCTTTCTGTTTGCTTCGTAAAGGAATAAACAGACGATGTCAGCAAATTGTCAGTGAGCGTTAAAGACTTATGTTTTCTCGCGAATACGACTGGCACACCCATTTGTAAACCAGCCATTACGGCCGGAGCAATTCCGGATGATTCGATTGTAACAATTTTTGTTACTCCGTCTTTTTCAAATCTGGCGGCAAACTCGTCACCGATTTTCTTCATGAGCAGCGGATCAATTTGATGATTTAAAAAAGCATCCACTTTCAATACCTGATCTGATAAAACGACGCCCTCTTCCTCTATTTTTCGTTTCAGTGCTTCCATCCTGTCATACCTCCGTTTAGATAATAAAAAAAGCATTACCCGCTCAAAACAAAGAGCAAGCAATGCTGAAATAACAAAAAACCGTATACGTCCGGTCTCATTGCTCACTCATAGTCGGACATTTACGGTGCCCGGTAGAAACTTGCGTGCCATATCCACGCGATTATATGAGTGTTCCTATTATATTGTTACAAATTATATCAAGATTCTAAGGTCTTGCATAGACAAAAATAAAAATTTCCGAACTTTAATTCTTTTTTTGGAAAAATCATTCGTTTTTTATGAATATTTCGATAATAAATTGAGCCTGACGTTTGAGACGCCAGGCTTTTTCATTAAGATAAATACAGATTTGAATATTTATTTTGCAAATAATCAATCAGGTAGCGCACATTCAGCTCTTCACCTGTTGCTTCTTTAATAATGTCTAATGGCTTTTTCCGTTTTCCGTGAATATGCACTTTTTCCGTCAGCCATTGTTTAATCGGATGAAACTCTCCTCTTTCCAAGAGAGTATCAAATTCAGGCAGATCATCGAGCATTTTATGTTTCAGCTGCGCTGCATACATATAACCAAGTGCATACGATGGGAAGTAGCCAAAATCTCCACCCGCCCAGTGAACATCCTGCAGGATTCCCTCTGCATCCTCAGAAGGAGTAATACCTAAATAATCCTGATATTTTTGATTCCAAAGTGAAGGCAGTTCTTCCACAGATACTTCATTGCTGAAAATCGCTTTTTCAATTTCATAACGAATAATAATATGCAAAGGATACGTCAATTCATCCGCTTCAACTCTGATTAATGAAGGTTTTGATTCATTGACAGCCCTAACAAAATCATCAAGCGATATGTTGCCGAACTGTTCAGGAGACGCTTCTTGTATTTTCTGATAGTATGGTGTCCAGAAATGCTTGTTGCGTCCAATAAAATTCTCGTAAAACAATGATTGAGATTCATGAATTCCCATTGAAGCACCGTCTGATAAATTCGTCCCGCTCAGCGCTTCGTCGATATTTTGCTCGTAGATCGCGTGACCGCATTCATGAATTGTGCCGAAAATAGCTGTCCGGAAATCTTTTTCATCATATCTCGTCGTCACCCGAACATCCCCGCGGTTCATTGTTGTCGCAAATGGATGAACGGTTTCATCAAGCCTTCCGCCGTCAAAATCGTAGCCGAGCTCTTGCAGGAAATAAAGGCTGAGTTCTTTTTGTTTTTCCTTAGGGAACACTTCACTGATAAAGCTTGTATTCGGTTTATTCTCTGAGGCTGACACTTGTTTGATAAGAGGAATGATCGCTTCTTTCAGCTCAGAAAACAGCTGATCAAGCACCTTGACCGTCACACCTGGTTCAAACAAATCAAGCAATGCATTATAAGGATGCTCTTCATAACCCCAATATTCAATAAATCGTTTATTGTATTCGACCAGCTCCTCCAAATAAGGGGCAAACAAGCTGAAATCAGATTTTCCTTTCGCTTCCTCCCAAGCTGTTTCAGCCTTTGAGCAAAGAATAACATATTCCCTGTATTCTGCTTCAGGAATTTTTTTGTTTTCTTCATACTCTTTTTTTGCCAGCTCTACAGCCTTTTTCGTATCTTCAGCCAAATCATCAAACCGTTCATAAAGCGCGTCAATAAGCTCCTTCATCCGATCTGATGTCTGGATATTGAATATATCTGTCGAAAGCTGACCGATGCTTTCAGCGCGGTCCTCTGAGCCGTTTTTCGGCGCGCCTGTTCTGGAGTCCCAATGCATCAATGCAACCGCTTCACTATAATGTGAGATTCTTGTTAAAAGATCAAAAAATTCCTTTTCGTATGTATGTATCTCCATATCCATTCCCTCCCTATTCTAGCCGTTCCATTACAGGCTACTGGAAGGGTGTTTGAAAGTCAAATTGTTTGTATAAAAGGCTGCCGGCCTAGTCATCGGCAGCCTTCATCACTCAGTTTATCGGCATTTGATTGTTTGGCGGCGGTGTTTTTCGTTTTTTTGCATTGATTTTTTTATCCGCCCACACTGTTGCCAGAGGTGTTAACAAAGAGGTGACAATAACGCTTGTCGCAATGATTGCAGTTGCAGATTCAGCAACGGGTGCAAACGCAGAATTCGCTTCCGCTAAGGCGTATGGCACGGCGACGGCCGCTCCCGCTGTTGATGAAGCTGCCACCCCCGCGACACCATCTCCCCGGGCAATGAAACGATCAAGCAAATACAAGGAGCCGCCGGATAAGATGACAACAGAGACACCGACCAAAATGCCTAATAACCCTGACTGAATCAGCATTCCGAAATTCAAAGTATTCCCAAGTGAAAATGCAAAAAACGGAATGATTGCCGGCACTACCTTGCTGAATAAGTCTCTCAGATCATGATCAAGATTTCCAAGGATGCAGCCGAGCAAAAACGGGATGACTGTTGCCGCCAGCGTTTCCCACGGAAAAGCAGCCAGTCCGGTAACACCGAATGTAACCATGGTCATAAAAGGTCCAGATTCTGTACTGATAAACGCGAATGCGCCGGCATCTTCTTTTCTGCCCATATGATTCATGAGCGCCAAATAGAGGCCGCCGTTCGTTTCATTCATCACTGCAACAATGGCTAGAACAGAGAGACCTGCAAAGAATCCGGATTGGATGCCTTCATCGGGTATAAATTGAGCCGCAATCACACCAAGCAGTGCCGCAAACCCGATCTTTCCCAATAATAAGGTAATCCCTTTTCTCGCAATATAGCCTGAAGAACGGAAATCAATCGTCGCTCCAACGCAAAAGATAAAAACGCCTAGTATGGGAAGGGTTCCTGTAATAAGCGCACCCGTAAACCCTCCAAAAAACTCTGCTGTTCCAGGCGCAAACGTATTAAGCGCTGCTCCCAGAAACAGCGGAATAATCATCATTCCGCCAGGTACCCGTTCAATTGTCGCTTTGATTTTCATATATATTCTCCCATCCTCCGGTTATGGAAAAACAATACCCCTTATGTGGCTACACTTGGAAAACAGCCTGTAAATCCTCTTTTGAACAGCTTTCCAGCTGGCTTCCAACTCCGACGGCACCTGCCCCTGCCTTGAGCCATTCCGGAACCTCAGACGGATGGATCCCGCCAGTCGGTATAAAAGTAACTTGCGGAAAAGGGCCCGCTAAATTTTTCATAAAAGGGATGCCGAATACACCGCTTGGAAACAGCTTTAATGTAGTAAATCCGCATGTCAACGCTTTCATAATTTCGCTCGGTGTCAGTACGCCAGGGATATAATGCGTCTTCATAAACGATAGGTGCTCAGCAAGATCTGTTGAAAAACCCGGACTGACAATAAATTGTGCTCCTGCTTCCGCAGCTTCTCCCGCCTGCTGCGCAGTAATGACCGTGCCCGCACCGATTAAGACATCTTCCTGATTTCTGTAGGAGTCAATAATAGCAGAAGCTCCAGGTGTCGTATAAGTGACTTCAATTGCCCCAATCCCTTTATCTATCAAACTCTCAATCTGCTGACAGGCCTGCTGTTTATCCTTTGAACGAATGACTGCAATCAATCTGGCTTCTTTCAGACGGTTTTCTACTACATTGGACTCCATATTAACAATCCCCTTTCTTGTGGTGAACTGTTCTTTGAGCAGATAAAAATGCGGCTAGTTTTTCCCTTGTCGGCAAACCGTCCATGTCCCCCGGTGCCTGAACTTGCAATGCGCCGATCGCATTCCCCCTTTGCACTGCATCCTTGTACGGCAAGCCATCAAGGATTCCGCTGATGACGCCAACAGCAAACCCGTCTCCGGCGCCGACTGTGTCAACAACCTGATCAATCCGGAAGCCTTCTGTATATCCTTCACTTTCCTTTGATTTAAAGTAAGCGCCTTCTTTCCCAAGTTTAATAGCGACAAAGCTGGCCCCTTTTTTCAGATAAAAATCTGCAATGCCTTCAGGCGTTTTTTCGCCAGTCAGTAGCTCTCCCTCTGCGATTCCAGGGAAGAACCAATCCGCAAGTCCCGCCAAATCATTAATCGTATGTGCCATTGTTGCTTGATCAGGCCAAAGTGCGGGTCTTAGGTTAGGATCTAATGAGATGGTTTTTCCAGCCTGTTTCATGTCTTTCATCACATAATAGGCGAATTCTTTCATATCGGCGGACAAAGCCGGGGGAATACCTGTCACATGCAGATGGTCTGCGCTTTGAAAATAGTCTTTTGGGTATTCAGCAGCTGTTAAAGTGCTTGCAGCCGAATTCTTCCTGTAATAGGTTACCTCAGGATCGCCTTCTTTCACTTTGGACTTTAGCAGCAGCCCCGTTGGATTGCCATCCTGAGACCGGATCACGCGAGACACATCCACTCCCTCTTTTTTCAGCTCCTGAAGAATAAATGTTCCGAGCTGATCATTGCCGACTTTGCTCATCCAGCCCATTTGAAAGCCAAGTCTGGCCAGGCCGCAAGCCACATTGCTTTCTGCCCCGGCCAGTCCTTTTGAGAATGTGGAAGCTTCATGAAGGCCTCCGTACTCATTTGCGTAAAACATGGCCATCGATTCGCCGAAAGTAACCGCATCAAGCTTCATTTCCCAACCTCCCCTTAGTTGAGGGCACTTTGGATTAAAGTGACTTTCTCATGATGACTTTTGCCTCTAATTCAATGGTTTGAGGCGCTCCCTCGTCACCTTCAATCCTTTTTAAAACGCGTTCCATCGCCGTCTTGCCCATATCATGTGACGGCTGGGCGATTGTTGTAATGCCCGGGCCGATGAGTTTATACCATTCCGTATCATCGAATCCGGCAATCCCCGTATCTTCGGGAATGCGCAGCCCTATTTCTTCCATACAGCTAATAATTTTCAGCATAATCAAACCATTTAAAGCAAGAATCGCTTTTTTTTGCTCAGGCATCTCATTCATAAAAGAACGCAGCGCCTTCTCAAGCTGCTCTTTGTCTTTGACGTCAATTTCATACATTCGCCTGAGTCCATTCACATTTCGCACCGCAGCAATCTCCTGATAAACAGCCGCTCTTTCCGCCCGGGGGCTGATGGATGCAATCGGTTCGGTAAACAGCGCGACATCTGTGTACCCTTTGCTGTAAATCTGCTGAAGGATCTCTTCAGTGATTCTTCTGTTGTCAGTCGTTACGGTATCCAGTTTCAGATCCGGCAATTTGCGGTCAATTAATACTGTCGGCACCTGCTGTTCGGCAAAGGAATATAAAATATCCTTGTTTTCCCCGGTTGCATTCAAAATCAGCCCTTCTACAGAGTGTGCTTCGAGCTTTAACAGCATTTCCCGTTCTTTTTCAGGACTGTTATCAGTGTTGCACACCATTATGCTGTAGCCATATTGATCACAAACCTCTTCAACTCCCCTAAATGCTGCGACTGAAAAGGGATTTGTAATGTCGGCTACAACAAATCCGATTAATTTGCTTTTTTTTATTTTCAAGCCTTGTGCCATTTTACTCGGCCGATAATTCAATTCAGCGATTGCCTTTTTTATGTTTTTTACCTTTTCAGGAGAAATCGCGTCAATTTTCCCGTTAATATAACGAGAAACGGTTGATTTTGATACTCCTGCAAATTCAGCTACGTCTTTGATGGTGATATGGCCTGTTGTTTTCTTTTTCATTCAAGTGCTCCTGTATCGTCTTATAATTTGAAACCGATTTCAAAACCGTTACAACACAAGAATACCATATTTTTTAAAATTGAAAAGTATTTTTTTAATAATGGGATTATTCACAAACTTTCCGTTGACTCTTTTCTCTATTTATCCTAAAATTTTCTTTGAAACCGTTACCAAAATATTTTCATTCAAGTGATGCTGAAATCCTAACCAAGGGGGAAATCCAATGGAAAATCGTTACTCTGTACACCCTGAACAAGTAAAACGCTTTACAACCGAGGAGCTTCGCAGTCATTTTTTAATGGATACGTTATTTACGGAAAATAAGCTGACCATGTATTACTCCCATGAAGACCGTGTTGTGATCGGCGGTGCAGCACCCGGACAGAGCGAACTGAAGCTTGATGCCGGAGACTTTCTTAAAACGGACTTTTTTCTGGAACGGCGTGAAATCGGTATTATTAACGTCGGCCAGCCTGGTGCGGTTAAAGTCGGTGATGATGAATATGTGCTTCAAACAAAGGATTTTCTATATATCGGGATGGGCAATCGGGATGTAGCATTTAAAAGCCTGAACGGAGAAACAGCAAAGTTTTACTTCGTCTCCTCGGGCGCGCATCAAAGCTATCCGACGCAAAAAGCCGCTCTTTCTGAACTGACACCGGACCGGCTCGGTGACGCAGCAGCATCAAATGTAAGAAGCCTGTACAAAGTCATTCATCAAGATGGCATTCAAAGCTGTCAGCTGATGATGGGGATCACGATGCTGGACGAAAACAATAACTGGAACACCATGCCGGCACACGTTCATGATCGCCGGATGGAGGCTTATCTCTACCTTGATCTTGAGAAGGATTCGAAGGTTTTTCACTTCATGGGTCAGCCGGATGAAACACGCCACCTTGTCGTCGGAAACGAGCAGGCTGTCCTTTCTCCTGCCTGGTCCATTCATTCTGGCGCAGGAACATCTAACTACAGTTTTGTATGGGCGATGGCTGGTGAAAACTACACATTTACGGACATGGATCTTGTGCCGATGGATGGGCTGAAATAAGATGAGTTATCTGCAAGAGGCATTTTCATTAGAAGGAAAAACGGCACTGGTGACAGGGCCGGGTACGGGAATCGGCCAAGGAATCGCCAAAGCGCTGGCAGGCGCCGGTGCTGATATTATCGGCACATCACATAAAAGCAGCCTCTCTGAAACACAGAAGCTTGTGGAACAAAAAGGCCGCACATTCACTTCCTTTACATTGGATATGAGTAAGCCTGATGCAATAAAGGATACAGCGGCTGAACTGTTTGAAACACAGCAAATCGACATCCTAGTCAATAACGCCGGGATTATTCACCGGGAAAAAGCGGACACTTTCGCTGAAGAGAACTGGCATAACGTGCTGAATGTGAACCTAAACAGCTTGTTTATCCTGACACAGCTAGCGGGCAGACACATGCTGAAAAGAGGTCACGGGAAGGTTATCAATATTGCCTCTCTCCTCTCTTTTCAAGGCGGTATTCTTGTTCCAGCCTATACAGCAAGCAAACATGCCGTTGCTGGTTTAACAAAATCGTTTGCAAATGAGTGGGCCGCTTCCGGCGTACAAGTTAACGCGATAGCGCCTGGCTATATATCAACTGCCAATACACAGCCTATCCGGGATGATGAGAAGCGAAATGAAGACATTTTAAAAAGGATTCCTGCCGGCCGCTGGGGCAAAGCTGATGATATCGGCGGGACGGCTGTTTTTCTGGCATCTCGCGCTTCGGATTATGTCAATGGACATATTTTAGCAGTAGACGGCGGCTGGCTTGCCCGCTGACAAAATGAAAAAGCTGATGATCATGGATCATCAGCTTTTTCGTGATTACATCATATGCGGTTCAACAGGTAAGACCTTTTTCACTTCATCAATGATGCGTTCATTTTCTCCGCCCGCATAAATATGAATCGAGCCGCTGTCTTGATTTGAGCGAATCAGACGGCCAATCCCCTGCCGCACTCTCAACAGCATATACGGAAGGTCAACCTCTTCAAACGGGTCTTTTCTCGCACTGTTGCGTTTTGCCGTAAATACAGGGTCATGAGGCGGAAACGGCAATGACCAGATCGTGACATTCTTCAATGCGTCACCAGGAATATCAAGCCCTTCCCATAGGTGAACTGAACATAAAACCGTTTCCTCTTCCCCTTGGAATTTTTCTACTAAGCTGCTGATTTCCTCGTCGCCTTCAAAGTAAATCGGATACGGCAGCTCCCAAGCAGCTGCGAGCTCCTTAAACTCGTTTAATTCCTCAAAAGACGGGAAGAGCACCAGCGTTCTGCCTTTATAGTGCTTAATTGTCTCTATTGTTTGAGCTGTTTTTTGTTCTGCGCTCATTTCTGTTTTCCCATAAAGGGTAACGGTCATTTGTTCGTCATAATCATAAGGAGAATCAACCGTTAACGATAAGTAATCGTGAATCCCCAGACTGTCCGCAATATAGTCAAACGAACCGCCTTCTGACAGCGTTGCAGAAGAAAAGATATACGGAATTTTCTTTGAAAACACTTTCTCGCCAAGCACTTCTGCTACTGTTCTCGGCATCACGACAAAAGTGGATTCCGCTTCCTTTTGCTCCAGCCAGCTGATCGCATCTTTTTGATATAAAGATAGTGAATACGCCATTTGCTCAACATATTCCTCTACGACTGACAGCTCGTATTGATCAATGGTGTACATTTCTGACTCAAATACGAGTGCTTCACCAATTTTATCAAGCAAACGGCACAGCTCGTCCGCCGCCTTTTTGACACGCTGATCATTCTTTATTTCCAAACGGTGCGACCCGGCAACTTCTCTTGATTCTTCAGAAAGAACATAGAAAAATTCGTCGTTTGCAGCAAGTGCGTCTTCTATCAATTCAGCAAATTCTTCTCTAATGTCATTTTGAAGCAAACGTTCTAAAAATAATTCGAGAGTTGATTGCTTGACTCTGTAGGTTAATGCTTTTTGCGCAGCAAACTCTAACAGATGCCCTTCATCAAATACAACCGCACTATGATCAGGCAAGAGCGGCAGCTGTCCCTCCCGTTTGCGCGATTCTTCCGTCCATACATGTTCCATATAGAAATCATGAGAACAAATGATCAAGTCTGTTGACTTGCGATAATAATCTCTTGATAGCGTCAAGCCGCATCTATGTCTCATATCACATGTCAGGCAATCTTGAAACGAGTCGTAGCTTACTTGCGACCATTCTTCATTCGAAAGGTTAGCGTACTGCTTTCGGTCACCATATGGATAAAACCGCTGCATGGCCTGTGACTCATGGACAAATGACGGTAAAGCTTCATAAAGATCAAGCCACTTTTCATCATCAGATCGCTGCATTGTTTTTTCAAGCTTTTTCAAGCATAGATACTGCTCATGTGATTTCGATAACCTTGTGTCAATCTTAAGATCCAAATGTTCAGCCAGTTTCGAAATGTCTCCCTCTTTTTTTACGAGCTGTTCGATTAACGTTTCATCAGCACAAGCGATAATGGCGGGTTTTCCGACATATCTTGCATAGCTGATCGCAAAAAGAAGGTAAACAAGTGTTTTCCCCGTTCCTACTCCGGCTTCGGCAAACATGACTTTTTTCTCTTTAAACGCCCGTTCCAGCTGAAAAGCCATGAACACTTGCTCATCTCGAAGATCAAACCCTTTTCCGGGAAGAATATCGTAAAACACGTCACCAATCCAATTGTTCAATTCTTCATAAAAATTCTTTGTTTTCGTTAAAGAAAAAGGCAAACGTGATGTTGTCACCCAGTTCCAACCCCCAACTATTCGGCATTCAGACCATCAATATTATCATTTCCCGCCGCTGAATACAATAAAAAAACTTGGCAGTGCCAAGCTTTTTGTGACTTACTTTCGGTTGATCACATGCGAGGATAAAAAAGGATGGTCTGTTGAATGAATATGTTCCACCGCTTTTTCTAAATTATTTTGCGCATGTGAAATCACAGACGGAGACGCATCAGCTCTGAGCTCCTTCAGCTCGTTTGCGGTTGCGTCAAGCGCCCTTTGAATAAGATTAAAATGTTCGCTGTTCAGCATGAGATCACCTCTAATTGAAATAATCATCATTGTATGCGAACTTTTCTTTTTATATACATGCTTTCCGCATGTTATCACTGAAATGTGCACAAACTACATCCGATACTCCGTCATGGACTATCCGTCTTATCAACAATATTCTATCAGGGAGTGATGTTGACATGAGTTATAAAGACCGATTAGATCAGCATTCTGAACTGTTTCATCACAATTGGACGCGGCCTAAACGTTCTAAGTCTCAAGTAAACGGTCACACCGAAATGTCCCAAACCAACATTATATTAAGAAGTAACGCGAAAGCGCACCGTTGGTAACGATAGAATATGGCTGAAAGATGAAAGAAGACGCGTCCAGAGCGTCTTCTTTTTATGCGTGTTCCGTTTTATTACGCTGAGGTCTTACTTTAGACCAGTACTGATAATAATCCGTTTTAATAAATCCATTAAAGAGCTTTCGTTTCTTCGTTGCTTTTCTTCCATATGCTTCCTCAAAATTTTCATTTGAAGTCAGCATATACACAGACCACGTATCAAGCGGCTCGAACGCCTGTCCCATTTCTTTGTACATTTGTTCCACAGCTTTTTTATCTCCGAGACGTTCTCCGTACGGCGGGTTTCCGACAATCACGCCAAACTCAAGTTTTGTAGTGAAGTCCTTTACCTGCATTTGTTTAAATTCGATTAATTCGCTCAGTCCCGCTTCCTCTGCATTTTCTTTTGCGATTTGCACCATGCGGTGATCTACGTCACTGGCGAAAATCGTAAGCGGCTGATCATAGTTTGCCTTTTCTTCGACTTCAAGACGTGCTTTGTCCCACAGATCTTTACCGATCCACTCCCAATCCTCTGAGACAAAATCGCGGTTAAATCCCGGGGCAATATTTTGGCCGATTAATGCGGCTTCAATCGCGATCGTTCCGGAACCGCAAAAAGGATCGACAAATGGACGGTCCGGAGTCCAATTAGTTAATTGCACCAAAGCGGCAGCAAGCGTTTCTTTAATGGGCGCGCCTCCCTGATCCACGCGGTATCCCCGTTTGTGGAGGCCTGTCCCTGACGTATCAAGTGTAATAACCGCTTGATCTTTCAATAAAGAAATTTCCACCTTATATTCGGCGCCTGTTTCTTCGATCCAGTCATTGGCTTTGCCGGACTGCAGCTTCAGCTTTTCAACAATCGCTTTTTTGACGATCCGCTGACAGTCGGGAACGCTTGCAAGTGTTGATTTAACGGATTTACCGATGACAGGGAATTTCCCGTTCTCCGGTATAAATGAACGCCAGTTAACCGCTTTCGTTTTTTCAAACAGCTCATCAAATGTTTTTGCTTGAAATGTAGCAACTTGAACTTTTACGCGGTCCGCCGTTCTCAGCCAAAGATTCGCACGGCAAATCGCAAGCGCATCTCCTTCAAAGATAACTTTTCCGTTATCAACCTTGCATTCATATCCTAAGTCACGAACTTCTTTTGCAACTACAGCTTCAATGCCCATCGGCGCTGTTGCAATTAGTGTATACTTCTTCATCGTATCACCCTGTCTTTTAAAACTTTTCTCTCATCAAGATAAAAGCTCTCCTTATACGGGAGAGCTTGATTTCATCATTTAATTTAAGTGGTCTAACGTTCTGTAAGCCATGTTTTGTTCCATCGTACTGCAATCGGCTCATCACCTCGTACTCAGGCGGCAATCATCTATCTACAGAAAGCATTCTGTCCTTCTCTCCGTTGAATTCCGTCAAGAAGGTTCCCCTACCAAAATTTGGGTTTCTCGCTCGAGGGGTTTACCGCGTTCCACTCTCACCATTTCTAGTGAGACTTCGTCACTGTGGCACTTTCAAGGATACTCAGCCATATCCAAAGGACGTAGGCTTTTTTCCTGCCGTCAGCCTATCAAGGCTGCCCTAGCTTATGACTTCGCTAGGCACGAACACTACGGGCATCTCAGCACCGTGCGAGCATGGACTTTCCTCTACAGATTCAAGATCTGCAGCGATTACCCGAACGTTAAGAACATGAATTATTATATAACAACTGATTGTCATTTACAAGCGCCATTTTTTACAAGCGCAGATCAATCATAAAGCTTGCTGCCAAAAACATGCTTTTCTAAGTTAGACAGCCGTTTTAAGATATCAAAGTTCGTTGTGTTTGATTGCACTGGCTGTTTTTTGCTGGCTTCTTCAAGCTGTTTTTTCAGCTGCAAATTTTCCTGCTGCAGTTCTTCAATTTCTTGATGAAAGGTTTCATAATCCTTAATGATCATATCTAAAAATTTGTCAACGTCTTCTTGTTTGTAACCTCTAACGCCTGTTTTAAATTCTTTTTCCAAAATGTCTTTCGCAGAAAGCTTTACTTTATCAGCAAGCATCTTTTTCACCTCGTATCGTGAATCATCATCTTATATTTTTTCAGAAATCTGTACGATTGTCAAATTTCTCTTTCTTTGTTATGAGAAGCTGTCTTCCTCTACTGTCACTCTCAGATCATCCATTGTGATAAAGTAGATCGGATAGCCATCCTGTTCGCGTCTTTTTTCAGCTGTCTCAAGCATATACTTTGGGGAACCAGCCATTTCAGAGTCATATAAAAGCATAAGCGCGTCAGACTTATCAATGAAGAACTGATTTTTTTGTTTGAACTGAAGCGGGCTTTCATACGGACGATGAGTCAGGCTTTCCTCGTAGTCCGCCTGGGCCAGAACAGCTTCATACAGTTCCTTATTCGGCTCTTTCCAGTTCTTTTCCTGCTCGTAAAATGGTGTGATGACAGCAACCTTTAAGTCAGGGTATTCTTCCTGCAAATCATATGCAACTTCGGCCGACCAGAGTTCTGTTCCAAGCTGCCCTGAAATTAAAATCCATTCTAATCCTTCATCCAAAAAAGCAATCAGCCGGTTCTTAATGGCTTTTTTTATGTAATACAGCGCCTTGTCATCCTGTTTAAATATCCCGAGTTCAAACGGTTTATATCCTGTTATTGCCAATACTTTCATCTTTTCACCTGCTTTAAAAAATGGGGCTCCCATTGGGCCCCATTTGATGTGCTGCGTTGGTTTACACCATCAAGCTGCACGTTTCCATACTAGTAATCGCAACAAGGTCTTCCTGCTTGAAAATGCTGATGCGTAGCCGGATCAACATTTGAGAAAGTGTGTGGAAAGTAGTGAACGTGCTGGAAATGCTGGTGATTTACGTTTGTTGTGTGCTGTGGGTGAATGTGCGGCACGATTGTTTTTGAAAACGTATGGTGTTCACAGCAATGAGTAGGATGGACAATCGGCGCCATCATGTGCGGTCTGCAGTGATGCATGATTTAAATCCCCTTTCCATAAACTTTATTACAATACTAAGCTATGAAAAATAGGGGGTACATGTTCTGATGCAAAGACCTATTTTAAAAGTGTGCAATTAAGCTGTCTTTAAAGTTTGAAAATACGAAAGCAATCAAAAACACAACGACGAAGAACAAATAAAAAACACCCTTATACATACCAACTCTCCCTTTAAAAATAACTAACGTCATTTTACAGGATTCGCCGGTTTTCTACAACAAAATCGATGTGAATCCAGCAAAAAAATTTCATGGCGAAAGAAGTCGTCTTTTGCGCTTTCCCGGGGAATATTTAAGAGGAATATTTCCTCTTCAAACGGGCAATTCTCACGTGCAGATTTTCCGTTTCTTTTTCTGATAAGGACGCCTCATCAGCAAGTAATTGTTCAGCTGTATGTAAAGCTTTCCCGAATTCCTTTTTCTTATGCTCAAAATATTTAGCAAGCTCTATCGCTGACGTGTACCTGCATTTTTGGTGCTGAGAATGAGATAGTTTCTCCCAAAGCAGGACTGCATCTTCTAGGCGGTTTTGTTTTTTGTACAGCATTGATAAATCTAAAAGGGCTCTGTCTTTATTTTCAAATGACTTTTCTTTAAGTCTTTCAAGCTGATTGACTGCTTGGCCCGTTTCCTTATGGGCAATAAACCATTTCGCCATTGCGTAAGCTTCATCATGCTCTTTTGGCATATCAGAAGCGGAAAGAATTTTCTTTGACATATGAATGTACAGTGAAATTAACGACAGCACATCCATCTCATTATGGTGCAGCACACCCTTTAAAAGATCCGGTTCCTGTGCCTTAATAAAATGAAAGTACAGCATCGGCGCCAAATAGCCCGGGGTGTCTTCTTTTCTGCGTACGCCGAGCTCTTCTTTTTCAACTGAGCCAAGCGACACGCGTTCCATTTTGTGCTTCCACAAACGCCTTGCTCCATGCAAGAGGTCAAAATGCCCGAATTCCGGGAGCTTCGGAACTCTGTCACGAATCAGTGTATGCCTTGTTTTTACCTGCGGCCAATCAAAAGCTTTTCCGTTGTAGGTAACAAGTGATGTAATATCAACCTCGCTTAAAAAGCTCTGATACAAGGCGACTTCATTCCCCGGTTTGGGCAGAAGATGCTGTTTGATTACCACTCGATCTTTATATACCCTTGCATGGCCGAGCAAAAAAATCGTATTGCCGGCTCCGCCGCCAAGACCTGTTGTTTCTGTATCAAAGAAAAACAGGCTGTTGTTTTCATATCCTTTTGCAGATAATGTATGCGAGAGGCTGCTTTTGTTCCATAACCCGATGACTTCATCCAGCTCGGAAAAACAGTAATGCCCGTGCCGATGGGAGAGCGGATATTCTACTTCCCTGATCAGACAGTATTCATCCTCAAAGAAGAAAGGCTTCACGCCATAAGCCTCCCACTCTTTAAGAAATGGTATATCAGAGCGAATGTCTGAAGTCCCATTCTCTTCTATCTTGTGTTCTGCTTCCTCCAGCACCATATGCTTTTTCATACGCTGGAGTTTTCCTTTTAACGACATGCCTAACCTCCTTTCCTTATGACATTTGGTCCAACAGCTGCAAAATTCGTTCCTTGGCTTTTATTCCTTCTATTTCAGTACCTATACAAGACGGACAGCCATCATGACAAGGACATTGTTTTATCAGCCGCTTAGCCGCATCATTAATGTCAACAAACCGTGTAAAGACTTCCTCTGCCAAGCCGATTCCGCCCGGATAATGGTCATATAAAAATACCGTTGGCAAACCGGTATGGGCAGCTTTGATTTGCGAAACGACATGGACATCATTTCGGTCACACATAATATACACAGGGACAATATGCTGCAAAACATTCGATATGCCCAGAAGCAGCTGTTCGAGTGTCTTTTCTCCAATGTCTTCATCAATTGTTTTGATTTCAAGCCAAGCCGCACTCGTGTGGAGTTCTTCTTCCGGTAAATGGATAGAGCCTGATCCGATATTTTCAAAAGTAGTCATCTTAATCTTTTTAAAAATAGTGGGCAATGCATTTACCGTAACATCGCCGTAATGTAGGGATGTACGGCTCCTCTCTTTTGTTTTGTCAATTTCCAGCACCTTCAGCTGGACTGCCAGATTGGCATCCGTGTAATATTCCACATCAACTTTTCTGACATAAGCCTTTTTATGATCCCAATCAAGCTTTTCCACTTGGAATTGCACGCCTTCATGCAAATAAATCGCTTCATCATGAAGAAGCGTCATCGCACTAAACCGATCCATTTCACCGATGATTCTCACATTCGCAACATCCGTTTGATCGACAATGACCACATTTTCTTGTGAAGCCGAACGCAGACTGATATTGGAAGCAGGAAACGATTCGTTTGCCCAATGATAACGTTCTCCATTGCGGTGCAGGACACCCTCTTCCTGAAGGTACTCGAGGATATCACTGACGTCCAGCGGCCCAAACTCTTCATCGGCTTTGAAAGGAAGTTCATAAGAAGCGCATTTTAAGTGATCAACTAAAATAATTAGATTCTCTGGGTTGATTCTTGCCGATTCCGGCGAACGGTCAAAAAAGTATTCAGGATGGCGCACAATATACTGGTCAATCGGCGTTGAATTAGCCACCATGACAATCAAGGACTCACCGTGTCTTCTGCCGGCTCTTCCCGCCTGCTGCCACGCACTTGCCACACTTCCGGGATAACCGGTCATGATACAGACCTGCAGCTGACCGATATCAACCCCGAGCTCCAGCGCATTTGTGCTGACAACCCCAAGAATTTCGCCATCTCGCAGTCCTCTTTCGATTTCTCTTCGTTCTTTTGGAAGATATCCTCCCCGATAACCTCTGATAGACTTTGCCCCGATCTCTTTTTTCACCAGTTCCTGAATATGGCTTAAAATAATTTCCACACGGACTCTGCTTCTGGCAAATACAATGGTCTGCACTTTGTTCTTCAGGAACTCTTTCGCCAGCTCGTTTACTTCTACTGTTGCGCTTTTTCTGATGTTAAGCGGCTGATTAACAATTGGCGGATTATAAAATACAAAGTGCTTCCGTCCGCTTGGCGCACCGTTGTCATCAACCAGCCTCATTGAGTTTCCGGTCAGCTGCTCTCCCAATTCCTTCGGATTCGCGATCGTTGCCGAGGTACAAATAAAGATCGGGTCACTTCCATAAAATCGGCAGATCCGTTTCAGCCGGCGGATTACATTTGCCACATGGCTTCCGAATACACCGCGATACGTGTGCAGCTCGTCTATCACAATATATTTAAGGTTTTCAAACAGACTCACCCATTTTGTATGATGCGGAAGAATTGCCGAGTGGAGCATATCAGGGTTTGTAATCACAATGTGCCCTGCTTTTCTGACTTTTTGTCTGATCGCTGGAGATGTATCTCCGTCATATGTAAAACTTTTAATATCAATGCCCATCTCATCAATGATTTCATTAAGCTCACTTTTTTGATCCTGGGCCAGCGCTTTAGTAGGAAATAAATATAACGCCCGGTTTGTATCCTCCTCAGCGATAGATTGCAGGACAGGCAGGTTGTAGCATAATGTTTTCCCGGATGCCGTAGGCGTTACAGTTACAATGCTTTCACCTTTTTGCACATATTGAAAAGCGGCATATTGGTGGGTATATAAGGCATCAATTCCCCTTTTGGAAAGGGCTGTTTTGAGTCTCTCATCTATACATTCAGGCATCGGCCTTGTCCTTGCTTCACGAGGCTCAATTTCATGCCAGTTCACAACGTTTTCATTTCCTTTCAATTCAGAAATGAGTTCAGTCAGTGATTTCTTTTTCATTCTTTACACCTCTTTATCAAGTACAGTTTACCGAATATTTGTTTGCATGGCTAGGTGCAAATTTTATACAATCGGACAACAAAAAAGCAAGGCATCCGCCCTGCTTATTTCGCTCTTATTGTGAGCAGCTTTGTTTCGCCTTTGTGTGCAGCCTTTTCGCCTGCAGGCTCTATTGTTTCCACAGCTTCCCCATTCATAATGACGATTGGGATGACTGTGCTGCTCGCTTTTTCTTTTATTAACTCCAAATCACACGTGATGAGCGGGTCGCCGACCTTTACTTTGTCACCTTCTTTAATATGAGCGGTAAATCCTTCTCCATTCATATTTACGGTTTCTAATCCTACGTGAATTAACAGCTCGATTCCCGAACGTGTCCGGATGCCCACGGCGTGTTTTGTATGAAACAGCTGAATCACTTCACCTTCAGCAGGTGAAACAATTTCACCATTAGAGGGTTCAACTGCAATTCCTTCGCCCATCATTTTTTGTGAAAAAACAGGATCCGGCACATCTGTCAGATCCATTACCGTCCCGTCTGCCGGAGAATAGATGACCTCTTCCGTAATTTTTTCCTCTGATTTTCCCATTCCGAATAATTTTTTCAGCAATGTGTTATCTCCCTTCCAATTCATCAACCGTTATCCCTTCATTCACCACCTATTTAACCACACTTTCAATTTCGCTTCAATTTATAACTACATCCGGCACAAACGCATAGTCTGATAAAAAAAGGCGGTGGCTCATTTGGAATGTAAAGATGACAAAAAGAATGAATTGTCTAAGAAAGAAGAGATCATCAATCAAGCAATGGACCATCTGTTTCAGTCTTCTGCATTAGGAAATCTTTTACAGGGTTTTCAAAACTTGATCGACTCTAGTTTTAAAGATGTACAGACAACGATAGACGTCAGAGAAAGTGATGACGGGCTGTATGTCGATATCACAATTCCAGCAACGTTTCGAGACGGCGAGATTCTCATCGACATTAAGTCCCGGTACCTCCATGTAACGCTTCAGGAAAAACAGAAGGAGCAAAACGCCTCCACATTAACAAGCATGACAAGAACCGTACAGCTGCCTTATGAGGTACATCAGGAAGAAATGGTAACGTCATGGAGTGAGCAGACAATGACGCTTTTCTTCCCAACAAATAAGCATGAATGAATTGATTCATTCATGCTTTTGTTATTTGAAAAAGCTGGTAAACCCCTTTATTAATGAGCCGACTTGATTCATGGCACTCATGACTTGGCCTGTCGTATCCATCATTTTATTAAAGTCAAACTGCCCGTTCGCTTTTTTGAATTGCGACATAATACTTTGAACCTGTGAAGGCTGCTGCTGATTCGGTCTCGGAATAGGATAAGGATTAGGAAATACCGGCGGCTGCATAGGCATAGACTGAGGCGGATTATACGGCTGATAAAACTCCTGTTGTCCGTAATGCTGCGGAACGTACTGTTCAGAATGAACAGGCGCATTCTGCTGATAATATCCCTGCACTTGCTGAGGATAATAATAACCCAATTGCCGAGGATCGTTTTGAGGTCTCCTTTTCATTGCGATTTCCCCCCTAGACTCAACAGTTTCTCTCCTATATATGTATGAATCATTTCTTTTGTTTGTGTCTGATGCTATCAAGCGTGTTTGTCAAATTGTGTCGAAAGTTTAAATTTTTTAAAAACAGAAAAAAGTCGAATCATTATGATACCATATTTTCAATACAGATGAGAGGGGATGCACCATAATGAACGTACCATACTTAAGCAAACGTTTTGCAGAAATGAAGAAATATGAAACAGACTGTGTGAATAAACTGATGGACTTTGCCAAGTTCCTCTATATTCAAGGACACCTCAACGCAACTGAATTTCGTAACAGTATGAAGGTTCTGGAAGCAAATGGAGCAGAAAGCCCGGCATATGAGCTGAATTAATGTCCGGTCCCCTATAATAAAAATGAAGACAGCCTTATTGGCTGTCTTCACTTGCAATTTCATCCCTCACTGTCTGCAATGTGTAAATGACTGATTCAGTGATGTCTTTGAATCGCTTTTTATGAATATGATGAACATATGATTGAAGAATCAATTCCAGGAAATTATCTTTTGCGGTCTCTATTTGCTCAGCATGCACGTATTTCGGGCGGTGAGACTTTATAAATTCAAGCGCCCCTTCCGCCCAGTGAGCTGCCAGGGCATCATTCTCCTCCACAGCAGGCTTTATCGTCTCAAAAAAATCGTACGAATAGTCATTTTCTTTCCCTTCCTGATATCGTGCAGCACCTGTTTCAGCGGCTTCAATCATTTGCTCGGTAACTTTCAGCAATGTTTGTGGTTGCAACTTCCTTCACCTCAAAGCTTATCGTACCAAATTTTGCTCATAAATTCAGCCGATACGGTATACCTTATCTACAGCATACCTCTCTTGAGGGGATCGGTACAGTTCGTTTATACATATATGAAGATCCATGATTTCTTCTTCCAGAACACTCAAACGCTCGTCCTCCGTTTCACGCATTTCAGCCTCGAATACATCTATAGAACGGCCAAGGCTCTGTTCAGCACAGTTTATTTCAGTTTCTATATCAGAAAGCATTCGGAGAATATCTGTCTTGCTTACATAACCGGACATTTGTGTTCCTCCCTTTACTCTTCTCTCCCGGTTAAATTCTTTGCTCGTACGGCGCAATCCTTCCGCATGACAAAACTAGAAGCAAATCGCCAAACAAACAGGTATTCCACGAAAAGCTGAAGTTTTCGACAAAAAGACACGCAAAAATTGTATGATCCTCACGCTTAATGCACACGATACTTGTGAGGAGGTGCCGTATGAAATCTAGACCGAAAAAAGCCGGCCAGCAAAAAAAGACAGAATCAAAAGCAGTTGATTCTTTAGATAAAAAACTAGGCGGCCCGAACCGTCCTTCTACGTAAGAAGCAAGGAAATTCCTTGCTTCTTTTATTTCTTCAGCCAATGCTCCACCGCAAAGAGCGCATGCAGCTGACGTTTTTTGTTTACATACCAGTCAGTCAATTCTATCTGCCGCGGCAATGCTTCCCGCTCAAAGAGGCCTTTCTTTATCTTTCCATGAAACCAATCTGTTTTCTTTCCGTCTAATGAGTGAGTTAATTCAGGGTAGCATGTCCTTAGCATAGGAGATGTCCTTTTTGTGATTCCGATCATTTTTTCCATATCAAAACGGGAGCCTGTATGCGGCACTGTGTGCAAAAAGTCATAAAAAGAAGAAAACAGTTCCGGACTGAACAGCAATTGTGACAGCTGTTTTCCAAGCCTTATCCTTTCTTCAGTTTTAGAAAAACGCTTGGCCGAAATACCGTAAAGAATGCCGTCTGAAGAAGGAAAAATAACGGTGTTGAAATGAAACCAGTCACTTAAATAAAAAGGAATCGTGCCAAAAACGTTCTTTTTGAACGAAGGATTTTGTATAATAGGTGTTTGGATAGTGTTTTGTTCATTTATAATGAGAGCATACATGAGCCGCTCCGTGTTTCGTTCATGCCAAAAACGGGTCCACTCTTCTGTCATAAATTGTGATACGCCAAACAATTGCAGATAGTTGAACAGGGGCTTCCCGATTTTTACAGACCAGTGGTACAAAAGAAGCTGCGGATAGGCATCTGAAAAGATGAGCCAATTCGCTCTCTCGTAGGCCAAAAAGAACCACCTTTGCTGTGACTCACGCAGACCAAGCTGAAACAGACTGCCCTTTAAATCAGTCATCGACCAGCCGGCATTGCGTGAAACGAAGGAAGCTAAGAGCGACCATTTAATTTCCGGATGACGGTCATAGAATGTTTTATAAGCATTCGTTCTTGAAATATTATCGGCGTTTTTGACTGCCGTCTGCCGCTCAATCCGGCGAAGAAGCTTTCTCATAGCCTGTTGTTCTTGCACGTTCATTCACTTCCGTCAATAATAGTTTAATAAGGAGGATGAGAAAGTGATTCGGTATCCTAACGGAAAAACGTTTCAGCCGAAACATCCGGTTTCATCCCAAAACAGTCATAAAAGAGCGCCATCTTACAGTAATCGCGGAATGACCCTCGAAGATGACTTAAACGAAACGAATAAGTATTATCTGACAAACCAAATTGCCGTGATACACAAAAAGCCGACACCTGTTCAAATTGTAAATGTCCATTATCCAAAAAGAAGCGCTGCAGTCATAAAAGAAGCCTATTTTAAACAATCATCGACAACAGATTATAACGGTATTTATAAAGGGCGGTACATTGACTTTGAGGCGAAAGAGACAAAAAACAAAACCTCTTTCCCCCTGCAGAATTTCCATGACCATCAAATTGAGCATATGAAGCAGGTAACGGCTCAAGACGGTATTTGTTTTGTTATTATATCCGCTTTCGGCCAGGTTTATTTTTTAGAAGCCGATAGGCTGTTTTATTTCTGGGAAAGAAAAGAAAAAAACGGCAGAAAATCAATTCGAAAAGATGAGTTAGAGGAAGCAGCTTATCCGATTTCTCTTGGATACGCGCCAAGAATTGATTATATTAGTATTATTGAGCAGCTTTATTTTTCGCCATCATCTAGTGCGAAAGGTTGATTAACGAAAGGTTGAGATGTTATGTCAGATCAATTTAACAGCCGTGAAGCTCGACGTAAAGCGAACAGCAAGTCGAGCCCTTCACCGAAAAAAGGCAAGAAACGAAAAAAAGGCGGTTTGTTTAAAAAGACGCTATTCACTTTACTCATTCTATTTATCCTGGGTGTAGTCGGCGGCGCCGTAACATTTGCCGTCATGGTTTCAGATGCGCCATCACTGGACGAAAACAAATTGAAGACGCCTTATTCTTCAACGATTTATGATAAAAATGGAAAAGAAGTCGCAGAAGTCGGTGCCGAAAAGCGTACCTACGTCTCGATAGATGAAATACCTGATGTCGTAAAAGAAGCCTTTATCGCGACAGAGGACGCACGTTTTTACGAACACCACGGGATTGACCCTGTCCGTATCGGAGGTGCCCTTGTCGCCAACTTTAAAGACGGCTTCGGAGCTGAAGGCGGGAGTACGATAACCCAGCAGGTCGTTAAGAACTCCCTTCTGTCCCATCAAAAGACGCTGAAACGGAAGGTACAGGAAGTGTGGCTTTCAATTCAGCTGGAGCGCAATTACTCTAAAGATGAAATTTTAGAAATGTATTTAAACCGAATTTATTTTTCTCCTAGAGCTTACGGAATCGGAAAAGCGGCGGAAGAATTTTTCGGCGTCACTGATTTAAGCAAATTGACAGTGGAACAGGCTGCGACACTTGCGGGTATGCCGCAAAGCCCGACTGCGTACAATCCGGTTAAAAACCCTGATAAAGCGGAAAAAAGACGGAACATTGTACTCAGCCTGATGAAAAAGCAAGGATTTATTTCTGATTCTCAATATACTAAAGCTAAAAAAGTTGCGATGAAAGATGAAGGCGTTGTTTCACAGAAGGAATATGAAAAAACAAATTCAAACAAATACAGCGCCTTTGTTGATGAAGTCATGAAAGAAATAGATGAAAAATCTGATGTCGATCCATCTGCTGACGGATTAAAGATCTATACAACACTGGATACAAAAGCACAAGACACTTTAGATGAATTAATGGATGGGGAGACTGTCGGATTTACTGAAGGAATGCAAGGCGGCGTTTCGCTTCTTGACACAAAAACTGGTGAAGTCCGGGCAATCGGTTCCGGAAGAAACTCAACAGTTGGGGGCTTCAACTATGCCACTCAAGCAAAAACTCAGCCTGGTTCTACGATAAAACCAATCCTAGACTACGGACCAGTTATTGAAAATAAAAAATGGTCCACCTACGAGCAAATTGATGACTCAGCTTACACATATTCAGATGGAACACCTATCCGAGACTTTGACCGCTCATATAAAGGACCAATGTCTATGCGTGAAGCACTGGCACAATCTCGTAATATCCCGGCTTTGAAAGCATTCCAAGCAGTCGGAAAAGACACTGCAGTGGATTTTGCTAACGGATTGGGACTCGGTTTAAATAAGGAAAAAGTGTATGAATCGTATTCTATCGGAGGATTCGGAGATGACAACCCGGGTGTCTCTTCTCTGACAATGGCAGGAGCATACAGCGCATTTGGAAATAACGGAACGTATAATGAACCGCATTTTGTGAAGTCTATTGAATTTAACGATGGAACAAAGCTTGACTTAACACCGAAATCTAAGTCAGCAATGAGCGATTATACAGCCTTTATGATTACAGATATGCTGAAAACAGCTGTTAAGACAGGTACCGGACAGCTTGCACAAGTACCTGGAGTCGAGGTAGCCGGTAAAACAGGAACAACAAACTTTAATGAAGATACAATACAAAAGTACAATATCGCTCCTGGCGGTGTGCCTGATTCCTGGTTTGTCGGGTATACACCTCAGTACACTGTTGCTGTATGGACAGGTGTAGATTCACAAAACAAGTTAGGGAAAAAATCTTTAAATAAAACGGAACAGCAAGTCGCAAAACGTCTATTTGCAAAGCTTATCGCCCAAGTCGATGACGGAAGCGGATCATTTGAGAAACCTGACAGCGTAGTGGAAGCGACTGTGGAAAAAGGCTCTAATCCGGCAAAACTGGCAGGGCCGAATACACCAAGCGATAAAAAGGTCACAGAGTACTTTGTAAAAGGTACATCTCCTTCTACTGTTTCTAAAACATATGAGAAAGAAGAGAAAGAAGAAACAGCAAAACTGTCTGGTTTAAGTGTGAAATATGATAAAGATAATCAATCATTGACATTAAGCTGGAAGTACGACGGAGATGCGACCTTTGCTGTTAAGCAATCTGTTGATGGCGGCAGCTACTCTGAAGTTCAAAACAGCTCTGCAAAAGAAGCAGTCATTTCGGGCGTGCAGCCAGGCTCTGTATACAAATTCGAAGTGACAGCCGTCAGTGATGATGGCGAAAGTTCAGCGTCGACATCCTATGAAGTGCCAAAAGCCGAAGAGGATGAAGATAAGGAAGACCAGCAGCAAACGGATGATGAAAATAAAGATGATGAGAAGACTCAGGATGACACACAAACTGATGATTCTCAAACAGATGACAGTCAGACAGATCAAGATCAGACAGATGATTCAACAAACGATCAAGACAAAAAACAAGACAACACGAACACCAATCCGTCCGACAACAGCAACCAAGACCAATCTAACGATAACAGCAACAATAACAACGGCCGCAAAGAAGAGGACGCGTCAGATGGTGACTCAACGGATGATTCATCAGGGTCTAATACAGATAAAAACAAAACAAATACTTCTGGTAATACACAAACGAATTCATCATCAACTGAAAAAACGAATTAAAGACAAAGCCATCACCCTTTAAAAGGTGATGGCTTTTTTCTGCACAATAAAACCTCCCTCTTTAGGGGAGGTTTTATCGTTTCATCGCGTGATGCTTATAAAAATGCTTTTTCATTTCTGTAAAAAGTTCATCTAGCTGGATAAAGCAATGATATTGGGTCGGCTTCAGCAGAATAAACTCCACTCGTTCAGCCCAATTAATCGGCTTAGCCGGAAATGATTTTTTTGTCAGTTCTGACCAATTCAGCGACATCACCCGCTCACCCGCTGTCCAATGAAACGAAACAAGTAAACATACAATCCCTTTAAGCATGTCGTTTTGATCGCATCTGGACTTTCTTGTTTGAAATACGGGGAGAAGTGATTCTTTTGTTTCTTCCCACACTTGAAATAGATACGGAACGTACTTGGCGCTGTTTTCCCACGGCAATATGTCCTGCGTGGTCTCGCAGAAGTCAAAATACAAAGGATTAATCCTTAATGGTTCCTTGATATCAGTGAAGTCAATGTGTCCTAGACTGCGCAAATATTGCTCATAAGAAGCTAACAATTCATTCGCTGCCGTCATCGTTTCACCAGCCCTTTTTTATCTCTCTTCTGCCCTTCTCTGCACAGAGAAAGCAATGGACATTCCGCACAGCGCGGCGATTGTGCCTTACAGTGGTATCTTCCGAAGAATATGAGACGATGATGGGTAACGGACCAATCTTCTTTAGGAACCTTGCGCATCAGTGTCTTTTCGACTTCCAGCACCGAATCCTTCCACCGGCAGATTCCCAGACGCTTACTGACCCTCTCGACGTGTGTATCCACTGCAATGGCCGGTACGCCAAAGGCAACAGATACGACAACATTGGCGGTCTTCCGGCCAACTCCTGGGAGTTTCACAAGCTCATCACGGTCCTTCGGTACTTCTCCGCCATAATCTTCAATAATCATTTTACTCAGTTTTTGAATATTTTTTGCTTTATTACGGTACAGACCGATTGATTTGATATCCTGCTGAAGCTCTTCCAGAGAAACAGATAAATAGTCTTCCGGCCGTTTATATTTTTGAAATAATGTTTTGGTCACCCTGTTTACAAGTGCGTCTGTACATTGCGCAGATAAAGCGACTGCCACCACTAATTCAAAGGGATTGGAATGAACAAGTTCACACTCCGCGCGGGGAAACATGTCGCCTATCTTCTCTAAACAGAATTCAATTTGTTTTAGATTTAACACGATTGTCACCTTTTCACTTTATTGTTCAAGCCAATTGTAAAAAGGAACCTGCCTCTTATACTCTTTTTGCGGTTCATTCTGTTTAGTTTGAACACGCCGGAATTTTTGACTGTGGATTTTGGCCTGCTCCACTGTTTTCAGCCCGTTTTTCTTCCATTCAAACAAAATCCGGTCAATGTAGCGGAAGCTGAGTTTTCCTGATAATACAGCCTCTTTTAAAGCGTGTTTAATCAGCTGTGCATCATGCTGATCCTGATCCTGCCAAATGGCCAGCGTTTCACACTCTAAAGGAGATAACGGTCTTGCAAACTCTTCTTCAAAAATCGTATAAAGGCTTTTTTGTTCCCCTTCTGCTTTTCTTTCTTGTGTTTGATTCTGGGCAAGCTCTATATACTCATAGAGCTTGCCCCATAAAGGCTGGAGTGAATATTTCTCAAACTTGATGCCGTTTTGGTCTTCGCCTTCCTCAATAAACAGAAAACCCTTTTGGATAAACATACGCAATCTGTTTGTGCATTCTTCAACAGAAATCGTCATGCCTTCCTGCAGTTCATGCGGTGTAGGAAAATAAGATCCCTTTTCTAAATGCATTTTGATTTTCAACAGCAGAATCAGTTCTGTTTCGTTAAGTCCAAGCTGTTTATAGTGGGTCAGCAAAAGATTGGGGATCGTTGACATCCCCATCTCCTGCATATCAATAAATTGCTGTTTTTTCATCGTTACACCTCTTACTGTAAAGGATAGTGTTTTCCCCTTTACTGTAAAAAGTCTCCCTTGCAGGAGACTCTTTTTACTTGTTTCATTTAAATGTATTACGGATACAGACGGTTCAACAGTCTTGGGAACGGAATTGTTTCACGTACGTGAGGCGCTCCGCTGATCCAAGCTACTGTACGCTCTAATCCAAGGCCGAATCCGGAATGTGGAACTGATCCATATTTTCTAAGTTCAGCATACCATTTATATGCGTCAGAATCCAGTCCATGTTCTTTAAGGCGCGCTTCCAATAGTTCCATATCGTGAATCCGTTCAGAACCGCCGATGATTTCTCCGTAGCCTTCAGGCGCGATCAGATCTGCGCAAAGCACTACATCTTCGCGGTCAGATGCCGGCTGCATATAGAACGGTTTTAAAGACGTCGGATAGCGAGTGATGAAAACCGGTTTGTCATAGTGCTCGGCAATCGCTGTTTCATGAGGCGCTCCAAAATCGTCTCCCCACTCGATATCGTCAAAGCCTTTTTCTTTCAGAAAATCAACCGCTTCGTCATACGTAATTCTTGGGAACGGCGCTTTGATTTGCTCAAGTTTTGACGTGTCTCTTCCTAGTGTGTTTAATTCAATTTTGCAATTCTTAAGAACCGATTGCACGATGAATGAAACGTAATTTTCCTGTACCTGAAGGTTTTCTTCAAATTCAACAAACGCCATTTCCGGTTCGATCATCCAGAATTCGATTAAGTGGCGTTTTGTTTTAGACTTTTCTGCTCTGAACGTCGGTCCGAAGGAGAATACTTTTCCTAATGCCATCGCCGCAGCTTCCATGTACAGCTGTCCGCTTTGAGAAAGGTAAGCATCTTCATCGAAGTATTTTGTCGCAAAGAGCTCAGTTGTTCCTTCAGGCGCGCTTCCAGTCAAAATCGGCGGATCTACTTTTACGAAGCCTTCGTTATTAAAGAATTCGTAAGTCGCGCGAATGATTTCATTGCGGATTTTCATGATCGCATGCTGGCGCTTTGAACGAAGCCATAAGTGTCTGTGATCCATCAAAAATTCCGTACCGTGTTCCTTTGGCGTAATTGGATAATCAGTCGCTTCGTGAATGACTTCAATATCTGTGACAGCTAATTCATAACCAAGCGGAGAACGCTCGTCCTCTTTGACAATTCCTTTTATATAGAGTGACGTTTCCTGCGTCACAGATTTAGCCGTTTGGAAAATGCTCTCTTCAACCTCCGCTTTTACAACGACACCTTGAATAAAACCTGTACCGTCTCTCAGCTGTAAAAACGCGATTTTCCCGCTTGAACGCTTATTAGCGATCCAAGCTCCGATCGTTACTTCCTCACCTACGTGCTTGTACACTTGGTTGATTGTTGTTTTCAAAATATTTCCCTCCAAAACAAGAAGACATTCGGAAGCTTTTGCCCCGCGAACTCTTTTATCATCACTTTATTATACCCGGTCTTAACTGACCGGGTCAATGCAGATAAAAAGCGGCTTTTTGTCAGCCGCTTTCTGATCCGTTAGCTATGTTTTTCTACAAATCGTTTGATTCGTTGCACCGCTTTTTCCAGAAGGTCTAATGATGTCGCGTAGGACAACCGGACATTATCAGGAGAGCCGAATCCGGAACCTGGAACTATCGCGACTTTTTCTTCTTCAAGAAGCGCCTTGACAAATTCATCTACATCTTTGAAACCGCAAGTTTGAGCTGCTTTTTTTGCATTCGGAAATAAGTAAAAAGCACCTTCCGGCTTCACGCAGCTGAAGCCCGGGATTTCAACGAGCTGATCATAAATCGTGTTTAATCTATGCTCAAATGCTTTTCTCATCTCCTCCATTGGCTCAGAAGGTCCGTTGTATGCGGCAATCGCTCCGTATTGCGCGATGGATGTCGGATTTGACGTGCTGTGGCTTGCAAGGTTTGTCATCGCTTTGATGATCTCTTCTGCTCCAGCCGCATAACCGATTCTCCAGCCTGTCATGCTGTGTGATTTTGATACGCCGTTGATGACGATCGTTTGCTCTTTCAAACGGTCAGACAGCTGTGCGATGGAAACGTGTTTTTTTCCGCCGTATGTAAGTTTTTCATAAATTTCGTCAGATACTATCAGGATGTCATGATCAAGGCACACTTCGCCAAGCGCGGCCAGCTCTTCTTCTGTATACATAACGCCAGTCGGATTGCTTGGTGAATTAATAACGATTGCTTTTGTTTTTTCTGTAATCGCTTTTTTCAGCTGCTCAGGAGAAATTTTAAAGTGATTTTCCTCAAGCCCTTCCACATAAACAGGCTGACCTCCAGCGAGTTTCACCTGTTCCGGATAGCTTACCCAGTAAGGCGTTGGGATAATCACTTCGTCTCCTTCATCCAAAATCACTTGGAAAAGGGTATACAGTGCATGTTTGGCACCAGTACAGACAATCAATTGAGACGGTTTGTATTCAATATTCTGGTCACGTTTAAATTTCTCTGCAATGCTGTTTTTTAATTCAGCCAAACCGCCTGAAGGCGTGTATTTCGTATGTCCTTCGTTCATTGAGCGTACAGCTGCATCAATAATGTGCTGCGGTGTATTGAAGTCGGGTTCGCCCGCTCCAAGGCCGATGACATCATGGCCTGCCGCTTTCAGTTCTTTCGCTTTCGCTGTAATGGCCAGTGTGGTAGACGGTGTTAATGCGGATACTCTTTTTGCCAGTTTCAACTTGAACTCCCCCTAATTCGTCTTAAGGCGTGATATTTTTGAGAATCTTTCCAGTTGTAAAGTCCACATAACTTAAACTGTATTGTCCTTCTTTGTCTAAGTACGTTACTTCCCAAAGCAGGACGTTCCCTTCTCTTGCCAGGTGAATCTCTTTTTGCTTTGAAACCAGCCCTTCATCTTGTATGATTTTCGCCGCTTTGTCCTCGGTGATTCCCTCTTTTGCTTCTTTTGAGAGAATTTTTGCTTTTTTATCTTCAGGAACCCATACATATAATTTGATGCCTTTTTTGTCGGTTCCCTTTACGATATAATACTTTTCTTTTCCGACAAATGTTTCGACTTGATCAACGCTGGTGAGGTCGGTTTCTTTTTTCGCTTCAGCAGCTGCTGCTTCGTGCCCCTTTTCCTTTTGTGCCATGGCTGATTTATAAATGTTTGCCGAGACAAGAAGTACTGCTAAAAAAATAATACCAAATATGGCGGTAAATATTAATGCTTTTTTTCTCATCTTCTCACCTACGTACGATAAATGGTAAAAACGGCTTGGTTTTTGTTTTCTTCATCAAGCGCAAGACCGAACATCAGATTATCTCTTTTCAGTGTCCGATTCAGCGTGTCTACAATTTTATAAAGGTCATCCGAATGCTCTACATTAATAGTTGAAAGAATTTCGATTTTGCTTTCCATTTTTTCATCCTCCAAATTGAACAAATATTGTTAGTCATACTCCTTTTCAGGACGCGCCATACTAGTACCACAAAGCGGAAAAACCCGCTTTTACAAATAAAACACGTCCTACTCCCACACCGGAAAGCCGCTTTATGCGGCTTTATTCACTTTTTCCGGCAACATAAGCTTCAATCTCACTGTCAGTCACTTCAGATATTGCTGTTGTCGGCAGAGCATCAAGGAACAGGCGCCCGTAACCAGCGGTTTTGACCCGTCTGTCTAATATGACAATCGTTCCTTTGTCTCCGGCTGTCCGGAGCAAGCGCCCAATTCCTTGTCTGAACGTCAGCACCGCTTCCGGCAGTGAGACCGTTTGAAACGGATTGCGCCCTTTCTTCCTCGCCAGCTCACATTTTGCAGCGTGCAGCGGATGATCCGGAGCCCGGAAAGGAAGTCTCACGATGATCACTGTCGTCAGTTCATCGCCAGGGAAATCAACGCCTTCCCAAAAATGATTCGTTCCAAGCAAAATGGCCTGATTGGCTGTTTTGAACGTTTTCATCAGTTTTCCGGGACTGCCGCCGGTTATGCCCTGAGCCAAAAGCTGTATGCCTGAAACACTCATGGCGAGCTTGAGTTCCTGATGCACTTTTTTCAGCATGTCATGAGACGTAAACAGCACAAGGATTTTCGGCTGTTTTTCTTTTGCCATCAGTTCGATATAACGTGCGGTATCCTGTATAAATTCAGTCTGCCCCGTATCTTGGATCGATTTTATTTCTTTTGGTATCATTACCTGCATCCGCTCATCATAAGAAAAAGGCGACGCGATCCTCATTGTGCGGGGGAAAAAGTCACTTAACCCCAAACGCTCAATGATAAAATGAAACGAATTTTCTATCGTTAGGGTTGCAGATGTAAGAACGACACTGTTTTTCCGGGCGAAAAACTGATCAGCAAGAAGCTCGCCCGGTTCCAGCGGCTGCGCATATATAGCTACTGCATTCTTCGCACCTTTAGCATCTATCTCAATCCAAACCGCTTCATTGTCATCTGAGCCAAAGAACAGCTGATTTAGAGTCTGGCAGTACTCCCCCAAATCATTCATGCTTCTATTATATTCATCGGCCAAAAAAGCATTTTTGCTTTTCATAGCCGTCAGATGTTCTTCCATCAGAGCCGTCTGGGTCTCAAAAAGCTGCTGCAAATGCGCCAGCATAGAACAGAGCCTTTCCGCTCCATCTGTTAAAATAGGCCATCCTTTATCGTGACTTTTTTTGTTCACGTTAAAGACAAGACGGTTTAAGTCTTCTTTAGGTTTTCTTCGTTTGACAAAAGAATGCACAGAGCTGAAAAACGCATCACTTTCCGCCTGAATATGCTGAATCCACTCCTCCACTTCGAAAAATGAATCCACCGGCAGGCTGTGACGCTGAAAAAGCTGTCTCATTTTTTTCAGAAGCCCCTGCTCTTTAAGCGTTCCGATTCTGCTCAATTTTGTATGCAGTTCTATGTAAGTTGCTCTTTTTCCTAAATGTTCGCTTGCAGCACGTTCAAAATGGTGTGCTTCATCAATTACAAAAGTCCCGCTATCCGGAAGTCTTTTTTTCCGGCTCGCCTCATCGGTTAGCAGAAGAGAATGATTCGTAATCACCAGATCAGACCGCATGGCACTTTGTTTGGCCCGTTCATAAAAACCAATCACTTGATCCCTCTGATGTCGTTTATAAGAATGATCATCATATGCCAATCTGTCCCACAGCAGTTTTCCGCCTGACGGCAAATTCAGTTCTGCTACATCTCCCGTGTTTGTCTCTGTCAGCCAAACAAGAAGCTGGGCTTTTGTCAAAACGGCATCATAGTTATCATCTTCCTCATGAAGCACCTGCTCAAACTTATAAAGACACAGATAATGCGATTGCCCTTTTAAAATAGCCGCAGTCACCGAAAAAGGGAACATATCTTTGATGATCGGCAAATCCTTCGTCAAAATCTGTTGCTGAAGAAGGGTTGAATACGTGCTGATGACGACCGGCTTTTTTGACTTTTTAGCAAAAAGCGCAGCCGGAATCAGGTAGCCGATCGTTTTTCCGATTCCCGGAGCAGCTTCAATCAGCGCGTGTTCACGATTGGCAAAGGCATCAGCCACTTCTTTCATCATCAGCATTTGGCCTTCTCTTTTTTCGTACTGGGGCATGAACTCAGAGAGCGCTTTTTCATTTCCTGCTGCCCAATTTTCCATCTCAAATAGAAATTCTTCATCTTCTTTGAGACGTTCAATCACAGGTTCTGGTTCTCTGACAGAAAAAGATGAAAAACGCGTATAGCCTGGCATATCTGTATGTCTGTTTTCATAAATGAACATATCTAACAAATGCGTCAGATCACTGATAAAATGCTGTGACAGCCTTCTTAACTGCTTTAATGTCGGATAAGGAAGCCGCCTTAGCTTTTCAAGAATTTCCAAAAAAATAAGTCCTGTGACTTCAGCGTCGCTGTCAGCTCGATGCGGCTGATCATGCCGCAGCTGAAGCTCTTCGCTTAATTCAGTCAGCTTATATCCCTCAAATCCCGGAAATGCGATACGGGAGAGCTCAACAGTATCCAGCACTTCACAATCTGGGAGCTGGAAACCCGCTTTATGTAACTCATGCTTCACAAACCCGAGGTCAAAATGGATATTGTGGGCGACAAAGTAAGCGCCGTCAAGCAAATGAAACACTTCTTCAGCCACTGCTTTAAACGGCGGCTGATTTTCTACCATTTGATTCGTGATTCCCGTAAGCTGTTCAATAAAAACCGGAATGGATTTATTTGGATTAATATATTTTGAAAACCGCTCAGTAATTTGTCCATTTTCAATTACAACCGCTGCAATTTGAATGATTTTATCGCCCTTTTTTGGCGAATTCCCTGTTGTTTCTACATCTATAACAACGAACCGTTGCTTTTTCATTAAAATGGACACCTCAATTCTTGCATACGACAAAAGTGTAACACGTTTTGTACGGAAATGGAGCGGCAAAACCGTTTTACGCTGAAAATCTTAAACGAAAACCCCCGATAAAGGGGGCGGTATATCTATAAAATAGTGCTGGCAGGTTCTTGTCCAAGCATTTGTTCAATTTTGTTTTGGTCATTCAAAACGGCAACTTTCGGCTGATGGTTTGCCGCTTCTTGATCAGACATCATTTTGTAGGAAATAATAATAACCTTATCGCCTTCCTGTACAAGGCGTGCGGCAGCTCCGTTTAAACAGATGACTCCGCTTCCGCGCTGACCGGGAATAATGTACGTTTCCAGGCGTGCTCCATTGTTATTATTCACAATTTGCACTTTTTCATTAGGAAGCATTCCTACCGCATCAATCAGATCTTCATCAATTGTAATGCTGCCCACATAGTTAAGATTTGCTTCTGTAACCGTTGCCCTATGAAGCTTTCCGCTCATCATCGTGCGATACATCATTATATTCTCTCCATTTCTTGAATATCAATAATGATATTGTCTATTAAACGCGCTTTTGAAAATGCAACTGCTACAGCCAGAATAATCTTTCCTTCGAGCTTGTTCACAGGCTCAAGTTCCGGATAAGAATATAGCTCAACATAATCAATTCTGCCGCTTGTCGTTTCAATGATGTCTTTTGCAGCATTGATGACCGCTTCAGGATTTCTCTCACCTGCTCTGATCAGCTCGGCACTCGTCTGAAGGGCTTGGTAAAGCTTAGGTGCTTCTCTTCTTTCCTCAGCCGTTAAATACACATTCCGGGAGCTTTTGGCTAACCCGTCTTCCTCTCTGACCGTATCTACAGCAACCAGTTCAATATCCATGAAGAAATCACTGATTAAACCATCAACAACTGCCACCTGCTGCGCATCCTTTAAACCAAAATAAGCGCGTGTCGGTTTAACAAGATTGAACAGCTTCGTCAGCACGATGGCAACTCCGTCAAAGTGTCCTTCCCTTGAACGCCCGCATAAAACCTCAGTACGTCTCTCAACATGTATCGTTACATTTTTTTCACCGGGATACATGTCACTGGCATCAGGAGTGAAAAGAATATCAACGCCGGCATTTTCCGCAAGAGCGGCATCACGTTCGAGATCGCGCGGATACGCTTCAAAATCCTCCCCGGGACCGAATTGCGTCGGATTTACAAAAATACTCATAACGACGGCGTCATTTTCTTGTCTGGCTTTGTCTGCCAAGGTTAAATGCCCTTCATGAAGAAATCCCATCGTCGGAACAAATCCGATTGTTTTGCCTTCTGACTGATATTGTGTAATGATTTCTTTCAGCTGTGAGATATCTGTAATCTGCTTCATCTTATTTTCCTCCGTACAAGCCTTCCAGGACTGTCTGATTCATCTGAAAGGAATGCTTTTGTTCAGGGAAAGCACGATGTCTTACATCATGGACATATCCACTGATTGCTGTTTCTATAGTGCCGTCAATTTGCGTATATTGTTTCACAAATTTAGGTGTTCTAACAACACCATGGCCGATAACATCGTGATAAACAAGAACCTGTCCGTCCGCTTTTACACCAGCTCCGATTCCAATGACAGGAATAGATAATGTTTCTGCGATTTTTGCCGTGAGTTCTGCAGGCACACATTCAAGCACAAGCATCATGGCCCCCGCTTCCTCACATTTTATACTGTCTTCTATTAATTTCTTGGCGCTTTGTTCATCTTTGCCCTGTACTTTATATCCGCCTAATACACCGACTGATTGCGGTGTCAGCCCTAAATGACTGACAACAGGAATGCCACCGAGCGTCAAGGCGCGGATGGATTCAAACACCCCTTCACCGCCTTCCAGCTTCAGCGCGTCGGCTCCGCTTTCCTGAACGATAGCTGCGGCATTTTTCAGCGTATCCTCTTTAGACAAGTGGTAGGACATAAACGGCATGTCGGTTACGATAAATGTATTTGGCGCACCTCTTTTGACCGCTTTCGTGTGATGGATCATATCCGCAACTGTCACGCCGACAGTTGAATCAAGGCCTAGCACGACCATTCCTAGTGAATCGCCGACTAAAATCATATCCACTCCCGCTTGTTCAGCAAGCTTGGCTGCCGGATAATCGTAAGCCGTCAGCATGACAATCGGTTCTTCCTTCTCTTTCATTTTTAAGAAATCAAGTTTTGTTTTCACTTTTTCTCCTCCTCATTTTTAGAGGAGATGAGCTGCCGTATCTTATCCAAGCCAAAAAAACCTTCCGCTACACGAGAAGGATTCTTCACTTTCTAAAGTTCGGCGAGTTTCATCCCTCTGTCCCAGTCCTTTTTGGATCAAGGCAGACTGCTGCAATGTCTATCTATTTTTTATGAATAGGTGCAGTTCGCAGGCGATACTGCCCAATGGAAGTATATCAAAATCAACAGGCTTGTACCAACTACAATGAACCCATTTCGATATCTGCCGAATAGATTTTTTTTATGCCTTCCTTTGTTTCTAAAAGAAGAACACCCTCTTCGTCTATTCCTAAAGCTTTCCCATAAAATGTTCCGTTTAGCGTTCTTGCTCTTAATTCACTGCCGATTCCAAGCGCATAGCTTTCCCACAGAAGTTTAATCGGCGTGAAACCATGCGCTAAATAATCTCGGTACCGTTTTTCAAAAGAAAGCAAAATATGCTGCATGACGCTGGCCCGATCTATTTTTTCACCGGCTGCCTGACTAAGGCTCGTTGCGGTTTCCTTTAGCTCCTCGGGAAAATCATCGGCCTCTTGATTAACGTTTATGCCTGTTCCAATAATGACTGAACGGACGCGGTCTTCTTCCGCCTGCATTTCAGTTAAAATGCCGACTGCTTTTTTTCCGTGAATTAATATGTCATTAGGCCATTTAATATCCGTTTGGAGACCTGTTGCCTCCTCTATTCCTTGCACAACAGCTACCGCAGCAAGAAGCGTAAGCTGAGGTGTTTTTTGAAGCGGAATGTCTGGACGCAAAATCAGGCTCATCCAGATGCCTGTTCCTTCTTGAGAATGCCACACCCTTGACATACGCCCTCTGCCGGCTGTTTGTTTATCTGCGACAACGAGAGTGCCCTCCGGCGCGTTATCATTAGCAAGCTCATGAGCCTTTTTTTGAGTGGATGAAAGGACGTCATGATAAAAAAGATGCTGGCCCATCACTTCTGTTTTCAGCCCAAACCGAATTTCACTTTCACTGAGTTTTCCAGGCTTTTTGATAAGCCGATACCCTTTTCTTCTGACAGCCTCCACTTCATAGCCTTCTTTGCGAAGCTCCTCAATATGCTTCCATACAGCTGTTCTCGAGCATCCGAGAGCATCACTGATTTTTTGGCCGGAAATAAACTCGCTTCCGGCCTGAGAAAATAATTCAATAAGATCGTTTCTTAAGGTTGATCGCATGTCTTCAGCCACTCCTCTATGTGTTCCTTCTGATTGGAGAGCTTTCCCATTACAACAGCCTGCTCTATCCGCTGTAATTCTTCAGACACCCATTTTCCAGCGGGCTGGTTTCGCAGTGCAAGTAAATCCCGCCCTGTGATGGCAAGATCCTTCAGACTTTTGATGGGCAGGCTTTGATAAGCTTCTCTAACTTCCTTCAGTCTCTCGCCGTTCAGCTGCTTGGTTTGCCGGAGCATTGATATTTTGACGGCAGATAAAAGCGCTTTTTCACCAGCCTTGTACATGGACATAGCGTCAAGGCTCTGGCCAAACGTATCGGCAATGTGAGCGGCTTCCTTCATCACTTTTCCAGGGAGCTTCCAGGCTTTCAGGAAAAGCATCGCTTCTTTCAAGTCTATCTGAAGATCAAGTAGAAGCGCTGCCCAAAGCTCCTCACGAGAAGTGAGAAGAGAAAACGGAAACTCGCTCGCCGTCAGCAGGTTCTCCCGTTTGTGATAAAAACCCGGCAGTTCTTCATAAAGCCCCGTATGTACAAGCATTTGAATGGCCTCTTGGGACGCTTTTCCCAGTAAAAGCTTCTCGAACTCTATTGTTTTCCGTTCGACTGATACATGAGAAAGAAGTGTTTTCTCTTTTATGATCGCTTCTTCTGTTTCTTTCGAAAGCGTAAATCCGAGCTGGCTCATAAATCGCACCGCTCTCAGCATACGAAGCGCATCTTCCTGAAAGCGGTCCTCCGGTTTTCCAACCGTTCGAATCAGCTGCTGATCAATGTCTTTCTTGCCGCCAAAATAATCAAGAACTTGACCGTCAGCTGTCATGGCCATCGCATTAATCGTCAAATCCCTGCGTTTCAAATCCTCTTCTAATGAAGTGATAAAGTGTACTTCTGACGGTCTTCTGTAATCTTCATAATCTGATTCAGTCCGGAATGTAGTGACTTCATAGGTATCATCTTCCCAGAGCACGATAATTGTCCCGTGCTCTTTGCCGACATCAACTGTCCGCTTAAAAAGCCGTTCTACTTGGTCCGGTGCCGCATCTGTCGCAATATCGACATCTCCAATATTTCGTTTCATATAGCTGTCACGAACTGCGCCTCCGACAAAGTAAGCTTGATGGCCTGCTTCAATTAATGTGCGGAGCACGGGAAGTGCTTTGATAAAAATTTGTTCCATGTCATCACTCCGGTTCTGCTAAATCGGCATATATCTGTTCATACTGGCTGACAATCTTTTGTGACGAAAATTCATTATTGAGCATTTCCATGGCCGCTTCGGTAAACCGCTTGCTCAGCTGTTCGTCTTCTAAAATGCGAACCGCTTTAGCTGAAGCGGCTTCGACATCGCCGACATCCACCAAAAACCCGCTCACATTGTTTTTTATCACTTCAGGGATACCGCCAATATTCGTTCCGATGCAAGGCACTCCGCATGCCATCGCTTCAAGCAGGACAAGGCCGAAACTTTCTTTTTCAGACAGCAGCAGCTTCAGATCACTGATGGAGTATAGCTCCTCGACACGATCTTGATTTCCAAGCATCAGCACTTGTTTTTCCAGCCCATATTTTCTGACAAGCTCACAGGCCACTGATTTCTCAGGACCGTCTCCGACTAAGAGCAGTTTTGCTTTTGTTTTGCCGGCTATATTTCGAAACACCTGGATGACATCCTGCACACGTTTGACCTTTCTGAAGTTGGACACATGGATTACGACTTTTTCATCCGGCAGTATGCCGTGTTTCTCTTTAATGGCCGCTGTATTTTTCTTAAGGTATACACGTTCATCTATGAAATTATAAATCGTTTCTATTTTTTTCTCCGGCTTAATTAAATCGTACGTTTCAGCAGCAAGTGCTGATGAGACCGCTGTCACCCTGTCTGAAGCCTCTATCGCAAAACGTATAAGATCTTTTAAGGATGGATCGTAGCCTAATACTGTAATATCCGTTCCATGCAAAGTTGTTACGATGCCGATATTCCGTTTCAGCATCTGCTTTGCGAGATAAGCGCAAACCGCATGCGGCAGAGCGTAGTGAGCGTGGATGATGTCTAAATTCTCCCGTTCTGCAACCTCAGCGATTTTGCTTGCCAATGTTAAATCATACGGCGGATACTTAAAAACGGCATATTGGTTAACTTCAACTTCATGAAAGTGAATATTAGGATGGTATGTATTTAGTCTGAACGGGATGCTCGATGTTATAAAATGGATTTCATGACCCTTTTCAGCAAGCTGTTTCCCGAGTTCTGTCGCAATGATACCTGAGCCGCCGACGCTCGGATAGCATGTAATGCCTATTTTTAACTTTTTCATTGTTCGCCCCCAAGCACATCATGATCCAGCATCAGCATCCGATTGGAAAAGAAGCCCTCAGCGTACCCTACACCTGCTTCTTTGCCGTACAGCTTTTCTCTTGCTTCAATGATCTCGATATAACCGTTCGTCAATGGTGTTGAAACAGAATTCTGTGACGGTACAAACTGGCTTTTGTAGGCATTGAGGCTTTTCTTTTTATCCTCTATTGTATCCGAGATATCAATAACAAAATCAGGCTGATGAAAACCATTTATCATATAATAGTAGACCTTACTTACTTTATGCGCAGGCAGGCTGTTTTCATCTTTATATTTATGAATTCCTGCTGAAAAGATCGCTTCTTCTACAAGTGCGGCAGCATTGCCGTGATCCGGATGACGATCCTTTTTATATGGCATAAACACCGCTTTCGGCCGGCAGGTTCTAATGACTGTGACAATCGCCCGAATCGCCTCATCACTCATCATCAGCCCGCGATCAGGGAGCGTCAGCTGAATTCTTTTGTCCACACCTAATATACGGGCTGCTTCGGCCGCTTCTTCTTTTCGCAAACTGACTGTTCCGTTTGAAGACAACTCCGCTTCAGTCAAATCGCATATCACGGTTTTTTTCCCTGTTTGACAAGCTTTGCTATTGTGCCGCCCATACCAATCTCGACATCATCACTATGGGCGCCAAAAGCAAGAACGTCAGCATTATACATGAGGTTCTTCTCCCCGAAGAAGATTGCGGAATTCAAAAACGCCTTCATCAAGTGTGCGAACCAGAATTTCTGCAGTTCCCATATTGGTGGCAAGTGGAATCGAATAAACATCACATAAACGGATTAATGCCGAGACATCCGGTTCATGCGGCTGTGCGGTCAGCGGGTCGCGCAAAAAGATAACTAGGTCAAGTGCGTTAGCGGCAATTAACGCGCCGATTTGCTGGTCTCCGCCTAAAGGGCCGGATTGAAAACGCTGAATTTGAAGGCCCGTCGCCTCTTGAATTTTCAATCCCGTTGTTCCTGTTGCATATAGATCATGATGACTCAAAATCTCTTGATAAGCGGTTGTAAATTGGATCATATCCTGTTTCTTCTTGTCATGCGCGATCAAAGCAATTTTCATCATTTATCCCCCTGTCTAATCAATGATATTTTCCAATCCGTAGACAAGCTGATCAATCTTCATGACTTGTTCTACAGACAGTTTTACACCGGACATGAAGGAAGCACGGTTATAAGAATCGTGACGGATCTGCAGCGTTTGGCCGTCCATGCCGAACATCACTTCCTGATGGGCGATCAACCCTGGAAGACGAACACTGTGCAGACGGATTCCGTTTAGCTCCGCACCTCTTGCTCCTGGGAGAATTTCTTTTTCATCTGGATGTCCTTGCTGTTTTTCTTTTCGAACCTCGGAAATCATTTCAGCTGTTTTGAGAGCCGTTCCGCTTGGCGCGTCAAGCTTCTGATCATGGTGAAGCTCAATAATCTCAACATCATCGAAGTAATTGGCAGCCATTTTTGAGAATTTCATCATGAGTACCGCACCCAATGCAAAATTTGGAGCGATGATAGCCCCGATCCCTTTTTCTTCTGTCAGAGATGTAAGTTCTTTCAAATCAGTATCAGAGAAACCGGTCGTACCCACTACAGGGCGGACACCGTGTTCTAATGCAACTTTTGTATGTACTTTCCCGATTTCGGGTGTAGTTAAATCAATCAATACATCTGGTTTTGTTTCTGTAAAGCAGGCATGGATATCTGTGTAAATAAGAGCATCAGACTCAACAGACATCACATCAGATAATTTGTGCTGATCGTATGTATGGTCAACTGCTCCGACTAGGTCAAAATGAGGTGTTTTTTCTGCCAATTTCACAGCTTCTTGCCCCATTCTTCCCCGCGGTCCTGCAATGACTACTTTAATTGTTTCGTTTGACATCTTGATCTCCTCTACTTTCCTTCTTCTTTTCTTGTCCAGCGGTCTTTATCTCTAGTATTAAATTTATGCATGACTCGGTCGTGGGCTTCCTCTAATGAAATATCAAGTGAGTTGGCTAAACAAACCAATACAAACAGCACATCTCCCATTTCCTCTTCCATGCTTTTATCATCTTCAGTCGCTTTTTTTGGTTTTTCTCCATAACGATGATTGACTTCTCTTGCAAGCTCGCCCAGTTCTTCGGTTAATCTTGCCATCATGGCAAGCGGGCTGAAATACCCTTCCTTAAATTGGCCGATGTAGCGGTCCACCTCAGCCTGTATATCTTTCATTGTTTTATCACTCACTGCACGAAACCTCCTATCATCCTCTTACATGTTAGCTAATTCGGATACGTTTGACAAATGTTTAAGCACGTTTGCTGTTTTCTTTTGCATCCACTATAATATAAACGCTATCTAATGGAAGGAAAAGGGGTTTTGTGTGATGCTTGGAGAAATTAGATTAAAAAACATATTTTTTATTTTAATCGGTGCAGCAATTTTTTCATTTGGCCTGGTTCATTTCAATATGCAAAACAATCTGGCAGAGGGTGGATTCACGGGAATTACGCTATTGCTTTATGCCCTTTTCCATATTAGTCCTTCTATTTCAAACCTGGTTTTGAATATCCCGATCTTTTTTATCGGCTGGCGTTTGCTGGGCAAGACGATGTTTGTATACACCCTAGTCGGTACTGTAGCACTGTCTTTATTCCTCAGCATTTTTCAGCGATATGAAATACATATGCCCCTTCAGCATGATCTTGCGCTTGCCGCTTTATTTGCCGGCGTATTCATTGGAGCCGGCTTAGGCATTATTTTTAAGTTCGGCGGTACAACGGGCGGGGTTGATATCATTGCCCGTTTGGTCAATAAGTATTTTGGGATACCAATGGGCCGAACGATGTTTGCTTTCGATGCTTGCGTGATCATTTTATCATTGCTTACCTATCTCTCTTACAAAGAAGCCATGTACACATTGGTTGCCGTTTTTGTGGCGGCAAGACTGATTGATTTTATACAGGAAGGCGGATACGCAGCTAAAGGTGCAACAATCATCTCTGCGAAAAACGACCAGATTCAGAAGAAAATTCTTGAGGAAATGGAACGGGGCGTTACCATTTTGAAAGGACAGGGATCCTACACGAAAGAGGATCTAGACGTGCTGTATTGTGTAGTGCCCAAAAACGAACTGGTCATGCTGAAAAGTGTGATCAACTCCATTGACCCTCATGCCTTTGTCGCGGTCAGCGATGTCCACGATGTGCTTGGGGAAGGATTTACACTCGATGAAAATAAAAATCCGCTCCCGCGCTAATGTTTCTTGAATGACAAAAGGCGGCTGCCGCCGCCCCTCTTACTCATTTTGGATAATCCCGCTTTTTTAGCTTCTTTTTCTCCGCTCTGTATTTTCTGTAACCGACATAAGTAAGTGCAGTAATGATGATACCGCCTGTAGTGATCATCACCCATAACAAAGACGGATCTGCATCATCCTCTTCCACCCTGTCAAATACACTCTTCAGATCGTTCTGGAGTAGGGAAAGCCGTTCAAGCTTTGTACTCTCGGTCATTTGCTGAAACCCCTCTTGCTCAATCACTTCAATATGTTTTCCGACTGTATCAAGCTGATCTTCTGATATATCGATTGTAAGACTTGGATAAATCAAATCATACAAGCTGATAAATTCGTTCCACTTTTCATGAAAGCTCGTACTTTCATTTTTTTGGACATCCTGCTTGAGTGCGGCAAAGACCTCCATAATCGGCTTCTCCAGTGACCCCCAAAGGGGATCAGACTGATTGTCAACAGCATCCATCAGCATTCTGAACTGCGCGGCTGCTCTGAGCTTTTGTGTGTCTGATGCATCAGACTGTTTTAAACTCCGTACCATATCGTTATAGCCCAAAGTAATCTGGCGAATTTGGGCTCCAGTTAACATGCTGTCTTGCTTCTGTTTTTCAGCGGATTTTAATGTTTTTTCAAAATAAGATAAGACTTGCAGCGCCTCTTCATATTTCGACTGGCGGGTCATTTGAAAAACCGTATCGGATAAATCATTCAATTCCTTGAGGCTTCCCCGCTCTTCAGCCTTGGCATTCCCATTATAAAAAATAAGAGCAATCAACAAACAGATCGTCAGCTTTCGTTTCATGCAGGTCCCTCCCACTCTCTCTCCTTACAGGATATGAAGGAAGGGACAAGGATAGACCAAGATTGTCTTTACGTCAGTTGAAGCTTTGTTTGCTTTTTCGAAGTGACGAGATAGAAGGCAAGTCCGATTGAAAAGATGCTCAGCCAAAACGTTCCGTATCCTATGTCAGTCATATATTCAGAAAGCATGGAGTATTGCGGCATCATTCCAAACAGGTAATCAATGACATCATTATGAAGCGTCCAGACCGCAGCGATAACAAGATGCCATAATGAAAATCGAAAATACGGGCTGTACAGCACCCCCTGGACAGCCATTGCAAAATGCGAGGCAATCAGCATATAGCCTTCCCATGGCAAATCACCCGTTACAGCTAATACGAGAAGATTCATTCCGACCGCCCACAAGCCATATTTCACGAGCGTCACTAACGCAAGCGCTTCAAAAAGCGGAGCATTCCGCTTCATGAGAAAGGCCAGCAGCACAAACAAAAAGAAAAACGTTGCTGTCGGGCTGTCCGGGACAAAGATGAGGAAACGGGCCGGCGTCTCCAAAAGCTGAGGCAAGTACCAATAGTATCCGTAAACCGTTCCCAGAAAATTGATCGCTAAGACAAGAATAAGCATCGTTCGCTGTCCTAATACATATTGAAACCATTTCACATCAAATCAACTCTCAGTCTGTAAAAATAATGTGTCCATATAAAAAAGCTGACGCCTGGTCAGCTTTTGATAATAAAAGTATATCCTTCCGTTTCGCAATTCACAATACGTTATTTTGCCGTTGTTTCGGAAATGAATTTCGCAAGTTCTTCAAGCTGCTTATCATTTCCTTTGAACACGCCTGCCGGCATTTGGCCTTTTCCTTCAACAGCGATCTTTTTGATTTCTTCCGGCTTCAGTCCGGTGTCTACCAATGAAGGCCCGGCCGCTCCGCCTTGAAGATTATCCCCGTGACATGAAATACAGCCCTGCTCCTGAAAAATTTTATATCCTTCGGCACTGGTATCGATATCCGCTTCTTTTGTGATTTTCCCCTGCTCCTCCGCCTTTGCCCAGTCGTGAGTAGCTACGGACTGCCAGGTCAAAAATACAGCCGCGGAAATAGCCAAGAGCATCATCCCGACAGCCACGGGACGCTTCCAAGGCCTTCTTTCCGTTCCCCTGTCGAGAAATGGTGCCAAAAGCAGAGCGCCAAAGGCGATCCCCGGCATAATCATAGCGCCGACCACCGTAAAGCTCCCAGCGGCGTATTCGTATTTCAAAAGCTGATATAAGAAAAGAAAATACCAGTCCGGCAGCGGAATATAACCTGTATCCGTCGGGTCCGCCATCCGCTCCAAAGGCGGCTGGTGTACAATCGTCAAAACAAGAAAACCGATCAGAAAGACAGCTCCGACCATCCATTCCTTCAATAGGAAATTTGGCCAGAAGGCTTCTGTTTTACCGGGATACTCTGAGTAATCCTTCGGTATATTCGGCTTTTTCTCAGCCGGTATCCTTGAGTCTCCTACAAATTTCATCCCTTTGCCCCGGTGCATGTCATCCCCTCCCTTTTATTCGCAGATCAAGTTTAAAGCGGTCCTGAAATCCCCTGCTTACGGATCATAATAAAGTGTGCGGCCATCAATCCAAACAAGGCGGCAGGAAGAAAGAATACATGGATCGCAAAAAACCTAGTCAGCGTTTGGGCGCCTACAATATCCGGATGCCCTGCCAGGAGTGTTTTGACTTGCGTCCCGATCAAAGGAGTGGCCTCAGCGATCTGCAGCCCGACTTTTGTGGCAAACAGAGCCTTCATATCCCAAGGAAGCAAGTAGCCTGTAAACCCAAGCCCAAGCATGACAAAAAAGATTAACACACCGACTATCCAGTTCAGTTCCCGCGGCTTTTTATACGCCCCTTGGAAAAAGACCCTCAGCGTATGTAAAAACATCATCACAATGACCAAGCTGGCGCCCCAATGGTGCATTCCCCTGACAATCTGGCCGAATGCAACTTCATTTTGCAAATAATATACCGATTCCCAGGCATTTTTAATATCAGGTACATAGTACATCGTTAAAAACATCCCAGACAACACTTGGATAACGGTTACAAAAAACGTCAGTCCCCCAAAACAGTACACAAACGCAGAGAAATGATGGGCGGGATTCACATGTTCCGGCACTTCGTGATCGGCAATATCCCTCCACATCGGTGTAATATCAAGCCGTTCATCTACCCAGTCATAAATTTTGTTCAGCATGTCACCCTTCCCCCTTAGGCTTTGCTTTTCCAAGATACAGGAAGCCGTCTTTAACTTCTTGCTCGTAATGATCAAGAGGCGCAAGCGGCGGCGTGCCCGGGACATTGGTGCCGTCTTTTTCATAGAGTCCGTAGTGGCAAGGACAGAAAAATTTATTCGGATTTTTAGGATCGCTGTTCCAGTTCACCGTACACCCCAAATGCTTACAAATTGGTGAAAGTGCTACAATCTCATCCCCATTTTTGAAAACCCAAGCTGATCTCGATTCTTCCGACTCATACCAGGCATCGACTTGATTAATTTTGAAATCAAAGCGCTGCGGCTCTTTTGTCAGCTCATCTACGCTGACAACCTGAACCATGTCCTGCTTTCCTGTCGATTTTAATACCGGGTCGAGTGCAAAGCGAACCATAGGCATGAGCATACTAGCCGCCATAAACCCCCCTACGCCTGTAAGCGTATAATTTAAAAATTGACGTCTCGATATATCATGTCTTCCGCCCATCTCTTCTCCCCCCTCAAGGTCAACCCTGCAAACTGACTAAAATAGAAAATATTTCATAACTCTAGACACCCTCATAATATATGAATCTCTCAGCAAGGTCAATATAGCCAAAATATTGTTTATAAGGAAATGTAAGTGTTTTTACTAAGCGTTCCATAACTGTAACAAAACGTTCAAAATTTCAGCTGTGCGTTCATCTAATATTTTTCTTTTTATGGAGTCATTTAAGTGCTCTAACGGAACAGAAGGCGCAACAATCATCTTCCCCAATGACTCTTCGCTACTCCAATGATCATCAGCTGTCAGCAGTACAACATGCTGAAAATCTGATTTGACCTCCTCCTGTAAATCTTTCAGCCCTTGAACGGTATTTTCATTTCTATCAACATATGTATAAGCAGGCAATAAATATACCCGTCCTTTTAACTGCCTTTCCAATTCATCAGCTAGAAGCTGCGTAAATTCGCCTCTTTCTGCTGCTATTTTTAATTGGCTCCCCATCTTTATGTTAATTAATGGTATGACAGCGGTATCAATGTAATCTTTAGATTGTAAATAGTCCTTGGCATCAGGCATTTTCCACCTCATCATCGTTCTCCCCTTTTTACGACAACGAGCCTTGCATTACACTGCAAGGCTGGTCATGTTATGTGAGCTGATTCAATTGGCGCGATAATTGTTCAAATGCTTCTTTATCGTGACGATCGAGCGCATCGTCAATGTCTTTTAATAATTTTTCTCTTTGGAATGTAGAAATGGCGTGCTCCAGGATTTGTTCAGCCAGCCCCTGATCTTTTTTGTTTTCAAACAGATCTTTCGGGATGTGAGGGTTGGACTCCAGCACCGCCGCATACTCAGGAGAACTGTAGGCTGAACGGAAATTAAGCTGGATAAACAAATCCTGCTGTTTATTTAATCTAATATCATGAAAAGATTTTTCCGCGTCGGTTGTCATGACATTCTCTTTATAAAACCGAAACGGAACTTCTTCAACACAATGTGTTGACATTATAATGCCTCTCGGGCAAAATTCTGCCTGCTCTACAAAATGAACCTTTTCCATTAAAGAATCGTGGCTCATTAAGTAGTTCAAGATCCATACGCACTCTCTGCGCTTTAGCTGATAATGGTTTAAAAACCAACGGATAAAATCCTTTTTCTCATTGACAGAAACAGGGGTCTGCATGTAATTCCCTCCTCTATCGTTCGTATAATCTATACTTATATGTTCCACATAAGCGGTTAAAATTCCTGCTTATCTCGAAAATTCATCCTCGATCCGCAAGATTATTTCTTCCAGCTCTTCATTGGCTCCATCTATTTCGAGTACCTTTTTCAATAGCGGCAGCGCTTCTTGTTGGAGGCCTTCTTCTAATAAAAAGGTTGCGTATTCGTATAAGAAATCTCTGTCCTCACGATAGTGAAGAAAAGCAGCTTCAAAGGATTGTTTTGCTTCTTCGTACTGCTCTAATTCGGTGTAAGCGCTGGCCAGATACCAATTGTATTTCGGATCTTCTTCCCCGTAGCCCCGCACCTCTTGAATCAGATCAATAATTTGCTCATAATCCTCTTCCTTATGATACACAGCAAGTAAAGTATGGAGTGCTTCGACGAAGCCAGGATCAAGAGCAAGCGCTTCCTGAAGAAGTTTTTTCCCTTCTTCTGACTTCCCGATTTTTAACGCCATCTTTGCGGCATAGAGGAAAAGCTCTTTGTTATATTCATCATACCTGATACCCTCTTTTGCCGTTTTTAATGCCTCTTCATACATCCCTTCAGCCTCATAGCTTTTTGAAAGCGGCATATAAAGTGATGAATAGGATGGATCAAGCTCCTTTAAATCGGACAGCTGTTTAATAGCCGTTTTGATTAGTCCCGCCTGCGAGGCTGTAAATCCATAGCCGAAAATTGTATTAGGGTCAGGATTCTCATCTACAGCTTTTTCATACCATGGAATGGCCTCCTCAAAATCTCCTGATGCACTTAGCGATTCCGCCAATCTTTGGTGGACATTAACGCCTCCGATCTCACTCTGCTCCCCAGCCGTTCTTTTAAAATATTGAACAGCTTTTGCATAGGCTCCTTGAGTAAAGTATAGCTCGCCTAACGCAAAATCAATGATTGGTTCATTTTCAAGAATAGACTTTGCCTGTAAAAGCTTTTGCTCACTTACTTCGAACAGCCCCTGCATCTGATAAAGATCAGCCATGAGCAGCAGGCTTTCCGGATATGATGGGTCTGATTCCGGGATCGTTTCCAGCACAGCCAATGCTTTTTCTTCTTCGTCAATATCTATTAAAAGTTCAGCATAAAAATTCGTCAGTTCTGTTTCATTCGGATATAAATCATGCAAATCACTAATCAGTGAGATCGCTTTCTCTACATTTCCCCACTCGTAATAAAGCTGTGCTGCGATGGCTTTATCTTCATCATGAAGCTGTTTTTCGGCCTTCGAGAGGGTGTTGAGTCCCTTTTCTGTTTCTCCTGCTTCAACTAATTTTATGGCTTCTTGAATTAATGTATTCAAATCGGACCGATCCTTTCTTTTCCTAACAACATCAATCATACATAAAAGTCTTATTTGTTCGGGTTAATCCTATCATAATCCAGAGGATAGCCCTCGGCAAATAAGATGCTTACACTGTACGTCAAGGAATTTCTGAGTCTTATTAGTTTATCAAAAGATCCTGCGATAGCAAATAAAAAAAGGAAGATAGCCCTCTATTACAGTAAAGCAGCCCTTGACCTGCCGACTTGTAAGTAAAGCCCCCCTCCCTCTTTTGTGTTTTTATATTCCTCTATAAGACAGGCTATGTTTTTTTCCTTCAGTTTATGACTGATAAACGCTCACACAACAAATCCTGAAGCATAAACTTCAGGATTTGTTTGAAAGCTTATTTAAATGATCAAAAAAGTTTGGATATGACACATGAATGGCGTCTGTCTGTCCGATCTCAATCGGCTCCTCTGTTAAACAGGAAGCTATGCCTAGCATCATCCCGATCCGATGATCTCCATGACTTGATACTTTCGCGCCGCCTTTGAGAGTTTGTTTGCCGTATACCTTCATTCCGTCTTCAGTCGGTTCAATCTCAGCACCGAGCTTTCGAAGCTCTGAAACAACTGTATCGATACGGTTCGTTTCTTTCACTTTAAGCTCTGCGGCATCCTTAATGACTGTTGTTCCTTCCGCCTGAGTCGCAAGTAGCGCAATAATAGGAATCTCATCAATCAAACGCGGAATCATATCTCCGCTAATTTCAACCGCTTTAAGAGATGACGTTTCAATGATCAAATCTCCATAAGGCTCTGCGCTTTCGTCAACAGATGGTTTGATTTCAAGCTTTGCCCCCATGTTTTGAAGCACATCGATGACACCTGTCCGAGTCGGATTTAACCCCACGTTTTTCAGTACAATTCTGCTGTTTGGAATCATTGCGCCAGCTGCAAGGAAAAACGCGGCTGAAGAAATATCTCCGGGAACAAAAATATCTGCAGCCGTAAGCTGCTGGCCGCCTTTTATGGAGACACTTGTCTTGTCCTCTGCCAGTTTCACTCCGAAAGCAGACAGCATCCGTTCAGTATGATCTCTGGATTTATGAGGCTCGGTGACAGTGGTAGTTCCCTCAGCCTGCAACCCGGCAAGCAGAACAGCCGATTTAATTTGAGCGCTGGCCACAGGTGATACATAGTCAATGCCTTTTAATGTACCGCCGCTTACTGACAGCGGTGTAAATTCTCCGCCGGCTCTGCCGTCAATTTTAGCGCCCATTTGTTTCAGAGGCTCTGTTACACGTTTCATTGGGCGTTTCGCAATGCTTTCATCCCCAGCTACCGCGCTGTAAAAAGGACGGCCCGCAAGGATTCCGAGCATCAGACGAATCGTTGTGCCTGAATTACCGACGTCTAACAGACTTTCTGGTTCTCGCAGGGAATCCATCCCTTTCCCGTGAATGACTACATCACTGCCGTTTCGCTCAATTTGAACACCCATCTTACTAAAGCAATCGATGGTGCTCAGACAGTCTGCTCCCGGCAGAAAATTTTTAACAGTTGTTGTGCCTTTCGCAAGCGCGCCAAACATAACAGAGCGGTGAGAAATAGATTTATCACCGGGAACATGTATTTCGCCGTTTAACGCCTGCACCTTTTCTCTTTTCATTGTTTCCACCTCAATCAGCATAAAAAGTTTCGTATTCCGCGCGGGCTTCTATGCACTGTTCGGCCCGTTTGCGGTCATCATCGGATTGAAAACTGATCCTTAAAATCCCGTTAATATCTTCTCTCGTTTCAATAATGCGGATATTCGTTATACTGATGCGTTCCGCAGCAAGTATAGCCGTTATCTCGGAAATCACCCCAGGATGATCTGGCACGTCTACGTATAAATCATAAAATGCCGGTATTGCGCCCTTCTGGCGGAGAGGCAGTCCATCACGGTAGTCCTTTGCCGTTTTAAAATAATTGAATAGTTTTTCCGCATCTCCATGCTCTACATATGTCCGGATCGTTTCAATCTCACGAGTCCACTCATCAAAACGATCTAAAATCTTATCTTTATTATGTAACAGAATATCACGCCACATTGCAGGACTGCTTGATGCAATTCGGGTAATATCCCGAAAACCGCCGGCAGCAAACCGCTTCACAAGCGGATAAAGCTCTTCCGAGTGATGGGTCTGATGCACAAGACTGGCTGCAACAATATGCGGAAAATGACTGATCACGCTTGTTACGCCATCATGCTCTTCAGGCGACATTTCTACAAATTGGGCATTCGTCCCTTGCAGCAAATGTTTTAACTGATTGACCGCTTGTCTGTCCGTTTTACGGCCCGGGGTTAAAATATAAAACGCATTTTCAAACAGAAATTCCTTTGCAGCGGCAACTCCTGATTTATGCGAGCCCGCCATCGGATGCCCTCCGACAAATTGGTAGCCGGCAGGCAGCACTTGATCGGCGTAATGAACCACTTTTTGCTTTGTGCTTCCTACGTCAGTAATCAATAGCGGATGCTTAATTTCTGAATGGGCCAACTCTTCAAGCATAAGCAGCGTTTGCGCAACAGGTGTTGCAATAATAACGGTTGCAGCTTTTTTCGCGCCGTCAATAAACGATTCAGCACTCTCGTCTATCACACCTAATTTTAAGGCAGCCACTACCTGCTCATCTGAGATATCGACCCCAATAATGCGTTTTTCCGGATGTTTTTTTTGATGGCTAACGCAATAGAACCGCCTATCAATCCGAGACCGGCGAGCAATATTGTATCTTTGATTTGATTCATTCATCATCACCTGGTTCATAGACTAAAGAGGTGATTCTTGACCACCTCTTATAAAATTTCAGCTAAAGTTGCGAGAATTTCCTCGTTTTGCTCTTTCGTGCCGATCGTAATCCGGAGTGAAGTCGGGAACCCTAATGCATTTCCTGATCGGACAATATAACCTTTTTGCAGCAATGCCTGAAACAACTCATCAGACGGGCGGTTAAAGTCTATTAAAACAAAGTTTGTCTGTGAAGGGTAGCACTTTAATCCGTGTGTTTCCGCAAAATCATAATACTGCTGAAGGCCTGCTTGATTTTTCTCGATACAAGAAGCGATAAATTCTTGATCGTCAAGGGCTGCAATCGCGGCAGCCTGGCCAAGACGGCTGGTGTTAAACGGCTCTCTTGCCGGCTCTATTTGGCGGATCAATTTTTCGTCAGCAATACCGTATCCGACTCTAAGCGCCGCCAGACCGTATGCCTTTGAAAACGTGCGCAATATCATCAGATTGGAATACGTATTCAAAAGCGGTATGCTTTCCGGGTAATCCTCAGCTGTTACATATTCATAATATGCTTCATCAAGAACAACGAGGACACGAGAAGGAACACGTTCCAGAAAGGAAGTCAATTCTCCTTCAGTTGTATAAGTTCCAGTCGGGTTGTTCGGGCTGCAAATCCAAACGACTTGAGTCTGTTCGTCAATCGCTTCAAGCATCGCGTCTAAATCATGAGAGCCGTCAGAACGAAGGGCAATTTCACGAACTTCAGCTCCTTCAATCACCGCATTATGCTTATATTGCGGAAAAGTCGGTGCTGCTGCAATCGTGTTTGTTTTGTCGTTTAAAAAAGCCCGGCATATAATTTGGATGATTTCATCTGAACCATTACCGAAAATAAGTGATGTTTCGCTCACATTGAGGTGCTCACTGAGCCTTGTCCGCAAAGCTGCGCTATATCCATCGGGATAAAGCGCAAGCTGTTGAATTTCATGATGAAGCGCCTCTTTTGCAGCTTCCGAACAGCCGTACGGATTTTCGTTTGATGCAAGCTTCACGACTTTATCCAAGCCATATTCTGCTTTTACTGCTTCAATCGGTTTACCCGGCTGATAAGGCTTCAGTTGTTTTAAATGTTCTTTGATACGCAAATCCAGTCACCTCATTTTAAACTGTACAAACCGCCAAACGTCTCCGCGTAATCTTCAAACTCCTGCACTGCACGATCTCTCATCTCAGTGCTGATGAGCCGATCCTTTAATTCTTCTATCTTTTTGACGAGCGCACTTCCCACTACGACACCGTCACAGATTTCATTCATCTTGACCACCTGCTCGCGGCTGGAAATACCAAACCCAACAGCAACCGGCACAGCGCTGAGGTTCTTCACTGTCCGGATAAATGGATAAGCTGATGAATTGAACTCATTTCGGACACCGGTCACACCTAACGAAGATACACAGTAGACGAAGCCCTCGGCTTGTTCAATAATCGTTTTCAAACGGCTTTCGCTTGTCGGTGCAACTAAAGAAATATACGTTACCTCATGGGTTTTGCATTCCGCTTGAAGGCTGGCGCTCTCTTCTAAAGGCAGATCCGGAACAAGCAGGCCGTCTATATGATTTTCCCGCAGTAAAGCGAAAAAGTATTCTTTGTTCAATTGTAACACAGGATTATAATACGTAAAGAGGATAATGGGAATATTGACGCCATTTTTTTCATTTCTCCGCCTAATTCAATCGCTTTTACAATATTCATCCCGTTCTCAAGCGCCCGTTTTGAAGCCCGCTGAATCACCGGACCGTCTGCCAGCGGATCAGAGTATGCTACACCAATCTCAAGTGCCGTGGCACCCGCTTTTTGGAGAGACTTAGCCAGTTCGATTGATACTTCCGGCAACGGATCACCCGCTGTAATAAACGGGATAAACAACTTTCCCGACTGCTGCAGGTCTACTTTAAACATGCGCTTTCACCTCATCTTCCAATACGTTCATTAATGTGTTGACATCCTTGTCTCCTCTTCCTGATAAACAGACGAGGATAGTTTGATCCCGCCCCATCTCTTTTGCGATTTTAAATGCCTTCGCTAATGCATGAGCAGATTCGATCGCTGGTAAAATCCCTTCTTTTTCTGACAATAGTTTTAACGCGTTTACTGCTTCTTCATCAGTTATGCTATCGTATGTGACACGGCCGCTTTTATGCAAATAGGCGTGCTCCGGACCAATTCCCGGATAGTCAAGTCCTGCTGAAATTGAATAAGGCTCAATAATTTGACCGTACTCGTCTTGAATGAGGTAAGTGAGCGAACCGTGAATCACACCGACAGTTCCTTTCGTAATGGTAGCGGCATGAAGAGGGGTGTCAATTCCTTTTCCTGCCGCTTCAGCACCGATCAGTTCAACATCTTCGTCTAAAAATGCCTGAAACATGCCTATCGCATTACTTCCGCCGCCTACGCAGGCAACGACTTTATCCGGCAGTGTTCCCTCAATGTCTTTCAGCTGATCCTTCGCTTCCTCTCCGATCATTTTTTGAAATTCCCGGACAATTTGCGGGTAAGGGTGCGGTCCGACAACCGATCCAATCATATAAAAATGATCCTCACAATGCTGAACCCAATAACGGATAGCCTCATTTGTCGCATCCTTCAGTGTCCCGTTTCCGCTTGTGACCGGCACAACCTCTGCTCCAAGAAGCTTCATTCGGAATACGTTCAGAGACTGGCGGGCGACATCCTCTTCACCCATAAATACAATGCAGGAAAAACCAAACTTAGCAGCAACTGTGGCGGCGGCTACTCCATGCTGTCCGGCACCTGTTTCTGCAATGATTTTCGTTTTGCCCATTTTTTTTGCAAGCAATGCCTGGCCTAAAGCATTGTTGATTTTATGAGAACCTGTATGGTTTAAATCTTCTCTTTTCAAATAAATTTTGGCGCCGCCTAAATATTCTGTGACTCGATCGGCATATGTTAATGCGGTCGGCCTGCCGGAATATTCAGCTAACAGCTTATGATATTCTCCCCTAAAAACAGGATCATCCTTTATTTCCTTAAATGCTGTTTCAATTTCTTCTAACGGCTGCATAAGAGTTTCCGGAACAAATTTCCCGCCAAAATCGCCGTATCTGCCTATTTCATTCGGATATGGATACATATCGGTTCATCCTTTCTTCTAAGAGCCTAATCAGTTTGTCATCTTTTTGTCCGTTTTTTTCTATTCCGCTGGCAAGATCGACTCCGCCCGGTCTCCATTTTAATAAGTCTGCGATTGTGTCGGGATTCACGCCGCCTGCGATGAAACACCGTTTCCCCGTTTGTTCAGCTTTCTGCTGATATTCAGGCACACAATCCCAAGCAAAAGCCACTCCAGTCCCGCCTCTTGCCCCTTTTACAGATGAGTCAATCACAAAACCGTCTACAGAATCGTTAAAGCGGTCCAAGTCCTGAATTGCTGTGCTGTTATGATGGAGCGCCTTCCATATTTCACAATTTGTCAGCAGACGGAGGGCTTCAGCATCCTTTGGCGTCTCATCACCATGAAGCTGGATGACGTCAAGCTGCAAATCGCCTGCTATACGGGCAATCGTTCCCAGCGATTCATTCACAAAAACGCCTGCAATCTGTTTTTCGGTGCGAACTTGGCTCAGCCACTTTTTCACATCTGCCGGAGATACTTTTCGTTTACTGACAGCAAAAATAAAACCCAGATAATCTGCCTGTGAATCCGCTGCAAGTTGCAGATCCTGCAGAGACCGTATACCGCAATACTTTAATGCCGGTTTTTTCACATCCTCACTCCCCATACAAAGCATGGATTGCTTTTTTCTGTGAATGCTGTCTCATCAATGACTCTCCGATGAGAACAGCTCGTGCTCCATGTTCTTTGACAAATGTTAAATGTTCTAAAGAACCAATGCCGCTTTCACTGACAAGCAAGCATTCTTTCGGAACTAGGGATGCAATCTGTTTCGTCTGTTCGAGCGAAGTTTCAAACGTTTTTAAGTTTCGATTATTAATACCGAGAATATCAGGGGTGAATACCTTCACTATTTGTTCAAGCGTCGTTTGATCATGAACCTCCACTAACACGTCCATTTCCTTTTCCCCTGCTTCGAGATACAACTCGTGAAGCTGTACGGGGTCAAGCACCTCTCCGATTAACAATATGGCATCTGCTCCGATTCTCTTTGATTCCTCCACTTGAATCGAATCAATAATAAAATCTTTTCTCAGCACCGGAATCGAAACAGCACGCTTTACGTCTGATAAATAATTGTTTTTCCCTTGGAAAAACGGAAAGTCAGTTAAAACAGAAAGCGCGTCTGCCTGCGCAGCTTCATAGTCTTTTGCAATCCGCTCCGGAACAAAATCTTCTTTAATGAGTCCTTTTGACGGCGACGCTTTTTTGACTTCGGCAATCAATCCGATAAAACGGTTCGGGTTATCCAGCGCCTCTTTAAAAGACCGTTTTTCAAAAGGCTGCTCTTCTGGCAGGATGAGAGTTTTGACTTCTTCTTTTTTTTGATTGATTATGTTTTCAAGCATAGATCTCTCCCTCTTTCTGTTTCAGTCTATTGAGCTGCGCTGCGGCACCTCCGCTTGCAATCGTTTCTAACGCAAGCTCCGTTCCTTCTTTCAGTGTTTCGGCAATACCCGCCGTGTATATCGCAGCGCCGGCATTCAAGGCTGTAATATATAAAGCTGATCGGCTGCTTTTATTTTCAAAAATATTCTGAATCAGATGAGCGCTTTCTGTCGGTGACTGCACCTGTATATCTTCAAGTCTGCCATTTTGGAAGCCGAAGTCTTCGGGTGAAACAGTATATTCCCGGCGCTCTCCATCCTTTATTTCAATCACATCGGTCGGTGATGTAACCGAAAGCTCATCTAAACCGTCACGGCTTGCTGCGAATAGTACATGCTTCGGCTGGAACATTTCCAGTGCGCTTGCCATCAATCCCGCTTTTTCAGCAGAATAGACACCGATCACCTGACGCTTCGCCTGCAAAGGATTGCTGAGCGGTCCGAGCAGATTAAAAATCGTTCTAAATCCGAGCTCTTTTCTTGTGCCCGCTACATGTTTCATGGACGAATGATAAAGCGGTGCAAAGAGAAATCCCATGTTATTTGTTTCAATGCTGACTCTGACTTCTTCAGGTGTGGTTTGAATTGGTATTCCAAGCTCTTCAAGAACATCGGCGCTTCCGCTTTTAGAAGATACGGAGCGATTGCCGTGCTTAGCAATTTTAGCTCCTGCTGCTGAAGCAACGATTGCCGATGCCGTTGAAATATTAAAGGTAGAGATGCCGTCACCGCCTGTACCGCATGTGTCAACCACATCATGAAGTCCGTCTACCGTAAGGGCATGTGTCCGCATGGCTTTCACAAAGCCCGCCAGCTCTTCTGCAGTTTCGCCCCGATGAGCCAGGATTGACAATATACCGCCCATTTCAGAAGGAGTCATTTCTGCTGTCATCATCATATTCATAAGCGCTTCCGCTTCAACGGCAGTAAGTGTCTTTCCGTCAACGCATGTTTGCAGAAATTGGTTCATCAGCTTCATCCCCCTTGCTACGAAACATGTCTTCAGCAATATGAATGGTTTTCAGCAGTGCGCCCGCTTTGTTGCAGCTTTCTTCATATTCGGCTTCCGGCACAGAATCAGCAACAATACCTGCTCCAGCCTGTATCGATGCAACACCGTTTTTTACGCTCATGGTCCGGATCGTAATACAGGAGTCGATATTCCCGTCAAATCCGATGTAGGCGATGCAGCCGCCGTATGTCTCTCTCGGTGTCGGCTCCAATTCATTTAAAAGCTGCATGGCGCGGATTTTTGGGGCCCCGGTTAAAGTTCCCGCAGGAAAAGCCGACATTAGCGCATCGACAGGGTGAACTCCCTCTTTCAACCTCCCTGTGACGACTGAAATGATGTGCATAACATGTGAAAATGAGACGATCTTTGTGAACTCCGGCACAGCAACCGATCCATACTCTGCCACTCTGCCGATATCGTTTCGAGCTAGATCAACGAGCATATAATGCTCCGCTTTTTCTTTTTCATCTTTCATCAGCTCAATTTTGAGTTTTTCATCTTCCTCTTTGTCTGCGCCTCTTTTTCTTGTTCCGGCAATCGGATGGATTTCCAAATGCCCGTCTTGAACGTGGATTAACCGTTCCGGAGAGCTGCCGACAATCTCTCTGTCCAGGAGTTTTATATAATACATATACGGCGAAGGATTGACGATTCGCAGCACTCTGTACAATTCAAAGGAATCTGCTGTTATCGGAATCTCAAATTTTTGTGACAGGACACCTTGAAAGATGTCGCCTGCTTTTATATATTCTTTGATCTTTTCTACATCTGCCATAAACGCTGATTTTTCGTAATTTGAAGATACTGAATCGAAACCTGGTGTCTTATATGACTCAGATGAAAGAAACAGTTCTTTTATGTTTTTTTGATCCATCATCTTATCAATGAGGCCTTGGAGCTCTCGGTGATTTTTATTGAACACAGCAATTTTTTCAGCTTCAGTTTCTTGTCCATTCAATCTAGCATACTGAATAAAGTGGACGTTTTTTGTTTCATGATCATAAGCAATTAATGTGCTGCAAACAAACAGCATACACTTTTCAAATTCCGTTTCCTTCCTGTGGCGAGGAACAGAAGGTTCAATCATCGGGATCATATCATAGCTTAAATACCCGACAGCTCCGCCTACAAAGGGAATGGCAAGCTCTGGTGTTTTGATTTTGTATGCTGCATTCATCCAATCCAGAACCTCTTTTAATTCTTTTCCAGTGTAAAGGGATCGGTCATTCTCATCTTGAGCAGTAAAATCATTTTGCTGTTCTTTGATCGTGAGAAATGGCTGAAGGCCGATGAACGAATATCTGGACCAATTTGATGTGTCATCCTTGCTTTCAAGAAGGTAAGTGATCTTCCTGTCCAGCTGCTCGATCATTTGGATAGGTGTCAGTGTGTCAACTGTGAATGTCTCCACAATCGGTATGGTGCGGTAGGACATACTGTCCTCTAAAAATGCAGAAATGTTTGATTGGAAATTCATTGCTCTCACTCCTTTTGGCAAGGAGAATGAGAAGAAGGCATGAGAGGGAAAATCAAGATATAACAAAATAAACCCAAAAGAAAGGCTTCTTTTGGGTAGAATAAACATACATGTCTCAGCTCAACTACACTCATTCTCTGCTACCCTATTCTCTAACTCAACTCATTCACTAAGCTTTATACACACTCTTGTGTATTTCTAAGCTGTTCTAATCGTATTACAATTCATTATTTTTTGTCAATGATAAATCGGGTCTTAATACAACTGCTTTTTCTAAATAGACATGTCTGATTTGATTCTGAGGAACATCAGTCTGAACAGTCATCATGACCCTTATACATTTTTTCAGCCCGCCTGTAACATCCATTTCCTGCATACATGTCACCGGCACATACTGCCAGCCAGAAAGCTCGCGGACAGCTTTTGCCGGGAAAACAGAGTGCAGGTCAGGCGTCGCCGATAGAAGCATTTGAACAACATCTTCCGGCTTTGTTTTGTTTTCTTCTATCATTTTTTCTAACAGCTGTTTGGTTTTTTGCAAAATTTCTTCTTCAGTGTCCTTTTCGACTGTAGTTGCTCCGCGAATTCCACGAATCATCATGATGTCTCCTCCATTCGCCATTTGTTCAGCCAGCTCTCAAGTTCATCTCTTGAAAACGTATGGTCGGCGACTTTTCCTAATTCTTTGAGAACGATGAATTGAATCATACCGCCGCGGGTTTTTTTATCATTCATCATACGGTCTAAAAGTACGGAAGTTGCCGTTTCTTTTTTAATGCGGCTTGGATAGCCCAGGTTCTTAAGCCAGCTGACTAATCGATTTCTGTCCATTTTACAGCCGGCTTCATGTTCACTTATATATAAAGCAAACTGCATACCGAGTGCTACCGCATCACCGTGGGTGATCTGTCCGTAGCCATACTCCGCCTCAACTGCGTGGCCGAGTGTATGCCCAAAGTTAAGATAGGCTCTGATTCCTTCTTCCTTTTCATCCTGATGAACGACAGACGCTTTAATCGAAATACCTTTAAAAATCATGTCATTCAGCTGCTCGCTGGTGATATCGTTCAGTGAGTGAATGCCCAGCAGGTCTTTCAGGAATTCTCTGTCATAAATAAAAGCATGCTTAATCACTTCTGCCATCCCGGACCGAAGCTCTTTTTCCGGTAGGGAACGGATAAAGTCCGTATCGTAAAGCACGGCTTTGGGCTGATAAAATGCGCCGATCAGATTTTTTCCAAGCGGATGATTCACCGCTACTTTTCCTCCGACCGCGCTGTCATGCGCCAAAAGCGTTGTAGGCATTTGAATGAAATCAATGCCGCGCATAAAAGTGGCAGCCACAAATCCAGCAAGATCTCCTACAACACCGCCTCCAAAAGCGATGATGCATGAGGAGCGATCCATATGAAATCGAATCGCTTCACTCTGCAGTTTCGTGTACATATCCATTGATTTCGCCTGCTCTCCGCTCGGCACCGTCACTTTTTTCACAGGCCATTTTTCTTCCAGCAGGTGAAGCATTTCATCACCGTACAGGCGATCCACTTCTTCATCGGTAACAAGCATAATGCGTGTTAATGGCCTGTTTAGCGAGGTTAATAGTTCACAAGCCTTTTTTCTGATTCCTTGTCCGATAAATACAGGATACGAAGAGGAAGCGGTTTGAACATGCAGTGTTCTCATTAAAATTCCCTCGACAGTTTTCTCATATTCTCCACGTTTTCTCTAATGCGGTCAATTTGGTCTAAGCCGAATTGTTCAACAACAGCGTTCGCAATTTCCCATGCAACAGCAGCTTCCGCCACTACACTTGCCGCTGGCACTGCGCAGCTGTCTGAACGTTCAATACTGGCTGAAAACGGTTCTTTCGTTTCAATATCCACACTTTTCAGCGGTTTATATAATGTCGGAATCGGCTTCATGACTCCGCGGACAACGATTGGCATTCCTGTCGTCATGCCGCCTTCCAATCCGCCAAGTCTGTTCGTAGCACGCGTATATCCTTTTTCTTCGTCCCAAATGATTTCGTCATGAACCTCGCTTCCGTTTCTTCCGGCCGCTTCAAAGCCGATGCCGAATTCCACACCTTTAAATGCATTAATAGACAGTACTGCCGCAGCAAGCTTGCTGTCCAGTTTACGGTCATAATGAACGTAGCTGCCCACGCCCACCGGCATTCCTTCAACAATCACTTCCACAATTCCGCCGATGGAATCTCCGTTTGCCTTCGCTTCGTCAATGGCATCCATCATTTTTTTGCCTGCTTCTTCATCGTAGCATCTGACCGGAGACTCTTCAGTCACACGCTTTAAGTCATCAATTGAAGTATAATCCGTTTTTTCCGCCTTAACTGCCCCGATCTGTAATACGTGGCCCGCTACCTTAATGCCAAGCTCAGAAAGGATCTTTTTAGCGACAGCGCCTGCCGCCACTCTTACGGTCGTTTCACGTGCTGAAGAGCGCTCAAGCACATTTCTCATATCGCGGTGGTTATATTTAATCGCACCGTTTAAATCTGCGTGTCCCGGTCTTGGTCTGGAAATTTGGCGTTTCATTTCCTTTTCTTCTTCTTCAGTAATCGGAGCCGCACCCATAATTTTAGTCCAGTGTTTCCAATCGTTATTTTCTACGACAAGAGCGATTGGTGAACCGAGAGTGCGGGCATGGCGCACCCCGCTCATAATTTTCGCCTGGTCCTTTTCGATCTGCATGCGGCGCCCGCGGCCATGGCCTTTCTGCCGTCTGCCAAGCTCAAAGTTGATATCTTCCTCAGTTATGTAAAGCCCCGCAGGCACACCTTCAATAATGGTTGTCAATTGGGGGCCGTGTGATTCACCGGCTGTTAAATATCTCATGACTTCTTCTCCCTTCATCGCATTAACGCTTTTAAGTAAAACTACTATAACATATTTTTCGGCAAAAAGTCAGTCTATCTTTTTTGATAAAAGAATGTATCCGCGGGAGAAAGGCCGAATTTCTCCGGATTGAAGATCTGCTCTGTGCTGCCGACAAAGAGAACCCCATTCTTTTTTAGGCTATGCGCCATTTTTAAGTACAGCTCTTCCTTTGCGTTTTCTGTAAAATAAATAAAAACATTGCGGCACACGATCAAATCAAAGTCTTGCTCGTAGCGATCCGCAAGCAGATTATGTTTTTGAAACCTAATGTTCTTCTTTATGTCATGTTTCACTTCATAGCTCTTATCAGCGTTTTGAGTAAAATAACGATCCTTCACAGAAGACGGCACTTCTTGCAAAGACCGCTCCTGATACACGCCTTTTTTGGCTTTTTCCAATGCCTTATCATCTATATCAGTCGCCAAAATCTGATAGCCTGGGAGCCCTTTCTGCTGATCTAAAATCATTGCGAGCGTATAAGGCTCCTCCCCTGTAGAGCATGCCGCGCTCCATATTTTTAAAGGCTTTGAATGTTTGATTAAAGGCAAAATAGCTGTTTCAAGAACTTCCCATCTTTTATAATTTCGATAAAATTCTGAAACATTAATCGTCATTCTGTCCAATGTTTCATTTAAAAGCGCCTGATCCTTTTCTAATGCGACTGCAAAATCCTTAAAGCTTTGAAAACCTTTTTTCTCATAAAGAGATGTCAGCCTTCTCTTCATTTGCGCTTCTTTGTATAAAGTTAAATCAACTCCGGTTAATTGCTTCCATTTGGTTGTAAATACGCTGTATGTATCCATCTCTTCTCTCCCAGTCTCGCTGTCTTTTGTCCTAGTATAGCTTGTTTTATCAGGAAATTGTATTGTTTCAAATAAAAAAATCAGCTTTTCAGCTGATTTCAGATGATTGGTAAAGACAGGGGTGGATCCCCTGCCGTTTAGCCATATATTCAAGTCAATGTAAACCTTTACAAAAAAGCCGGAACCGGCGTAGTGCAGATACCGGCTCTTCTCTCGGCTTTTTCAGCAATGATTAATAGATCCAGCCTGTCATGAGTTGTTGATATGATACTAACTCTTCATCCTTAAAGAAAATATTAATCTCACGCTCAGCGCTTTCCAGAGAATCAGAGCCGTGGATAATATTTTTTCCGACAAACATGCCGAAATCCCCGCGAATGGTGCCTGGCAATGCTTCTTTAGGGTTTGTTTTTCCAATCAGCTGCCTGGTCACTTCAACGACATTTTCGCCTTCCCACACCATCGCAAAAACTGGTCCGGAAGTAATAAACTCAACAAGTTCTCCAAAGAAAGGCTTCCCTTGATGTTCGGCATAGTGTTTCTCAGCCATTTGTTCAGTTACTCTCATCAGCTTTGCGCCAGCCAATTGTAAGCCCTTACGTTCGAATCTAGATAAAATTTCCCCGACCAGCTGCCGTTGGACACCGTCCGGTTTCACCATGATAAAAGTCTTTTCCATCACATTCTCCACCCCATCATATGTATGTATAGGCTTTCACATTGCACACCGAAATCGTAACATCTTTCAGATAATTAATCAATCCGGGGCGGAGAAATTTCTTAATATCTACAAAAAATTAAAATTTTCTTTTGCCGATATATTTTGCGATGGCTGCAAGAGAAGAACGCGCACGCCCTCTCGGAAGCGTGTTAAGTTTTTGGAAAGCTTTTTGCAGATACATCTCGCTCACTGCCATCGATGCTTCAATTGCATCTGTCTTTTTGATTTCTTCAATAATGGGCGCAAGCTGTTCTTGTGTCGTCTCGCTGTTAATTAATTTAAGCTGATTCTTTAAAGCTGGTTTTTTTAATGCATATAGGACAGGCAATGTAACATTTCCTTGAAGCAAGTCGCCTCCAACCGGTTTCCCCAGTTCTTCTTCAGTTGAAGTAAAATCAAGAATATCATCAATGATTTGATAAGACATGCCGACATAATATCCAAACCAGTAGAGCGCCTTATGAATCTTCTCTTCAGCTCCGGACGCAATAGCCCCCAGCTGACAGCTGACAGCGATAAGAAGCGCCGTTTTTCTCTTTATGCGCCGCAGGTACGTTCTGAGATTCTGTTCCATGTTGTATTTGTCTTTGATTTGTTCAATCTCTCCAAGACACACTTCAACAATGGTCTGTGACAAAATCCGATGCGCTTTCGGTTCATTAATTCTCGTCATCATTTCAAGAGATCCGGCAAGCATATAATCGCCTGTATACATCGCAATTCGGTTATCCCATTTGGCTTTGATCGTCGGCTTTCCCCGGCGAAGCTCCGCATCATCAATGACATCATCATGAACCAATGATGCCATATGAATCATTTCCAGAGTGACAGCGACATATTTAATCTTATTGATATCGTAATCGCCAAACATGCCGGAAAGCAGAACGAAGACAGGCCGAATCCGTTTGCCTCCTGCCTGCAATAGATGAAGACCCGCCTCGCTCAAAAGCGGATAATCGGAGCGTACAGTTTGTTCAAGCTCCCTTTCAATTACATCAATATCGTCATTTAAAAAAGAGTAGGCCATTTTAAATTTCATATCATTCACCCAAACATCTGTGTTTTCATTTCCATCCGATATGCGTGGCTGCGACTCCGCCAGTAAACGAATGATATTTGACATTTTTCAGACCCGCCTCTTCAAACAGGCCTGCCAATTCCTTCATACCAGGAAATTCTCTGGCTGACTCTTGGAGCCACGAGTATTCTTTATAGCTTTTCGCAAACAGCTTCCCGAAAAACGGCATAATATACTTAAAGTACATAAAATAAGCCTGTCTAAACCCAAACATTTCAGGCTGTGAGGTTTCCAGGCATACTACTTGTCCGCCAGGCTTCACCACACGTCTCATTTCTTTCAGTACGGTCAAATAATCCGGCACATTACGCAGACCGAAACCAATTGTTACAAAATCAAATGTATTATCATCAAAAGGGAGCTCCATTGCATTTCCGTGCAGCAGTTCGATTTGACTGTAACCGCCGTCTTTTACTTTCTGTTTGCCGACGCTCAGCATGTTTTCGCTGAAATCCAAACCCTTTATTTCACCGGTTTTACCGGCTGCTTTTGCAAGAGCAATCGTCCAGTCAGCTGTTCCGCAGCAAACATCAAGAGCTTTGGCGCCTTCTTTTACACCCATGATGCGCATCGTTTTATCACGCCATTTTTTGTGCTGCTGAAAACTGATGACAGAGTTCATTTGGTCGTAGTTTTTATATATTTTTTCAAATACTCCGTGTACGCGCTGTTCTTTTGAGTCCTGCATAATGGTTACCCTTCTTCCACTTTCTGATGATAAGTTTGGTCTTGGCTGATTGTCTTCAGGCGGTTTAATAAAATTTGCTGAATAGGTGAGCTTAGAGGCAGAAGTGACTCAATGCTGTTCTTTGCTTTCTTAAAACACTCTTCCAGCATCTCTTCTTTTGTTTTCCCCAGCTGTATAACACTGCCGATCACATCTAAAAATGTATCATTTCCGGTCATAAGCCGCTTATATACAAAAAAATCACTCGATAGCTTCTTCCAGCGCGGGAGATTGAAATGTTCAGACACCCGATGGAATAAAGCTGATTCAACGATGCCGACACTTTCGAAAAAATGGTGTTCGTCCTTTACAGATCGGTCATACAGACGAATTTTATGTTCATTGATTTCTTTAATTGCTGTAGCGAGCGTTCTAATCATGTAGATATCCTTCATTTCAGATAGTAATGAATAGTACAGTCCGCTGAAATAATCGCCTGCAAGAACAGTCAATTGGCGGTTCTTGTTTTCGTCTCGTTTTATGACTCTGGCTGTCGTTACTTCATCATGGGTATCAAGGGCGCTTTGTACAAGCATCGCTGTTACAATATAATTTTCTCTGTCATTGTTTTTTATGTCGGCTTCCTCAAATAATGCATGAAAAAGAAGAAGCTTATCCTCATCGATCTTAGGCGCAGAAATATGCTTCGCTAAATAAGGATGAGACAGCTTTTGTTTTATTTTCGTGTTCAGATTGGCTAAAGTTCCGTAGATGTCTTGCAAAAATATCACCCTTGTCCCCAAATTCACATTTATTTCTAAATCATATGTATCAGTTTTATTTTGTCATAAGATTACGCAGGTATCATTATAGCATAAAAAAACAAATTGGCTGTATCCTCCCGCTGTTTGCGAGCATTTGCTTTAAAACAGCGGGGACAGCCAGCTTATTTTTTTTCGCTTTTCATTTCTCCGTATGCGGTTTGAATGAGCGCCTCTCCTCTGACTTTAATGGCAGAAGTATGCTCTGTAAACTGAGCAATGATCACTTCTCCCTTGTCGAGTTTTTCGGAATGGTGAAACTTTGTGTCCGTTCCCCTTGTCAGGCCGATCACATTCACTCCATCCTCAATTGCTTTAATGACGACAAAATCGCTTGAATGCTTTTCGTTCATTTATAGCACCCTCTATCTTTATTAGTCCTGGCGTTTAATATGTTCCAATACTTCTGAACGTGCAGCAGCATCATCTTTGAAAATGCCTCTGACAGCTGAAGTGACTGTTTTGGCGCCCGGCTTTCTTACGCCCCGCATTGTCATGCACATATGCTCCGCTTCAACAACAACCATTACGCCATGCGGATCAAGCGTTTCTACGATGCTTTCTGCAATTGTAGAAGTGATGCGCTCCTGAAGCTGCGGACGCTTTGCAACTGCCTCAACGGCACGCGCCAATTTGCTGAGCCCTGTGACTTTTCCGCCCCGCGGTATATATGCAACATGTGCTTTTCCGTAAAAAGGAACAAGGTGATGCTCACACATAGAATGAAACGCGATATCTTTTACTAGAACAAGCTCCTCATGGTCTTCACCGAAGATAGTCTGGAAATGTTCTTTTGGATCTTCATTCAAGCCGGAGAATACTTCGGCATACATCTTTGCGACTCGTTTCGGAGTATCAAGAAGCCCTTCTCTGTTTGGGTCCTCTCCGATCGCTTCTAAAATTTGACGAACAGCTTGTTCGATTTGTTCTTTATTAACTTCTTTCATGTTCTGTGTCCTCCACCAATGAATACATTTAATTTCGATTCTAGCACACATGCCCCGCTAAAAGCAAAGTGAATGCACACGCTCCTAAAAAAATGAAAAGCCCCTTAAGAAGGGGCTTTTCTGTGAAGAAATAAAGTGTATGTAATCTAGATGCATACACGATCTATATTCACAATTATTTTCCGGCAACTGCGTCTTTAAGCGCTTTACCTGGTTTGAAAGCAGGTACTTTGCTTGCTGGAATTTCGATTTCTTCACCTGTTTGAGGGTTGCGTCCTTTACGTGCAGAACGTTCACGCACCTCGAAGTTACCAAAACCGATCAGTTGGATTTTATCACCGTTTTTAAGTGCATCTAAGATCGTATCAAAAACAGAGTCAACTGCTTTTGTAGCGTCTTTTTTAGACAATTCGCTTGCTTCCGCAACCGCATTAATAAGTTCTGTTTTGTTCATGCCTTTCACCTCCTCCCAAAAGGAATAAGCTCAGTTCGTTTATTATCATTTCTTCACAGTTCAGTCTGATTCTAAACCTGCCTGAGAAAAAAATCAGACAAGCAAGAGAAAGACAATTAAACGGCTTTTAAGAAAAACTGCACTCCAAGGAATGTTTGTCCATCAGAGTGAAGAATTTCTGTATGTAGAGTAACACATATAAAAAGCCATATCAAGCATTTTAAAGCGTCAATCCCTTGCTCGTCAAGGATTTAACGTGATTTATCGAACAAATATTCCTTTTTTTCCTTTTTTCATCCTATTCCTTGATCCTTTTCCAATATTAAGAGCAAAGAAAAAAGACCTCCTATTCTATAAAGAGGTCTTCCCGCATTACAGGATAATGGCGATTAAGCCGCCTGATCCTTCGTTTATGATTCTTTCTAATGTTTCTTTTAATTTATATCGTGCGTTTTCAGGCATCAGTGAGAGCTTTGCCTGAATCCCTTCTCTCACGATAGAGCTGAGCGATCTTCCAAAAATGTCAGAGTTCCAAATTGAAAGCGGATCATCCTCAAAGTCCTGCATTAAGTAACGCACCAGTTCCTCGCTTTGTTTTTCAGTTCCGATAATCGGCGCAAATTCGCTTTCGACATCCACTTTGATCATATGGATTGACGGTGCGACAGCTTTCAATCTTACGCCGAATCTGGAGCCTTGCCGTATAATTTCCGGCTCATCCAGACTCATGTCAGTTAAAGCAGGCGCTGCAATGCCGTATCCCGTCTGTTTGACCATTTTTAAGGCGTCGGACACCTGGTCATATTCCGTTTTCGCATGGGCAAAATCCTGCATCAGCTCAAGCAGGTGGTCTCTGCCCCTGATTTCAACGCCAACCACTTCTTTTAGGATTTGATCATATAAATGGTCGGGCGCATACAAATCAATTTCTGCAACCCCTTGGCCGAGCTCAATCCCGGCTAATCCGGCACTTTCAATAAACTCAAACTCGCTGAATTGACCGACAACCCTGTCGACATCACGGAGCCGTTTAATATCCTTAACAGTTTCCTTCACTGATTCCTGATAGCTCTCGCGCAGCCAATGGTTTTCTTTCAGCACCATGACCCAGCTTGGAAGATTTACATTTACTTCAAGCACAGGAAACTCATAAAGAGCCTCTCTGAGAACATTCAGTACATCGTTTTCCCGCATACTTTCTACGCTCATTGCCAAAACAGGGATATCGTATTTCTCGCTTAAATCCTGGCGCATCGCCTCTGTCTCCGGGTGATACGGTTTTACTGAGTTAATGACCATAATAAAGGGTTTTCCGACTTCTTTCAGCTCTTCAATGACTCTTTCTTCTGCCTCTATATAGTCACTTCTGGCGATATCACCAATCGTGCCGTCTGTCGTAATAACCACTCCGATGGTCGAATGTTCTTGAATCACCTTCCGCGTTCCGATTTCAGCAGCCTCATGAAACGGGATCGGTTCTTCGTACCAAGGTGTATTAATCATCCGCGGGCCGTTTTCATCCTCGTATCCTTTTGCACCCGGCACTGTGTAGCCTACACAATCTACTAATCTTATATTGACATCGAGTCCGTCTGATACATGAACAGACATCGCCTGATTCGGAACAAATTTAGGCTCTGTAGTCATAATCGTTTTTCCGGCTGCGCTTTGAGGCAGTTCATCCTGCGCACGTGCCCGGTCTGCTTCATTACTGATATTCGGGAGCACCACAAGCTCCATAAATTTCTTAATAAACGTAGATTTCCCTGTACGGACAGCACCAACGACTCCTAAGTATATATCGCCTCCTGTTCGTTCAGCGATATCCTTGAAAATATCGACCTTTTCCAAGTGATCCCCTCCCGGACTTCCTATCCTTATCAATTTTATTAACCTTTTTCAATCAAACACAGGACACTATATGTGTATGACGTTGTCCTATTTCAATATGACATCTTCAGAAAATTTTCCATCCTTAATCTATTAAAGTATAAAAAAACCTTTCTCCCTATTTGTATGCAAGGGAGAAAGGTTCATTCCTTTTTTATATCATTTTCTAAAAAAACAGGTTCTTGTTTGTCATTAACGGTATATTTCACTGAAAATGCGGGGACGAAAGGCGTCTCTTCCCATATTATGTCCTGTATTTCCGTGCCGGGTTTAAAAGTTTTTTTGCTTTTTTTGAGACAGGAAACGAGCTCTGTCCGATAGTCGGCATAAATGTCTCCGTCTCCGTCAATCATAAGCGGCAGGGAGTTTCCTGAGATTGGGCTTGTGACAGAAAGAGAATCAGCCTCCCCTAGTTTTTTCCCATCAAGCGTAAACAAGTCACGCGCTAATACATCCTGATATGGCGGATATTTATGTTCTTGGCGGTACATTTGAACGCGTAATTTGATATCACGTATTTTTTCCGCCATCTTTACATCAATCAGTTTAACAGTCGGATTGTTCTCTACATCGACAAGCACGTATTGATAGTCTCCGCCGCTTTCATATGCCGTGCTTGGAGGTTCAGCCATATATCTCGGCGCTAAACGGTTAAAATCTATCGGATATTTTTGATAAAGCGGTGTTGACATATCTTTTGTTTGAATCGGAAGCAGTCCTCCGTTTGCCTTTTGAAATTCATCAACGGCTGATTGAACCAGCTTTAATTGGTCCTGATAAGGAGTGGCTTGTACACTGCTTTTCCGCTCATGCGGATATAAACATCCAGATAAGAAAATCACTGCTACAAAAATCATAGCGCACTTCAGTTTACCCATACAGCACTTCCTTTTACAGCTTTATTCATTAACAGGGCCGCTGAATACCACCACAAATACAATAATTCCTGAAATCAATACACACATGTAAGCAAACGATGAAACCGCAATCTTCAGAAAACGGTTTCTGCATTTAAAACGGCTTAAATAGATACATGCTACGGCCAGAAACATCAGCCCCATGGAACCAAGGGCAAACCACATTTTGATCAATGCCAGACTCAAATGACCCGCGCCCCCTCCGACATTTGTTTTGTAAGCGTTACATTTCATTTTAATATACAGCGCTTGAAAAGATCAACCAGATTTTCCATCCTTTGATAAAATAAAAAAACTGAAGCAAAGAGGGGGACTTTGCTTCAGTCAAATTGACTATATTCACCTACGTTTAAGAAACACTCTCTTGGACTTCGATGCTATAGTATGCGACTTTGCATACAGATGCATCCTCTCTTGCCTAAATCGGCAAAATGTTTCAGGAGATCCCAAGGCATGGGTATTCTTCTGTGTTTCGGGCTTTCGTGCAATTAGAATATGCGGATTTCTATTCCGTTGACACCTTTATTTAACTTGGTTATCAAATGTATTCACCAAGTCCTCCATCTCGTGGGTTTTCCCTCTCGCCATTAAGGATTCAACAGCGGTTTCTACCTTTTGTCCATTAAACAGAACTTGATGAAGGGCTTCTGTAATCGGCATTTGCACCTGATATTTTTCTGAAAGCTGGTAAGCCGCTTTTGTCGTGCGCACTCCCTCAACGACCATTCCCATTTCTTCGAGAACGTCCTCAAGCTTGTACCCTTTTCCGAGTAAATTGCCGGCACGCCAGTTTCTGGAGTGAACACTTGTGCACGTAACAATCAGGTCTCCGACACCTGTCAATCCGGAAAACGTTAGCGGATTCCCGCCCATTTTTGTGCCGAGTCTCGCAATTTCAGCAAGACCCCGCGTAATCAAAGCAGCTTTGGCATTATCGCCGTATCCTAAGCCGTCTGTGATGCCAGCAGCAAGGGCGATAATATTTTTCAAAGCGCCTCCGATTTCTACACCGATAATGTCAGGATTTGTGTACACCCGAAAATTGTGGTTTATAAACAGATCCTGCACCTCTTCTGCAGCCTGCATGCTCTTTGAAGAGGAAGTGACGGTTGTCGGATGCCGGAGTCCTACTTCTTCAGCATGGCTCGGCCCGGAGAGCACGACAATGTCCTTTCTGACATCACTCGGGAGCTCAAATTCCATAATTTCAGAAATACGCAGGAGCGAATCCGGCTCTATCCCCTTACTCACATGAACAAAAACTGCTTTTTTCGTCATAAAAGGCACTGCCTGTCTCAACACTTCCCGAATTGCTTTGGTCGGAACAGCAACTATGATGAAATCTGCGTCTGACACAGCTTCTTTCATATCTGTTGTCCCTTTCATAGTTGTAGGCAGCTTAACATTTGGCAAATAGTCTTTATTCTCATGCAGTTCATTGATTTGATGTATTAACTCTGCACGGTGAGCCCAAACGCATACTTCATTTCCGTTATCAGTTAAAACCAAAGCCAGCGCGGTTCCCCAGCTCCCTGCTCCAAGCATTGTTACTTTTTTCACTTTGATTCACACCTTTTTATTTTCTAGCTCTTGCAAATATTTTGATTGGTGTCCCCTCAAAACCGAACGCGTCTCTGATTCGGTTTTCTAAAAATCGTTCGTATGAAAAATGCATCAGTTCGGGATCGTTTACAAACACAACAAAACTCGGCGGCTTCACCGCAACTTGAGTCGCATAATAAATTTTCAAGCGTGACCCGTTATGAGTCGGTGTCGGGTTCATTGCCACCGCATCCATAATGATGTCATTTAAGACATTCGTCTGGACACGAAGTGAGTGATTTTCACTTGCTTTAATGATTGCAGGCATGAGCGTATGAATCCGTTTTGTCGTTAATGCTGACATGAACAGAATCGGTGCATAGTCAAGAAATTGAAAATGGTCGCGGATATTTTGTTCAAATTCTTTCATCGTGCTTTCATCTTTGTCAACAGCATCCCATTTATTCACTACGATCACGACAGCCTTGCCTGCTTCATGTGCATAACCCGCGATTCGCTTGTCCTGTTCGATAATGCCTTCCTCGCCGTCAAGCACCACCGCAACAACTTCAGAGCGGTCGATGGCTTTCAGCGCCCGCAGCACGCTGTACTTTTCAGTCGTTTCATACACTTTACCTTTTTTTCTCATGCCGGCAGTGTCTACAATGACAAAATCCTGCTGGTTATAAGTAAATGTTGTATCAACGGCATCTCTTGTTGTTCCTGCCACATTACTCACAATGACACGATCTTCGCCAAGTATCGCGTTTACCAGAGAAGACTTTCCTACATTCGGGCGTCCGATCAGGCAAAATTGAACGACTTCATCATCGTATTTTGTTTCAGGGATATTTTTGAAATGCTCCGCTGCGGCATCCAGTAAATCTCCGAGTCCCAGCCCGTGTGTTCCTGAAACCGGATACGGTTCACCAAAGCCCAGCGAATAAAAATCATAAATATTCGCTCTCATTTCTGTGTTATCCAGTTTATTTACCGCTAAAACAACAGGCTTTTTCGTGCGGTACAAAATTTTCGCTACTTCTTCATCAGCAGCAGTCACACCTTCACGGCCATTCACCATAAAAATAATGACATCCGCTTCATCCATGGCGATTTCGGCCTGCTCGCGTATCTGTGTTAGAAACGGCTCATCACCGATATCAATACCGCCCGTATCAATCAAATTAAAATCATAATTCAGCCATTCAGCCGAGCTGTATATCCGATCCCTTGTCACACCAGGGGTATCTTCTACTATTGAAATTCTTTCACCCGCAATCCGATTAAAGATTGTGGATTTTCCTACATTCGGTCTCCCGACAATGGCTACGACAGGTTTACCCATAGTACCCTTCCTTTCGATCCAGCCGCTTTCATTTTTACATAAATTCTCAACCGGTTATTTAAATCATCTCATTCACTTTTATGAAAAGAAACCCTTCAGAGGAAGGGCTTAACTCATTTATTATATCAGTTTTTACTGGGATCACAACTATTCTTAAAAATGTTTCACGATCAAATAAACATCTTCCCCAATTCTATGAGCAATTCCGTCAAGGATTGCCTCAAGGTTTTTAGCGAAAAGCTCCATCTCTTTTTGGTCATTACAAAAAAAGATGGGCGTTCCTCCTGAAGCACGGTTCCGGTTTGTCGTGATAACAGACAAAATCACTTTCGTCAGCGATTCACTCATCCTATCACCTTATCCTGTTTTTTGATAAATTCCGTAGGCATTCTGATCGCGTTTTCCAAAGTCGGAACATTGCTGATAATCTGAACAGCTGTTTCCGGGTGATGAATTTGGGGCAGGACAAAAACGCCCACTCTTCCGTCATTAAGATCCCGTTTCGCGATTGGCGTCAGGGACGGCTCCCCTGAGTCCCGATACACCCCCAGCACATTGGAGACATCAAATAAAATGGCCTGGCGCTGACCCAGGTTGGCAATGGTTGCAGCTGAATTAAAATTTTTAGGCGTTAAAATAAACCCCATGCCATGCTTTAAAATCAGCTCCTGTTTCTCCGGAAGTCCGATGTTCATCATATAAATATTATCTACAAACAGACCCGGCCCTTCGAAGTGAGGCTCTATGTACTCAATATCGACAATATCTTTCAATACACTGCCGGACATAAATTTCATCGCTAACAAAAAACAAACAACAGCGGTGATGACAGCAGCCCAGATTGAGAAAAACACGTACGCCGATGTTGTCAAAAGAGCAGTAAAAATTACGATATAATTTCTGCTTTCAAACGCAATGGCGATTCCTTCAATGTAAGTGCTTCCTCTTGAGACAAGTTCGTACGAATCCATTTGTGTCAACGTATTCCGCTCCATATTTCTGACATCTCTGAATTGAGTGGCTGCAAGTGTCAAAAACGTGATGGCCGTAAACTCCTCCTGTAATAGCGCAGGCATAATAATTGCCCCTAACCCTGCCGCAATAAGCCCAAGTGCAATATGAATGACTTTTCCGTGAATATAGGTCGGATACTGACGGTAATCTGTTTTCAGCATATACAGCCTTGTGGCGACTCCTGCTACGACCCCCGCAATAATCGGATAGATGTAATCACTCATGACATTTTAGTAGCTCCTTTGTTTGATCTTTTGCCTCTCTGGCCAATTTGACTGGCGAGCTGTTCATATTTTGATATGCCAAACAGCAATATCGTTCCCGCAGAGCACGCGTTAAGCCATTGAAAACCTCCGACAGCCGTATGCCCTGCCAATTGTTGAATGACAAAAGAATACACCAGTTCGCCTTGGCACATTCCTAGAACATATAAGGCAAGCTGCATCTGAAAATCCCTTTCAACAGAAGCAGTCAAAAGCACACATAATACAACAGCGGTCCACTCAGGTTTTATGATGAACCAAACCGGATCATATAATGCAAAAAGATAAACAAACGCATACCCGGAAACAAGCGTCAGGTGCACCATGATATAGCGAAATCGTTTATACATCCCTAAATATCCGGCATAGACGCACCCGCAAACGAGAAACATCACGTACGCCGCATTCAGAGAAAAATATAAAGTAAAGTGATGTATGCTTAAGATGATATTAGTCAAAATAAATACTGAGACGGCAAAGCGCCTTTTCGTCTTTCCAAGAATAAAGGTTGTCAGCACCCACAAAAACCACATTGACCAATAATAATAAAATTGTTCCATATCGCTTCCTCCATACTCCCAGTATGGAGTCTAAACACTTTTTTTAAACAAACCGCTTCACGTAAAGGAGAATGATCATGGGAAAAGACAGACAGGAGAAAAAACTCAAGGCTTCGGGCAGAGTGGAATCAGACCGGGACCAATCGATTCACTATGACGGAGCCACCAGCCTTGAACAAAACGGCAAATTTAAAAAGCGTAAATCATAATACAAAAAGCCCAAAACTCACACCGTTTTGGGCTTTTCTTATACAGCTGTCAACGCACATTGTAATTGGAAGTATGAATGCCTCTCTCTGTCAGCCAGTGATGAGTCTCACCTTTTATGACAAGAGGAGCCTTTTGCAAATCAGAAATCGTACTGGTGCCAAGCACAGTCATAATCATTTTTAATTCCTCTAGGATCAGCTGAATCTCTTCAAGCAGCCCTTCTTCGCCTTTTTCAGTCAGCGCTTTTAAGAAGTGCCCTGCCATTCCGGTACAGGAAGCCCCAAGAGCTATCGCCTTCGCGACATCAAGCGCATTTTGAAGGCCGCCGGACGCAATCGTAGTTTTACCGGGAAACTCAGAGCGGATTTCCGCCAAGCTCGCTGCTGTTGAAATCCCCCATGAGTTGAAAAAAGTGATCTTCCGCTGTCTTCGGAGATTTTCTATTTTCGAGAAATTTGTTCCTCCGTAACCGCCGATATCAACAGCTGCCGCACCAGCTTCATACAGCTTTCTTGCTGATTCTTTGCTCATTCCGAAGCCTACTTCTTTTATTATGACAGGCACTTTGATTTCGCTGCAGATCTGTTCAATACGGGAAAGAGCGCCGCTAAAGCTTCTGTCGCCTTCAGGCATGACAATTTCCTGAATCACATTCAGGTGAATCTGCAGCGCATCCGCCTCAATCATTTCGACAGCTTCCTTCGCCTGACGAGCTGTCGCCTCACTGCCCAAGTTGGCAAAAATCAGCCCATTCGGATTTTCCTTTCGGACGATTTCATACGAATAGCGTTCAGACGGGTCTTTTAACGCCGACATTTGTGAGCCGACAGCGAGAGGAATATCAGCTATACGAGCTGCTCTAGCAAGCGCCTTATTAATTTCATATGTAAGTTGTCCGCCGCCGCCAGTCATTGCATTGATAAAAATCGGCGAACTGCTTGAAAGTTCGCCGATTTTTGTGGAAATATCTACTTGTTCTAATGCAAGATCGGGCAGACTGACATGAACAAACGTAATATCATCAAGACCCGTCTCCCGCTTTTGGCCGGTAGACAGGGCATGATTGATGTGTTCTCTTTTCCGTTCTGCTCGAGTCACGTTTATCACCAATTATTTTAGTTTATTAAGCTTATCTCCGATCAGATCTCCAAGCTGGAAGCCAGTGCTTGTTTCTTCCTTCGCCTGATATTGGCGGTAATCCTCTTGATCGGCTTTAGGAGCTTCTTCAAGCTCACGCATGCTTAATGAAATGCGCTCTTCATTTTCATTCACATCAAGAACCTTCACTTTTACAGTCTGTCCTTCTTCAAGGACTTCATGCGGCGTGCCGATGTGTTTATTAGAAATTTGAGAAATATGAACGAGACCTTCTACGCCAGGAAGAATTTCAACAAACGCACCGAAGCTCACGAGGCGCTGAACCTTTCCTTCAAGCACATCACCCGGCTTGACTTTCTCGCCAATTTGGCTCCAAGGCCCAGGCAGCGTTTCTTTAATAGATAAAGAAATACGCTCATTATCCCGGTCAACCGATAATACTTTCACTTTCACTTCCTGTCCCTCTTCCACAACATCAGACGGCTTTTCAACGTGGGAGTGGGAAAGCTGTGATATGTGCACAAGCCCGTCGATACCGCCGATATCAACAAACGCACCAAAGTCAGTCAGGCGCTGCACTTTACCATCGAGCACACTTCCGACTTCTAGAGACTGAAGAAGGTCTTGTTTTTTATTCGCCTGCTCACTTTCAACAACCGCACGGTGTGAAAGGATGACGCGGTTTTTATCACGGTCAAGCTCTACTACGAGCAGAGACAGTGTTTTTCCTTTATAGTCGGTAAAATCTTCTACAAAATGCGCTTCTACAAGTGATGCCGGAATAAAGCCTCGAACGCCGATATCAACCACTAGACCGCCTTTTACGACATCTTTCACTTCAGCTTCAAACACTTCTTTTGTTTCAAATTTTTTCTCAAGGTCTTCCCAAGCGCGGTCTGCATCAACAGCACGTTTAGATAAAATCAAAGCATCGTCTTCCACTTTTGTTACTTTCAGGTCAAGCTCGTCGTCTACTTTTACGACATCCGATGCTTTCTCTACATGAAGACTTGATAATTCACTGATTGGAATAATACCGGACTGTTTGACATTGATAATTTCAACATCCACATGCTTGTCCTCTACCTTTGTCACAATCCCTTTTACTACATCTCCAACCTCTGGTACTTGAACATCAATTTGATTCATTTCCTCTGTCATTTGAATAACCTCCTTGGTCCAAACCTACACAGCTTAATTAAAAACGGTTTGAAAGCTGAACACGTATCATGCATGTCCGCTTTTAGCCGAATATGTATTAAAGAATCATCCAAAAAAGATTTTGAATGATCAATAAAAAGTTTTATTAGTATTAACTTCTAATAAAAGGACAGGTTTGTCAAGCAATAACATTCTTTCTTTGTTGAAAAATTCAAAAAAAGTGGCCTCCGCCGGTATCAGCGGGACTTTTGCTCCACTACATCAAGGATTTTTTCAGCAACTTCCTGAATGGAGAGAGAAGTCGTGTCGATTTCAAGCGCGTCATCTGCTTTTCGAAGCGGAGAAACTTCGCGCTCTGAATCGAGCTTATCTCTTCTTGCAATTTCCTCAATTAATGTTTCGTAGTTGGCATCGTAGCCTTTTTTTACGTTTTCTTCATAACGGCGTTTCGCTCTCTCTTCAACAGATGCCAAAAGAAAGATCTTCACTTCGGCGTTTGGAAGCACATGAGTTCCGATATCACGTCCGTCCATGACAACACCGCCTTTTTCCCCGAGCTGCTGCTGGCGTTTCACCATTTCTTCCCTGACGCTTCTGTGCTTGGCAGCAATTGAGACTTGATTGCTGACCTCGTCTTTTCTGATGTCCTCAGTCACATCTGTGCCGTTGACAAGCACCTTTTGTCCTTCTTTTGTTGTAATCAGCTCAATATCGGTTTGCTTTAACAGCTCAGCTAATTTTGCTTCATCTGTCAAATCAACTTTTTCTTGTAAAGCCACATATGTAATGGCCCGATACATCGCTCCTGTATCAATATATATGTACGATTTTTTCTCAGCCACAATTTTGGCAACGGTGCTTTTCCCCGCAGCAGCCGGGCCGTCGATCGCAATCGATAATTTCTTTTCCATAATTCCTCTCCTTGCTCTTTTCTCCTCTATGGATTGTATCATGAACTTTATGAAAAAGGGTGAAAAATTCATGAATAATTAATGTTTGAAGGTTTCTACCCAATCATTAACTTCCATTTTATCCACCCCTTCATATTGAATCACTTTTGAGACATAAGGTTCAATATGCTGATAGTGAAAAAGAAACTGGATACCAAGTAAAATCACTGCCTGAATGAACAATAATTTGAGCAGCAGCCGTTCAAAGGTCTTCATCAGCCCACCTCCATCACAAATAGTATGGAAGTGTTTGCCGATGTTTATTCCAATCGTCCCTTTCTTCTCTTGTTTACCTGGCGGCGTATGCAATACTGAAGAAGGAGCTGCTGATCACTGGCTGAAATCTCCGAATACTCCAAGGTCATTTTACGTTTGCCTGATTTTGAATCATTATAAACACGCCTGACAACCGCGTCAGCCTCTATTTGATTCGTTTTCTCCCCATCCTGAAGGCTGATGAACAGGCGCAGCGTATCCCCGTGCTGAAAAGAATAGCCATCTGTCACAATCAAAGCAATACCGCCGGCGCTGATATTGTACGAGAGTGTATGAAACCCGTCTTTTTCATCTGCCGGCTCGACCAGCACATCCAATACCGCGTCAGTTCTTACATATTGGCGGCGCTGAATTCGCTTCATTTTTTCACGGGGAGGCACTTCAAGGCAGATCATTTGAAGCTTGTCCTTCACTTTTCCCTTAATGCGGCTTGAGAAGCGGTAAGGCACTTCGTCTTTACCGAAAAACTCTACCGTTACTTCAATATTTTGAAGTAAAATCACGGTTCTTCCTGTGTTTACATCAACCGGATATGCGATCAGGAGCTCTCCGTTTTCTATACTCACGGCTTTGCTCTTTGCTATTTTTAAATCATTTTCTTCTATGTATTCTAAGTGTACAGTTTCCCCAATCTCTATCATTGACTTCACTCTTTCGCATTCAATATACTCACTTTTTATTAAAGCATGTAATGAAAAAAAGGAAAAGACTTTTAGTCCTTTCCTCCTAGTTTTTATAGGTCTTTATATATAGGTTCAGCATTTTTTAGTTTTTCAACTTTCTCTTCCGTTCCGTCATTAGCATTTATATACATTCTGAATGTATCATTTTCAATCGTACCCAGCATTTCATAGCATAATACTTCCTGTCCTAATTCATTTGTGATCACAGCAAGCCTTGTTTCTCTCACTTCTACACTTTTGTTTAATTTTGCTTTCGCATCTTGTTCAGAGATAGCCGGCTTTGGTATGTCTCTTTTTCTGTGGGATGTTAAGAAATCTCGCGCTGAAAAGCCGACAACCTCGCCGTCATCCAAGGCAACTTTCATACGGATGGCTTCTGGATACATCCGGACATTATTTTCTATTGGAACATATGAGAATACACCGATTTTATCGTATTGCGCACTTTCATCGATTTCCAGATCTTTTGTTTCATATCCGTTTTTCTTTAGAAAAGCAAGGGCTCGATTCGATCCGTCATTCAAGCTGATTTTCTGATCTTTCACTTCTCTGTTTTGGATTAAATAAACCGGGTGTCCGCCTTTTTTTGTAATATCCATATATATCGCTGCTTTATGATCAGGATCTTTCATACTGATACTGTAGACGTCACGGTTTGTTTTTTTTCCGCTCTTTATCACTTTGATTGCATAATTGTCATCAGGTGCAAAGCGTTGGGCAATTTGTTTGGCTTCCTGTGCAGAAATTTCTTTTCCCTTCAGATGTGCAAAACCCTTCTCTTCTTTTTTGGTGCTGGTGAAACTTGGCCCAAGATCTGTTCCTGAGGCAAAGGATCCGACATTTTTTTCAACCGTTTTAAAGCTATTGATGATCGTGTTATCACTCTGTTTTTCATCAGAGGCCAGCGCCATCTCTACATCCATCCAGCGCAAGTTCTTGCTCATAACAAGGTGCTGAACGTGGCGCAGTTCATTTTGTATATCTTCTGATTGCTGATAAAGCTTATTTAACGAAGTATACTCTTTTTCATCGAGCGGTTTTTGATCCAAATCTCTGATTGACGTTTTATAGCTGAAATCACCGATCTTAGATAACAGCTCTTCCGTTTTGTTAAACGGCATTAATGTAAGCGGCAGCTGACTGACACTGTTATGGGCTTCTGATGTAATTCTCCAAACATCTATCAATGCGGGGGACAGTGATTTTTTGCTGTTCATGGCAAGCGTTGCACCAATTTTATCATGCAGCTGGTCTACCTGATAGGTCAGCTCATGAAACGCCCGCTGATAGTTATTTTCAGCATGAAGAAGGACAGCGTCTTTTTCCTGGTGCTCTTTGTATCCCCAGTAACTAGTACCGACAATTGCAATACCGAGCACTGCGATTAAAATAGCTCTGATCATTTATCACACCTCATTTTTATGCTTTCTTATGTCCTGCTACTCACAGAAAATGTGTTTACCGATTCTCTTAATCTGCGGGCGCCCCCAAATCCACGCGCTGGTAGCTGTATCCGGATTAAAGTAATATAGCGCTTCCTCGGAAGGGTCCCAGCCATTAATGGCGTCTAATACTGCTTCTTTTGCTGTTTCGTTCGGCTGCATATAAATTTGTCCGTCAGCCACCGCTGTAAAGGCAAGCGGTTCAAAAATAACACCTGCTATTGAATTTGGAAATAACGGACTGTTTAAACGGTTCAAGATAACTGCTGCAATAGCAACCTGTCCCTCGTACGGCTCCCCACGCGCTTCCCCGTAAACCGCTTGAGAAAGCAGCCGAATATCATTATTGGAAAAACCGCCCGGCATGTTAGCTGCAACCGCATCCTGTTTTTTGGTTTTTGCAGGCGTGTTATTGTTTTGCTGTTTATTCGCTTGCGGCTGCTGTGTTATTTTTTCAGCAGGCTGTTTCTGCCGCGTCTCTGCTTGCTGCCTTGCTTTTTGAGTCGCTGTTTTTGACGGTTTTGTTTGGTATTTCAGCGGTATTTTTCCGTAATGCGTGAATTTATTTCCTTTTTGAAGCTGCTCCATGACATATTCACGGTAATATTTAGACTTACATATCAAGGTCTTTTTGGTTTGGGCTCCGACCAGACCGTCTACCTCTTTTAAGCCGAATTGATCCTGAAAGTTCCGTACTGCCCAGTATGTCCCCCATCCATAAACCCCGTCAATTTTCCCATTATAATATCCGTTATATTGAAGACGCGCCTGCAGTTCGATCACATCGTCCCCTGTTGCCCCTCTTTGAATGACTTGATTAGAAAAGGCTGAAATGGTTTCAGTATTGATAAACGTCGTAATGATAAAGGAAAATAAGATGAGACATGCCATAATCGATCCTTTGGACTTCATTTTTTCAAGCCTCCTACAGCAAATTTTTGAGTGTAATCGTATTTTCTGTAACAAGGTTATTTTTATACACTCTTTCCTTCTTATCCCTCACAGCTTAAAAATTTCAGCAAATCAAAAAGCCGCACTATCGCTGTGCGGCTCTTCTATATCTGCATCATATTGACGGAACGGGCTTTTTTGCTTTTCGCAAACCAAACCACCATAAAAATAACATAAATGGAAGCATGTAATAGATCCAATTACTGAGGGCTGTCAGGATAAAGTCATACGACCCATGTAAAAGTGAAGGTACGGCCAACGAAAGGAAAAGCCATTTTGCACGTGCTTTTTCAGCGGAAAAACGCGCTTTCCCTAGATAAAACCCCATAATCACGCCAATTAAGGCATGGCATGAAACGGGCAGCAGCGCTCTGACAAACGCATGCTCCACGCCATGTCCGATTAAATAAAGAATATTTTCGAGTGTCGCAAAACCGAGCGATACACTTGCGCCGTATACAATTCCGTCATAATGTTCATCAAAGTGGGCGTGCGGGTAAACACTGATCATTAAAATAAACCATTTTAATGATTCCTCCAAAAAGCCAGAAGACAAAAAAGAAACAAAAAAGCTTCCGCCTCCCACATTCTCTTTTTCAAGCACATACTGGATAAACATGGTGGGAAATACAAGAACAACCCCAAGAAAAAATGACCGAAGCACCATATGTACAGGTTCATTATCATACTGATCTTTTAAATAAAAATAACTTAACAGCGCGATGCCGGGAGCAATTCCTGCAGAGATGATTGCAAACATCAGGCAACCTCTTTCCTTTATATTCCTATGTCTATCCTATCATGTTGTGTATGAATTTACATCTGTCTGCCCTTAAAAAAACAAAAAGAGCATACGAATCCTTCATATGCTCTCCTCTTTTCACTTATCTTCTCTTTTTGCGATTTCATTTGCGATGTGGCCGCCGTGAAATCTTCCGTTTTCAATAAATATTTCATTTGCATTGTTTCCGGCAGCGATGACCCCGGCAATAAAAACGCCCTCCACATTGGTTTCCATCGTTTCTTCATTAAAAAACGGACGCCCTGATTCCTCATCGATTTTCACACCGATTTTTTTCAAAAATTGATGATCAGGATGATAACCCGTCATGGCAAATACAAAGTCGTTTTTAATGGTAATCAGTTCCTGCTGGCCGGAGCGGAAAACGACTTCATCTTCAGTGATTTTTTCTACACAAGCGCCAAATTCCATTCGGATTGTACCGTTTCTTACTAAAGATTCGAATTCTGGCAGAATCCATGGCTTAATGCTTGTAGAATATTCATTGCCCCTATATAAAACGGTGACACGCGCTCCTGATTTGACGAGTTCAAGCGCAGCATCTACACTTGAATTTTTTCCGCCGATAACGACGACGTCTTTATCGAAATACGGATGTCCTTCCTTAAAATAATGGAATACCTTCGGCAAATCCTCACCAGGTACGTTCATATAGTTTGGATGATCATAATAGCCTGTGGCAATAATGCAGTATGGTGTTGAATACGTCTCTTTTGACGTTTCGATAACAAATGAATTGTTTTCTGCTTTTGTCACTTTTTGCACCATTTCAAATGCATTCACACGGATCTTTTTCCGCTTCACGACTTCTCTGTAGTACGACAAAGCCTGAATTCTGACAGGCTTTCTGTTTTCGGTAATAAATGCCACGTCACCGATTTCAAGCTTTTCACTTGAGCTGAAAAAGGTTTGATGCGTCGGATAATTGTAAATACTGTTAACGACATTGCCTTTTTCAATGACGAGGGCATCAATGCCAATTTGTTTTAGGTGAATGGCCGCAGATAACCCGCAAGGACCTCCGCCAATAATTATTGCTTTTTCTTCAATCATTTCCGTCAACTCCTGCGATTGGCATTCGATTCACATTTTTCTATTTCCAAATAAAAAAATCTCCTATTTTATCATAGGAGATTTTTATTTTTTATGCAAATCATCAACTTATATCCAGCCTCTAAAGCGCGAAGCCTCCGCCATTTTACGCACGCCTACCATATATGCGGCAAGTCTCATGTCGATTCTTCGGTTGTTGGCCATTTCATAAATATTGTTGAATGATTTTACCATCATTTTTTCTAATTTCTCTTCTACTTCTTCCTCGCCCCAGTAGAAGCCTTGGTTATTCTGAACCCATTCAAAATAAGAAACCGTTACGCCTCCCGCGCTTGCCAGTACATCCGGAACAAGCAGAATGTCACGGTCTGAAAGAATTTTTGTTCCCTCAAGCGTAGTTGGGCCGTTTGCTGCTTCAACAACGATTTTCGCCTGAATGTTATGGGCATTTTCTTCTGTAATTTGGTTTTCAATCGCGGCAGGAACTAAAATATCACAATCCAGTTCCAGCAGCTCTTGGTTCGTAATGGTATCGTTGAAAAGCTTTGTCACTGTGCCAAAACTGTCGCGGCGGTCGAGTAAATAATCAATATCCAGGCCTTCAGGATCATACAGTCCGCCGTATGCATCGGATATGCCGACAACCTTTGCCCCTGCATCATGCATAAATTTTGCCAAATAGCTTCCGGCATTTCCGAAGCCTTGAACGACAACTCGTGCACCTTTAATATCGATGCCTTTTTTCTTCGCAGCTTCTTTTATGCAGATGGTTACACCTTTTGCTGTCGCTGATTCTCTCCCGTGAGATCCGCCAAGCACAAGCGGTTTTCCTGTAATGAACCCAGGCGAATTAAATTCATCAATTCTTGAATACTCATCCATCATCCAAGCCATGATTTGTGAGTTTGTAAATACATCCGGTGCCGGCACGTCTTTCGTCGGACCGACAATTTAGCTGATAGCTCTGACATAACCCCTGCTAAGACGCTCCAACTCTCTAAACGACATATCCCTTGGATCACAAACAATTCCGCCTTTACCACCGCCATATGGAAGATCAATGATACCGCATTTTAAACTCATCCAAATGGAAAGTGCCTTCACCTCTTTTTCAGTTACGTTCGGGTGAAAACGTATCCCGCCTTTTGTCGGACCGACAGAGTCATTGTGCTGGGCACGATAACCCGTAAAAATCTTGACTGAACCGTCGTCCATACGAACTGGTATTTTTACCGTTAATAATCTCATCGGCTCTTTTAACAGTTCGTATACTTCTTCAGGATATCCCAATTTTTCCAGAGCCTTATGTATTACGGTTTGGGTTGATTTTAATACATCAAGTTTGTCCTCTTCTGTATGACCGGTGTTTCGATCGGCTGCCATTTGAGTTAACCTCCTAGAATCTTCTGTTTCTCACATGCTCCCTTTCAGAGAATAGTATACACCTTCATATGATCTATGCATAGGATAAACGTTATGTTTTTCCATGTTTTTTAACAAAAAAACCGCTGTAAAAAACAGCAGTTTTTCTTCCATTCTTATGAAAAATGAGTTTGGATTGTCTCTACAGCATTTCCGTCCATAATGAGCTTACCATACTCTTGTAAGCGATAAATCGTTAATGTTGTCGGATTGCCGTATTCAGCCAGGACCGCCACAACACCCTCGGCAGTCTGTGATCCCAAGTCTTCAAGGCTCAGGAAGTACTGTCCTTCATAGTGGTAGACAGTTCCTCCTGTGATACCGATCCGCTGTAAGCTTTCAGAAAGCTGAATGATATCTTCAAAGGAATGGAATTGATATATGATGTCCGCGCTTTCGTCAAGCTTGACTTGCATTTCGATGTAATCATCATCATACTCATCTTCTTCTGAATCCGCTTCTTGGTTCTTTGTTACGATCACAACCATCCCTTGTGCTTGGAGAGAATACACTTCCACTGCAATCGGTCCATTCGCTTCAAAGCCGAGCTCTGTATTTGCTTCATTCATCATATCTTTAAATAACTGGTGGACTTTAAATGAGTCCTTCCAGAGGTCTTCTTTTGTTAATCCACGATCAGTTAAATCATCGAGGGTCAAGAAGATTTTGATCTTATTATAATTCAGACGCTCAAGCCGCATAACGTTCCCTCCTGCCTCTACTTGCACACAAATCATATAACACATTATATGAGATGATGAGTCATAGGTTCTTAATTGTTATCAGTTTACACTGAGTTCACTAGTAAGACAAGCACAATGCAGTTTTTTATTGACACACTCTTTAGGGAAGTCATTCAGGTGCTGCAAGTGTCACGATGTGTGCCTCAGGCTCCGCCCCTAAACGAAGAGGCACTTTTGTTGTGCCGTACCCATTGCTGATGAGGTACACAGCATTTTTAACAAAACCGGTTGTCCCAAGCTCATAAGGGCCAAATTTCCCAAATCGAATCTGCCCGCCATGGGTATGCCCGCTGAATATGACATCAATACCGTCAGTTTCATTGATTTGTTGATGGATCTCAGGGTTATGGCAAACCAGAACGTTCACCTGGTTCCCGTCAATTTCTTTAATCGCTTCTTCATAATCATCCATCTCCATCCTGATGTCATCCACTCCGGCTATGGTGATGTTATGTCCGTTATACGTAAAAGGAACCGATTCATTTCGCAGCGTAATAATGCGGTGCGTTTTAAATATAGCATACAGTTCCCGCTGACTGATTTCATAATCATTGTTTCCCCAGACAAACATGACAGGGACTCCCAAACCCGCAAGCCTTCTGACGTTTTCCTCAATTCTCGAGCAGGGCACTCCGCCCTCAGCTAAATCACCCCCGATTATAATCAGATCCGGCTGATGGCCCTGCGCTTCCTCTAAAAGACCGTGATCAACCATACGTTTATGAATGTCAGATATAAAAAAGATCGTAAGAGGCGGCTTCCCCTTCATTTTGGATAACGTAAATGTATGAATTTTTAGGTGATTGCCTTTTGCCACTGAATACATTTTTGCCGTCATTGCCGCTGCTGCAATAGCCAATGCACCGGCAATTTTCATTGATCGCTTCATTAAAAACTCTCCATTCTTTTAGAACTTATCAATAAGACGGACAATAAAAAAAAGACGTTTCTATCGTTTGAGAAAACGCCCCATTTTATTTACTTTCAAAATATAGATTAATATCATATTGGTGCTTCATCAATCGAAAAACAGATTCTCTCGCCTTCCATTTATCAGGCTGCGGCCAAAGATCAGTGCTTTTCTGAATAATTTCACACCTCAGTTTATGGAAATCACCCTCGGCTTTTTCTTCTTTTTTCTTAAAATAATATGAAGTGCAGTATGCAAAAGCAGTTGCCATCATCCAGAATAAATAAAAGGTATGGCTGAGCATTTCTTGAAGAATGAGCTGAGGCGCCGGACTTTTGGTCATCATTAAAAGACATAATAAGCCCAGGCAAATGAGTGAGGTCCACCGCCACCTGCGGCATTGCGCAGCATAGTTTTCGTATTTTTGTTTTCGTTTCACCAACGCCTGTAGCATCTGTTTGGTCGGCGCGTCCGTAAATCGGTCCAGCTGGTTCCATAAGGATTCCATACGCTTCACACCTTGTCCCTTTTCATTGCTACAATATATGAACCTGCGATCAAAAAGATGCCCGCTAATAAGTCAAAGGGATGTCCAAAATTTGCCCGGTATAAACGTCATTTCCGTTCAAATGGTTATAGGCACGGATCTTTTCTTCTCCTGATCTGCTTTTATAATATTTCATGGAAATGCGGTACAGCGTTTCTTTCTTTTGAACGGTGTGCTGAACGATACGTTTTGCCTCCGTATCTTGAACTGGTTCAGACTGCTGCTGTACCTGTTCCTGCTCTTTTTGGAATGTTTTTTCCGGGGAGGGGGAAGCAGCCGCGCTTTTTGCTTCCTGTTTGTTTGCTGTGTCCTCTTTTTCCGCTACAGCTGGCTGCTTCTTATCAATTGTTGCTTCTGTTTGTTTCTCTGTCTTTTTGCCTTCAGATTTTTTTTTTGACTCTTCGCGCAGAACTGTCTCTTCCATTTCTTTTTTGGCCTCTGGTTTTTGGACCACCTCGTATTTACTCTGGCTGCTGTTTATAAAAACATCTTCATAATCATCGGGATTTCCCGGATGGCTTTTCATTAGATAAAATAAGGTGACAAAGACGATAACCGGCACAAATACAAACAGTACTGCGAGAGTGGTAAATAACGGCGTTCTTGTTTTGCCTTGCTTTTTTTCTTCTCTCTTTGATTTTTTACAGATTGTCTTGTCGGAAGGCTTTCTTCATCATCTTCGAAAAGGTCGTCCGCCAATGCGGTTTTATGGTCTTCATAAAGATTCTGGGCTTTTCTTCTCTCTACTCTAGACATGTTCGTCATGTGTATCCCTCCTAACATGTTCAAAACGAATCTGACAGGCAAACACGGCATCAATAATAAAATGCGCCGTTACCGGAACAAATAGATTGCCGGTCCATTCATAAATCAGTCCAAGCAAAAAGCTGATTGCCGTCACCATGATAAATAGCAGCCATTTTGTCAAATACCGAAAATGAAGAACAGCAAATACAAGACTGGCCGCCCATAAACCAATATGGGTCTGCAGCACTCCCCTGAATAACATTTCTTCAGCAAAAGAAATCAGAAGCGTTAAAAATATAATATGAGGGATTGGCCTTTTACTGAATAACTTTTTATTGATTCCGCCGTCATCATATAAATGAGGCGGACACCATTTCATGATTGCCATGTCGGCTAAAATGACAATAACCGCCAAAGAAACACCATACCAAATGATTCTTATATCCCTAATATGCCAGAGCCTGAAAAAATCACTTGCATCCTGAAAAAAAGAACAAAACGGCAGCAGCGGACACCATGATGATCAGAAGCTGTGTCATGTATAGCTGCTTCAGTATATCACGGTCAGACAAATGCTGGATCAAATCCTTTTGCTGTTTCAGTTCGGCTCACCTACAGTCTGCAGACTGAATATACGGTGCAATTCCGATCTCCAGCCGTCTATTGGCTCTATTTTGACGCGCTCCTCTTTTTGTTCATACAGCGAAAGATCAAAACCGCAATGTGAACAGCATGGCATGCTTCCCTTATCGGGATCGTAGGTTTCATCAAAATAGGCTAACAGCGATTGTCTTAAACAGCCATCGCGATGAAGCAAAGCTGTTACGTGACGCATTTTATCAAGTTTCAGCTCCATGCGATACGTGATTTCCCGCTTGATCAGTTCAATTGATGTTTTCCCCTGCATAAAGAGATGGATGATCATTCGCGACTGCGTCTCTGTGATACCATATTGCATTAATAATTCGCGCAGCTTTCTTTCGTCCCGTTCTTCCGTTTCTTCCAGCACGCGAATAACATTGGCGATTTCCCCATCCGCAAGGCTCTCCATTTGGATAATCTGCTCTTGCAATTCGAAATCTCCAGGCGCTCTGAGCAAAATGCTGACACTCGGTTTTCCGTTACGCCCTGCTCTGCCGATTTCCTGCATAAAAGCTTCAGCCGTCTGCGGGAGATAAAAATGGATGACATATTTGATATCAGATTTATCAACACCCATTCCGAACGCATTTGTACAGCAAATGACATCAAGCTGGTTATTGATAAATTGCTGCTGAATTAACATTCTGTCACCAGAATCCATGCCGCCATGGTAATAATCAACCCTGCTGCTTGTTTTATTTTTAATTTCCTCCGCTAATTCCTCTGCCCATTTCCTTGTCGGACAATAGACAATTCCCGGTCCTTGCAGGTTTTCAACCAGCTGAATGACCCTATCTATTTTTTCGGCAGTATCCGCGGTATTTTCAACTTTGAGTGCAATATTCGGCCGGTTAACTGAGTTAAGATGCTGTTCGGCATGCTGCAGATCAAGCAAATTCATAACATCATGCAGCGTATCCTTCGTCGCCGTAGCCGTCAGAGCAAGCACCGGCGGATGTCCTAGTTTTTTTCTCAGCTGTCCAAGCTTTGAATAATCAGGCCTAAAATCATGTCCCCACTCCGATATACAATGCGCTTCATCAATAACAAAAAGACTGATCGGAACGCTCTTTAATTTTTCCAGGACATATGACGACTGCAAAGCTTCAGGCGACAGATACAAAAATTTGTAGCGGTGAATATGCTCCAAAACGAAATGTCTTTCCTGCCTGCCGAGCATGCTATTCAAAGCGGCAGCTCGTTTTTCTCCCCGCGCTTTCAGCTGCTGCACCTGATCCTCCATTAAAGAAAGCAAAGGAGAAACGATTAATATCATACCGTCAAGCATATAACCGGGCAACTGGTAGCAAAGAGACTTTCCTCCCCCTGTCGGAAGCATTGCAATGGTATCCTTTCCGCTGAGTACGCTTCTGATGATGTCCTCTTGCCCTTTTTTGAAGGAATGAAAACCAAAAAACTGATATAACGCTTGCTGTAATTTAGTCATACTGTTTCACCTGCTTTGCCAATGCCAGCCTGATTTGAAAGTAGCTGAACCGCTGCTCTAGGCCTTCTCGAATTTGTTTGATCTTGTTTGTCCGCATGCGTTTGGCGAACTCAGCAATTTGGAGCTGATCTTCAGCCGAAATATATCCATCAATTACAAAAGCCGGCTCATGAAGAGAAATTTCGACGATATGGTCTTCAATTGTGGCGGTTTTCAGCTTTCTGATTTCAGCAATTCGCTGAATCGGAATTCCTTGTCTGACCATCTGCCATGTTTTTCTCGTAGACTCAGTCAGTGCGTTCTCCAGGTGCACATCAGAAAGAAGATCCTTTAATATAGAATCTTCACATTGCGGCAAGGAATGAATAAAATAATGTACCGCAGCCCAAAACAAGACATAAACGTACCACTCGTCTTCTTTCAGATTGTCAGCAAGCTGCCTGCTCGTATAACCGATCCTATTATATGAAGTTAATGAGTAGACAAAGATAAGAGCTGCTTTCTCGTCAAGCTTTTGCAAATGATTCTCCAGCATATCCTGCAAGCCCCTTGCCAGTTTTTCATGGTCCTTTTGCTTGTGCATGTATCGCTTGACCCAGTGAAGCGTCTTATAATCTTTTGTGACGGGAATATAGTGTCTGCTGCTGTGCTGCTTATTTGACAATACCTGTACGAGAAGGGAAAGTCTTTTCCAGAGCACGCTTGCGGCCTGCTGAAAATAAGCGCCATGGCAATGGGCTGGCCAAGGCCGTTCACTCAGCGCCTGCCTCAACATGCTTTCGCCTCTAATAGTCACTCTGTATGTATCTGTTTCTGACATCGGATCCAGAAATGACTGCTGTTCAAGCTTGCGGAGTGAGGCTGAAATGTCGCTTCTTGAACATTGCGGAGCCATCCCAAAATATCTTGCAGTCTGAAATAAGCCGGCATCTTGAATGGTTTGTGACGATCTTTTTCCTTTGAATAAGTGAAAAACGGCACTTCCTGTCCGTTCCCCGTTTATTTTAGAAAGGCAATCGAGAACCATGATATCAAAGTAATTTAATGACAACCTATCCACCCACATTCTTCCTGACAAAAATCGCTGGTTTGTTCTTTTTATTTTAACAGATTTTAAACAGAAATCGACGTTTAAAGTCATTATTAGGGGGGATGTTATGTAGATAACCCCTTATGTGATAAGCATTCTCAATCATTTTTCTGTTGAAATGTGGCATCAACATCATTACAATAAGTAAGAGGAATAGGTGTTAAATTGATTAAATATAAAGATTGATCCATTTGTTCCACCAAGAACAATCTGGGAGGTTTTATTCATGGCAAAGTACACAATCGTAGACAAAGATACATGCATTGCATGCGGCGCTTGCGGAGCGGCTGCACCAGACATTTACGATTACGATGATGAAGGCATCGCGTTCGTAACGCTTGACGAAAACAAAGGCGTTGTCGAAGTTCCTGAAGTACTGGAAGAAGATATGATTGACGCATTTGAAGGATGCCCTACTGATTCCATCAAAGTGGCGGATGAGCCGTTTGAGGGCGACCCGCTTAAATTTGAATAGAAGTAATCGAAAAAGCTCCCCTGCGGGAGCTTTTTTTATTTAATGAATATGCGCGCTTCTTTGCTGTTCAATCCACGGTTTAAGCTTGATAAAGATTAGTGTGAACACAATCGTAATGACAATGCCTTTTATGACGTTAAATGGCAGGATACCAGCGACTACCGCTGTTTTCAGCGCACTGTCGGATAATGCCGGGGAGTGTAAAAACCATGTGTAGGCCGGAAGAATCAGAACATAATTCAGAATGCTCATCAGCACCGTCATAGCTGCAGTTCCAAGCAGAAGACTTACTGCCAGGCCTTTTGCTGAGTTCAGCTTTTTAAATAAGAAAGCAGTCGGCAAAATAAAGAGTGTTCCGGCAATGAAATTTGCAATTTGTCCTACAGGCACTCCAGCCATGCTCCCCTGAATGATATATTGAAGAACGTTTTTTATCGCTTCAACGGCAATACCCGCTAAAGGTCCGTATATAAGAATCGCAATAATGGCAGGGACATCACTGAAATCAATTTTTAAATAATCAGGAAGCCCCGGAAACGGAAAATTTAACAGCATCAAAACAAATGCGATGCTGCTCAGCATGCTGATCACGACTAATTTTTTCACTTTCAATTTGCTCTCTCCTTTTCGATCACATCTTACTCGAAAAGCGGAAAGGTTCTTTTTCCAGCCAATAAAAAAACCGCTCTATGATATAAAAGCGGGGTTTTAAAAATTTGGCTTGGTAAAGAAACGTTTGAAAACCATTCTTTCAAAACGCTGCTGAACCTCCATCTTCTCCCATCCAGACTATACTGTCGGCTTCGGAATCACACCGAATCCTGCTGTCAAAAACAGCTCGCGGGCTTAGAGCCATTGCTCATCACCGCCGGTAGGGAATTTCACCCTGCCCCGAAGATTGATCATATGAATTTGGTTCCATTATAAACGATAAAGGGTTGGTTGTATAGATAATTGCTTCAAATTAAATATAACGCCAAAAGTCTCTAAAACTGGTCAATTCCTCGCTTTCCTTTTATCCTTTACTGCGTCAATACACATTGACACTCTATTGAGAATATGTTAAATTATCAGATATTTAGTTTGTCAATTTAGGAGGAAATCTTACGATGTTTCGAGTATTGGTCTCAGACAAAATGAGCAACGACGGCTTACAACCACTTATTGAATCAGACTTTATTGAAATCGTCCAAAAAAACGTAGCAGATGCAGAGGATGAATTACATACCTTTGATGCTCTATTGGTGCGAAGCGCGACAAAAGTAACAGAAGACCTTTTTCAAAAAATGACTTCTTTAAAAATCGTCGGAAGAGCCGGTGTCGGTGTGGATAATATCGACATTGACGAAGCGACGAAACACGGGGTAATTGTTATTAATGCGCCAAACGGAAACACAATTTCCACAGCTGAGCACACATTCGCGATGATCTCATCTTTAATGAGACACATCCCTCAGGCCAATATTTCTGTAAAATCCAGAGAATGGAACCGCACAGCATATGTCGGTTCGGAACTTTACGGCAAAACACTTGGAATTGTAGGATTAGGCAGAATCGGAAGCGAAATTGCACAGCGTGCGAGAGCCTTCGGTATGACCGTGCACGTTTTTGATCCTTTCTTAACAGAAGAAAGAGCGAAAAAAATCGGTGTAAACAGCCGTACGTTCGAAGAAGTCTTGGAAAGCGCAGATATCATCACTGTGCATACACCATTAACAAAAGAAACAAAAGGCTTATTAAACAAAGAAACAATTGCAAAAACGAAAAAAGGTGTTCGCTTAATTAACTGTGCACGAGGCGGCATTATCGATGAGGCAGCTCTTCTTGAAGCTTTAGAAAGCGGCCATGTTGCCGGTGCGGCGCTTGACGTTTTTGAAGTTGAACCGCCAGTTGATAATAAACTCGTTGACCACCTGTTAGTGATTGCCACTCCTCACCTAGGGGCATCGACAAAAGAAGCGCAGCTGAATGTTGCAGCGCAAGTATCAGAAGAAGTTCTGCAGTTCGCAAAAGGTCTTCCTGTTATGTCAGCCATTAACCTGCCTGCCATGACAAAAGATGAATTCGCTAAGATTAAGCCGTACCACCAAATCGCAGGAAAAATCGGCAGCCTCGTATCACAATGCATGAAAGAGCCGGTACAGGATGTCGCGATTCAATATGAAGGCACAATTGCTAAACTTGAAACATCGTTTATTACAAAAAGCCTTCTTTCAGGCTTCTTAAAACCACGCGTTGACTCAACAGTTAACGAAGTAAATGCGGGCGGTGTCGCAAAAGAACGCGGCATTAGCTTTAGTGAAAAGATTTCCACTTCTGAATCTGGATACGATAATTGCATTAGCGTAAAAGTGACAGGAGACCGCAGCACCTTTACCGTTACAGCTACCTATATCCCTCATTTCGGAGAACGCATTGTCGAAATCAACGGGTTTAATATCGACTTTTATCCAACAGGCCACCTGGTTTACATCCAGCATCAGGATACGACGGGGGTCATCGGCCGAGTGGGACGTATTCTCGGAGATAACGATATTAACATTGCAACCATGCAGGTCGGCCGTAAAGAAAAAGGCGGAGAAGCCATCATGATGCTTTCTTTTGACAGACATTTAGAAGATAAAATTGTGAAAGAACTAACAGATGTTCCTGATATCGTGTCTGTGAAACTTATTGATCTTCCATAATGAAAAAAACTCAAGCTCTGCAGCTTGAGTTTTTTTCTGCTTTTTAACCATTTCCTGTTTATGTATGTTTGTGCAGTACTTCTAACACGTTTCTCAGCTCGGATACAGGTATTTGCCCAGGTGCTGAAGCCTCTTCTCCTGCGCCGAATGTGCAAGCTGATCCAAATACCTCACCGCTCAGCCTGCTGACTAATCCCGTTCCCGCCATTGACATTGTGATCATCGGTCGGTCCGCATATTTTGTCTTCATCGTATACGTCGCATCAAGCAAGGTTAAAAGATCTCCTGCATCCTTCGGCATTACGGCTATTTTCGGAATATGCGCTCCTAACTCCTGCATTTTACGAAGCCGGGAAATGATCTCGTCCTTTGCAGGTGTTTTCTGAAAGTCATGATTAGACATAATCACGTAGACACCATTTTCTTCTGCTAAAGATACTAACGCTTCAACGTTGGCCTCTCCTGAAAATAATTCAATATCGATAAAGTCTATATCTTTTGTGCGGATAGCCGTTTCCAGCAAAGCGATGTAGGAACGTACATCCATTTCTTTGCTCCCGCCTTCTTTATGCGATCTGAATGTAAATAGAAACAGCTTGTCTCTCAAAGACTCTCGCAGTTTTGAGATCATCTTTATGACTGCTTCGCTGTCGTCTGCTTTTTCAAATACATCGACTCGCCACTCGACAATATCCGGATCCAGTAATTTCACAGCTTCTGCTTCTTTTAAAATTTGCTTTTCTGTTTTCCCCATCAGCGGAACGATGATTTTCGGCATCCCTTCACCGATGGAAACTCCTTTGATTGTTAACACGTTCACTCGTCTCAAATCCTTTCAATCTTTACCTTGTTTTATTATACACGGACAAGTTTTTTTTGAAAATTTCTATTATATGAAAAGCAACGAAAAAAGAGCCTGAAAAAAGGCTCTTTTAATTTAAGGAAATCGGATTTGGAGCAGCTGGAACCGGAATAGCTTCTGATACATCGTATCTGCCGATTTTTTTTGTTCCCGTTTCCGCAAAGGTCACTTCTGTAAAGCCAAACTCCTTTGCTGTTAAAAGAAGTCCCTCCAGCATTAAGATGCCGGCAATAGAATCCTCAACCCTCGAGTGTTTTGAGAAATGGATATATAAGTGATTCTGTTTCTCCGTTACAGATTTGACGGCACCTGCTTGAATAAGAGGTGCAGTATTTGTTTGATTGCTCGATTCCATTTCCTTAATAGCTTCTTTTACAGTATTAAATGTTCTTTCTGTTGGAACGAGAAAGTCTTGTCCTTGTTCATTTTGGTACAAGGAGTAGGCTCTGTTCGACTGTTTAGGAATAGGAATTTCAGTAAAAGTACCATTTGAGCCAATACTGGCGCCGTCCTTTTTCTGCTCCGATGAAAAAATTTTGATTTTTTCATAGGGACTCCATTTTAAAGATTCTTTCAGCAAATTTTTTAGTATTGCGTCGTCTTTTACAGAAAAAGCCTCAATGGGCTGATCGACTTGTATATGTAATTCCTTATGATTTTGGTTTTCCTTTACTTCCACTTCATCCATGAAGGAGGGAATTGTGATGGCGTGATCAAGGATATCCAATTGATCACTTTCAAACAGCACCTCCTGTATGGTTTGGTTTGATTTCGTTTTTTTAATGCTGACGGGTATAATTGTGGATGTTTCGGCATCGGCAATTGCTACAGTCGTATAGTTGTTCTGCTCCTTTTCAGGAACAACTAACGATGACTGATCCAGGGATAATGCAGCTTTTTTGCTGTCTGCTGTCTCAGTTTTCGTTATAGCGTTTTCTTGGGACGCTTCTTTTTGTTGAGGCTGTGCCTGATCAAAGAAATGAGGAGAAATAATGAAGGCGATATAAACCGCAACCGCAGTGGCACATGCGGGGCCAATCCACCTAACAGCGGACTTTTTTTTGCTTTTTGCCATCGAAAGCCGCTTATATATGTCTTGCGGAGAACGATGGTCTTTAACTGCCGGCAGTTGACTTAACAACTCCTTTATCTGTTCTTCGTTCCAATCTGGCTTCATCATCCACTAGCTCCTCCCTCAAAAGCTCCATATGTTTCCGAAGTACTTTGAGCCCTCTGTGTTGGGTCGTTTTCACTTTGCTTTCCGAGAAGCGCAGAGCATTGGCTGTTTCCTGTATTGAATATCCCTGAATAAACCGTAAGATAATCACAGCTCTTTGATCGATCGTACATTGATCGAGCGCAGCATAAATTTCCCGGACATTTTCATGTTGAACCGCGAGTTCGTCCGGAAGCAATTGCTGATCTCTGACATCCTGTGTATCCCAATCAAATGTCCCGAGTACACGCTGTCTGATCGTCTGCTGCTTACGGAACCAGTCTATCGCCACATGGCGTGCAATCGACAAAAGCCATGTTTTTTCACTGCTTCTTCCTTCAAACGTATGATATGAATTTAATACACGAATATAAACCTCCTGAAGAAGGTCTTCAGCCTGGCTTTTATCCTTTACCATATAAAATAAAAATTGATATAAATCTTGATGGTAAGTTTTATATAACGCTTGAAAGGTTTCTTCCATAGGAAACCCCTCCGTTTCTTTAGTCGTAATAATAGCTTAAAAGTTACATTACAACTATATTACGAGAAACTGGAATTTGGAAGGGAATTTATATTAACATATCCTTAAATTTTATTAAGAAAAACCTTTTAAAAAACACCCGCTTGGATCAGCGGGTGTTTCTTATGGAACAAGATTCTTCGGCAAATTCAGACTCGACTTGATCATTTTGTCGGAATATAAAACGTAAACGTCGTTCCTTTGTCCATCCGGCTGTGCACCGTAATGGTACCGTTGTGAGCTTCCACAATATTTTTAACAATAGCAAGTCCCAGTCCGGTTCCTGCTCTGCCTCTTGTCCGTGCTTTATCCGCTTTATAGAACCGCTCAAAAATAAATGGCAGATCCTCTTCCGGTATGCCGGAGCCGGAATCTTTGACGTCTATTTTTATTCCATCCTTAACCGTATGAACGGAGATGGAGACACTGCCGCCTGATTGAGTATGACGCAGCGCGTTATCAATTAAATTGGTAAACACCTGCTCCATCTTATCTTCATCAAACATAAATTCCTCTTCAGTGAGAGAAATGTCCTGATGCAAAGAAATATTTTTTTCTTTGGCAACACCGGAAAATTTGCGCATGATCTTTTCTATAAATTCATTAAGATTGATTTGTTCATAATGCAATCCAGTATGCCCTGATTCCATTCGCGCTAAATCAAGCAAATCGTTGACAAGGCGGCCCATTCGCAGCGACTCGTCATATATAATTTGAGCAATCTCTTTTCGGTCTTCTTCGGAGCTCGCAATGTCATCGACAATGGCTTCACTGTACCCTTGAAGCATGGAGATCGGCGTTCTTAATTCATGGCTGACATTTGCGATAAAGTCTTCGCGCAATTTATCAAGGCGGCGTTCTTCGGTCATATCTCGAAGAACGGCAACCGCGCCTCTGACATGCGATTCCGCATACAGCGGCGACATCAGCAGCACCCATGATCTGCCCTGCAGCGTCATTTCAATCATTTGTTCTTTTTCTGTGCTGACAGCATTTTGGAACAGTTCTTTTGCTTCTGGCGGAAGATTGTCGCCTTCTTTAATATTCATATTCTGCTCATAATACCAAGCCTGCAGAAAACGTTCGGCCGGCGGGTTTGTCACGAGAATCGTGCCGTCGATATTGATGGTAATCACTCCGTCAGCCATACTGCTTAATATGTTTGAAAGCTGTTCTTTTTCTTGGTTGAGGGCATTGATATGAAAATTAAGCTGCCGTCCCATTTGATTAAAGGCGGTTGCCAGCTCACCGATTTCATCCTGGGTTAAAATCGGGATTTTCGTGTCAAACTTGCCCTTTGCCAAATCCTGTGCGCCCTCTCTCATTTTTCGAAGCGGATACGTGACCCTGCTTGATAAAAAGAAAGCAAAAAATGTGGTCAGCACAATCGCAATGCCTGCGGCAAGGAATATATAACGGGTCGTGTGTTTTGTTGTGTCTTTGACAGCAAGCAGAGACTGAGATAAAAAGACCATGCCTTTTTTTCCGTCTTTTTCATACGGAACACCCACAATCAGGCGTTCATTATCCGTGTCTCTGCCACTCAGGCCCGTGCGTTTACTGACTTTTTTATGGTTGTCCAGAGCCTGATGTAAATCCTTGTCCCGCTGTATTTGCTCTAGCGTGATAGATGAGAGCCGATTTTTATCGTTCGGCGAATACCAGTATTTTTTCTCATCCTGTATGATCGCAATGCTTGTTAAGTTATCAGCGAGCTCCCAGGTGATCGACCTTGCCAGCGCCTGATCCTCGTGTTTTTCTAAGATGACTGCGACTTTATTTGCAAGCTGGGTTAAATCATTTTCGGCTTCTTCCACATGATAATTTTCGATAAACTCGAGTAAAAGCACCGTTAAAATAAATAATACGATCAGGACAAGAGAAAGGATCGTAGCCCACAGCTTGCCTACTACGCTTTTCCAAAATTTCATTCAGCGCCTACCTCGAATTTATAACCGACGCCCCATACGGTGACGATTTTTTTGGCAGCTCCCGGTGATACTTTATTGAGCTTTTCCCGGAGACGTTTGACGTGTGTGTCTACTGTACGCAGATCGCCAAAAAATTCATACTGCCACACTTCCTTGAGAAGCTTTTCCCGATCATACACTTTGTCAGGCGTTTTCGCTAAGAAGTAAAGGAGCTCATACTCTTTCGGTGTTAAGCTCACTTCAGTTCCGTCAGCAGTTACCCGATGGGCATCATGATCGATTGACAGATGAGAAAACACCAATACGTTTTTCGTCGGCGTATTCGCATTGAAATAAGAGTTTTGAGATGCCCTTCTCAGAAGCGCTTTTACCCGCAGCACAACTTCTCTCGGACTAAACGGTTTGACAATGTAATCATCTGTTCCCGATTCAAACCCCTGCACCCGGTTTGCTTCTTCTCCTTTTGCGGTCAGCATGATGATTGGTGTAGCTTTTTTTTCGCGAATTTGGCGGCAGACCTCAATTCCGTCTGTGCCAGGCATCATTAGGTCAAGCAAAATTAAGTCATAATTGGTTTCGAGGCCTTTGGCAATGGCCTCATCACCATTTTCCGCTTCTTCAATCACATAATTTTCACGTTCAAGATACATTTTTAAAAGGCGGCGAATTCTGGCTTCGTCATCAACTACTAATATTTTGGTTTCATTGGTTTGGTCCATCGTTTTCCCCCTGCTTTCCTTCTGTTACTTTCATTTTATCAAATCATGAGAAAGTTTGAGAACTGTATCGCTTTGTTCTGGACTATGCATAAGAATGAAGTCCGGCAAGCACAAGATTTACGAATATTAAATTGAACATAATGATAGCAAAACCGATTACGGCCAGCCATGCTGATTTCTCACCGTGCCACCCTCTTGACAGCCTTAAATGCAAATAAGCGGCGTAAAACAAAAACGTGATCAGCGCCCATACTTCCTTCGGGTCCCAGCCCCAAAATCTCGTCCAAGCGAGCTGAGCCCAAATCATTGCAAAGATCAGCGCGCCGAGTGTAAAAATCGGAAAACCGATGGAAACGGCTCTGTAGCCAACCTCATCTACCAGATCAAGATTCACGTTTTTCACCAGAGGATGGAAACAGGCACTGATTCTTTTTCTGACGATCAGCCGAAGCGCTCCGTACAATAGGAGTCCAGCTCCAAACGACCAAATCACTGTGTTTACCTTTCTGCCTGAGAAAAGGGCCGGAAGCTCTGCAATGGGCTGCATTTTCCCCTCGGTGATAAGCTTACCCTCATGCGGACCTACAAGTGCGGGCATTTCATAGACCATCACGCTTTTTTCCTTATTCTTATCCACCCAGTTAAACTCAGCTTCATAGCCGGCAAAACGAAACACAGATGTTATCACAATAAAGGCAACTGCCGTCACCATAATAAACATGATAGCTTCAAGCCAAAAGGTTTTTTTACTTGGTTTTGTCTGGTCAACATGCTTCAAAAGAAAAATGACACCTGCGACAAAACTGATGGCGAGTATAGCTTGCCCCAGCGCGGCCGTGGTTACGTGGATATACAGCCAATTGCTCTGCAATGACGGAATTAAAGGCGAAATGTCCGTCGGAAACATGCTGGCGTATGCAATCAGCAATAAAGCGATCGATAATGTAAACAGACCTAATGAAGGCAATTGATAGATAAAATAAAGGATAATAAACGCAAGCACAAGCATCATGCCAAAGGCTGTTGTAAATTCAAACATGTTGCTGACAGGCGCATGGCCGCTGGCAGCCCACCTTGTAATAAAATAGCCCAGGTGGCAGAGAAAACCGATAATCGAAAGGGTAATTCCGATCGTCGCCCACCGGTTTGCCCTGTCTTTTTTAATTTTCCTTCCTCGTATGGCCCCGCCGAAAATCGGGACCGCGATTAAATACACGAGAAAGGCCGCATAAAGAAAATTTCCGCTCAGCTCCGCCATGACACCACTCCCTTTTCGCCTATTTCTGTGTTTTCATTAATTCTTTTTGGTCTGCTGGTTCAGTCAGCCCCGTATCGGCTAAAACAAATTCTAAATCCCGCTTCAGTCCGTACCAGTTTTTATTGGTATGGCCGGCAACCATGACTGCACCTTCCTGTGTATGCAGCCAGATTCTGCGGTGCTGCCAGTACATTCCTTGAATGACGCCAATCATAAAAATGGCTCCGCCGATGGCAAGCACCCAAAGCGTCAGATCTTTTCTGACTGTCAGGCCGGTTATGTTTTTCGTTTCGACATGGTCAAATTTTAACTTGTATTTATTGCTGCCCGACCCTTCAATTGTTTCTTGAATGGCAACAAAGCTTTTTTCGCCTTTTGGCTTATCTGGCGTTATGATATTAAAGACAAACGCCGGATTGTTAGGGATTTTTGTTTTTGTACTCGGCTCTCCGTCCTGATTAAAATAGAAGTCAGGAAGGTAGCTGGCAACCTCAACTTTGTAACCGTTGCCAAGATCATAAACCGAATCTGGATCCAATAGGTTGATCTTTAAGCTCCCAAAGGATTTTTTTGATTTTTTGTCAATCAGCTGAAACACCATCTGATCGAGCTGATTCTCTTTATAATCCACCTGATAAACAGAAAACGAATCAAAGCGCAGCGGCTGGTTGACACGAATATCTTCTTCTTTTATTTTTTTCAGCTTCGGCTTCTCTCCATAGACAATTTTGCCTTCCCGTTTATAGAGTACCGCATCTGTTTGAAAGTTTTTCGCGACCTTTCCGCTTCCGACTCTGTCAATGGCATCAGCGAACACCTTTTTTTCTGTCTCGCTGTTATAAGTCTCTACGCTGAATTGATTGTTTTTCAAATAATATCTTCCGTCTGTGCCTGGAATTGCCGCAGTTTCGCCTTCTCTGACCCAGAGCGTTTCATCGACGTACATGCCCGGCACAAATCTCAGCATTGCGCCAATCAGGAAAATGATTAATCCTATGTGATTGACATACGGACCCCAACGGGAAAAACGCCCTTTTTCCGCCAGAATGCTGCCCTCTTGTTCTCGTATTCTATAACGCTTTTTCTTTAAGAGAGTCACAATCTTTTCTTTTTCTTCAAGGTTGAGCTCGGTCTCCGTTTCACTGAACAGCCGCTGTCTTTTTAAGAAAACAGGGCTTCTCCTGACCCCCTGATTTTTCAATGCTCTGTACAATGGAATCACACGGTCAAGGCTGCAGATGACAAGAGAAATGCCGATTGAGGCAATCAGCAGCAAATACCACCAAGATCCATATAAATGATGGAACCCGAGTAAATAATAAAGCTGGCCGAACGTGCCGTATTGTTCTTTATAATATGTATCAGCCTGAGCGCCGGGGGGCAAATAGGCTTCTTGAGGAAAAATCGTCCCGAATGCTGATGCTGCAAGGGTTATGACGATAAGCCATATTCCGACCTTAACCGAAGAAAAGAAGTTCCATATTTTATCAATGAACGTTTTGTTATAGGTTTGTGAACGTCTCGCACTTCCATCGTATCTCATATCAGCAAGCGGGGTCTGCGTTTCCTGAAGCGCCCTGCCGCACGATTCACATAAAACAGTTCCGACCGGGTTGATATGTCCGCATTCACATTTTACCTGCTTCATCCCGAAGTCGCTCCGGGTTTTATCAGATTCATATAGTCATGGATCATGCTTTCTGTCATAGTGCCGGTCACCACCTTGACAACTTTTCCTTCCGGATTGATTAAAAAGGTTGTCGGAAGCGGAGATACGCCATAGGCATCAAGCACCTGACGATCTGTATCCAGAACAACCGGAAAATTTACTCCGTAGGATTTCATAAAATTATGTACTGCTATCTTTGACTCCCCAACATTTACCGCGACAATTTCAACGCCTTGGTCTTTAAAATATTTGTATTGGTTCGCCATATAAGGAAATTCTTTTTTGCACGGCTCACACCAGGTGCCCCAGAAATTCAAAAAAACACCTTTTCCTTTTAAGTCACTTAGCTCAATACGTTCCCCATTCGTATCTTCAAGGACAAAATTCGGTGCCTCGGACCCTTCGGATATGCTCTCTTTGTCGGCAAATACAGCATTGTATATTGTATAGGCCAGCGCGCAGATTAAAACGAGAAGGATGCCGGTCCGAATGAATAAACGCCTTTTTTTCTTCATTGTCCACTGCCCCCTTCCCCTATTGCAGATCCATTCAATTATATCATTTCACAATCATTTCATATTTCTAACTTTTTGAAGGTTATGTGAAACTTAGAAAGCGTTTTTACCGTGTTCCGCTAGCGCTCTGAGTCTTTTGACTTCGTGCGGCGTAAGCTCTCTTGCGTCTCCCGTATTTAAGCCTCTCAGGTTTAAAAATGCGTATTCTTCCCGCTTCAGCTTAATGACTTCATGTCCGATTGCTTCAAACATGCGGCGCACTTGCCTGTTCCGTCCTTCATGGATGGTCAGCTGTATAATGCTTGTTTGTTTTTTCTTATCCAATGAAAGCAGCTTCGCTTTGGCAGGCGCTGTTTTGCCTTCCTCCAGCATAATGCCGCGCTCCAGCTTTCTGATCAGCTCTTTAGACGGTATGCCTTTTACCTTTGCTACATATGTTTTGTTTATTTCATATTTAGGGTGCATCAGTTTGTTGGCAAACTCGCCGTCATTGGTTAAAAGCAAAAGACCGCTAGTATCGTAATCCAGACGTCCGACCGGATAAATGCGCTGCGGCACTTCTCTTAAAAAGTCCGTCACGACCTTGCGCCCTTTGTCATCTTCCGCTGCGGAAATCACGCCCCTTGGTTTATATAGAAGAAAATAAACAGGCTCTTCACGTTCCACCTTCAAGCCGTTTACTTCAATCTGATCAGAACCGGTGACTTTAACACCAAGCTCTGTTATTACTTTGCCGTTCACCTTTACTTTTCCTTCTTTAATCAGCTCTTCTGCCTTTCTGCGCGATGCAACTCCGGCGTGAGCAATTACTTTTTGCAGTCTTTCCATGTCTTTCACCTCAAGTATTATCTTACTTTTTTCAACCTGAACAAACAAGCTTTTTCAGATTTCGCATGCTTTATCTAAAAAAACGCCATTTTCAGGCGCTCCCAAATAATAACGTAACGATGATGATAGATGCAACTACACCGATTAAATCAGCAAGAAGTCCCACCTTTAACGCATCACCCATTTTTTTAATGCCGACCGCTCCGAAATACACCGTCAGCACATAAAGTGTTGTATCCGTTGATCCCTGCATCACCGAAGCCAGCCTGCCAATAAAGGAGTCCGGTCCATACACTGCAATTAAATCGGTGGTCATACCCAGAGCAGCCGTACCGGAGATCGGACGAATCAGCGCAAGCGGAACCACCTCAGCCGGTATGCCGAAGGCGGAAAAGACAGGCTTTAAAAAATCCATAAAAAAGTCAAGCGCCCCTGATGATCTGAAAACAGTAATCGCAACTAGCATCCCGACTAAGTAGGGGATAATCGAAAATGCGATCTCAATTCCTTCTTTTCCGCCTTCAACAAAGGATTCATATGTCGGCACCTTTTTGATTGTTCCATAAAGAAGAATGCCGGCAATAATAATAGGGATCATGGCTAAAGACAGCCAGTTGATAATTTCCATCGGCTTACCTCCCCTTCTTTTTACGGCGGTAATAAAAATACCGGTCAATAATAATGGCGCCGATTCCAGAAATAAGTGTCGCCAAAATGCTCGGTCCGACGATATCTGTCGGTGTTTTGGAGGAATAGGCCATTCGCACGGCAATAACCGTTGTCGGGATGAGAGTAATGCACGAAGTATTAACAGCTAAAAAAGTGATCATGGAACGGCTCGCTTCCGAATGGTTTCCATTCAGCTTTTTCATTTGCTCCATTGCTTTAATGCCAAGAGGTGTGGCCGCGTTCCCGAGGCCGAAGAAGTTCGCCATGAGATTTGATAAAATGTAGCCCATTGCTGGATGATCCGGCGGTATGTCAGGAAACAGCTTAGAAATAAAAGGCCTGCACAGACGGCTGAAAATATCCAGCAGTCCTGACTGTTCAGCTATTTTCATTAAACCAAGCCAAAAAACAAGCACGCTCATAAGTCCAAATGAGATTGTGACAGCTTCTTTGGCTCCTTTAAACACCGCCTCATTTACATCCTGCAGCGTTCCATTGCACATCGCAAATACTAGCCCGATCACAGTTAAGCTGACCCAGATTATATTGACCATTTTGCCCCGCCAGCCGCATTCAGAAAAATGGATTGAAACGTTTCAAAAAACTTTTTTTCGGTTTTTGATTTCGTTCGTTTTCGTAATAGATCGGCACTTTTGCGATGGTTTCATCGTTGAACATGACTTTCATATGTCCTACAATATCCGGAATTTTTGAGACATCCTTTTCCCAGGCTTTTTTCGGTTTGAGCAGGGTAGTGTTGATTTTGACATCTTCTTTTTCTTCTTCGGTAAGCAAATAGGTGATGTCCCGTTTGATGAAAGCTTTAGACTCATAAAATGTACCTTTGAGCTTCGGAATATCTCCTTTTTTTGCGATTAAATATGTTTGATAATGATCAAATACATAGTTAAACATATTCATATGATCATCCCAATCGTCGGGGTCATTAATGGTAACGGCTATCAGATTAACGCCGTCCTTTGAAGCGGTTGAAACGAGTGTGCGTTTTGCAAGCTTGGTATAGCCTGTTTTCCCCCCTGTGCTGTATGGATACAGCATCGTCAGCAATTTATTTTTGTTTTTCCATACGCTTTCCATTGTTTCTGCTTTGTATATTTTTGTGCCGGAGATGGTTTGATAGTCTTTGAGCTTCATGGCGTATTTCGTTAAAACAGCCATGTCATAAGCTGTTGAGTAGTGATTTTCATGGTCATCCAATCCGTGCGGGTTTTGAAAACGGGTATTTTCCATACCGATTTGTTCTGCTTTTTGGTTCATCATATAGACAAATCCATCGAGGCTTCCCCCGACATACTCAGCAATCGCAACAGCAGCATCGTTCCCGGATCTCAGCATCAGGCCATACACAAGATCCTTTAATTTTACTTTTTGCCCTTCGGTTAAATAAATGGCCGAACCCTCTGTTCTGACCGCATTTGCAGAAACGGTCACGGTTTCTTCCATTTTTCCGGATTCAATGGCGAGAACAGCGGTCATGATCTTTGTAATACTGGCAATCCGCCTTTTTTCATGCTCGTCCTTGGCAAATAACACTCTTCCTGATGTGCCGTCAATGACAATGGCGCTCTTCGCACTGACATTTATAGCTGCATGTGCTGTGTTCACATTTACATTGGCAAATAGAAAAGAAATGATGACGATTAATACAGCTTTTTTAAAAATGCGCATGTTTGTTCACGTCCTTGTGGTGGTTTGTACAAGTTTATGCGCATGTCCATCAGTTATGAATAACAATTGTGTCATGGCCTGCAAACATAAAAAAACTCTCCCATAAAGGGAGAGTAAGTCTTATCTGATTGATGCCATGCTAGATCCGGACGCTTCGTAATGAGCCAGTTCTTCCCTCATCTTCAGAAACGCTGCGCTCAGCGGCAATAATAATTGCTCCAGAGACTGCGGAACAGCATGGTAGAACTCAATTGCGCTGACTCCGGTATATGACGCCCGGCTGTTTTCACACCAGGTGTCTTTCTTTGGCATAAAGAACTCTTCAATGCATTGATGATACACATTGTAAAGTGTTTTTTCCGCTCTGGTTTCCTGAAATGGCTCTTGCATAAGGAGACGGCGGCATGCTTCAGCGCCTCCTTCACAAAATACTGTCATTCTTCTCAGCGTGCTCAGCACATCGCAGCAGTATGTCTCTTCAACAGGCAATTCAGCCTGCATAGACGCCAGTGTGGTTTGATTTAAATAATCATTAACGGTATTGACAACCATTGATAAGAATTCGCCTGTTTTTTGAGTCTGCACTCGCACAATCGAATGTCCCATTTCGTTTGGTATCTTCCCCTCATGTCTTTGTCTCTCACATTTTGCTTCTTTCATGATAGCTACTTCTTCCTTATATCTTATGTTGATGAAAAAGCGCGATTCATTAAATCTCTATTTTATATCTTCAAAGGTTTGGTTAAAGTTCTCAAAGAATAAATCCGCTTCTTCTTGAAGAACGTCATCTTCCGCATTTTCAGGCAGCGGCGGAAGCTCGTCCAGTGTTTTTAAGCCGAATTGCTCAAGAAAAGTCGGCGTCGTGCCGTATAAAATGGCCCGTCCCGGACCGTCAGCTCGTCCGACTTCACACAGCAGCGCCTTGGCGACAAGGCTGTGTAAAATTCTTTCTGATTTCACGCCTCTGATATCTTCAATTTCCGCTCTCGTAATCGGCTGTTTATATGAAACAATCGCCAGCACCTCCAAAGATGCCTGGGAAAGGCCTTTCGACGGTACTTCGATCAGTTTTTTCAAGTACGGCGCAAAGTCCTTTTTGGTGGAAAGCATGTACGTATCTGCATATTCAATAAGTTCAATGCCTCTTGTATCATGACGGTAATCGTCTGCGACATCCGCCATAATGGTGTTCAGTTCAGGCTCTTCTATTTCAAGCACTGTTAACAGCTGTTTTTTGGTCAGTCCTTCATCGCCTGCCGCATATAGAAGGGCTTCCACTATAGCTTTCCAATTCACGATATCAAGCCCCATGAATGGATTCACTCCCCATAATGTAAATATCTGAAAAATTTTGCTCCTGCTCAATCAAAATCAGCTGATTTTTCATCAGTTCTAGAACAGCCAGGAAGGTGACAACCAAATGTTCTTTTTGCTCATATGAAAAAAGATCCATAAAATTGATTCTTTTTCCTTTTGATTTCAGGCTGTGCACGATTTCATTCATTCTGTCTTCGATTGGTATTTCCTGTCTTGTAATTGTTGTTTCCATCGGCCTTGTTATTTTTTTTCGCTTCAGCACTTTTTGAAAAGCGCCAATCATATCGTAGACTGTGACTGACAGCTTTTGCTCCGACTGTTTCACTTCTTTTGCATATTCGCTCAAGTCACTCGGCGGTTTCGTGAATGATTTTTGTCTTTCTTCTTCCCGTTCCTTTAATTCCTTCGCCGCGTCTTTATATTTTCTATACTCAATCAGCTTTTCAATCAGTTCCTCCCGCGGGTCTTCTTCCTCAAGCAATTCATCCTCAAACAGCTCTTCCTCTTGCTTCGGGAGCAGCATTCTGCTTTTAATACTGAGCAGTGTGGCAGCCATCACCAAATACTCGCTGGCGATATCAAGCTCAAGCACACGCATCGTATGTACATATAATAAATATTGTTCAGTAATCTTCGCCACAGGTATATCATATATGTCAATTTCAAGACGATTGATTAAATGAAGCAGCAGGTCCAATGGGCCTTCAAACGTATCAATTTTCACTTGATATTCTTCCATCATCTCACCATTTTCAAGTATCACTCTCATTGCCGGATAAACTGGCTACCCTTTAGTATAAGCCACCAAAAAGCTCTCGTCCAATACTATTTCATTTCCTGCATTTCGAGAGATTAGTGCTGAATATTCAAATAACAAGATATCCGCCTACACAAAAAAGGGCAGGTGTACATAGGATGCTCGCGTAGACCACAACAAAGGAGGCTGAATGTTCATGGGAGAAAAGTGCTTCAGCGGCGGTTTCGCTTTAATTGTTGTTTTGTTTATTCTGCTGATTATCGTAGGTGCCGCTTGGATTTGCTAGAACTAAAAAAGAGCGAATCCAATGCGCTGTTTTTTCCTTTTATCTGTCCTGTGTTACACTAAAGGCGGATTAAAAGGAGGAAGCATCTTGTACCCGAAAGCTTATATCGATTATCTCGTTGAATTTCACGCAACACGGGATTATTTTGAATGCCATGAAATACTAGAAGAATATTGGAAGGAAGATCCTCCGAGCAAACGAAAAATACTTTGGGTCGGCTTTATCCAGCTTGCTGTTGCTTTGTACCATCACAGAAGACAGAATACAGCCGGGGCCAAAAGATTGCTGGCAAACAGCATACGGATTCTTCAAGCGGAAAAACAAGCGGTGGAAGATTTGGGGCTTGATCATACCCGTTTACTGGAGCTTATGCAGTCGGTTTACGAACAAATTGAACTGGGATCTTCCTATAAAAGCATCATGCTGCCAATGAAAGATGAGAGGCTGAAGGAAGCATGCCGCATTGAATGCAAACGAAAAGCTTACACGTGGGGACAGCCCAGCACACTCACTGATAGATTTCTAATTCATAAACATCGTTTGCGGGATCGGACTGATGTCATCCGCGAACGCGAGAAAGAAATTGAACGAAGAAAAAAAAGCAGAGGCTGATAACAGCCTCTGCTTAATTATTGTATGAAATGTCTTGATCCTGCTGACCTTGACAGCGTTCGAAAAAGCTCTGCGTTAATTCATTCGGAACCAGTACCTGCGTTTTGAATAAATGCTTTAAAGCATCCATCATCTGTTTTCCGATTCCTTGATGGCGATGAGAAGGATTCACACTGATATGCCGGATTTCAACCTCGGAATCCTTTTTTTCAACTCCGATTGCTCCGACGATATCCTCGTCCTCTTTCCAAAGAAAGAGCTGGCGGTCTGTATCCGTTTCGTAGTCCTTAATTGTCTGCTGAAGCTGCTTAAGATCTTTTTCATTTGGCATAAATGAAAGAAGTCCCATCGCAATCTTTTCAAACGATTTTTTATAACGAATTAACATAAAAACCCCTCTATATCCTAATGTCCAGTTCTATCAAACGGATAAGTATAGGTGATCCGTTTTCTCACATTATATCATTTTCGCCATATTTTTAAACTGTTTTCAGCAAATTATTCAAATGAACGGTTTAAATTTGCCATTTCTATGGCAGAAACAGCACAATCTACGCCCTTATTGCCTGCTTTTGTTCCAGCCCGTTCAATGGCCTGCTCAATGTTTTCCGTAGTGACAATTCCAAAGATCACAGGTACGCCTGTTGTGTTCGCTGCTTGCGCGATGCCTTTTGCAGCTTCGTTGCAGACGTAATCGTAATGAGTCGTCGCGCCTCTGATGACAGTGCCGAGTGTAATAACGGCGTCATATTTTTTTGTTTCCGCCATTTTTTTAGCAGCGAAAGGAATTTCAAATGCGCCCGGAACCCAAGCCACATCAATATCGTTTGTATCCACACCGTGTCTGAGCAAAGCATCTTCTGCCCCGCTCAGCAGCTTGCTTGTAATAAAATCATTAAATCTTCCTACTACGATTCCGATTTTAAGACCTGTACCAACTAAATTTCCTTGTATGATATTCATATGATTCCCATCCTTTTTTGTGATTTTTGTGATTAGAAATGAAGTAAATGACCTAGTTTGTTCATCTTTGTTTGCAAATATTTTTTGTTGTGCTCTTTGGCCTCCATTTGAAGCGGCACTCTTTCTGTAATGCTGAGACCATAGCCCTCAAGACCGGCGATTTTGCGCGGATTATTCGTCAAAAGCTTCATATTCCGCACACCGAGGTCGCGTAACATTTGCGCACCGATGCCATAGTTGCGAAGATCAGGCAAGAATCCCAGCTCCTCGTTGGCTTCTACGGTGTCATAGCCTTGTTCCTGAAGCTTATAAGCTTTTAACTTATTGATCAGACCGATGCCCCGGCCTTCTTGGCGGAGATACAAAAGCACTCCCCGGCCTTCTGCGGCAATTTGCGCCAGCGCGGCGTGAAGCTGCGGTCCGCAGTCACAGCGATGAGACCCAAACACATCACCTGTGAGACACTCTGAATGAACCCGAACCAATACTGGTTCTTCATTAAACGGCACATCTCCCATCACAAATGCGACATGCTCTTTTCCATCGATCTCATTTGTGTATCCGTACACCTTAAATGTGCCAAAATCAGTAGGCAAGGTAATATCGACTTCCCGCTCTACAAGTGTTGTCAAGTTGTAGCGGTACTCAATTAAATCCTTAATGGTGATCAGTTTTAATTGATGCTTTTTCGCAATTTCAATGAGCTCCGGTACCCTTGCCATCGTTCCGTCTTCATTCATAATTTCACAAATGACGCCGGCTCCCTGAGAACCGCAGGCTTCAGCGAGATCAACTGCCGCTTCTGTATGGCCCGCTCTTTTCAGGACACCTCCCTTTTTCGCAATCAGCGGAAAAATGTGCCCTGGACGCTGAAAATCTGCCGGCACTGAATCGCTGTCCAGCAAAGCTTTGACAGTAAATGATCTTTCCTGTGCGCTGATTCCCGTTTTTGTCTTACGGTGGTCAATGCTTACTGTAAAAGCAGTGTGGTGGGAATCTGTATTGTGCTCAACCATAGGATGAAGATCGAGCCTGTCAGCGATTTCCTCACTGAGAGGCGTGCAAATCAGCCCTCTTCCGTGCGTCGCCATAAAGTTAATCACTTCAGGAGTCGTATGCTCCGCAAGAGCCACAAAGTCTCCTTCGTTTTCTCTGTCTTCATCATCCACAACAATGATGACTTCGCCTTTTTTTAAAGCGTCTAATGCCTCTTCTATCGGATGAAACATGCAAATCTTCCTCTCTAAAAGCCGTTTTCGCTTAAGAAGGCTTTTGTTATGGTGTGTTGGTTCTTATTTTCATTGGCTTTATGCAAAAATCGATACATATATTTTCCGATCATATCGCATTCGATATTCACTTTAGAGCCGATTGTTTTTTCTGAAAAAATCGTTTCGCTGATGGTGTGAGGGATTAAAGAAATCGTCACGGTATCATCTGTCAGCCCGAAGATGGTTAAACTCACGCCGTCCACGGTAATAGATCCCTTTAAAACCAACGTTTTTGTTAATGACGAATCCATTTTCAAATCATAGTAAACTGCGTTGCTTTTTTCTTCAATACGCGTGATTTCTGCGGTTCCGTCGACATGGCCTGAAACGAAATGGCCTCCAAAACGCCCGTTTGCCGCCATGGCTCTTTCCAGGTTCACTTTGCTGCCTTTTGATAAATCGTTCAGCGACGTTGCTTTGACTGTTTCAGGCATGACATCAACTGTAAAGTGACTTTTCGTGAAATCAGTAACAGTCAGACAAATGCCATTCACTGCAATGCTGTCGCCCAAATGAACATCCTCTAATATTTTTGAGCATTTAATTGTTAAGGCCATAGAGGGGCCTGCTTTTTTCATGGATTCGATTGTGCCTGTTTCTTCTATAATTCCTGTAAACATGGTCACCATCCTACTCGTTTTTCGGTTTTGCCGTCAGTCTGATATCACGGCCAATTTGGGTTATATCTGTGAATTGTAATAAGGGGACATCTTTCATTGATTGAAAACCTTCACCGGAGATTAAGCTGGGAGCAAGCGTTCCTCCGATTAATTTAGGGGCAAAATAGTAGATGATCTCTTGAAAACAGCCTGCTTTGACGAAGCTTCCGTGAACAGCTGATCCGCCTTCCACATACACCGACATAATGCCTTCTTCCGCAAGGATTTTCAGTACATCAGAAATTGGTATACGATCTGTTTCCAGAGTAAATATTTTCACGCCAAAAGCGGAAAACCGTTTTTTCTTTTCCTCATCAGCACGTGTTGTTGTGAAAATCCAAGTCGGCGCTGCCTGATCGCAAATCACATTCGCGTCATCGGGAATCGAAAGTTCGGTATCAAGTATCACTCTGACCGGCTGTTTTGACACATTCGGCAGCCTGCAGGTTAAGCTTGGATTGTCAGCTTTCACAGTGCCTGCTCCGACCAAAATGCTTTGATGTGATTTCCTGTATTGCTGAGCATCCTGTCTTGCAGCTTCTGATGTGATCCATTTGCTGTCACCTGTACTGGTCGCTGTTTTTCCGTCTAGGCTTGCGGCAGCTTTTATTGTGACGTAAGGGAGGCCTGTCCTCATGAAATGCAGAAATTTTTCATTCAGCTGTTCCGCCTGATCTGCCAGAATGCCTTCCTTTACTTCGATGCCGGCTTCTTCTATCATGCTGATTCCCCGTCCGGCCACAAGCGGGTTAGGATCTCTCATTGCGACAAATACTCTCTTTATCCCGGACTTGATAATCAGTTCGGCACAAGGCGGTGTTTTTCCGTAATGGCTGCATGGTTCAAGGGTGACATAAATATCAGCGCCTTTCGCATGTGCGCCTGCCATATGAATAGCATGGACTTCCGCGTGAGCTTCACCGTATTTTAAATGGGCGCCCATCCCGACAATCTGTCCGTCCTTCACCACAACAGCGCCTACGAGCGGATTCGATTCGGTCTGTCCTTCACCCTGCTTCGCAAGATCCAACGCCAGTTTCATATAATACTCTTCCATCTGTTTTCCCCTCCCTTCTTTATTCATTTACCGTCAAAAAAGCCCCGAATTTAAGAAAAATTCGGGGCTTTAGGTATTTTACGCAATAGGAAATAACACTATGCATGTTGATACATTTTGCATAGCGGTTCTTCATCCTTCTCCCATCCAGACTTTCACTGTCGGCTTCAGCTTAAACTGAATCCACCGCGTACATATGCACACGGGTCACGGGCTCTAAAGCGCATATCGCTTTACTACCGCCGGTCGGGATTTCCACCCTGCCCCGAAGGATACAATCTTTATTCATTTGTCCTTAATGGCTATTATAGCGATCCTTTCTTAAGTACGCAATGAAATAAACTTACAATTTGAGAAATCAAAAAACACCCATCGTTCCGAAAGGTGTTTTTTAGTTAATCATTTACTTTTGCAACCTTGATTAAACCGTCGATCCGCTTTGATTTGCTGAAGTACGCCTTGATCTTATCGCCTTCTTTTATATCAGACAAATCTTGATTTAATTTTTTTCCGTTGAAGATGATCTTCGTGCCGTTTTCTGCTTCTCCATGATATTCTGTGCCGTCAATTTCTGTCACTTGATATTCCTCGATTGTATACTCTTCTTCTTCGGAGGACAAGGTTTGTCCAATCGCTGTCGGAACGTCTTTCAGTTCAACATCATTTATGTACATATACCCCCCTGCAAGCAAAACCAGTAGCACTAACAGAATGGTAATCTTGGTTTTTATTCTTCCCATTTAAAAAAACCTCCAGCCAATATGAATCTATTCATTCATATGAGTTATTCCTTTTTTTCATGAATAAAAAACCGCAAATTCTCGTAAATTATTAATATAACGATGCATAACGGGAATATGTTTCGCATTTCTGCAAAATTTCTTTTCTATAGATATACGAATTTATGTTCTGGTTTTAGGGGATGCATGAGAAAAAGAATAAAAAAGCAGCTCCTTTTCAGGAAACTGCTTATACTTAGTTGGTTTTACGAATGTCGTTAAATGGGAAGAAAACAAACTTTGACGTACCCGCAATTTGTTTTTTCGTAAAGAGTCCAAGCCCGTTTCGGCTGTCCATTGAGTTTCGGCGGTTATCACCCATAACAAAATATTTGTTATCAGGCACTTTGATCGGGCCGAAATCATCAGTTAGATGGTCATATCCATCTTCTTTTGCTTGCTTTTTATTTGCCTTCAAATAAGGCTCAGCCACTTTTTTTCCATTGATATAAAGCTGGTCGTTTTTCATTTCGACTGTGTCTCCGGGCAAACCGATCAGCCGCTTGACATAGTGGACATCATCCCCGTTTAGCACGATGATATCCCCTCTCTTAAACTCGCCTATGTACTTAACTGTCATATTGACAAATACCCTTTCATGATCAAGAAGGGTAGGCTCCATGGACTCACCGTCAACGACATACGGCGCAAAAATAAAATTGCGGATGAGTAATGCCAGAACAACTGCGATAATAATCGCTTTGGCCCATTCAAATATTGATTTTTTCTTAGAAACGGTTTCCGATTTCAACTGAGTTCCTCCAATAAACAACGGTCTTCAATTTATGTTATCACGAATCGATAAGAAATCCCATTAGGACCATTGAAGCGAATTTTCACATCTATTTATTCTTCTGCCAGAATCAATTTGTTCCCATTTCCTAATGAAATCGGGAGAAGAATCAATCAGCCTCCAAAGAACAAATCCAGTATATTGCCGGCAGTTGAAGTTTCTTTATTATAAAACTCCGAATATCCGCATTTCTTACAGTAGACGACGAGAAAACGGTTATGCTGCACATCAAACAACTTTGACAATCCGGTTCCGGTTGTGGCAATTTCTTTTTGGCCAGCTTCAGTGCTTCCGCATTTTATACAGCCCTTGTTGTTCATCAAACGCAGCCCCTTTTCAAAAAAATGACATTGATATGATTTCATTTTACTACAAATGCCGTTTGGGATGAAACATGTCAACTTTAAAATTTGTTTAATTTTTCCCTGATGAGTGTATCTGACTGTAAGGAATGTTCCACCCATACAAACGCGGGCTAGCTTTACAACCTCATTTTGTTTTTTTACTGGTTCGTTTAAGCTATTTCATACGGTCTCTAATATGTATAAAGAGGACTATAGGATTCATACCAAATCTCTCTATGCCTCCTCGTTCTACCTTGAAAACGTCTGTTGTTAACTTCCACAGCCAGATCAGGCTGTGAGCGAAAAGAAAAAGCTCCCTCATATCGGGGAGCTTTCTGCCTGCCTATTAGCCTTCTACGCGAACTTCTTTCATCACATCACCGTTAGACATGTTTTTCGCCAATTCTAAGCCGCTTGTTACTTTGCCGAATACAGTGTGAACACCGTTTAAATGAGGCTGCGGCTCATGGACGATGAAAAATTGGCTGCCGCCAGTATCTTTTCCTGCGTGTGCCATAGAGAGTGCGCCTGCTTCATGTGTGTGCGGGTTTCCTTCTGTTTCACATTTGATTGTGTATCCTGGACCGCCTGTGCCAGTACCGTGGGGGCATCCGCCTTGGCTGACGAAGCCTGGAATGACTCGGTGGAATGTAAGTCCGTCGTAAAATCCTTCGTTTGCAAGCTTTTCAAAGTTTGCAACTGTACCCGGTGCTGCTTCCGGATAAAGTTCAAATTCAATTTTGTTGCCGTCTTCTAATAAAAAGTAACCTGTTTTCAATTGTATGCCCACTTTCTTTATTTTAATTTTCAAAGGAGAAATTTATGTATCATCATTATGGCTTGTCTCTCCTTGTCGCGGCTATTATACCACACCTTTTTGGGGAAAACGACTCTCCCGGCTTTTCTCCAAAATAAAAATGAAACCTGAACCTCTCTATCTCCGTCTAACCTATCGGAACTGTATTTTTCATCATGATTCAGGTCCTTGCAAAGCAGCTTTAACTGCTGCTTGTGAAATGAAGGAGGTCAACTGCTTTGAAAAAAATATGGATTGGAATGCTGGCAGCGGCCGTTTTGCTGCTGACGATTCCGAAAGTCAGTCTCGCGGATGCCGCAGTCGGAGATGTCATCGTGACACTTGGTGCAAATTTGTCAGAATCAGATAAGCAAAAAGTGCTTGATGAAATGAATGTCCCTGATAATGCCACAACCGTGACCGTTACCAATAAGGAAGAGCACGAATATTTAGGAAAATATATACCAAGCGCGCAAATTGGCTCAAGAGCGATTTCATCATCGTCTATTACCATTGCCAAAAAAGGCTCCGGATTAAATGTTGAGACACATAATATCAGCGGCATTACGGATGAAATGTACCTCAATGCCTTGATGACAGCCGGCGTTAAAGACGCGAAGGTTTATGTCACCGCTCCGTTTGAAGTGTCCGGTACTGCGGCTTTGACAGGATTGATTAAAGCATATGAAGTTTCTTCTGACGAAGCGATTTCTGAAGACGTTAAACAAGTCGCCAACCAAGAGCTTGTGACGACCTCAGAGCTTGGTGACAAAATCGGTGACGAAAATGCGGCTGCGCTGATTGCAAAAATAAAAGAAGAGTTTGCTAAAAACGGTGTGCCTGACAATAAAGCCGATATTGAGAAAAAAGTGGATGATGCGGCTTCCGATTTAAACGTCACACTGACAGACAGCCAAAAGGATCAGCTTGTATCCTTGTTCAATAAGATGAAAAATGTTGATATCGACTGGGGACAGGTCGGTGACCAGCTTGATAAAGCGAAAGATAAGATTAGTAAATTTTTAGACTCAGATGAAGGCAAGAACTTTATCCAGAAAGTCATTGATTTCTTCGTTTCCATCTGGAACGCGATTGTTTCTATATTCAAATAAAAAAAGCGCCGAATTCCCGGCGCTTTTTTCATTGCTTCACACTCGTTTTAAATGGCAGATCCAGTTTTACAATATCCTCGTACGTTTCTCTTTTTACGACTAAATGAGCCTCTCCGTTTTCTACAAATACAACGGCAGGTCTTGGAATTCTATTATAATTATTGGCCATGCTGTAGCCATAAGCGCCTGTACAGAAAACAGCAAGCAGATCTCCTTCTTTTACTTCCGGCAGGTCAATATCCCAAATGAGCATATCTCCGCTTTCACAGCACTTGCCGGCAATCGATACCGTTTTATCGTGCACTTCACCGATACGGTTAGCTGTAACAGCTTCATATTTTGCCTGATAGAGAGCCGGACGGATATTGTCGTTCATTCCTCCGTCAACAGCTACATACTGCCGGACACCCGGCACTTCTTTTTGAGAGCCGACTGTATAAAGTGTTGTGCCTGCGTCTCCTACAAGCGAGCGGCCCGGTTCGATCCAAATTTCCGGTATGTCAAATCCATAGCGGGCTGCATTTGTTTTTACAGCTTCGATAATTTTTTCTACATATTCAGTGGCATGAAGCGGTTCATCTTCTTCCGTATAACGAATGCCAAAACCGCCTCCAAGGTTCAGCACCTTTGAAACAAATGAGTAAGCTTCTCTCCATTCGTCAAGCTTTTTGAAGATTTTTTCTGCCGCTAGCACGAAACCGGCTGTATCAAAAATTTGCGAACCGATATGGCAATGAACACCCAGCAGCTGAATGTGTTCTGATTGTAAAACCTGTTCAATCGCCTGTTCAGTTTGTCCGTTATGAAGGTCAAAACCAAACTTTGAATCTTCCTGTCCCGTTGTAATGTAGTCATGTGTATGCGCCTCTACTCCGGGGGTAATCCGCAGGAGAACATCAATTGAGTGCCCAGTTTCTTTACACAGGTCTTCAAGAATCGAGATTTCATAGAAATTATCAACCACAATGCAGCCGATACGGTGTTCAAGCGCCATCCGCAGCTCTTCCCTGCTTTTGTTATTTCCATGGAAGTGAATGCGCTCCGCTGGAAATCCTGCTGCAACAGCTGTGTAAAGTTCTCCTCCAGACACGACATCTAAGGAAAGCCCTTCTTCCTCGGCAAGCTGAATCATCGCAACAGAAGAGAATGCCTTGCTCGCATACGCGACCTGCGCTGTCAGCTCTGCAGTTATAAATGCCTGCTTAAAGCTTTTAGCACGCTCACGTATTAAAGCCACATCATATACGTAAAGAGGCGTGCCGTATGTTTCAGCTAAACAAAGAGCGTCCACACCTCCGATTTCCAAATGCCCATGTTGATTTTGTCTGCTAGTGCCGTGTAAGAACAATGTCATTCCCTCTTTCTCCGCTTATGGGTGAAAAGGACAGATTTATGGACTGTCCTTTCATAATTAAGACATACATTATCATACTCTTCAGTCAGTTTCAATGCGATTATGAATTGGTAGGCTGTCTTAAGCGATTTCTTGGGTGAACAATGCTTGGTCTTACTTTCGCACCAGGTTTCGCCGTGCGAATCAACACCTGCCATAGCGCCTTTCCGTTAAACGGAATGAGCGGCCATAAGTATGGGGTTTGAAGGGATTTTATGCTGGCCATGGCAATAATAAGCACCGTAAATCCTATAACGAGCCCTTTTACATGAAACAGCGCTACTAATATCATAAGTGTAAGACGGGCCATTTTATTTGCCAGGCTTAATTCATAGCTTGGCGTCGTAAAGGTTCCAATAGCGGCAAGCGAGACATACAGTATGACCTCAGGAGAGAACAGCCCCACATCAATGGCAATTTGCCCGATTAGAACCGCGGCAATTAATCCCATTGCGGTAGATAAAGCGGTCGGTGTGTGAATAGCCGCCATTCTGAGAAACTCAATTCCTAAATCAGCTAAGAAAATCTGCAGAATGATCGGGATGTGCATATCTTTATTCAACCCGATAAATTTTAGATTCTCTGGCAGCAGTTCCGGTTGAAGAACAAAGAGAAACCAGATGGGGAGAAATAAAGTAGAAGCAAGAATGCCGAAAAATCGTACCCATCTTAAAAAGGTTCCCACAGAAGGAGCCTGTCTGTATTCTTCAGCATGCTGAACATGATGGAATAAGGTTGTCGGCGTGATGATCACACTTGGCGATGTATCAACCATAATCACGACATGGCCTTCAAGTACGTGATTGGCCGCCACATCGGGCCTTTCTGTATAACGGACGAGCGGAAACGGGTTGTAGCTTTGTTTGATAATAAACTCTTCGACTGTTTTGTCTGCCATTGTTAAACCGTCGACATCAATGGCAGCAATTTCTTTTTCCACGATGTCAACCAGATCCGGATCTGCAATGTCTTCGATATAACAAATGCTCAGATCCGTTTTTGAACGCTCGCCGACCTTTGTCATCTTGACGCGAAGGCGTTCGTCCCTAATCCGTCTTCTGAGAAGTGCGGTATTGACGACGATATTTTCAACAAATCCGTCTCTGGCGCCTCTGACCACCTTTTCCGTATCCGGTTCTTCCGGATTTCTTCCCGGATAGCTTCTGACATCAATGATAAAAGCAAATCCTGCACCTTCGACAATAACTGCGACTAACCCGGACAGCACCTGGTCGGTGGTTTCATCCAGCGTTTTTACTTTTTCGACCTGGGCGTTCAGCAGCCTGTTTTCAACGATATCGACCAGCTCTTCAGGATCCTCTTTTCCTGTCCGGTTGTTAATGGCAACTAGCTCTCTCATTAAGTGAATGATAAAGGCAGTGTCACATAATCCATTCAAATAGTACAGCTGAACTTCTCTGTCTAAAATGGTAAGCTTGCGAACTCCTACATCATAGCTGATTCCCATTCCGACGCGATTTTTAAAATAAGCTTCATTTTTGTCTGGATTCCGATAAACCCGGATTTTCTCTTCCTGTTTGTCCGGCATGATACCCGCTCCTTTCTAAAATAAACTCGACCGCTTTCATGGTGATTGGCGACCCTTTCGATATATCGTCTTTCCTGCCCATTTTGCCGATATCCCCGATACCAACGATAAGCGGCAGATCAAGTTTATCAAGGCAATAGACCGTATCCCCGTTCATTCTGTGTTCATCGAATTCCCTCTCTCCGATTTTATCCACGCCGTACTCTGTTATCTCTCCATTGCGGTCAATGCTTACGTCAACCCTGGTCCATTCAGCCTGATGGGTTTTCGACGCTACCGCAATCACACCGAGCACTTCAATTGCCGGATGAGTGGCCACATGGGTCAGAGCGGTTTCTCCCGGTCCCTCTCCTTGAAGGCCGGAGTCGTCAAACATGACAAATACAGGGTCATATGGTGCTGATGTAATCAGCCTGACAAGCTCGGCGCCGCTGCGGGTGGAGGGATTGCCTTTTGATTGAGAAATACATCTCCCTCCAACTCTTCTTGCGGCGTATTCAATTGTTTTAGCAGCATACACATCTCCGTCTGTTACCAGTATGACCTTGCGTTTTGTCGTCATCTCGGCATTATCCTTTCGGTTTAAAAATAACAGCGACGATAAAGGCGAATAGAATGGCGGCTGAGATACCGGCAGATGTCAGCTCGAATATCCCCATACCGATTCCGATAAATCCGTGTATATGCGCCTGATGCATGGCACCGTGCAGAAGGCTGTGGCCAAAGCTGACAATCGGAACCGTGGCGCCTCCTCCAGCAAACTCAATAAATTTATCGTAAATGCCAAAACCGTCTAAAATCGCCCCGATGACGACAAAGGATGTCATGACGTGGGCAGGCGTCAATTTAAATATGTCCAGCAGCAGCTGCCCGACAATACAAATGGCGCCTCCGCAAACAAAAGCCAAAAGATAGTCCACTTAAGATGCACCTCCTGCACGTTCAAATACAACCCCGTGTGCGATGGTCGGAATGGTTTGTTTTTGCTGGATCATGGTCGGGCTTAACAGCGCCCCGGTTGCTACTACGAAAACACGGTTTAATTTTCCTTCTTTCAGCTGCTTAAAAATATGTGAGTAGGTTACAACCGCGGAACAAGCGCAGCCGCTTCCTCCGGCAAACACCTGCTGATCCGGAGTGTAAATCAGAAGCCCGCAATCATCATGTTTTGTGCCGACCGGATATCCCTCTTCTTTCAAGATATCTTTGACAATAGGAGATCCGACGCCGGAAAGGTCTCCCGTCAGGATCAGATCGTAGTCGTCCGCTGTGCGGTTCATGTCTTGAAAGTGCTGTTTAATGGTATCAGCAGCAGCAGGAGCCATGGCTGAGCCCATATCAAACGGGTCGGTAATTCCTAAGTCAGCCACCTTCCCTATAGTTGCACTTGTAATTTGAATATCACTCGGTGTCTGACTGATAACAACCGCACCGCTCCCAGTTACAGTAGATGTCGCAGTATCCGGTTTTTGCCCGCCGTATTCCGTCGGATAGCGGAACTGTCTTTCGGCTGTGGCATTGTGACTGCTTGTAGCAGCAATCGCCCGATTTGCAAATCCGCCGTCGACTAGGGCAGATGCAACAGCAACTGTTTCCATTGATGTTGAGCATGCGCCAAACATGCAAAGAAACGGGATTTTCAGATGCCTTGCCACATAGTTGGCTGTGACATTTTGATTCAATAAATCGCCTGCAAGCAAAAGATCAATATCATCTTTTTTCAAATTGTTTTTTTGCAGCACGGTATTGATGGCATCCTCCATTAGCTGCCTTTCAGCCATTTCCCAGCTTTTTTGATTACAGTGCATGTCGTCATAGGTTTTATCATATAAAGACCCGAGCGGACCGTCTTTTTCCTTAGGCCCTACTGCTGTTCCCGCTGCATTGACAAATAAGGGATGCTCAAACACCCAGGTTTGCTTTCCTGTTAATTTCATTTCTTTCTCCTCCTATGACATCAGTTTCTCAAAAGCAAACCGAATCATTCCGACGATGTAAGCAGCCACAACACCGAATACGATGACGTTTCCCGCCAGTTTAAACATGTTTGTCGCTACTCCCAATACTAAACCTTCGCTTTTATACTCAAGAGCCGCGCTTGCCATACTGTTGGCAAAGCCGGTGACAGGTACAGCTGATCCTGCGCCTGCAAACTGACCGATTCTGTCGTAAATGCCGAATCCGGTGAGCAACGCTGACAATAGGATCAGCGTTGCCGCCGTAGGGTTTCCTGCTGTTTTTTCGTTAAAATCAAAAAAATGGATATAAAAATTCTGCAGACCTTGCCCAATCATGCAGATCAAACCGCCTACAAGAAAGGCTTTTACACAGTTCCATACGTAAGGCGGCTTTGGCTGATATGTTTTTACTTTTGATTTGTAGTTTTCTTTTATGTTTGTCATATTAAAACCTCCTTATGAATGATGAATAAAATACAGCCAATGAAATAAAGACCCCGCGATTTTTCCAATGACAATGGCCATTAATAGAATAATGATTTTACTTCTGAGGCCGATTCGTTTAGCCAAGATCGGCAGGACATTTAACACTTCTGTCAGCGCGGCTGCAAGCATCCCGACAAATACTCCGGCCAACAGCCCGACCGGCACGGCAATCCACTTTGATAAAAAGAGATGGTGCATATGCAGTGTTTCCCAGCCCCCGCAAACCGCACCGAGAATAACAGCCGCTTCATAAGCTTGAACAAATCTCATCGTTTTGGTGAGCTGCATCAGACGCGGAATGATTCCCATCACGGTTAAAAAAGCCACGAAACCTGCCCCGACTGTGATGCCTCCGCCGAGCCCGACAAAAATGATGAACAATACACTAACGATCATGCAGGTCCTTTATTGTTTCTTCATTTTCATGCATGGCCACATATTGATCGAGATCAAGCTGATAGTTAAACATTTCAACCTCCAGCGGGCTGGGCTCTTCATTAAGGCGCTTTTTAAAAATGTGGTTAAAAAACACGATCATCCCCAGTCCCAAACCGATGCTGTAAGGGATTTGAAGTAAATATGGATAGTCATTCCGCTCTCCGGTTATGATTTCATATAGCGCAATATGAACATCTCCCATGCTGACATCCTCATGGAAATTCATGATGGCGAGGCACGATCCGATAAACAGCAGCAGCCAGACACCAACAAAAAGAACGGTTGATATGTGCCGTTTCTGATACTGAATTTCAACAATGGTTTCAGCTCCGCCCACAGTTTGAACATCAAGTGTGGGATCCTGCTGATAAATGGCTTTGAGCACTTTTATGATATCCAGAATTACGATATTTTTATCTTTTTCGCTCACCTGATACAGCGGCATAGCCGACAGTTTCTTTTTCAGCTGATGCTGCCCTTCTATTTGCGCGGCATCCCCGACCGTTATGATATCCCCCGGATGTGCCAAAACGCGGTGGCGAAGCCTGATAAATAGTCGTCGTTCCATCATTGATCACCATCTTTCGGTGGTTATATATGTAGTATGTGGTTCGATTTTGTTCTCATTCATCCGCTTGAAAAGACCATAAATTACCACGCTTTTGCAAAAAAAAAGCCAGCCTGCAGTGACAGACTAGCTTTCCGTATGATCCATTTGAACCTTGATCTGTTTTAATATTTTCTTTTCAAGCCTGGATACCTGCACCTGAGATATCCCCAGCCGCTCAGCAACTTCTGACTGCGTCTGATCTTTATAATACCGAAGATAGACGATTAATTTTTCCCTTTCTTCTAAATCGCTTATGGCTTCTTTCAGCGCAATTTTATCAAACCATTTCTCTTCTGAGTTATCGGCGATTTGGTCAAGCAGGGTAATCGGATCTCCGTCATTTTCATAAACTGTCTCATGAATCGAAGACGGAGCTCTTACTGCCTCTTGGGCTAGCACGACATCTTCAGCTTCAATCTCCAAATGTTCGGCGATTTCCTGTACGGTCGGCACCCTGCCCAATGTTTTTGAAAGTTCATCTTTCGCTCGGCGGATTTTGTTGCCAAGCTCTTTTAATGATCTTGACACCTTGACAGTTCCGTCATCACGGATAAAACGCTGGATTTCGCCGATAATCATCGGCACTGCATATGTCGAGAAGCGCACATCATAGGTTAAATCAAATTTATCAACAGATTTTAACAGCCCGATGCAGCCAATCTGAAAGAGGTCATCAGGCTCATATCCTCTGTTTAAAAACCGCTGTACGACAGACCAAACAAGACGCATGTTTTTTTCTATGAGGAGGTCTCTTGCCTGCTGGTCGCCATCTTGGCTCTGTTTGATTAATTCTTTTACTTCATGGTCCTTCAGCTGAGCGTTCTTACCGTTTTTCTTAACCTCCACATCCATAACAAATCTCCTTAATTACAAAGCGCTTTGCTTTTTGATAAGTGCTTTGTTAAGCGAATCGTCGTCCCCATTTCGGGTGATGAATCGATACTGACATCATCCATGAAATTTTCCATAATGGTAAAGCCCATTCCAGAACGCTCCAGCTCAGGCTTTGTTGTGAATAAAGGCTGCCGGGCTTCTTCCAGGTCTGTAATGCCGAGCCCTTCATCACGGATGGTCATATATACGACATGATCTTCCAGCGTCACCGAAATATATACTTTTCCGTCGCCATTTTCTTCGTACCCATGGATGATGGCATTCGTCACCGCTTCTGACACCACGGTTTTGATCTCGGTGAGTTCATCCATGGTCGGGTCAAGCTGTGCAATAAATGAAGCAACTGTCACACGCGCAAACGATTCATTTTGGCTGAGAGCGGAAAATTCAAGGTGCATTTCATTTTTCATGATGCCACCCCCAGCGTGAGCAGTGCCTGCTGCTCAGATTGTTCAAAACGAATAATTTTAAACAGGCCAGACATATCAAACAGCCGTTTCACTGCCGGAGAGATGGCGCAAACGACCATTTCCCCGCCAATTTGCTTAATTTGTTTGTATCTGCCTAAAATAACGCCAAGACCCGAGCTGTCCATAAAGGAAAGGTCCTCCAGATTCAGCACGATATGACGAATATCATCCTTTTCCAATGATTCCGTTACTTTTTGTTTCAGCGTTTCAGCCGTATGGTGATCGAGTTCGCCTGTTAATCGAATACAAAGCACTGATTCTTTGACATGCATGTCAATTCCAAGGCTCATGCTCATTCCTCCTTGATATGATCGGATAATGAGTGTTTCGATTTCGCAGGAATGAATTCCTTCACCGTGACAAAACTAGTGATCATTCGGCATAATTACTTAAATTTTGTCCAATCTCCCATTGCCCTCTTTAAAAACGTTAAATATCCGGCTTTTTCCATATCTTCTTTAGCGACGACAGGACTTTCAGCAAGCACTTTTCCGTCCTTTTTCAACACCAGCGTGCCAAGCTCTTGGCCCTTTTGAACCGGAGCGCTTACATTGTTGTTCATTTTAATTTCTTTTTTCACATGTTTCATATCCTCGCCTTTTTTCGTCAATACAGAAATCGGCTCAGAAGTGGTGAGTTCTATCACTTTTTGTTTGCCTTTTTTGACCTTTGCTTTTGCTACCGTTTCATTTCGTTTGTACAAAGGATGTGTCTCATATTGGCTGAAAGCATAATCAAGCATCTTTGTGACTTGCGCATTTCTTTCCTTAGGTGTGCTTGCCCCGAACACAACAGCAATCGCCCGCATGTTCCCTTTTTTAGCCGAAGCGGTCAGGCAGTATTTCGCTTCTCCTGTATAGCCTGTTTTGACGCCGTCTACACCGGGATAAAATTTGATAAGCCTATTTGTATTCACTAACCAAAACTTTTTATCTGTGTTTTCACGTAAATAATCCTCATACGTACCTGTAAACTTGGTGATTGATTCATATTTCAATAATTCCTTAGCCATAATTGCCATGTCATAAGCCGAGCTGTAATGCCCTTCCTCAGTCAAGCCGGTCGGGTTTTTAAAGGATGTATCTTTTAATCCCAGCTCTTTCGCTTTTTTGTTCATTTTTTTCACAAATTCATCCTCGGAGCCAGAAATAAATTCAGCCATCGCTACGGACGCGTCATTTCCTGATGCAATCGCAATGCCCTTCAGCATTTCTGTAACTGTCATTTCCTCCCCGGGCTCAAGGAAAATCTGTGATCCGCCCATTGAAGCAGCATGTTCGCTCGTACGGACCTTATCACTCATCTTGATTTTTCCTTCATCTAAGGCTTCCATGATTAAAAGCATCGTCATGATTTTTGTCATGCTTGCAGGCGCCAGTCTCTCACGGCTGTTCTTGTTGTAAAGCACTTTTCCAGTATCACGTTCAATCAGCACCGCAGACTTGGCCTCATGAGCAAGCTCCGATGTATGTTTTCCGTCTTGTTTTGCAAATGCGGACGGTGCAAATGTAAGCAGCATCATACCAATCAACAAAGTGGATAAAAGACGTTTCATCTCAAAAGCCCTCCATTTCATAATCCTTTTTATTTTTTCCAAGCTGAATGGTTTTATACACCACTGTTGGAAAATGTTTCGGGACTTTTTCGACATAAAAAAGACAGCTGTTTCGATTAGAAACAGCTGTCTTCTTATTTTTTCTGAATTCCATATTTATTCGTACTTAGCAACTACCGCTTTCACAAGCTGCAAGAATCCGGCTTTCACCTTTTCTGTCACTTCCATGACCTCATCGTGAGATAAAGGCTGATCCAAAATTCCGGCTGCTGCGTTCGAAATGCAGGAAATGCCGAGTACGCGGAGGCCCGCATGGTTTGCCACAATCACTTCCGGTACGGTAGACATGCCGACTGCATCAGAACCCATTGTTCTTAAAAAGCGCACTTCCGCCGGTGTTTCATAGGAAGGACCTGTCACAGCGGTATACACACCTTTTTGAATTGGAATGTTAAGGTCTTTCGCCATTTTTTCAGCCAGGCTGGAAAGATCTTTATCATAGGCTGAAGACATATCAGGAAATCTGGCGCCGAAATCTGCTTCGTTTGGCCCGATTAATGGGTTTGTCCCCATAAAGTTAATGTGATCTGTAATGATCATTAAGTCTCCCGCACGGAATTCAGTGTTTACGCCCCCTGCCGCATTTGTCACGATCAAAGCCTCGACTCCGAGCGCTTTCATGACGCGAACAGGAAAAGTGACGTTTTCCATTGAATAGCCTTCATAGAAATGAAAGCGGCCCTGCATGGCGATGACGGTAACTCCCTCAAGTGTGCCAAGCACAAGCTGTCCGGCGTGTCCCTCAACCGTTGATACTGGGAATTCCGGGATATCCTCATATTTCAGCTTAACAGGATTTTCGATTTCATCAGCCAAAATACCAAGACCTGAGCCTAAAATAAGGCCGATCTTTGGTGATTCAGGCAAGTTTTGTTGAATAAAAGCGGCTGCGCGTTCGATTCTGTCTTTCAAGAAACAGTCCCCCTATTGTAATAAAGATAAAAAGCTTTTACCGTATTTCGGTTTTTTTGTTTGGAAATTATCCGCGATGGTTGCGCCGATATCGGCAAATGTATCTGCGAGCGGCAGCATTTGCGCTTTCTCATGTTTTTTGCTGTATGCAAGAATCGGCACATACTCACGTGTATGGTCTGTTCCGTGATGAATCGGATCATTGCCGTGATCGGCTGTAATGATTAACAGATCATCTTCTTTCATTTGTTCGAATACTTCCGGAAGACGAGCATCAAATTCTTCAAGCGCGCGTCCGTAACCTTCCGGATCACGGCGATGGCCGTATAAGGCGTCAAAATCAACAAGGTTTGCAAAGCTCAGACCCGTAAAGTCTTCTCCGAGCGTGTCAACCACCTTGTCCATTCCGTCCATATTGGATACCGTTCTGCGGGAAGACGTAATTCCTTCTCCATCATAAATATCAGAAATTTTTCCGATTGAAATGACATCTAAGCCGCTGTCTTTCAATTCATTCATCACAGTGCGGTCAAACGGCTTAAGCGCATAGTCGTGGCGGTTTGGCGTCCGTTTGAAATGTCCCGGCTCGCCGACGAACGGCCGTGCGATAATACGGCCTACCATATATTTCGGATCAAGCGTCAGCTCTCTCGCCGTTTCACAAATGCGGTACAGTTCTTCAAGCGGAACAACTTCTTCGTGAGCGGCAATTTGCAGAACAGAGTCAGCTGAAGTGTACACAATTAAAGCACCTGTCTCCATATGCTCTTTGCCGAGTTCATCCAAAATAGCTGTGCCAGAAGCCGGCTTGTTTCCGATAATTTTGCGGCCCGATCTTTTCTCAAGCTCCTGAAGCAGTTCATCAGGAAAGCCTTCAGGGAACACTTTAAACGGTTTATCAATGTATAAGCCCATAATCTCCCAATGACCTGTCATTGTATCTTTGCCGTTTGACGCTTCTTGCATTTTTCCAAAGTACGCGAGCGGCTGTTCTGTTTTTTCAACGCCCTTGATATCACCAATAAGGCCAAGGCCGAGTTTTGCCATATTCGGCATATGTAATCCGTTCATGTGCTCGGCAATATGCCCGAGCGTATTGGCGCCTACGTCATTAAAGTCGGCGGCATCAGGCGCTTCGCCAATTCCGACTGAATCCATTACGATTAAAAACACGCGATTATATTTGTATGCAGGCATCATAAAAGCCTCCTTTTTTTCTATACGTCTATTGTATCGCCTAGAGGTCTGACAACTCAAGTATAAACCGTTTTCATTCCCGTTGACAATGCATTTGAAAATAATGAGAAACTTCATTATTTTCTGTCTGGCCTAAAGAAAAAAGCCGCAGCCTGCTGCGGCTAGGCACGCGGATGGTACTGCTTGTACACATCCTTCAGCCTTGTTTTCGTCACATGCGTATAGATTTGCGTCGTAGATATATCCGCATGGCCGAGCATTTCCTGCACAGCTCTTAAATCAGCCCCGTTTTCAAGCAGATGCGTTGCAAAGGAATGCCTGAGTGTATGCGGGGTAAGCTCTTTTTTGATTCCGGCTTCGAGCGCAATTTTCTTCAGATTTTTCCAAAACCCCTGGCGGGAGATCTGCTTGCCGTGATGATTTAAAAAGAGTGCGTCAGACACTTTGTTCTTCAGCAGTTTCCCCCTGGCTTTCATCATATATTCTTCAATAGCAGAAGCAGCGGTTTCACCGATCGGCACAATCCGCTCTTTCCTCCCTTTTCCGAAACAGCGCACAAACCCCATTGACAAATGGACATCTGTCGTTTTCAATTCAATCATTTCACTGACTCGGATACCTGTGGCATAGAGCAGCTCCAGCATCGCTTTATCCCGATAGCCAAAAGGACTCGTAAGCTTAGGCGTGTCCAACAGCCGCTCAACCTCGTTCAGCGCCAGCACCTTCGGAAGCGTCCGTTCTGTTTTTTGTGTTTCGATATGTACGGAAGGGTCTTTGTCCGTCACCTTTTCCCTAAGCAGAAATTGATGAAAAGAGCGAATCGATGCCAAATGCCGCGCTGATGTCTTTCCGGATTTCCCCGAGTCCTTCAAGTGCTTCAAATATTGGATAATTTGTATACGGGTCACATCGTTCCAATTGTTGATATGAAGGGTTTCTGTTAAATAAAGAGAATAGCTTTTCAAGTCACGCTCATAGGAGACCACCGTATTTTGAGAAAGCCCTCTCTCTACCATGACGTAGTGGATGAAATCCTTTATTTGATCTTTCACTCTAGATCTACTCCCCATTTTGGTAAAAAAAGATTAACCGGTCAAACCATCCGCCTTTTTCTTCCGCATCCATTTCAACAACTTTTACGGCGGAGCCTTCAGGTTTATCGTACCGATGATAGTTTTCATACTCTTGATTTACCCATATCATAGCATAATAGAAGAGAGCGGTAAAACCTGTGAACAGAATAAAAACCTTCAATGTATCAACAGCCGTTTTCAGGAATCTTCCCATGTCCCAATCGATCCTTTCTCTATGGTTCCAGTTATTTAAACCATATGCCAAATCAGAAAGGATTTATACGTCGAAACAGCAAAAAACCCTTTCCCCAAGAGAAAAGGTTCGAGCCCGGCATCGTCTATTCAGTTTCTTTTCCGTTACAGCGGTGGCAAATGCCGTGAAACGTCAATCTATGATCTTTGATCTTAAATTTCCAATCACGTTCAATGACTTCTTCTACGTCTTCAAGCAAATCTTCTTCAATTTCATCAACGGCTCCGCACTCCATGCACACCAAGTGGTGATGAAAGTGAGCTGCCCCCTCCTTACGAAGATCGTAACGGGACACGCCGTCTCCAAAGTTAATTTTATCAACGACTTTTAATTCAGTTAGTAATTCAAGCGTACGGTATACTGTTGCGAGACCGATCTCAGGAGATTTCTCTTTTACGAGGAGGTATACATCTTCTGCGCTTAAATGGTCTTCTTCGTTTTCAAGCAGCACTCTTACTGTCGCTTCACGCTGAGGCGTAAGTTTGTAGCTGGACGAGTGCAGCTGTTTCTTAATTCGATCAATACGGTTTTCCATGTCTTTCCCTCCTACGCCGCATTCCATGACTCATTATAACAAAATAAGCGCGGAGTTCCAACTATAATTATTATAAACTGATAAATAAAATGATTTTCTTTTAATAATGTTTTTAAAAAAGTCGCGATGTCAGCTTTTCCATCAAAACAGGCGACATGTATGCTTCAAAGAGAGACGAGATCAGCGCTAAAAATAAAATGATCAGGAAAACAACAGCATACCGCCCGAACCACTGGATCGGCGCATCATGCAGACTTCGTTTAACGAACAGCTGCCTGATCAGCTTTAAAGAAAATGCAATCGCACACGTGCCCATAATGAGATAAGCCGGAATAAGCAGCACATTTTGCGGCAAAACCGAGACAAAGGATAAGAAAAAACCGCTGATTCCCATCTGGTTGACGAGAAATCCCACAGTAAATCCGACGACAATTCCTTTTAGAAAAATCATAATAAAAATGATCGGCATACCAATCACAGAAATGCCTAAAATCCACATCAGCCCTAAATACTTTATATTATGAAAAATGCTTTGCCAAAACATATCAGATGAGCTGGCCTGCTTTCCGTCTGATAGCTGTCCGAAAAATTGGCTTAAATAATAATATAAATCTTCTTTCTGGCTGATCGTCATGCTGTTGACAATAATAGCGCCAAAAATCACACCCATGAAAAACAGGACAGACACAAATATATAAAGAGAGAGATGATCCTTTACATGCCCGAGAAACATGTCCTTATAAGAAATTTTCCGCATATCGTTTCCTCCCGCCCGCTCTATTGATTTGATTTAATAGATTGTATGAAAGAAACGAAAAAACATGCTCTTTTTCAAAAAGAAACGATAGAGATTGCTAGGCGGCGGTTTCGGGCATAAAAAAATCCCTATCATCAAAGGCATTATGATCATAAGGATTTTTGTGTTTATGCTTTCTTTTATTCAATATGTCTTTTTTGCTTTTTGTCATTCTTTCATGGGTGCTGAAGGATGGAGAACTGCCTCTTGATAATAAGGCGTCCCGTCCGCTGTTTCTAAGCAGATGCTCCCGTTTTCTTTTCGCTCGGCTTTTTGCCATGCTGATCACTCCCTGTTTCATTTTGGTTCATGATAGCAAATGGAACATGTTATTAAAATGTTTTGAATCTGTCAGAAAAAAACAGCACCTGTCGTGCCAGGTGCTGGTTTCATTTTAATGTTTGACCGCTGTAAGAGCTGCACGTTCAACGGCGGCTGTCACTTCGTGATGGACCTTTGAATCCAGCGGCTGCGGAACCACATCGCCTGGCTTTGTGCAGGCTGCTATGGCCTCTGCTGCCGCCACAAGCATATCGTGATTGATCTCCTTGCTTTTGGCATTCAGTGCTCCTCTGAATATACCCGGGAAGCCAAGCACATTATTCACAGACCGCCCGTCAGCCGCATACGCTGCGCCGGCCTGCAAAGCATCCTCAGGCTCAATTTCCGGCTTCGGATTGGATAATGCCAATATGACCTGACCAGATCGTACGAATTCAGGTTTAATTAAACCAGGAACTCCTGTTGTGGCAATGACAATGTCACATGTTTCCATTAATTCTTCGATGCTGGCGGCTGTCTGTCCGCCGTATTGCTCAAGACGACTCATCGCCGTCTCTGATTTGTCTGTACCGCATACAGCTTTGACGCCGTAAGCCATAAACATCCGGCAGATGGCTACGCCCGCTGCGCCGAGGCCGATCTGCCCCACTTTTGCTTCTTTCAAGTCAACGCCCGCGCTTTTACATGCCGAAATGGCAGCTGCCAGCGTGACGACAGCTGTCCCATGCTGATCATCGTGCATGACAGGGATATTGAGCTCCTCTTTTAGGCGATCTTCAATTTCGAAGCAATGCGGTGACCCGATATCCTCAAGCAGGATGCCGTTAAATCCTGGTGAAATATGTTTTACCGTATTGATGATTTCTTCAGGATCACTTGTATCCAGCAAAATCGGGATACCGCTGATCCCTGCCAGCTGATCAAACAGCGCTGCCTTTCCTTCCATAACAGGCATTCCCGCAACAGAGCCAATGTTACCAAGGCCGAGAATGGCTGTTCCATCAGTTACAATTGCGACCGAGTTGCTGATTGTTGTATAGATATCAGCCTTCTGAGGTTCTTTCTCGATCAGTCTGCAGACGTCTGCTACACCTGGGGTATAGACGCGCCCAAGCTCTGCCAGTGAACGGATTGGCATTTTGCTTTTCATTTGGATTTTTCCGCCTTCATGGGCAGACAGGACTTCATCAGATACCGTGTGAAGCCTGATCCCTTCGCCAAGAGCCTGAACAGCCATGATCACTTCCTGAAGCTGTTCTTCATTTTCCACTTGTACAGTAATATTGCGCATCGTGTAATTGGGTCCGACTTTTACCGTCTCCACATCACCAATGTCTCCGCCCAGAAGGCCGATTGCTGTAGCCACTCTTCCGAGATTTCCGGGAACCGAAGGCGTTTCTATCATCAGTGTCCGAATCATGTGTTTCGCTATCATTCAGTGATCCTCCCCTTAGCCTAGTTTTTCAGCTTGAGCTGTATCGTTTTTCGTATACCATATACATTTTCCTGTATAACCATAGATAATGGCAAGACCTATTGCGACAAAACTGAGCCACATAAACGGCAGATAAGAGAAGGTAGAAACTCCTAAAATCCCGGCCATGTAAATGCCGTTATCAGACCAAGGGACCATACCTGAAGTCAAAGTTCCCCCGACCTCTGAATTACGGGAGAGAACTCTTCTGTCCAGATGCAAACGGTCATAGCTGTCTTCCATAATCTTCGGTGTCAAAATAAGAGATACATACATAGCACACCCGAAGATGTTCGCCAAAAATGCTACAATCAGCGTAGATAATGTCACATTGCCCGCTGATGTCAATTTCTTTTCAAACAATGAAACAATGACTTTTAACACACCTAGCTTCTCGAGCAACCCGCCAAAACCGAGACCAAAGATAATCACGACGAGAGAACCGAGCATGCCTACGATGCCTCCGCGGTTTAAGAGACCGTTTAAAAATTCAACATCTGTTTTAATAGAGAAGCCGTTGTACGCAGTTGCAATTGCATCGGCGAAATTCATGCCTTGGAAAACAGCAGCCCAGACAGCGCCAAGCAATGCACCAATTACGATAACCGGCATAGACGGCTTTTTCATCGCTAATAAGACGATCACGACAACAGCCGGAATCAGCATCCAAATATGAATGTCAAATGTATTCTGCAATGAAGATTTCAAAAATTCAACTTTGTCGAGATCAATATTTTTCCCGCCGTACATAAATCCAACAGCTGTAAAGAGAATAGCCGTAATCACATATGCTGGTATTGATAAATAAAGCATCGCTCTGACGTGAGCCAATACATCCACTTTTGATAATGAAGATGCCAGGACTGTGCTGTCAGACAGAGGAGACAGCTTGTCCCCGAAGTAAGCTCCGGAAAGAATGGCTCCAGCTACAAGAGGAAGCGGGATTCCGAGGCCTTCACCAATTGCGATCATGGCAATGCCGGCTGTTCCTACTGTTCCCCATGATGTTCCTGTCGCCACAGACATAATAGAACAAATAATTAACGTTGCGAGTAAAAAGATACTAGGATGAATAAATTCTAATCCATAATAAATCAAGGTTGGCACGACGCCTCCGGCAATCCATGTTCCAATGAGCGCTCCGACTGAAACGAGAATCAGAACAGCTTCAAGACCATTAGATATCCCATGAACAATCGCGTTTTGCAGATCTTTATATGAATAACCCAGTCTGATTCCGAGAATCATTGCAATAAACCAAGAAACAAAAAGCGCTAGCTGTATTGGCAAGTCTAAAAAGACTGTAAACGACAGAACAAGTGCTAAAAATGCTCCTAGTACGATAATAATTTCAAATAGTGTTGGCAATCTTACATCCTTCAAAAGAAGTCCCCCTTAATGAAAAAGCTAAAACGCTTTCAATAAATAGTGCAACACGTATACTATACTTCCTCATCCCTATGCTTGTAAACAGCTTATTCACCGGCTATTCAGAGGTGAATAAGCTGCATTTTGTTTAAATTTTATTTTTCTAATAGCTCTTTTCCAGCAATCCCTGGCTTTGTCATCTCGTATGGATTTAAAATGATATCCAATTCTTCTTCTGTCAGCACATCATGCTGAAGGCAAAGATCACGGACGGACTGGCCTGTCATAATCGCTTCCCTGGCGATTCGGGCAGCCGCTTCATAACCAAGATGCGGATTCACAGCGGTAATAACGCCAGCGCTTTTTTCTACGTATAGTTTCAAGCGTTTTTCATTAGCTTCGATGCCTTTTAAGCAATAGTCAGTGAAGGAACGGAAACCATTGTTCATAATGCTGATTGATTGCAGCAGATTAAAGACGAGCACTGGCTCCATAACGTTTAACTCAAGCTGACCTGCTTCTGAAGCTAGGCAGATGGTATTATCGTTTCCAATCACCTGGAACGCAATTTGGTTAATGAGCTCCGCCATAACCGGATTGACTTTACCCGGCATGATGGAAGATCCCGGCTGGCGGGCAGGCAGAGAAATCTCCGCAAGTCCGGCACGCGGTCCCGATGCCATTAAACGAAGGTCGTTTGCGATCTTCGACATGTTCATCATGCAGACTTTTAATGATGCAGAAACTTCTGTGTAAGCGTCTGTATTTTGCGTTGCATCAACAAGATGGTCAGCGCCGACAAGAGGCAGTCCGCTAATATCAGCAAGGTGTTTAACGACTTGTTTGATATATTCCGGATCGGCGTTCAGGCCAGTGCCGACTGCAGTAGCGCCCATGTTGACTTCATACAGATGCTGCCGGGATTGTTTAATGCGTTTAATATCACGCTCAAGAACACGGCTGTATGCATCAAATTCCTGGCCGAGACGAATCGGAACAGCGTCTTGAAGGTGAGTCCGTCCCATTTTAATGACAGAATCAAATTCCTGCGCTTTTTGTTTAAATACACCATGCATGTCTTCCATCGTCTTAAGCAGTTTTTCCAGCAGATTCAGTGTGGAAATATGAATGGCTGTCGGAAATACATCGTTTGTTGACTGTGACATATTAACGTGTGTGTTAGGGCTTAAGTGGATGTATTCTCCCTTTTTATGACCCAAGATTTCAAGCGCGCGGTTTCCGATGACCTCGTTCGCATTCATGTTCATGGATGTACCAGCGCCGCCTTGAATCGGATCGACGATAAACTGGTCATGCCACTTCCCTTCCAGAATCTCGTCAGCGGCTTGTACGATAGCTTGGCCAATTCCTTCATACAGCCGTTTTACATCCATGTTTGCAAGAGCGGCAGCTTTTTTTACAATCGCCAGCGCGTTAATCATTTCTTCATGGATTTTATATCCCGTAATCGGAAAGTTTTCTGAAGCACGCAGCGTTTGGATGCCGTAATAGACATCTGCTTCAATTTGTTTTTCTCCAAGGAAATCTTTTTCCACGCGGTATTCTTTCTGGCCGTTTAACATAATCTTTAACCTACTTTCTCTATAATGGTTATAGTTTTAGCTTTTTTACAGGACAACGTCATCGGCAATCGGTGTTTCCATAATTCTTTTTACGACCGGCAGATCTGAGGATTGGCCGAGTGCCCACATTAATTTAGGAACGATTGCTTCAGTGTTCATGTTTCTAGAGCGGATAATCAAGTCCTGATTGACTCTGCGGCCGACTTCGTAAATACTCATATCTTCGCCTTCTTCCAAGCATTGAGTCGTAATGACGACAACGATGCCGTTTTCAATCAGCTCATTTACCTTGGACAAAATGTCTCTGCCTTCAAACGGAACACCTCCGCTGCCATAACTTTCGATGACAATTCCTTTGTACATGCTTTTCAGAGCGTCCAGCATTTCCGGCTTTAAGCCCGGATGCAGCTTAAGCAGACAAACATCTGTGCATAGTGACGTGTCAACTGTGAAGGAGTCGTTCTCAGGTTCCGTTACTTGTTTGTTGTATTCAATCCCGTCTTCTGTAATAAAAGCGATATATGGATAATTGATGCTTTCAAACGCGTCATAGCTTTTCGTTCTTAACTTGATCGCACGTGTTCCTTGAATGACTCTGCCGTCAAACACAACATAAACCCCACCTACGCCTTCACAGGCAAAGCGAATGGCATCTGTAATATTTTTTTGGCGTCTGTCTTTTGAAAGGTAATCGGAATTTGCGAGCCTGTAATCACAATCGGCTTTTTAGCATGCTGCAGCATATAAGATAATGCGGCAGATGTATAGGCCATTGTATCTGTACCATGGGTAATAACAAACCCGTCATAGGCATCATAATTTTCCTTAACGGCTTCCGCTATCTCCACCCAGTATTCAGGCTGCATATTGGTGCTGTCTATATTCATAAGCGATTGGGTTTCCATCGTGTAATCGTTATCAAGTTTTGATACGTAACTTAACAACTCGTCAGCCTTCACCCCCGGGGCAAGCCCGTTTTCCCCTTCAACTGAAGCGATCGTTCCCCCAGTTGTCAACATCAATAATTTTTTCATACCATACACCTCTTCACTATATCTAAAGATGGGTTTGCGAGAAGGCATTCGCTTTTCGCATACTTTTAATGCAATTATAGACACGGAAAATAAAATACGCAAGACATTATTATTCAATTCGCGTACACTTCCGAATACCTATATGATATAATCAGCTCAAGTTGAAAAAGGAGCGGAAGTCCATGAATTTAGATCGTTTAACTGAATTGAGAAAAAAGAAAAATTGGTCGCTTCAATATACGGCTGACCTCCTGGGCATCGCAAAAAGCACGTACGCGGGATACGAGTCCGGCTACCGCCGCCCTTCGCTTGAGGCGCTGGCAATGCTGGCAGACCTTTTTGACACAACCTGCGATGACCTCTTAGGCCGCCCAAAGCAAAAACAGACTGCTCCTCAGACCATTGAATTGACCACGTGGAGCAGCCTTGACATTGATATTGCTGTTGACGGCAAGCCACTGTCTGAAGACGAAATTATACAGCTGATCACCTTTATCCGGACAAAGAGAAAAGTCCAGGAGGAATTGAGTTAATTTTCACTCACGACTTAACTTTCCCGTAGGTTCCTCCTCCTCCGGCTTTCAGTTCAAGCTTTCCTGACCTCGCTTTCACAATAAGAGCGGCGGTTTTCGGCGGAACAACCCGCGCCAGATCCTCCTCTGAAGTCTCATGGAGAACAGCCATTTCTGTGCCAAAGGCAGTCTTCAGCTTGTCCAGGGTTTTCGGTCCGACACCCGGAACAAATTGCAGCGGTATCTGATGGACATATCTAGGACGCGTTTTGCCTTTTCCAGACTGATCACTCAGTTCGCGCAATCTCTCGCTGACACCCTTTGTCAATCTGGCACTTCCGCATTCCGCGCACGCCGTTGCCCCGCTCACTGTACGCTCCCCGCATACGTCACAAGCCGTTTGATAATACTTCCCCAACAGCGGATCTAATCCGTAATTTGCAGTAATTTTCCTGTTGTCCTGCCCCTTTAATGCAAGAGCAAATTCAGAAAAATCAGCTGACTGCACATATAGTTCATTATATTCTCTGCCGATCTTCCCTAAGGAATGCGCATCAGAATTTGTTAAAAATGAATATTCATTTAATTCGGATACCCGTGAAGCCATAGGTGTGTCACAGCTTAAACCAAGCTCGACCGCATCTATCATAGAAGGCTCAAAAACCTCAGTTAAGCTTGACTTAACCCCTTTTCCGTACAAGCTTTTGTGGGGCGTGAAAATATGGGCGGGGATAAACAATCCGCCCATTTCCTTTACTTTTTTTGAAGGTTCAAGCCTGTTTCGTATATCCGCTGCGAGCTTAAGTGAATATTTTTCATCCGCGCTGAAAGCCAGGCTGAAAATTGTTTCATATCAGCGAGTGTCGGCATAAAAGCGAGCACATGAATCGGCCCGCTGCAGGCTTCATCATAAATCTCCAGCTCGCTTCCCAATAAAAGAGTTGTGCTGCGATAACGGATTCCGCCGTCCTCAAGCTCGTGATACCTGCCTGAAGCAATGCCTTCCTCAAGCTCTATTATGACTTCCGGGGAATGGCAGTCAATAATCCCGAGAAGTTCAATCCCTTTATATTCACTGGCCTCAACCAAAATCCGGTCCAGCGTCAGGGTTTTTGCACCTGTTATTTTAACAGCCCTACCTGTATAGGTCCGGCCGATATGAATGTGTAAATCCGCGTAAATCTTTTTCATTTTTATGCTTGCAGCGCTTCTTTCAGCTGAAGATATTGAATCGCATAGGCTGTCTTTGCGTCGTATACCTCACGCGACTCAACCAGCTTCAGTGCGTCTTCAAGCGTCACCTCCATCACTTCAACAAACTCGTCCTCATCAAGCTCCCGTTTTTCTTCAAGCACAGACAGCTCTTCCGCAAGAAAAACGTGAACAATTTCATCGGCAAAACCGGGCGATGTATAGAATGCTGTGATTTTCGTCAGCTTTTTCGCTGTGTATCCTGTTTCTTCTTCCAGCTCCCGAAGCGCCGTATACTCCGGCTCTTCTCCTTTTTCCAGCTTTCCGGCCGGTATTTCAACGATCGTCCGCTCCAGCGGCTTCCGGAATTGTTTCACCATTATGATTTTCCCTTCGTCTGTGACAGCCAGCACCGCTACCGCACCCGGGTGTTTTACAATTTCGCGTTTACTCGTTTTTCCGTTTGGGAGCTCGACGTCCTCTACATAAAGATCAATAACTTTACCCGAAAAAATCTGTTCTTTAGCAATTGTTTTTTCTTCTAAGTGTTTCATTTCTTCATCTCCCGTTCTGTCTCTATATCATGCCCCATACATTTTATCATACTAGAGAAAAGGGGGCTTCTTTATGAAAGTGTACCGTATGCAAAAGGGCGTCGTTTTAGTGGGGAAAGCGTGGGAGGTGCGGGCGAAGCTCAAGGAATACGGGCGCACATTCCGGTATGTGAAAGATTGGGTTTCCGAGCCGTAAAAGTTGAAAACTCTGCTCCTTTATATTACGGTCATTACAAAGCCTAAAAAAGGAGTGTGCACATGAGAAAGCGCAAACTAGGTTCATCTGCTTTAGAAATAAGCGAAGTCGGACTTGGCTGTATGTCCCTTGGAACCGAAAAAAATAAAGCGCTGTCGATCCTTGATGAAGCCATTGAGCTTGGCATCAACTATCTCGACACAGCTGATTTGTATGACCGCGGCCGCAATGAAGAAATCGTCGGCGAAGCGATTCAAAACAGACGCCAGGATATTATTTTGGCAACGAAAGCGGGAAACCGCTGGAGTGACGAAAGTGAAGGCTGGTATTGGGACCCTTCAAAAGCTTACATAAAAGAAGCTGTGAAAAAGAGCTTGACACGGTTGAAAACGGATTATATCGATCTGTATCAGCTTCACGGCGGCACAATAGAAGACAACATTGACGAAACGATTGAAGCATTTGAAGAATTAAAACAAGAAGGCGTCATTCGTTATTATGGGATTTCTTCTATTCGCCCGAACGTCATTAAAGAATATGTGAAAAAGTCAAACATCGTCAGCATTATGATGCAATTCAGCCTGTTTGACAGACGGCCGGAGGAATGGCTCCCGCTTTTAGAGGAACATCAGATCAGTGTCGTTGCCAGGGGCCCGGTCGCTAAAGGGCTGCTGACTGAGAAACCGCTTGAACAAACGGCTGACAGTATCAAACAAAACGGATACTTATCCTATTCGTTCGAGAAACTGACAAATGCCCGCAAAGCGATGGAGAATGTCGCGCCTGATCTGTCCATGACAGAAAAGTCACTGCAGTATCTGTTAGCACAGCCGGCTGTCGCCTCAGTGATTACAGGCGCCAGTAAGATTGAGCAGTTACGGGAAAACGTTCATGCTGCAAACGCACGGCGTTTAAGTGAAGAGGAAATCAAAGCGCTCCAATCTCATACGGAACAAGACGTTTACGAAGCGCACCGTTCATAAGAAAACCAGCACCTGACCGGGTGCTGGTTTATTTGTATTGATGCCAATCGAGCTGGCTTTCATTGAGGAGCTGTTCAAAGCTTTTGTTTTTTTCGATCTCCTTTTTCTTTCTGATCTGTTCCGCTTTCTTTCTTTCCTGTTTCTTCTCATCCTCTTCCTTCAATTGGCTTTTCATCTGCATCAGCTTTTCTTTTATATCGGATTGAAGGTCGTCTTTTAATTGGTGTTTGTCAGCAGATTTTTGTTTTTTCATGCTCGCTTCCCCCGTGTTTTTGTTTTGAAGCCAGTTTATCATGGAGATTCAGGCTGAACAAGCAGACTCTCTTCTGAAAAACGCTGTCATATTTTTCTGCCGGCTCAGCAGCGTTTAGGTATAATGGTTTTAGAAGATTATCCATAATAGAGTTGAAAGGTGCTGTGTCTTTTGAAAAGATTCCTTTTAGCCGTCGGCGCTGTCTTGGCAGCATTAGCTGCTATCGGTATTTGCTTCACAAATATCATTATGTTTATAAAGAAAAAAACCGACGAAGAGATTATGAAAAGAGAAACAGATGACGGGCATGATGTATTTGAATGGTTTGAACGCATGGAGAAAACGGCTTTTGTGATTCCATCGGCTTACGGATATGATATAAAAGGCTACTATGCTACACCGCACGATACATCAAATACAATGATCATCTGCCACGGTGTGACCGTGAATGTATTAAATTCTCTCAAATATATGGATTTATTTCTTGATCTCGGCTGGAATGTGCTGATTTACGATCATCGCCGGCATGGACAAAGCGGCGGAAAGACTACAAGCTATGGTTTTTATGAAAAGGATGATTTACACGAGGTCGTCAAATGGGTGAAAGAAAAAACCGGTAACCGCGGATTGGTCGGAATTCATGGTGAATCAATGGGAGCAGTGACTGCTCTGCTGTATGCAGGGGCACATCCTGACGATGGCGCTGATTTTTATATTGCCGATTGCCCGTTTGCAAGCTTTGAGGAACAGCTTGCGTATCGCCTGAAAGCGGAATACCGGCTGCCTTCCTGGCCGATTCTTCCCATTGCCGACTCCTTTTTGCGGTTCAGGGACGGCTACCGCGCACGCGATGTATCTCCTCTTGCCGTCATCGAAACGATCGAAAAGCCGGTCCTCTTTATTCACAGCAGGCACGATGATTATATTCCTGTTACTGCAACCGAGCGGCTTTATAAAAAAAAGCCCGGTCCAAAGGAACTCTATATTGCTGAAGCTGGAGAACACGCCATGTCGTATACAAAAAACCGGGACACGTATCGAAAAACCGTGCAAGCCTTTTTAGACAAAATAACGTAAAAAGCGAAAGGCCCCTATCGGCCTTTCGCTTTTCCATCATAAAACGTCGGTGATGCCATCCATATGTTCACTGATCCATTCAATCGCAAGGTCTATCGTAGTAAACTCCTGCGCTTCAAATGTCATTTCATCCTGCAAAAGCCAAACATCCTTCTCGACGGATTGCGCTCCTCCGATTGACCAATGCAGCAGGGTGTAGGGATGGTTTTTGTTCAGAAAGGATACCCACGTTTTATTCTGTGCTGTATTCTTAATTGACTTCAGCTTTTGTTCCACGTTTCGTGTCTCCCTACTTTACTAATATGCTCATTCTTGGACTGAGCATTTGAGCCGGACTTTTCAGCGCCAGCGTTTTGGCTTTTTCATTGTAATCGATTGTCATTTGATCGTCAAAAAACACTTTTTGCGACGACTGGATATATAGCGGAATGCCGTTCGTTTCCAGCTGCTCACACTGTCCCGCTAATTCCTCTGTCACCCAGATGGTCGGTACACCGCTTACTGCGCAGCCGCATCCTTCAGCGTCATAACGGAGCTGTGCCTTTTTTCCCGGGTTGGCGTCAAGCGCCTGCTGCAGTGCCTGTTTTGCTGCATCTGTCACATGAATGTTCATAAGGTGAAACCCCCGTTTTTTTCATTTTCGCTATTGTAGCACACCACGCGTCCGTTCGCATTGTTTCTGCCTTTTTTCCACCGCTTCGCTTTTTCTTCTGCAGCCTTGATCCAATCGTTTTTTCCCTGTATGTACGGCTTGATATTGTCCGGATACTGGGCCGCCAGCTGTTTTTTGAGCGAGGCGTATTCATTCGCTATTTCCGGATGAGCTGTGAGATAATCTCTGAACACCAAATGCCGTTCAATAGCAGGATGCCCTCCTTCATAAATATGGACATGATGGGTACGCTTATTTCCGCCCTTTTGAAAATAGCGTCTGCCAATCATGCCGTTTTCTCCTTTCGGCATATAGCCGAGCTCCGCCATTTTCGAATCATATTGGTTCACGGCCGCGATATCCTTTACTGCAATCAGGATATCAATGACCGGCTTTGCCGCCATATTTGGTATCGATGTGCTTCCGACATGATGCACGTCAATGATCTCCGGGCCGAGCACAAGCTTCAGACGATCTTTTTCCTCTCTGAACAGCCTTGCCCATTCTTCATTGTAGTGAACGACTTCAACCTTTCTTTTCGGATAGAGATGAAAGACTGACAGAAAAAGCCCCTCTGACGCTTTGACGGTTTTCGTCTTTACAAACCCTGCCTGCGTATACAGCGACACGGCCGGGCTGTTTTTCTCGGCTGTTACGACCTCGATTTTCTCAGCGTCTTCGTTCTGATCAATAACAAATTGCACGAGTGCTCGTCCGATGCCTTTTCTGAAACCGTCGGGATGCACAACAAGCCTGCAAATTGTCAGCTCATGCATAAACTTCTCGTATGAAATGACACCGAGCAGTTTCCCGTCTTCCCGGTATCCCGCAAATTGCTCCTGAGAGGCTCTGATATCCTCAGCTTTTTCGTGTAAAGCAGGGATTCCGTCAAAACCGATAAGCTCCGCTTCTTTTACATAAGCTGGCTTTTGAACGTCAATAATCTCACGCGATACAGCCTCTTCCTTATGCTGAAGAAATGCAATCATTTGTTTTCTCCTGAAAACAGCCGCTGCTTCTCGACTTTGGTGACGCGGATCGCATACGATTCATACCATACGCTTTTTCCTTTCTCTTTCGCTGCCTGGTGTTCGGTGTGATGCTTCCAATGATTGATTGCGTCCATACTCTCCCAATAGGAAACTGTGATGCCGGTTCCATCCGCTCCGCGAACGCTTTCCACACCTAAAAATCCGGGCTGGCTCGCCGCAAGCGAAACCATCCGCTCTGCTGTTTCTCCATACGCTTCGTCATTTTCACTTTTGACAGAAGAAAAGATAACAGCATAATAAGGGGGCTCAGGTGTTTTTGATAAAAAATCCATAGCGGTTCCTCCTCATATGTACTTCACAAAAAGAACCCTGTCCTGGCCCGGTCCATCGTAATTTGCAAATACTGAGATGCCATTCACTGTTTTGCTGCCTTTTTCAATTTCAAATCCCAGTCTTGTATGATACGCGATTGACACCTTATTTACCGGGGACGTCACGCACTTTACCCGGGTGCATCCCCTCTTCTTAACTGCTTCAATAAACACATCGTATAATTGTTTTCCAATTTGCATTTTTCTGAAATCCGGATGCACACCGGAAAAATGGATGTATGCCGTTACAGGATCTGATTGCGATTGAAATCCGATTAAAAATCCAGTCATGCTGTTATGTTCATGTGTGATAAAGCTGGTGTCCTGAAAATGTTCAAAAAATAATCGCGGGAGCTTTTCTTTCAGCTGCCTGCCGCCCCACCATTCATTCATTACAGACGTTACCATTTCATAATCTGAAGACGTGATTGTTCGAATATCCATTACGATTTGATCTCCCTCCGTCTGGCAAAACGAATGTCTCTTTTTTTCTCACAATATAAAAATTATATTTTGCCTGACTGGAATTGTAAATGCCTTCTTTTCTGTATCATACGTTTCCAGACTGCTGACGGAACAATGTTTGCTATTTTCACATCTAGTTCTCCCCCTCCAGGAGGGGGAACATTTACAGAAAAATATCAAGCACCTGATCAAGTCTCAGCTTACAGAGCTTGCCGGCGTCTCCTTTTATCCACACTGTTTTTTCAAATTCCTCATAGCGGCAGATTTTCCCGTTGCAGGTGACAATTTCGCCATCCTGAAAGCAGCTGACAGTAATATCCTGAGCAAATTCCATTGCCATGCAAAGCGTTTGGTTCATCTCCTCCAGCTTATCCGAATCAAGGATTGGCCTTTGCAGCTTCTGTTTATGGTGTTTTCTCTCAAGCAGGCTTTGTTTATGTTCAGGCAGAAACATTCGGCTTCCTTCCCACAGCAGATTGCCTCTTTTTAAATGCTCATTCATTTATAATGCCCTCCTATTTTAGCCGCTCGTTCAAACGCCTGGCCTGCCGCTGTCAGTGAGGCCGCCCTGATGATCGCCGTGTCGCCGAACCGGTTTTTAATCCCGTCCATCACATAGCCGAGGCTCATCTTCTTTGCATAATCCTGAAATAAATTAAGCTGCCATACTTCATCAGATGAGAGCTGAGAGAGATTGACCCCGAGGCGGCGGACAGGCTTCCCGTCCCAAAACTTGAGAAACAGTCTGCATACAGCCTGGTACACATCCTGCGTAGAATTGGTCGGTTCCGCCAGCTTCACTTGCCGGTTGAAGCCGGTCGGCAAATCAAAGTCAGCCCCCCTGCAGCTCACCGAAACCGTCTGCCCCATCATCCCGGCGTTTCGGCTTCGCCTGCATACCTCTTCACTCAGCTCCAGCAGAACGACCTTTATTTCTTTGTCAAAGTGTTCATAGTCTTTCGGGAGTGTCATTCCGTGGCCAATCGCTTTTTGTCCGTCCAGCGATGCCGTTGACACAGGAGAATAGTCGATTCCGTTCGCCGTCATCCACAGCACGTGTCCGTTAATGCCCCATTTCTTTTTTAAAAGCTCGAGCGGAAAAACCGCAAGCCCGCCGATCGTGCTGATGCCCATTCGATTCAAATGATGTTTCATCCGGCTCCCGACGCCAAACATACTCCCCACCGGAAGCGGCCACATCTCGGTTTTCATATTTTCTTTCGTTAACGTGAAAATACCGTTCTTATTCTTTTTGGCAAAATTGTCACACGCGATTTTGGCAAGCGCTTTATTAGGGCCGATTCCGACCCGGGCATAAATGCCGACCTCCCGCATGATTCTGTCCTGAATGCTTTTAGCAATTTCCTCGGGCGCCCCAAACAGCTTCTGGCTGCCTGTGATATCCATGAACTGCTCATCAATGGAATAGGGCTCCACGAGATCTGTATATTCCTCTAAAATGGCGGTGATTTGCAGCGATACATCAATATACCGCTGCATACGAGGCCGGAGCACAACAGCTTCAGGGCACTTTTCCTGCGCTTCCCACAGGCGTGAGGCATTGGCTACCCCTTTTTGTTTCGCCAGCGGGCATGCAGCCAATACAACTCCGCCCCGCCTTTCCGGATCACCCGAAACAATCACCGGCTGATTTTTCAAATGTGGATTTTCCGCTTTCTCTACAGATGCATAAAACGATTGCATGTCAACGAGAAAAATCACTTTTTCTTTCATCATACACACCTCTAAAAAGAACTTATGTTCGCTTTCACTATTATATGCGAAAATATGTTCGATTTATACTGGTAAATGATTCTTGTCTGACAGAAAATATGATGCAAGGGTTTGAGAGAAGGAAAACATTTAGTAGAATGAAAGCGAACCATAAAGATAGGAGAGTCAAAATGGAGAAATTTGTTGAAAAAATGCTGGGACAGGCATTGCGCCAATACGGCCGAAATGTTGCCGTTGATCCGTTAAGCCCGTATGAAAAACAAAGCCTGAAAGCTGCTTTAGAGGAAAGACAAAATGAAGATCCAGATGAGGACCTGCATGCGCATATAGAGGATATCATTTATGACTACGTCACAAACCAAGGGCTGTTTTCTTAGTGTCATGCACCTTCATTGTTGAGAAATTTCGTATATCTGTTTGCGTATGGCCAGAAGGGACGCCGCTGATATCGACGGGAAGCGCCCCTTCTCATATAGGGGCGCTCAAGCCCATCAGCATAAACTTTAGCCTGATGCCCCGTCTCACTCAGCATTTCAGGAACCCCGCCGATATGAGCTACAGCCTGATAGGTCAACGTCTTTAAACGGAAATCCGTTTGATTCTCCCGCATTCCTGATGTCTTTAAACTGCCCGGGCATTTCTGCTGAATGAGAATTGCACTTTCATGGTGAGTTATAAGCGCCGGACAAAAAATCCGAGTACTTCAACCTCTGCTTCAACGGCGTAAACGCCATCGTCAACCGTGAAACATGAACCATTCAAAAACAAAGGTCATCCTGCGCACCCATAGTGTAATACAATCCCTTATAAACCGGTAAGTAAAAATATTTAATCCTCCGTTGGATAAGGAAATTTTTTCATGTATGATAGAAAAAGATCTTACTAACAGGAGAGAACAATAGACATGAAGACATGGAAAGATATCCACCCAATCAGCTGGACAATTATTATCGGAACCATTTTTGGCAGGATGGCAACATCGATGAGCATTCCGTTTTTAGCGATTTATTTAACATCTGTCCAAGGCGCATCAGCGTCCTACGCGGGGCTTGTCATTGCGGCGAGCTCATCAGTCGGTATCATTGCAAGCTTTTATGGCGGATATATCTCGGACAAATTCGGCAGAAAGAACATGATGCTTGTATCCATTTTCGGCTGGATGCTGGTGTTTGCAGGGTTTGCGGCCGCTTCTCACCTCTGGGTATTTTTTGTGGTAAATGCGTTAAACGGACTTTGTAAATCACTGTTTGAACCTGCTTCAAAAGCTTTGCTGTCAGATATGACAGAAGAAAAAACAAGATTGCTGGTTTTTAATTTACGGTATGCAGCCATTAATATCGGCGTTGTCTTCGGCCCTGTGCTCGGTCTGTACTTTGGTTCATCACAATCTACCGCTCCTTTTTTGGTGCCCGCGGTGATTTATGGGATGTACGGTGTCATCCTTGCCATCCAATTTAAAAAGCATCCACCCGCGACATTAGAACAATCCAGAAATCTGAACGTTCGGGAAGCGTTTATGGTAACGCAAAAGGACCGTCTTTTTACAGTTGCTCTTATCGGCATTACACTATGCAGCTTCGGCTATTCGCAGTTCAGCTCTACATTCCCGCAATATATGGCGCAAAATCCTTTTATCGAAAATGGGACAAAATTGTACGGCTTGATGCTGACATTAAACGCAATTGTTGTTTTGGCAACACAGTTTCCCATCGTCCACCTTGGTAAACGGTTTTCGCCGCTTTGCTCCCTGATGCTCGGCAATATCATGATCAGCGCCAGCATGATGATCCTTACCATGTCACACGGGGTTTCTTCACTTGTTATCATTGTGATTGCATTTACAATTGGAGAAGTGCTCTTATTCTGTATGATGGATTTGTTTGTAGACCAGATTGCAAAACCCGGATTAAAAGGAACGTATTTCGGAGCGATCGGCTTTTCGCAGTTTGGGAATGTGATTGGCCCTTGGGCCGGCGGCTTATGTATAGATGCATTTGGTGCCGGGCATCCAAGTTCCATTTTTTCTGTCCTTAGCGGCATCACCCTGCTTGGCCTGCCGTTTTTAGTGTTTGCCTATCGGAGGATGAAAGCGGGAATCACTGAGCAGCAACCCGGACTGGGGAAGCCGCTTTAACACAAGAAGACGGGAGAGAATCGCTCTCTCCCGCAAAAACGAGGTGATGAAATATGAATATAGGTGATATCATGTTTCAGCTGATCGTATTTTTCATGTTTGCCGCTGTTATCTCGGCGGCTGTGATCGGCTCTACATATGCGAAAAACCGTAAAGCACAGCTGGACCGAATCGAAAAAAAGCTTAACAGCATGTCCGAAGACCAAAACGATTAACCGCTTGGGGCAACGAGCTCTACCTTGATCCGGTCAGGGTCCTCGCAATAGACTGCATAATGCCCGTCTCCTCCGGCAAAAGGATGCCAGTCTCGGTACAGCACACGATAGCCTTTCGCCATCAATTTTTCAGTCATCAGGTCGACTTGAAGCTTGATTTCAGCATGAAACGCGAGATGGTTCAGGCCGACACGGCACCTGTGATATTTCGGCTCTAGACATTCTTCTTTTGCCTGAACAATCACAAGGTAAAAGTGATCTTTCTTCCAGCTGATGCCGGAACTCCATTTTGAAACTCTTTATAGCCGCTTCCAAATCGGAGACATACAGTTCAATATGGTGCATAATGATCACACCCTTCTCACTAACACTTCTTCTACCTTATGCCGGTCTCCCTTTCGCAATATTAAATCTGACCTGAATTTAGTCGGCAAAATATTTTCATATAAATTAGGGCGGTTGACACTCTCCCAAATCGAGGTTGCCATCTCGTCAGCCTCCTGGTCAGACAGGTCTTTAAATTTATGAAAATACGAGTCCGGATTTTGAAAGGCTGTTTCCCGAAGAAGGCGGAAACGCTCTAAATACCAGGTAAGAATCCGGCTTTCGTCCGCATCTACGTAAATTGAAAAATCAAAGAAATCGGAAACAAAGATGCGTGGATTTTCCCGGTCATCCTCCAAGGTCGGCGATTGAAGAACATTAATCCCTTCGATGATCACGATATCAGCCTGTTCTACAACCTCGAACACACCTTCCTCGCGGTCATAGGTTAAATGAGAATATACCAGGGCCTTTACTCTTTCTTTTCCTGACTTTACGTCATTCAAAAATTCGAGGAGCGCTTTCACATCATAACTTTCAGGAAATCCTTTTCTTGACAGCAAGTTTTTCTTCTTCAGGTCAGCTGTAGGAAATAAAAAGCCGTCTGTCGTGATCAGGCTGACCTTGGGGCGATCCGGCAAACGCGAAAGCAGCTTCTGCAAAATCCGCGCTGTCGTGCTTTTCCCGACTGCGACACTGCCGGCAATGCCGATGATAAACGGAATTTTGGCTGAATGAGGGTGCTTCAAAAAAACATTGACATGCTTATTTCGTTCGGCAGCGGACTTGACATGCAAATGAAGCAGGCGAACAAGCGGAATATAGATCGTCTCCACTTCCTCTACGGATAGATGATCATTCAGCCCTTCAACAGCTTTTGCCTCTTCTTCAGAAACAGCAATCGACAAATGGCCCCCAAATCCTGACCAAGACTGCCGGCTGTGCTGTGTATATAAAGTATGTAAATTAAGCTCTTTATTTTTCACTGTTTACACCTGACTCTCTGTAGCTTTAAACAAACGCTTACAAAGATTGTAACGGAAAACATTCCTACTGTCTGCTTATTTTTTCAATTTACCTTTTTAACAAGTCAGCACCGATTCGGTTATATGCAGCCATTTCTTCTTTCGGAACCATACTGCCTCCCGTTCCCCAGACAACATGTACGGCATTTTTCATGCTGTGACGCAGATCATTTTCAAACATGTCGTGTTTCCCGGTTTCCGATAAAAACAGCTGAACAGGCCCGAACATACCGGCAAGCGCAGACGGCTCTAAATGCTTATTTTCAGATAAAGCCAGCAAATGAAGCAAAGTATACAGCGTTTCGTCTTCAATTGTATAACAGCCGCTCAGCAAAGGTTCTATCAGATTGCCGACAAATCCTGATGGACGCCCTACGGCAAGCCCGTCAGCAGCCGTTACATTATCCAAGCCGATATCCTGCACAGAGATCTGGTCATGCAAGCCGGAATATAGACCTAAGAGCATAGACGGTGAATGGGTAGGCTCCCCGAAAAATACATGGACATGGTTTCCGTACAATAGCTTCAGTCCAAATGCCACACCGCCCGGCCCTCCGCCGACTCCGCAAGGCAAATACACAAACAGCGGTGTTTCAGGACCAGGCTCGATATCCATTAAGCTGAGCTGTGTTTTTAAACGACTGGCCGCTACCGCATATCCTAGGAACAGCTGGCGGGAATGTTCATCATCAATAAAATAACAGAATGGATCTTGTTCCGCCTGCCGCCGTCCTTCTTTAACCGCTTCACTGTAATCTGATTCGTACTCGATTACGGTGACGCCCTTTTTGCGAAGTAAATCCTTCTTCCACTGCTTAGCGTCGGAGGACATATGCACCGTCACTCGAAAACCTAGTTTGGCGCCAATGATGCCGATGCTTAAACCAAGATTGCCTGTTGAGCCGACAGCAATGGAATAGCGTGAGAAAAATGAAGTGAACCGCTCTTCGTGCAAGATGCGGTAATCATCTGTTTCCTTAAGCATTCCTTCTTGAAGCGCAAGATCCTCCGCATGTTTCAGCACTTCATAAATACCGCCGCGTGCTTTAATCGATCCCGAAATCGGAAGCTCATGATCGCACTTTAAAAGCCATCTCCCCGGAAACGTTTCGCCATACACTTCCTCCATCTTCTTTTTCATATGGCGTATTTCAAAAAGCGGCGATTCAATCATCCCTTCGGCAGCTTTTGTTTCCGGAAACGCCTCGGCAATATAAGGAGCAAACCGCCGAAGTCTTTTGTCCGCCTCGGCTATCTCGCTTTCCCACTCAGCCGCTTGTAATACCATCCCCTCTTTCTTGCCGGGATTAGCCCAGAATACCGGTCGTGCATCAATCAATTTCTGAATAAATGGATCTTTTATCAGATTAAGCAAAGTTTCTTGATTTATCGACATCAGCCATTTCTCCTTCCTGTAACAAATGTATATCTTTATAAAAAACTGCCTGCAAACACACCAAAAGGCGCCTCACACAGGCAGTTCCATGCTTATTTTTTCATGAACACCCGTCCAGCCAGCTTTTCCACAAGGGCTGGAAACAGCTGATATAGCTTTGTGCCGGCATTCATCAAACGAGGAAGGTTGATTTCACGTTTGTTCGTCATAATGGCAGACGCGATTTGTGCTGCCACATCATCTGGGTCAAGCATCCAGCGTTCGACATTTTTGGCATAGTCTCCGCCTTTGTCAGCAATAGAAAAAAAGTCAGTCTGAATCGGCCCTGGATTGACTGTCGTCACATAGACGCCCGTGCCCGCCAGCTCCATACGCAAAGCGTTTGAATAGCCGAGCACAGCATGTTTTGTCGCTGAATAAAGGCTGGATTTCGGCGTGGCAATTTTCCCTGCTTGAGAGGCAATATTGATGATATGGCCGCTTTTTTGCTCAAGCATATGCGGAAGAACAGCTTTTGTACAGGCGATCAGACCGAAAACATTGACATCAAACATTGATTTCATCTCATCAAGTGTAGAGTCTAAAACCGTTTCAAAAATACCGAAGCCTGCATTATTGATCAGCACATCAACCGGACCGATCTGATCACGGACGAGGGTGATATCTTCAAGACGGGAGACATCCAGAGGGAAAATATCACATTGTCCGCTCCATTCCTCGGTCATTTTTCTTTTGATTTCCTTCAAACGATCCTCACGTCTTGCCGACAGCAAAACATGGGCTCCTTCAGCCGCACATAAATAAGCGATTCTTTCACCAAGCCCTCCGGAAGCACCTGTAATCCAAATACGCTTGCCAGCTATATTTTTCACCCTGTTCACCTCTCTATTGCTCTAAAGTATGCGGTTTTTCCATCCCAATATGACGTGATGCCTGCTTCGGCTGCCAATATATCAAGATGCCCAACCGTTTCTGACATCGTTAAAAACAACTCTTTTTCATAAACGGCGGGAAAGAGCTGCTGACAGACCTGAAAAGCGGTAAGCGGTTTTTCCGACAGCATTTGACGCACATCCTCGGTTCGGCTGCTCTGCTTGTCAAACCGCTTCTTGATCAGTGCTCGTACATTGCCAATCATCTCGCCATGACCGGGAAACACTGTGTTCGGGGCAAGTTCAGACAGCCTCCGCAACGACCGCTGATAATCCAGTAAAGGCTCCGATCTTTTTTCTCCCGTTTTTGGCGCTTCAAGAATCGGGTTAGACGAGCTGTTCGCCAGCAGCAAATCACCGCCAAGCATTCTTCCGGTCTTTTCATGAAAGAGAACAATATGCGACTCTGCATGTCCGGGCATTTCCAGAACAGTCCAGTCACCCATCCCGTCAATTTTCATCCCTTCCGTAACCGTTTGGGTCAAGGATCTTGTACAGGAAAATGCGTACGCCGACCGGATGAGCCTTTCTGCTTTCACATCATCAAATGGAACGCCTAACTCAGGCAGCAGCTTTTGAAAAAAATGTTTTTGCCACTCCATAAATGCCTTGTCTCTGCTGATATATGGTTCGTTAAACGGATGTCCAAGCACTTTAATATCATCAGAAAAAACATCAAGCAACCCCGCATGATCCGCGTGATGGTGAGTCAGCACGATCTGCTCAATATCTGACATTTCTATATGTATACTAGCAAGCTGCTCTTTTAGGACTTCAGCTGCTTCTTTAGTGTTCGGTCCGGCATCGATCAGTGTCAGCGCGTCACCTTTCACTAAGTAAACGATGACATCACCGACGGCAAACGGTGTCGGGACGCGAATCGGAATGATATCTGCAGTTGTCATTCTTTTGCTCCTTGTCTTCATTCATTACTCATATTTTAGCTTTTTCTCGGTCTTGTGTCATTATTGTGCCGTATGAGAATGTCCCTTTTTGAAAAAGATATTGACATTAGCTTGTCCCCCATTGCATAATGAACAACAACTAAAATGAGAACCATTGGAACGCTATGACGAGGAATAGTATACAGGCAATGGCCAGAGAGAGCGATATCCCCAGGCTGAAAGGTATCGCGGCCCGCTTGTTTGTAGAACCTGCCCTCAAGTCGCGGTTAGGAAAACCTAAACGTTTCCCGCGTTACGGGATTTGAGCTGAGCACAAGTTGTGCTAATGAGGGTGGTACCGCGAACCTTTTCGTCCTTTATGTGATGAAAAGGTTTTTTGTTGTTCTGATAGAAGGAGGATATCCATGAAAAAGATAGGATTTGTCGGCGCCGGGTCCATGGCTGAAGCAATGATCAACGGCTTTTTGCAAAGCGGCATTACAAAACCTGAAAATATTTATATCACAAACAGGTCAAACGAAGAGAGACTGAATGAATTAAAGGAAATGTACGGCGTGCGTCCATGCAGGGATAAGAGCGAGTTTTTCACACAAACTGATATCGTCGTTCTCGCTTTTAAGCCTAAGGATGCGGCAGAGAGCATTGACAGCATTCGTTCTTACATGAAGGATCAGCTTGTCATTTCTGTGCTTGCAGGCCTTACCATCGAAACCATTCAGCATTATTTCGGCAGAAAGCTTGCTGTCATACGGGTGATGCCGAATACTTCAGCTGCCATCAGAAAATCAGCAACCGGATTTTCCGTAAGCGCTGAAGCAAGCCAAGACGATATCACGGCGGCTACAGCATTGCTAGAAACAATCGGAGACGCCACATTGGTTGAGGAGCAGCACCTTGATGCCGTTACCGCGATAGCAGGCAGCGGTCCCGCTTACGTGTATCGCTATATCGAAGCGATGGAAAAAGCGGCGCAAAAGGTCGGTTTAGATGAGGAAACGGCTAAAAAACTGATCCTGCAGACAATGGCAGGCGCTACAGACATGCTTCGTCAAAGCGGAAAACAGCCCGCACAGCTGCGCAGGGAGATTACGAGCCCAGGGGGAACAACAGAGGCAGGCCTTCGCGCTTTAACGGAAGCCAGCTTTGAAGAAGCGATCATTCATTGTATTGAAGAAACAGCCAAACGCAGCGCTGAAATCAAAGAGCAATTTGCCGGAGCCGCCTTAGAGAAGCATTTATAGAAAAAAACACAAGACAGAAGGCAAAGCGCTTTCTGTCTTCTTTTATCTTAAGGCTGGCTGGCAGCTTCTGATTGTTTTAATAATGCAGAGATTGTAAAGGAAAGCAAGTCGGGAAGCACCTCAAAGGAATAAGGCACATACAGTCTTTCTGTCCATTTGTGCGGGTCTTTTCCAGCCGGGCCGACATTTAATACCGGGACATACAGCGCCTTGTCTTTACTGCTGGGAAGTGAATATCCTCTGTTAAAGAGCGGCATATTGCTTGTGTATGCACCAACCTCCTGTTTTTCCAGCTGAAGATAGCTCAAATCCGAGAGTCCTGGGAAATACTGCACCTCCCGTAAAGCAATGCCGTACCTGTCAGCTGCATATTGAATGAGCTTGCCAGCAGTATTCTTGATTATCTGATCGTTCTTTGATGACACTGCCGGGTAAAATGGAGGGCTGTAAAAGAGAACGATGAGCGGCGCATCTTCCTTACACAGCGCTGCGAGCTCAGATACAATTCTAGTCGAAAAATCCCTGTCTCCAAGATCTCCCCTGTTTGCATAAGTGAAATTCAGCACCCGTTCTGTTTCCGAGCTTCCGACACGCCGTTTCGCACGTGCAAGCAGCTCATCAAATGTAAAAACAGAGACAGTTCGTTCAATTGGATGAAATGGCTCAAACTTCTGGAAATCACGTGTTTTCTGCTGAATATGGTTTGAAATCTTCTCTGCCGCCTGCTCTGCGGTTTTCCGCAGCATGTCATGCAGCTCACTCGCGGAGCGCTTCATTGTCAGTACATTAAATAACGTAACGGCCGTATGCGGTGTTTGGACGGAATATGCCTCCTTCAAGTCCTTTTGCATTAAGTTTACCGGCGGCGGGGTGACTTCCCCGTCAGCCATTTCGCAGTAATTCACGTTCAGTTCCAGCAGACGGTTGATCTCAGAAACCATTAAATTTGCATTTAAACCGGAAAACGGCTCTCCGACATGCGTCTCTATCCCTTTGCAGAAAAACCCTGCGAGAACCTTGCCGATGCTTCCTGAATACACATATTGCTGCTGGTCGCCCGGAAACTTTTCAAACATCGGTTCGCTATTCAAACAAGCAGTGTATGTAAGATGATATTTTTTCTCCATTTCTTTCAACGCAGGAACGGCTTCGATCATTCCCCTTGAATTCACTTCCTCGTCAGGAACCGAAATCAAAAGCACATTCCCATCAAAATGACCATTCATTGCCCGCTCAAGCATCGACAGCTGAACAGCCAGCCCCGCTTTCATATCCATCGTGCCTCTCCCGAACAGCCAGTCGCCGCTTTCCGCGTCTGTTCTCACATGTTCAGGAAGCAACTCTTTTTTCTCTAAAAAGGAGTTCAAAAGCTCAGCCGGCTTACAAGCCATATGTTTGAATTCTCCGTAGTCCTCTATGTCCACGACGTCAAAATGGCTCAGCAAGAGCACCGTCTGTTTGACATCTTTCTTTTTGACAAGCGCTGTCAAAAACGTTCTGCCGTCTTCCATCGGATGGAGTGTTACATGATCAGGGTTATTTTGAAAATAAGGCTTGTCCTTTAAAAGATAATAAAGATATTCTGCAAGTGCGGCCTCCCCTTTCGAACCGGTGATACTTTCATACTGGACAAGAGAAGTTAAAAGGGTAAGCAAATCATCCTTAGTCTGCCAATTCATCATTTCCGCCCTCCTATGTATAAAAACGCTTCGATCCTAAAAAATAAAATGATTCCCTGTCTATTATACAGAAATATTTGACAAATTCGGATCGTTTGAGCAGTTTATATGACGTGAAAGAAATGACTTGTTATAATCAATCTCTAAAAACCTTACGGGAGGCGAAAGAAATGGCCAGAAAATTATTCACACCTATTACGATTAAAGATGTAACGTTAAAAAACCGCATTGTGATGTCACCAATGTGCATGTACTCTTCTCACGAAAAGGACGGAAAATTACAGCCGTTCCACATGGCTCACTACATAACGCGCGCAGTCGGCCAGGTCGGATTGATTATTGTGGAAGCATCAGCGGTTAATCCTCAAGGACGAATCACAGACCAAGATTTAGGGATATGGGGCGACGAGCATATCGAAGGTTTCGCAAAGCTGACTGAGCAGGTAAAAGCGCAAGGCTCAAAAATCGGAATTCAGCTTGCCCACGCAGGACGTAAAGCAGAGCTTGAAGGAGATATTTTCGCTCCGTCTGCGATTGCGTTTGACGAGCAATCGAGCACGCCGGTTGAAATGACAACTGAAAAAGTGAAAGAGACCGTGCAGGAGTTCAAACAAGCGGCTGCCCGTGCAAAAGAAGCAGGTTTTGATGTGATTGAGATTCATGCAGCACACGGTTACTTAATTCATGAATTTTTATCTCCGCTTTCTAACCATCGCACAGATGAATACGGCGGCTCACCAGAAAACCGCTACCGTTTCTTAAGAGAGATCATTGATGAAGTTAAACAAGTGTGGGACGGTCCTTTATTTGTCCGTGTATCGGCTTCTGACTATACAGACAAAGGCTTAGACATCGCTGATCATATCGGTTTTGCAAAATGGATGAAGGAGCAGGGCGTTGACTTAATTGACTGCAGCTCAGGTGCCCTTGTTCAGGCAGACATTAACGTATTCCCTGGCTATCAGGTCAGCTTCGCCGAGAAAATCCGCGAACAGGCTGACATGGCGACTGGAGCTGTCGGAATGATTACAAATGGTTCAATGGCTGAAGAAATTCTTCAAAATAACCGTGCAGACCTCATCTTTATCGGCAGAGAGCTATTACGCGACCCTTACTTTGCAAGAACTGCCGCAAAACAGCTGAATACAGACATTCAAGCCCCTGTTCAATACGAAAGAGGCTGGTAATCTTGATCCGAGATATCCGCGGCTCCGCCGCCGGATATCTCTTTTTTTATTTTTGGAGAAACGATCAGCTGACGTTCTCCGTCTCCCTAGTAGAACCAATTAGAGGAGATGACTCCAATGAATGCAGCATGGATCGAAAGGACCTATACGGTTGACGGTTGTGAATTTCATACAAAACACCGAAAAGGATTTAGCGGTGTAACCATTGTCTTTGAAGCCGGCTACGGCACTTCTTCAGAGACATGGAAACCACTAACAGCGGACATTGATGACGAATTTGGCATATTCACATATGATAGAGCGGGCATTGGGAAAAGCGGACAAAGCAAGGCAGAACGAACAGCCGACCAAAAGGTGAGAGAATTAGAAAGCTTGCTTAAGGCAGCAGGTATAAGCCCCCCTTATCTGGCTGTTTCACATTCATACGGATCGGTTATCAGCAGTTTATGGGCCTGTAAAAACCGACAGGATATTATCGGCATGGTGCTCCTTGATCCCGCTTTAGGAGATTACGGCACAGGCGGCTTTACATTTATTCCTGAAGAAATGCATACAGCATACAGAAAGCAGATGATGCTCGAGGAGACACATGCAGACTTTTCGAAAAGTCTGCGGCAGTTCAAACAGCAGCAAGTCCATTTAGGGAACATGCCGCTTATTGTCCTGTCATCAGGTGAACGCACTGAGAAATTCGCCTCCGCTGAAGAGGACTGGAGAAACCTGCATAGCAGCATTTTGTCTCTATCCGATCAAAGCGGCTGGATACAAGCTAAAAACAGCTCACATAACATTCATCATGATGAACCTCATATCGTCCATCTGGCGATTTATGATGTTTGGTGTGCGGCCTGCCAGCAGGCCGCCCCGATATACCAGGCAGTCAATTAAACAAAAACCCCGGAAGCAGCCGGGGTTTTTACTATTTTGTTTCGCGATGAAGGGTATATTTCTTTAAACGCGGTGAATATTTTTTCAGCTCTAAACGATCAGGATTTGTGCGTTTATTTTTGGTTGTGATGTAGTTTCTGTCCCCTGTTTCAGTGCAAGCCAAAGTAACATTTACTCTCATGTTAACATCTCCTTATAAAGCGTAATGATTACGTTTTATTATACAGCTTAACAACAGATTGTCAAACACCATCTCTTTCTCAGCCTCTCGGAACTTGCACCTCTAAGAAATCATACGCCGTGATGCTGTTCGGAAAAACGGCTGCCGCTTCTTTTTGGAGCTCTAAAGAAGCCTCTCCCTGATATCTCGCGCTGATATGAGTTAAAATGAGCTGCTTCGCCCCAGCTTCTTTGGCAGTTAGAGCTGCTTGTTCTGTTGTGCTGTGAAAATAATCAAAAGCAAGCTTCATATCATCCTTAGCAAAGGTGGCTTCATGCACAAGCACATCACAGTCCCGCGCAAGCTCTTTTATCTTATCGCTCACTCTCGTATCCCCGGAAAACACGACAGCTCTCCCCTTTTTAGGAGGCTCCAGAAAATCCTTCCCGTTTATGATGCGTCCGTCTTCAAGTGTCACAGTTTCACCTTTTTTCATTTTCGAATATACAGGTCCCGGCGGAATATTCATTTCCTTTAATAACGCCGCCTTTAAAGAACCAGGCACATCTTTTTCCTGTACGCGGTACCCGAAGGCCTCTACACCATGAATCGCGGATACAGCTGTGACGATAAACTGATCGTCCTCAAATACGGCTCCCTCTTCAATCTCTTGTATCACAAGCGGATATGTTAGGTGAGTTTTCGTGACGGCAAGACTTGTTTCAATAAACGCCTTGATGCCTTTCGGTCCGTAAACCGTCAGCTCGTCCTCACCGCCCTGAAAAGAACGGCTGCCAAGAAGCCCTGGAAGACCGTATACATGATCGCCGTGCATGTGAGTAATGAAGATTTTTTCTATTTTTCGAGGTTTAATCGATGTATGTAAAATTTGATGCTGTGTGGCTTCCCCGCAGTCAAACAGCCATACAGATCGCCTTTCTTCAAGCAGTTTTAATGCGATCGACGTCACGTTTCTCGACTTAGCGGGAATTCCGGCTCCCGTCCCTAAAAAAAGTAATTCCACATTTCCTTCCTCCTACTAGAACTAGTTACCTACAAGAATACAGGATCATGCGTAAAATGTGAATCTTGCCTCTGATTCGGGCAATCCTTTCGTTCTAGAAATATTTTTGCGCCATTCTGCAAAAAAAGGTCTTAAATGTTTGCTTTCGTTGAATTTTAGATTTAAAATGAAGGAAATATGCGGGGTACTAAAATAAAGCTTCGAATAAAGTGAGGTACTTTTAGTGAAAACAAACCAACAACCAAAAGCAGTAATTGTCATATTCGGTGCAACGGGAGATTTAGCAAAACGAAAACTCTATCCGTCCATTCACCGTTTATATAAAAACGGACAAATCGGCGAAGAGTTTGCAGTTGTAGGAGTCGGAAGAAGACCTTGGTCCAATGAGGATCTTCGCCAAACCGTCAAAACATCTATTTCCTCAGCTGCTGATAAACATATAGATGATTTCACGTCTCACTTCTATTACCACCCGTTTGACGTGACAAACCCTGGTTCTTATCAAGAGCTTAACGTGCTGCTCAACCAGCTGGAAGATACATATCAAATCCCGAACAACAGAATGTTCTACTTGGCAATGGCCCCGGAATTCTTTGGGACAATTGCAAAGACATTAAAATCAGAAGGTGTTACAGCAACTACAGGCTGGTCCCGCCTTGTGATTGAAAAGCCGTTCGGCCATGACTTGCCAAGCGCGCAAGCATTAAATCAAGAAATTCGCGAAGCATTTACAGAAGATCAAATTTACAGAATTGATCACTATTTAGGAAAACAAATGGTACAGAATATTGAGGTCATTCGATTTGCCAATGCGATTTTCGAACCGCTATGGACAAACCGCTACATCTCAAATATCCAAATCACATCAAGCGAATCACTTGGTGTTGAAGACCGTGCTAGATATTACGAAAAATCGGGCGCCCTTCGCGACATGGTCCAAAACCATATTATGCAAATGGTTGCGCTTCTCGCAATGGAGCCGCCGATTAAACTGAACACAGAAGAAATCCGCAGCGAAAAAGTGAAGGTGCTGAGAGCCCTCCGTCCTATTGCAAAAGACGAAGTGGATGAGTATTTTGTGCGCGGACAATATCAAGCCGGTGAAATTGACGGTCTGCCAGTTCCTGCTTATACAGATGAAGATAATGTCGCTCCTGACTCAAATACAGAAACCTTTGTTTCTGGAAAGCTTCTGATCGACAACTTCAGATGGGCTGGTGTTCCATTCTACATCCGTACCGGAAAACGAATGAAAGAAAAGTCTACAAAAATTGTCGTTCAATTTAAGGACATTCCGATGAACCTTTACTACGGCAATGAAAACAACATGAATCCGAACTTACTCGTCATTCATATTCAGCCTGACGAAGGCATTACACTTTACTTAAACGCTAAAAAACTCGGAGGAGCAGCACACGCGCAGCCAATCAAACTGGATTACTGCAGCAATTGCAATGACGAGCTGAACACTCCTGAAGCATATGAAAAATTGATTCACGACTGTCTTCTCGGCGATGCGACGAACTTCGCACACTGGGATGAAGTTGCCCTTTCTTGGAGCTTTGTCGATTCCATTTCTGAAACATGGGCAGCCAACAAAACACTATCGCCAAACTACGAATCAGGTTCTATGGGTCCAAAAGAATCAGATGATCTTTTGGCGAAAGACGGCTTGCATTGGTGGAATATATAAAGAAAAAGGCTGAGTGCTTGTAAAGCATTTTCAGCCTTTTATTTATGTATCAAGCTTTCTGCCTCTAAGCGGCTCAAAAAGTCGATTGATTCTCTCTCTGTCGTAATCTAATATCCAACTGTTATATGTTTCATACATATCCCGTATTGTTTCAGCTGCAGCAGCTAAAATATCGCAGCCTCGATCATCATAAAGATAAAAAATGGTTCTCTTCTTTATATTGATAAAGTAAATTTTTCGAGAAATGCTTGGTTTTATCCCCATATCTTGATTACATATTGCTCTCAGCATTGGGATATATCTTATATCACCAGCTTTGCATCTAAGAAAAAATCTATGCGTTTTATCATCATAATCATCAGAACAAGTATAAGGAACAGCAATGTGCTGCAGTTTTTTCAACACAGCTTTTTCTCGAATGTACCGTGAGAAAATATGCAATTTGCTCTTATATCCCCTTCTCCCTTCAAAACCAACAGCATCAGCTACAACAAATATATCATCATCTTCGGCATGTAGAGATTTAAATAAAGTGACAGCTCTCTTATATGCGTTATCTAAATAAGGGCTGTGCAGATAGGCATCGTTCACATTATACCCTACACCTATTTCAAACCGGATTCCGATCGGCCCGTTATAAAACAAAGGAGGTGTAAGTCGTAAACCAGGAAAATTTTCAAGTAAATACTCATTTACAGGCAAAACATACATCCTTTCGTCGGCACTCTATTTCAAAAAAATCCCGCAGCTGTCAGGCTGCGGGATTTCCACATCATTATTTCATCCATTCAGTATGGAAGACACCGTTTTTGTCTGTGCGCTCATAAGTATGGGCGCCGAAGTAGTCACGCTGCGCTTGGATTAAGTTTGCAGGCAGCACGGCTGTGCGATAGCTGTCATAATAAGCTAGTGCGCTTGAGAATGAAGGTACCGGCACGCCTTGGGCAACTGCAAGTGAAATCACTTGGCGAAGCGCTCCTTGGTAGCTTTCTGCAATATTCTTGAAGTGGCTGTCAAGCAGCAGGTTATCAAGCTCAGGATCGCGGTCGTAAGCTTCTTTGATTTTCTGCAGGAATGCCGCACGGATGATGCAGCCGCCGCGGAAGATCATAGCGATTTCACCGTAATTGAGATCCCAGTTGTATTCTTCAGAAGCTGCTTTCATTTGGGCAAAACCTTGGGCGTAAGAACAGATTTTGCTCATGAACAGCGCTTTTCTGACTGCTTCGATCAGCTCTTCTTTATTTTCTGTAACAGGCTTCACTTCAGGCCCTGAAAGAAGGCCGCTTGCTTTCACACGCTCATCCTTCATCGCTGAAATAAAACGTGCGAATACAGATTCAGTGATAATCGGAAGCGGAACACCTAAGTCAAGTGCACTTTGGCTTGTCCATTTTCCTGTTCCTTTTTGACCCGCTTTATCAAGAATCACATCAACAAGCGGTTTGCCTGTTTCATCATCTTTTTTCGTGAAGATATCAGCAGTAATCTCGATCAGATAGCTGTCAAGCTCGCCTTTATTCCATTCAGCAAATACTTCATGAAGCTCATCAGCTGAAAGGCCGAGTACCTGCTTCAGGATGAAATAAGATTCAGAGATCAGCTGCATATCCCCGTATTCAATACCGTTGTGCACCATTTTTACATAATGGCCGGCACCGTCCGGACCGATATATGTCGTACACGCTTCACCGTCAACTTTTGCAGAAATTGCTTCAAGAATTGGCTTCACAAGTTCATGAGCTTCTTTTTGTCCGCCAGGCATGATAGAAGGCCCTTTAAGCGCTCCTTCTTCTCCGCCTGAAACGCCTGTGCCGATAAAATGAATGCCGCTTTCAGCAAGCTCTTTGTTTCGGCGCTGTGTATCTTTATAATATGTATTTCCGCCGTCAATTAAAATATCGTCCTTCTCTAAGTGAGGAAGAAGAGATTGAATTGTCGCATCTGTAGCAGTTCCCGCTTTAACCATTAACAAAATTTTGCGCGGTGTTTCCAAGGATTGAACAAATTCTTCAATGCTGTAGGTGCCAACAACGTTTTTGCCTTTAGCCTCCTGCAAAAATTCCTCGGTTTTGCTGCTTGATCTGTTGTAAACAGAAACAGAAAATCCTCGGCTTTCAATATTTAAAGCCAGATTTTTACCCATTACCGCAAGTCCGATAACTCCGATTTGTTGTTTTGACATATTCTAACGTCCCTTCTGCAAACGTTTAACCATTTTAAAATTTACATTAAAATAAAATGATATTTATACTATTGAAATTACCATACTTCACCCCCTTATTTCAAGACATTCAGCTTTTCTTTTCATCTTGAAAAAAATCTTTATTAAAGCTTGTTCCGCTTGTTTTGCTCTCGTCTTTTTTAACCTTTGCACCTTTTCTGATCAGCTTGGAACCGTACTTTTCATTCAGTTTTTCCATCATCTGCTGAATCGGTTCATCCTTCGCATCCTCTGTATAGCTGAACAAATCGAGCTGCTTATAGGCCTGCTCTTTTTCCACCAAATCCGTTCCGGTAATGCCGAGCAGCCTGATGGGGTTTTTGTTCCAATGCTTAAAGAAGAGATGTTCTGCTTCATTATATATCTCGTTTTTTTGATCTATCGGATTCTTCAGTGTGATGCTTCTCGTAATCGTTTTCCAGTCCGCATATCTGATCATAATAAACAGCTTTGAAGCCATTACTTCCTTACGCTGCAAACGGCCGCTAACTGATGCGGACAGTTTGCGAAAAACAGCTAACAGCTCATCCTCATCGGCAGAATCATGAGAAAGTGTGGATGAATTGCCTACGCTTTTAAATTCATAAATGCGCTCCGGATCAACAGGGGCATGGTGAATGCCGTTCGCTTTATTTTTTAGACGGGGCCCGTTGATGCCAAGCAGCCGTTTCAGCGCGTGTTCGTCAGCGGCCGCTAAATCTCCAATCGTATCAATACTGAGCCCGTTCAGTTTTTCCGCCGTCTTTTTGCCTACGCCATGCATTTCTCCAACGGGGAGAGGCCAAAGGATATCAGGCACTCCTCTTTTTCTCAGGATGGTGATCCCAAGCGGCTTTTTCATATCGGATGCCATTTTGGCGAGAAATTTATTCGGGGCGATTCCGATGCTTGACGGAAGCAGCAGCTCTTTCTGCAGTCTGCTTTGTATTTCTTTTGCCGTCTCATAGGCATTGCGGCTGTATGGTGTATCCGTCATATCCATATAGCCTTCGTCGATGGATACAGGCTCCACCAGATCTGTATATTCACGAAGGATGCTAAACATCGCTCTTGAAGAGCTTCGGTACCGGTCAAAGTTCGGCGGAAGGACGATGAGCTCAGGACAGTTGCGCTTTGCTTCCCAAACCGGCATGGTTGTTTTCACGCCGTGCGCCCTTGCTTCGTAGCTGCATGTGACGACGATGCCTTTGCGTTCTTTGACGTTTCCGGCAACTGCAACCGGCTTTCCTCGGAGAGCCGGGTCATATGCCATTTCCACCGATGCATAGAAACTGTTCATATCAATATGGAAAATAATTCGGCCCTTCCCCGGCATAAACATATCTCCTTTCCGTTCATTAGACAACGGCTTGTACATATAGTAAAATGAAGGTATTGAATGGATGTGATTACAATGTTTGTGGAATCGATAAATGACGTTTTATTCTTAGTCGATTTTTTCACAATTATTCTTCCGGCTCTGACCGCCATCGGGATTGCTTTTCTCTTGCGAGAGTGCCGTGCCGGCGAGCAGTGGAAATCAAAACGAACAGATGAACATCAGACGGTCTTTCGAATAAACCGAACAGACTTTCTTATTATTATATATCATCGCATTATAACTTGGATACGTAAAGTCTTCCGCATGAATTCACCTGTAAATGATGATGAAGACGTCAGTTCCCTTCTTTTATAAACCGCATTTATAAAAAGGAGGAGAACAAATTGTTAAAAACTTATCAAAAACTTTTGGCTATGGGTATCTTTTTCATCGTATTATGCTCGGGTAATGCTGCGTTTGCGGCGACGAATCAGGTGGGAGGCCTCAGCAACGTCGGTTTTTTCCACGACTATTTAATCGAACCGTTTTCTGCTCTGCTTAAGGGTGTTGCCGGGTTCTTTTATGGAGAATACGGACTCTCTATTATTCTCGTTACGATTATTGTGCGTGTGGTTGTACTGCCTTTGTTTGTCAATCAGTTCAAAAAACAGCGCATGTTCCAAGAGAAAATGGCCGTTATTAAACCTCAGGTTGACAGTATTCAGGCTAAGTTGAAAAAGACGAAGGACCCGGAAAAGCAAAAAGAACTGCAAATGGACATGATGAAGCTGTATCAGGAGCATAATATCAACCCGCTTGCGATGGGCTGTCTTCCAATGCTGATTCAGTTTCCGATTATGATTGGGTTTTATTACGCAATTCGTTCAACACCTGAAATTGCGTCGCACTCGTTTCTATGGTTCAGTTTAGGACAATCTGATATTCTCGTGTCCCTTAGTGCAGGGATTATGTATTTTGTTCAAGCCTATGTCGCTCAAAAACTGACCGCGAAATATTCCGCTGTCCCGCAAAATCCGGCAGCGCAGCAATCCGCAAAGCTAATGGTGTTTATCTTCCCTGTGATGATGACGATTTTCTCGCTTAATGTTCCTGCGGCCCTTCCGCTGTACTGGTTCACCAGCGGCCTGTTCTTGACAGTGCAAAACGTCGTACTTCAGATGACACACCATAAACATAAAAAAACAGCCGCTCTTACAGAGCCGGTGAAATAAAAAAACAACTCCG
>NZ_LPVF01000014.1 GCF_001517105.1 Bacillus halotolerans
ATGGATCGCAGATTAAATTCATCACATCCTGTGACAACATCTGCGTGACCTGCATCGTGCAGGCCTTAGTTTGACTGACTACGCACATCGCTGTGCGATTTTATAATAAAACTTGAATTAACAGGTACGTTTTGTCTTGTTTAGTTTTCAAAGATCATTTATGCCACTTAACGAAGCAGCTTTATTACTATAACATTCAGCTTCTTTTAAGTCAACACTTTTTTTAAAAGGGTTGATGAAGCTTTTATTTGTTGTCAGCTGTTCATCAGCGACGAATAATAATATAACACGGATATTATCAAATGGTCAATAACTAATTTAATCAGTTTTAAAGAGACTTTTTATCAGTTATATTCATTTGGCCAGGCACATAAGATGTAACACAAGAATGATGGACAAGATAAGGAGGCATCATCAGTGAATCACTTCTATGTGTGGCACATAAAACGCGTTAAACAATTTATCATTATACTTATCGCCGCATTTGCTGCAGCCAGCTTTTTTTATATCCAAAGAGCTGTCCCGCTCCCTGTATTTTCGACTGATAGCGGACCGAAAGCCATTTATAAAGGAGAAACAGATTCAAAAGACATTGCTCTTACCTTTGATATCAGCTGGGGGGATGAAAAAGCCGAGCCTATCCTTAATACCCTGAAAGCCAACGGTATCAAAAACGCTACGTTTTTTCTTTCCGCTTCTTGGGCCGAACGCCACCCGGACACGGTGGCTCGCATTGTAAAGGACGGCCATCAAATAGGGAGTATGGGTTATGCTTATAAAAACTATGCAAATCTAGAGGATAGTGAAATAAAAAAGGACATTAACCGTGCGAGGACTGCCTTTGAAAAATTAGGAATCAAAGACATACGGCTCCTAAGACCTCCTACTGGTCAGTTCAATAAAAATGTCCTATCAATCGCAAAGCAGTATAACTATACAGTCGTTCACTATAGTGTGAATTCCCATGACTGGACGAATCCAGGCGTTGAAAAAATCGTCGATAATGTAAACCGTCAAGTTTCAGGAGGAGACATTATTCTTTTACACGCCTCAGACTCAGCTAAACAAACAGAAGAGGCCCTGCCTGAGATTATCCATCATATGAGAGCAAAAGGTTTAAAAAATGTCAACGTGGGAGATCTCATTGCAAACACAGATGCTAAATCCGCCGAAGTAAAATAAATTATTTCGCTGCATACTTCGGCAGCATCAGCAATTGAAAAGCATTACACGCCATTAACGGAAAGAGCATTAAGTAAAGCCAGTCCTCATCATTTACTCTGAGCGCAGGAAACCATTCCAATGCAGTGATCACAACCATTAAAAATAAAGATGACACAAACGTTTTCTTTGAGGACTGCTTTTGTTTTATATACGCGGTAAGCAAACCGAAGATCAATAAAAATAACGGCAGCCAAGCATAGCCAGCCATTGACTCTCCTCTATCTCCGAAAAATAAAAACCGCACGTACATTAAATCAAAAGCGACAAACAGGATGAAAAACAGCTGCAGTAAATTCCATAAAGATGAAGATCTTAATATTTCGAGTGCAAACCGGTGAACTGTTAAAAACACGAAAAAGCCCATTTGACTGATGACACTAAAAATCATGCCGACACCGATAAACCAAAATAAAACAGAGAAAATCTGGCCCGCTTCAAAATTCAGAAACAGCTCCTTATATCCCCCCCATTTTAAAGCAAAACCCACAACACTCGTTACAACCGCTCCGACAGCTAAAATAGAAAAGAAAAAACGAACTAAGCCACGGCTTTTCATTTCTTTATTCAACCCCTCAAAAATCGCATATCGCGATATTTTGTTATGTATAATTCCAACCGGATGAATCATATTAAAAGTAAGATAAGTATGTGAAAGGAGCTTAAGCATGTCAAAAGCCAAAATGCTATTGATGGGCTGTTTTTTGATATTATCTGTAACAGCTTGCGCTCCAAAAGACCAAGCAGCGGATATGGATTATGATCAGACCAAAAAAATGGTTGTTGATATATTAAAAACAGATGATGGAAAGAAAGCAATTAAGGAATTATTAAACGATGATGCGATGAATGAAGCACTGGTGATTGATCAGGATGCCATTAAAGAAACAATAGAAAAAACACTCACCTCTAAAAAAGGTGCGGATTTTTGGAAAAACATCTTTGAAGACACTGAATTTGCGGAAAGCTTTGCTAAAACCCTTCAAACAGAGCATGAAAAAGTAATTAAAAAGCTGATGAAGGATCCGGATTACCAGAAAATGCTGATGAGTGTTATGCAGGACCCGGGAATGAATAAAAAATACAGCGAACTGGCAAAAAGCCAAGAATTCCGTAGTTATTTAGAACAAGTAATTACCGAAACACTTTCTAGTCCGCTTTACAAAAAACAGTTCGAAGATGAACTGAAAAAAGCAGCAGCAGAAACCGCTAAAGAAAGTGAGTAAAGGGAAGCCGGGATTAAAAAATCCCGGTTCGCCTTTTTATATTTGCACTTCTATTTTTTCAACGACTTTTTTTGCAATGTCATGATATATTTCACCGATTGGATGGCTTTCATCATAAACAGATGGAGCAAATTGGTCTTTATCCCAATCAGGCTGTTTTAACGGTATTCTGCCGAGCAAAGGCACTTTAAGCTCCTCAGCAAGTTTATCTCCGCCGCCTTTGCCAAAGACATATTCTCTTTCCCCGGTCTTTGCACTTTCATAATAAGCCATGTTCTCTATGACGCCAACGACCTCATGATCTGTTTTAATAGCCATAGACCCCGCTCTGGCCGCAACAAAGGCTGCAGTCGGGTGCGGCGTTGATACGATAATTTCTTTACTGCTCGGAAGCATCGTATGTACATCAAGTGCGACGTCCCCTGTTCCAGGCGGAAGATCGAGAACGATATAGTCTACTTCTCCCCATTCTACTTCGTGGAAAAAGTTGTTGAGCATCTTGCCCAGCATTGGCCCTCTCCAGACGACAGGAGCATTTTCTTCAACGAAGAAACCCATCGACATGACCTTTACACCGAAGCGTTCAACAGGAAGCAGTTTGTCTCCTTCAATTGTTGGACGCACTGTAATGCCCATCATATCCGGCACACTAAAGCCGTAGATATCCGCGTCAATTAAACCGACCTTTTTCCCAAGCCGAGCCAGAGAAATAGCAAGGTTCACTGACACAGTTGATTTGCCTACTCCGCCTTTTCCGCTCGCTACAGCAAGGAAAACCGGCGGGTTATCCATATTTAACAATGTTTTGTTCTCTGTTGACGGCGCCCGAAATTTCGCAACTGTTTCTTCAGGCAGCTCTTCAAATCGAAGGCCTACCGTCTCAGCGCCTGCCCCTTTTAAGACATTTACGATTTCTTGCTGAACCTGCATTTGTTCTGCTGTTCCGGTTTTTGCAAGAGCCACTTTTACACTGACATGCCGTTTTTCAGGCTTTATTCTTACTTCCTTAACGGCATCCAATTCTCCCAGAGGTCTTTGAAGAAAAGGTTCGCGCATTTCACCGACTAGTTTTCTTACTTCATCTTCTCTTATCATCGAACCTCACCCTTTTGTGTATTCGTTTACAAACATTATTATATCATACATAAACAGCGGGTGTCTTTTGCTTAGAACCATGAGAAAACCCTCCTTTACTCCGGAGGGTCGCCTTTTTCTGTAAAGTATCTCAATATTCCTTTATATATGGAAGATGCCACTTTGTCCTGATATTTCGGTTTCCCCAGCATCTTTGCTTCTCCAGGATTGGATAAAAAACCGACTTCCACAAGCGCACCTGGTTTTGTGACGTTTTGCATTAAATAAATACCATGAATTCGCTTTGCTTTTCGGGTTGTATTCTCCAGGTTTGTTCTCAACTCATCCTGAATGTATTTTGCAATTTTCTCGTTTTCCTCGTATTTTCCGTAATAAAAGCTTTGGGCTCCGCTCCATTTTTGTGACGGGATCGCATTAAGATGAATGCTAAGGTAGAGCTCAGCCTCTGAATTGTTAATTAAGCTCACTCGCTGTCTTAAGTCTTCCGCTTTTCGTTTACTATAGCCTCTTGTCCCTTCAGGAGCTAGATCGGTGTCACTTTCTCTAGTCATAATCACTAAGGCCCCTTGTTCCTGAAGATAATCCCTGACTCTGAAAGCCACTTCCAGGGTTATATCCTTCTCTAACAGCTTGCCGCCCACTGCCCCTCCATCCGGCCCGCCATGACCTGGATCAAGATAAATAATTTTCCCGCTCAAAGGCAGACTCCACGGATTCCAAGAATCGTTATTGCTGAATTGATACTTGAATAGAAACAGTAATACGATAAAGCCTAGCATAAAACTGAGCCATTTAAGCTTTTTCCTCATCCCTTCCCCTCCCGCTTGTCCGTTATTACATAAGTATGGGACAGGGTCGGGAAATATGATTAACGCATGCGAAGCTTACATTGTTTTTCTCTTTGGACAAACCCTTCTGTCCACCAGTCTTTGATGAATTTTCGCGCTGCTTCATATACTGTGTTTTTATCAAATGTTGCGTATTGCTCATGTGTCCAATGATAAAGGTATTCAAAAAACTCCATACGAAGCTCTTCTTCTTCCCTTGCAGAGCGGGCACTAACACTTTGCATAGATTCTCCATAATATCCGAAAACCCCGAAACGCCCGCCTAACAAATAAGCTTCTATCGCAAAATCAATACAGCCTTCAGTAATAACGTCCCTTTCATCCTGCAAAAATGGAAATAATGGAGTAAGACATGCCTTTACAGACTGAATGATTTGTCTAAGTGAGAGTTCTTTGAGCAAGTTTTTTTCTAATTCAAAATCCTTTTGGCGTTTCACATCTATAAAAGACAGTACCTGTGCCATACAAATTCACTCTCCTTTTACCGGTTATTTTGAGGTTTGGGAGGTGAAACCATGCCCGAATTCGGTTGGAAATTCGCCCAAATGAAGGTGTCGATAACTTGAACAGATTAAAATGAGTGTAAAAAAAGCAGCTTTCTACGGGACAGAGAACGTATGTTTGTTCACAAAAGCAGAGGCAGCACAATAATAAAAGGCAGCTCCCTCTAATAGGTCGCTGCCTTCATACTTTAATGCTTCTTGTTGCAGAATATGTATTAATGTATTGATCCAATACAAAACCGCCTTTATCTTCGTAAAAACCAGTGACAATAAAACCGGCATCGAGCTGTCCCTTAATTTGGTCTTCTAAGGAGTGCCCGAATTCCAGAGCTTCATTATTTTCAATCAGCTTTTTCACCTTATGTTTTGGAAGGTCTTCTGAGTCGGCGTATGGAATGGAGTGCTTTACTTTTAAAACGCCCTGCTCTTCTAATTCAATGTCAAACAGAAAAACAACTGGATTAACAAATCCTGAAATTAAAACGCCATTTCTTTTCAGCACGCGGTTCGCTTCTTTCCAAACCGGAAGGATATCTTCAACAAAAACATTGGAAACCGGATGTACGATGAAATCAAATGATTCATCTTCAAATTGACTGAGATCATCCATACTTCCTTTCACGGTGCGTATGGTCAAGCCGTCGCGATCAGCAACCATTCTGTCCTGTCCCAGCTGCTGTTCTGAGTTATCTAAGACGGTGACTTCCGCTCCGGCTGCCGCTAAAACCGGGGCCTGCTGTCCGCCTCCTGAAGCCAAACAAAGCACCTTCAGGCCTTTTACAGGAGGAAACCAATCCTTTGGCACATTTTTCATAGGGGTTAACCTTATATCCCAATTCCCTTTTTTCGCTTGTTCAATGACATACCGCTCTACAGCAACAGTCCATTCATTGCCTGTCTCTACTTTTTGATCCCAGGCTTTGCTATTATGATCTACTAACGCATTCATGAATCGTTCTCCTTACTTTAGTGTTTAGAGTATAACAAATATTTCTAGATTGATACCGCTTTCCCTTTGCATATTCAGAAAAAAATTCATAAAACCGCAATAAATTAACAAAGGAGATATGTGATTTTATTGCTAATGATTATAATATCACTTTTTCAAATCAAATTAATGGAAAAGCACTTGATGCCGGCATTACGCTTTTCATTGCCCTAAGGCATTTGAACACTTATGTAAGACTCACTCCAGCACTAGACGTTTCTTTCTGCGATGCGAATTGGTATTTGAACGATTCCGTGTTTCCAAAAACGATTTGAAAATCCTTCAATTTGTGATAACAAACCATTTTAGCGATAAATGCGTATGCCATTTGCAAAGGACGTTTGAATGCAGCACGCAGAGGCGCACTATTAATCAAGATGTTGATACACCAACCATAGGGTTTAAATTCATTGTTCGTTTACAGGGGCTCAACATAGATCATTGAAGCACTTGAAAGGTGACACATTTTGGGCTGGTAGCCTGAAAAGCTTAAGCTATTCGGAACCTTGTGGGAAAGACCAGCTTTTAAAGACGGTCGTTTTATAAAACAAAAAACGGATGCCTGTTTAATCGCTTCTGCTTTAATTCTTAAAAGAAAATAAAAAAAGCCCCCAACCCATGGTTGAGAGCTTTGAAACGTAAAATTAACGTTTTGAGAACTGAGGTGCACGACGAGCGCCTTTAAGACCGTATTTTTTACGTTCTTTCATACGAGCGTCACGAGTCAGAAGACCTGCACGCTTAAGTGTTGCACGGTATTCTGGATCTGCTTCAAGCAAAGCACGAGCGATACCATGACGGATTGCTCCAGCTTGACCAGATAAGCCGCCTCCATGTACGTTTACTAAAACATCATAAGTGCCAGCTGTTTCAGTCAAAGTTAATGGTTGTTTGATATCTTCGATTAGAGCTGGAGATGGGATGTGCTCGCTGATTTCACGATTATTAACGACGATACGACCTTCTCCTGGAACTAAGCGCACACGCGCTACAGAACTTTTACGACGGCCAGTACCGTAATATTGAACCTGTGCCAAATTGGTAACCTCCTTTTTAATTAACCGCGAAGTTCGTAAACTTCAGGTTTTTGTGCTTCATGTGGATGCTCAGAACCACGGTATACGTTCAATTTTTTGAACATTTGACGACCTAGAGAACCTTTTGGAAGCATGCCTTTGATAGCAAGCTCAAGCATTTTCTCAGGGTAGTTTGTACGCATTTCAAGAGCAGTTCTTGATTTTAATCCGCCTGGATGTTGAGTGTGACGGTAGTAGATTTTGTCAGTTAACTTTTTACCAGTTAACTCGATTTTCTCAGCGTTGATGATGATCACATGATCTCCTGTATCAACGTGTGGTGTGTAAGTTGGTTTGTGTTTTCCGCGAAGGATAGCTGCAACTTCTGAAGAAAGACGGCCTAAAGTCTTGCCAGCAGCATCAACAACTAACCACTTGCGTTCAATAGTACTTGCGTTAGCCATAGGTGTTGTACGCATTGAATTTCCCTCCTAAATGATCTGTCATTTTCAATAAACTTCGATTACGTTCTATTTCACAACACAATAAGTTCCGGGGCTTATCGTGGGGTTGAAATACATACCATATGATATCTTATAACTTTATGCAGACTCTGTCAAGAAAATATTATACACCTGGTTTAGTTGTCATAGTAAACGTTCCATAAGTACAGTCCGTGTCCCGGTGCTGTGCGCCCTGCTGCTTCGCGGTTCTTCGCTTCCAGCATGGATTTCACATCATCGGGAGAAATTTTTCCAATACCTGCATCCAGCAAAGTACCCGCAATAATTCTGACCATATTATATAGGAAGCCGCTGCCTGTGATCCGCATTTGCAGGCCGCCATCAGTCTCAGTCCACTCGAGTTCGTAAATCGTTCTCACTTTGTCCTGCACTTCCGTTTTAGCCGCACAAAAGCTTGTAAAATCATGTGTTCCTAAAAGATGCTTTGCCGCTTCTCTCATGTTCTGCACATTGAGGCGATATGAAAAATGGTAAGCGTAATGCCGTTTAAATACGTCCGGGTGTTTCTCCGTGTATACAAAGTAGCGATATTCCTTTTTAACTGCGCTAAATCGTGCATGGAACCCATCATCCGCAATTTCTGCCGTTTTGACTGCAATATCGTCCGGAAGCAGTGCATTTAAAGCATATGGCCATCTCTCAGCCGGAATAGAGAGCGGTGTATCAAAATGAATCACCTGTCCGGCTGCATGAACCCCGCTGTCCGTCCTTCCAGAGGAAACGACCGGAATTCTGTCTTTTGACTTATGCAGGACAGCCAGCGCCTTCTCCAGCTCATCCTGAACCGTTCTTTTACCCGGCTGTACTTGATATCCTTTAAACAAATGTCCGTCATAAGAAATCGTGCATTTCAGTCTCATAAAGCACCTCTAAGCCCTTAAGAAAAATAACAGAACAGCCAATATGAACAAGCTGACGATGACAGAAGTATCCTTTGCCGTCCATACAAGCTTTCTGTATTTAGTGCGTCCCTCTCCGCCTTGATAGCCTCTTGCTTCCATTGCAACCGCAAGCTCTTCAGCACGCTTAAACGCGCTGACAAAGAGTGGGACTAGCAGCGGCACAATTGCCTTCACTCTGTCTTTAAGCGGTCCGCTTGTAAAATCCACGCCTCTCGCCATCTGAGCCTTCATAATCTTATCTGTCTCCTCCATCAAGGTTGGGATAAACCGTAAAGAGATCGACATCATAAGAGCCAGCTCATGAACAGGAAGCTTCAATTTTTTAAATGGGTTGAGCAGCTGTTCCATCCCATCGGTAATCTCAATAGGTGTTGTTGTCAGCGTTAATAGAGTTGTCATTAAAATCAGATAGACGAACCTAAGGGAAATAAAAATCCCTTGTACCAAACCGCCCTCATAGATCTTGAAAAAGCCAAGTTCAAAAATGACTGGCCCTTCATGTGTCATGATAATATGAAGCAGGAACGTAAAAAGAACAATCCAGATGATCGGCTTTAGCCCTTTCATCAAAAAGGAAAAAGGAACTCTAGTTAAGGAAACAACGCCTGCTGTAAATAAACCAAGCAGCGCATATGTCTGCACATTATTGGCCAGGAAAACGATACAGACAAACAAAAAGATCGTAACCAATTTTGTTCTTGGGTCAAGCCGGTGCACAAGTGAAGAACCCGGCACATACTTGCCGATAATCATGCTGTCCATCATAAGGTTTTTCCCCCCTGAAAAAGAGCACGGATTTCAGCAGCGGCATCTTCTATTGTGAGCAGAGGCTCTTTAAATTTGACATCAAGTGCGGCTTCCAGCTGTCTTTGGAATTTAATCGTTTCTGGAAGATCCAGCCCCCAGCCGGCCATTTCTTCCCCTTTTGAGAACAGGTCTCGCGGACTGCCTGATGCCTGGATAGTTCCTTTATGCATCACGATCATTTTATCAGCATAGGCAGCCGCATCTTCCATGCTGTGGGTGACAAGAATTGTCGTCAGGTTTCCCCGTTGGTGGAGCTCATAAAACATGTCCATGATCTCTTTTCGCCCTCTTGGATCCAGCCCTGCTGTCGGCTCATCGAGAACAAGCACTTCAGGATCCATTGCAAGCACCCCGGCAATTGCAACCCTGCGCATTTGTCCTCCGCTTAATTCAAAAGGTGATCTTTCCAGAAGCTCTTCAGATAAACCTACAAGCTTCAGCATCTCTCTCGCTTTTTGTTCAGCGTCTTCCTTTTTTACACCAAAGTTCATCGGTCCAAATGAAATATCTTTGAGAACTGTTTCTTCGAATAATTGATGTTCGGGGAATTGGAAAACGATTCCGACTTTTTTTCGGAGGGATTTAAGCTCTTTATTCTTTTTTCCTGCCTGTATAACGGTATTGCCTAATGAAATATGCCCCTTTGTAGGCTTCAGGAGACCATTCAGATGCTGAAGAAGAGTGGATTTACCGGAGCCTGTATGCCCTATTACGGCCACATAGCTGCCTTCCTTAATCGATGCATTGATATCATACAGGGCAAGGCGCTCAAACGGCGTCTTTATCTGATAGCGATGCTCTACATCTTTGATTGTAATGTCCATAGCTCGTTCACCAGCCCTTCCTGAGTCAAATGATTTTCTTCCAAAGCCAGTCCATTTTCTCTTAAGAGCTGGCTGAGCTGGAATGAGAAGGGTAAATCAAGCCCGATTCGAACAAGTTCCTTATTCAATTTGAAAATTTCTTCAGGCGTACCCTCAGCATATTTCTTACCGCCATTCATGACAATGATTCTGTCAGCTTTTGCTGCCTCATTCAGATCATGTGTAATCGAAATGACAGTTGCCATGCCTTGCTCTTTTAAATGTCTTACCGTTTCAAGCACTTCTTCTCGCCCTATCGGGTCAAGCATGGATGTTGCTTCATCTAAGATAATAATATCAGGACGTGCGGCAATAATCCCTGCTATCGCAACTCTCTGCTTTTGGCCTCCGGAGAGATGGTGCGGCTCTTGATCAAGAAAATCCTGCATGTTGACCTGTTTGACAGCCCAATCTACTCTCTCAATCATTTCTTCCCGCGGTACACCATTGTTTTCTAAACCAAAAGCCACATCATCGCGAACTGTCGTTCCGACAAATTGGTTATCCGGATTTTGAAAGACCATTCCAATCTTCTTACGCACTTCCCACACTGACTCCTCTGTCAGTTGAATTCCAGCAACCTTTATGTCGCCTGATTCAGGAAGGATTAAACCATTCAATGCCCGGGCCAGTGTTGATTTCCCTGAACCGTTATGACCCACAATTGCAAGCCATTCACCCTCATACACCTGCAGGGAGACGCTATCTAGTGCTCGTCTTTCTGCGTCTTTCCGATATCGAAAAACGATATCCTCTACCGATATCAACTGATTTTGATTCACGGACAACCGGCCTCCTCTCAGCTCATACTCTGCTTGTCTCTCTATTGAAAAAGTTGCAGTATCTAAAAAAAGGGCATAGATCCAGTTAGAAACTGTCCCGCCCTTCTTTAGATACACAAAAATATGTGATTAAACCAATTCGATAATTGCCATTGGTGCTCCGTCACCACGGCGAGGACCAAGCTTCATAATACGTGTGTATCCACCTTGGCGCTCCTCGTAACGAGTTGCAATGTCAGAGAATAATTTTTGAAGTGCATCTTGGTTATTTTCTTCGTTAGCAACCTCGTTGCGGATGTATGCAGCAGCTTGACGGCGAGCGTGAAGATCACCGCGTTTGCCAAGCGTGATCATTTTTTCAACTACAGAGCGAAGTTCTTTCGCACGTGTTTCAGTTGTTTCGATTCTTTCGTTGATGATCAAATCAGTTGTAAGATCACGAAGCATAGCCTTACGCTGTGCACTCGTACGTCCTAGTTTTCTGTATGACATGTGATGTCCCCTCCTTTATTGGAATGCTTTTTCTGAATTATAAACACACGAAAATCCTAGTTCACAAGGGAAACTAGTCAATCGTCTTTGCGAAGTCCGAGTCCAAGTTCTTCTAGTTTCGCTTTCACTTCTTCAAGTGATTTACGTCCTAGATTACGAACTTTCATCATATCTTCTTCCGTCTTGTTCGCAAGCTCTTGAACCGTGTTGATACCCGCACGCTTTAAGCAGTTGTAAGAACGAACAGAAAGATCCAATTCTTCAATCGTCATTTCAAGAACTTTCTCTTTTTGATCTTCTTCTTTTTCAACCATGATTTCAGCATGCTGAGCTTCGTCAGTTAAACCAACGAATATATTAAGGTGTTCAGTTAAAATCTTTGAACCAAGCGCAATCGCTTCTTTAGGTCCAGTGCTTCCATCAGTCCAAACATCAAGTGTAAGTTTGTCATAGTTTGCAACCTGGCCTACACGAGTGTTCTCTACTTGATAAGATACACGAGAAACTGGCGTATAGATTGAATCGATCGGAATCACGCCGATAGGCTGATCGTCTCTTTTGTTTGCGTCAGCAGGCGTATACCCACGTCCTCTTTGAGCAGTAAGGCGAACTCGGAAACTCGCATTCTCACCAAGAGTCGCGATATGAAGATCAGGATTTAAGATCTCTACATCACTATCGTGTGTAATATCAGCTGCTGTTACAGTTCCATTACCCTGTACATCAATTTCTAGCGTCTTCTCTTCATCAGAGTAGATTTTCAATGCAAGCTTTTTAATGTTTAAGATAATCGTTGTAACATCTTCCACAACGCCTTCAATTGTCGAGAATTCGTGCAGTACACCATCTATCTGGATTGATGTTACAGCGGCACCAGGGAGTGAGGATAAGAGGATACGACGTAAGGAGTTACCCAGAGTTGTACCATATCCACGCTCAAGTGGCTCTACGACAAACTTACCAAATTTGGCATCGTCGCTGATTTCAACCGTTTCGATTTTTGGTTTTTCAATCTCGATCATTACTTAAAACCCTCCTTCAAAACGTCGAAACCTCGAATAGAATCATATGAGATTCCATCCGAAATTCCCCATTGTTTAGTCCCGTATGTGCTCAGGCAACGAGTCGGTGCATTCGTTTAATAAATAACTGTATCATAACCCATTATTGACAGGGACACAAAATCTATACAAACAAATTACACGCGGCGACGTTTTGGTGGACGGCATCCGTTATGAGGAACAGGAGTTACGTCTCTGATAGCAGTGACTTCTAATCCAGCAGCTTGAAGCGCACGGATAGCAGCTTCACGACCTGAACCAGGGCCTTTTACAGTAACCTCAAGAGTTTTAAGTCCATGTTCGATTGAACCTTTAGCAGCTGTTTCTGCAGCCATTTGTGCAGCAAAAGGAGTAGATTTACGAGAACCTCTGAATCCTAGAGCTCCGGCACTAGACCAAGAAAGAGCATTACCATGAGTGTCAGTGATCGTAACGATCGTGTTATTGAAAGTTGAACGAATATGAGCAATTCCAGACTCAATATTCTTTTTCACGCGACGTTTACGCGTGTTAGATTTACGAGCAGCAGCCATTGTTTAGGTACCTCCCTTACTTATTTTTTCTTGTTAGCTACAGTACGACGCGGACCTTTACGAGTACGCGCATTGTTTTTAGAGTTTTGTCCGCGAACAGGCAAACCTCTGCGATGACGGATTCCGCGGTAGCTTCCGATTTCGATCAGACGCTTAATGTTAAGAGAAACTTCACGGCGAAGGTCACCTTCTACTTTCAGTTTGTCAATAACATCACGGATTTTACCAAGTTCTTCTTCAGTAAGATCACGCACACGAGTATCTTCTGAAACACCAGCCTCTTTCAAGACTTGCTGAGCCGTTGTGCGGCCAATTCCGAAGACATATGTTAAAGAAATAACAACACGTTTGTCACGTGGGATATCTACACCAGCAATACGAGCCATTCTCTGGGCACCTCCTTATAAATTATCCTTGTTTTTGTTTATGCTTTGGATTTTCACAGATCACCATTACTTTTCCTTTTCTGCGAATAACTTTGCATTTTTCACAGATTGGTTTAACTGATGGTCTCACTTTCATGTGTTTCCAACCTCCTTCAGTTTCCGGAGTGCTTTATTTGTAACGGTACGTAATCCTGCCACGAGTTAAGTCATATGGAGATAATTCTACCGTAACTTTGTCTCCAGGTAAAATGCGAATGAAGTGCATGCGGATTTTACCAGATACGTGAGCCAAAACAGTGTGTCCATTTTCGAGTTCAACTTTGAACATCGCGTTTGGCAATGTTTCGACTATCGTACCTTCCACTTCAATTACATCGTCTTTCGCCATTCAAGTGTTCTCCCTTCTTCAAATCAGTAACTTGCTTTCTGACAAATTTCAAAAGAGAAAATCTCAGTTTTCCGTTTGTCACACGCCCTGTTTCGTTTATACTGTTCTGAACTTCCGGAGATACGCAATCATAAAGGGTTAAATGATTGATATTCTATTTCTTAGGAGAATGAAATGTACGCTTTTCTCCGTCTGCTATTAGTACATGATGATTACAATTCCACCGACAACGGCAAGATGAATTCGCTCCTGCCAATGTTAAACCGAACCTTCTGCCCTATCAAGCCGGAAAAACATCTGCCTTCGGAATTAAGTCATCATCTAGACTTTTGTCAGTATATCAAAACCCGTTTCCGTAATCGCAATTGTATGTTCAAAATGAGCACACTTTTTCCCATCTACCGTTACAACCGTCCAGTTATCAGCCAAAGTTTTCACATAGCGGCTGCCAGCGTTCACCATAGGTTCAATAGCGAGAACCATGCCAGGTTTGAGTCGTGGTCCTTTGTTCGGCGGACCGTAATGAGGAATTTGCGGGTCCTCATGCAAGTCTTGACCAACACCATGTCCGACATACTCCCTAACAACTGAAAACTGCTCATTTTCGACATACGTTTGTATTGCGTGGGAAATATTCGACAAACGTTCACCTGGTTTTGCTTCCTGCAAGCCTTTATATAAAGATTCCTCTGTCACATCCAGAAGTTTTTTATCATCATCACTGATGTTTCCTACCGGATATGTCCATGCAGAGTCACCATGATAACCATTTAATTTAGCACCGATATCAATACTGATGATGTCACCGTCACGCAGCACCCTGTTGCCAGGAATGCCGTGAACGAGCTCTTCATTCACTGATACGCAAATGCTCCCGCGAAACCCATTATACCCCTTAAAAGATGGGATTGCACCCTGCTTCTTAATAAAACGTTCGGCAATTTGATCCAATTCTTTTGTCGAGATTCCTGGTTTAATGTGCTTTTTTAACTCTTCGTGAGTCAAAGCCACGATTCGCCCTGCTTCCCGCATGATACCAAGTTCACGTGGGGTTTTACAGATAATCATTTTTTTAATCCTCCAAGAAGATCCTTCACATCTGCATAAACATCTTGAATGTCCTGCTGGCCATTCACGTTTACAAGATAACCTTTCTCAGAATAGAAATCGAGTAAAGGCTGAGTCTGCTTCATGTTTACCTCAAGCCGTTTAGAGACTGTTTCCTCATTATCATCTGCCCGTTGATAGAGTTCGCCTCCGTCTTTATCACAAACACCCGGCGTTTTCGGCGGATTAAAGACTAAATGATAGGTTGTGCCGCAAACACTGCAAATTCTGCGTCCAGTCAGACGTTCCATTAAAGAATCTTTATCAACTTTAATGTTAATGACATAATCAATCGGCTTGCCGTATTCTTCAAGAATTTCTTCAAGAGCTTCGGCTTGAGCGACTGTTCGCGGAAATCCGTCCAGAAGAAAACCTCTTTCACAATCATCTTTGCCAAGTCTTTCTTTGACAATTCCAATTGTGACTTCATCAGGTACGAGCTCACCCTTATCAATATAAGATTTTGCTTCGAGTCCGAGTGATGTTTCCTCTTTCATAGCAGCACGGAACATATCTCCTGTTGAGATGTGAGGTATTCCATAATCCTCAACAATTCGTTCGCCCTGTGTACCTTTACCGGCACCAGGAAGCCCCATTAAGACTAAGTTCATTCGGATTTCCCCCGTCCTCTCTTAATTAAGAGGGAATGGATAAATCCATTTCCTCTAGTTTTTCATAAATCCACGGTAGTTTCGTTTCACCAACTGGCTTTCTAGTTGTTTCATTGTCTCCAAGGCTACCCCGACAACAATTAACAAAGATGTTCCGCCAATTTGTGCACTTTGAGGCAATCCAGCGAATTGAATGAAAAAGATAGGAAGAATGGAAATCACGGCTAAGAATAAAGCACCCACAAACGTAAGTCGATACAAAATGCTCGTAATTCTATCTTGAGTCATTTTCCCTGGACGAACCCCCGGGATATAGCCACCCTGTTTTTTAAGGTTATCAGCCATTTGTTCAGGATTAACCTGGACAAAAGCATAAAAGTACGTAAAGGCAATAATTAACGCAACATATATAGTCATCCCCACCGGATGTGTATTGTCAAAGTTGGCTTGAATCCACTTTGTCACATCGTTTGTTCCAAAGAATGACGCGATCGTACGCGGTGTTATTAAAAACGCAACCGCAAAGATTACTGGAATAACACCGGCAGGATTCACTTTCAATGGAAGGTGAGTAGACTGACCTCCGCCAGCAGGTGAACGACCTGTGCCTTTAGCATATTGAATCGCAATTTTCCGTACAGCTTGCTGAATGAAAATAACTCCAACAATAACTGCTAAAATCGCAATCACAAGAAGAGCGACTTTCACAATATGAATAAACAGCTGATCGTTGCTGCCGACAAATTGAGTCTCATATATTTGTCCAACCGTTTTCGGAATACTAGACACAATCCCCGCGAAGATAATGATCGATATTCCGTTGCCTACTCCATGAGATGTGATTTGTTCTCCAAGCCACATTAAAAAGGCAGTTCCGCCAGTGAGTACTAAAGCGATGATCAGATATGTGGATACGCCGGATTTTTCAATCAGCAATCCGTTAGCCAAATTGTTAAATCCGTATGACATACCCAACGCTTGGATAAATCCAAGGACAATCGTAAAGTATCTTGTGAACTGAGCCAATTTACGGCGGCCGACTTCACCCTGCTTAGACCACTCAGTAAACTTCGGCACAACATCCATCTGAAGCAGCTGGATGATGATTGAAGCTGTGATGTAAGGAGTAATCCCCATTGCGAAAATAGAGAATTGGTAAAGCGCACCGCCGCCAAATGTATTAAGAAGATCAAATACTCCCATTTGAGACTGTGCCTGTAACACATCAGCGTTAACATACGGCACAGGAATAAACGCACCTATGCGAAAGACGATAAGCATGAGTAAAGTGAATATGATTTTATTCCGGATATCACTCACACGCATAAAGTTGGAGATTGTTTTAAACAAGTTAGATCACCTCAGCTGTACCGCCAGCAGCTTCAACAGCTTCTTTCGCAGAAGCAGAGAATTTATTGGCTTTTACAGTTAATTTTTTCTCTAATTTACCGTTGCCAAGAATCTTTACTCCTGCATTAAGTTTGCTTATAACACCAGTCTCAAGAAGAAGTTCAGGAGTGACTTCCGTTCCTTCTGCAAAACCGTTCAATTTGTCTAGGTTGACTACAGCGTATTCCTTACGGTTAATGTTAGTAAAACCGCGTTTAGGAAGACGTTGGAATAAAGGCATTTGTCCCCCCTCGAACCCTGGGCGTACACCGCCGCCAGAACGAGCGTTTTGACCTTTGTGACCTTTACCAGCTGTTTTACCGTTGCCAGAACCAATACCACGACCTACGCGATTACGCGTTTTGCGTGAACCTTCTGAAGGTTTTAATTCATGAAGTTTCATTAGGACACCTCCTTATCCGATCAATTATTTTTATTGTTCTTTAACAGAAACTAAATGAGATACTTTATTAATCATACCACGAATCGCAGCGTTGTCTTCATGAACAACAGTTTGGTTTGTTTTCTTTAAACCAAGTGTTCTCACAGTAACGCGTTGATCTTCCGGGCGACCGATTACACTTCGTTTGAGGGTAATTTCTAATTTAGCCATTAATATTCCCTCCTTATCCTAACAGTTCTTCTACAGATTTTCCACGAAGCTTCGCAACCTCTTCAGCACGCTTAAGTTCACTTAAGCCTTGAAGTGTTGCACGAATCATGTTGATCGGTGTGTTAGAACCTAAAGACTTAGAAAGGATGTCAGCTACACCAGCAAGCTCAAGTACCGCACGTACAGGGCCTCCAGCGATAACTCCAGTACCTTCAGAAGCAGGTTTTAACAAGATGTTACCTGCACCGAAACGTCCGATGATTTCATGTGGAATTGTAGTTCCAACCATTGGTACTTCAATTAAATTCTTTTTCGCATCTTCAACAGCTTTGCGGATCGCTTCTGGTACTTCTTGTGCTTTACCAGTACCGAATCCTACGTGTCCGTTTTTGTCACCGACAACGACTAGAGCTGCGAAGCGGAAACGACGACCACCTTTAACAACTTTCGCTACGCGGTTAACCGTAACTAAGCGTTCTTCTAACTCTAATTTGCTTGGGTCAATACGACGCATAATCATGTGTCCCTCCTTCTTTTATTAAAATTTAAGTCCAGCTTCACGAGCGGCATCAGCCAAAGCTTTTACACGTCCATGGTATAAGTATCCGCCACGGTCAAATACTACGTCAGAAACGCCTTTTTCAGCAGCGCGTTTTGCAACTAATTCTCCAACTTTAGCAGCAGCTGAAGTATCTCCAGTGCTTTCAACGTTCAAGTCTTTATCGAGAGTAGATGCACTAGCAAGTGTTACACCATTTACATCATCGATGATTTGAGCGTAAATGTGCTTGTTTGAACGGAAAACGTTAAGACGCGGTCTTTCAGCAGTACCAGAAAGTTTAGCGCGAACACGAGCGTGTCTTTTAAGACGAGCAGCATTTTTGCTAGTTTTCGTAATCATCTAGGTCACTCCTTTCTTCACTTTAAGCGATCTTACTTAGCAGATTTACCTTCTTTACGGCGAACAACTTCACCTTCGTAGCGGATTCCTTTACCTTTGTAAGGCTCTGGAGAACGGACAGCGCGAATGTTAGCAGCAATAGCTCCTACACGTTCTTTGTCTGTACCTTTAACGACTACTTTAGTTTGAGAAGGAACTTCGATATCGATGCCTTCTTCAGGGACGATCTCAACAGGGTGAGAGTATCCAACGTTTAAAACAAGTTTATTTCCGGATTTAGACGCACGGTAACCGACACCGACTAATTCCAAACCTCTTTCAAATCCTTTAGATACGCCTTCCACCATGTTGCCAAGCAGACTGCGAGTCGTACCATGCAAGGCACGGTGCTCTTTTTGATCAGAAGGACGAGCGACTGTAAGCACATTGTCCTCTATTTTAATCTCCATATCAGGGTGAAACGTACGAGTTAATTCTCCTTTTGGTCCTTTCACAGCTACAGTATTGTTATCGTTTAACGTTACTGTAACATCAGAAGGAATCTCAAGTAGCTTCTTACCTACACGAGACATACCAAACACCTCCATTCATGTTAAACTTTTTTACCAAACGTATGCTAATACTTCTCCACCAGCTTGTTTTGCACGGGCTTCTTTGTCCGTTAAAACGCCATGTGATGTAGAAAGAATTGCGATTCCTAGACCGTTAAGTACACGCGGTACTTCATTAGATTTAGCATAAACACGCAAACCAGGTTTGCTGATTCTTTTAAGACCAGTGATTACGCGCTCGTTATTTTGTCCGTATTTCAAGAAAACGCGGATGATACCTTGTTTACTGTCTTCTACGAACTCAACGTCACGAATGAAACCTTCACGCTTTAAAATTTCAGCAATTTCTCTTTTCAATTTAGAAGCAGGAATTTCAAGCTTCTCATGACGTACCATGTTTGCATTACGAATACGAGTCAGCATATCTGCAATTGGATCTGTCATAACCATTAATAATTACCTCCTTCCCTTTCTTGGGGATTACCAGCTGGCTTTTTTCACGCCAGGAATTTGTCCTTTATATGCAAGCTCACGGAAACAAATACGGCAAAGTTTAAATTTACGAATGACTGAATGCGGACGTCCGCAGCGTTCACAGCGAGTGTACTCTTGTACTTTAAACTTTGGTGTACGTTGTTGTTTCGCAATCATTGACTTCTTAGCCACGATTTCGCCTCCCTTTCATTGATTATTTCTGGAACGGCATACCTACTTGAGTTAATAGCTCACGAGCCTCTTCATCAGAATTAGCAGTCGTTACAATAACGATGTCCATTCCGCGAACCTTTGTTACTTTATCGTAGTCAATTTCAGGGAAGATTAACTGTTCTTTGATACCAAGTGTGTAGTTACCGCGACCGTCGAAAGATTTTTTAGAAACCCCGCGGAAGTCACGTACACGCGGTAAAGATACAGAAATAAGTTTATCAAGGAAATCATACATGCGCTCTCCGCGAAGAGTTACTTTCGCACCGATAGGCATTCCTTCACGAAGACGGAATCCAGCAATTGATTTCTTCGCACGAGTAACGACAGGTTTTTGACCTGCGATAAACGTTAATTCTTCAACAGCACTGTCGATTGCTTTTGCGTTTTGAACAGCGTCACCAACACCCATGTTGATTACGATTTTTTCAATTTTAGGCACTTGCATAACTGAGTCATAGTTGAACTTAGTCATTAAAGCAGGTGCAATTTCTTTATTGTACTTTTCTTTAAGGCGGTTCATGAGATAGACCTCCCTTCCTTTAATACTATTTATCTAGAACTTGCCCAGATTTTTTTGCTACACGAACTTTTTTGCCATCTTCCACTTTGTATCCTACGCGAGTCACTTCACCTGTTTTAGGATCGAGCGGCATAACGTTTGATACATGAATTGGCGCCTCTTGATTAGAAATACCGCCTTGAGGGTTAGCTTGAGTTGGTTTAGAGTGTTTCTTTACCATGTTAACACCTTCAACTAAAACGCGGTCCTTTTTAGGGAAAGCAGCAAGGATTGTTCCTTGTTTGCCTTTATCTTTACCAGAGATAACCATAACTTTATCGCCTTTTTTTACATGCATCCTGATCGCACCTCCTTGAATAAGGCATTTATTTCATTAGATAACTTCTGGAGCTAGAGAAACAATTTTCATAAAGTTGTTTTCACGCAATTCACGAGCAACTGGTCCGAAGATACGAGTTCCACGCGGGCTCTTGTCGTCACGGATGATAACACATGCATTCTCATCGAAGCTGATGTATGAACCGTCACTTCTGCGCGCTCCGCTTTTAGTGCGAACGATAACAGCTTTTACGACTTCACCTTTTTTGACAACGCCTCCTGGTGTTGCTTGTTTAACCGTGCAAACAATTACATCACCAATGTTAGCTGTTTTACGACCAGAACCACCAAGAACTTTAATAGTAAGTACTTCACGTGCGCCAGAGTTGTCAGCTACTTTTAAACGAGTCTCTTGTTGAATCATTATTTGTTACCTCCCTTCGGAAAAAAGAATTCCGAACTTTATTAGATAATAACAGCTTCTTCGACAACTTCAACTAGACGGAAACGCTTAGTTGCAGACAATGGACGAGTTTCCATGATCTTTACGATGTCACCGATTTTCGCTTGATTATTTTCATCATGTGCTTTGAATTTCTTTGAGTATTTTACGCGTTTACCGTAAAGTGAATGTTTCTTGTATGTTTCAACAACAACAGTGATGGTTTTATCCATTTTGTCAGAAACAACACGGCCTTGGTAAACTTTGCGTTGGTTACGTTCGCTCATGCTCACGACCTCCCCTCAGTGATTATTTATTAGCAGCAATTTCTCTTTCACGAATCACAGTTTTCATGCGCGCGATAGCTTTGCGCACTTCACGAATGCGAGCAGTATTTTCAAGTTGTCCTGTCGCTAATTGAAAGCGAAGATTGAAAAGTTCTTCTTTAAGAGACTTTACTTTTTGTTCAATTTCAGCAGTGGTAAGGTCACGAATTTCATTAGCTTTCATTTGATTCACCACCAATTTCTTCACGTTTTACGAACTTCGTTTTAATTGGCAATTTGTGAGATGCAAGACGAAGTGCTTCACGAGCAACCTCTTCAGACACACCAGAAATCTCAAATAAAACTTTGCCCGGTTTTACAACAGCTACCCAACCTTCTGGAGCCCCTTTACCGGATCCCATACGTACCTCAAGTGGTTTAGCAGTGTAAGGTTTAGAAGGGAAAATTTTGATCCAAACTTTACCGCCACGTTTCATGTAACGAGTCATCGCAATACGGGCAGCTTCGATTTGACGGTTAGTGATCCAAGAAGCTTCTAGAGCTTGGATACCGAACTCACCGAAATGTACTTCAGTACCGCCTTTCGCACGGCCACGCATTTTTCCGCGATGCTCTCTGCGATATTTAACGCGTTTAGGTAATAACATATTATTTTCCTCCTTCCTCAGTTTTCTTCTTAGTAGGAAGAACCTCTCCACGATAGATCCAGACTTTTACACCAAGCTTACCGTAAGTAGTGTCAGCTTCAGATGTTGCATAGTCAATGTCCGCACGTAATGTGTGCAATGGAACAGTTCCTTCACTGTAGTATTCAGAACGAGCGATATCTGCACCGCCAAGACGACCAGAAACCATTGTTTTCACACCTTGTGCTCCAGCACGCATTGTGCGTTGGATTTGTTGTTTCTGCGCACGGCGGAAAGAAACACGGTTTTCTAATTGACGAGCGATGTTGTCAGCAACTAGCTGTGCATCAAGATCTGCTCTTTTGATTTCAAGAATGTTAATGTGTACACGCTTGCCAGTAAGGCTGTTAAGGGCTTTACGAAGTGCTTCAACTTCAGAACCGCCTTTACCGATAACCATACCAGGCTTAGCTGTGTGGATCGTAATGTTAACACGATTTGCTGCGCGCTCGATTTCAACTTTAGAAACAGAAGCGTCAGAAAGTCGTTTGCTAATGTATTCACGAATTCTTAAATCTTCGTGCAGGAAGTCAGCGTAATCTTTACCAGCGTACCACTTAGATTCCCAATCACGAATGACTCCGATACGAAGACCGACTGGATTTACCTTTTGACCCACTACTTATCCCTCCTTCTTTTCTGATACAACGATTGTAATGTGGCTCGTACGTTTGTTGATTTGGCTCGCACGTCCCATAGCACGTGGGCGGAATCTTTTTAACGTAGGGCCTTCGTCAACGAATGCTTGAGAAATAACCAGGTTATTAGCGTCCATTTCATAGTTATGCTCAGCATTTGCAATAGCGGATTTTAATACTTTCTCGATAATTGGAGAAGCAGCTCTCGGTGTTAGGTTCAAGATTGACACTGCTTCACCTACTTGCTTGCCTCGAATCAGGTCCATTACTAGACGTGCTTTACGAGGAGCAATACGGACTGTTCTTGCAACAGCTTTAGCTTGCATTTAAAAGCCTCCTCTCTTAGCGTCTTGTTTTTTTGTCATCACTAGCATGGCCTTTGTACGTACGAGTTGGAGCGAATTCACCCAACTTATGCCCTACCATATCTTCAGAGATGAATACAGGCACGTGTTTACGTCCGTCATAGACTGCGATTGTGTGACCAATAAACTGTGGGAAAATAGTAGAACGACGAGACCAAGTTTTTACGACTTGTTTCTTGTCTGTTTCATTTAATTTCTCGATTTTTGTCATCAAGTGTCCATCGACAAATGGTCCTTTTTTCAAGCTGCGAGCCATTTTGGAACCTCCCTTCGTGATTGCACTACGGTCCGAAGTGAACCGTAGACAACCCCGTTATTTATTTTTGCGACGACGTACGATAAATTTATCAGATTTGTTCTTTTTCTTACGTGTCTTGAATCCAAGAGTTGGTTTGCCCCATGGAGACATTGGTGATTTACGTCCGATTGGCGCACGTCCTTCACCACCACCGTGTGGGTGATCGTTAGGGTTCATTACAGAACCACGAACTGTTGGACGGATGCCTTTCCAGCGAGAACGTCCAGCTTTACCAATGTTGATAAGTTCGTGCTGTTCGTTACCTACTTGACCGATAGAAGCACGGCAAGCAGAAAGAATCATGCGAACTTCTCCAGAGTTAAGACGTACAAGAACGTATTTACCTTCTTTACCAAGAACCTGAGCAGATGTACCAGCTGAACGTACAAGCTGTCCGCCTTTGCCAGGTTTTAATTCAATGTTATGCACAACTGTACCAACAGGGATGTTGATAAGTGGAAGTGCATTACCTACTTTGATGTCAGCTTCTGGACCTGACATGATTTCAGTACCCACTTGAATTCCTTTTGGAGCAAGAATGTAACGTTTTTCTCCGTCTGCATAGTTGATTAGAGCGATGTTAGCTGAACGGTTTGGATCGTATTCAACTGTAGCAACGCGTCCAGGTATACCATCTTTATCGCGTTTGAAGTCGATAACACGGTATTGGCGTTTATGTCCGCCACCTTGGTGACGTACAGTCAATTTACCTTGGTTGTTACGTCCGCCTTTTTTGTGAAGGGGAGCAAGCAAGGATTTTTCCGGCTTGTCAGTCGTGATTTCAGCAAAGTCTGAAGTTGTCATGCCACGACGTCCATTAGAGGTCGGTTTATACTTTTTAATCGCCATTTTGAATTTCCCTCCTTCTTTTTACAGATAATTAAGCTTCAAAAATTTCGATTTCTTTGCTGTCTGCAGTAAGTTTTACGATCGCTTTTCTGCGACGGCTAGTCATACCAGTATAGCGTCCGACACGTTTTGATTTACCTTTGTAGTTCATGATGTTGACTTTGTCAACCTTCACTCCAAAGATGCTTTCAACCGCGTCTTTCACTTCTGTTTTATTAGCTCTTACATCAACTTCAAAAGTATATTTCTTTTCAGCCATTAAATCAGCAGAACGTTCAGTAATGACGGGGCGCTTTAGAACATCACGAGGATCTTTCATTATGCAAGCACCTCCTCTACTTTTTCAACCGCTGCTTTTGTAATCAGAAGCTTCTCGTGGTTGACAACGTCTAAAACGTTGATTCCGTTAGCTTCAACTACAGTAACTCCAGGAATGTTGCGAGCAGATAAAGCTACTGCTTCGTTAGCATCTGCAGTTACGATTAAAGCTTTTTTCTCAACAGATAATCCTTTAAGGATAGCTGCCATTTCTTTTGTTTTAGCCGTATCAAGAGTAAGATCTTCAAGTACGATGATGTTGTTGTCGTTTACTTTAGAAGACAATACTGATTTGATTGCCAAGCGGCGAACTTTTTTAGGTAATTTATAAGAATAGCTGCGTGGTGTTGGGCCGAATACGACACCACCTCCGCGCCATTGCGGTGAACGGATAGAACCTTGACGGGCACGTCCAGTACCTTTTTGACGCCATGGTTTACGACCTCCGCCGCGTACTTCAGAACGATTTTTTACTTTGTGAGATCCTTGACGTAAGGAAGCTCTTTGCATAAGAATAGCGTCGAATACAACACTCTCATTTGGCTCGATACCAAATACAGAAGCGTTTAATTCGATGTCACCAGCAGTAGAACCGTTTTGGTTGTATAATGCTACTTTTGGCATGATCAATTTCCTCCTTTCCTAAGAGAGTTATTTAGATTTAACAGCACTTTTAACAGTGATTAAAGATTTTCTCGCACCAGGTACGTTACCTTTGATCAAAAGAAGATTGCGTTCCGCATCAACTTTTACGACTTCAAGGTTTTGAACAGTGATCTGCTCTCCGCCCATACGTCCAGGCAATAATTTACCTTTGAATACACGGTTAGGATCTACAGGTCCCATTGAACCAGGACGACGGTGGTAGCGTGAACCGTGAGACATAGGTCCGCGAGATTGTCCGTGGCGCTTGATCGCACCTTGGAAACCTTTACCTTTAGATACTCCTGTTACATCTACGATTTCTCCAGCAGAGAAAATTTCAACCTTGACTTCCTGACCAACTTCATACGCATCCATTTCCACTCCGCGTAATTCTTTTACGAAGCGCTTAGGAGCAGTTTCCGCTTTAGCAACGTGTCCTTGTTCAGGTTTGTTAGAAAGCTTTTCGCGCTTGTCGTCAAAACCAAGCTGGATTGCTTCGTAGCCGTCGTTTTCAGCTGTTTTCTTTTGGAGAACAACGTTCGGAGCAGCTTCAATAACAGTTACCGGAATAAGATCACCGTTTTCTGCGAATACTTGCGTCATACCAATTTTTCTTCCTAAGATTCCTTTGGTCATTCGTCACACCTCCTATTAAGATCATTCTATATTTTAGAATTAAAGTTTAATTTCGATATCGACACCAGATGGTAAGTCTAATCGCATGAGCGCATCAACAGTTTGTGGTGTTGGGTTCACAATGTCGATTAAACGTTTATGTGTACGCATTTCAAATTGCTCACGAGAATCTTTGTATTTGTGCACCGCACGAAGGATTGTGTAAACTGATTTTTCAGTTGGCAACGGAATCGGACCAGATACGCTGGCACCAGAACGTTTTGCCGTTTCAACAATCTTCTCTGCAGATTGATCAAGGATTCTATGATCATATGCTTTCAAACGAATACGAATTTTTTGTTTTGCCATTATTTTCCCTCCTTTTCGCCTACTTCACGTTAGACAGTTCTCCGTGAGAAAAACCTGAACACCTTGCCATGGCAAAGCGGCCGGGTGTGTCAGCAACCTCTCACTTCATCGCAGTCAAAGACCAACATACACCATTATACAGAAAATAGACGTATGTTGCAAGACTTATTTAGAATATGCATGATTTGCACACTTTTAGTATTATACAGGTGTTTTTCTTATTTATCAAGAAGCGAGTGAATAAGGGAATTTTCTTCTATCATAAGTGGTACACTGCGTGTTTACTCAGAGTATTGGCAAATAATGATGGCTCCTCGATATGCGGCGTGTGAGCGGAGTTTTTAAAATAATGCCAGCGTTTTTCAGGAGCATCCACAAACTGATAATACTGTTTCGATGTTTCAGCAGGAACAATCAAATCATGTCTCCCCGAAATAAAAAAGCTCGGTACTTTAATAGAAGAAACTGAATTAAATGCATCAAAACGAAATAAATCATCTGTTAAATACTTTGCGCTGAAGCGCTGTCCTCTGATGAAACGAGAGATGTTTTTTATTCCATACTCATTTCCAGCAAGCAACTGATACAATACTGTAAGAATGTGCCGGCGATGATGAGTGAATCCTCCCCTGCTCAGTTCAATACAGACTCGAAAGATGAAGTGCTGAATTTTCTTGTTCCAAGGTGGAGGGCCGAGTAAGCCTAAGGCTACTGAAAGAAAGCGATTTGTCTTGCGCAGAGAATCATAGGCCGTTTTTTCTTCCAGCTGAGTATTAGTGACCTGACTGATTCCATAATAAGCGTGAAAAAGATCCGGCCTCTCTTGCAGTACATGAAGAGCCAGCAGCGAACCCCAAGAGTGACCTGCAAGGTACACTTTTGTTTTTGAAAAATAATCTAAGAGCCATTCAGTAACTTGAATAGTGTCTTTAATGATTTGACTGATTGTCATTGAACTCTGCGGAATCTGTTTAGTATAGGAAAGACCCGAACCCCTTTGATCCCAATTTACAACTGTAAAGTGCTGTTCCAGTTCCTTTTGATAGCTCCTGATAAATCCGATTTGGGAAGTTCCGGGTCCACCATGTAAAAAAAGCAGCAATGGGTTTGCTTTATCATTTCCATTGATCATGAGCATCTGCTTCGTATTTTCGATCCTCAGTTTTTTCATGAAAGAAATTGATGTGTTTTCACTCATAACCCATAGCTCCTCAAATAAGATAAACCTTATTATACAAGCAAACAAAAAAGTACACAAAAAAACGAGACCCAAAGGGTCTCGTTTTCAATATACTATTACTCAGTGATTGTAGAAACAACGCCTGAACCAACAGTACGTCCGCCTTCACGAATAGAGAAACGAGTTCCTTCTTCGATAGCGATTGTAGAGATAAGCTCAACGTTCATTTCAGTGTTGTCTCCAGGCATAACCATTTCTACGCCTTCTGGAAGATGAATGATACCAGTTACGTCAGTTGTACGGAAGTAGAACTGAGGACGGTAGTTAGAGAAGAATGGAGTATGACGTCCACCCTCTTCTTTAGAAAGAACGTAAACTTCAGCTTTGAATTTGCTGTGTGGAGTGATTGTACCTGGTTTAGCAAGTACTTGACCACGTTGGATATCTTCACGAGCTACACCGCGAAGAAGGGCTCCAATGTTGTCTCCAGCTTCAGCGTAATCAAGAAGCTTACGGAACATTTCAACACCAGTAACAGTTGTTTTGCTGTTTTCTTCTTGAAGACCGATGATTTCAACTTCGTCACCGACTTTAACTTGTCCACGCTCAACACGTCCAGTAGCAACTGTACCACGACCAGTGATTGAGAATACGTCCTCAACTGGCATCATGAATGGTTTTTCAGTGTCACGTTCTGGAGTTGGGATGTACTCATCAACTGCATCCATAAGTTCGAAGATTTTCGCTTCGTACTCAGCATCTCCTTCAAGAGCTTTAAGAGCAGAACCTTTGATAACTGGTACATCATCACCAGGGAAGTCGTATTCGCTAAGAAGATCGCGAACTTCCATTTCAACTAGTTCAAGAAGCTCTTCGTCGTCTACCATGTCGCATTTGTTTAAGAATACAACGATGTATGGTACACCAACGTTTTTAGAAAGAAGGATGTGCTCACGAGTTTGTGGCATTGGGCCATCAGCAGCAGATACTACTAGGATAGCTCCGTCCATTTGCGCAGCACCAGTGATCATGTTTTTAACATAGTCAGCGTGTCCTGGGCAGTCAACGTGTGCATAGTGACGAGTTTCAGTTTCATACTCAACGTGTGCAGTAGAGATTGTGATACCGCGCTCACGTTCTTCTGGTGCACCATCAATTTGATCGTACGCCATAGCTGTACCTTTACCAGATTTCTTATGAAGTACTGTTGTGATAGCAGCAGTTAAAGTTGTTTTACCATGGTCAACGTGTCCAATTGTACCGATATTGGCATGTGATTTGGAACGGTCGAATTTTTCTTTAGCCATTCTAAAATCCTCCTTAAGAGCTTTTAATTAGTAATGTATAGAGTGATAGGAAGTGAAAGAAAGCTTTCACTTCCTCATCTTACAATAGTAGTTATACTTGAGTTAAGAGGCAAAATCAATTATTCGCCTTTATTTTTTTTGATAATTTCTTCAGCAATGCTCTTCGGCACTTCTTCGTAGTGATCCATGTGCATAGTGAACGTACCGCGACCTTGCGTGTTAGAACGAAGGGCAGTAGCGTAACCGAACATTTCAGCAAGAGGAACCATCGCACGAACAACTTGCGCGTTACCGCGAGCTTCCATACCTTCTACGCGTCCGCGACGAGAAGTAACATCACCCATGATGTCTCCCATGTATTCTTCAGGAATAACCACTTCTACTTTCATGATTGGTTCAAGAAGAACTGGGTTACATTTGCTGACTGCATTTTTCAATGCCATAGAAGCAGCAACTTTAAACGCCATTTCGTTTGAGTCAACATCATGGTAAGAGCCATCAAAAAGTTTTGCTTTAATGTCGATAAGCGGGAATCCAGCTAATACACCATTTTCAAGTGAATCTTCTAGACCTGCTTGAACAGCTGGGATGTATTCACGAGGAACAACCCCACCGACAATCGCATTTTCGAATTCAAAGCCAGCGCCTTCTTCGTTTGGTTCGAATTCAATCCAAACGTGACCGAACTGACCGCGTCCACCAGACTGACGTACGAATTTACCTTCAACTTTTGCACCGGAACGGAATGTTTCACGGTACGCAACTTGAGGAGCACCAACGTTAGCTTCTACTTTGAATTCACGCTTCATACGATCAACAATGATATCAAGGTGAAGCTCACCCATACCAGAGATGATTGTCTGACCAGTTTCCGGGTTTGTTTGAGTACGGAATGTTGGATCCTCTTCAGCAAGTTTTGCTAAAGCGATACCCATTTTATCTTGGTCAGCTTTTGATTTAGGCTCAATTGCAACGTCGATAACTGGTTCTGGGAATTCCATTGATTCAAGGATAACTAGATCCTTTTCATCACATAGAGTATCTCCAGTAGAAGTATCTTTTAGACCTACAGCAGCTGCGATATCGCCTGCATATACAGTAGCGATTTCTTCACGGCTGTTGGCGTGCATTTGAAGGATACGTCCAACACGCTCACGTTTGCCTTTAGTTGAGTTTTTCACGTATGAACCAGAATCAAGTGTTCCAGAGTACACGCGGAAGAACGTCAGCTTACCAACGTAAGGGTCAGTCATAACTTTAAATGCTAGTGCAGAGAATGGCTCGTCATCAGAAGAATGACGCTCAATCTCTTCATTTGTATCAGGACGTATACCTTTGATTGCAGCAACGTCTGTTGGTGCAGGAAGGTAGTCAAGAACAGCATCAAGTACTAGTTGAACACCTTTGTTTTTGAAGGCAGAACCAACAAGAACTGGGTAGAATTCAACATTTAAAGTACCTTTACGGATACCTGCTTTTAACTCGTCAATAGTGATCTCTTCACCCTCAAGGTATTTGTCCATAAGATCTTCATCAAGCTCACATACAGCTTCAATGAGGCTGTTGCGAAGCTCTTCAGCTTGCTCTTTGTACTCTTCAGGGATTTCTTTCGCATCAGAACGAGTTCCAAGATCATCTTCGTAGAAATACGCAACGTTTTCTACTAGGTCAATGATACCTTCGAAGTTGTCTTCAGCACCGATCGGCAATTGAATTGCATGAGCGTTAGCTTGAAGACGATCTCTTAAAGTTCCTACAGAGTAAAGGAAGTCTGCACCGATTTTGTCCATTTTGTTGACGAAAACGATACGCGGTACTCCGTAAGTTGTTGCTTGACGCCAAACAGTTTCTGTTTGAGGCTCAACGCCAGACTGTGCGTCAAGTACAGCAACAGCACCATCAAGTACACGAAGAGAACGTTCAACTTCAACTGTGAAGTCTACGTGTCCTGGAGTATCGATGATGTTTACGCGGTATCCTTTCCACTGTGCAGTTGTCGCAGCGGAAGTGATTGTGATACCACGTTCTTGTTCCTGCTCCATCCAGTCCATTTGTGAAGCTCCTTCATGAGTTTCACCAATTTTGTGGATACGACCAGTATAGAACAAGATACGTTCTGTAGTAGTCGTTTTACCGGCATCAATGTGAGCCATGATCCCGATATTACGAGTTTTGTCTAAGGAGAACTCTCTTGCCATTGGGTAATTTCTCCTTCCTTATTGGGAAATTGTGTTTTTTAGTATATAAATCCTACCAACGATAGTGAGCAAATGCTTTGTTTGCTTCAGCCATCTTATGAGTATCTTCACGTTTCTTAACAGCAGCACCAGTGTTGTTAGCTGCGTCAAGGATTTCGTTAGCTAAACGCTCTTCCATCGTTTTTTCTCCGCGAAGACGAGCATAGTTAACTAACCAGCGAAGTCCAAGAGTAGTACGACGTTCAGGACGAACTTCTACAGGAACTTGGTAGTTCGCACCACCTACACGGCGTGCTTTTACTTCAAGTACAGGCATGATGTTTTTCAATGCTTGTTCGAAAACCTCCATTGCATCATTGCCAGTACGTTCTTTAATGATATCGAATGACTTGTATAGGATTGTTTGAGACTTACCTTTTTTACCGTCGATCATCATTTTGTTGATTAGACGAGATACAAGCTTAGAGTTGTAAATCGGATCAGGTAAAACGTCTCTTTTTGCTACAGGACCTTTACGTGGCATCTGAATATCCTCCCTTCATCAATTATACGTTTATACGTTTATTATTTTGCTTTAGGACGTTTAGTACCGTATTTAGAACGGCCTTGCGCACGGTTTTCAACTCCAGCAGTGTCAAGCGCACCACGAACGATGTGGTAACGTACCCCTGGTAAGTCTTTTACACGTCCGCCGCGGATAAGTACAACACTGTGCTCTTGCAGGTTGTGACCGATACCAGGAATGTAAGCAGTAACCTCAATTCCGTTAGTTAAACGAACACGAGCATATTTACGAAGTGCTGAGTTCGGTTTTTTCGGTGTCATTGTACCAACACGAGTACATACCCCGCGTTTTTGTGGAGAAGATACATTAGTGTGCTCTTTTTTAAAGCTGTTGTATCCTTTGTTTAATGCAGGAGACTTTGAGTTTTCTACTTTACTCACGCGTCCTTTGCGAATTAGCTGATTAATTGTAGGCATGTTTTGTTCCTCCCTTCATTACGTTTTATAACCCACATACCCAGGTGGTTCATCAATAGGCAAAAAACAATGTCTTTACACGAGAATAAATCTCACGCAAAAACAAAAAGTACGTTATAACATAATGGCAACAGCTGCTGCTCCTACTTCAATTCCGCAGGCTTTGCCGAGCTTTTTCATGGATTCAACCATTGAGACAGTAATCCCATTATCTTTCGCAAGTGTTATCACACTTGACGTAAGAATAGGATCCGCGTCTTTTGCAACGACTACTTCCTTTACTGAACCTCGTTTTAGAGCTTTCACTGTTTGCTTCGTACCAATAATAATTGATTTGGCCTGTGATACTTTATCATAAGACATAAACATATCCTCCAAAGTAACAGGTTTATTTCGAGCACCTTGGTTATATTATCATTCTAGGAGACGAATGTCAACAAGGTATGACATTTTTTAGTTTCTATCTTCTCATAGAGTGATTTTTTTATTTAAATATGACTGCTGAAAGACTGTTTTGCAGTCTCTCAGCAGCATGATATCAGTTATTCAACCGGAACCATGTCCTCAGTCGGCTGAACATTTGAAACAGGTTTTACTTTTCGGTATTTCATCATTCCAGTACCAGCCGGAACAAGCTTACCGATGATAACATTCTCTTTCAAGCCGAGAAGTTCGTCACGCTTACCTTTGATCGCTGCGTCTGTAAGGACACGTGTTGTTTCCTGGAAGGAAGCAGCAGATAAGAATGAATCAGTTTCAAGAGAAGCTTTGGTAATACCGAGTAAGACAGGACGGCCTGTAGCAGGACGTTTGCCTTCCAGCAATACCTTTTTGTTCGCTTCAGTAAATTGGTGAATATCAAGTAATGAGCCAGGAAGCACATCAGTCTCACCGGCATCAATCACACGTACTTTGCGAAGCATTTGGCGAACCATTACTTCTACGTGTTTATCGCCGATTTCAACACCCTGCATACGGTAAACCTTTTGAACCTCATGAAGAAGATACTCTTGAACAGTAGTCAGGTCAGTCACTTTAAGAAGTTCTTTCGGATCGATTGAACCTTCTGTCAGCACTTGGCCTCGAGTAATTTTATCTCCTTCCGCTACTTTTAAGCGGGAGTTATATGGTGCCGTATAAGAGCGTGTTTCAACTGCGCCTTGAACCACAATTTCCTGCTGTTTGTCGCGAACTTCATTGATTTCAACAACTGTACCGTCGATTTCGGTAATTGTTGCCTGACCTTTTGGATTACGCGCTTCGAAAAGCTCTTGGATACGCGGAAGACCCTGTGTGATATCGTCTCCTGCAACCCCGCCTGTATGGAATGTACGCATTGTTAACTGTGTACCAGGCTCACCGATTGATTGGGCAGCGATGATTCCAACTGCTTCTCCGACTTCTACATCGGTACCAGTCGCAAGGTTTCGGCCATAGCATCGTTTACATACACCATGAGGCGTATTACATGTGAAGGCAGAACGGATCCACACTTCTTCAATGCCGGCTTCAACGATTTCAATCGCTTTATCTTCATCGATCAGTTCGTTTTCGTTTACAAGCACTTCACCTGTTTCAGGGTGTTTCACTTGTTTTCTTGCAAAACGGCCGATTAAGCGTTCTTCTAAGCGCTCAATGATTTCAGTGCCTTCTCTAAGCGGTTGAGCAAGGATGCCTCGGTCAGTTCCGCAATCAGTTTCACGGATGATAACATCCTGTGCAACGTCAACAAGACGGCGTGTAAGGTAACCTGAGTCAGCAGTTTTAAGGGCGGTATCGGCAAGACCTTTACGCGCACCGTGAGTGGAGATAAAGTACTCCAATACTGTCAGACCTTCACGGAAACTAGATTTGATCGGTAACTCAATGATACGTCCAGCCGGGTTGGCCATCAGACCGCGCATTCCGGCAAGCTGAGTAAAGTTAGACGCGTTACCACGGGCACCAGAGTCACTCATCATGTAGATCGGGTTGAGCTCATCAAGTGATTTCATCAGTTTGCCTTGGATAACGTCTTTTGCAGAACTCCAGATAGAGATAACTCTCTCATAGCGTTCTTCTTCAGTGATCAGACCGCGGCGGAACTGCTTCATAACGTTATCAACTTTGCCTTGTGCTTCTTCAAGAATTTCTTGTTTATCATCAAGAACGACGATATCAGAAACCCCAACTGTAATACCAGCTTTTGTTGAATATCTGAAACCTAGGTTTTTCATGCGGTCAAGCATTTTAGACGTTTCCGTAATGTGGAATCGTTTAAAGATTTCCGCGATGATTTTACCCAGAATACCTTTTTTAAATGGTGCATTGATTGGCTGCTGTGCGATGGCAGCTTTTACATCGGCACCTTTTTCTAAGAAGAAACGGTCAGGTGTTTTCTCTTCAATGTTGCTCTTCGTTGGTTCATTCATGTAAGGGAATGATTCTGGAAGAATTTCATTGAAGACCAGTTTACCGACAGTTGTAATTAACAATTTTGAGCGCTGCTCTTCGGTAAATGTCACGTTCTTAAGGGAGTTCGCTGCAACAGCCACTCTCGTATGAAGGTGAACATATCCGTTTTGATAAGCAAGAAGCGCTTCATCCGTATTCTTGAAGACCATACCTTCACCGACAGCACCAGCACGCTCCAGAGTCAGGTAATAGTTACCCAGTACCATATCCTGAGACGGTGTAACAACCGGTTTACCATCTTTAGGGTTCAAGATGTTTTGAGCAGCAAGCATCAAGATGCGTGCTTCAGCTTGTGCTTCTGCAGATAATGGTACGTGAACCGCCATTTGGTCACCGTCAAAGTCAGCGTTATAAGCTGTACATACGAGCGGGTGAAGACGGATTGCGCGTCCTTCAACAAGTGTTGGTTCAAACGCTTGGATACCTAATCTGTGAAGCGTAGGGGCACGGTTCAGAAGGACCGGATGCTCCTTGATAACTGATTCTAGTACATCCCATACTTCAGGCTGTACGCGCTCAATTTTACGTTTCGCACTCTTAATGTTGTGAGCAAGACCCTTTTCAACAAGCTCTTTCATAACGAAAGGTTTGAAAAGTTCGAGCGCCATTTCCTTCGGTAATCCGCATTGGTACATTTTCAAATGAGGACCAACGACGATTACAGAACGTCCGGAGTAATCGACACGTTTACCAAGAAGGTTTTGACGGAAACGGCCTTGCTTCCCTTTCAGCATGTGAGAAAGAGATTTTAATGGTCTGTTACCAGGACCTGTTACAGGGCGTCCGCGACGGCCGTTGTCAATTAAAGCATCGACAGCCTCTTGAAGCATACGCTTTTCGTTTTGAACGATAATGCTAGGCGCACCAAGGTCTAAAAGGCGTTTCAAACGATTGTTACGGTTGATGACACGACGATAAAGGTCGTTCAAATCAGAAGTCGCAAAACGTCCGCCATCAAGCTGAACCATCGGTCTGAGCTCAGGAGGAATAACAGGAAGCACATCAAGGATCATCCAAGAAGGCTTGTTTCCTGAGTTACGGAAGGCTTCCAAAACTTCAAGGCGTTTGATCGCACGAGTACGACGCTGTCCTTGAGATGTTTTCAGCTCTTCTTTTAACATATCAACTTCTTTTACAAGATCGATATCTTGAAGAAGTTTATGAATCGCTTCCGCACCCATAGATGCTTGGAACTTATTACCGTACTTATCAAGATACGCACGGTATTCCTTTTCTGATAGAAGCTGTTTCTTTTCAAGCGGTGTGTTTGCCGGATCAGTTACAACGTAAGAAGCAAAGTAAATAACTTCTTCCAGTGCACGAGGCGACATATCTAACACTAGACCCATACGGCTTGGGATACCTTTGAAATACCAAATGTGGGAAACTGGGGCAGCCAGTTCAATGTGCCCCATTCTCTCACGACGGACTTTAGCCCGTGTTACTTCAACTCCGCAGCGGTCACAAACTACGCCTTTATAACGAACTCGCTTGTACTTCCCGCAATGACATTCCCAGTCCTTAGTCGGTCCGAAAATGCGTTCGCAGAATAGACCGTCCTTTTCAGGTTTTAACGTACGATAGTTTATCGTTTCAGGCTTTTTCACTTCACCAAAAGACCATGAACGGATTTTATCCGGTGAAGCAAGACCGATGTTCATATACTCAAAATTGTTCACATCTAGCAAGGGGCCTACCTCCCTTTTTATCTTCGGATTAACCGATGTCACTTGCCTTTATAACTAGAGATTATTCTTTTGTTACTACATCGCGTTCAACGTCTGCAGATGCTGTTTCTTCCGGCTCTTCATCACCTGATAACGCCAGGCCGTCAGCTTGTTTTGCATCTTCTTCGTCTTCTAAATCTCTCATTTCTATTTCTTCTTCATCGCTAGAAAGGATTTTCACATCCATACCTAAACTTTGAAGTTCTTTAATTAATACTTTGAATGATTCCGGAACACCAGGTTCAGGAACGTTGTCGCCTTTAACGATGGCTTCGTATGTTTTCACACGTCCAACCACGTCATCAGACTTAACAGTCAGAATCTCTTGAAGAGTGTAAGCTGCACCGTAAGCTTCAAGTGCCCAAACCTCCATCTCACCAAAACGCTGTCCGCCAAATTGAGCTTTACCGCCAAGAGGCTGCTGCGTAACAAGTGAGTAAGGACCTGTAGAGCGTGCATGAAGTTTATCGTCAACCATGTGAGCCAGTTTAATCATGTACATGATGCCGACAGATACACGGTTATCAAACGGCTCTCCGGTACGTCCGTCGTAAAGAACGGTTTTAGCGTCACGAGACATTCCGGCTTCTTCAAGTGTTTCCCAAACATCCTCTTCACGCGCTCCGTCAAATACCGGTGACGCAATGTGGATGCCAAGGTAACGAGCGGCCATACCCATATGAAGCTCTAATACCTGCCCGATATTCATACGTGATGGTACGCCCAGCGGGTTAAGCATGATATCAATTGGTGTGCCGTCAGGAAGATAAGGCATATCCTCTTCAGGAAGAATCTTAGAGATAACACCTTTGTTACCGTGACGACCGGCCATTTTATCCCCTTCAGAAATTTTACGTTTCTGAACGATATATACGCGTACTAACTGGTTTACACCTGGAGGAAGTTCGTCTCCGTCCTCACGGTTGAAGACTTTAACATCGTGAATAATTCCGCCGCCGCCGTGAGGCACACGAAGAGAAGTATCACGAACCTCGCGGGCTTTTTCACCAAAGATAGCGTGAAGAAGGCGTTCTTCTGCAGTAAGTTCTGTTACACCCTTAGGCGTTACTTTACCAACAAGAAGATCTCCGTCTTTTACTTCTGCCCCGATACGGATAATTCCGCGGTCATCAAGATTGCGAAGCGCATCTTCACCGACGTTCGGAATATCGCGAGTGATTTCTTCAGGCCCGAGTTTAGTATCACGTGCTTCTGATTCATATTCTTCAATGTGAATAGATGTATAAACATCATCTTTCACAAGACGTTCACTCATGATGATGGCATCCTCATAGTTGTAGCCATCCCATGTCATGAAGCCGACCATTACGTTACGGCCAAGCGCAAGTTCACCAAGCTCCATAGAAGGACCGTCAGCAAGGATTTCTCCTTTTACCACTTCATCGCCGACACTTACGATCGGACGCTGGTTGTAGCAAGTACCTTGGTTAGAGCGGACAAATTTCAGCAAGCTGTATTTATCCAGGTTTCCTTTTACTTTTTGACCGTCTACTTCTTCATAGCGGCGAACCCAAACGTTTTTCGCTTCTACACGTTCAACGATACCAGGGTGTTTACAAATCACAGCGGCACCAGAGTCTTTACCTGATACGTATTCCATACCAGTTCCTACAAATGGCGCTTCCGGCTGCATCAAAGGCACAGCCTGACGCTGCATGTTCGCTCCCATTAGGGCACGGTTCGAGTCATCGTTTTCCAAGAACGGGATACATGCTGTCGCAGCAGATACTACCTGCTTAGGCGATACATCCATGTAATCAACACGGTTTCTAGGAACAACGGTGTTCTCTCCGCGGAAACGGGCTACAATGCTGTCATCCACAAACGCACCTTCGTCATCGAGTCGTGCATTTGCCTGAGCGACAACGTAGTTATCTTCTTCATCAGCAGTTAAATAATCGATTCTTGGCGTCACTTTTCCTGTTTCAGGATCAACGCGGCGATATGGCGTTTCAATAAAGCCAAAACGGTTTACTTTTGCATATGATGATAGCGAGTTGATCAAACCGATGTTCGGTCCCTCTGGCGTTTCAATCGGACACATACGGCCATAGTGGGAGTAGTGAACGTCACGCACTTCCATTCCGGCACGCTCACGTGTCAATCCGCCCGGTCCAAGAGCCGACAGACGGCGCTTATGTGTTAATTCAGCAAGCGGGTTCGTCTGGTCCATGAATTGAGAAAGCTGAGAGCTTCCAAAGAACTCTTTAATGGATGCAATAACAGGACGAATATTGATCAGCTGCTGAGGTGTAATTGTATTCGTATCTTGAATTGACATTCTCTCACGAACCACACGCTCCATACGGCTTAAACCGATACGGAATTGGTTCTGGAGAAGTTCACCTACAGAACGTAAACGGCGGTTTCCAAGATGGTCAATATCATCTGTGTCGCCTACTCCGTGCAGCAAGTTGAAGAAGTAGCTGATAGAAGAAATGATATCAGCAGGTGTAATGTTTTTAATCTCTTCTTCAACGTAAGCATTGCCGATGACATTAATAACCTGTTCTCCTTCTTGATCAGTAGGAGCAAAGATTTTAATGGATTGAAGCGTTACTTCGTCCTCAACAACACCGCCGTTCGGATACAGCTTTCTGAAACCGATTCCGTTTTCTAAGTATGGCAGTACTTTATCAAGTGTTCTTCTATCAAGAATCTGACCTTTTTCAGCCAGGATTTCTCCTGTTTCAGGATCAACAAGCGTTTCAGCAAGTCTCTGATTAAAGAGGCGATTTTTAATATGAAGCTTTTTATTAATTTTATAGCGTCCTACATTGGCAAGATCGTATCGTTTCGGATCAAAGAAACGAGAATCAAGCAAGCTTTTCGCATTTTCCACTGTAGGCGGCTCTCCAGGACGGAGGCGCTCGTAGATTTCGAGCAGCGCTTTATCGCTGTTTTCTGTGTTATCTTTATCAAGCGTATTTCGCAGGTATTCGTTTTCTCCTACAAGATCAAGAATCTCTTGATCGGAGCCGAAGCCGAGAGCACGCAAAAGAACCGTAACCGGCAACTTACGTGTGCGATCAATGCGTACATAAACAACATCTTTCGCATCAGTTTCGTATTCTAACCATGCGCCACGGTTTGGAATGACAGTTGCGGTAAAACCTTTTTTACCGTTTTTGTCTACTTTACCACTGAAATATACACTTGGAGACCGAACAAGCTGGGAAACAATAACGCGTTCCGCACCGTTAATGATAAAAGTACCTGTATCTGTCATAATAGGGAAATCCCCCATGAAGACATCTTGGTCTTTTACCTCTCCAGTTTCTTTGTTAATTAAACGAACCTTCACTCTTAGCGGAGCTGAGTAAGTCACATCACGTTCTTTTGATTCCTCTACAGGATATTTAGGCTCCCCTAAACTGTAATCAATGAACTCAAGAGAGAGGTTACCAGTGAAATCCTCAATTGGCGATATGTCTTGAAACATCTCTCTAAGACCCTCATCAAGAAACCACTGATAAGAAGAGGTTTGAATTTCAATGAGATTTGGTAATTCTAACACTTCGCTAATGCGAGCATAGCTTCTGCGCTGGCGGTGTCGTCCATACTGAACTAGTTGACCTGTCAACTGATTCACCCCTCAAATCATGCGTATTATATGTGTAATAAGCATTTCTTCCAAAGAAAGAAAGAAAACACTTTTACAAGACAAAAGAAAAAAGGGTTTCTAATTAAGAAAACCACATCCAAAAACAAATACCGATTTTATTAGCATTTCCATACTTGTATAAATTATACATAGATATTGACATTTCATCATATCAATCTAAATATATACATTGGCATTTTATAATATTAACATAGCCAAAATACCGAGTCAAACTTTTTTTGCTTTTATGATATAATAGCCTTTCTTTTTTTGAACGACAGAAACTTCTTCGAACAGTTCCTCAAGCTTTTCAATGGCAGAAGGCGCACCTTGTTTTTTCTGTATGACGATCCACAATTCACCTGAAGCTTTTAAGTGTTCAGCGCTTTTCTCAAAGATAGCATGGACAACTTTTTTTCCGGCTCGGATTGGGGGATTTGTAAGAATAGAAGCAAATGTTTGAGCAGAGTCAACGTTTGAAAACAAATCGCTTTGGTAAATCTCAGCGTTTGTTATTCCGTTTTGTTCTGCATTTTCATTTGATAACTCTACGGCTCTTTCATTAACATCAATCATGTGGATGGTCCGGTCTTTAAAGTCACTGGCCAGCGATAATCCAATCGGGCCATAGCCGCAGCCTACATCTAGAAAGCTGCCCTCAACTTCAGGCTCTTCAAAAGATTCGACCAGCAGGCGCGAGCCAAAATCGACTTCCTTTTTAGAAAAAACACCGCTGTCGCTGGTAAACGTAAACTCCTTGTTTCGAAGCCTAAAAGACCATGTTTGTTTGTTGCTTTTTACTGAAGGTTTTTCTGAATAATAGTGCTCACTCATTATTAGAACCTCCTTTTTTTCATAACTTAAAGAATGGCAAAGAAAAAGCCCGCCTCATAAAAGCGAGCTTCCCCTACAGGCAAGTGAAGATTACTTAACTTCTACAGAAGCGCCAACTTCTTCAAGTTTAGCTTTAAGCTCTTCAGCTTCTTCTTTAGCAATACCTTCTTTAAGTGGTTTTGGAGTGTTGTCAACAAGTTCTTTAGCTTCTTTCAAGCCAAGACCAGTGATTTCACGTACAACTTTGATAACTTTGATTTTTTGAGAACCTGCACCAGCAAGGATAAGGTCGAATTCGCTTTGCTCTTCAGCAGCTCCGCCTGCAGCAGCTCCGCCAGCTACAGCTACAGGAGCAGCAGCAGTTACGCCAAATTCTTCTTCGATTGCTTTTACTAGGTCGTTCAATTCAAGTACAGTTGCTTCTTTAACGGAAGCAATGATTTCTTCGATATTTAAAGCCATTTGTAATTCCTCCATTTGTTTTGATTTTTAAAAACTGATTAGATTAAGCGCCTTGTTCTTCCTTTTGATCTGCCACAGCTTTTGCAGCAAGAGCAAGGTTGCGAACTGGAGCTTGAAGTACGCTAAGCAACATAGAAAGCAAGCCTTCGCGTGATGGAAGTTCAGCAAGAGCTTTCACTTCTTCAACAGTAGAAACTTTACCTTCGATAACGCCAGCTTTGATTTCAAGAGCTTCATGCTGTTTAGCAAACTCGTTAAGAACTTTAGCTGGAGCGACAACATCCTCAGTACTGAATGCAATTGCATTCGGTCCAGTTAAGACATCATTCAAACCATCAAGTTCAGCTTGTTCAACCGCACGGCGAGTCATTGTGTTTTTGTAAACTTTGAACTCAACGTTAGCTTCACGAAGCTGTTTACGAAGTTCTGTTACTTCAGAAACGTTAAGTCCGCGGTAATCAACGATGATCGTTGATTTGCTTTCTTTTAATTTAGAAGCAATTTCTTCAACAACAACTTTTTTTGTTTCAATTGCGCTGCTCATGGTTACACCTCCTGTAGATTCTTGTGTAACACTTATACCGTCAGGTGATCACGACTGAGAAACGGATTCCATATAAAAAGCCTCCATGAGACATGGAGGCTGTATATACAAGCATACGTAACGTAATAGCTGTGATAATATACACCTCGGTAGGATATTAAGCCGTTAAGCCCCTACTGTCTACGGTATAAATGATATATTATATTTTACAACATTTTGAATCATATCAGAATGTTGAATTCATGTCAATATTATTTTACGTTGAAAGTTGAAGCGTCTACTTTGACACCAGGTCCCATAGTAGAAGTGACAGCAACGTTTTTCACGTAAACACCTTTTGCTGCAGCAGGTTTTGCTTTCAGGATTGTATCATACATTGTTGTGAAGTTCTCAACAAGTTTTTCATCCTCGAAAGAAACTTTACCGATAGGAACATGGATGTTTCCAGCTTTATCAACGCGGTATTCAACTTTACCAGCTTTGATTTCGCCGATTGCTTTTTCAACTTCGAAAGTAACTGTACCAGTTTTAGGGTTAGGCATTAAACCTTTTGGTCCAAGCACACGACCGATTTTACCAACTTCACCCATCATGTCAGGTGTAGCTACGATTACATCGAAATCGAACCAGCCTTGTTGAATTTTGTTGATGTAGTCAGTATCTCCAACGTAATCTGCACCAGCAGCTTCAGCTTCTTTCGCTTTTTCGCCTTTTGCGAAAACGAGAACGCGCTGAGTTTTACCAGTTCCGTTTGGAAGCACAACTGCTCCGCGGATTTGCTGGTCGTTTTTACGAGGGTCAACCCCTAGACGGAATGCAACTTCAACTGTAGCGTCGAATTTAGCTGTGTTTGTTTTTTTAACGAGAGCTACTGCTTCAGAAACATCGTAAGCTTTCGCACGATCTACAAGCTTAGCAGCTTCTGCGTACTTTTTACCTTTTTTAGCCATTTTAAAATTTCCTCCTTATGTGGTTATAGCGGAATAACCTCCCACGAATAAGGGTTGCGAACTTGTGAAAACTCGCAACCCGACAAGAAACAAATTAATCCTCGATTACAATACCCATACTGCGTGCAGTACCTTCAACCATGCGCATTGCCGCTTCAACGTCTGCTGCGTTTAAGTCAGGCATTTTCGTTTCAGCGATTTCGCGTACTTTATCGCGCTTAACGGTTGCCACTTTATTACGGTTTGGTTCACCAGAACCAGACTCAATTCCAGCTGCTTTTTTAAGCAATACTGCAGCAGGCGGAGTTTTTGTAATAAATGTAAATGAACGGTCTTCGTAAACCGAAATTTCAACAGGAATGATTAAACCAGCTTGGTCAGCTGTACGAGCGTTAAACTCCTTACAGAATCCCATGATATTAACACCGGCTTGACCTAGTGCAGGTCCAACTGGCGGCGCTGGGTTAGCTTTTCCAGCAGGAATTTGCAATTTTACAACTTTTACTACTTTTTTAGCCACGAGACACACCTCCTTAAGTCCGTGATGTGGTAATAGGGTAAACCCTCCCACTCAAGGTTTCATTCTTTATATGAATGACGAAATATCAAGCTAGCTGCCTTGGATAAGTCCAAGACGTACCTTTGCTATATTATCATTTATATATAGCAATTTCAAGTTTTTTCACATTACAATTTGTCGATCTGGGTAAATTCCAGCTCAACCGGCGTTTCACGGCCGAACATATTAACGAAAACTTTAACCTTGCTTTTATCGTAGTCAATCTCTTCAATTGATCCCGTAAAGTTGGCAAAAGGTCCGTCTATCACTTTCACTGTCTCTTTTAATTCAAAGTCAATGTCAGTTTTGCGTTCGTCCATACCCATTCTCTTCAGAATGGTTTCTGCTTCGCCAGGAAGAAGCGCCGTCGGTTTTGAACCAGAGCCGGCAGAACCTACGAATCCAGTAACACCTGGTGTATTGCGGACAACATACCAAGAATCATCCGTCATTACGATTTCAACAAGGACGTAACCAGGGAATACTTTCTTTTTAACGACTTTTTTCTTGCCGTTTTTGATATCCGTCTCTTCTTCTTCAGGTACGACTACACGAAAAATCTTATCCTGCATCCCCATTGATTCAACACGTTTTTCCAAGTTGGCTTTTACTTTGTTCTCATAACCAGAGTACGTGTGAACAACATACCAATTCTTTTCCATTCTCTTCAGGACTGTCCAGTCCTTCCCTCCCCGCATTTGGTTTTAGTGTACTACCATAACGCTTCATGCAAAAAATAGGCGGTAAGCCTATGATAACTTTCATTTTTAACCCACAATAAAAAACCCGCTGAACGGGTTTTGGCAAGTGATATTATGATCTATTATAGCACGTATTGCTGATCATTATTCAACTATTAAACGAATTAATTGAGAAATTCCTGTGTCAAGGAGGGCAAAAAAGATAATAAAAAAGATAACTGTTGAAATAACCGTGATGGTATAGCGAGTTAACTCTTTTCCTTTAGGCCAGCTTACCTTTTTCATTTCTTTCCCAACATCTTTAAAGAATCTCATAATACGCATGTAAAAGACCTCCACAATTTAAAAGCGCAAACACTATTTTGTTTCAAGATGAGATGTATGTGAATTGCAAGTACTGCAGTATTTCTTTACTTCTAATCGCTCAGCCGCTGATGCAGAGCTCTTCATTGTCGTATAGTTACGGTTTCCGCATGTTTTGCATGCTAACGTAATCTTTTTTCTCATGTCATTACACCTTTTTCTAAATAGACATTAGTTCTTATCTTAAGTAACATATCATAGTAAGAAAAATACTGTCAATATACCATAAATCCCTATTACAAACTGATCTCGCGAATTTCCAGGTACTTCTCCAGCTTGCGTTTGACTCGCTGAAGGGCGTTATCGATCGATTTGACATGGCGGTTCAGCTCATCTGAAATCTCTTGGTAGCTTCTTCCGTCTAGATATAATACAAGTACTTTTCTCTCTAAATCACTTAAAAGTTCTCCCATTTTCATTTCAATATCATCAAATTCTTCCTGATTGATAATCATTTCTTCTGGGTTTAACGTTTTCGCTCCCGAAATGACATCAAGCAGCGTTCGATCTGATTCTTCATCAAAAATCGGTTTATCTAATGAGACGTAGGAATTCAAAGGAATGTGTTTCTGGCGAGTAGCTGTCTTTATTGCGGTAATAATTTGGCGGGTAATACATAATTCTGCGAAAGCTTTGAAAGAGGTAAGCTTGTCCTCTTTGAAGTCACGAATAGACTTATAGAGGCCTATCATTCCTTCCTGAACAATATCTTCTCTGTCCGCACCTATTAAAAAATAGGATCTTGCTTTTGCACGAACAAAGTTTCGGTACTTCGTAATCAAGTAATCTAACGCATCACTGTCCCCAACATGAACCTTTTCAATGACCTGCTCGTCCTCCAACTGGCAAAACTGCTCTTTGTTGAATTTTCCCTTGTTGTTCTGTAGATTCACTCCGATCCCCCCGGCGCACGTAGATAGAAATATTATACATTACTGGACAAAAAAGCGTCAACTTAATCTAAGTCGCCCCGCCGCCATTTTTCAAACGTTTTCAAAACCTCTTCCGATAAAGCAATTTTACCCGCTGGCTTTTCAGAAGTGATCTTTCTTACCCGCCTTTCGATTCGCCTTTCTATCGCTTCTACCTCTCTCAAGAGCTCCCGGGCCGATTTTCGCAATGCCCCCTGTCCGAAAATCGCCCACTGCTCAGTGTAGTCAGAGGTCGCAACATGAATTTGGGTCGCAATGTTATTCAGATCCTGTGCCAGCTTTTCTATCCGCTCATCCGCAGTCTCATTTTCTTTTGTGAAAATCACTTCAACTCTGTGGTTAGTCTGTTTTTTCTCAATTCCCTTCACAAGATGCGCGTCAAATACGACAATAACCCTGTTTCCTGTATACGATTGATATTCCGCCATTTTCTGAATCAGTACGTCTCTCGCCTCTTCAAAACTGTTCGCTTTTAAATCCTTCAGCTGCGGCCAGGCTCCAATCATGTTGTATCCGTCTACTAACAGGATATCCATTGATCATTATTCTCCCAGAGGGTTTCGCTTCCGATAGACTTCATACATCAAAAGCCCCGCCGCTACAGATGCATTGAGTGAAGTAACTTTACCTGCCATCGGGAGTTTAATAAGAAAATCACATTTTTCTTTAATCAGGCGTCCCATTCCTTTTCCTTCACTTCCGATGACGAGAGCCAAAGGCATGCTGCCGTCCATTGTGCGGTAATCCTCCCGCGCGGATGCATCCGTTCCGACAACCCAGATTCCCCGCTCTTTCATTTCCTCTAGCGTTCGCGCCAAATTGGTGACCTTCGCCACTGGAATATGCTCAATTGCGCCTGTTGAAGCTTTTGCCACTGTAGTTGTCAGACCGACAGCTCTGCGTTTTGGAATTACAATGCCATGGGCGCCGACTGCATCAGCTGTTCTCATAATTGAACCGAGATTATGAGGGTCCTCAAGCTCGTCCAGAATGAGAAAGAAAGGCTGTTCATTTCTTTCCTCTGCCGCTTTATATAAGTCGTCCAGTTCCGCGTACTCATACGCTGCGACCTGCGCCACTACACCTTGGTGCTGCCCCGTCACCATTTGGTCGAGTTTTTTTCTAGGGACGTATTGAATGGTGATGCCCTGCTTTTTCGCGAGCTCAATCACCTGCTGTGCTTGTCCCTTTACGGTGTTTTCCGCCATCCACAGCTTATACAGCTTGCGATCTGACTTTAACGTCTCGATCACTGCATTTTTTCCTATGACGTAATCATGTTGCTGACTCATTTGTTTTCCTCCCTGACCGTTCCGAATTGTATAGCTTCAGCAACAAGCTGATTCAGTCTTTCTTCTTTTTTCTCAAGAAAAAGATAGCCCAGCAGTGCTTCAAATGCTGTACTGTAGCGGTACGTCTGCACATCTGTATTTTTAGGTATCGTTCCCGACTTGGCATTTCTGCCTCTTTTCAGCACCGCTTCCTCTTCTTCCGTGAAAAATGATTGATTCCGCAGAAAGAAAAGGATCTCAGCCTGTGACTTTGCCGATACGATCCGGCTTGATTTCTTGTGAAGATCATTTGGTTTGGTAAATCCCTGCTTAAGCAGGTGATGCCTCACATAAACTTCAAAAATGGCATCACCTATATAAGCAAGCGCAAGGCCGTTAAGCTGCTTTGAATCTTTTATCGTTTCAAAATCAAGCATCCGTTATTCTCCTCGTTTCCAGCGAGTGCCTTGAGCCGTATCTTCAAGAATGATATTCATGCTTTTCAGCTGGTCGCGGATCTGATCAGACAGAGCAAAATCACGATTGCGGCGCGCTTCATTTCTTTTTTCAATCAAATCTTCAATCTCTTGATCCAGAAGCTCCTGCTCACCCAGTGAGAAACCGAGGACAGAAACCATTCGGTCAAACATGTCAATAAACGCTGTAATAACGTGATCTGCCGTATGATCTTCCTGAAGATAATAGTTCGCATTCTTCGCCAAATCGAATAAAACAGAAATGGCATTCGCTGTATTAAAATCATCATCCATTGCTTCTTCAAATGCTGTTCGATGTTCTTCAATCTTTGCAAGCCATTTATCATCATCTTCTGTTAAATTCGTGCTGCTGTTTAAACGGTGCTGAAGGTTGCTGTACGCTGTTTTCAACCGGTTAAACGCGCTCTTTGTGTTCTCCAGAAGCTCTTCTGAATAGTTAATTGGGTGACGATAGTGAACAGACAGCATAAAGAATCTGAGCAGCTGCGGATCATGCTGTTTAATAATGTCATGCACAAGCACAAAGTTGCCGAGTGATTTTGACATTTTTTCATTATCGATATTGATATAGCCGTTATGAAGCCAGTATTTCGCAAATGTTTTGCCAGTCAGCGCTTCTGATTGAGCAATTTCATTTTCATGGTGAGGGAATGTTAAATCCTGGCCGCCTGCATGGATATCAATTTGATCACCTAAGTACTTTTTCACCATCGCAGAGCATTCGATGTGCCAGCCCGGACGTCCTTTCCCCCAAGGGCTATCCCAAGAGATTTCTCCTTCTTTAGCCGCTTTCCACAGAGCGAAATCAAGAGCATCTTCTTTTTTCTCGCCAACTCGGATGCGCGCGCCAGATCTCAATTCATCAATCGATTGCTGCGAGAGCTTTCCGTATCCCTCAAATGCTCTTGTTTTGAAATAAACGTCACCTTCAGATTCATAAGCATAGCCCTTTTTTACCAGCTGATCTATGAAATCAATAATCGCGTCCATGTTTTCCATGACGCGCGGATGAAGGTCCGCTTTTCTGCAGCCAAGAGCGCCCACATCTTCAAAGTATGCCTTAATAAAACGCTCAGAAATGGTCGGAACATCTTCACCAAGTTCATTTGCCGCTTTAATTAATTTATCATCTACATCTGTGAAGTTAGAGACATATTGGACATCGTAGCCTTTATACTCCAAATAGTTTCGAACCGTGTCATAAACGATGGCCGGACGGGCATTTCCAATATGAATATAATTGTAAACCGTCGGTCCGCACACGTACATTTTCACTTTTCCCTCTTCAAGAGGAACAAACGTTTCCTTCTGTCTAGTCAATGTATTATAAAGAGTGATTGTCATTTTTGATTAATCCTTTCTTTTCTGTCTTCAAGTTCCGTCTTCAGCTCTAAAATCTGCTGTTCCAAAGACTTAAACCGGTCAGCAACCGGATCGGGTAAATCCTGATGGTTTAAATCCCGTTTGATTTTCTTGCCGTTTTGCACAACAACCCTTCCCGGGATGCCGACAACTGTAGAGTAGTCCGGAACATCGTGCAGCACAACTGAACCAGCCCCTATTTTAGAGCCTTCACCGACAGTTATTGAACCGAGCACTTTAGCACCTGTCGCTATCAATGCGTCATCTTTAATTGTCGGATGCCTTTTGCCCCTTTCTTTCCCCGTTCCTCCGAGGGTAACCCCCTGAAAAACGGTTACGTTATTGCCGATTTCACATGTCTCCCCAATGACAACCCCCATCCCATGGTCTATGAAAAATCTTCTTCCGATCGTAGCCCCTGGATGGATTTCAATTCCTGTAAAAAATCGGCTCACCTGAGATATAAGGCGTGCAAGGAAATAAAATTTTCGTTTATATAAAGCATGTGCAATCCGATGCGCCCATATAGCATGTAAACCGGAATAAGTTAAAATCACTTCAAAATAACTTCGTGCTGCAGGATCTTGATCGAACACCGTATCAATGTCTTCTTTGAGCATTTTAAAAAACACATGCTTCCCCCCATTCTACCCGCTATCATCTATCTATTTCCTCTAGGCCCAATAAAAAAAGCGCCTCTGCATGTAAACATGACAGAGACGCTTTGACCGCGCGGTTCCACTCTGTTTGAAAAGCAGACTCCTGCTCTCCCAACTTCAGCCTGTAACGGCGGCGGCCGCCTTTGAATACTGATTTCAAAAAACGTTCTTCAAAGGTCTTAAGGGCGCACTTCTAAAACCCGACTCCTGGATCTCTCTCAGCCAATGAAGATCCTTTCTGTATTGGTCTAAAGCTTTATACTCTTCCCTGTCAACAATCATCTATTTAGATATTTTTCAATCGCTGAATTGCAGATTCTTTTCCGATCAGTTCAATTGATTGCGGAAGCTCAGGACCGTGAGTTTGGCCTGTTACAGCAACACGGATCGGCATAAACAGTTTTTTCCCTTTATGACCTGTTTCTTTCTGCACTGCTTTGATAGAAGCTTTGATCTGGTCCGGAGTGAACTCCTCCAGCTCTTCAAGCTTCGCAACGAATGTGCTGAGCACTTCAGGCACCTGTTCTTCTTCTAAAACAGCTTTTGCTTCTTGATTATACTCGATCTCATCCGTAAAGAACAAATCAGTCAGCTCAACAATTTCCGCACCGTAGCTCAATTGCTCATGATATAGAGAAATCAGTTTACGAACCCATTCTTGTTCTTCAGGAGATAGTTCATTGCCAACTTTGCCGGCTTTTTGAAGATGCGGAAGCGTAAGCTCAACAACCTGATCAAGATCCAATTTTTTCACATATTGGTTGTTGACCCATTTCAGCTTATGCATATCAAACAAAGCTGGTGATTTAGATAAACGATTCACATCAAAAATGTCAATAAACTCTTCTTTTGTGAAAAGCTCTTCTTCTCCCACCGGCGACCAGCCCAGCAGGCCGATAAAGTTGAACAGCGCCTCCGGCAAGTAGCCAAGCTCCTTATATTGCTCAATGAATTGAATAATGGATTCATCACGTTTGCTGAGCTTTTTACGGCTTTCATTTACAATCAGCGTCATGTGGCCGAACTGAGGAATATCCCAGCCGAACGCTTGAAAGATCATGATCTGTTTTGGTGTATTCGAAATATGGTCCTCACCGCGCAGCACGTGCGTCATTTTCATTAGATAGTCATCCACAGCTACTGCAAAGTTATAAGTCGGCGTTCCGTCTTTTTTCACAATAACAAAGTCGCCGATGCCATCAGATTCGAAAGAAATTTCACCTTTTACAATATCATTAAACGCAATGATTTTTCCTTCAGGGACACGGAAACGAATACTCGGTTTTCTGCCCTCTGCAAGGAATTTTTCCTGTTCTTCCTGAGTCAGATCTCTGTGCTTTCCGGAATAACGCGGCATCTCTCCGCGGGCAATCTGCTCTTCACGTTCTTTTTCAAGTTCTTCTTCCGTACAGAAACATTTATAAGCAAGCCCTTTTTCAAGCAGCTCTTCATAGTAAACCTTATAGATATCGTTACGCTCTGATTGACGGTATGGGCCGTACTCTCCGCCGACATCCACACTCTCATCCCAGTCGATGCCAAGCCATTTTAAATAGTTGAGCTGGCTTTGTTCTCCGCCCTCAATGTTGCGTTTTTTATCAGTGTCCTCAACACGGATAATAAACTTGCCGCCTTGGTTGCGGGCAAATAAATAATTAAAAAGCGCCGTTCTGGCATTTCCAATATGCAAATGTCCTGTTGGACTCGGTGCATAACGGACGCGTACTTCGTTTCCCATTTCATATACTTCCTTTCATCTCATGTATGGCCTCAGGCTAAATGTATGCATCTATTCTACCACCAAATAGACCGGGCATCAAAACAAGTTAGCCTTTTTGTATCAGCACTGTGGCTTGAGCGGCTATTCCTTCCGCCCTTCCTGTAAATCCAAGCTTTTCGGTTGTGGTCGCTTTAACATTCACTTGGGAAACCTCTGCCTCAAGCCCTTCGGCGATTCTTTTTCTCATGCCTTCTATGTACGGCGCCATCTTCGGCTTCTGTGCAATGATCGTACAGTCAATATTTCCAAGTACATACCCTTTCTGTTTCACAATCCCCCAGACATGCTGAAGTAATTTAAACGAATCAGCATCCTTGAACTCCGGATCTGTATCAGGGAAATGCTTGCCGATGTCGCCCTCCCCGACAGCTCCGAGGCATGCGTCAGCAACAGTGTGCAATAATACATCCGCGTCAGAATGTCCGAGCAATCCTTTTTCATACGGGATTTCTACTCCGCCGATAATGAGAGGCCGGCCCTCTACTAATTGGTGCACATCAAAACCTTGTCCGATTCTAAACATGATTATTCCCACTTTCTGCTTCCATGATAGCTTCAGCTGACGTTAAATCATCAGGAGTCGTCAGCTTAATATTTGTATAGTTACCTTCTACAACACGAACCGAACGGCCCTCAAGCTGTTCGACGAGACTGGCGTCATCCGTTCCTAAAAACCCTCTGCGCTCTGCCTCAGCGTGAGCCTCCATCAATAAAGAAAGACGAAAAGCTTGTGGCGTTTGGACAGCCCACAAGCTTGAACGTTCAATCGTCTCACTGACTTCTAAATCTTGAACGCGTTTAATCGTATCTTTTACCGGAACAGCCAGGATGGCCGCTCCGATCTGCTCCGCTTCAGCAATCAGTTCGTCAATCTGGTCATGCTTTATAAAAGGGCGAGCGCCGTCGTGAACGAGGACAATCTTTTCTTGTTTAACGGCTTTGAGCCCTTTATAAACACTGTGCTGGCGTTCATCTCCGCCTGCTACAAGCTCGATAGCGGTTTGAAACGGATATTGATTCAGCAATTGCTGAAAGTCGTCCCGTTCGCGCTCGTTAATCACCAAAATGATTCTGCCGCACGGACGATGGCTGTCAAACACCCGTAAAGTGTGAATGATAACCGGGTCTCCTTTCAGCTCGATAAACAGTTTATTTCTCCCTGCTTTCATCCGTTTCCCCTGTCCGGCCGCAAGAATTACCACATCATAATTCATTGTTCTTTCTCCCTTTACAGCGCCTTCTCCAACAGCTTAGGCTTGGCAAAAATCATTCGTCCCGCTGCTGTCTGCAGCACGCTTGTGACGAGAACATCAATGTGTTTGCCGATATAATTCCGTCCTTCTTCAACGACAATCATAGTGCCGTCATCCAAGTAAGCGACTCCCTGATTATGCTCTTTGCCGTCTTTAATGACCTGAACATTCATTTCCTCACCCGGAAGCACAACAGGCTTGACCGCGTTGGCAAGGTCATTAATGTTTAACACTGCTACCTTCTGAAGCTCGCACACTTTATTTAAATTAAAATCATTCGTCACAACGACTCCGGATGTCAGTTTAGCGAGTTTGACCAGCTTGCTGTCAACCTCCTGAATATCTTCAAAGTCACCTTCATAAATTTCAACTTTAATATCTAATTCTTTTTGAATGCGGTTCAGGATATCAAGACCGCGGCGCCCTCTGTTGCGTTTTAACACATCTGAGGAGTCAGCGATATGCTGCAATTCCTCAAGGACAAACTGCGGAATCACGATAATTCCCTCTAAAAAACCAGTCTGGCAAATATCCGCAATTCTCCCATCAATAATAACACTTGTGTCCAGGATTTTCAGCTTTTTGTCTTGGACCTCGTTCTCTTCATCGGCAGTTCCTTTTTTCTTTTGCATTCTGGCGGAAATGGAGAATAGGCTGATCAATTCATCCTTTTTCTTAAAGCCCACCTGAAAGCCAAGATAACCGAGAAAGAAAGCTAAAAACACAGGGATGATTGTGCTGAGTATGCGGTAAGGTATATTGTCTAAAGGAATAACGTTTACGATAAGATAAGCAATTATAAGTCCAAATACTAAGCCAAGACTTCCAAATAACAAATCTGGAACCGGCGCTTTTAATAATGAATCCTCTATCCACTTCACCCAGTTCACAACGTAATCTGTACCCCATATACTGATGAGAAAAAAGATAATTGCACCTATTGCCGCAGACGTATATGCGTTTGTTATTAAAGGTATGTCCTGTAAACTTAACAGTACAAACAATTCAGGTATTAAAAATATACCAACAACGCCGCCGAAGATAATGAAGAACGCCTGAACTATTCGTTTTAACATACCCCCACCTCCTTTAAAGAAAATTGTTGTATTTCACAAGATTTTAAGCAACCTACGAATATCAGAATAAACAAAAACCAACAATAATATACCCGTAAAGATATGGTTTTAACCGAAAATCATAGCTGCCTGTCTAAATAATGCTTCTCTTGAAGGCGTTTTAAGCCCTTTTTGATTTTTTGGGCTCGTACTTCACCGATACCCTCTACTTCATCTAATTCTTCTGCACTGGCCTCAATAATTCTCGGCAGAACGCCAAATGCCTCCACCACATTCTCCACAATCGGCATCGGAAGGCGCGGAATCTTATTTAGCAGCCTGTATCCTCTAGGCAGAACATAGTCATCAAGATTTGTAGAAGCCGGATAACCAAGCAGCTTATAAACAATGGAATCGTCAAGCAAATCATAGCTGGACATATCCTGCAGCTCTTTTAAAAGGACAAATGGATCTTTAATTTTTTCTTTCACATAATCCTTAATAAATAAAGCAGCCTCTTCTTCCATATCAGTAATCAGTTCGATGACCTGCAGCTTAATCAAATGACCTTCTGTTCCCAGTTCCCTGATATACATGTTGATTTCATTTTTGATTCGCAGCACCATTTCATAACGGTGCATCACAGACAGAACATCGCTGAATGTAACGAGTTCCTCAAACTCCAATGCGTTTAGTGCATTAATCGTTTTGTCCAGAATTGTTTTATATTTTTCTAGAGTTTGAATGGCTTGATTCGCTTTTGTTAAAATAAACCCTATGTCTTTTAGTGTATACTTCATACTTTCCTGATATAACGTTATGACATTTCTTCTCTCAGAAATTGCGATAACGAGACAGCCGGTTTGCTTAGCTACTCTTTCGGCGGTGCGGTGCCGCATTCCTGTTTCTGACGAAGAAATTGTGGCTTCTGGCATCAATTGTGTATTGGCATATAGGATCTTTTGACCAGAATCACTTAAAATAATCGCACCATCCATTTTAGCCAGTTCATATAAATGCGCCGGAGAAAAAGCAGTGTTAATGTGGAAACCGCCATCCACCACTTCTTTTACTTTATCATTATATCCAACAACAATCAGACCGCCTGTATTTGCTCTCAGTACATTTTCTATCCCCGCTCTGAGCGGTGTTCCAGGAGCAACAAACTGCAAAATAGAAGACAGGTCTAACTCATGTTTCGCCCCTTTTTTCTCTTTTTCCATCTATTATCCTCCTAATGAAGTACGAAGTGCCTCTGCAACATTTGCTACTCCGATGACCTCAATCCCTTTTGGTTTCGTCCATCCATCCAGATTTGCCGCAGGTATGATCATGCGTTTAAAACCAAGCTTTGCCGCTTCTTTTACACGCTGTTCAATCCTTGATACCCGACGGACTTCTCCGGTTAATCCCACTTCTCCTATAAAGCAATCTGCAGGATTTGGAGGTGTGTCTCTAAAGCTTGATGCGATACTGACCGCTATAGCAAGATCAATCGCAGGTTCATCAAGTTTGACGCCGCCCGCTACCTTCAAATATGCATCCTGGTTTTGCAGCAGCAGACCTACTCTTTTTTCTAACACAGCCATTAACAGTGACACCCTGTTATGATCTATCCCTGTTGCCATGCGCCGCGGATTGCCAAAGCTTGTTGGCGAGATGAGCGCCTGAATTTCAACAAGAATCGGCCTTGTACCTTCCATAGAAGCCGTTATGCTCGACCCCGCAGATCCCGCCGAACGCTCTTCTAAGAAGATCTCTGAAGGATTCAGTACCTCAGTGAGCCCTTCTTCCCGCATTTCAAAAATACCCATTTCGTTTGTAGAACCAAAGCGGTTTTTTACAGCCCGTAAGATTCGGAAAGTATGGTGACGTTCTCCTTCAAAGTATAAAACAGTGTCAACCATATGCTCCAGCAGTCTCGGCCCCGCTATGGATCCTTCTTTCGTTACGTGACCTACAATAAATATCGGAATACCTTTTGTCTTTGCAATTTTCATCAGCTCGGCTGTACATTCTCTTACCTGTGACACACTGCCGGGAGCCGAGGTGATATCGCTTTGATAGACCGTTTGAATAGAGTCAACAACCACAAACGCTGGATTCATCTCTTCTATAGCAGACGAAATATACTCCATATCGGTTTCGGATAAAACATGCAGTGAGGGATTATTTATGCCCAGACGGTCTGCTCTTAATTTCGTTTGTTTTACCGATTCTTCTCCTGAAATGTACAGAACATGACGTGTTGAACCAGATAACTGAGCGGATACTTGCAGCAATAAGGTCGATTTTCCGATGCCGGGGTCCCCGCCAATTAAAACAAGTGAGCCCTTCACCACACCGCCGCCGAGCACTCTGTTAAACTCGCCAAGCTGGGTTTTTACCCGGGGTTCTTCTGATGTTTCGATTGATGTAATCGGTGAAGGTTTCTGTACGGTTTGAACAGAATGAGAAAAAGCCGCTCTCCGATTGGCCGGCGCTTTTTTAATCATTTCTTCCACCATTGTATTCCAAGCACCGCAGCCCGGACATTTCCCCATCCATTTTGGAGACTCGTAGCCGCAGGATTGGCAGATGAATTTGGATTTTGTTTTAGCCATATTAAAATCTTCCTCTTACTATAAAATTAAGACATACCATAATATATGTATGTCTTTAAAAAGTTCGTACTGAGTATTAATTTTACGACAGAGAATCACATGTATTAATGAATTAGTATTGATAGTCATCCATAAACATTAAACTGTTGTATGCATTTACTATTCGAGCTTCCGATTCATTTACCTCTTTAAACTTATGACAATTTGAAACAGCTCCTTTTAGAAGGACCTCTAATACATCTTCATATTCGTAACTTTTTTTATTCCTTTTAAATTTCGACAAAATTAATCCTATTGTGGCTGTAACTTGAGCAGTCGCTATACTCGTACCATAAGTTAGGTCATATCCTCTTGGTAAATCTAAGGCCTTTCCGATAATAGAAGGTTCTTTACCTAACGGAAGAGTTGTTAAAACCATCTGCCTTATATCAAAAAAACGGTTTTTATTCCAAGAGTCCCCTAACTCCCCGCCATAACCACAGATAGTAATACAATCTCCGTAATTTGAGTAATCAGCCAAAGACATATTTTTCTTTACTGAAGCTACCCCTATAACCCCATCTAGAGAAGTAGGTAAAATATACAAATCGTCATTCGCAAATTCCTGATTATATCTGCAAATTTTCCGCTGATCATTTCCAATAGAAGATACTATAAACGTATTCCTATCCAAAAGTTTTTCAACAATTTTATTGTATTCCCTTATTTCAATTAGGTCTTTCTGGTTTTTTAGAGCATTATAAGCTCCTAAACTTAAGTTTATTATATCCACTTTTTCATCATATGCTTTATAGAGAGCTTGTAACACAAAACTTGCACTTGAAGTATTATCCCTCATAACTTTATAAGGGATAAGTTTTAAATTAGGACCAATTCCTAATAATCGGCCTTTAGCTGCGATGATTCCGGCAATTTGAGTTCCATGACCAATCTTGTCATTAATTGAATCGTCTACAAAAGATATTGCTTGCTCCAAAATAATATTATCTTTTAAATCTGGATGGTTCACATCAATGCCGCTATCTATAATTGCTATTTTAACATCTTGACTCCCTTGTTCAGAACGGAAGGTTTTCCCGCTTCCTGTTATTAAATCTACAGACCAACCCCACTTTTTATATAAATCAGCATTTTGGATTAACTCTATAGTTTCCATCAAGTCTACTTAACCTCCGATAGGTCAAACTGTAGATCTACTAACCTTCTATATAAAGGATGCATTTCATAAAGATCTTTATGGGTACCAGAGCCAGAGATACGACCATCTTCTAAAATAATGATATTGTCTGCAGATAATATAGTAGACAATCTATGCGCGATAACCAAACTTGTTTTCTCCCTCATTAAGTTATCTAACGTTTTTTTAACTACTTCCTCTGAGTGACTATCTAGATTTGAAGTTGCTTCATCTAACAATAATAATTTGGGATCTCTAAGAATTACTCGGGCTATTGCAATTCTTTGTCTTTGGCCAGCAGACAACCTCATACCCTTTTCTCCAACCTCAGTGTGTATTCCCTTAGAGAAATCTTCAATTTCTCTTTTTAAATACGTTTTTTCCAGAACACTATCTATTTGTTCCTTAGTAAAATCTCCTTTTGTTCCATATAATATATTGTCTAGTATAGTTCCATCAATTATTGGACTCTCCTGAGTTACATAACCAATATGTTTTCTCCACTCCTGCAATTTATATTCGGAAATTAACTTATTATCAAAAAATATTTTACCTTTATTAGGCTCATATAAACGTTCTAACAGCGCAAATATTGTTGTTTTCCCCCCCACTAGGGCCGACTAAAGCTGTAACAGTACCTGGTACCAAAGTAAAAGATATATCTTTTAAAACTTCTTTCTCCTCATTATAGCTAAAATTAACGTTTTTAAAGGAAATTTTGGTGTTTTCTTTACTGATTTTAACACCTTCTGTATCTTCTACTTCTCTATTAAAAATTAAACCATTAACTCTATTAATCGCTCCTAATGACTTTTTATAAGTAACAAAAAACTCACCAATAGAACTCAGAGGGATTATTATTTGAATCAAATACATTATAAACGCCATCAAATCTCCGCTCGTTAAAGTGTGCGAAGAAACTCTAAAACCCCCATACATAATTATGCTGACAATAATCAACATTAAAACTAAACTAATCAGAGGCGTTAATATAGAAAAAATTTTCGCTTCTTTTAGGGACTCTCTATAAATGTTTGTTGCGTTCTCAATCCCTTTTTTCTCTTCAATGCTTTCTGTATTGGAGATCTTTATTAATTTAATGTTATCTAACACTCGATTCAAAAAAGTTGTTAAAAATCCAACATAGTGTTGCTGTCTTTGTGATATTGAAAGAACTTTTCCGCCCATTGGCAATAAAAATAAGGTTATTAACGGTATTGATACAATTAAAACTAAAGTTAATTTCCAATCTAAAACCATCAATATTACTACAGAACCAGTAACCGCTATAACACTAGACACAAAAGATATTAAATCGCTTCCAAAAAAATCTTTGATAATTAAAGTATCATTAGTTATTCTGCTAATAATATCTCCTGATTTGTTTTTTTCAAAATAGTTCATACTAAAAGTGAATATTTTTTGATGCCCATAACTCTAATAGATTTCACTACATTTTGTCCAATGCAATTTAAGAGGTATAATAAAATACCTGAAAGAAATGCTTGAAGTAGTAACACCAGAGATAAAAGAACAACCGTAAAATAATCAAGGCCGTTTGATAAGCTATCCACCAAATGCCTTGTAATAAGTGGTACTGATAAACTAAATGCTGTCTCTAGCAAACTTAATAGTAAACATATCAACAATATATATTTTGGCAGTTTTATAACACTTAACAATTTGTAAACTTGTTTCACAATATCACCAACAAATTTAAATTTGTAAGCCCTCTAATATAGAAGGCTTTTTATACTATGGGTTGCTCTAGGGTGAGAATATTAGGTACGCTTGAAAAATTATTTTCGTAAAGTAGAGCATACCCTACACCTGCAATTCCAGTCATTAATCCAAGGTCGAGCTCAAAATTTTGTTTTATATTGCTGAAGCTTAGAGAGTTTTTTATTTCTTTTATATTGTCAGATACTAAACGAATTAGCTTATTATTGTTTTGTTTTTTGGCTAGTTCTAAAATTATTAATTGAACTCCTAAATTTCCATGACATAGAGTTATGTCATTATTTTTTTCAGTTAAAAGCTTTTCAATTAACAATTTTTGTTCTATACCATTAAAATCTCTACCCATTTTATTTCTTGCTAATAGAATCCCAGGTGCTCCGTGGCACCAATAATTAGGATAAACCTCGTTATTATACCTTAAATCTCTCCAATTCTTCTTTTCTTTTGAGTAATAGGAATCTTCATAAACTAATAACATACTGATATAGGTTTCATAGCTTGTCTCTCCAGTAACATTATTAAGTTTTTGTAGAGCTAAAGCAATACCAGAAGCTCCATGAGAAATTCCTGTTAAAAATTCAAACTTATCTTTTTCTATATTACTTTTAATATATTCGATAATACAATCACCGAAAAATTTGGCTATACTTAGTGCTTTCTCTATATGCAGTGTATTGTAAATATTCAACAGCACAATAATAGCACCTGCATAACCACCTATAAAATCAAGATCATGATTCACATTATGTTTTAGAGAATCTATCTTTTTTAGAATCATCTTTACATCTTCTATAAATTCCGTTTTTTCAGGAAAAACTGAAATGTAATGGTTTAAAACATATAGGTATGAAGATAATCCATAATACGCTGAAATATTTTCATTTTCCAAAATTTTCGCTTTAGCGCTTTCTAGACATCTAAGTGCCATATTTTCGTATTCAGCTATATTATACTTTTTATTCAAATATAAGAAAAATAAACCGACTCCTAATAAACCCTCATACATACTTTCGTCTACTGGTGCTAAAATAAATTTTTCACCATCTATCTGTTTTCTTGAAATAAATGTAACAAGTTTTTTATCTTCATCCAGAATAGATTTACTCAGAATGAAATCACCTATTATAGCTGGAAGATCTCTGCCGTCATTTTGTTTAAAATGTTTACTGTAGTTCAATTTAGATTGAACTTCATTTAAATTTAAAAAACATTGTTTTATAAAATCTACTTGTTCTTTATAATCCTTTTCACTAAGTTGCTTTATTCTTTCTTTCACTATTGTTAAAGAATCTTTTTCAAAAAAACTTGTTATTCTTTCTCCTTTTGACGTCATTAAATCTTTTGAATTAACTTCTGAATAAAAATACGGTATATCGTGATTTAATAAATCTTTATATTCTCCGAAGATAACATCTAAGTTCTGAGGATTATTTTTATTCCATATATTTTCAAATAACAGATTTCTATCTAAACCATTCATTAAGTAATCAGGGTGCAGACTCCATTCTAAGAATTCAGCATAAGTTGCTGTATTCCGAAAAATGAACCTGAAATTTGCATCTTTAAAGGCTGTAATAGGGCCATCTTCACTTAGAAGTTCTTTTTTGTTATCTTTAAATAAATTGTATAAGGAAGTAAAGCCTTTTATAATTGAGTCTATATATTTACTGGGTTGGACTGTGTAACCATCGATAATTGGTTGATTTTGAGATCCTTCATACTCTTGTCTTGTTTTAACAAGTTTCATATTATCTGTGCCAACATTTTGAAAATCGAATGACTCATATGGCAAGTCTTGATTACCGCTTCCTCCAATTCCGCTTAAATCAAAATCCACACCCGTATAATTACTAACAGGCAACATCCCAGTTAAAATCACTGAATTGTTAATTTTATCCCACGCCAATTTATCTACGATATTATAGTCTTTATGTTCAATTTTATTCTGAAAAAGCGATTCAAGATCCACTAAAATGGGGTAAGCAGAATGAGCAATCATGTTCTCTAAATGAAAATCAGTGGCATTAAGCATATATAGTAAAGCAGTATATACACCTTGACGTTCATAAAATAACTCAATATCTTTTCTATTATTACATGGTATATGTTTTATAAATTTCTGCCATCCATAGCTCTTTTTATCAATTGACTTAACATATTTTAATTTAGGATGGAAATTTTGACGATTAATCCATTCGATAAGTTCTTCAAATTTCTTATCCATATGTAAAGATCTTGGTTTATAGATGAGTTTTTGACCGTTTTCAAAATTTAAACACATTATACTTCTGCCATTTTTATGATCATCACCTAAGCCCTTTTCTATAGAAACAAGCAAATCATCTAAAATGAGGTTGTTCTCTATAAGTTCATGTCTATCAAAAATAAAACGTGATATTGTCTCTTTAAAATTACTTATATTTTTTTTAATAGAACTTACAATTAATCTTGATAGAACCGGATATTCTTTTAACAACTTTATGATTTCTTTTGGATTTTCTATAAATCTTTTTGAGTAAGAGTAATATCTTTCATTTGGGGTTTCCCCAGTTAAGTTTCCTTTTAATCTTTCAATATTCAGATCAAGTATAAGGGTTCTTGAAACCAGTGAATTTAAGTTTTCTTGTATTGCATTTAGGAAAGAATCACGCACTTCAGACGTGTTAATATAGTTATAGTTAAATATATCTTTGAACTCAAAGTCTATTCTACGCGATGCCCAATCTAAAAATGGATAAATAAAGTACAGAAAAACTGATTGCTCATGTGAATGGATTCTGTTGGTGTATTCAGAAGCACCCCTAAATATTTCCTCTAATTCTTCAATCCACACACTCTCTCTAATCTTAAAATTATCCTTGGTGGAAATTAACTTCATAAAATCGTTGTAACTTTTATAATACTTCTTAACTTTCTCATCAAAGACTTCTTTTTTAAACCTGAGGTTAATAACCATTTATCATATTGATCATGTGTGATTTTAACATTGTTGTTAGGAACTCTTTCATTTATATATGAACCTTTTTTAAAGTCAACAACTAAATTGGTCATATGAACACTCCTCTCAAAAAAGAGGACTCAAAGAGTCCTCTTTTTAAGTAAGTTTTAAACTTTACATTTTATTTTAAATGTAGGACAGACTTTCAAGCTTACTCGAATGATTACACTTGGTGCAGGACTAACTGGTGTTGTCATTGGATTAACATTATCTTCACTGCCAAGCGTTGAAAATTGGTTAGCTTCAATAGACCCAGATGGATGATCTGCTACATCGGACAAGGTTTTTCTGAACTCAGGATCTTTCCATGCTCTAATGGTTCTTTCAATCTGTTTTTCTGACATATTTTTACCTCCTTGTAATTTGATACAAAAAATTATAATATATTTCCATGTGAACTGCAACAATTATCACAAAATTCCCATTTCTTTTTCACTATGTTTACATAGCCTATAGGTCCCTACTTAATGCTTACTTGTTTTGTTTGAAATTTCATGGTCAAATTTTATTTATAATAACAAAAAGCTCCCTTATGACCGAATCACTTAAAAAGAGACGTGCAATTTAAATGTGCACGTCTCTTTCATATTAAATATTCGTTTTAGCAGTCGTTTTTACGACAAATTCGCCATCTTCTACATCAAGAACGATATGGTGTCCTTTATGAATGTTACCTCTGAGCAGCTCTTCAGATAATCGGTCCTCCACATGTTTTTGAATGGCTCTTCTGAGCGGGCGGGCACCGTATTCAAGGTCTACGCCCTCTTCCGCGACTTTTGCTTTCGCAGCTTCCGTCAATTCAATAGAAAGGTCCTGTTCTTTAAGACGTTTCGTTAATTGATCAGACATCAATGACACGATTTCAGCCAGATGTTTTTTCTCGAGTGAATGGAAGACGATAATTTCATCAATACGGTTGATGAATTCCGGTCTGAACGCACGTTTCAGCTCACCCATCACTTTATCCTTCATGTCTTTATGATTTTGCGTCTCATCCTGAACGTTGAAGCCGACATATTTGTTGCGTTTCAGCTCACTTGCTCCGACGTTTGACGTCATGATCAGAATCGTGTTGCGGAAATCAACTGTACGGCCTTTAGAATCAGTCAATCGTCCGTCCTCAAGAACTTGAAGGAGGATATTGAAGACGTCAGGGTGCGCTTTCTCAATCTCATCAAGAAGCACGACAGAGTATGGTTTTCTTCTTACCTTCTCTGTTAATTGGCCGCCTTCATCGTATCCCACATACCCTGGAGGTGAACCTACAAGTCTAGAAGTCGAGTGTTTTTCCATGTATTCAGACATATCAATTCTAATCATGGCTTCTTCATCACCGAAGATAGACTCAGCAAGTGCCCGTGCAAGCTCCGTTTTACCTACACCTGTAGGGCCTAAGAATATGAATGAGCCGATTGGGCGTTTAGGATCTTTTAGCCCTGCTCTTGCACGTCTGACCGCTTTAGCAACAGCTACAACAGCTTCATCTTGGCCGATGACACGGGAATGAAGAATGCTTTCCATATTAAGAAGCTTATCAGTTTCAGTTTGAGCGATTTTTGATACAGGCACCCCAGTCCAGCTGGATACAACCATCGCAATATCATCCACAGAAACCTCTGAGTTTTCCTGTCCCTGCTTCTCTTTCCATGATTTTTTCGTATCTTCCACTTGTTCACGCAAACGCTGTTCCGTATCACGCAAGGAAGCCGCTTTTTCAAATTCTTGGCTTTGCACCGCAGCATCCTTCTCTTTACGAACTTCATCAAGTTTCTGTTCCAGCTCTTTTAAATTAGGAGGCGTTGTAAAGGAACGCAGTCTGACCTTTGAACCCGCTTCATCGATCAAGTCAATAGCTTTATCCGGAAGGAAACGGTCAGAGATATATCTGTCAGAAAGCTTAACCGCAGCCTCAATGGCTTCGTCAGTGATAGAAACGCGGTGGTGGGCTTCATATCGGTCACGCAAGCCTTTTAGGATTTGAATGCTTTCGTCTACAGACGGCTGATCAACCTGGATTGGCTGAAAACGGCGTTCCAGAGCTGCATCTTTTTCAATATATTTACGGTACTCATCAAGAGTTGTCGCACCGATGCACTGAAGTTCTCCGCGAGCAAGTGAAGGTTTCAAAATATTGGATGCATCAATGGCACCTTCTGCTCCGCCCGCTCCGATTAGTGTATGGAGCTCATCAATGAATAGAATGATGTTTCCTGCCTGACGGATTTCATCCATAACTTTTTTCAAGCGGTCCTCAAATTCACCGCGATATTTCGTACCGGCAACAACTGTTCCCATGTCTAATGTCATAACACGTTTATTACGCAATATTTCCGGAACTTCATTGTTAATGATCTGCTGAGCAAGGCCTTCTGCAATTGCTGTTTTACCTACACCTGGTTCTCCAATTAGAACTGGGTTATTCTTCGTTCTACGGCTTAATACTTCAATAACACGTTGAATTTCCTTGCTTCTTCCAATAACTGGATCAAGGCTATCTTCCTTGGCAATAGCGGTTAAATCTCTTGCCAGACTATCAAGCGTCGGTGTATTTGCATTGCTATTTGTTCCGGCTCCAGATGTCCCGGTTTCATTGCTTCCGAGAAGTTGCAGTACTTGTTGTCTTGCCTTATTAAGACTGACACCAAGATTATTCAAAACTCTTGCAGCAACTCCTTCACCTTCACGAATTAGTCCGAGAAGTATGTGTTCTGTTCCTACATAAGAATGACCTAGTTTTCTAGCTTCATCCATTGATAGTTCTATTACTTTTTTAGCTCTAGGTGTATAGTGAGGAACAGAGGTGGTACTTTCCTGTCCTCGACCAATCAAACTTTCTACTTCTTTTTGTACTTTATCTGAATTAAGACCAAGGGCCTCTAAAGCTTTAAATGCAATCCCTTCACCTTCACGAACTAATCCCAATAATATATGTTCTGTCCCAATATTTGTATGACCCAAACGGAGTGCTTCTTCCTGTGCAAGCGCCAGTACCTTTTGAGCTCGTTCTGTAAATCTTCCAAACATCATATCGATTCATCCTCCTGTCTATTCCCATTCATTTCTAAGTGAAGCCGTTCTCTGATAAGAGCCGCTCTTCGTATATCTCTTTCGTTCGGACGCAAAGCGCCTCCCGAGTACTGCTGTAAAAATCCCGGCTGTGTTAAAATCATCAGTTCATTAAGTATATTGCTTGAAAGTCCTTTTATAATGCCTAAGTCTATACCTAGCCGAACATCTGAAAGACACTTTGCAGTTTCTTTCGATTCTATCATCCGGCAATTGGACAAGACTCCATAGGATCGATACACACGATCCTCAAGCTCAATCTTAGAGGTTTGGTAAAGCGCTTCTCGAGCAGATCGTTCCTGTTCAATCAGTTGGGCAGCTACGCTGTTAAGATCATCGACAATATCCTGCTCCGACTTTCCAAGCGTGATTTGATTTGAAATTTGAAAGATATTTCCTACTGCTTCGCTGCCTTCCCCATAAATTCCTCTAACAACTAAGCCTAATTGATTAATAGCCGGTATAATTCGATTTATTTGCCTAGTTAAAACCAGTGCCGGAAGATGCATCATGACTGAAGCCCTTAAGCCCGTACCTACATTTGTAGGACAGCTGGTTAAGTAACCTCTTTGCTCACTAAATGCATAATCAACTTTTTCCTCAATCCAGTCATCAACTTGGTTTGCGGCTTTCATTGCTTGCGGAAGCTGAAAACCTGGGAAAAGACACTGAATTCTAATGTGGTCCTCCTCATTCAACATGACGCTTACTTCCTCATTTTCAGAAAGCAAACAGCCGCCAAAAGGAGACTCTGTCAAATTAGGGCTGATGAGATGCTTTTCAACAAGCACCCGTTTTTCTAAAGGCTGTGCGTCGTTCATTCTGATCAAAAGGAATTTGCCGACACCGGGAATTTCTTGTTCTGAAAACTGTTCTTCAAACTGTTGTAAGATGGATGAGGCTTCTTCATTGGAATATCGCGTAGGGAACCGAATATTTTCAAAGTTCCTAGCTAAACGTATGCGGCTGCTGAGTACAATGTCACTTTCAGGGCCTTTCTGCTTCATCCAACTGCTTAATGCGTCCTGAATAAAATGCTTTAGCGACATTACCCCTGTTCCTCCTCACTATCTGTACTTTTGAGTGACTGTTCTAATGAACGAATTTGATCTCTCACATGGGCTGCATTTTCAAATTCTTCTTGTAGTATTAAAGCTTCTAATTCTTTTTTCAACATATCGATCTGTCGTCTGACATGCAGATTGCCGCCTATACGTTTCGGTATTTTCCCGCCATGTACAGTGTTTCCGCTGTGAACTTTGCGTAAGATCGGTGTAATGTTGCTATGAAATGTTTTATAACATTCGGCACAGCCAAATCTGCCGGTTTTTCTAAATTGCTGAAATGTCATTCCGCACTTCGGACAAGCAGATATTTGCTCGGAATGGCTGAACATTTGTGTTCCAGCATTCTGAAATGAAGAATCCATGTTCAGTAAGCCTGATAGTAAATTATGAATAGAGAAACCATGACTTGCACTTATACCATATGAATCGCTATGTTCTTTTGCACATTGTTCGCAGATGTGAACCTCTTTTTTCTCTCCGTTAACAACCTTTGTAAAGTGAAAAGTGGCTGGTCTCTCATTGCACTCTTGACAAATCAATCTTTTCACCCGCTTATTTTAATTTTAAAGCGGTCAGCATAGCTTTCATCATTCTCGCTCTTAATTCATCACGTTCAGGCAAATCAATGTACAGTACTGAGCGATCCATCACGCTGACCATCATTTTTGCTTCTCTTTCAGAAATCACCTTGTCTTCTAATAGCCTTAAAATAATGTCATCAGAGGCTGCTTGAGACAAATGGGTATTAATTTGAGAAATAATATTATTGATTAGGACAACTTCATTATTCATTTTAATTTTAATGATTCTGATATAACCGCCGCCCCCGCGTTTGCTCTCAACAATATATCCTCTCTCGCTTGTAAATCTTGTGTTGATGACATAATTTATTTGGGAAGGAACACATTGAAATTTATCTGCAATTTCACTACGTTTAATTTCTAAAATTTCCTTGCCATTTTGATCTAACACTTGTTTCAAGTACTGTTCAATGATGTCAGAAATATTATGTCCCACTCAACCCCCTCCTTTATTGACTTTGACTATATTTGACTTTAATCTTACTATAAGGTGTTTTTCGAGAATTTTCAACTTTCTCGCTCTATCTTAAGTATTTCCATTTTCTAAATCCATAAAACCTGATTATTCACTTAAAATTTCTCTGTGAAGTTATTATATTATATAACTAAATGAAATTTTATGATACCAATAAGCAGAACGCAAAAAAAGGCAGCTCATATGAGCTGCCTTTTCGTTAATTGCTTGGCGGCGTCCTACT